>CACGZD010000031.1 GCA_902577425.1 uncultured Alphaproteobacteria bacterium | reverse complement strand
TTTAAAAAAAGATTGTAAGTGATCGATTTAGTACAAGCTAAAAGAATTTTAATATTTTTATTTTTCATATTTTTTTGAATTTGTTAACAATAAAACTATTAATACAGGAAGTATCATCCATTTTTGTCGACTAGCAATTCCATAATTTGCAACTGAAATTGATAAGAAAAAAAGATAAAAAAATGTATAAGTATATAATGTTAATCTATCAGCAGATGGGAATTTAATACCTTTAAATATTATTATTATTATTTTTTCATATATTAAATAAATTATTAATAAAAATAAAAATAAATTTTCCAAAGCAATAATAAATTGAAATATATTATTAGCTTCAAATATAAATGGTCTAAATAATAATGAAATTAATTTTAAAATGAAAGGCATTGTATAAACATCATAAAATGCTTCACTAAAACCATAACGCGATCTTACTTCAAGAAAATTTAAGAAACCTTCTAAATGAAAATGTTCATAACCTGTAACTGAATAATATCCAACAAAATTAAGAATATAATTAAATAAAAATGGTGAGATTAAAACAATAAAAATAATGAAAAATATTTTAACATATAAAGTTTTGATAGTACTTTTGGATAAAACTAAATCAAAAAATACAAAAATCGCCAAACCTATAAAACCGTAATGTGGTCTTATTAAGAATAATAATATTAAGGCAAAATATTTTACCAGTATATTTTTATTAAGATTAAATATTGTCCATAATAACAATGAAGTACCAAAAAAATAAATTGTATCCTTGCCTATTGCTGATGTCCAAAAAGATAATGATGGGAGAAAAGCTATTATAAGAATAATTATTTTTGTTTTATAATCAGTACTGTATTTTTTATTAATAAATATATTAACTAACAATAACAAAGCTATAGTACCAATGAGGTTATAAATAATAAAAACTGATAAATAGTTAAATGCAAAAAATTGAGAAAATATTGCAGTAAAAGAGACAATAAATTTTGCACCTACTGCATTTAAAATATGAAATTCATTTAATGAACGAAAAAAATACTTAGTGGCATCACCTTTATCATAATAAACATATATAATATAAATAATATTAAATATAGAATGCCAAATATAAATTGAATAAGATAAAAATAAATTTAATTTTAGTTTGTTAGCAATAATGCCTATTGTTAATAAGCTAACAAATACTACTAATAATAATGTAGTTAAAGAATAAGCATTTGTTGGCAAAATAAAAAACCCCCAGCTTGGGTCACGTATATCAATAATATGAGAATCAAAATGCATTAAATAATATTATTTTTTTGCATTAAATTAATTAATATTCCAAATTTTTTCATATTTATCTATCATAAATTTAAGTGTAAAATGTTTCTCAACTCTTAACCTATTTTGATTCATTAAATAATTCCAATGTTCTTTATCAAATTTTAAATGATAGGTCTTAGTTAATAAATCAGATAATTTATTTTTATCAAAATCATTTAAAATCCAACCACAATTATTTACAATAAATGAAGAAGCACCAACATTCGTAGTAATACATGGAATAGAAGAGGACATGGATTCAATTAAAACATTAGAAAAGGACTCACCAAAACTTGAAGATAAAACAAATATATCTAATGAATTATAAATTTCATATGTATTATCAATATTTCCAAGTAAAATAATATTATTTTCCAAATTATTTTTTTTAATTTGAGATAGTAAATTAATATTATTTTTATCAATATTTCTTCCGGCCATTAAAACTTTAAAAGGGAAGTCATGATTTTTGAATATACTTAAAGAATCTATAAATAATTTGTGGTTTTTTTGTAATCTATAATTCGCGAACATACCAATAATAAAAAACTCATCAGAAATATTGAACCTTTTTCTAATTTCATTTCTTTTCGTTTGAGAATATTGGAATATATTAATATCTACACCATTATAAATTATTGTAGATTTTTTATTTGAAAAACCAAATTTATTATGAAAATTCTTAGACTCTTCAGAACAATATATTATTCTATTTGGAATATTATATGAAATATAAGATAAGATTTTAGCAATAAAAATTGTAATAATAGAACTTTTGAAATAAACTAACTCTGTATGTCTGATATTCCAATATATTTTTGATACTTTTAATATTTTGCCGATAAGAGATGTTAATAAAATTGAATGATACATCCATCCTTTTAAAATATTAGGTTTTATTTCTTTTACTAATTTATATAATTTATAAATTTCATAAATGAAAAAAATATTTTTTTTAAAATTTAAATTGTAAACTTTTGTACATTCATTTTCAAATTTTTTTTTCAAATCACCATTTTCAATCAGGGAAATAACAT
>CACGZD010000030.1 GCA_902577425.1 uncultured Alphaproteobacteria bacterium | reverse complement strand
TACTCCTATACAGTGACCTCCTACTAAACCTGGTGAAAAATTTATAAAATTCCATTTTGTTGATGAAGCTTCAAGAACTTGTTTTGTATTAATTTTTAATTTTTTGAAAATAATAGAAAGCTCATTTACAAAAGCAACATTTAAATCTCTTTGTGAATTTTCGATAACTTTTGCTGCTTCAGCAATTTTAATATTATCAACTGGATATATTCCTGCATTAATAATTTTTTTATATATAAAATTAACTTTTTTAAGAGCTAACTTATTTGAGGCAGAAGTAATTTTTTTTATTTTTTCAATTGTGTGTTTTTTATCTCCAGGATTAATACGTTCTGGGCTATATCCAACAAAAAAATCATTATTTAGTTTTAATTTTGATTTTTTTTCTAAGATTGGAATGCAAACTTCTTCTGTTGTTCCAGGAAAAACAGTGGATTCATATATCACTATGTCCCCTTTTTTAAGTATTCCACCTATTGATTGTGAAACATTAATCAAAAAACTCAAATTTGGTTTTTTATTTTTAAAGATTGGCGTTGGAACTGTAATAATATAATAATTACATTTAGATAATAATTTTAAATTTGAGGTAAAGCTTAAGTATTTGATTGTTTAAATTCAATTTTTTTTATCTCATTATTATTGTCATATTCTTTTTTTAGATTAACAATTCTTTTTTTATTTTTGTCAAAACCTATAGTGTCAAATTTTTTACCAAACGCAATAGCTAGAGGCAATCCAACATATCCAAGACCTAAAATAGCAATTTTTTTTTTTGAATAATTAGATTTTAGCATTATTTTTTTTTATTTCGTCTAAATTTATTGTTTTATTAAATAATTCCTCAGAAGTATTTCCGTGAGTAATAAAAATTATTGTACTATCTCTAAAATAGCTAGATAAATTTTTCAATAATTGTTCTGAAAGATTTTGATCCAAAGCATTTGTTGATTCATCAAGAATAATAATTTCAGGATTATTAACAATAGATCTAAGAATTCCAATTCTTTGTCGTTGGCCGCCAGAAAGGTTCAAGCCACGATCACCTACTATAAATTTTTTACCATTTTTTAAATTTTTAATAAATTCATGACATAAAGTTAACTTTGCATATTTTTCAAATTCATCTTCTGTTAAATCTGGTTTAACTGATTTTATATTTTCAAAAATAGTATCATTAAATAATAAGACCTCTTGACTAACATATGCAATTTTTTTTCTTAAATGAGTTGGGTCTAAATTTTTTAAATTTTCATTGCCAATTAATATATTGCCAGAATTAGGTTCTTGCAATTTTACTAATAAGTCTACTAATGTTGATTTTCCTGTGCCAGATTTACCTTTGATTAAACATTTAGATTTATGAGGAATGATCAGAGATAGATTATTAAAAATTTTTTCTTTTTCATAACTAAATGATATATTATCAAATAAAATATCTTTTTTATAATTGTTTAATATTTTTAAATTATTTTTAGAATTAGAATTTTTTAAATCATTAAATAATTTCTCTATTTTATCAAAGCTTACTAAATTATTTGAAACACCAACGAGTGCCTTTATTATTACATCAATTTGCCCTAATGATCTATATCCTATGACAATAAATAACGCTATTAGTGGCAAAATTTGATTAAGATTAAAATTTGCAATCACTAAATAAAAAATTATGTAAGCAATTATTCCTATTATAAATAATGTTTCTAAAGCGGGTCTAGGAAGCTGTTGAATAAATCTCATTAATTTCGTAACATTGATATATTTTTGAGAATAAATAAATAAATTCTCAATTGATTTTTTTTCAATACCTAATAATTTTACTTGTCTATAATTAATAATGTAATCACTTAAAAATCCTGAATAAGCTTGCAATGATTCTACCCTTATTTTCCCTAACTTTTTAGAATAACTGCCTATAGGTTTTAAAACAAATAAAATAATAATAAACATAATTAAAAACAATAATGTTTGAGGATTATTATGATAATATAAAAAAACTAAGAATAAAAAAAATGTTAAGAAAACACCGGAAAATATTTTGATAACTGACTTTAAACAAACAGTAATATGAAGAGTTTCATTTATTAATATTGAATTTAAATTACCTACTTGATATTTTGAAATTTTTTTATATTCACCGTTGAAAATATGTTCTGATAATTTTGACATATACTTATTTCTTAACAAAGCAGTTAAGCGCTCTTCATAATAATAACGAATAATTAATAAAATATTTTTAATAAATATAGCTAGAAAAAAAATAAAAAGCATAGAATAAATATTAAAATCTATAGCTATATATTCCCAATTACCTTTATTAACATTAATACTTTCAGGT
>CACGZD010000029.1 GCA_902577425.1 uncultured Alphaproteobacteria bacterium | reverse complement strand
TATTTCTAATGATAATATTTTTTTCAAGATTTTTTAATTGATGTATTCCTATAATTGATTGCATTTCAGTAATTCTAAAATTTGAACCTATTTGATCATGCACATATCTAAAGACATTGTTTTTATTTTGAGAAAAAAATTTTTTATAATTTTTTCCTTGATCTTTATAGCTCCATATAAACTCTTTTATTTTTTTATTATTAGTAGTTATCATTCCTCCTTCTCCACCTGTTGAAATAATTTTGTCATTACAAAAAGACCAAATAGAAATATCGCCAAAACTTCCTATTTTTTTTTGATTTATTTTTGCACCATGAGCTTGTGAACAATCTTCAATGATGATTAAATTATTTTTTTTGGCAAATTTTGAAATCTCTATCATATCACAAGGATAACCAGCTAAATGAACACAAATTATCACCTTTGTTTTTTTAGTAATTGCTTTTTTAATATTTTCTAGAGTAATATTTTGAGTATTTATATCCACATCTACAAAAACTGGTTTTGAACCTATCTTTAAAATTGAAGATGCAGAACTAAAATAAGATCTTGGAGTAACAATTATTTGATCGTTTGTTTTAAGATTTAATGATAACAATGATAGTTCTAATGCAACTGTTCCATTTGATACAGCTATTGCATATTTTGAATTAATATATTTTGAAAATTTATTTTCAAATTTTTTTCCATATTTTCCATATAGGTAATTTACTTTTCCAGATAAAAGAATTTCTGTAACAGAATTAATTTCTTTTTTTGAATAATATGGCCAATTAGAAAATTTAATTTTTTTCATTAATTACTAATTCTTTTTTATTATATACAGTTACATTGGACTTTATATTTTGAGTAATAATTGAACCTGCTCCGACAATAACTTGATGACCTATAATAATTTTTTGTATTATATTTGAGCCAATTCCTATAAAAGCGTATTTACCTATTTTAACATTTCCAGCCATATTAACGCCTGGGCAAATATGAGAAAATTTATTAATTATACAATCATGATCAATGTTTGCACCTGTGTTAATAATGCAGCCTTTAGAAATTTTGACATTATTATTAATAGACGCATTGCGCATCACAACAGTACCTTTGCCAATTTTAGCTCGCATACTCACTGAAGCATTTGGATGCACTAATGTAATTATATTTAAATTATTACTTTCTAAGTGATTAATAATTTCTGCTCTTTTATAATTATCTCCATAACCAACAATAAAGTTTAAATCCTGGTATTGATTGATATTTTTTAGTTTTCCAGCAAATTTACCTTGTAAATTAAAATTTTTTTTTAAAAGATAGTCATCAAAGTAATAAATATCACTATAACCTAAAGAAATAGCTATATCACCTATAACTGCACCATGCCCACCAGCACCTATAATGCCTATTTTCATTTTTTAATATTTCTAATTAACATAAATGCTTCAGCATTTTTTTCAGATATATTATTGCCTCTAAAACTAGATAAATTCTGAATTCCTTTAGGAGACCTAGGATGTGGGTACTTTTTAATTTGAGATTTGTACTTTTCAAAAGCTGATATTTTTTTTCTTACATCCTCTGATCTTAATGAGATAAAATAATTTGGAATAAAAAAATTATTTGAAGAATTAATACCCCATTCAGTTTCAGACAAAGTTTCGTATGCCAATATTTTTATAAAATTATTTTTATTTATCGGTCTTAGAGCTACCAAAGAAGCTTTGTGTATAATCTGATGATCAATATGTGAATCACCTATATGAGGTAAAAAAACTATTTTAGGATTAATCTTATTAACTAAATCATTAATCGCTTTGCTAATTAAAGAAATAGGATATTGATCTAATTGAGGTGCTGGAAAATCAAAAAAATATGTATGAGATATTTTTAAATATTTATGTGCATTAAGTGCTTCGTTACGTATTTTTTTAATTAAATTTGAAGAATAAAGTATTGGATCTCCTTTATTAGCATTTGTCATAATTGCTACATAAACCTTAAATTTTTTTTTGATAAAATAACTAATAGATCCGCCACATCCTAAAATTTCGTCGTCAGCATGAGGGGCTATAATCAAAATATTAGACATAAAATTATAAAGTATCACCTTTTGAATTAAATTTAAATCTTTTAATTAATACAGGGAAAGTTTGTATAATTATAAATAAATAAGATTTAAAACTATAATTTTTTATCATAATAAGATCATCTTTTATTTTTTCATCCCATGATCTTTTTTTCTTGTTATACAAAATTTGAGAATAACCAGTAATTCCAGGTTTTATAGATCTTCTTATAATTACATTTTCTATAGAAATTTGCTTTTCAATGTTACTTGGTAACGGTCTAGGACCTACAATTGACATATCATTAATCAAAACATTGTATAATTGAGGTAATTCATCAATACTTAATCTTCTCAAATACCTTCCTATTAGAGTAATTTCGTCATGATCATCAAATGATTTCTTTGTTTTCATTGTTCTAAATTTAAAAAATTTAAATAATATACCATTTTTTCCGACTCTTTCTGAAATATATAAAATTGGATATCCATCTAGAATTCTA
>CACGZD010000028.1 GCA_902577425.1 uncultured Alphaproteobacteria bacterium | reverse complement strand
TTTTTTTGCTTCTTCTAATCAAATTATTGATAACAAAACTCAAATAAATCATAATTTTCCTTCTTGTAAAAGTAGTCAAAGATATAAGGGTATCCTTACAGATAATTCAAAAGCAAGTTATTTAAGCAAGACTTATGTAGACAAAGAAGCTCAATTAACTGAGGCCTATCAACTAAGTAAAGGAATTTTATTATCAGACTCTTCAACTTTTCATTCTAAGCCTGAACTTAAAATTTATGCTGATGATGTAAAATGTTCACATGGATCAACTATTGGACCAATTGATAAAGACTTACTTTTTTATTTACGCTCTAGAGGATTAAATAAAAAAAAATCAATGGCCTTATTACTTAAATCTTTCTTTCATAATATAATATCGGATATTGAAAATAAAAAGTTTATTGAAAAATTCAATTATCATTCTGGTATTTGGCTTAAAGAAAATAATTTATAAAATGTTTAAAGATATAAAAAATTTATTTCCTGTTTTTAAAAAAAATCCTAACTTGGTATTTCTAGATACAGCTGCTTCTGCTTTAAAGCCAAAAGAAATGATAGATGCAACTAATAACTGTTATTCCTATGAATATGCTAATGTTCATAGGGGGCTTTATTCTTTAAGTTCAAATTTAACAAAAAGTTTTGAGAATGTAAGAATACAAGTAAGTGATTTTATCTCTGCTAATTCTGAAGAAAATATTATTTTTACAAAGAGTGCAACTGAAGGAATTAATTTAGTTGTTGATAAATTTGGTGAAAAATATTTGTCTGAAGGAGATGAAGTACTTATTTCTTATTTAGAGCATCATGCCAATATTGTACCTTGGCACATTGCTGCTAAAAAATATAAATTTAAAATAGTGCCTATAAAATTAAATGATATAGGAGAAATCGATTATAATGATTTTAATGATAAAATTAACTCTAGAACAAAATTTATTTCTTTAGCGCATATGTCTAATGTTACTGGATCAATAACTAATTTTGATCTTATCAAAAAGCGAATAGAAGGACTTAATATTCCTATTATGATTGATGGATGTCAATTTGTTGCACACTCCAAATTAAATGTTTTGGAACTAGATTGTGATTTTTATGTTTTTTCTGGTCATAAAATTTATGGTCCTTCTGGTGTGGGAGTTTTATATATGAAGGATAAATGGTTAGAAATTTTTAATCCTTATCAAGGGGGAGGATCAATGATTGATCATGTAGAAATTGAAAATACTAAATTTGCTAAAGGTTTTCAAAAATTTGAAGCCGGAACGCCACCAATAGCTCAGGTAATAGGATTAGGTGCTAGTATTAATTTTGTTAATAAAATTGGATTAAAAAATATTTTTAAATATGAAAAAGAATTACATGATTATACTTTTGAAAAATTGAGCCTTGATGAAGATGTTTTAGTATATGGTAAAAGCTCAAATAAAGGTGCTATTATTTCTTTTAATATTAATGGTATCCATGCAAATGATCTTGCAATGTTTTTAGATCAGAAAAATATTGCTGTTAGAACAGGGCATCATTGTTGCCAACCTTTAATGAAATATTTGAATATCAACTCTACTGCAAGAGCTTCTTTTGGAATTTATAATAATAAAAGTGATGCTGATTTATTTGTAAGTGCTTTGTTTGAAGCCAAAAAATTTTTTAATTAAGAAATATGAAAGAAAAAAACTTAAATGATTTTTTGCCTGATAAAAATTCTTCATATTATAAAAAATTGAACAATAATGAAATTAATGAAAGTGTATTAAAAAAAGATGTTGTTGATCAAATTAAAAAAGTAATGGATCCAGAGATACCTGTAAATTTATATGATTTAGGACTAATCTATAGCATTGATATAGATTCAAATAATAATGTATTAATTAATATGACTTTAACTAATCCTAATTGTCCCGTAGCTGGTTCTATGCCAAAAAATGTCGGTTTAGCAGTTGAAAATCTTGATAATTTATCGTCCGTTAGTGTTAATTTAGTATGGTACCCAAAATGGGATAAAAGTATGATGTCAGATGAAGCAAAACTAGCTTTAGATATTTTTTAAAATGAATTATAATATAGTTTATGGATAATATAATTTCTATTTCTGATAATGCAGCAAAGCAAATAAAAGATTTACTTTTAAAAGGACCTAAAGATGTAAATGGAATTATAGTAGGAGTTGATAAGACAGGATGTTCTGGATATGCATATAGAATAGATTATGCAACAAATGAAAAAATAAAAGATTTTGATTTAATTGAATCTAAAGGTGTTAAAGTTTATGTGGACCCAAAAGCAAGTATGTTTTTAATTGGAAGTGAAATGGACTATACTAAAGATAAATTTGCATCTCGTTTTGTTTTTCATAACCCAAATGAAAAAAGTACATGTGGTTGTGGAGAGTCTTTTAATATATAGAGAAAATATATCTGTGGCGGAGTAGCTCAGTTGGTCAGAGCGCACGGCTCATATTCGTGATGTCGGGGGTTCAAATCCCTCCTCCGCTACCATACAAATAAAGGTTTTATAAATATCTATTTTTAAAAGAGGTTTTAAGGACCAAAATTAAAGCCAACTTTTTTTTGTAGATGGAAATAAGTAAGTTTTAATTTCATGCAAATATCTTTTTGGGTTTCTTAATATTTT
>CACGZD010000027.1 GCA_902577425.1 uncultured Alphaproteobacteria bacterium | reverse complement strand
ATTTAGCGGCTCAAGCTGGAGTTAGGTATTCTATTAAAAATCCAAGGGCCTATCTAGATAGCAATATCATAGGTTTTTTCAACCTTCTTGAAATATCAAAACAAAAAAAGATTAAACATTTTTTATATGCCTCAACAAGTTCAGTATATGGAGATTCAGAAAATTATCCATTAAGTGAACAAACAGCAACTGACAGTCCTTTATCAATTTATGCTGCGACAAAAAAATCTAATGAAATTTTAGCTTATGCCTATAGTAATTTATTTAAAATCCCTTTGTCAGGTATGCGTTTTTTTACCGTTTATGGACCATTTGGAAGGCCTGATATGGCTTTATTTAAATTTACTAAAGCAATATTGGAAAATAAAAAAATTCAAGTTTTCAATTATGGTAAGCATCAAAGAGATTTTACTTTTATAGATGACGTTATTGATGGTATTATTAGTTTGTTATCTAAACCTTCAAAAAATAAAGTTTCTCATCAAATTTTTAATATTGGAAGTAATAATCCTCAAAAACTTATGAGGTTCATTAAAATTTTAGAAAAAAATTTAAATAAAAAAGCTAAAATTGTATTTAAACCTCTTCAACAAGCGGATGTTTACAAAACTCATGCAAGTATTAAAAAGATAAAAAATTTATCAGGTTATAATCCTAAAACTAATATTGAAAAAGGTATTAAAAGCTTTGTTGAATGGTATAAAGATTATTATAAATAAAAATTAAAAATAAAAATTTAGATTTAGTAAGAATGAAATATATTGTAACAGGTGGTTCTGGATTTATAGGTATCAATCTTATAAACAAATTATTAAAAAACAGAAATAATAAGGTTTTAAATATTGATTGTTTAACATATGCTTCAAATAATATTGCCCTTAAATCATTTAAAAAATCTCAATATCAATTTTTAAAGATTAATATAGTAAAAAAAAATTTAATACTAAAAAATATTAAAAAATATAAACCTGATATAATTTTTCATCTAGCAGCTGAATCTCATGTTGATAACTCCATTGCAAATCCTGAAAGCTTTATTAATACAAATGTTTTAGGGACCTATTCAATATTAGAAAGTTCAAAGATTTATTATGAAAGTTTAAAACATAAAAATAAAAAAAAATTTAAATTTATTCATGTTTCTACTGATGAAGTATATGGCTCGATTTATAAAAATAATCAAAAATTTAAAGAAGATTCTATTTATCAACCTAATTCACCATATTCTGCATCTAAAGCATCATCTGATCATTTTGTGAGAGCTTGGTTTAAAACATATAAATTACCTATAATAATTACTAACTGTTCAAATAATTATGGACCATATCAAAATAATGAAAAATTAATCCCAACTATAATTTTGAACGCAATTAAAAATAAGAAAATAGGAATTTATGGAAAAGGTAAACAAATTAGAGATTGGATTCATGTTTTTGATCATGTAAATGCATTGATTAAGATATCAAAAAAAGGTGTAATTGGAGAAAAGTATAATATTGGAGCGAATAAAACAATTTCAAATATTGATTTAACTATAAAAATTTGTAAAATATTAGACAAACTAATTAAAAACAAAAAAATAACATCTCACAAAAAACTTATAACATTTGTTAAAGATAGAGCCGGACATGATTGGAAATATGCTTTAAATACTAATAAAATTAATTCTGAGTTAAATTGGCGCTCCAAGGTAGATTTTGAAAAAGGTTTATTAAAAACTATTAAATGGTATATTTCTGAATTTAACTCATAACTATCTATAAGGAGATTGATTTGATTAAAAAAGGAATCATTATTGCTGCTGGTTCAGGTTCTAGATTAGCTCCCTTATCAAATTCTTTGTCTAAACATCTTTTTCCTGTTTATGATAAACCTATGATCTATTATTCTTTATCTATTCTTCTCTTAGCTAAGATTAAAAATATAAGTTTGGTAACTAGGAATCAAGATATAAACTTATATAAATCAATATTTGGGAATGGAGAAAAATTTGGCTTTAAACTTCATTATGTTATTCAAGACGAGCCCAAAGGTATTGCGGATGCACTCAAAAAAAATATTGATTTTATAAACTATGATCCAGTTTGTGTTGTTTTAGGTGATAATGTTATTTATGGAAATAATTTAGCTTCTCAGTTAATTTCATTAACAAAAAAAACTAAAAAATCACATATTTTTGGATATTATGTTAAAAATCCAAAAAATTATGGAATAGTTAATTTTGATAAAAATTATAATATAATTTCACTTGAAGAGAAACCAAAAAAACCAAAATCAAATTGGGCAGTACCAGGTATATATTTTTATGACAAAACATTAATTAAAAAATTAAAAAAGATTAAACCTTCAAAAAGACAAGAATTAGAAATTACAGATGTAAATAAATTATATTTAAAAGAAAATAAATTAGATTTGACATTATTAGGTAGAGGATATGCATGGCTTGATATGGGTACATATGACTCTATTCAAGAAGCTAATAACTTTATTTCAGCAATTGAAAAGAGGCAAGGTTTAAAAATTGGATGTATAGAAGAAATTTGTTTTAATAATGGTTGGATTTCTAAAGCAAATATGAATTATTTTATTAATAAATATAAAAACACTAATTATGGAGAATATCTAAACAGCATAATTAATAGATAAAAGTGA
>CACGZD010000026.1 GCA_902577425.1 uncultured Alphaproteobacteria bacterium | reverse complement strand
AGGTTTAAATCTAAAATTTCTTTAAGTTTTTCATTTTCTAAAGTGCCAAAAATAATTTTTTTATATAAATATAACATGTAAATTGCACCTAGTATAATTCCAAGGGCTGCAAATAATGCAATAAAAGAATTTTTTTGAAAAGCTCCTAAAATAACCAAAAATTCTCCTATAAAACCACTTGTACCGGGTAATCCAATCGAAGCTAAAACAAACAGCATAAAAACAATTGAATATTTTGGCATTTTGTTGACCAAACCTCCGTAAAAATTTATATTTCTTGTATGCATTCTATCATAGATAACGCCAACACATAAAAAAAGGGCAGCTGAAACTATTCCATGACTAATCATTTGAATCATAGCTCCTTCTAAACCTTGTTGATTAACTATAAATATTCCTATCGTAACTATCCCCATATGAGCGACAGAGGAATAGGCAATAAGTTTTTTTATATCCTCTTGGGCTAAAGCTACTAAAGAAGTATAAACAATAGCAATAGAACTTAATATTATAATTAACGGCATAAAGAAAGCTGATGCTTCTGGAAGGATACCTAGAGAAAATCTAATAAATCCATATCCTCCCATTTTTAACAAAACACCTGCTAAAATAACTGAACCAGCAGTGGGCGCTTCTACATGTGCGTCAGGAAGCCAAGTATGAAAAGGCCACATTGGTATTTTAACAGCAAAAGAAGCAAAAAAAGCTAACCAAAGATAAATTTGAACTTTTTTACTAAAAAAATAATTACCTTGTAAAAAATTAATATTCATAGAATTAGTTTTTTGATAGATAAAAATGATAGCTATTAACATTAGTACTGATCCTAAAAGAGTATATAGAAAAAATTTAAAAGAAGCATAAATTCTTCTTTCACCACCCCAAATTCCAATAATTAAAAACATTGGTATAAGAACTGACTCAAAAAAAACATAAAATAATAAAATGTCAATAGAGCAAAACATTCCTATCATAACTGTTTCTAAGAAAAGAAAAGCAATCATATATTCTTTAATTCTTTTCTTAACATTTTGCCAACTAGCTAAAATACAAAAAGGAGTTAAAAAAGTACTTAATAAAATCATAAACAATGAAATTCCATCTACCCCTACATGATAATAAAAATTAAAATCATTGAACCATTTATATTTTTCTACTAATTGATATTGAGAAGTTGAGTGATCAAACTGAAACCAAATTAAACAACTTAAAACAAAAGTTCCTATAGAGGTCCAAAGCGCAGCCCATTTAATATTATTAGATGTTGTTTCATCTTCTTTAATTAAAAAAATTATTAAAGAGCCTATAAGAGGTAAAAAAATAGTAGCAGAAATTATTGGCCAATCAATCATTTTAATAGAAAATAAACCAAGATAAAATTATTACTAAACCTCCTAGCATTGCAAATGCATAATGATATAGGTAACCAGACTGAAATATACTTAAACTTTTTGAGAAAATATTGATTATTTTTGAAGCACCGTTAGGTCCATATGTATCAATAGTATTGATGTCACCTTTTTTCCAAAAAAAAGTAGCTAAATAAAAAATTGGTTTTACAAATATTTTTCTATAGAGTTCATCAACATACCATTTGTTTAAAGATAACAAATAAAAAAAAGATAATTTTTTTGATAATATTAAAGATAAGTTTTTATTATAAAAATATAATAAAGAAGCAGCTAAAATTCCTATAGCTACTGAAGACTTAATTAATAAGGTTTGGAAAAAAGGCATATAATGATTATGTTCATGGGCTAAAATAATAGAGTTATACCAAAAAACATCACTGCTCTTGCCAATAAAGAAATCAGTTAAAAATATTCCAGAAAATATTGAGCCAATTGCTAATAAGAATAAAGGCAATGTCATTACCTTAGGAGATTCTTTAACATTTAATAATATTGTTTTTGATGACTTAAAATCACCATGAAAAGTCATAAATAATAATCTCCAAGAATAAAAGGCTGTAAGTAAAGCAGTAATAATACCTATTATATAGGCATAATTTGCCATGTTAGAGGAAGCAAAATAAGCATTTTCTAAAATGCTTTCTTTAGAATAATATCCTGAAAAAAATGGAAAGCCTATTATTGCCAATGAACCAATCCACATCATAACTCCAGTAAAAGGTATTTTAAAAAATAAGCCTCCCATTTTTCTCATGTCTTGTTCATGATGCATTGCATGAATCACAGATCCGGCAGATAGAAAGAGTAAAGCTTTAAAAAAGCCATGTGTCATTAAATGAAATATTGAAGCATTATATGCTCCCAATCCAGCAGCAAAAAACATATATCCTAGCTGGCTACAAGTAGAATAAGCAATGACTTTTTTAATATCATTTTGAGTTAATGCTATACTTGCGGCAAAAATTGCTGTTGTTGATCCAATAAAAATAATAAATAAATTTGTAAATTCAGCAAATTCAAACATTGGACTCATTCGTGCTACCATAAATACTCCAGCAGTAACCATAGTTGCGGCATGAATTAAAGCTGAAACAGGAGTGGGGCCTTCCATTGCATCAGGCAACCAAGTATGTAATCCTAATTGGGCAGACTTTCCCATTGCTCCTATAAATAATAAAAAACAAAGGGTATCAATTATATTTAAATTAAACCCTAAAAAATAAAAACTTTTTTCTTTATAAAGATAAGCATTATCAAAA
>CACGZD010000025.1 GCA_902577425.1 uncultured Alphaproteobacteria bacterium | reverse complement strand
ATTTCAAAAGAATATACTGAAAATAGAATAATGTTTAAAAAACCTTTAGCTAAGAATCAACTAATCCAAAAAAAATTAGCTATCATGCAAACAGAAATATCTTTAGGTTTAAGTGGATGTATCCATGCCGGAAGAAGTTTAGATAATGGTAAAGATATAAAAATTGCTATTAGCATGCTAAAAAGAAATAATTGTAAAAAATCTATTGAAATAGTTAGAGAAGCAAGAGATATGATGGGAGCTAATGGATTAATTGATGAATATCATATTATGAGACATTTGGTAAATTTAGAAACTGTCAAAACTTATGAAGGTGCAGAAGATATACACGCTTTAATTTTAGGAAAATTTCAAACTCATATGGATAGTTTCTAGATATCAACAGCTATACTTCACTTTATATATTATAATTAATTTTATTTTAATCTATACTAATTCATACATATTTTTTTTGGAGGCACATAATGAAAAAAAATTTAAAACGTCGTGATTTTATTAAAAAAGCTGGTTTGGCTGGCGCTGCTGCGACTGCAGCATCTTCATTTGCTGCTCCTGCAATTGCTGCAGGGCATCAAGAATGGATTATTTGTAGTGCATTTGGAAAAGCAGGTCTTTTAGGTCAAGCAATTCAAGCTTTTGCAGATAATATAAATAGTTATTCTGATAAATTAAAAATCAAAGTTTATCATGCTGGGGAGTTAGTCCCTGGTTTAGAATCTTTAGACGCAGTCAGATCTGGAGCTGCACAAGCTTCTTATGGAGCACCTTACTACTGGACCAATCTTTCGGATGCAATTGAATTTGTCGCAACATGTCCTTTTGGAATGAATGCAATGGAACAAAATGCATGGTGTTACTATGGTGGTGGAATCGAAGAAGCTGATAAAATATATAATGCTTTAGGATTAAAATTTTTACCTATGGGTAATACTGGTAATCAAATGGGAGGTTGGTTTAATAAAGAAATTAATACACCCGATGATTATAAAGGCCTAAAAATGAGAATGCCTGGACTTGGAGGAAGAACTATTGAAAAACTTGGGGCTACTCCAGTGTTATTAGCAGGACCTGATGTTTTACCTTCTTTGGCTTCTGGAGCAGTCGATGCTGCAGAATGGATATGCCCTGCTGCAGATTTGGGTGCAGGATTATATCAGGCGGCTAAATTTTACTACGGACCAGGTTGGCATGAACCTTCTACTTTGTTAGATTTATCTATTGATCTTAATGCGTGGGAGTCACTAGATAGTGCTACGCAAGGTTTGGTAACAAATATGACACAATCATTTAATATGACTGTTTTTAGTAGATTCCAAGCTATAAATGGCCCTGCTCTTCAAAAACTAGTGGGAGAACATGGGGTTACAATTAAGACTTTCCCAGATGAAGTTTTAATAGCTTTAGGTAATGCAGCTGGTGAAGTAGTTTCAGAAAGAGGGTCAATTAATGCTGAAACCAAAGCTATTGCTAATCACTTACTTTCGTTTAGAAAAGTTATCAAAGAATGGTTTACTAGAGGGGAACAAGATTTCTCAAGAATTAGAGACCTGCCATTTAAGTATCCTGATTCTGTATAATTAATTTTTGAAACAAAAAAAAGAGGCTTATATTATAAGCCTCTTTTTTAGTTAATTAATCTTGGAAGCCAAGTTGCAATTTGAGGAAAAACAAAAACCAAGATAATTGCTATTAATTGAATAAAAATAAACGGAATAACTCCTCGATAAATATTTATTGTTCTTACTGATTTGGGAGCTACACCTCTTAAAAAAAACAAAGAGAAACCAAAAGGTGGGGTTAAAAAACTAGTCTGTAAATTTAAAGAAATTAGTATACCAAGCCAAAGAGGATCAGCTCCATTAGCGATTAATCCAGGACCCACTAAAGGAATAATAACAAAAATTATTTCTATATAATCTAAAAAAAAACCTAATAAAAAAATTGTAATCATTACGACAAATAATGCCCCATATTCTCCACCAGGTAAGTTTGTTAAAAAATTACTAATCATATCATCACCTTCAAAACCTCTAAAAACAAGAGAGAACATTGATGCTCCAATTAATATTATAAATACAAAAGAACTCATTTTAACTGTCGTAATAGCAGCACCTGAAACATTTTTTAAATTTAATTCATTTCTAAATAAAGCTAATAAGGCTGCACCTGCAGCTCCTACTGATGCAGATTCTGTTGGAGTTGCTATTCCCATAAATATTGAACCAAGAACAGATAAAATTAAAAAAATGGGAGGTATTACTTCAAAAATAGCGGTTTTAATTTTTTCAGATTGAGTTTTTTGTGATTTAAGTATGGGCAAATCTGAAGGTCTAATTTTGGCTACTATTAAAATATATAATATGAACATGCCAACTAAAATTAAACCTGGAATTAAAGCTCCTGCAAATAAATCTATTGCAGTAACTGGTAAGGGAGCTAAATCACCAGTCAAAAGGCCTGCTTCTTCATTTGCTCCTTGCAACATCTCAGCAAGTAATATCAAAACTATTGATGGAGGAATAATTTGTCCTAAAGTACCAGCTGCACAAATTGTTCCTGTAGCAATTTTTTCATCGTAGCCGGCTTTAAGCATTGAGGGTAAAGCTAACATTCCCATCGTTACAACTGTCGCTCCAACAATACCTGTAGAAGCGGCAAGTAACATACCTACTAAGACTACTCCTATACCTAAACCTCCTCTTATAGATCCAAATAAATCACCTATTGAGTCTAATAACTTTGATGCAATCTTAGTTTTTTCAAGCATTACTCCCATAAATATAAATAGAGGAACAGCTACCAAAGCTTCATTTATCATAATGCCATAAATTCTTTGAGGGAAAAAAAATAACATTCTAAAATTAAAAATATCTAAAAAATCACCTATGAAAGCAAATATTAATGCTGAACCAGCCAAAGTAAAAGCCACAGGAAAACCAAAAAGCA
>CACGZD010000024.1 GCA_902577425.1 uncultured Alphaproteobacteria bacterium | reverse complement strand
TAGATAATTCAAAATTAAATTTATTACTTATTCATAAACCTTCTTTGTGGTATAATGTTAAAGATAAAATTGATTTAATGTTTAGTGGACATACTCACAATGGACAAATATTTCCTTTTAATTTTTTTGTTCGATTACAATTTAAAGAAAAATACGGATTATATAGTTCGAATAAATCTAATTTATATGTTACTTCTGGTGCCGCCTGTTGGGGCCCTCGTATGCGCTTAGGAACAAATAATGAAATTATTTATATTAACTTATTTAATAAAAATTAAAATTATCTCATTTCTTCTGTCCCATCATTATAACTACCAAACCATCTATCAAATGGAATTTCAGGATTTCCATAATTACAATTAAAATATCTATGATGTATTTGATGAAAAAATGATCCTACTTGAAGTAAACTTTTTTTTCTTACCCAAATTTCTTCATAACCGGCATGAGTAGATACAGTACCTAAAACAAGCCAATAAATATGATAAAAAACATGTAATGGATGGCTTGGAATTACAAAATGTATTAATAAAGTACTAAAATAGATTACATGTTCTACTGGATGCATAGATAATCCAGATAATGGTCCAGGATTTACATTTCTGTGATGTACTGAATGAAATAATTTATAAAATATAGGGATATGTAAAAAACGATGCCACCAATAAAAATGAAAACTTTGCCATATTTGTAGTAATGGAAACCAAATTATGAACCAAAACCAACCATCTTTAAAATAAAAAACATTAATTTTACCATTTCCAAAAGACCATAGTAATAATATTTCATATAATATCCATATCGTTACTCCACTAACAACTGACCAAAAAATATTGTCATATGTTTGGCTACCAAATGAAAACAATTTACTTTTCTTTTTCATCGGATGAGGATCATATTTAAATTTCATATCCTGTCCTTTTTTTACATAGAACCACCAATGAAGTCCCCCTGCTACAATTGTAAATAAAATTAAGTTTCTAATAATTAATTTACTAATCCAATCAAAGGATAAAGTCGACATAATGTCTAAACTTGGCATTAACAGATAGAAAGTCATGAAAGATAGCAATAAAAAAATAGTTCTATCAGATTTTTGTAACCATCTTAAAAATACAAAATTGAAAATTTCTTTTGGTTTAGGTGGCCAATCAAAATATGGATAAAAACCAACTGGTAATTTTGGATGCCAAAACCATTGTTTGTTCATTGGTTTGTCTAAATGATTTTCATTCATAAATTTATATCTTTATATGTAGTTATAATATATTGAATTCAAAACTCAATTCATAACAAAATTTCATGCCTTTAAGAGATATTTTTATAGCATTATTAGTTCCTTGTTTATGGGGATTTGGATTTGTAATAGCCAAACCAGCAATGCAGGAATTAAGTCCCATTTTATTAAATGGTCTACGATGGTCTCTTACTGGAATTTTAATGTTTTGGTTTTTTCCATTTCCTAAAAAGTTATTGAAAAATATAGTAATAGTATCAATTCTAGGATGTACAATTCAATATTCCCTTACTTATTCGGGATTGAATCTTATTGATGCTGCCTCAGCCTCTTTTTTAGTTCAATCAGAAGTTCCTTTTGGAATTATTGTTGCATATTTTATGTTAGGTGAAAAGACTCCATTAAAAAATATTATCGGTATTATTATTGCTTTTATAGGTGTAATTATTTTAACTGGTAGTCCAAATTTAGAAGGTAGAATTATAGGAGTATTTATACTTCTATCAGGAACTTTAATTTGGTCATTTGCCCAAGTTCTAGCAAAACCTATCAGTAAAGAAATAGGTGGGTTAGCTTTAACAGCTTGGTTAGGAGTAATTGCAGGGCCTTTGACGATCATTACTTCTTTTTTTATTGAAGGGAATACCTATAACCAAATTGTTAATGCTAGTTTTAATACTTGGGCTATTGTAGTTTATTTAGGTATTATAATGAATATTATAGCTTATTCAGCATGGTATCATCTTCTAGGCAAACATCCTGTAAATTATATTATGCCTGTGCTTTTATTATTTCCAGTTACTGGATTAATTACTGCAATTTTTTTACTAGGAGAAAAACCATCTACTTATTCATATATTGGGGGATTAATTATCATCTTAGGAGTAGGTATGATTTTAATTAATAAAAAGAAAAGTTAAAGATACTTATTTAAAAGTATACCCAGTGTCATAGATAATAAAAAAAATAATGTTAAAGGATTAAAGACAGCTATTGATGATATTGATGGACCAGGACATAAACCTATCAATCCCCAACCAGCTCCAAATAGTATTGAACCAAATAC
Source organism: uncultured Alphaproteobacteria bacterium (assembly GCA_902577425.1). Taxonomy (GTDB): domain Bacteria; phylum Pseudomonadota; class Alphaproteobacteria; order HIMB59; genus MarineAlpha5-Bin3. Next base: position 957 of record CACGZD010000024.1, on the reverse strand, counting down.
AAGTTTAAAACTAATCTCAGTTTTTTTTGGAAAATTAAATTCATTACCTAATAGAGAATTTTCATTATTTCTTAATAAATAAAACATAGGTGCAGTAACAATTATTGCGCCACCCATCACAAAGATAAGTGATGCATCCCAATTATGAGTAATACTTAAAAAACTAATTACTTTTGCTGGATTGGTCATTCCAGAAATTACTAATCCTATTCCAAATATTATACCACATACCAATGAAATTATTTTATCATTCATAAATGTAATCCAAAATTTTGAAGAATAAAAACTGTAACAACTCCACTGATAATAAAAGTAATTGTCGCAATGACTGATCTAATTGAAAATCTGCTTATTCCACATATTCCATGTCCTGATGTACATCCTCCGCTCATTCTTGTTCCAAGACCTACTAAAAAACCAGCAATTGATATTAAGATGATAGAATTAGTTATTTCAAAATTAATTTGAACTTTACTAATATTAAAATAGAATAAAGGACCAATTACTAAACCAATTAAAAATAATAAATTGGATATTCTATTTTTTTTATTTAAAATTGTATTAGCAAAAATCCCACTTATTCCAGCTAATCTTCCTGTTGTATAAAAAAAAATAACAACAGAAAATCCTATGATAATACCACCAACTAATGAACTTATAGGAGTAAAATTATTCATTATATTTAAATAACACAGGATAATAATTATTAAATATTAATGTTTAATTTTGAATTATCAATTGGCTCAAAAGAGATGTCCAAATGATGATTTTCTATTAAAATTTGAAAAAGATTTAAAATATTTTTGTGAAAATCCTTATTAGAATTATTAAATTGTTCTTCTAAACGTTTTTTACCTGTAAGAATTTCTTTCCAATTTAAATTAAAATCTTTTTTATATTGGTAGTGGTACATTAAACCAGAAAATTTTTCATTTATTGAAATATCATTTTCATTAA
>CACGZD010000023.1 GCA_902577425.1 uncultured Alphaproteobacteria bacterium | reverse complement strand
ATTTTTTTCTATTATTTAAATCTATAGATGTGTATGAAATTGTATCTATAGAAAATAACACTTTTTCTACTTCGTTAGCTTTAATAGTAAAGCTATATGAAATAAGTATAATGAATAATAAAATTTTATTGAAATTTTTCATTACTTACTCCAATATTTTCCCAATTTATATCTTGTTTATCTTGTTCAGAAACTGCTAAATTTGAAGACTTATATGCACCCAAGTTTTTAAATGAGAACATTAATGTCAAACTATCCTGAGGTTTTAGTGTATCATCTTCATAAAAACTTCTTTTGAAATCTATATTTATCCCAAAACATTCATCAAAATATTCATATCCCAGTACATATTCATCACCCTTATCATCAACTAAATCATATAATGATTTAAAACTAATAGTTGAAAATTTATTAATTTTATTACTTACATAATTAAATTCAAATGTTTCTTTTCCAGTTGTTAAAATATTATTAGATTCTTTTTTTTCATCAAAATAATTTATATCAAATGTTCCTAAAATATTTTTATTATTTAATGATAAAGATTGAGATCTAATTTTTTCTAAATGTGGACTATATCTTAAATCATGTTCTATGTTTGTATTTACAAAATTCAAAGAAGTTTCAAATAATGCATCACTTAAATTTCTTGAATTACCAATTTCTTGATTGTAATCACTTTTAGCATCAAATTCATAATTTTGAGAAAAAGAAGTAGATAAATTTTTTCTTGTAATATTAAAGCCATATAAAAATCTTTGAGAATTATCTAATTTATCAGTTCCATTAAATCTATTAAGCTGACTCTGGGAAGTTATATTTATAGTTTGATTAGTTGAGTCTTCATTTGAAATTTCATTTTTATTTTTTTGACTACTATTTACTATTAAAGAGAACTTTGGTGTTATTAATAAATTATTTTCTATATGTCTAATTGGTGTTTCTACAAAAATACCTGCCATTGGAAAAAATCTATAATTTTCACTTGTAATTTTATTATTATCTATAAGTTTATCTTTTGTTTGGAAGTATTGATTATGCAATTCCCCTTTAAAATTTATTTTACTATTAAAATTATAATATACTCTATCTAAATTTGTATTTAGAGCTAATTTTCTCTGTTGTTTTGCATGAGTTGTGCTATTTTCATCTCTAGTTATATTATAGAAATGTAATATATTTTCATAGAAAGTTTTGCCGTAATAATTTTGATAATTATAAGTTATATATGGCAAAACTAAGGGTGTAACTGCATTATCTTGATTTTTTTTAACTACTTGATAGGTAGAAATATTTAGTCTTAATTTGTCATCATATTTAAGTATTCCATATCTATTAAGATCTAGCGTTGTTGATAATGATGCATCGTTTATGTAAGAATTATCTTTATCTGTTTCCCTTATATAAGTTCGTGATGTTTGTAGAGCTGATTTAACACTAATATTGTAATTTTCATTTAAATTCTGAGAATAATGAGTAATGATACTTCCATTAGAAAACCATTTTTCGTTATTTTGATTTTCAATTTTAGTATCTACAGAAGCATCAACATTTAAATGTCCTCCTGAAATTAATTGATTATAGTCAAATAAAAATCTTTGTGAAGAATCTATTCCTCCTCCATATCTTAGAATAGGAGTTAAGGTTAATTCTTTATCTATATCTATATTAAAATAATATGGAAATGATGCATTTTGAGAAGTTTGAGCATCTATAAAGTTAAAATTTAATGTTGGAGATAAAAATCCTGACTTCCTTTTTTTTCTTAGAGGAGAAGGAGTAACTAAATAAGGTAGATAAAAAACTGGAATATTAAATAATCTCATTTTTGAATGTTTTTGATATAAAAAAAGATTATCATAATCATGTAAAATTTTTTCACCTTCTAATTGCCAAATCGGACATACAAAATCTTTAATATTAATACGAGATTTACATTGAGTATAAACTCCTTTATTTATAATATCTATTTGATCTCTCCTTATAACTTTTTTACCTACAATTCTTGTTCCATCATTTAATAAAATTTTGACATTTTCAATTTCTCCATTATTAATATTACTATCAAATTTACCTGAAGATCCTAAATAATAATTATTTATAGAGTCTCTATAAATAAATTCACTTGGTATAGTAATTGATTTATTTTGAGAGTTATAAATAATTAAATCAGAAGTAATAATTTCTCCATCTTTTATAATTTTAGCATTACCTTTTGCTATTATATTTTTATTAGAGTCGTAAGAAATATTATCAGCATATAAGAGTAATTCGTTTGCATTTGGATTATTTGAAAATAATAGAATAAATAAAATTAATAAATTAAAGATAATTTTATTCATTTAATTTCTTTCTATTTTTACTACCTGATATAAACCTAATAAACTTGGCATAATTAAAATTACTAGATATGAATAAATAAAATTAATATTAGATTTTCCAGTAAAATTAAAGACGATTATTTTAAAAAGAAAAATTACAAAACCAATTAGTACTGAAATAAATAAAACTTTAAAAAAATTTTCATTTCTTCTAAATTGACTTGAAAAACCCATAACTACAAAACTTATTATAATTAAAAATAAAGGTTTTAGTAACTCTGAAATATAATAAAGAGATACTTCATTTGAGTATAAATCAAATTTTTTCAGGTTTTTAACGTGGTTATAATATTTATAAAAAGGGATAATTTTATAATTTGATATTGCATCAATAATATCTGATTTATTAAAATTTAAATCAATAATTTCATTTTTTGATTTATCATAATTATTATTATTAATATTTAACTTGGTAACATTTTCTAAATTAAAAGTTTTTTTATTAAATATTCCTTTATTTGCTAATGTTATTTCTTTTTTGTTATTTGCAATAGTTAATATTTTAATATTACTTGCAATCATGTTATTGAGGTTAATACTTTTAATATTTATATAACTTTTTTGTTTTTCATTATTAATATTTTTAATCCACATTCCATCTTCTATAAATTTAATTGAATAAATATCTGAGTTTTTTTGATCAGTAATTTCTATAAATTTATTTTCACTAAATGAAATTATTGGATTTAGAATACATAAAATTAAAATTCCACAAATTAAAATTGTAAAAGAAATAGGCTTAAAAATATCTAAAATTGAAAAGCCCATATTTCTCATAGATATTAATTCATTATTTGATATTAAATTTCTATATAAAAAAGCTATAGATATCACTACTATAAAAGGTATAGTTTCATTTATTACTGTAGGCAATTTAAGAATAG
>CACGZD010000022.1 GCA_902577425.1 uncultured Alphaproteobacteria bacterium | reverse complement strand
GGCAAAGAAGCTTTAATTGAAAGAAAGTCTCATCCTCATCGAAAGTTGGTAGGATTGGAAATTGAAGGAAATGAAAAAGCTAGTCATGGTGATTGCGTACATAGTGGACGAGGGCAAGTTGGTATTGTAACAAGTGGTACACTTTCACCAATCTTAAATAAAAACATAGCTTTATGTAGAGTTGATATTAATTCTGCTGAGCTAGGAACTGACTTAGAAATTGGAAAACTTGACGGTCATCAAAAGCGTATACCAGCTAAAGTTGTAAAATTTCCTTTCTACGACCCAGAAAAGGCTCGTGTTCGATCTTAGGAAAAATAAATAATAATTCAAAAACTAATTATGACTTTAAATTTTAAAAGAATTAACCTTGGACATTTTCCAACTCCGATACAATTTATGAAAAATATAACAACACACTTAAATGGTCCTAAAATTTATATCAAAAGAGATGATTGTACTGGTCTTGCTACAGGAGGAAATAAAACTCGAAAATTAGAATACTTAATGCCTGAAGCTATAAAAAATAAAGCTTCATTAATTGTAACTATTGGCGCTGTACAATCTAATCATGCAAGACAAACTGCTGCTGCATGTGCACTGCTTGGATTAAAATGTTTAATCATTCTAGAACAAAGATTAAGCGATGCTCCTCTTGGGTATATGAATTCAGGAAATGTTTTTTTAGATAAAATTTTAGGAGCTGAAATATTAATGTGTCCTCAAGATAAAAATGTTGAAGAATTTGCCAAAGAGATAATAGAGGAAAGAAAGAAAAATAATGAAATACCTTATTTTATCCCTGTTGGAGGAAGTAACGAAATAGGAGAATTGGGTTATGTTGAATGCATTAGAGAAATCATTGAAAATGACAAAGAAAAAAACTTTACTCATATAATTCTTGCATCAGGAAGCGGCGGTACGCATTCAGGCTCAATAGTTGGTAAGAATTACTATAAAAGTAATATGAAAATATTAGGCATAAGTGTTAAAGATAAAAAAAATACGCAAGAAGAAAAAGTTTTTAATTTAGCAAAAAAAGCAAGTAAATATATCAAATGTGAAGATCCAATTAGAGAAGATGTAGTAGTATTTGATAATTATGTAGGGGATGGATACGGTATTCCAACAAAAGGAATGAAAGAAGCAGTTAAATTATTAGCAACTAAAGAAGCAATATTATTAGATCCGGTATACTCAGGTAAATGTTTTGATGGGTTAATTGACTTAGTTCAAAAAAAATATTTTAATGATAATGACAAAATATTATTTATTCATACAGGGGGATCAGTATCTCTACATGCATACGAATGGGCATTTGAAGATAATAAATAGATATTTAAATTAATTTTTATTCTGGGGCCAAAGTTAATTCAATATTTTCTAAATTTTCTTTATACTCGATTTGACAGCTTAATCTTGAATTATTATTAACATGAAAAGCTTGATCAAGCATTGACTCTTCATCATCATCTATTGGATCTAATGTGTTAATTTTATCATTAGTAACATAAACATGACAAGTTGCACACGCACAACAACCTCCACATGCTGCTTCTATATCAAGACCAGCATCTCTAATAATTTCCATAATTGTTGATCCAACATCTGCTTCTAATTCATGTAATTTTCCTTCCCTATCAGTAACTTTGATTTTTCCCATAAATTATAATCCTAATTTTTTGTGTAAATCTTTTGAAGAAGTAGTGTATCGAAATACATTTTTCTTATCAGGATAACAATACGCAAAACATTTTTGTGCCATCAGGGCAGATTCATGAAATCCAGATAATATTAATTTTAATTTTCCTGGATAAGTATTAATATCTCCAATTGCAAAAATAGAAGGTTCAGAAGTTTCAAATTTTTCAGTATCAACTTTAATTAGATTTTCATTTAGATTTATTCCCCAATTAGCTATGGGTCCTAATTCCATTTTTAAACCAAAAAAAGGTAATAAATAATCCACTTCAATTGAATATTCTTTTTCTTCATGTGAGTACTTGACTTCTTTAATCATTTTATTTTTTCCACTCAATGATTTTAACTGTCCATGTAAAAATTTAATTTTTCCTTCTTTTTCTAAGTTAAGCATTTTATTAACAGAGTCTGGCGCCGCTCTAAATTCTTTTCTCCTATGCATTAATGTTACATCAGCTATTGTGGCTAAATCATTAGTCCAATCTAATGCTGAGTCTCCTCCTCCTACAATTAAAATTTTTTTATTTTTAAATAATTCTTTATTTCTTATTGCATAAAAAACACTTGTTCCTTCAAACTCAGCAATAGTATCAATGGGTGGCTTTCTTGGGACAAAACTTCCAGCACCAGCAGCAATTACGATACATCGAGCATTAATAGTTGTTCCTTCTGAAGTAACAATTTTCCAACCGTCATCTATTTTTTCAATACTATCTGCTTGTTGATTTAAATGAAATGTTGGCTCAAAAGGCTTAATTTGACTAATTAATTTATCCGTTAATTCTTGCCCTGTTATTTTTGGATAAGCAGGAATATCATAGATTGGTTTTTCTGGATATAGTTCTGCACATTGACCTCCAACTCTATCCAAATTATCAATAAGATGTGCTTTTAAATTCAGTAAGCCCAATTCAAAAACAGCAAATAAACCTACCGGACCTGAACCAATAATTACTACATCAGTTTTGTGTGTCATTTATAATATACTATTCATATAGTAATTTTTTAAATAAGAGCAATAATTACCAAAAAACTATGATTTGGTTTTTAAAAACGCTTCTTTTGAATCATCCATTGCTTCTGCCCAAGGAGTATGATGAAGAGGCGCAATAGTTCCAGTAACAGGAGAAGAAAAAGATTTGTTTCTATATGTCATTATATCTTCTTCTTTATGATGCTCCCATTCTTTAAAATGACTCCGTATTAATTCAAAATCAATTTTAGGATAATCTGATAAAGCATATAGATCTTTGGTGTATTCTGTTTGAAAATCTATCATTTGTATAGGATCTTCCAACTTCTCTTCTTTTTTTACCCATTCATTAATATCTTTTTCAATTTCTTGATCATTAGGCATTTGAATTTTTTTCATAATCACATCCCTTACGTACCAAGCCTGACAATCAAACATATTAAACGTGTGAAATTGATCTTGCATGCCTAAATATGCAAGACTGTGGTTGTCTTGCCATATAACTCCTTTGTATAGTTTTGGAGGATACAATCGATTATGAGTCTTTAATTTTAAATTATCTTCTAAATAAGGAAAATGATGGAGGTATCCTGAACATAGAATTAAGGCATCTATATTTTGACTATGCCCATCTTTAAACGTAGCTTTATTCCCATCCAATTTATCTAAATAATGAACTTCTTTCATTCCTTCTGGCCATTTAAATCCCATTGGATTATTTCTATAACCAATAGTTACTGATTTAGCTCCATACTTGTAACATTGTAGAGCAATATCTTCTGCTGAATAGCTACTACCTAATACAACAACATCCTTTCCTCTAAACTCTTCTGCGTCTCTAAAATCATGGCCATGTAAAATTCTTCCTGGAAAAGAACCCATACCGTCATATTCAGGAATATATGGTACAGAAAAATGTCCAGAAGAAATAACTAAATAATCAAAATTGTCTTTAGAGGATAAGTTTTCTTTTTTGTTTAAAGAGGTAATTTGAAATTGGTTTTCATTATATGCTACATTAGTAACTGCAGTATCAAATTTAATATATTTTTTTAAATCATTTTTTTTTGCACGACCTAAAATATATTCATATAAAACTTCTCTTGGAGGAAAAGATGGGATTGGTTGGTTAAAATGTTCATCAAAAGAATAATCGGCAAACTCTAAACACT
>CACGZD010000021.1 GCA_902577425.1 uncultured Alphaproteobacteria bacterium | reverse complement strand
ATCAAAGCGATTCTCTTGTCTCTTTAACAAAAAATTATAAAAAAAATTTTGTAGAAATATTTAATGTGAGTAGTATTAAAAATTTAGGTATTATAGATATACAAAAAAAAATATATAATTTATCAAAATTATGAAATTTAATTTTCTTTCAAAAAGTGTTCAAAATTATTTGATTAATAAAGCTTCTACATTAGCTGAAGCTCTTCCATATATTCGTCAACACACAGGAAAAAATATAGTAATTAAATATGGTGGGCATGCAATGGGTGATGTTGCATTGGCTAAAAAATTCTCTCAAGACATAGGGTTAATAAAAGAGGTAGGAATAAATCCTATTATAGTTCACGGAGGTGGCCCACAAATAGGAGCAATGTTAAAAAAGAAAAATATTAAAACAAAATTTGTTGAAGGCTTAAGAATTACAGATAAAAAAACAGTAAAAATTGTTGAGAAAGTTTTATCAAAAGATATCAATAAAAAAATAGTTTCAGATATTAATCTAACAGGAGGTAAGGCTGAGAGTTTTTCAGGCAATGTAAATAGTTTAATTCAAGCAAAAAAATTAAAAATTGCTATTAAGGAGAGTGATTCTAATATTGAAAGAATTTTAGATTTAGGTTTTGTAGGGGAGCCAACAAAGATAAATATAAAAAAAATTTTAATATCCATTAAGAAAGGTAAAATACCAGTTATAGCTCCGCTTGGAATTGATAAAAATGGAAACACATACAATATAAATGCAGATACAGTTGCTGGGGCAGTAGCAGGTGCTCTCAAAGCAAGTAAATTACTATTATTAACTGATGTTGATGGAATACTTGATCAAAATAATAAGTTAATATCTTCTCTTAGTTATAAAGAAGCGTTAAAAATTTATAAAAAAAAATATATATCTGGTGGAATGAAGCCTAAAATTGCAACATGTATAGAAGCCATATCAAAAGGAGTTAAAGAGGCAACTATTCTTGATGGAAGAATATCTCATGCATTAATTTTAGAATTATTTACAGAACATGGTATAGGGACTCAAATTTATTCAAAATTAAATGTCAAAAATAAAAAATAAAATTAATACTTGGGTTTTCGACTTAGATAACACACTATATTCTGCAGATAGTGGAATTTTTCAACAAGTTCATGTTTTAATGGGTGAATTTGTTTCTAAGCATCTAAATATTGATATTAAAGAAGCAAAAGAAATACAACGTAAATATTATAAACAACATGGCACAACTTTAAGAGGAATGATGGATAACCATGGGGTTGACCCTGATTATTTTTTATCTGAAGTTCATAAGCTAGATTATTCAATGATTGGTCCAAATATTAATTTAAACGAAGAATTGAAAATTTTAGAAGGGAGAAAAATTATTTATACTAATGCAAACCTTCAGCATACTGTCGATGTATTGGAAAGACTTCAATTAACAAATATGTTTAATGATATTTTTGACATTAAAAAAGCTAATTATATTCCAAAACCAGAAATATCACCCTATAATCAATTTATAAAAGATTTTAATATTGATCCAGAAAGTACGATAATGTTTGATGATATAGCTAAAAATCTTGTTCCAGCAAAAAATGTAGGTTTTACTTCTGTTTGGATAGATGCAGGGTATGAAAATTTTAGTGATGACATAGCTAGTTCTAAAAAATATCTAGATTATGAAACTAAAAATATATCAAATTTTTTAAATCAAGTTAATAAGGGTGAAATATGAGTGAAATAGAAAAAATTATTGAAGATGCATGGAAAAATAAAGAAAATATTAATCAAAATTCAGAAGCAACAATAATTGATTCAATAAATCAAATTATTGAAGATTTAGATGCTGGAAAAATTCGTGTTGCAGAGAAAATTAATAATGAATGGGTTACTCATCAATATATTAAGAAAGCAATAATGCTGAGTTTTAGAATTCATGGAATGGAAGCCTTGTCAGGTCCTTATAGTTCTTGGTATGATAAAGCACACTTGCTTAAAGGAAAAACTGCTGGATGGAATAAAGAAGATTTTGAAAAAGCTGGTTTTAGAATGGTTCCCAATTCACCAGTTAGAAAAGGTTCATACATAGCAAAAAATGTTGTTTTAATGCCATGCTTTATTAATACTGGAGCATATATAGATTCTGGAACTATGATGGATACATTTTCAAGAGCAGGATCTTGTTGTCAAATTGGAAAAAATTGTCATATATCTGCAGGAAGTGGAGTTGGAGGAGTATTAGAACCAGCACAAGCTTTGCCTACAATAATTGAAGATAATGTTTTTCTAGGTGCAATGTCAGAAGTTGTAGAAGGAGTAATTGTAGGTGAAGGATCTGTGATTAGTATGGGTATGTACATTGGTCAATCAACAAAAATTGTTGATAGAAAGTCTGGTGAAATTACTTATGGAAAAATTCCTTCTTATTCAGTTATTGTGCCGGGGTCATTACCAGATAAAAATAATCCAAGTGCGCCTTCTTTAAGTTGTGCGGTAATTATAAAAAAAGTTGACGAAAAAACACGATCTAAAACATCAATTAATGACTTATTACGTGATTGATGAATAATTTAAATTTTGATCCAATAGTTTTGACCCAAAATCTTGTGAGGTGTCCAAGTATAACACCTAAGGATTCTGGTGCATTAGATATAATTGAAAATCATTTAAATAATTTAGGTTTTAATTGTCAAAAACTTCCTTTTTCAGGAAATAATTCTTATGAGGTTAAGAATCTATTTGCAACAATTGGAACTACTGGAAAACATTTAGCTTTTGCAGGACATACAGATGTTGTCCCTCCAGGCAATGAAGAATCTTGGAAATATCCGCCTTTTTCTGCAACAATTGATAACAATAAACTTTATGGACGCGGATCAGAAGATATGAAAAGTAATATAGCTTGTTTTATATCAGCTACTAATGAATTTATATCAAAATATGGAAAAGAATTTGGAGGCAAATTATCTTTCATCATTACAGGTGATGAAGAAAAAGATGCTGTTAATGGTACAAAAAAAATGCTGGAATGGTCAAAACAAAACAATATTGTTTTAGATCAATGTATTGTAGGCGAGCCAACTTCTAATAAAGAAATAGGAGATAAAATTAAAATAGGCAGAAGAGGAATAATAACTTTTTATCTTTCAGTAAAGGGCATTCAAGGTCATACAGCTAGTGCTCACCGTGCAGAAAATGCAACACATCATTTAACTACATTATTAAATAATTTGATTTCAGCGCCTTTGGATAATGGAAATAAAAATTTTTTACCTTCTTCAATTCAAATAGCAACAATAGACGTTGGCAATACTGCTGCTAACATTATTCCAGAAACAGCAAAAGCAACAGTTAATATTCGATACAATGATTTACACAACAGCAAAAGCCTAACTGAATGGATGCAAAAACACATTAATGATGTATTTGATAAAATAGATAAAGCTAGTTGTGTATTTGAAGTAGAAGCAAATGGAGAATCTTTTTTAACGGAACCAGGAAAATTAAGTATGTTAATAACCAAATCAATTTCTGAAGTAACTGGTAGAAATAGTAAACCTGAATTAGCTACTGATGGCGGAACTTCAGATGCTCGATTTATTAAAGACTATTGTGAAGTAGTTGAATTAGGCATTAGAAATCAAACACTTCACCAAGTTGATGAATTTGTTTTTATAGAAGATATTAAAATGCTTCAAAAAGTATATCTAAAATTATTAGAAAATTATTTTAATAAAATTTAGTAGCCTTTTTTTAAATTCACCTCACTTTTAATTTTTTTAACTTTTTTTATACTATTTATTCTTTTAAAAATGTAATTTACAGAAGATTCTATATCTGTAACTGCTGCAATATGGGGTGTAATTGTAACATTTGGAAGATCCCAAAATTTATGATTTTTAGTAAG
>CACGZD010000020.1 GCA_902577425.1 uncultured Alphaproteobacteria bacterium | reverse complement strand
AATATCAATATCAAAAATATACCTAATAAAATTAAATTTAAATATTGTAAAAATCAATTAGGCGCCGATAGAATCGCTAATTCTTTTTCTGGTGTAGACAAATATGGGGGTAATTTAATTATTATAGATTTTGGAACTGCTACTACTTTTGATGTAATTAAAAATAATATTTATATAGGGGGTACAATAGCTCCAGGAATATTAGTTTCTCACGAATCATTAATTAAAAAAGCTTCTAAATTAAATAAAATTTCAATTAAAAAAACTAGTTCAGTAGTAGGAAAAAATACTGAACAATCTATGAGATCAGGATTTTATTGGGGTTATATAAATCTTATAAATGGAATTATAAAAAACATTATAGAAGAAAAACAATATAAACCAAAAATAATTTTGACCGGAGGTTTGGCCCAAATATATAAAAAAGAAATAAAATTTAATTCTTATTATGAACCTAATTTGACTTTAGAAGGCTTGTATCTTATTGGCTTACAAAATCATGATTGATACTCAAAATTCTTTAAATATCTCTTCAGAAGGAATTTATTTTCTATCTTTAGGGGGAATAGGAGAGATAGGGGCAAATTGTTACTTATATTGCTGTGACGATAAATGGATTGTGATTGATTTAGGCTTATCTTTTGCAGATGAAAAATTTCCAGGTATAGATTTATTATTGCCTAAAATTGATTTTATTGAATCTATTTCTAAAAAATTAGAAGCTATCATAATTAGCCATGGTCACGAAGATCATTCAGGAGCAGTAGCTTATTTTGCTGATAAAATTGATTGTCCTGTTTATGCAACAGGTTTTGCAAGATCATTAATTGAAAATAGATTAAAAGAATTTGGTTTTTTGGATAAAATTAAAATTAAAACGATAGAAAATGATCAAGATATTAAATTAAATAATTTTAATTTAAGCTTTATATCTACTACTCATTCAATACCTGAACCAAATGCAATTTTAATTAATACAAAATATGGTAATTTACTTCATACTGCAGATTGGAAATTAGATTTTAATCCTAATATAGGATCACAAAGAGATCATAAAGAATTTGAAAAAATTGGTAATGAAGGATTGCTTGCTTTAATTGGTGACTCAACTAATGCGGATGTACCTGGTTTTTCAAAATCTGAACTGGAAGTTAGAGAAGAATTAATTAAAATTTTTTCAAGATACAATAAAAGAATTGTTATTACATGTTTTTCTTCTAACATTGAAAGAATGGAAAGTATATTTATTGCAGCAAAAAAAAATAATAGAAAAGTTGCTTTAGTTGGAAGAAGTATGAAAAAAACTATCGCAGCAGCAATTGAAAATGATATTATTGATAAAGATATTTCGTTTATTTCTGAAGATGAAGCCTCTTTAATTCCAAGAGAAAATTTAGTAGTGATATGTACAGGTAGCCAAGGAGAAAAAAGATCTGCTTTATTTCGAATAGCATATAATTCACATAACAATATATATTTGGAAAAAAATGATCTAGTAATTTTTAGTTCTAAAGACATTCCTGGTAATGAAAAAGCTATAAATAATTTAAAAAATTTACTTTATGCCCAAAATGTTGAAGTTATTACTTCAGATGATGATTTAGTACATGTTTCAGGGCATGGTTATGCTGAAGAGATAAAAAAAATGTATCAATGGACGCGTCCTTATATATCTATTCCAGTACACGGAGAGGCAAAACATTTATTTGCTCATGCTCAGTTAGCACAAGCTAGCCAAGTTCCAATTACCAAAATATTAGACAATGGTAAATGTATCAAATTAGCACCTGAAAATCCTAAAATTTGTGGATATTTAAATACTGGTAAATTAATTGTTGAGGGAAGGAATTTATATGACTCTGAATCAAATTTTATTAAAGATAGAAGAAAAATTTCTTTCGAAGGAATGATTTTGATTTCAATTATTATCAATGCAGATTTATCAATTAATAATAAAATAATGATTACTTCAAAAGGACTTCCTGATTATGACGAAAGATTACTAGAAAATGACTTTAAAGAATTATTAGTTGAAGAATATATGAAGATTAGTGATAATCAAAAAAATTCTAATGAAATTGTTTCAAATTTGCTTAAAAAGCTAATAAGGCAATCTTTAAAATCTCAATTATCTAAGAAACCAGATGTAAAATCTCACATAATAAGGTTATAAGTATCTTAATTAAGTTATATTAACTAATATATCAATGTTGATTGTGTTTTTTTGTTTGTCTTTAAATATATTTTAGGTGTAATATTTATTTTTTATGAAATTTTCTAATTTTTTTAGCCCTACATTAAAGAATGTTCCAGCAGAAGCTGAAATTATTTCTCACCAGTTAATGATTAGATCTGGTATGATAAAACAGTCTAGTGCAGGAATATATTCATGGTTACCTCTTGGTTTAAGAGTGTTAAAAAATATTGAAAATATAGTTAGAGATGAGCAAAATAAAGCAGGTGCTGTAGAGTTATTAATGCCAACTATTCAATCTGCAGATTTATGGATTAAATCAGGAAGATACAATGAGTATGGAAAAGAAATGCTTAGAATTACAGATAGAAGTGGTAGAGAAATATTATACGGACCTACTAATGAAGAATTAATTACTGATATTTTTCAATCATATATTAATTCATACAAAGATCTTCCAAAAAATTTGTATCATATTCAATGGAAGTTTAGAGATGAGGTAAGACCAAGATTTGGAGTTATGAGAGGTAGAGAATTTCTAATGAAAGATAACTACTCTTTTGATTTATCTGAACAAGATGCAATTATCTCTTATAATAAAATGTTTGAAGCTTACATAAAAACTTTTTTACGCCTTGGTTTAATACCTATTTCTCTAAGAGCTGAAACAGGCCCAATAGGAGGCAGTTTAAGTCATGAATTTCAAATATTAGCAAAAACTGGAGAAAGTACTCTTTATTACGATAAAGCTTTAGAACAAATCGATACAACAAATATTGATACTAAAAAATTACAGTCATATTATGCTGCCGTTGATGATCTTCATGATCAAAGTAAATGTCCAATAGAAAAAAATCAATTAAAGATTGCGAAGGGAATTGAAGTTGGACATATTTTTTATTTTGGAACAAAATATTCAGAAAAACTTGGAGCTTTTGTTCAAAACAATCGAGGAGAGAATGTTCCTGTTCATATGGGTTCATATGGTATTGGAATTTCCAGGTTAGTTGGAGCAATGATTGAAGCATCACATGATGATAAAGGAATAATATGGCCTTTAAATATTGCCCCCTTTAAAATTTCAATTATAAATTTAATGATAGACGATGAAAACTGTAAAAAAGTTGCTGATAATTTTTATAATCAATTGAGTAGTAAATTTGAAATTTTATATGATGATAGAGATTGCAGTATTGGTAAAAAATTATCTGATAATGATCTCATAGGTATTCCTTATCAAATAATTATTGGTAAAAGAGATGTTAAAGATAACTTAGTTGAATTTAAAATTAGACAAACCAATGAATCAACAAAAATTTCTATTGATGAAGCTATTAATATTGTTTTAAAAAAATTAATTTATAAATAATGTTATTTACTTCATATGAAAAATTATTAATTTTACGTTTCCTATATTCGAAAAAATCTGATGGCTTTATATCAATTTTTTCATGGTTTTCTATTATTGGTATAACAATAGGCGTTGGAGCAATTATTATTGTTATGTCAGTAATGAATGGATTCAGAGAAGAAATAACTTCAAGATTATTAGGTATCAATGGACACTTAAGTATCTATAGTGAGAAAAATGAAATTTTAAAAGATGAATTAGATTTTTTTTTACAATTAAATAATAATATTGTTTTAACTCCTTTGACGCAAACGCAGGCTTTATTAATATCAAAAGAATCATCGAAAGGAGTTTTTTTAAGAGGATATGATTTAAATTTTATTTCAAAAAGTCATTTTATTTATAACAAAATAGAACAAGGAAAATTATTTTCTAATAAAAATGAAATAATCATAGGTTATGCTCTTGCCAAAAATTTAAGACTAAAGATTGGAGATAAAATTAAAATTGCTATACCAAAAACTGATAAAACAATTTTTGGTAATATACCTAGGTTTAAAACACTAAATATTGTAGGAATTTTTAATCTAGGAATGTATGAATACGACTCAAATTTTGTTTTTACTAATTCTGAAATTGCTAATAAATTAATATTAATAAATAAAGAAAGTTTTAATAAAATTGAAGTATTTATTGATGATCCAAATTTAATAGAAAAAGATCAAAAAATTATCAATAAAATAATTAATGATAATAATTTGAATTTTTATACCCAAAATTGGAAACAAAATAATTCTGCATTAATTAATGCTTTAAATATTGAAAAAAATGTTATGTTTTTAATTCTCTCTTTGATAATAATTGTGGCTTCAATGAATATAATTTCTGGATTAATCATATTTGTTAAAGAAAAAAATAAAGATATAGGCATTTTAAAAACACTTGGTTTAAGTAATTATAGTTTGATAAAAATTTTTATCTCAATTGGTTTTCTTATTGGCTTAACAGGTACTCTTTTTGGAGGCTTATTAGGAATTTTATTTTCTATTAATATAACATCTATTCAGAATTTTATTGAAAAAATATTTAGTACAAATTTATTTTCTAGAGAAATATATTATTTATCAAATTTACCTTCTAAATTAATATTTATTGAAGTTTTTGTAGTATTATTAATATCAATTATAATTTGTCTTATAGCTACAACATTTCCTGCGATAAGATCAATTAAAATAGATCCAATTAAATCTTTAAAAAATGACTGAAAAATTAATTTCTATAAATAATTTATCAAAAGAATTTTTAGTTAATAAAAATAAAACCTGTATTTTAAAAAATATAAATTTTAGTATTTTAAAAGGTGATATTATTTCTATATCTGGCCCTTCTGGATCAGGTAAATCTACATTTCTAAATATATTAGGTTTATTAGATTCTGTATTTGATGGGACTTATGATTTTTTAGATTTTAATGTTAATCTTCTAAAAAATAATGAAAAAAATATTATTAGAAATAAATCTATTGGTTTTGTTCATCAATTTTTTTATTTAATTCCTGAATTAACTGTTTTAGAAAATGTTTCTTTGCCTAATTTAATACTTAACAATCAGATGAGAAAGTCTAATGATTTGGCTAAAGAAATAATTGTAAATTGTGGATTAGAAAATCGAATGCATTCTAAGCCAATCTATTTATCTGGTGGGGAACAACAAAGAGTTGCAATCGCAAGAGCGTTAATAAATAATCCAGAACTAATAATTGCTGATGAAATGACAGGAAACTTAGATGAAAAAACAGCTGATAGTGTATTTGAATTCTTTTTAGATAAAATATCTTCTAATAATCAAACACTTATCTATGTTACTCATAATCAAAAATATGCTAAAAAAGCTAATACAGCTTTTGAAATATCAAATAATCAAATTCATAAAATTTAATGAAACCCCCTTTTATACATCTTAGATCTTTATCTTCTTACTCTTTGGCAGAAAGCACTCTAAAAATTCCTAAACTCATTAATTTAGCAAAAAAAAATAATATGCCCGCCATAGCTTTAACAGATAATAATAACATGTTCGGTGTATTAGAATTTGCAATAGAAGCTTCTCAAAATGGAATACAACCAATTATAGGTACCAGTATTAATTTTTTGGATATTAAAAATAATAATTTTTCTTCACAACTTAATTTTTTAGTTAAAAATGAAGACGGATATAAAAACCTTTTATATCTATCATCGCTATCACATACATCAGAAAATAATCCTGTAGGTATTTTTGC
>CACGZD010000019.1 GCA_902577425.1 uncultured Alphaproteobacteria bacterium | reverse complement strand
ATTAAAAATTTTTAATATATCTTCAGGTAAATTTTTTTTTTCACCTATAATATTTATATTTACTTTTTTATTATTAAGGTCTTTTAATAGTTTTTTATAAATTTTTCTTATAATATTAAAAATTAAATAAGATGAATTTCTTTTAATATTTTCTGATGAAAGAGCAAATACAGTAATATACTTAATATTAATTTTTAGACAATAATTAACAATTTTTTCTAAATTATCAAAACCTGCTAAGTATCCTTGTTCAATATTTTTTTTATTTTTTTTTGACCATCTTTGATTGCCATCCATTATGAAAGCTATATGTTCTATTTTCTGTTTCAAGAAATTAAACTGTTAAAATTTCATTTTTTTTTGCAAGAGCAATTTCTTCAATTTTTTTTGTAAAGTCATCTGTAATTTTTTGTATCTCTGAAGAATGTTTTTTTAAATCATCTTGAGATATTTGTTTTTCTTTTTCAGCGAGTTTGCATTCATCAATTGATTCTCTTCTAATATTTCTAATACTTATTTTAGCATTTTCTGAATATTGAGAAGCTATTTTGGTTAACTCATGTCTTCTTTCTTCACTTAATTTTGGTATTGGAAGTCTAATAATGTTTCCATCTGTCTGAGGATTTATGCCTAGATTTGACTCTGTTATAGCTGTTTCAATATTTTTGATTAATGAATTATCCCATACTTGAATTGTTAGAGTATTTGAATCTGGAACACTAATATTCGCCAGTTGAGAAATTGGTGATTTAGCATTGTATGCATCAACCATAATATTATCAAGCATTGAAGTGGACGCTCTAGATGTTCTTATTGAAGCAAGCTCTTTCTCATAGTGAGTCATTGCATTTGTCATTTTAGTATTTAATGAATTATAATCCATAATGATTACTTAACTAATTTTACTAAATTTTCCAATACCATTAATTGCATTTATTATAGAATTTTTTTTATTAATATTTGTTATAAGTATAGGGATTTTTGATTCTTTAGCCAGACTAATTGCCGTACTATCCATCACTTTTAGATCATTACCAAGAACTTCGGTATATGAAATTTTTTTATAAAACTTTGCTTCTTTAAATTTTATTGGATCTTTATCATATATTCCATCTACTTTAGTAGCTTTAATAATAATTGAACAATTCATTTCTGAAGCCCTTAATGCTGCCGCAGTATCAGTAGAAAAAAAAGGATTGCCCGTTCCAGCTGCAAAAATTACTATTCTATTTTTTTCTAAATGTCTTATTGCTTTTCTTCTAATATAAGGTTCAGCAATTTGGGACATACTTATTGCTGATTGTACTCTAGTTGGCACTTTAGAAGACTCCAATATGCTTTGCATAGATAATGCATTCATAATTGTGGCAAGCATACCCATATAATCAGAGGTGGAACGATCTATACCTTCTGCAGCTCCTTTTATTCCTCTGTAAATATTTCCACCACCTATAATTAAACAAATTTGATATTTCTTATTATATATTTTTTTTATTTCTTTAGAAATAAACTTTGCTGTAGAAATATCTAAACCATAATTAGAATTGCCCATTAAAGATTCACCAGATATTTTTAGAAGAATTCTTTTAGAAAAAGGCATCAAGATACTAAAGAAACTAAATTATAATTGATAACTTCAAATTTGTTTTTTTTAGAAAATTCATCAATAACTTTTTCTACGGTCAAGTCTGGATCAAGTATATAATTTTGATTTAATAAAGTAGATTCAGAATAAAATTTATTCATTTTACCATTAAGAATTTTTTCAATTATATTTTCTGGTTTCCCACTAGATTTTATTAAATCTAATTGTATTTCTCTTTCCTTTTCAATAAGATCTCTATTAAGATTTTCTACATTTAAAGATAGAGGTTTACTGGCAGCGATGTGCATACAAAGATTTTTTGCTAATAATTTTGATTCATTATTATCTTCATTTGCCTGATAAGATAACAATGTTACTATTTTGCCAATATTTTTTTTATATGAATTATGAACATAATAAGAAAAATAATTTTTTTTATGTTCATTTATATATAATTTAGTTAAAATTATATTTTCTCCAATTTTTGCAATAATATCTTTAAAATAATCAGAAATTTTTCTTCCATTTTGTGTTGAATCAAGAAAATTTTCAATTGAAAAATTAGTGTCTGTAATTTCAAGTGAATATTCACCTATTTTATCCATAAAATTTAAAAATACTTCATTTTTTGCAGCAAAATCAGTTTCAGTATTAATTTGAATAATAGTACTGATTTCATTATTTGAATAAATTCCAATTGCTCCCTCCTTAGCCTCTCTCGAAGATTTTTTATTTGCTTTCGCTAAACCTTTTTTTCTTAAAAAATCTATTGATAAATCTATATTGTGATTATTTTCTTCTAATGCCTTTTTACAATCAAGAAATCCAGCACCAGTTATTTCTCTTAGATTTTTTATGCTTTCAATTAAATCATTCATTAAAAATTCTCCAAAATATAATAATAATTATTTTTCTTTTTTTGCTTTTTTTGCTTTTTTTTCATCTACTTTTTCATCAATTTTTTCATCTTTAACATTTTTAGAGAATTCTCTTGCATCAGATAATGTAGCTTTAAAATAATTAGCATACAAATTAATAGATCTTATAGCATCATCATTGCCAGGAATAATATAATCTATTGGTTCAGGATCTGAATTAGTATCAGCAATCGCTATAATGGGTATACCAAGTTTTTTAGCTTCTAATACAGCTAATTTATCTTTAACTGTATCAAAAATAACTAGTAAATCTGGCTTTCCCGATAAATTTCTTATACCACCAATATTAGAAAGCAATTTATCTTTTTCTCTAGACAGATCTAATAATTCTTTTTTTGAAAGATTATTTGCAATTTTATCATCACCCAAAGTGCTCTCTAATTCATCCAAGCGATTTATTGAATTGGAAATAGTTTTCCAATTAGTTAATGTACCGCCTAGCCATCTTTTGTTAATATAAAACTGCTCATTTTCTGTTGCAAGTTCTTTAACTATCAAAGAGCATTGTTTTTTTGTTCCTACAAAAAGCACTTTTCCTGATTTAGAAATAACATCATGTAGTTTCTCAAGAGCTTTATTTATTAAAGGAACAGTAAGTCTTAAATCGAATATATGTATATTATTTCTTACTCCAAAAATATATTCTTCCATTTTTGGATTCCACCTTCTAACATTGTGTCCAAAGTGAACACCAGACTCTAATAGTTCTTCTATAGTAATTTCAGGAAGATTCATTCTTTACTCCGGTTAAACCTCCACAGAAATAAAAACACCGGTTTTTTCTGTGTGCTAGCTTTATTAGTGCGGCAAATACTAAAAAAAACTTAAAAATTCAAGCATTTTCTTGAAATTCTATAGAATAATCTATTTTTTTATTATCCATTAATTTATCCATATTTTTATATGATGCAATCTTGTATTTTTTAGAAAAATCAAATGATAATAATTTCCCATTTTTATTCATATATATAAATAATTTTTCATTTGAATGGTCACATTTTTCAATAATGGAGTTCAAAAAATCATAATCTGAATTTTTTTGAAGATAGATATTTATTGTTTTATTATTTTCATGGAATGATTTATCGAAGTCTTTAATTTTTCTTATTACAAGCCTAATATTTTCATTATTTCTTGAAATATCAATATAAAATAAAAGTACATTCCCCTCTTTAATATAGTTTCTATATTCACTTAATTGATCATTAAAAATAGATAATTCAACTTGGGATTCTAAAGTTGATATAGTTAAAAAAGCATATTTCTTTCCTTCTTTATTTGATCTTTCTTTGATATCTAGAATTGATCCTACTATTTTGGCATTTCTTATTTCTGAATTATTAATTATATCTTGATAATTTAAAATATTATTGTGCTCAAAATAGTTTTTTGGATACAACGATAATGGATGATTAGAGAAATAAAATCCAATAACTTCTAATTCACTTTTTAATAAAAATCCTGTGCTCCATGATTTAATATTTTGCTCAAATAAGTTTTCATCTAAAAAACTAATTTTAGAGTCTTCAAAAAGTGAAGATTGATTTAAGTTTATTTCTTTATTTCCAGCAAAAATTTCAACAAAATTTTTAACATTTGCAAATAGTTTTGCTCTATTTTTTTCTAATCCATCAAAACAGCCTGCTTGTATTAATTTTTCTAATTGTCTTTTATTTATTACTTCTCCTTTCAATCTAGACATAAAATCAATAATGTCTTCATATTTGCCATTTTTATTTCTTTCATCTACCAAGTACTGCATAGATTTAATACCTACACCTTTAATAGCTGCTAAACCAAATCTTATTGATTTAATTCCATTATCTTCTTCTATAGAAAAATCAGCTGATGAATAATTGATATCAGGTTTTTTAAATTCAATGTTCAGTCTAGCAATCTCTTTCTTTAACAAGATAATTCTATCCGTCCTATCAATTGAGTAATTTAAAGTTGCAGTCATAAATTCAAAAGGAAATGTAGTTTTTAAATACGCTGTCTGATATGCTAAAAGAGCATAGCCTGCAGCATGACTTTTATTAAAACCATATCCAGCAAATTTGTCTACTAAATCAAAAATTTTAGAAGCTTCATTGTATTGAATTTTATTTTTTTTTGCTCCGTCAATAAATCTATTTTTTTGAGCATCCATTTCTTTTTGAATTTTTTTACCCATAGCTCTTCTAAGCAAGTCAGCTTCACCTAATGAATAATTAGATAGAACTTGAGCTATTTCCATAACTTGTTCTTGGTAAACAATAATACCATAAGTCTCTTTCAAAACATTTTTCAACAAAGGATGAATATAATTAATCTCTTCTTTTCCATGTTTTCTATTACAAAAAGATGGTATATTATCCATTGGGCCAGGCCTAAAAAGTGCTACTACTGCAATAATTTCTTCAAATTTATTTGGCTGCAATTGCCTTAGAACACTTCCCATACCATTGCTTTCTAATTGAAAAATTCCTATAGTTTCTCCATTACTTAGATTTTTAAATGTTTTATTATCATTCATGGCAATACTTTTGAGATTAAAATTATTAATTCTTTCTTTAATTAAATTAGTTGTATCTTGGATAATGGATAAAGTTGTTAAGCCTAAAAAATCAAATTTAATTAATCCTGCTTTTTCAACATATTTCATTGAAAATTGCGTAGCATTAACTGAAGTATTTGGATCTTTATATAAAGGAACATTTTCAATAATTTTAGAGTCCCCAATCACAACACCAGCTGCATGAGTTGAAGCATGTCTATGTAGGCCTTCTAATTTTAAACTGATATCTACAACATTAGAAATTCTTTCATCATTTTTCACAATATCTTTTAAATTTGTGTCTGAATTAATTGATTCTTCTAAAGACAAAGGGTTAGCTGGATTATATGGAATTAATTTAGCAAATTGATCAACTTCAGAATATGGAATTTCTAAAACTCTTCCAACATCTCTAAAAGCAGCTCTAGAAGCTAAAGTTCCAAAAGTAATAATATGGGCAACAGAATCCTTACCATATTTATTGTTTACATATTCAATAACTTCATCTCGTCTATTTTGACAAAAATCAATATCAAAGTCAGGCATAGAAACTCTTTCAGGATTTAAAAAACGTTCAAATAATAAATTATATTCTAATGGATCTAAGTCAGTAATTAATAATGACCATGCTACTACACTTCCTGCTCCGGAGCCTCTTCCAGGACCGACAGCTATATTATGATTTTTTGCCCAATTAACAAAATCTGAAACAATTAAAAAATAACCTGCAAATCCCATTTTATTGATAATATCTAGTTCATACATCAATCTCTTTTCATAGGGATCATGAAATTTAATATTATTTTCTTTAAATCTTTTTTTTAGACCAAGATGAGATTTTTGATTTAATAATTCAGATTCAGTTACTGCAGAATCGATAGAAAATTTAGGTAATCTTGGATTAATTTCTAAAGGAAAATAATTACATTTTTTAGCAACAAAAAAATTATTATCAATAATGTCAGGAATATCAGAAAATATTTTTGACATTTCTTCAGAATTTTTAAAATATAACTCTGGATTAGAAGTTTTTCTATTTG
>CACGZD010000018.1 GCA_902577425.1 uncultured Alphaproteobacteria bacterium | reverse complement strand
TATTGAATTATAAAAAATACAAATTTTTAATTGGTTGTACTATAAAAAAAGATAATTTTAGCAATATTCCTTTACCTCAAATTATTGTTAAAGATGCAATGATTATTAATTAAATAATTTGAAATATTTTAACTTATAAACTATATACCTTTTCAATAGACCCCTTCGTCTATCGGTTAGGACATCAGGTTTTCATCCTGAAAAGAGGAGTTCGATTCTCCTAGGGGTCGCCATTAAGGTTCTAAAATAATTGATCCAAAACTTTTTCTCGATTGCAAAGTTTCATGAGCTATTTTAGCTTCTTTTAATTTATATTTTTTATAAATATTTGTTTTAATTTCTCCATCATGCATTTTTTTAAATAATTTATTTGCACAATTTAATAATTCATTTCTATTAAGAGTATAATGCATTAAGGTTGGTCTTGTATAAAATAAACTTTTTGGATTAAATGTTTTATGTAAATCTTTTTCTTCAACCATTCCTGATGATTGTCCAAATGAAACCATTAATCCTCTTGTTGAAAGTGATTTAATTGAGTCATCAAATGTCTGTTGTCCAACTCCATCATATACAACTGGCACTCCTTGTCCCGAAGTTATTTCCATTACTTTTTCAGGCACGCTTTCTTCTTTATAGTTAATAACATATTGACAACCATACTTTAGAGCTAAATCTTCTTTTTCTTTATTGCTCACAGTACCAATCATTTTACAACCCACTGAATGAGCCCACTGACAGGCAATCAATCCTACTCCCCCAGCGGCTGCATGGAATAGTATAAATTCGTCTTTTTTAATTTTGTATAAGCGTTCAAATAAATATTCTACAGTCATGCCTTGCAATAAAATAGATGCTACTTCATCATTATTTAGATTATCTGGTATTTTTATTAGCTTTTCATTTGGAAAGTCTCTAATTTCACAATAAGCTCCCATTGGTGTAGTGGCATATGCTACTCTGTCACCAATATTAAAATCTTTTACTTTTGAGCCTATTTTTATTATTTCTCCAGTAGCTTCTAGCCCAGGGCACACAGGTAAATCTGAAGGTAATGGATATATCCCACTTCTATGATAAGTATCTATATAATTTAAACCAATAGCAGTATGTTTAATTCTAACTTCATTATCATTTATTTGATCTGACAATTCATAATTTTGATATTCTAAAACTTCAGGTCCACCTAATTTTGATATTACTATTTGTTTTGGCATAATTTATTAATTTATATTAAGCATTTTATATACATCTTGGTATTCTTTTAAGCAATCAGGATTTTGTAATGCACTTATATTTTTAATTTTAATACCATTTATTATATTCTTAATTGATAATTCTACAATTTTTCCACTTTTTGTTTTAGGTATATCTGAAACAGCAAAAATTTTACTTGGAACATGTTTTGGTGAAAGATTATTTCTTATTTCTAATTTTATTTTCTTTATTAATTTATCATCCAATTTATTTGATTCATTTGTTTTAATAAATAATATAACCTCAGTATCAGAATATATATTATGTTCTACTGCTACACATTCATTAATGTTATCAATATTTTCTACAACTCGATAAAGTTCTGATGTTCCAAATCTCACTCCTCCTGAGTTCAATGTGGCATCAGATCTGCCATAAATTATATAACCATTATTTTCAGTTTTTTCACAATAATCTCCATGATGCCAAATATTTTCAAACTTATTAAAGTATGCGTCTAGATATTTTGTATTATTTTCATCATTCCAGAAAAAAATTGGTTTAGAAGGAAAGGGGGTTTTACAAACTAATTCACCTTTAATTAATTTTACAGAATTTCCTTCATCATTAAAAACATCTATGTCCATTCCTAGTCCTGCACATTGAATTTCACCTGAATGAACTGGCTTTAATGGATTGCCAAGCATAAAGCATGATACGATATCTGTGCCACCACTAATAGATGCTAAATGAACATCATCTTTAATTTTATCATAAACATAGTTAAATGATTCTTGCACTAAAGGTGAGCCCGTAGACGCAATTGTTTTTAATTTTGATAAATTATATTCTTTTTTAATATTAAGTTTATTTTGTCGCAAATAATCAATATACTTAGCGCCAGTTCCAAAAAAATTTATATTTTCTCTTTCAGCTATTTCAAAAAGATAATCAATATTTGGATAAAAAGGCGAACCATCGTACAAAACTATTGTAGATTTAGAAGCTAGACAGGATATTAACCAATTCCACATCATCCAACCGCATGTTGTAAAGTAAAATACTCTATCATTTTCATT
The DNA here is from genome assembly GCA_902577425.1 of uncultured Alphaproteobacteria bacterium. Taxonomy (GTDB): domain Bacteria; phylum Pseudomonadota; class Alphaproteobacteria; order HIMB59; genus MarineAlpha5-Bin3. The sequence goes on along the minus strand of CACGZD010000018.1, from coordinate 4,735 downwards.
TATTTCACAGTGCAATGTATGTTCTTTCTTATGTTGAATTAATGATCCTCCAGCACCATGAACAATACATTTTGGATAACCTGTAGTTCCACTAGAAAACAAAATATAAAGCGGGTGGTTAAAATTAAATTTTTCAAAAACTTCAAATTTATCTTCTGATTTTAATATTGTTTGCCAATTAGTATAGTGAGATTCTATCTTTTCAATCTTAGAATTATCGTAAGGTATTAAAATTACATTTTTAATTGATGGTATTTCTTTTAAAATTAAATTTATATTATTAAGAGTGTTTATCCTTTTATTATTATAATAATAATGATCGGAAATAATTAAAATTTTAGGTTCAATTTGTTTAAATCTATCTATTATTGCTTTAGGTCCAAAATCAGATGAACAAGACGACCATATAGCTCCTATTTGAGCACATGCTAGAAATGCTTCGACAGTTTCAGGAATATTAGGTAATATTGCAGCAATTCTATCATTTTTTTTTATATCTTTATTTTTAAAAAAATTAGAAACCTTAAAAACATTATTTCTTAATTCTTCCCAGGAAATTTCTCTTCGTTTTTTTTGTTCATTATAAAAAATTATTGCACTATTTTTATCATTTTTTTGAAGGCAGTTTTCGGCAAAATTTAAAGTTGATTGATCAAAAAACTTTGAGTCAATAAATCTATTAGATTCTTCAAAGACTTTATCTTTTTTTTGACCAATGATTTGTGTAAAATCCCAAACATTATCCCAAAATATTTCTTTTTTTTCTATACTCCACTTATGTAGCTGTTCATAAGTACAATCTTCAGGTTTATTAAAATATTTTTTTTTAAATTTTGCTAAATTAGTATTAGTATTACCTGGTGACCATAGTAATTTATTGGTCATTTATATTAATTAATATTTTTTTCCTTAAGAGTTCTTATTCTTACAATAACATCAATATTATGTAAATTTAAACATGCTGGCATAGAAGCAATATTTAAATCAATATTTTTTGTTGGAATATCAATAATTTTACCTTCATCCTCTATATATAAATGATAATGAGATTCATTATTTGTACAATATAGAGACTTATTTTGATCAACAACTATCTCTCTAATTAAACCTAGCGATGTAAACTGTCTCAGAGTATTATATATAGTTGCCAAAGAGATTTTTCTGTCATTTTCTTTTACTTCATCAAATAGTTCTTCAGCAGAAATATGCCTTCTACCTTTTTCAAATAAAAGTTTAGCAAGAACCATTCGTTGTTTAGTTGTACGAATGTTGTTTTTTTCTAGAGTTTTGATAGCCTTATTAAAGTTACTTAAAGGATCAAAAGTTTTTATATTATTTGCCATATTAAATTATAATTTATATATCTGATATATATGCTTAATTATATATTTTCAATATTATGTATATATGTTTTTTTTGGTTTTTTATTATATTTTTTTCAAAGAAAAATTCTTTTTAATGTTTCAGGTCCTCCTAATAAGCCCATTGATTATGGTTTAAATACAGTAAAAGAAATACATATCCTGACTTCTGACAATCTCTCTTTACTAGCATGGTATTCTGAACCAAAAATCAATCAACCTACAATGGTATATTTTCATGGGAATTCTTATAATCTTGGAGAAAGATCTTATAGAATAGATAGATATATAAAAATGGGTTGGGGCGTTCTTTTGGTAGCTTGGAGAGGTTATAGTGGCAATAAGGGTAAGCCTAATGAAAAGAATATGTATATTGATGCTGAATCAACATTATTATGGTTAGCAAATAATACTTCTACTGAAAAAAAAGAAATTGTCCTATATGGGGAGTCTTTAGGTACTGGAGTGGCAGTTGAAATAGGAACAAGATATCAATTTAAATCCATAATTCTAGAAGCTCCTTTCACCTCAATTTTTGATATAGCCCAACAGCGTTATAAGATCTATCCAGCAAAATTTTTAACTTTAGATAAATTTAATAATTATAATAAAATTGATAAAATTTTATCGCCATTACTTATAATTAGTGGAAAAAATGATGAAATAGTTCCTCACAGTCATAGTTTAAAACTATATTTAAAAGCAATTGAACCAAAACATTGTGTTTTTATTGACGAAGCAATGCATAATAATTTATACGACTTTGGAATTGAAAAAGAAGTTTTGAAATTTAATATATAAATATGGAAATAAATTTAACTACATCATATGTTGGAATATTAAGCTTAATTGTATTTATAATAGCTTATGCAGTTGTAATGGCTGAAGAATTTAGTCATTTAAGAAAATCTAAACCTGTAATTATTTCTGCCGCATTAATATGGGGAATAATCGCATTTCATTTTTCATCAAACAAAGAAATTGCTCACGAAATTGAATATGCATTAGAACATAATATTTTAGAATTTGCAGAGTTATTTTTGTTTTTATTAGTTGCGATGACTTATATTAATGCTTTAGAGGAAAGACAGGTTTTTAATGTAGTTCGTTATCAACTTACCTCAAGAGGTTTTAGTTTTAGACAACTTTTTATTTTTACAGGAATTATTACTTTCTTTTTATCTCCTATTGCAGATAATTTAACAACTGCCTTAGTCATGTGTTCAGTTTTATTAGCTTGTGGAAAGGGCAATACTAAGTTTCTTTCAATAGGTTGTATCAATATTGTCGTAGCAGCAAATGCAGGAGGGGCCTATAGTCCTTTTGGAGATATTACCACCTTAATGGTTTGGCAAGCTGGGATAGTAGATTTTTTTACTTTTTTTAATATTTTTATTCCTTCAGTTGTAAATTATATAATTCCTGCGGTGATAATGTATTTTTTTATTCCAAAAGAAAAACCCACAATAAACTCAGAAAAAATTTACATTAAAAGAGGTGGAAAATTTATTATTTTTTTAGGCCTATTAACTATCTTTAGCGCTGTTAATTTTCACAATTTTTTACATTTACCTCCTATGCTTGGTATGATGTTTGGATTAGGATTACTTGGTTTGTTTTCGTATTATCTTAAAATTACTCATAACCCTGAAAATGAAGATCAAAAATTTGATTTTTTTAGAAAAATTTCTAAAGCAGAATGGGATACTCTTTTATTTTTCTTTGGTGTAATTTTAAGTGTAGGAGGATTAGGTTTTATAGGATACTTAACATTGGTATCTGAATTTCTTTATGATGGCTTAGGTCCAACTATCGCAAATTCTATAGTAGGAGTTTTATCTGCTATTGTTGATAATATTCCTGTTATGTTTGCTGTTATTACAATGCGGCCTGAAATGTCAATTGATCAATGGTTATTAGTTACATTAACTACTGGAGTGGGAGGAAGTTTATTATCTATTGGATCAGCAGCAGGAGTTGCTTTAATGGGACAAGCTAGAGGATATTATACTTTTTTTGGACATCTAAAATGGACCCCTGTAATATTTTTAGGTTACATTGCTAGTATATATGTTCATATGATTTTAGCTGGTTTGAGTTTATAAACAATATTATCTATAAAAAAATAAATTATTAAACTTAATACTAAAATAAATCCGGCTACAAAAGAAGCTTCATTAAATCTATAAGCAGATATTAATTTAAATAATAAAGAAGGCAGTGTTTCAAAGTTTTGATTTTTAAAAAATGAAATTATTGTAAAATCGCCAAAAGTAATTACAGAAGAAAAAGCAAATACATACAATAAATTATTTTTTATAAGTGAAAATAAGATTAAATAGTAGTCTGATGATTTTATTCTGAAAGTTTTTTGAAAATCTTCATAAGTTAAATAAATATTTTTAAGATCATTAAATAAAATTAATATCGAAAAGGGTATTAAAAAAATACTATTTATTAGAATTATAACAAAAAAATTAAAAAAATTATTATACCTATACTCTCCTAGTATTATGAAATAGCCAAGACTGAATATAACAGGTGAAATTACTAATATAGAAGAGCTTAATAAAAATAAAGATTGTTGAATAATAATATTCTTGTAATTTTCGATTAATAGAATTGTTATTAATAAACCTAAAATACTAACTATCAATCCTGTAATTATAGAGATAACTAATGAATTAAATAGTGCATTGAAGAATTCACTAGTAAATATAATATTTTCTATAAAACCATTATAGAAAAAATTTAATATTATAAAAACTATTGGTGAAAACAAAAATAAACTTAATATTATTATTAAACTATAATCAATTAATTTAATGAATTTATAATTTTTATATGGATGTGTATATATAGTGTTATTTATTTCAAAGTATTTTGATCCCTTCATTTTATTGAAACCAATAAAAATAAAAATTGCGCAAATAAAAATTTGTATAAAACTTAGAAATATTGCCTTGTTAAAATTTAATTCAAATAATGCAAATTGATATATAGCAACTTCAATTGTAGAATTTAAAGGACTTCCTCCTAATACCATCACAATAGCAAAGCTTAGAAAACATAGCGAGAATATTATAGAAAAAACAGAAAATAAATTTTGTTTTATTATTGGTATTTCTAATTTAATTATATTTCCAAAGAAAGTTAAGTTTAAAGAGCTAGATATCTCATAATATTTATTTGGTATGTTATCTAAATTTTGAAAAAAAAGTCTTGTTGCAAATGGTGCGTTTAATAGAATATGTGCAATTAATATTGCCTTTAATCCATATATTGAATTTATCTCAAGTAATTCATAGAAATTAAAATAATTATTATAAAAACCATTAATCCCAAAAAGTTTAATAACGGCATAAACAATAAGT
>CACGZD010000017.1 GCA_902577425.1 uncultured Alphaproteobacteria bacterium | reverse complement strand
CTATTCTAAAAGCCCAATCAACAGAAAAATTTCCAGAAGTTAACCAATTTAAAAGATATATTTCTTCTGTTTCTATTTTTTTTAGATATTTAAAAAAAATAATCCACGAAAAAATAGAAGAAATAAATAATAATAAAGTTGTTATAACTTGAGAATAAATATCATTGAATTTTTTTCCAAAAAAAGCACAAAATAGAAAACCAATTAAAGGCAAAAAAACTACACAAAATATCATTATTTAACCTTTTAATTTATTAATTTTTTGAACTTCAATAGATCCCAAATTTCTAAAAAAAGCAACTAAGATAGCAAGGCCAATTGCAGCTTCTGCTGCAGCAACAGTCAAAGTAAACATTGCAAAAATTTGACCTGATAAATTTCCAAGATAAGTAGAAAAAGCAACCAAATTAATATTAACTGATAATAAAATTAGTTCTATAGACATTAATATTATTATTACATTTTTTTTATTAAGAAAAATTCCAATAACACCTATTGTAAAAATAATTGCTCCTAAGAATAAATAATGATTTAGAGTAATGTCCATTATATACCTTCTCCAAGATTAATTTGTTTCTTAATAATAGATTTTGAAGCTTTAATTGTATTTTGTTCTGAGATTACTTGTTTTTTTGATCTATCTTTGTTTCTCAAAGTTAAAGTAATTGAACCAATCATTGCTACTAATAAAATAATTCCAGAAACTTGGAAAAGAAAAAAATATTTAGTGTACAATACTGATCCTATTAACTTAGTATTTTCAACATTAGAAAAATTAGAAAAATAATCTTCTTTGAAGGAAGATGTATCGGGGAAATTTTTTGTTAAAAACAAAATTCCTAATTCAATTATCAACACAATCCCTAATAATAAACCAAAAGGCAAATATTGAAGAAAACCTTCTCTTAACTTGACAAAATTTATATCAAGCATCATTACAACAAATAAAAATAAAACTGCAACAGCTCCAACATATACTACTACTAAAATCATTGCTAAAAACTCTGCTCCCAACAATACAAATAAACCAGCAGCGTTAACAAAACTAAGAATAAGAAATAAAACTGAATGAACTGGATTCTTAGCACTTATAACCATTAAAGCTGAAAAAATAGCTACAGTAGAAAAGAGATAAAATGTTAAACTATAGATAATCATATTTATCGATAAGGTGAATCTATTTCTAGATTTTGAGAAATCTCATATTCCCATTTATCACCATTAGAAAGAAGTTTTTCTTTATTATACATTAACTCCTCTCTAGTCTCTGTTGCAAATTCAAAATTAGGACCTTCAACTATTGCATCTACAGGACAAGATTCCTGACATAAACCACAATAAATACATTTGCTCATATCAATATCATATCTAGTGGTTCTTCTGCTTCCATCTTCTCTTGGTTCAGCATCAATAGTAATGGCCTGTGCTGGGCAAACTGCTTCACAAAGCTTGCAAGCTATACATCTTTCTTCTCCATTAGGATATCTTCTAAGAGCGTGTTCTCCTCTAAATCTTGGACTTAAAGGTCCTTTTTCATGAGGGTAGTTTATTGTTACCTTTGACTTAAACATATATTTTAAAGTTAAAAACATACCTAAAAAGAGTTCATAAAGAGCAAAAGATTTAATATTTTTTATAATAAAATTCATATTTAATTTGGCACAATATCAAAAGTTACTAGGAAACCTGCAGTTATAACTACCCAAAATAATGATAAAGGTAAAAAAACTTTCCATCCCAATCTCATTAATTGATCATAACGATAACGCGGAAATGTTCCTCTTACCCATATAAATAAAAATAATACAAACATTATCTTTATAGTAAACCATATTACTCCAGGAATTATATTTAAAGGATATATATCAAAAAGAGGTAACCAACCTCCTAAAAATAATATTACAGTCATGGCACTCATTAAAATCATACTTGCATATTCTGCTAAAAAGAAAAGCACAAATGATGCTGATGAATACTCAGTAAAGAAACCTGCAACCAAAGTAGATTCATCTTCTGGTAAATCAAAAGGCAATCTGTTTGTTTCAGCTAATGCTGAAATAAAAAAAATTATAAACATAGGTAATAAAGGAATTGCAAACCAAACTGTTTGTTGAGCTTCAACTATTTTAGTTAAATTTAATGATCCAACACAAAGAAGAACAGTAATTATTACAAAACCTATTGAAACCTCATAAGATACCATTTGAGCAGCTGACCGTAATGCCCCTAAAAAAGGATATTTGGAATTACTCGCCCAACCAGCCATAATGATTCCATAGACACCTAATGAAGAAATTGCAAAAAGATACATTATTCCAACATTGATATCAGATATTACCCAACCTGGAGCAAAAGGTATAACTGCCCAAGCAGCTAAACTTAAAACCATTGTTATAATTGGAGCTAAAAGAAAAACTATTTTATTAGATCCACTAGGTAAAATATTTTCTTTTGTAATAAGTTTTAAAGCATCTGCAAAACTTTGTAATAATCCAAAAGGACCTACAACATTTGGACCTTTTCTTAATTGTATTAATGCTAAAATTTTCCTTTCAGCATAAACTAAAAAAGCAACTGAAATTAATACCGGAGCTATGACAGCCATTATTTGAGCTACAATAATTAGTAACTGTAAAATATAATCATATAACATCAAGCTACTCGATTTAAAATTTCTTTAGTACAGTTAGCCATATTTACTGAAGCTCTAGAAATAGAGTCAGTCATATAGAAATTCTTAATATTATATTCTATTTCATTATTATCAATTATATGACTTTTAGCAAAATTTACTTCACTCTTATCTGGCAAAGTATTTAATTGATTTAAATGAGGAAACTTTTTTACAATTTCTTGTCTTAATTCTTTCAAATTATTAAATTTTAGCTGTTCGCTAAATTCTTGACTTAATGCACGGAATATTTTCCATTCTTCTTTAGATTCACCAATAGGATTAAAACACTTTGTAGTTTGCAATACTCTACCTTCAATATTAACAAAAGTAGATGTTTTTTCTGGAAAAGCTGGGGATGGTAAGATTATATCTGCGACATTAGCTCCTTCATCTCCGTGATGACCAATATAAATAATAAATGAGTCTTTTAAAGATGATAAATTAATCTCATCTAAACCTAATAAGAAAACTACTGGATTTGTATTTTTAATGTGTTGAGTCAAAGAGCCATTAAAATCTCTATCAAAATTTTTAGAGTAAAAACCTATATCTAAAGCTCCTACTCTAGAAATATTTTGATTAAGAATATTGAATCCATTTTCAGATTCATTAACTATATTAAATTTATTACAAATTTCAGCACAAATTTTTAAAATCTCAATACCATCATTATAATTAATTGCTGAGGAACCAATTAACATTAAAGGGTTTTTAGCATTTTTTAGATGTTCTAAAAAATCTGATTTTTCATTTAAGATATTATTTAAATATGAAATATCATTAGATAAGTGAGTATATTTATATGTGAGGTTTATTTTTGGGCCAATCAATGCAATTTCACAATTATTATTTAAGTATGCTTTTCTTATTCTTGAATTAAGAACTGCTGCTTCCCATTTTGGATTACTTCCTATAATTAAGATTGCATCTGCCTCATCAATTTTTTGAATAGATGAATTAAAAAGATAACTGCTCCTATGGCCGGCAACAAATTGAGTGTTATCAAAACGACAATCATAAAATTCTGAGTTTAATAAATTTAAAAAATTTTTTGCTGAATAAAGACTTTCTATGTCAGAAAATTTACCACTGAAAGCTGAAGTGTTTTCTGCCCCTCTTTTTTTAATTTCTGACGCCACTAATTTAAGTGCAGAATCCCAGCTAGTGGCTTCTAATTTGTTATTAATTTTAATATATGGTTTGTCTAAACGTTGTCTAGATAAGCCATCTATAGCAAATCTTGTTTTATCATTAATCCATTCTTCATTAATTTCTTCATTTAATCTAGGCAAAACCCTGAGTACATTCTTTCCTTTAGAATCTATTCTAATACTTGCACCCATGCCATCAAAAACATCAACAGATTCAGTTTTTTTTAATTCCCAAGGTCTTGATTGAAAAGCATAAGGTTTGTTAGTTAAGGCTCCTACAGGACAAAGATCAATAACATTACCAGACAGTTCAGACTCAATAGTTTTTTCTAAATAAGTTGTAATTTCAGCATTTTCTCCCCTACCTAATAAGCCAATATCATCAACTCCAGCAATTTCTGTAGAAAAACGGACACATCTAGTACAGTGAATACACCTAGTCATGATAGTGCTAACTAATGGCCCCATATATTTATTCTTAACAGCTCTTTTGTTTTCTTCGTATCTAGATTTGTCAAAGCCATAATGTAAAGCTTGATCTTGTAAATCACATTCTCCACCTTGATCACATATAGGACAATCTAAAGGATGATTAATAAGCAAAAATTCCATAACACCTTGTCTAGCTTTTTTTACTAATTCAGTATTAGTTTTTATATTCATACCATCCGCAGCTGGCATCGCACATGAAGCAATAGGCTTAGGGGATTTTTCCATTTCAACCAAACACATTCTACAATTACCTGCAATTGACAATTTGTCATGATAACAAAAACGAGGAATTTCTACATCAGCAAGTTCACACGCTTGCATAACAGTCATACCATCTTGAAAATCTATAACTTTATTATTAATTGTTATTTTTGGCATTAAGCTACTTCTCTTTTTGAAATATTTTCATTTATTCTTCTCTCAACTTCACTTCTAAAATGTCTCATTAATCCTTGTATAGGCCATGCTGCGGCATCTCCTAAAGCACAAATGGTATGGCCTTCTATTTGTTTTGTTACATCTAATAATTTATCAATATCATTATTTTCTATATTTCCTTTAATCATCTTATTCATCATTCTATACATCCATCCAGTTCCCTCTCGACATGGCGTACATTGACCACAACTTTCATGTTTATAAAAATGTGATAATCTAGCAATAGCTTCAACAATATCTGTACTTTTATTCATTACTATTACAGCAGCAGTACCAAGGCCACTTTGAACTTCTTTTAAACTATCAAAATCCATTTTAACTGTATCACAAATAGATTTTGGAATTAGCGGAACACTTGCCCCTCCTGGTATAACTGCAAGTAAATTATCCCATCCTCCAATTACACCTCCAGCATGAGTTTCGATTAATTTTTTTAGTGGTATTCCCATTTCTTCTTCTACATTACAAGGATTGTTAACATGACCAGATATGCTAAATATTTTAGTACCTGTATTTTTTGGATTTCCAAGACTAGAAAACCAATTAGCTCCTCTTCTTAAAATTGTTGGGGCAACTGCAATAGTCTCTACATTTGTAACAGTAGAAGGACAACCATACAAACCAGATCCTGCGGGAAATGGAGGCTTCAATCTAGGTTGACCTTTCTTACCTTCAAGACTTTCCAATAGCGCAGTTTCTTCTCCACAAATATAAGCTCCAGCTCCTCTATGTAAAAAAATATCAAAATCCCAATTTGTTCCACAAGCATTTTTACCGATTAAATTAGATTTATAAGCTTCATCTATAGCTTTTTGTAAATTAGACGACTCATTGTAATATTCTCCTCTAATGTAAATATAACAAGTATGAGCATGCATTGCAAAGCCAGCAATCAAACATCCTTCAAGTAATAAATGAGGATCATTTCTTAAAATCTCTCTATCCTTGCATGTACCAGGTTCAGATTCATCTGCATTAACTATTAAATAGTGTGGTTTACCTGAATCTTTAGGCATAAAAGACCACTTTAAGCCTGCTGGAAAACCAGCGCCGCCCCTTCCTCTTAAATCACTTTTCTTAATTTCTTCAATAATATTTTCACTACCCATTGAAATCAAATCTTTAGTGTTATTCCATATACCTCTTTTCAATGCACCAGGAAGAGACCAATCATCCTCTCCATATAAATTTTTAAAAATTTTATCTTCTTTTTTTAACATTTAGTTTTTTCTCTCAGGGTTTGAAGATAATCTGCCTATTTGAGATCCTTTAGTAATTTCTTTTTCATTTTTTAAATTTATTAATAATTTTTTAAAATTATCTTCATTTAGATCTTCAAAATAATCATCATTAATTTGAACCATAGGTGCATTACAACAAGCTCCTAAACATTCTACTTCAACAACAGTAAATTTTTTATCTTTAGAAGTTTCACCTAAAGAACAGCCAGTGACTTCTTTTGCGATATTTAATAGTTTATCACTTCCTCTTAACCAGCAAGGAGTTGTTCTACAAATTTGAATATAATTCTTTCCAATTGGCTTCAAATTAAACATAGAATAAAATGTAGCTACTTCTAAAACACGAATAAAAGACATACTTAATGTTTCAGCTACTTTTTCTAAAGCTTTTTTATTTAACCAACCTTTGTTTTGTCTTTGAGCTAAGTCAAGTAATGGAATAACCGCACTTTGTTTTCTTCCACTAGGATATTTTTCAATTATTTTTTTAACTTTTAAAAAATTAGTTTCTGACCATTCAAACATATCTTTTTCATTATCTTTTATAGAGTTAATAAAACCTGGATGCTTCATCTATCTACTTCTCCAAAAACTATATCTAAACTTCCTAAAATTGCTGCTATATCTGCCATTAAGTGTCCTCTTGATAAATGATTTAAAGTTTGTAGGTGAGCAAATCCTGGAGCTCTTATCTTACATCTATACGGTTTACTAGAACCATCAGATACTAGAAAAACTCCAAATTCACCTTTAGGAGCTTCTACTGCACAATATGTTTCTCCTGTGGGAACTCTGTATCCCTCAGTAAATAATTTAAAATGATGTATTAATGACTCCATAGATTTTTTCATTGTATTTCTCTTTGGAGGGGTAATTTTATTGTCATTTACTGATATAATGCCAGGTTGAATTTGTTCTAAGCATTGATTAATAATTTTGATACTTTGACGCATTTCTTCTATTCTTATTAAATATCTATCAAAACAATCTCCTTTTTTTCCAATTGGAACTTCAAAATCTACTTTATCGTAAGCATCATAAGGCTGGCTTCTTCTTAAATCCCAAGCCACTCCTGAACTTCTTAAAACTGGGCCTGAACATCCCCAATCTATAGCCTCTTGTTTAGTAATTATTCCAATATCAACAGATCTTTGTCGCAAAATTCTATTATTAGTCAATAGTTCTTCAAGATCATCTATAAATTTTGGAAGAGTATTAATATAATTATATAATTTTTCTTCCATTCCTTTAGGCATATCTTGATGAACCCCGCCTGGGCGAAAGTAAGCTGCGTGAAATCTTGCTCCTGATACAGCTTCATGAAATTCTAACAACTTCTCTCTTTTTTCAAAACACCATAAAAAAGGTGTCACTGCCCCAATATCTGCTGCATAAGCAGGAATATTAAGAAGATGATTTAAAATTCTAGTAATTTCAGCAAAAATAACTCTGATATATTGAGCTCTAATTGGCACTTGCAAATTTAATAATTTTTCTGTTGAAAGGGCGAAGGCATGTTCTTGGCACATTGGAGATACATAATCAAGTCTGTCAAAATATGGTACTGCTTGAAGATATGTTTTGTATTCAATAAGTTTTTCAGTACCCCGATGAAGCAAGCCAATATGAGGCTCTGCTCTTTCAACAACTTCTCCATCAAGATCAACAACTAAACGCAGTACCCCATGGGCAGCAGGATGTTGTGGTCCAAAATTTAAAGTTGTAGAATTTATTTCAACTTCCTTCATTAATTATCTTTATCTGTTGATTTTTCATCACCTATTAATTCATTATCAAAACCTTCCCAAGGGCTCATATAATCAAAGTTTCTAAATTCTTGAGCTAACTGAACAGGCTCATAAACAACTTTTTTTTCTAAATCATCATAGCGAACTTCAGTATGACCAGTTAAAGGAAAATCTTTTCTTAAAGGGTGGCCTTCAAAATTATAGTCAGTCATAATTCTTCTTAAATCAGGATGGTTTAAAAAATAAATCCCAAAAAGATCATAGCACTCTCTTTCAAACCAATTAGCAGATTTATATAATAGAGAAATAGATTCAATTTTATCCTCTATTTTTATTGAAGATTTAATAAGAATCCTTTTATTTAGAGACATGCTCAAAAATATATAAACTAACTCAAATCTTTCTTCTCGGGAAGGATAATCAACTGCAGTTAAGTCTGTAAGTTGATCAAAACATAATTCAGGATCTTCTTTAATTTTTTTAATAGTGTCAAAAATTTC
>CACGZD010000016.1 GCA_902577425.1 uncultured Alphaproteobacteria bacterium | reverse complement strand
TGATTTTGTTCGTATGCTTATGGATTCCAACATACCGAGATGGGCCATTGAAAACCCGATCAGTGTTATAAGCTCTGCAATAAGACCTCCAGATCAGATAATTCAGCCTTGGGAATTTGGTGACAGTTTTCAAAAGACCACCTGTCTATGGCTCAAGAACTTACCCAAACTTAAACCGACCAAAATTGTCGATAAGGGTGAATTTTATATTTCTCCAAGTGGTAAGAAACTCCCTGCTTGGTATGCAAAGATGGGTAGTGGTAAGGGAAAGGAGAGAAGTAAAAGTTTCCCTGGAATCTGTGATGCCATCGGTCGGCAATGGGGAGATGAAACAAATCTTCCGATACTTGTTGAGCAACTCAATCTTTTCTAAGGTTGACAAGTGTTGACCGTTAGTTATCATTAGAAAGCCCCTGAAACCCAACCCCATGAAACATTTATTTCTCTATCTTTGCATTTTTGGCATTGGATATTTTGCACTTACAGATTCATTACTTCAATCTACCAAGATAGATTGCTTTACATATAATGTCGAGGCTGCCTGCCAGGAGCTAGCCAGACGATGAGAATAGAAAGCTTTACTCAAAGCGAATGGCTAAAAATATCAGATATTATTTCAAGTCATTGTCCAAATGAGCCAATCATTGAAAGATTAATTTCAGCTATTGATGATAGAACAAATTTATTTTCATATACGCATGAATTTTTTATTAAAAACAATTTTAATCCAGTTTTTTTTCCTGACAGGCCGTCTATTGAAAAATGCAAAGATGGTAAAGGTCTTATGAAGCGTCTTGCCATGTATTCAACTGTAAATGGTAAAGGTGTTATTCAGTTCAAAAAAGATTATCAAAAATACATTTTAAAAAATTATTCCGTTAGGAGGAAAAACGATGATGAGTGAATATGATCTTGGTTTGCGCTTCCATAAACAACCGAGGAAGAAGCGACCAACCCCTGAACGCTCCGACCTCGGCAACCCAATTTTAACCATGACCGATAAAGAAATCTTTAATACATTTGCATCTGTAATTGATTCTCCAGACGCATCACCATTTCTCAAGAGACTTGCACAGGCTGGTCTTGTTGCAATGCCACAGGACAAGGCACTTATCTTGAAAACATGGCCTCGAATAATGATGCAATATGGCCCTCACACAAAGAGATATTCAGACTCATGACAACAGGATCAATCCAGATTTCAAACGAAAAATACCATTCTGATGATGCGATCTCAGCATCTATGCAAAAAACAATGGTCAAGCATGGCCCGAAGGCTTATTGGAACTCTTTTCTAAATCCTAATAGGCCAGAACATAAACCGACAAGTGCCATGCTTCTTGGAACATTGACCCATTGTGCGGTTTTAGAACCTGATGAACTGACAAAAAGATTTGTTGCGGTATCATCCAGGACAACCAAAAAAGGAAAAGAGGAGGCAAAAGAAGCTGAAGCAAAAGGTCTTACGGCTGTCACTGAAGCTGATATGGAAAATGCAATCAAGATGAGAGATGCGGTTTTTGCAGAACCTCATGCCAAGAAGTTACTTAGTTTTGGTATTGCAGAGAAATCATACTGGTGGGATGACAAGGCTTCTGGCTTGACCTGTAAGTGCCGACCTGATTGGCTTAACAAAGATATTATTGTTGATTTAAAAACCAGTAGATCAGGAGCAAACCCTAGAGACTTTGCAAAGGCAGTGGCAAATTTCACCTATCATTTGCAGGCGAAACATTATCTCAATGGTATTCCATCAGCAAAGAGATTTATCTTTCTTGTGGTGCAATCTGAATATCCATTTGATGTCGGGTTATGGGAACTTGATGATGATGCCTTGAAAGAAGGTGAAAAGCTGTCCAGGGAAGCTTTAGACAAGATCGCTGAATGTCGCCTGCTTGATGATTGGCCAAGCTGGTGTCAAACAGGAGTTCAATCGTTATCACTGCCCCGATGGGCATTTTCAACCCCTTTAGAAAAATGAGTTTTACAGAAAAACAGGTTGAGTTGCTACAACAACCTATTGACAAAAAAAATGTAGAGACAAGAGATGGCAACAGAGATGGTACATTGCAGCTATCTTATGTCGAAGGATGGCACGTTATAAACGAGGCCAATCGTATATTCGGTTTTGATGGCTGGTCTTGCGAAACTATTGAAACAACCTGTGTTAATTCAGAACCAGACAATGTTACTTATACAGCAAAGGTCAGAATAACAGTTGGCAATATCGTCAGAGAAGGTACTGGTGCGGGGCATGGCAACACAAAACAAGGTATTGGCATCAATCATGAATCAGCGATCAAGGAAGCCGAAACTGATGCAAAAAAACGTGCATTGATGAGTTTTGGAAATCAATTTGGCCTGTCTTTATATGATAAAGACAAGGCATGGTCTAAAACTGAGGACAGCAAACCAGCTACCGCCTCCAGTGATAAACCGATTGATAGATCCGAAAGTGATAAGTTCATCAAAGAATGTGAAGCCTTTATTAATAAACCAGCTAATAAAACCAAGCTGGGAATATTAAAGAAAAACATTTCCAAACGATATGAAGCTAATACTATTAGTGAAGATCAAAGAGATGGATTACTGACACTTATCTTAGAGAAGGAGGATTCATGAATGAACTGATCACATCAGATCAATTAGCTGAAGAGCTTGGTGTAAAACCTCAAACTGTGCGACTTTGGCGAACCAAAACTCGCAAGGGTCATCCCAGTGGCCCGAAATGGACTGTCATCCTCAATAACACTATTCGGTACAACCGAGAAGATATTGAGGATTGGCAGAACAAAACTAACAACCCTAACTAACTTATTCAAATGGAATCAGCATTTACAGCACGTTTCAAATTCATTGCAAACAGAAAGAAAAAAAGCGGAAACGATTGTGACCGTTATTTATTGATTGACTACACTCCAGAAGAGGCAAGAAAGGCAGCCAAGTGGCTTATTGCTCAAGCTGATGCCTGCGATACTCCTGGAGGATCCACCATCAGGAAGTATAGCTCTAGAACAGACTATGAAGAAATCCCTGGATTTACCATATTCGGCAGCCAGTGGTCTATTGATCCACATTCTGAGGAAGAATGGGTTGATGGCCGTGGCACGATAGCACCGAGGGCTTAATTTTATATGGGGCATTGTTCTGGAAGAGTTCATGTAAGACCCCAACTTATTTATTATGAAAATTGATTTAAAAGATCGAGAATGGAGACACATCAAAGTAGGATTACTTCAATCAATATCTAATGCTGATAAATGCTCTAAATGTAAATTTGAAGATAATCCTTTAATAAAAGAACTTTTAAAACTACATGACAAAATTGCTGTAGCAATGGAAAAGGATAAAGACAAACCAAAAAGCGATCCCAACGACCCTTATAAAAGAAGATATTACGCAAGCAAAGGTTTTTATCAACAATTAACTGCTGCTGATATGATGGGCTTAAAATCTGAAACTTCTTTAGTTCATTATCGAAAAAAAGGAGTTTTAAAAGAAGGCATACATTGGATACGAACAGTTGGTAGGGGGATTTCATATAACCCAGAAAAATGTAAACAAGCCATTAAAAAAGCGAAATTAGGGTACTAATGACAACAGCCGAAAAAATCGCAGCAGCCAAGAAAAGGGCTGCTGAACTTGAACTTCTTATAAAATTATGGAGCAAAAAATGAAAGTCTTTGCATCTCCCAACACTGAAATAATGCTTGGTGGGGCTATTTTATGGGAAATTTGTTGGCAACGAAAAGGTGAAGATATGTTCAGCCAGTTAGTGCAGCTACCGCCTGGCGGATGGTCTGATCCTCTTTTAAAAAAAGTATTACCAAAAGATGTTGTAGACGCATTGATTACCAAATATGAGTTAAATGAAAAATAAAGACCTGATAAAAAATTATTATGACCAGCTTGCAGAATTACAGAAAAAATACTGGTTTGAAGGTATAGAAAATAAGGAATATTGTGTAAGATATGATGCTATAAAGAAAAGGATACAGGAACTGGAAAATGAGTGATTCAAAAAAGCTGAGAGCGTTGAAAGAGATAAGACGTAAAAACTTAGAAAGAAACCTACTAGATGTTCAGTTAAAAGGACAGGATCATTATGTGTTCATCAATGAAAGAAATAAGGCACAGGTCGTAAGTAAAGATGGTGAATGGATTACTGAACACATCAAAACATCAATCCTTAAGTTTAATTTTGAAATTGATAAGATTGAAAAAATGTTGGTAAAAGATTTTACAAAAGAAGAACTTAAGGAATACGAAAAAACTTCTTCAAAGGATGTTTAGCTTTAGGTTTTTCTTTTCTCATTTCTGTTACAACACGATTTGCTTCCAGTTCTATAAGCCTGTTTAATATTGAGGCCATAAAAATATCCTGATCAAATTTTTTTCTGACTAGGTGAGTGCAATATCTTTTTATATCAACCAAATCATCAGCCTTCATTATTTCCCTGCATTGCATTTCAATTTCCAGTTCCAATTCAGGAGGTGCTGGTTCTATATTTATGTTGAGGAATTTAGTTATTTTCATTTACTGAAGTCCAGTAGTAGAACCTGGGAACATTCTGGCTTCAATAAATTCAACCGCCTGATCGTCTATCGTATTATCTGTTTGTTTTGCTAATGCTTTCAACAGATCAATTACTAATCTCTTCATTGCTTTGGATTTAATAAAGATTAGAAGGATAGGTTTTAGAATTTTTACCATAGTTTTTTTATGTGTTACTTTCCAAACATACCAATAATTGCTACATTTGGCACATGGCTGTTTGTTAAGCAGTGGTCAATGCTTAGAGATACCCACAAGCAGCTTTTTTTATTATGGCTGAAGAGAAAGAAGAGAAGGAAGGTATTGAATGGGGTGAACTCTTTGGTCATGCGATTAGGTTTCTGATTTTGACCTGGAGTTTATCAATGATGACTTTGGGGTACATGGGTAGGGTAAGGATTGATGGAGCGTTTACTGCTGGACTCGTCAGTGGAGTGCTAGGTAGCTATGGAATAAGCGTAGGAAACAAGAAAAGTGGCACAAATAACAGTAATGGTCCTAAAATAATAGATAATAGTAAAAACAAAGTAGGTATCAAATGAAAAGACTACTACCTTTTATATTTCTTGTATCCGCACCAGCTTATGCGGACATGACCCACAACATATCTTCTAGTGTAAAGTTTGAATCTCTTTCAGCAGCTAGTACGGCTGATAAGATTGGTTCGTCATATAGCATAAGTGGTAATAATGTAACAACTGTAGATTCTAACTCAGCAGCTACAATAGGCGGTTTCGGATCTGTGACTTCGGGGGTTCCGAGTATTTCGTTTCCCTCTGCCACGCAAGCGACCAGTGGTGAAGCGTTTAGTTTCGCACAATCCTATGTGGAAGGAGATGCCACACCAGGTAGTGCAGTTACAGTAGGTACTGTGCCAAACTTCAGTGACTTAACATCTACAAGTGCTGGTAGTGTAGGAACAGCAGCAGTAGCAATAGATAATCACACTATAACGATGACACCAGGAACAGGAACGGGTATCGTGATGACAGGTCAGTTTGTCGTTGATCTTACTATCGAATGAGGAGGCTTCTTCTTCTTGGCTTTGTTATATCTGCTCCTTGTTACGCTGTGCCAGTTATACCTAATTTTACGCAGGGTAGTTCCACCAGCCGAACCGAAACTACCACAAATATTACAGAGACTATACGAACAACAGAATATAATTCTGGGTTTCTCTACTCCGTCACAGGATCAGGGATTCAGCATGACGGATCTTCTATTACTCCAGCAGCTACCTCAGTTAGTGAAACTATAAACGGAACTACACATACATGGCAGGGATTAAATCTAGATCAAAGACCAAATTGGACTCAATCAAATCCTGGAGATGCTTTTCAATTTACAGAAGTATATCAAGGACCTTCGTTGGAGTCTGTCACCGACATAACTCGCACCATTCAAAGTACAAGCGTCACAGATACCACAACTATCTTCTCGCAATAAGTTTATTAGGAAATCCTGTACTAGCTAACACAAGTAATACGGCTGCTCCAAGTGCATCGGCTTCTGGATCGGTTTCAAACTTTGCGACTCAAGTTTTAGGAGGTCCGATGGTAGAAAATACATACGGAAATAATATTAAATGTTCTGGACCACAAATGACAGTAAGCCCATTTGTCACTACATCGTTCAACCAAAAGCGACCACAGGATTACATTTATCACACACCTGTTTATGATCCAACAGACGCAAATGATGATGGAGTGCCCGATAATCCAGGAAATGTACTTTACTACCAAGAAAACTATAGCGGTAATAAGGATTCTTTAGGACTCAACTTTGGATTTGCACTTACATTTAATATTCCGTTAGATAATAGATTTCAAGATTCCTGTTTAGATGCAGCTAACACACAAATAAATTTACAAAAACAAGAACTAAATGCAAAGTTGCTCAACTATGAAATTGCAAGATTGAAAAATTGTGGAGAGTTAATGTTAAAGGGAATATATTTCGATCCTAAGAGTAACTTTACAAAATTATGTGAAGGAGTTGTTGTTCAACCGCCTCCAAATCAAGTTATCCCACATACTCATAAATTTAAAAGCAACTGACGCTCCAACAGAGCAGTGACCGATTTAACGATTTGATAATGGGTCTGGTTGCTATAGACAAGCTACGGGTGTCTACTTGCCTAATACTATTCTACCTTATCTTTCTTTTTTGTAAGTTTTTTTATAATATTTTTTACTAAGGGTTTGACAAGATTAAGCAATAATGGAGTAGAGGCAGCAACAGTAGCAATAACAGCAGTGCTAACAAGCTGTGGAGGATTCGGTATGTACTGCTCGATGAATTTAGTACTTTCATACAAGGTTATACATTCAGTACCATCTTCGCTTCTTTCATGCCCAATGACACGTTCCAGTTTAAATTCGTTACGATAATCGCCTACTCTTTGGTCTTTTTTGCCAGGACAGGCAACAAAAAGCGGATCATCTTTTTTCTTTTTTGGTTCGTATTTTGGAGGCTCTACTGTAGGCTGGACAAATTCTTGCTCTTGATTTTGGGGGGTTTCTGATTGTGTATATACAAATTCGTTGGGGTTATACTGCAAAGGTTCAAAACTAGGAATACTGAAGTTACCACATTCTGTATATGTACCGTATTCATCTTTATCACTATCAATGAGACTTGTAAGATTATTTCTATGTACTCTTACACAACCAGGAATATCAACTATAGGTTTACTTATATTATTTAATATTGGTACGTCAGTTTTCCATATTGGTATTTCGTGTATTTCAACTTTGTTTATATTAATCTTTGGTATTTCCATCTTTTATATCTCCTATAGAAATAGACCAGCCATCTTCTCCAAATGTACCTTTTTCTACAATTTTTGGTTTTTTCACTTTTTTATCTAATTCTTCGTGGTATTTTTTTATCTCATCATCTAATTCAAATTGTAGTTTTTTTACTCTTAACCAAGACACAAGTTTATCTACATAATATTTTAATAGTTTTTTTATAAAACCAAAAATCATTAGTCAAATGCATCTCTTTTTTTTAATACTTCTACTTCTGAAAAACATTTAGAACAAGATAAATTAGTCATTACCGAAAACTCTGGATAAGTTGGCATAGACTCATCTATATCAATATCACCACCCCAAATCAATTCATTATCGCACCAATAACATTTCATTTGATAATAGGCATAGATGGGCCTGTTACCTTTGGCAACTCTTGGTCTAAAACTTTGGGCATCATTCCAGATACGTTATCAAGAATTTCATTCATAACCCTTGCCTTGAACTGTTCACTGGTAACAAATCTGAAGGCGTAATACGAACCGCCTAACATTGACAAGGTAAGAAATAACGACAACAATGAAGCTATCTGACAAATTTTTTGGAACATAATGCTGAAACAAATTTTAAGAATGTTGGTTATGCCTTTGACTTTGACAACCCTGTTTCTTCTGGTTGCTTTGATGCCTTTATATCTGATGGCTGGGTTGATTCGGGTGCAGCTTGAGTCTCAAGGATCTGCTGTTCAAGAATCTTCATCGCTCCATTAGTCTCATGTAAAGCAATCCATAACTGCTCTCTTTGTTGAGCAAGTTGTTGTAGTCTTTCTTGTAAATTCATAATTTAATAGAGTTTTTTACCACTAACTATAGCTGCATCAATAGCAGTAAAATCCTCTGATGTCCAGATAGATGTTGTGCCATCAAGTTTTTTGTAGTCCTTAATAATTTCAAGATGCTCTACATTACGTTGAATTTTCTCTTTAAATTCAGTATCAGTTTCATCTGATGCTTGAGCAGTACCGATAACAGTTACGCTATCGCCAGCAGCAGAGAAAATTGCTG
>CACGZD010000015.1 GCA_902577425.1 uncultured Alphaproteobacteria bacterium | reverse complement strand
ATTATTTAGAGAAAACACAGAGCCATATAATTTTTTAGACTCTAAAATTTTAATAGTATTTTGTTCCCAGAGATTACAAGATTCAATAAAAAATTTTATATTTGTATTAAATGTTTTCTCTGCACGTTCTTGAAATTCATTATAATGTTTGTCAAAATCATTAATGTTTGGGTTGCAACAAATTTGCACATGCCATTCTTTTGGAACAAATTTTATTTTTTCACAAATACGTATCATTTGATATAATACAGTATCGTAGTGATTTTTAATTACATAATTAAAATATACTTTAGTTGTTAATTTTGGAGTAAGCTTAATTTCTTCAGAAGCTTTTTTAATAACTTTTAAGGCTTCTTTATAAAAATAACAAGTGTGCAAACGGAAATTTTTATTAATTTGATTTATTCTGAGATCAATATTTTTATTGTTTAAAGTTTTTTGACCACCAAAAGCAATCTTATTTTTAAAATCAAAACTAGGCATTAATTGATCCTTTATATCTCTTAAAGACAAAAATAAAATATATACAAATTTATAATTTTTTTTATAATAATCATTTCTTGTAATTTTTACATTTTAATAGTAATTGATTTTTATTTCGCGGGGTGGAGCAGCCCGGTAGCTCGTCAGGCTCATAACCTGAAGGTCGTAGGTTCAAATCCTACCCCCGCAACCAATTATATTTTGAGATTCTCTCTAATTTATAAATTAATTATTTCTTTAAGAAATTATCCCCAGAATTCTTAGAAAAAAATATTTTTTTTATGGTTTGACAAGGTTTTTTTAACCTAGTATAGGCCTTAATTCTTTTCGGAAGAAAAGTGTTCTCCTCTTTTTTTTACTATGTAAAATGAGGGGGAAAACTACGCTCTTTGAAATGTTAATAAGATAATAAAGAGATACGTAGGCAACAATTCGTAATTAAATTATTACGATCATTTGTGGAATACGTATCAATAGATACTTATGTATTTACTACATAAAGTGTTCCGCAAGTACGGTCGTTCCGTAAATTTTAGACTTATGTCTAATTTACTTAACTTAAGAGTTTGATTATGGCTCAGAACGAACGCTGGCGGCATGCCTAAGACATGCAAGTCGAACGAAGTCTTCGGACTTAGTGGCGCACGGGTGAGTAACATGTGGGAATCTACCTAAAGGTTCGGAATAACTGCGGGAAACTGTAGCTAATACCGGATGTGTCCGCAAGGAGAAAGATTTATTGCCTTTAGATGAGCCCGCACTAGATTAGCTTGTTGGTGAGGTAACTGCTCCACCAAGGCTACGATCTATAGCTGATTTGAGAGGATGATCAGCCACACTGGGACTGAGACACGGCCCAGACTCCTACGGGAGGCAGCAGTCGGGAATATTGGACAATGGGGGAAACCCTGATCCAGCAATGCCGCGTGAGTGAAGAAGGCCTTCGGGTTGTAAAACTCTTTCATCAATGAAGATAATGACATTAATTGAAGAAGAAGCTCCGGCTAACTCCGTGCCAGCAGCCGCGGTAATACGGAGGGGGCTAGCGTTGTTCGGAATTACTGGGCGTAAAGCGTATGTAGGCGGATCAAAAAGTTAGATGTGAAATCCCTGGGCTTAACCTAGGAACTGCATTTAAAACTAGTGATCTAGAATTTGGTAGGGGTTAGTAGAATTTCCAGTGTAGAGGTGAAATTCGTAGATATTGGAAAGAATACCAGTGGCGAAGGCGACTAACTGGGCCATTTTTGACGCTGAGATACGAAAGCGTGGGTAGCAAACAGGATTAGATACCCTGGTAGTCCACGCAGTAAACGATGAGTGCTAGTCGCTGGGTCAATAGATTCAGTGTCGAAGCTAACGCATTAAGCACTCCGCCTGGGAAGTACGGTCGCAAGATTAAAACTCAAATAAATTGACGGGGGCCCGCACAAGCGGTGGAGCATGTGGTTTAATTCGAAGCAACGCGAAGAACCTTACCAGACCTTGACATGGTATGTTTGAATTACAGAATCGTAATTCTTCAGTTCGGCTGGCATACACACAGGTGCTGCATGGCTGTCGTCAGCTCGTGTCGTGAGATGTTGGGTTAAGTCCCGCAACGAGCGCAACCCTCATCTTTAGTTGCCAGCAGGTTAAGCTGGGCACTCTAAAGAAACTGCCGGTGATAAGCTGGAGGAAGGCGGGGATGACGTCAAGTCCTCATGGCCCTTACGGTCTGGGCTACACACGTGCTACAATGGTGGTGACAGTGGGCAGCTATGTCGCGAGACAAAGCTAATCCCAAAAAGCCATCTCAGTTCAGATTGGACTCTGCAACTCGAGTCCATGAAGTTGGAATCGCTAGTAATCGTAGATCAGCATGCTACGGTGAATACGTTCTCGGGCCTTGTACACACCGCCCGTCACGTCATGGGAATTGGTTCTACCTTAAGCCGGTGCGCTAACCGCAAGGAGGCAGCCGTCCACGGTAGGATCAGTGACTGGGACGAAGTCGTAACAAGGTATCCGTAGGGGAACCTGCGGATGGATCACCTCCTTTCTAAGGATATTGATAATTAGTTCGCTAATTATCCGGGTTGTTGTCTATGTATCTCTTTATTTATATTAGCTAGTGCTAGGTGTTTCCTTAATTTAACTGGGCCGGTAGCTCAGTTGGTTAGAGCGCGCGCTTGATAAGCGTGAGGTCGGAAGTTCAAGTCTTCCTCGGCCCACCACAATTTTATTGGGGGATTAGCTCAGCTGGGAGAGCGCCTGATTTGCATTCAGGAGGTCAGCGGTTCGATCCCGCTATCCTCCACCATTCTAGTTAATTATCTTATTTGTTCTTTGAAGATGTGAATATGAATTTTATAACTAATTAATAACTGATCAAATAATTTTTATTTTGATTAAAAATACGTACATAAAATTTTTCTCTGTACGTAATTGCAATCAAGCGCAAAAGGGCATTTAGTGGATGCCTTGGCATTAAGAGGCGATGAAGGACGCGGCAGGCTGCGATAATCTAAGGGGAGTTGTCAACACACTTTGATCCTTAGGTCTCCGAATGGGGAAACCCGGCTCTATTGAGTCACTTATTTATGAATACATAGTAAATAAGAGCAAACCTAGTGAATTGAAATATCTTAGTAGCTAGAGGAAAAGAAATCTATTCCGTTAGTAGTGACGAGCGAACGCGGACCAGGCCAGTAATAACAATATAATAACTAGAACTTTCTGGAAAGTTAGACCATAGTGGGTGATAGTCCCGTATAGGTAAAAAGTATTATTATTCTCGAGTAGGGCGGAACACGTGAAATTTTGTCTGAATATGGGGAGACCACTTCCCAAGCCTAAATACTCCTTAATGACCGATAGTGAACTAGTACCGTGAGGGAAAGGTGAAAAGCACCCCGATAGGGGGAATGAAATAGTATCTGAAACCGAATGCCTACAAGCAGTCAGAGCTTCTTTATGGAGTGATGGCATACCTTTTGTATAATGGGTCAGCGACTTAGTCTGTGCAGCAAGCTTAAGCCATCAGGTGTAGGCGTAGGGAAACCAAGTCTTAATAGGGCGTTTAGTTGTACGGATTAGACTCGAAGCGGGATGAGCTTATTATGAGCAGGTTGAAGATGTAGTAACATATGTCGGAGGACCGAACCAGGAGACGTTGAAAAGTCTTTGGATGACTTGTGATAAGGGGTGAAAGGCCAACCAAATTCCGCTATAGCTAGTTCTCCGCGAAAACTATTTAGGTAGTGCGTTGTGTTAATGTTGTTGGGGGTAAAGCACTAGATGGGCTAGGGGGAAGCGATTCCTACCAAACCTAACTAAACTCTGAATACCATCAATTTCTGCACAGCAGACAGACTATAGGTGCTAAGGTCTATAGTCGAGAGGGAAACAGCCCAGATCACCAGTTAAGGCCCCTAAATAATGGCTAAGTGGGAAAGTATGTAGAAAGTTCAAGACAGGCAGGAGGTTGGCTTAGAAGCAGCCATCCTTTAAAGATAGCGTAACAGCTCACTGTTCTAATTAAGACTTTCCGCGACGAAGATGTACCGGGGCTCAAGCCATTTGCCGAAACTGTGACTTTATAATTATTGCGATAATTATAAGGGGTAGCGGAGCGTTCTGTAAGCCGCTGAAGGTATTTCGAAAGAAATGCTGGAGGTATCAGAAGTGCGAATGCTGACATGAGTAGCGATAAAGAGTGTGAGAGACACTCTCGCCGAAATCCTAAGGTTTCCTGCGTAAAGCTAATCTGCGCAGGGTTAGTCGACCCCTAAGGCGAGGCAGAAATGCGTAGTCGATGGGAAACAGGTTAATATTCCTGTACCTGCTATGAGTTGACGGATCATGTAAATTGTATTTTCTTATTGGATTGAAAATGCAGTGAAGTGGTTCCTGGAAATAGCCATAGCATATAGATCGTACCGTAAACCGACACAGGTAGGAAGGTAGAATATACCAAGGCGCTTGAGAGAATGATGTTGAAGGAACTCGGCAAAATGCCCTTGTAACTTCGGAATAAAAGGGACCAATTTTTAGGCAACTAAAGATTGGTGGCACAGAATAGGGAGAAGCGACTGTTTATCAAAAACACAGGTCTCTGCTAAGTCGTAAGACGATGTATAGGGACTGACGCCTGCCCGGTGCCGGAAGGTTAAACGGTGGAGTGCAAGCTCTAAAGTGAAGCCCCGGTGAACGGCGGCCGTAACTATAACGGTCCTAAGGTAGCGAAATTCCTTGTCAGGTAAGTTCTGACCCGCATGAATGGCGTAACGATTTCTCCGCTGTCTCCAACATCAACTCAGCGAAATTGAATTCTCCGTGAAGATGCGGAGTACGTGTAGTTAGACGGAAAGACCCCGTGCACCTTTACTATAGCTTTACAGTGGTATTAGGAAATTAATGTGTAGGCTAGGTGGTAGACTTTGAAGCAAGAGCGCTAGCTTTTGTGGAGTCAAAAGATGAAACACCACCCTTTAATTTTTTGATATCTAACCAACATCCATTATCTGGATGTGGGACCCTGTATGGTGGGTAGTTTGACTGGGGCGGTCGCCTCCCAAAGAGTAACGGAGGCGCGCGATGGTAGGCTCAGGCTGGTCGGAAATCAGCTTTAGAGTGCAATGGCATAAGCCTGCCTGACTGCGAGACGTACATGTCGAGCAGAGTCGAAAGACGGTCATAGTGATCCGGTGGTTCCAAGTGGAAGGGCCATCGCTCAACGGATAAAAGGTACGCCGGGGATAACAGGCTGATACCCCCCAAGAGTCCATATCGACGGGGGTGTTTGGCACCTCGATGTCGGCTCATCACATCCTGGGGCTGGAGAAGGTCCCAAGGGTTTGGCTGTTCGCCAATTAAAGTGGTACGTGAGCTGGGTTCAGAACGTCGTGAGACAGTTCGGTCCCTATCTGCTATACGAGTTGGAAATTTGACAGGATTTGTCCCTAGTACGAGAGGACCGGGATGAACGTACCTCTGGTGTACCAGTTGTTCCGCCAGGAGCACCGCTGGGTAGCTATGTACGGACAGGATAACCGCTGAAAGCATCTAAGCGGGAAACCCACCTGAATACTAGATTTCCCCATCAGAGCCGTGGAAGACCACCACGTTGATAGGTTGGATGTAGAAGTGTAGTAATACATGAAGCTAACCAATACTAATAACTCGATTGGCTTGATTACAATAATCGTACAGAGAAAAGTTTTATACTTATTAGTTTCCTGGTGACAATAGCAACAGATAAACACCCGATTCCATCCCGAACTCGAACGTGAAAGCTGTTAGCGCCGATGGTACTTTATCTTAAGATATGGAAGAGTAGGTCGTTGCCAGGATTTTTTTTTTCATATAAAAATCAAAACAGATAAAAGTAAATCATGTTTTCATTGGTCATACCTCTATTTAATGAGTCAAAAAATATAAAATTTCTTTTAAATGAAATAATAACCAATTTATCAAATTATAAAAATTATGAAATAATATTGGTCAATGACGCTAGTACAGATAATACTAGCCTTATGATTAATAACTTATCTATTAATAGTATTAAAGTTATAAATAATACTGAAAATAGAGGTCAAAGTTATTCTATTCATGAAGGAATAAAAAAATCTTCACACAATATAATTATAACCTTAGATGGCGATGGTCAAAATGATCCTGCTGATATTCCAAAACTTTTTAAGATATATACTTTTAATGAAGATATTAAATTAATTGGCGGAATAAGAAGAAATAGAAAAGATAATTTTACTAAAATAATTTCATCTAAAATTGCTAACTTTATAAGATCAAGAATTTTAAATGATGAGTGTGATGACACAGGTTGTGCATTAAAAGTATTTGATAAAAAGATATTTCTATCCTTTCCTTTTTTTGATGGTGTTCATAGATTTTTACCCGCTTTATTTAAAGGTTATGGTCATAAAACTTTATTTGTTGATGTTAATCATAGAAAGAGAAATCATGGAATTTCAAAATATGGAACTATGAATCGACTCTTTGTAGGTATAAGAGACATCATAAAAGTTAAAAAAATTTTAAAAAATAAAATTTAACATGGGGTATATATTAGAAATACTAGGATTAAATAATCTCAGCTACACTGAATTTTTATGGATTTCTTTTGGAACTATTGGTCAACTTATTTTTTTTAGCAGGTGGATCATTCAATGGCTTTCATCTGAAAAATCAAAAAAAAGCACTATCCCTATTGCTTTTTGGTGGTGTAGTCTCTTAGGAGGGATCATAACTTTGATTTATGCTCATCACATAGGAAGCTTCCCATTTATGTTAGCACAAGCTATAGGAATTATAGTATATTCTAGAAATTTATTACTGATAAATAGGAGGCAAAATGAAAAAAATTCATAATTATGTTAATGGAAATTCCTTTTCTATTTCAAAAAATGAACTTCCTGTTCAAGATCCATCTACTGGTGAAGAAATTGCAAAAGTTGTTATGTCCTCTAATGATGATTTTGAAACAATATTAAATAGTTCTAGGAAAAGTCAAATAGAGTGGGCTAAAACAACACCTCTTAAAAGATCTAGAATTCTATCTAATTACAAAACATTAATCGAAAAAAATATAGATGAACTTGCTGAAATTGTTTCAAAAGAACATGGAAAAACTTTAGCAGACGCAAAAGGATCAGTAACTAGAGGATTAGAAGTTGTAGAGTTTGCATGTGGTATACCTCATCTTTTAAAAGGTGAATTTTCAGCAAATGTAGGTACAAACATTGACTCTTGGTCAATTAGACAGCCTTTAGGGATTTGTGCTGGAATAACACCTTTTAATTTTCCAGCAATGGTTCCAATGTGGATGTATCCAATTTCTATTGCCTGCGGTAATTCATTTATATTAAAGCCTTCAGAAAAAGATCCATCTTGCTCAATTCGTTTAGCAGAATTGTTTACTGAAGCTGGACTTCCTGATGGTGTATTTAATGTAATTCAAGGCGATAAAGAGGTTGTTGATTTAATTTTAAAAAGTGATCAAATATCCTCTGTTAGTTTTGTTGGTTCTACACCTGTCGCAAAATATATATATCAGCAATCAGCTAAGTATGGAAAGAGAGTCCAAGCCTTAGGGGGCGCAAAAAATCACTTAGTTGTTATGCCAGATGCAAACTTAGATCAAGCTGTAGATGGTATAATTGGTGCGGGTTATGGTTCAGCTGGAGAAAGATGTATGGCTATATCTGTTGCCGTTGCAGTTGGAGATATTGCGGATGATTTAGTAAAAAAAGTACATTCCGAAGCTCAAAAACTAAAAGTAGCTCCTTGGACGGATATAGACTCTGATATGGGCCCAGTTATATCTAAGGACCATAAAGATAAAATAGAAAACTATATATCTTTGGGAGTTAAAGAGGGAGCTAAACTTGTAGAAGATGGAAGAAACTATAAAATTCAAGGATATGAAAATGGCTATTTTGTTGGTCCAACACTATTTGATAATGTGACTAAAGATATGACAATATATAAAGAGGAAATTTTTGGACCTGTAGTAAGTGTTATTAGAGCTAAAGATTATGACGAGGCTTTAAATTTAGTTAATGATCATCAGTACGGCAATGGTACGAGTATCTATACTTCTGACGGTGAAGTATCCAGACATTTTACAACAAATTCAAAAATTGGAATGGTGGGGGTTAATGTACCTATACCTGTACCTATGGCATTTCATAGTTTTGGAGGCTGGAAACAATCTTTATTTGGAGATCATGCAGTTCATGGAATGGAAGGCATTCATTTTTATACAAAATTGAAAACTATTACAAGTAGATGGCCCAAAAGTATTCAATCAGGACCTGAATTTAAAATGCCAGTAAATTAAATAATTTATATGCATTATTTAATTACAGGTTGTGCAGGTTTTATTGGTTATCATTTATGCAAAAAAA
>CACGZD010000014.1 GCA_902577425.1 uncultured Alphaproteobacteria bacterium | reverse complement strand
CTATTTGCAAGTTCAGATAATGTGATATTATTTGATAGTAAAATTGGAGCATCTAAAATTGTTAATGTAGATTCAACATTCTTTAAATTTTTAATCTTTTCATTTAACTTTTGTATTTTTTGTAAATAATTTTCATCAATATTTTTATCACTTTTTACTGCTAGAATTAAAAAATTTTTAGAGTGAAAAATATTGTTATAATATTCAAAATATTCAAAAGTCTTATCATTTTTTAAAATTAAAGTATCTGAAGAAGCATCTAGTTTAATATTAAAAGTAAAATATACGGATATAATTATTAATAGTAGTGCAAAAATAGATATAAGTATTTTCAAAAAATAGTTCATAAAATAAATTATAAATATCGCCTTATTACTCTTTGTGATATTGATGTTAAAATTTCTCTACTAATAGTTCCACATTCTTTGGCTATTTTTTCTATATCATTATCTTCATTAATAATTTCCATATACTCACCTACACATAATTTGTGTTTACAATTTGTTATATTTATTGTCATTGAATCCATAGAGATTCTACCAATGATTCTAAATGATTTCTTTTTAAAGTATACTTTGCCTTTATTACTTAAAATTCTAAATATTCCATCACCGTAACCTATTCCTAATATAGCAACTTTTATTGTTTTTTTTGTCTTATATGTTTGATTATAACCAATATATTCATTAGCTCCAATTTCTTTAATTTGTAAAATTTTTGCTTTTAATTTTATTACTGATTTTATTTTTAAAATTTTTTTTAATTTTTTATTCTGATATCCTCCATAAAGAAAAATCCCAGGTCTAGTTAAATTATAATGAAATTCTTTGTTATTTAAAATACCTGCTGAGTTTGATAAACTTATATATTTGATAGATTTAAATAGATTAAAAACTGTTTTAAATTTCTTATTTTGTAAAAAATTATAAATATTAGATATTTCTTCAGAACTTGAAAAATGACTCACTAATATAAATAAATTGATGTTTTTTAAATCTTTATTGATTAATTCTTTTATTTGTATGCCTAATCTATTAAGGCCAGTATCTATTTGTATTCCAATTTTTTTATTTTTATCATAGTATTTATTTTTAAAATATAATTCTAATTCTTCTATAGAGTTAATAATAGGAATAACATTATAGTGATAAAATTTTGATATTTTGTTATTTTCAAGACCATTAAGAACATAGATATTACTTTTCAAGTATTTTTTTCTTATATTTATTGCTTCATTTAATGTTGCCAAAAAAAAATTTCTACATCCAG
The DNA here is from genome assembly GCA_902577425.1 of uncultured Alphaproteobacteria bacterium. Classification (GTDB taxonomy): domain Bacteria; phylum Pseudomonadota; class Alphaproteobacteria; order HIMB59; genus MarineAlpha5-Bin3. Next base: position 7,542 of record CACGZD010000014.1, on the reverse strand, counting down.
CTTTATAAAGGTTTTTATATATCTCAATATCACCTAAGCCATACGCATTAGCTTTAATAACAGCTCCGGTTAAACTTTTTTTTGTATATTTGGATATTGTTTCATAATTTTTTATTAAGTTTTTGCTATTTATTTCTAAAATTGCATTTGGATTAATCATTCCATAATATTATCATAATCCGTTCTACTTAAGTCACTGAATCTTGTATAATTTGGATCAAAATGTGTTTGTATAGTTCCTATTGGCCCATGTCTTTGCTTTGCAATGATTAATTCAGCCTTATTATAACTATTTTCACATAATTCTCTCCACCTAGCATGTCTTTCATTATATTTATCATCACTTTCTTCTGGCTTCTTAATAGGTTGCATTCTTTCTAAATAATAACTTTCTCTAAAAATAAACATAACTACATCAGAGTCTTGCTCTATAGTTCCACTTTCTCTTAAATCTGCAAGTTGAGGTCTTTTATCCTCTCTTTGTTCAACTTGTCTTGATAATTGAGATAATGCAATTATCGGAATATTTAATTCTTTAGCAACAGCTTTTAAACCTCTTGTTATTTCAGATATTTCTTGAACCCTTCCGTCATTTCTAACATTTGAAGACCCTGACATTAATTGTAAATAATCAATAATTATTAAATCAATATCAAAAATCCTCTTCAATCTTCTAGCTCTAGCTCTTAAAGAAGGTATTGTTAACAAAGGATTGTCATCAATAACCAGATTTAAATTTTCAAGTTCTGAACTAATTTTAGCAATTTTTTTAAAATCCTCCTTATTTAGCTCGGCTTTACGCATTTTATCGCTACTTATTTTAGACTCTTGAGCTAAAATTCTTGTTGCAAGTTGTTCTGCTGACATCTCTAAAGAAAAAAATGCTATTTTACCTCCATCTACAGTTTTTTTAACTCCAAACTCATCTTCTTTTTCTTTAAAATTTTTTGCAGCATTAAATGCTATATTAGTTCCTAACGCTGTTTTTCCCATAGAAGGTCTGCCAGCAATTATTATTAAATCAGAATTATGCAAACCACCAAGTTTTTTATCTAAGTCTTTTATTCCCGTTGCTAGGCCTGCTATTTTACCATCTCTTTTATATGATTGATCAATTACATCTATTGCAGATTTTAAAGCTTCATTAAAAAGTGAATGTTTTCTATCAGCATTTCCAGTCTGAGATAAATTATATAAATCATTTTCAGCATTCTCAATTAAATCTATGCCTTCTAAATCATCTTCATTAGAAATTGTCTCTTGTATAATATTATTTCCAATTCCTACTAAATTTCTTTTTATATTTAAATCATATAGTAATTTTGCATATTGATAGGCATTTTGCGTACTAGGGGATGCATCTTTAATTTGATTTAAGTATTTAAAATGGTCAAAATTATCTTCGTTTTCATTCTCAAGATAATTTTTTAAAGTTATTGGAGTAACAAGAATATTTTTATCTAATAATTGTTTTATAACAGAAAATATTTTTTTATTTCTTGGATTTACAAAATGATCATCGGTTAGAAAATCTGCTATTTTTTCATATGTTCGATTATCCCATAATAAGCAACCGATAACTGCTGTTTCTGCATCAATATTTTCAAATTTATTTAATATATCCTTATCTTTATTATCTGAAATGTTATGAATATTTAATGCCATAAAAGTGCTTTAAAGTAAAAATTTTATTAAATAAAAAGGATACTCCTATTTTTTAAAGAAATATCTTAACTAACTCTTAATATTGTGTGAATAAATTTTAATTTCTTAGAACTGAGATTTTTATATTAGCTTCTATACCTACATAAGGATTAATACTAATAGTATGCTCACCCAAAGACCTGATAGAGTTTAATATTTTAATATCGTCAGATAATAAGGTAATATTTTTTTCAGATAAAAAATTTATTATTTCTTTTTTTGAAATAGCTCCATACAATTGGTCTTTTTCATCTGCTTCTTTAGTAAATTTAATTTCTATTTTTTTAATATTTTCAATTAAATTTAGAGCTTTTTCTTTTTTTTCATTTTCTTTAATTGTAATTTCTTCTTTTATTTTTTCATAATATAGTAAATTATTTTTTGTATCTCTAAGTGCCATTTTATTTGGAAATAGAAAATTTCTTGCAAATCCATCTTTAACAATTACTTGATCTCCTACTTTTCCTAATTTTTTTATATTGGTTGTTAAGATTATCTTCATTTTAATATTGATTTTTTTGAGTGTAAGACATTAAACTTAAAAACCTTGCTCTTTTAATTGCTATTGATAACTCTTTTTGTTTTTTTCTTGAAACATAAGTTATTCTACTAGGTATAATTTTACCTTTTTCAGATATGTATCTAGATAACAATTTAATATCTTTATAATCTATTTCTGGAGAATTTTTTTGACTAAATGGACAAAATCTTCGCCTTTCTTCAAAAGGAGAATTTTTTCTATCATCTCTTTGTCTGTTATTAGATCTATTTTTCTTCATTATTATTCATTTTTGTAGGTAATTTTTGATGTTCATCAACTTTTATAAATAAATGTCTTAAAATTTTTTCATTTTGAGTTAAATTTTTTTTTATACTTTTTAATTCTGATCCAAGAATTTCAATTTGATAATATTTATAAAATGCTTTTTTATAATTATTAATTGCATAACTAAGATCTTTCAGGCCCCAATTTTCTTTTTCGTGTATTTTACCTTTTAAATTCTCAATTATTTTACCAAATTTATCTTCTTCTTTATTAATAATGGGGGTAGATAAATCAGGACTAAAAAGTATAACTGCTTCAAATTTATTCATAAACTCCTTGGGTTTACTTAAAATATTAACTTTAAGTGAAGTTAAACTTGCCTATATTAAATTTTTAAAATAAATCAAGTTCAAAATGACCGTTATCGTATTTCCCGGCCAAGGCAGTCAAATTACTGGAATGGGTAAAGATTTCTATGATTCTTTCCAAGAAGTAAAAGACACTTTTGAGCTATTATCTGAATTAACAAAGATTAATCTTGATGATATTATTTTTAATAATCCTTCTAATTTATTAAATGAAACTCAATATACTCAAATAGCAATTTTTACTGTTTCTTTATCTTTATATAAAATATTTAGATTACTTAATAATAAATATTTAGACATCAATTATATGCTAGGCCATTCTCTTGGAGAATACTCTGCCTTGTGTGCAGCAAAAATTATTTCAATTGAGGATTGTGCTTACTTGTTAAAGAATAGAGGTGAATTAATGCAAAAAGCATATGAGCCAAATCAATCAGGTATGGCAGCTATTATAGGCATTGATTGTCTAAAAGCAGAAAATATAATTAGTGATAATAAATTAAATGTTCAAATTGCAAATGATAATTCACCTATTCAAATTGTTATTTCTGGAAAAAAAGAAGATTTATTATATTCAGAAAAATTTTTCAAAGAATCTGGTGCTTTAAAATTTATTTTATTAAATGTTTCTGCTGCTTTTCATTCAAATTTAATGAAAATAGCTGAAGAAAAAATGTTAAATTATATTAAAAAAATAAAATTTAATTCTTCAAATATTAATATTATTTCTAATTACTCTGCTGAAAGCTCAAATAACAATTCTATTATAAGCCAAAATCTTTCTAAGCAAATGTCAAATAAGGTGAGATGGGTGGAAAGTATAAAAACTTTAGAAAATTTGAAAGAAGAAACAATTATAGAAATTGGTCCTGGCAAAATTCTTTCAGGATTGATAAAAAGAATAAATAAAAAATTTAAACTGATAAATTTTAATAGTATCAATGATATTGAAAATATAAAAAATGCAACTTAATTTTAAAAATAAAAAAGTGTTAATCACTGGTGCTTCAGGAGGAATAGGAAAAACTTTAGTTGAAAAATTTATTAACAATGGAGCAAAATTAATTATTACTTCATCTAATCAAGATAAATTAAGTATTTTAAAAAGTCATTATGGTAACAATCATTTTTATTATTCGCTAGATTTATCTGATATTAATAAATTATCAGATAACATAAAAAAAATTAGAGAAGAAAATAGAGATATAGATATTTTGATAAATAATGCAGGTATAGCAAAAGATAATTTGCTAATAAGAATGAATAAAGAACAATGGCAAGATGTTATTGATATAAATTTAACATCAAATTTTTATATTATAAAAAGTATATTACCTGATATGATTAAAAGTAGAAAAGGTAAAATTCTTGGTATTACTTCTGTAGTTGCATTTTCAGGAAATCCTGGACAAACAAATTATACTGCTTCAAAAGGTGGTATGATTTCTATGTATAAATCTTTAGCTATTGAAGTAGCTCAAAGAAATATTAATGTTAATTTAATTGCTCCCGGCTTTATCGAATCACCTATGACAGATGCTTTAAATGTAGATCAAAAGAATTCTATAATGGACAAAATTCCAATGAAAAAATTTGGACTTCCAGAAGATGTTGCTAATTTAGCTCTTTTTTTAACTTCTGATTATTCTTCATATATAACTGGTCAATCATTTCATGTAAATGGTGGGATGTTAATGCTTTAATGTTATAATTGTTGACATAAACTTAATGGATAATCTAATAAAAACATAATATATTAAAGGAGATTATATGAGCGATATAGAAGCTGCCGTAAAACAAATAGTAATAGAACATTTAGGAATTGATGAATCTAAAGTAACGCCTGAATCTAAGTTTATTGATGATCTTGGTGCTGATAGTCTTGATACTGTAGAACTTGTTATGGCATTTGAAGAAAAATTTAATATTGAAATACCTGATGATGCAGCTGAAACAATTCTTACAGTTAAGGATGCTATAGATTTTATTCAAAACAAAAAATAATTTTAAATAGATATGAGAAGAGTTGTTGTTTCAGGCATTGGCCTTATTTCGTCTATAGGTAACAACTTAGAGGATACCTGGGATAATTTAATTTCAGGTACATCAGGAATTAAAAAAATTACTAGTTTTGATACAAGTAATTTAAGCTGTAAAATTGCAGGATTTATTTCTCATGAAGAAACAGATAAATTCTACTTAAATAGAAATAACTTTTTAGATAATCGTGAAATCAATAGAAATGACCGTTTTATTCAGTATGGATTAATAGCAACTAAAATAGCAATAGAAGATGCCAATCTATTAGTTCTTTCTGATGAATCTAAAGATAGAACAGGAGTTTCAGTTGGTTCAGGTATAGGAGGTTTAGAAACAATATATAATGGATCTATAACTTTAAATTTAAAAGGCCCCAGGAAAATCTCCCCTTTCTTTATTCCTTCTTCATTAATTAATTTATTGTCAGGACAAATATCTATTAAATATGGTTTTAAAGGACCTAATCATTCAGTAGTAACAGCATGTGCAACTGGCGCTCATTCTATAGGTGATGCTTCTGAGATGATTAAAAGAGGAGCTGCAGATATAATGATAGCAGGTGGAGCTGAGGCCGCAGTTTGTGAATTAGGGGTTGCTGGCTTTTGTGCAGCAAGAAGTCTTTCAACTAAATACAATGACTATCCTGAAAAAGCATCAAGACCATGGGACAAAGACAGAGACGGATTTGTTATGGGTGAGGGCGCAGGTATTTTAGTTTTAGAAGAATATGAGCATGCAAAAAAAAGAGGTGCAAAAATATATGCTGAATTAATTGGTTATGGAATGTCTGGAGATGCTTATCATATAACATCTCCCTCTGAAGATGGAGATGGAGGTTTTAGAGCTATGAATGAAGCCTTAAAAATGGCAAAAATTAACTCTGATGATATTGACTATATAAATGCGCATGGAACCTCAACTTTAATGGGGGACGATATAGAATTAAATGCAATAGTGAGATTTACTAATGAAAATCAAAAACTAAAGATAAGCTCTACTAAATCTTCAATAGGTCATTTATTAGGGGCTGCTGGAAGCGTTGAGGCTATTTTTTCCATATTATCAATCAATAAAAATATTATACCTGCAACTTTAAATTTAGAAAATCCTTCTCATAACTTTAAAGTTGATTTAGTTCCTAAAAATTCTATTGATTATAATGTTAATATAGCTTTAAGTAATTCTTTTGGTTTTGGAGGCACAAATACTGCGTTATTATTTAAGTCTATTTAGTTTTTTATTTATATTTTTATATTTAATTTTTTTATTATTTTTTAAAAATATAAATTTAGATAATAATATTATTAGTATTGAAAAAGGAGAACCTACATTATTAATAATTGATAAGATTACAAATAATGAAAATTATTTTGAAAGGAAATTTTTTAATTTTATTATTTTAATTACTGACAAATATTATCAACCCATTAATTATGGTAAATTTTCAATTAATAATAAATCTAATATTATAAAAATCTTAAAGATTATTACTAGTACAAGCAATTATAATTACAAAATTACTATTGTTGAAGGGTGGGAAAAATATCAATTAAATAAATACTTACATTCTTATTATAATGAAATAGACGATATTCCTTATAATCAATTAATTGCTAATACTTATTTGATAGATTCTTCAAAATCTTTTAATGATTTTACATTATTTGCACACAATTATAAAAAAAATTTTTTTAAAGAATATTTAGATAATAAACTAATTAAAGAATATGGTATAAATAAAATTCTTGTTCTCGCATCATTAATTGAAAAAGAAGGAAAAGATAAATATGATAAATCTTTGATATCATCAGTTATTCTTAATAGATTAAATAAAAATATGAAACTTCAAATTGATGCAAGTGTTATTGCTTCTATAACTGAAGGAGAATATAAATTAGATAGACCATTAAATATTAAAGATTTAAAATATAATCACCCATTAAATACTTATATTATTGATGGTATTCCTAGTAAAATGATTTGTTATGTAGGAGAAGAAACTATAAGAATTCTTTTAGAAAACCCTAAAAGTGATTTTTTATTTTATTTTTATAATATATTAGAGAAAAAACATATATTTTCAAAAAATTTTACAGATCATAGAAAAAGATTAAATGAGTACAGAAAAAAAATTAAATAAAATAATAATTATATCTTCTCCATCAGGCGCGGGTAAAACTACTATATGCAAAGAATTATTGAAAACTAGTAAAAATATTAACCTTTCAATTTCTTATACAACAAGGCAAAAAAGAATTAATGAAAAACATGGTAAGGATTATTATTTTGTAACTAATAAAGAATTTAACAATTTAAAAAAAAATCATTTTTTTATTGAAACTGCTAAAGTATTTAATCATTATTATGGTTCTCCATATAAAAATGTAATTAATTCATTTAAAAAAAATAGAAGTATCCTATTTGATATTGATTGGCAGGGAGCTAATAAACTTAGAAAAAAATATTCTAAGGATGATATTATTGATTTTTTTATATTACCTCCAAATAAAAAAGAATTAAGAAAAAGATTAAATAAAAGAGGAAGAGATAATAAAAAAGAAATACAAATGAGATTATCTCTTGCTTTATCAGAAATTAGTCATCATATTGATTATAAATATGTTTTAGTAAATGATAAACTTAATGAAACTATTTTTAATATTG
>CACGZD010000013.1 GCA_902577425.1 uncultured Alphaproteobacteria bacterium | reverse complement strand
AATTTTCAAACCCTAAAAAACGTCCTTTAAAAACTTTCCATTTATGTACACTCATATACATTCCAAAAAAAACTGGGAAAATACCGAAAATACCTATAATCAAAAAAGCTGGTAATATAAAAATATAACCATTAATTTGATTTGAATATTTTGTAAAAAAATTCTTCATATATTTTAAAGTAATAAATAAATAGATAATAATTAAGCTTATAGATTATAACAATAGTCGATGAATTATTTAAACAAACTTTATGTTTATAATTTTTTTAAAAAATAGTTATCTAAAAAATAATCTAGCCATTTAGAAATTGAACTATTATATTTTATTCTAAATCTTAATTGACTAAATATACTTTGCGCACCTTTTTGATATAAAACATGCGGTTTTTTAATAAGAACTAAAAAAATCCATTTTAAATGTAAATAAATATTAACTTCAGGATGAAATTGTAATGCATAACAATTTTGGTATTTAAAAGCTTGATTATTAAAAACATCGCCCTTAGCTAATAATTCACAATTTTCATTTATAGTGAATCCTTCAGAATGAAATTGATAAAAAATATCATTAGATTTAAACATTTCAAAACCTTTTGATGTAGGTTTAATTTTGTAAAAACCTATTTCAGATAATTTTTCTTTATTTCTTTCTACTTTACATCCTAAATATTTTGCTAATAATTGAGCGCCTAAACAAATACCTAAAAAAGGAATATTTGTTTTTAAAACTTCACCAATCCATAAGATTTCTTTTTTCATATATTCATCTTGATCGTTGACACTCATTGGTCCCCCAAAAACTACTATAGCACTGTATTTATTTAAATTATTTGGAAGTTCTTCTCCTAATGAAGGTCTGACAATATCAAAAGTAAACCCTCTTTTTTTAAGTTTATTTCCAATACTTCCAGCTTCTGAAGTTTTTTGATGTAATATAAATAGTGCAGTTTTCATAAATTTATAAATAGATCTATTATATAATTTTTAAATTAAAGAAATATTATAAAATAATAATTTTATCTTCAATTGAAATCTCTCCACTTGAAAGGACTTCACATCTTAATCCACCTTTATTTAATAAATTTTTTACTAAATTTTTTTGAGATAATAAATCTTGTAAATATTTACAAGGATCACACAATCTATGAACAAGCATGTTCACTTCACCAACTTTAATTCTTTTATTAATTAAATCATTTAAGCGTATACCTTTAGTGATAATATTGCGTCTGAAGTCACTTGCTACAAAATTAGTTCCAGATATTTTATTAAAATAATCAATATTTTCACTTTCAATTAAAGTAATCTGAGTATCTTTATCATTGTTATCTTTAAAATATCTATCATTTACAATACCCTTATTAGCAATAACTTTAATATTGTTAATTTCTTGCATTTTGTTACCTGAGGAATTTGTAATACAAATATTTGAAACTATTGACATGATTATATTTCTAATTTTTTATCAAATCTTTTCAATTAATGGTACAATTTTCATAGTATTTACATCAACTAAACCTTTATTAGTAATTCTAAAATTTGGTATTACAGATAAAGGTAATAAATTAAAACCCATGTAGGGTAATGTACATCCTGACTTAACCCAATGTTCTTTAAATATCCTATTTTCTTCTGCTACATCTGAAGCTTTTTTATCAGATAATAAACCTGCAATTGGTAATTTTACACTTGATACAAGCTTACCTTGATTAACAATTACTATTCCACCTTGCAAATCATTAATAATATCTACTGCCAATTTCATATCACTTTCATTTAAACCTGCTACAATGATATTATGAGCATCATGTCCTACACTACTTGCTACAGCTCCTTCATTTAAATTAAAATTTTTAATAAAACCATGTGCAAACTCACCAGTTTTTCCATGTCTTTCAATTACACATAAATAATTAAGATTATTTTCTTTTAATATATTAAGCCAATTATTATCATTTTTTTTAATATGAATGGTTTCTTTAAAAGTCATAATACCAGGTAGTTCTGTTTTTATTACATTAATTTTAAATTCTGATTCTTTTGGCATATCAGGTATAAAATTTATTTTTTCTGGAAGAATAACAGTATTATAGGCTCTCTTAGGGTATTTATATCTGTTTTCAGATAACTGCTTATCTATAGAAGAAGTAATTTTTTTATTTTCAACAGCAAGATGTCCTCCTATCCAGGTATTAAGGACCTCTAAATTATCATTAATCATAACTATATCAGCTCGTCGACTATGACCCAATGCACCATAATCTCTATCAATATTAAATCTTGTTGCAGGATGAAGAGAGCCCATTGACCATGCTGTAGTATTATTAATACCTAGTGTATTAGCTTGTCTTACCACCCAGTCTAATCCAAAATTAAATAAATCATCTGCATCTCTATCATCAGTACATACACAAATCCTTTTCGTACTAGCTTCTGATTCAGTAATTACTTTAATAGCTTCTTTGATGCTGTTCCATGGCGTTTTAGGATTTCCTCCTCTTAAAAAAATCCAAAGACCAGCATCTAATAAATCATTTGTAAATAATTTATCTTCAGCTTCATGAGTATCTGTAATACCACTAGCTGCATATGCTGCTACAAATTCACTACCGAATACATGTCCACTTACTGGCAAATTTCTTTTCAAAGTTTCAGATATAATAGAGTGTGATCTTTCATTACCTTCACATACAGATACAAAATCCATTTTTTCTCCAAGACCTTTAATCTCAGGCCACTTATCAAAAAGTATAGCTGTTTTTTTATCAGTTAAATCTCCCCCAGCTGTTTCTAAGTATTTATTTGTAGCAGGAATTGTACTTGGTAAAGTTAAAAAAATAGATATTGGGGATTCTCTGCAATCTTGTAACATCCATTCTATACCATCAGTATCGCAAACATTTCCTATCTCATGAGAATCACAAAATATTGTTGTAGTACCATTTAATAATGCTGCTTCAGCATAGGCACATCCGGTCATCATGCTACTTTCAATATGCATATGAGGATCAATTAAACCTGGCGCTAATATATTATTATTTACTTCATAAATTTTAGATTTATCCATTTGAAAAAATTCTTTGTATGATCCCGATGGTTTAATACAAGCTATACGTCCTTTAAATATCCAAAGTTCTTTGTCTTTTAAAATTCTATCTGAGTATGTTGAAAGTATTCTTGCATTTGTTAGAACTTTCTCAGGCTCTATTTTATTTGAAGCTACATTTGCAAGATCAATAGTGCTAGTTTCTAATAAAGGTACTGAAAATCTATTAATCATTATATTTATTTTCTGGTAAACTTAATTTAGTCATTCTTCCTCCATCTATTGTCCAAACTTGTCCAGTTACAAAACTTGCATCATCAGAAGATAACCAACAAATAAGATTTGCAACTTCTTCAGGATTACCAGTTCTTCCAATTGGATGAATATTTTTTAATCTTTCATGAAAATTATTTTCATTTCCTAAATTTTTAATAAATTCTTTATTTAATTCTGTATCTATCCATCCAGGTGCAACTGCATTACATCTTACTCCATCTTTACCATGATCTACAGCAACTGCTCTAGTTAAACCATGTAAGCCAGCTTTAGAAGCGCCATATGCAGAGTGACCTGGATTATTACCTTTGCCTTCAATAGAACCTATGTTAACAATAGATCCTCTTGATTTTTTCAAAAGGTACATTGAATGCTTGATTAATAAAAAAGGAACTGTAAGGTTTATAGTCAGATGTTCATTCCATTCATCTAAAGAAGTTTCTTCAACTGTATTCTCTTTCATAACTCCAGCATTATTTATCAATATATCTAACTTATCTGTTTTTTTAGATAATTCAGAAATAATATTTTTAGAAGCGTCTATATCTTTAAGATCTATAATAATGTCTTCATGCAAAGATTTTGTTCTTTGGGCACAAAATACTTTAGCTCCTTTGTTAGCTAACTGATTTGCAGTAGCGGCACCCATGCCTGAAGATCCTCCAGTGACAAGCGCAACTTTATTTTTAAAATTTGTCATACAACAGGTTTAGCTCCATTAACTTCTACTATAGATCCGCACATGTATCTAGATTCATTGGATAATAGAAATAAAATAACATCAACTATATCTTCAGGTTCAGCTATTCTACCTAAAGGAATAGTTTTATTTAATTCTTCAATTGCTTTATCAGGATTCAAACCTCTTACTTCAAATCCACTTCTAATCATTGATGTATTAACTTCGTTTGGACAAACAGCATTTACTCTAATACCTTGGTGAGCATGATCTAAACCCAAACTTTGCGTTAAAGACGCAATTGCGGCTTTAGACATTGTATATAATGGGTGATTTGGACCTGATCTTAGCCCCCAACATGATGAAACATTTACGATAGCACTACCTTTTTTCATAATAGGAATACTTGCTCTACAAAGACGAAAAGGTGCTTCTACGTTAACCTTCATTGTTAAATTATATTCTTCATCCGTAACTTCATTAATATTACCTCTCGTAATAACTCCAGCAACATTACATAATATATCAAGACCATTTAATTTATCATTAGCTAGTAATGGCAATTCATCACAAAATTGTGAATTTTGTAAATCTCCATCAAAATTTGCATCTGCATCAACATTTGATGTATCAAGATCTGTAATAGCGACTAAAGCACCTTCTTTTTTTAAAGCTTTAACTAAGGCACTTCCAATACCTCCAGCAGCTCCAGTTATAAGTGCTTTTCTGTTTTTAAATCTTTGTAAATTTATCATAAAATATTTTTTTAAATTAACACAAATAAGAAAAAGAAAGAAGAATCAAAATTTTAATTTAGAAATAAAATTTATCAAATTTTCTGCTACTTCATGTGGTTGTTCTATTAAGATGGAATGTTTAACTTTTGATAAAATTACTATTTTAGAATTCACGATTTCATCTGCCATTTTTTTATTATGATTTGGAGAACAACCTAAATCATGTTCTCCTGTTAGTAATAAACAAGGTTTAGTAATATTTTTAAGATCAGGTAACATTTCAGTTTTTGCATAAATCTTAAAAACATTTAAAAAAACTTCAGGATCTGTTTTGATAACTTGTTTTAATCTTCTTTCAACAATATCTTTATTATTATTAATAAAATTATCTGTAAACCAACGTGTAGTTAATGTAGATAAAGTTTTTTCTATGCCATTTAATTCCATATTTTTAATTACATTTAATAAATTTTTTGTATCTTGATTTGATCTACCTGCTACAGTTGACAATAAACTAATGGATAAAGTTTTTTCAGGAAATTTTTTTGCATACATCGGAGCAATCATTCCGCCTAGTGAATGGCCAACAAAATGTCCTTTTTCAAATTTTGAAAGCTCTCTAATTCTCTCAAGATCCATAATTAAGTCATTTAAATTAAAATTTTTATGAGTAACTGGAGATTTTCCGTGACCTCTTAAATCATATGTTATTACAGTAAAATGTTTTGATAATTTAGGAACAACAAATCTCCAAGCATCTTCAGCGGCTCCTATTCCATGAATTAAAAATAATGCAGGACCTTTCCCAATGATTGAATAATGACAATCTATAAAGTTGTTCATTAAAATAATTTATGCTACTTTAGATTTTGTATCTTTGAAAAATGGAATGACTTCTTCACTTATACGATGCATAGATTCTATTAATTCATTTTGTGTTTGACCAAAATCAGAACTTAATATTATTTCATCTACACCAGCTTCAGCATATATACTCAGCTTATCAATCATTTCACTTGTTGAACAAATAATTAAATTTTCTGACATTTCTTTTAATGTTTGATTTCTAGGTAATGGATCAATTTCTCCAGCATGAACTTTACCAGGTCCTGTAAACATATTATCAAAACGTTTATAGTATTCATAAGCTAATTTATTTTTTTCTTCAGCATCACTCTGATTCTTGGCGGCGTATGCCATTCTTTGCATCGAAAGTTTAAGTGTTTTTCCTTTTTCCCCTAATATTTTGCATCCCTCTTTAAAAGCATTAACTCTTTTTATTAAAAGCTCTTTTGTTCCAGATAGTACAGTTGATTGTACATGGAATCCTTTTGTTGATGCGTTTTTAATACTTTCAAGATTCATTGCTGCAATCATCATTGGTACTGGATTACTAATAGGCCGTGGCATAATTGTAAGAGGTTCAAAATCATAATATTTACCTTTAAAAGAAACTTCTTTTTCATTTAACAATAATTGCAAAACATTTAATGATTCAATAAATTTTTCTTTTGAACTTTCAATTGGAGTACCTAATCTTTTCATCTCCCAAGAAAAAGCTCCTCTTCCCACTCCTAGAATTAATCTTCCTTCAGTTAATATATCGGCAGTAGCTACTTCTCCTGCATACGTTCTCATATCATGCAATGGAAGAACAGATACACCAGTGGTAATTTTAATTTTTTTTGTTAATGATGCTATCTTAACGGCCATTTGTAAAGGTGAAGGCATCATTAAAATATTTACAAGATGATGTTCTGGTATTGAAACAGTATTATACCCAAGTTTTTCTGCTAAAACAGATTGATCAATCATATTTTGAAAGTGAACTTTTGAACCAACAGATGGATTGGGCATGTAACTTGTTAAGAAATGGCAAAAGTCCATAGCATCTTTATATAATTGTAAATAGCTTTAAACAATTGATATTTTGTTTTTTTATACTAAGTGTAGTTTTTTGCTTAATCTAATGATAAATTAAAATATTATATGGAAGAACAAGATTTTGGAACAAGAGACAAAAGAGGTTTTTGGAAACCAAATGAACTTATTGGTTATGGTCCTCTCATAGCTTTTCCAATACGTATTTTTAAAATATTATCTTGGTTACTTTTATATCCTGGTTTTTTATTACCATGGGGAATTTTTTTTATTTTTTTAGCTTCAATTTTATGGCTTTATCTAACACCCTCAATGGAAACTTTAAAAAGTTTTGATTTAAATTGGATACTTTATTTATTTTTTAGAAATTTAATTTTAATCTCTGTTTTATGGGGAATTCTTCATTTTAGATTATATTATAAACAAGTTCAAAAAAATAAATTTAAATATAATGGAAAATTTCAAGATAAACCTAATAAAAATTTTTTATTTAATAAGCAAATTTTTGATAATATTTTTTGGAGTGTATGCTCAGGAGTAACTATATGGACAACTTACGAAGTATTTGTTTTGTGGGCATATGCAAATAATATTTTTCCAACAATTAGTTTAAATGAAAATCCTATTTATTTTATTTTACTTACAGTTCTACTTGTTAATATGTGGCATGAGATACATTTTTTCTTTACCCATTGGCTTCTACATTGGCCTCCACTCTATAAATATGTTCATGCCTTACATCATAAAAATACAAATCCGGGACCTTGGTCAGGTATTTCAATGCATCCTATTGAACATATTATTTATTTCTCAGGTGTATTGATATTTTTTATTGTTCCAGCGCATCCTTTTATTGCTATATTTTTATTAAGTAAAATTGCAATAGGTCCAGGTCTTTCTCATTCTGGTTTTCATAAATTATTTATTGGTAAAGAAATGGTAAATACTAAACATTATCTACATTACTTACATCATAGATATTTTGAATGTAATTATGGAGCAGGGCTTGATGGTTCCATTATACCTCTTGATAAATGGTTTGGAACTTTGCATGATGGTTCTGAAGAAGCAGAACAAAGAATGATGAATAAACTAAGAGAATCAGACTAATAAAAAGATATGTTAAAAGTTTATTTGTCTGGAGAAATTCATACAAGTTGGAGAGATGAAATAATTAATAAATGTAAAGATTTAAATTTAAATATTACATTTTATTCACCAGTAACTGATCATAAGCTATCTGATGATGTAGGTATAAAAATTTTAGGAAATGAAGAAAAAAAATTTTGGCATGATAATAAAAGTGCAAAAATTAATGCAATTAAAACGCGGTCATCTATAAAAAAATCAGATATAGTTATAGTTAGATTTGGAGAAAAATATAAACAATGGAATGCAGCATTTGATGCAGGTTATGCAGCAGCATTATCTAAATCTTTAATTATAATTCATGAGGAAGAACATCAACATGCTCTTAAAGAAATTGATGCAGCTGCTTTAGCTGTGACCAAAAATACAGACGAAGTAGTACAAATTTTAAAATATACTTTAAACGGAAATATTTAAAAATTAAAAATTTAGGGCATATTACTTATTATATCCCAACAAGCACCCATTGTATGATAATCTGTTTTTCCTAAAGGAGATTTAATTTTATTTATTTGTTTTCCTTTTCTAGTTAAAATATTAAACCAAGCTCCATATTTGTGATCTACAAAGTTTTTCCAACAGTATTCCCATAAAGATATATAAAAATTATAATAATCTTTCTTATTAGTAATTTTATATAAACGCCAAGAAGCTGCTAAAGCTTCTGCTTGAACCCAAAAATATTTATTATCATTTGTAAAGTTACCGTCAGGAGAATATCCATAAACCAATCCTCCATATTCTTTATCTATTGACATCGTAGTACCCTTTTCAAATAAATACATTGATCGTTCAATTTTCCAATCTTCAGGATAATGTTCATTTAATTGTAAAAGAAGTTTTGCCCATTCTACTTGATGACCTGGTTGAAAACCCCAAGGTCTATATACATCATCAGGTTTATCTTTATTGTATTCCCAGTCTATTTTCCAAGAACTGTCATAATGTTCCCAAATTTGATTTTGGGATTGAGAAGCTAAATTTACAGCAAATTGTTGTGCTATTAAATTTGCTCTATCTAAATATTTTTTTTCTTTAAAAATTTCATATGCAGCAATTAAAGCTTCAACTGTATGCATATTTGCATTTTGACCTCTATATGGATTAAGTATTTTAAGATCTGAACTTAATTCATCAGCATATGCAGAATATTTTTCTTCCCAAAAATATTTATTCATGAAATTCCAAGCTTCTTCTGCAAGTTCTTTTCCTTCTTTAATACCAATTTTAAATGCAAAAGATCCTGCTAAAATTACAAAGGCATATCCATAAGCCATAGCCCTTCCATCAACGACTTTTTCAGTAGTTATTTGCCATGAAAAATGATTAGTATTAATATTTCTATGTTGATTGATAATAAATTCTAAACCATGATTACATAATTCTTTATATTTATCATCTTTTGTCATTAAGTAGGCATTTGCATAATTAAAAACAAATCTACTACAACTAACTAAATGCCTGTTTTTTTTATCAAAAATAGATCCATCATTTAAAAATACATTAAAAAATCCACCATTTTTATCAAATGAATTTTTATTATAAAATGATAAAATCTTAAGAATATGATCTTTTAAAAAATTAATACTATCAAATTTCATAATTTTTTAAATGGTCGGGGAGAAAGGATTCGAACCTTCGACCCCCTGGTCCCAAACCAGGTGCGCTACCAGGCTGCGCTACTCCCCGAATATCAAGGCTTATAATGATTATCGTATGAAAAACAATTATTTAGTTGGATATTTAAATTTTTTAAGTTAAATTAAATGTCTTTGGGGTGCTTAAATGCTGAGATTTATACCCTCGTAACCTGATCTGGATAATGCCAGCGGAGGAAAGATGAAAAATATTTATATATTATTTTTAACTTTATTACTTTCATCTAATGTCTACGCAAATAATAAAGATACTTTAACTGTTTATACATATGATTCATTTGTTTCTGAATGGGGACCAGGACCAATAATCAAAGAAATATTTGAAGAAAAATTTGATGCTAATTTAGAGTTAATTGCTGTTGATAGTGCAGCCACACTTTTATCTAAAATTATTTTAGAAGGTAAAACTTCAAAAGCTGATGTTGTTTTAGGTCTAGATATGAATTTATTAGATGCTGCTAATAAATCAGATTTATTTCAAAAACATTCATTAAAGAATTTAGATCAGTTAATTCAATTACCTATTAGATGGGAAAGTGATAATTTTGTTCCATATAATTATGGATATTTTGCTTTTGTATATAATAACAAAAAATTTAATAATCCTCCAAAATCTATGAATCAATTGATAAATGAAACTAAAGTAAGATTAGTAATTCAAGATCCTCGTACATCAACCCCTGGATTAGGCTTACTAACTTGGATGAAAGCAATTTACGGAGATAGTGCTGGGGATGAGTGGAGGAAATTAAACAAAAAAATTATATCTGTAACAAAAGGATGGACTGATTCTTATTACAATATCTTTTTAGCTGGAGAAGCTGATATGGTTTTAAGCTATACTACTTCACCCGCTGCACATATCATGTTTGAAGAAAATTATGATTATTCAGCTATAACTTTTGAAGAAGGTAATTATATTTCAATTGAATTTGCAGGAATTTTAAAAAATTCTAAAAATTATACTTTAGCTAATAAATTTTTAGAATTTATTTTAACTGATGATTTTCAATCTATTATACCCTCTACAAATATTATGTATCCAGTAACAAATAAAACTAATTTACCAGAAGCATATA
>CACGZD010000012.1 GCA_902577425.1 uncultured Alphaproteobacteria bacterium | reverse complement strand
AAATATGATGTTTCTAAATCTGTATTAAAGTTTCAAGATGAATTTAATTAAAAAAATAAAAATTTTATATAAATTACTTGATCAAATTTATAAGTCAAAAAATCTAAGTTTAAAAAAAATCTCTCTAGCTGATATATCTTCTCCAACAAATATAAAAATATTCGAGACAGTAGATTTTAAGGGTGGATTAACATTAGAAGAATTGAGTGTTATTATATCTATATCAAAAAAATATGAATGCAAAAATTATTTAGAAATTGGATCATTCAGGGGTAGAACTGCTATCAATATTGCAGCAAACAATAAAGATACTGATATACATACAATCGATTTACCCCAAAGTTTTGAAGAGAAAAATTTAAAATTTAAATTACTAGATAATGATACTGTGCAAGCAAAACATGAAGATAGAAATTATTTTTTTTATAAATATAAAGAGTATAATAAAAATATAACTAATCATTACGGTGATTCAGCTACTTTTGATTATAATATTTTTAATCACAAATTTGATTTAATATTTATAGATGGTTCTCATAAATATGAAAATGTAGTAATAGACTCAGAGAATGCCATTAACAACCTTTCAAAAAAAGGTATTATCATTTGGCATGATTATTCAATTCAAAATTTAGATGTTGTTAAAGCTATAAATCACATTATTAAAAAATATAAAATAAAAATTTATTCAATTAAAAATACTAGATTTGCATTTTATCAATCATGAATAAAAATATGAAAAAAACTTATATAATTGCAGAAGTAGGTATTAATCATAATGGAAATATGAAAATTGCTGCTGATCTTATTAAAAAAGCAAAAAAAGCTGGAGCTGATGCAGTTAAATTTCAAACATATAATACTGATATTTTAATTAAAAGAAATGCCCCTAAAATGGATTATCAAAAAAAAAATGATAGCACCAAAGAAACTCAATATCAGATGCTTAAAAGATCTGAATTAAGTATCAAAGATCATAAATTTTTAATTAAAGAATGTAAAAAAAATAAAATTGAATTTATTTCAACCCCTTATGATATTGATAGTGCGAATTTACTTATAAGCAATAAAATTAAATTAATCAAAATAGCTTCAACAGATGCTAACAATCTACTTTTCCTAAGACAACTTATTAGTAAGAATATTAAACTAATTATTTCTACTGGAGTAAGTAGTCTTTTAGATTTAGATAAAATCTATAAAGATAAAACAATAAAAAAAAATATAAAAAAAATAAATCTTTTGCATTGCGTTTCATTTTATCCTGCACCAATTAATGAAATTAATTTGTCAGTTATTAACAGCCTTAAAAAAAGATATAAGGTAAATGTTGGCTTTTCTGACCATACTAAAGAACTTATTACAGGTGGATTAGCTGTAATAGCAGGTGCTACAATTATTGAAAAACATTTCACTTTTAATAAAAATGCCAAAGGAGGAGATCATAAATCATCACTTAATTTTAAAGAATTAAAAGAATATATTGCAAACATAAGAATAGCAGAAAAAACCATAGGACACGAAAAAAAAATAATAACAAAATCAGAAAAAAATATTAAAAAACCTATGCAAAAAAGTATAGTTGTAAATAAAAACTTAAAGAAGTTTCATAAATTATCTATTGATGATTTAACAACTATGAGACCAGGAGATGGAATAGCCCCATATAATATTGATAAAATTATTGGGAAAAAAATAATCAAAAATTTAAAAAAATTTGATCAAATCAAATATAAGTTTATAAAATAAAAATGAAATTAGAGGATAAATTATTTATTTCAACATCATGTATTACTGGTAAAAATAGTTATGAAGAGGCTTTTGATTTTATTCTTAATGCTAATATTTACAACATTGAGATAAGTGGTAATCATATTTACTCAAATAATGATGAACTCGTTAAATTAATAAATAATTATAAAAAAAAAAGAACTAATTTTATATTTCATAATTATTTTCCTGTTCCAAAAAAAGAATTAGTAATGAATTTACTATCTAAAAATAATGAAATATCTGAAGATTCCTTTGAAATTATTAATAATGCTTTATATATTGCTGAAAAAACTAATACAGAACTTTACACTTTTCATCCAGGATATTTAAGAGATGCAATAATTAATTCTAAAAATGAATTTCAATTTTTTGGAACTAAACTGAATATAAATGAATCAATAGATTTATATAAAAAAAAATTTTCTAATTTTTTTCAAGATTCAATTTTTTTAAAAAAAAATGATAGTATAATTCTTGGAATAGAGAATCTTTTTCCTAATTCAGACGGCTCTAATGATTCATTTATGTGTAGTTTTGAGGAAATAAAAAAAATATTTGAGATACCTTCCATTAAAAAATTAAATATTGGTATATTAATTGACTTAGGTCATCTTCAAATAAGTTCAAATTTACTAAATTTTGATAAATACAAGTTTTTAGATAATGTTATTGATTTTTATGGTGATAGAATTTATGAAGTTCATATATCTGAAAATGATTGTGTATCTGACTTACATCAAAGAATTACTAATCATTCATGGCAATTAGATGTATTACATATGTTCAAAAAAACTGGTCATAAGAATAGATCGACAGTTTTTACAATTGAATCTAGAAATTTATCAACTGAACAGATAAAATGTGATTATGATTTAGTTTTAAATAGGATATTAAAAAATTAATGAACAAAATAAATAAATTATTAATTTTAAATACTGAAAATATAAAACAATGCTTAAAGCAATTAAATCTTTCTCAAGAAAAAATATTAATTTGTATAAATAAAAAAAAAGAATTTCAAGGTGTTATTACTGATGGCGATTTAAGAAGAGCTTTACTGCAAGGTGCATCATTAAAAGATAAAATAAATAACTACATAAAGAAAAATGCTTTATTTGTAAATCATAACACGTCAAAAGAAAAAGCACTTAGTTTACTGTCAACAAAAAAAATTTTGATACCAGTATTAGATTCTGATAATAAGGTTGTTGATTATTATACTTTAAAAGACAAATTAGAAACTCTAGATATATTTAATAAGGATGTAGTTATTATTGGCTTGGGTTATGTTGGTTTAACTCTATCTTGTATATTAGCAGACTCAGGTTATAATGTAATAGGGTATGATAATGATAAAAAAATAATTTCTAGACTTAAAGATAAAAAAACTGATATTTTTGAAAATGGTCTTCAAAGTTATTTAGATGCCAATGTTGGTAAAAATTTAAATTTTACTAATAAACTAAATAAAAATACCGCATCAGTTTTTATAGTATGTGTAGGCACATATGTTAATACCAAAAGCAAAGTTCCAAATTTATCCCATGTTAAAAAAGTTTCATCAGTTATTGGCAAAGTTATATCTAAGAATACTTTGGTATTATTTAGATCTACATTACCCATAGGTTGTACTAGAAAAATTATGATACCTATTTTAGAAAAATTTTCAAATTTAAAAGCTGGTAATGAATTTAGTGTTGCATATACTCCAGAGAGAACCGCTGAAGGAGTTGCACTTAAAGAATTAAAAGAAAATCCTCAAATTATTGGAGGTTATGATGAAAATTCTACAAAAAAAGCATTAAGTTTTTTTAATAATATTAGTCCTAGTGTTGTTAAGGTTTCATCTCTTGAAGCTGCAGAATTATGTAAATTAATTGATAATTCATACAGAGATCATATTTTTGCATATATTAACCAGTTTACTGAGCTTGCAGAAAATATAAATGTAGACTTATCTAAAGTTGTTGATTCAGTGAATCAAGGATATGCAAGAAATAATATACCTAAACCATCTCCAAGTGTAGGTGGAACTTGTTTATACAAAGATCCTCATATACTAGCATCAACATTTAATGAATATAATTTGGATAAATCATTAATTTTAAAATCGAGAAAAATTAATGAATTAGGCCATATTCAAGTTTTTAAGAAACTTCAAAAACTTTTAAAATCAGCAAAAAAAAATATTAATAATTCAAAAATTTTTTTGATTGGAATGGCCTTTAAAGGCGTCCCTGAAACTTCTGATTTAAGAAATTCTACATCTCTATGGTTTTTATCACTATTTAAGAACAAAAAAAATATTTCTGCATTCGATTATAATGTATCAAAAAAAGAAATTGAAAAATTAGGAATAAAGTTTGAAAGTATCAATAGTGGTTTTAAAAAAGCAGATGCAGTAATAATTTTAAATAATCATCATAAATATAGTAAAATTAATATTTATAAAATGTTAAATTTAATGAATAAACCAGGAGTTTTTATTGATACATGGCATATATTTGAACCAGCAGAAATTAAAAAAATTGGAAAAATAATTTATGGTGGACACGGTAATGACTAATATATTGGTTACGGGAGGTACTGGTTTTTTAGGTTCAAATTTAGTAAAGCGTTTAGTTAAAGAAAAAAATAATGTAACAGTATTTGACAATAATTTTAGAGGATCTATTCAAAATATAGAAAATAATAAAAATTTAAAATTAATTAATGGAGATATAAGAATCTTAAATCAAGTTAAAAATTCTTTAAAAAATATCGATGTTATCTTTCATTTAGCATTTATTAATGGAACAAAATATTTTTATGAAAACCCTAGTTTAGTTATGGATGTAGGAATCAAAGGAATGCTAAATTTATTAGATGCAGTTAAAGACTCCAGTGTAAAAAAAATAATTTTAGCTTCTTCTTCTGAAGTTTATCAAACCCCTAAGCAAATTCCAACTGATGAAAATATAGAATGTATAATTCCTGACATTAAAAATCCTAGATTTAGTTATGGAGGTTCTAAAATTATTAATGAACTTTTATTAATGCATAATGAAAATGCTAAATTAATTGATAAAATTATTTTTAGACCTCATAATGTTTATGGACCTAATATGGGTTGGGAACATGTAATTCCAGAAATAATCAAAAAAATATTTTTTGCAACAAACTATTTAAAAAATAAATCTGGCTCTATTGAAATCCAAGGTTCAGGAAATGAAACTAGATCATTTTGTTATATTGAGGATGCTATAGACTCTTTATTGTTATTAAATAGCCAAGGTAAAAATAATGAAATTTACAATATTGGTAATGATAATGAAATTTCCATTAGAGAATTAATAAAT
The DNA here is from genome assembly GCA_902577425.1 of uncultured Alphaproteobacteria bacterium. Taxonomy (GTDB): domain Bacteria; phylum Pseudomonadota; class Alphaproteobacteria; order HIMB59; genus MarineAlpha5-Bin3. Next base: position 8,363 of record CACGZD010000012.1, on the reverse strand, counting down.
TATATCCAAGAATACTTAAGTGTAGAAGTTTCTATAATAACTAATAATTTATCTAAAGGAAGTACTAAAAGAAGAAATCCAAATTTAAAAAAAATAAAAAATTTGGGTTTTAAAAATAAAATAAATATTGAAGATGGACTAAAAAAAACAATTGATTGGTATATAAAAAATATCAAATATGATTAAAAAAAAAATTAACATTATTTGTGTTACAGGCACAAGAGCTGATTACCCAAGAGTTAAACCTGTTTTGAAACTTTTAAATCAAGACAGATATTTTAATTTAAAATTAATAATAACAGGCCAACATTTAGAAAAAAAATTTGGCAATACTATTAATGAAATTAAAAAAGATAATTTTAAAATTTTATCTAAAATTAGAATATTTAATGATGATGATTCAATTATAGGCATGAATTTTGCATTACAAAAATGTGTTAAAGGGATGACTAAAATTTTAATTAAAAATAAACCAGATGCTCTATTATTAACAGTAGATAGAATTGAAACTTTGGGATCAGCATTAGCAGCTATGACTCTCAACTTACCCATTATTCATATACAAGGTGGTGAAGTAACAGGAACATTAGATGAAACTATTAGGCATTGTGTTACTAAAATGTCCCATATACATTTTCCAGCAAACTTAGATGCTAAAAAAAGAATTATTAAAATGGGTGAGAATGCAAATTATGTTTTTAATGTAGGATGTCCTTATATTGATTATATTAATAATCAAAAATTTTTATCAAAAAAAGAATTATCTAAAATAATTAACATAGATTTATCAAAAGACTATGCACTTTTTACTCAACATGCTGTTACTTCTGAAATTAATGAAAATCTAAAAAATTTAAAGATATCAATTAATGCAATAAAATTATTTAAAGACATAAACTTTATATGTTTATTTTCAAATGCAGATGCAGGTGGAAGAAGTATTAATACATTATTAAAAAAACAAAAAAACATATATGTTTTTAAAAATTTTGATGAATATACTTATTTGTCTTTAATGAAGAATGCAAATTTTATGATTGGTAATTCATCAGCAGGTATAAGAGAGGCGCCTTCATTTGGTATACCTGCAATTAATATTGGTAATAGACAAAATGGGAGATTAAGAGCACCAAATGTTATAGATGTTTCAAACGATAAGAAAAAAATTATTGAGGCAATTGAAAAGTGTATTAAAGATAAAAAATTTTTAAAAAGATTAAAAAGCATAAAAAACCCATATGGAGATGGGAAAGCTTCAAAAAGAATAATTTCAATTTTAAAAAAAATAGATATAAAGAATATACCTATTCAAAAGATATTTATTGATGAAAAATAAAAAAATTATAGTAACCGGTGGCGCAGGAACTATAGGCATAGAGCTTGTAAGAACTTTAATAAAGAATAAATATGAAGTTACTCTTTTAGATTTAGCTGAACAAATTAATGTTTCAAGAAATTTTATACCTCAGAAAGTTAGGATAATAGAAGGTTCTGTTTTAGACAAATCTATTCTTATGAAATCTATTAGCTCTCATGATGTTGTTGTTCATCTTGCGGCATCACTTGGTGTAAAAAATACTGAAGAAAATTCATATCGTTGTTATCAAATAAATGTAAGAGGAACAGAAAATATACTTGATATATGTTTACAAAAAAAAATAAAAAAAATATTATTTGCTTCATCTTCAGAAGTATATGGTGAACCTGATTTAAATCCTATTGATGAAAATTTTCCTACAAAAGGAAAATCATGTTATGCTATTACAAAATTAATGGGCGAAAGTCTTGTTGAAAGCTACAATAAACTGGATAATAATTTAAAGTTTGTTATTTTAAGATTTTTTAACACATATGGAATTAATCAAGTTGCGCAATTTGTTTTACCTCGTTTTATTAGAGCAGCGCAAAACAATAAAAATTTAATTGTAAATGGTGATGGCAATCAACTAAGAAGTTATTGTAGCGCAAAAGATATAGCAAAAGGTATTATGCTCTCAATCAATAATACAAAAATTGATAATCAAGTAGTAAATTTAGGAAACTCAGATCAAAAAATTTCTATAAATAATTTAGCAAAATTAGTACTATCAAAAATTCCCTCTAAGAGTAAAGTTATTTATGATAAGTCATTTAAGCAAACTGATAGAAAAAAATCTAGAGAAGTTTATAACAGACTTGGAAATTTTTCAAAAGCCAAAGAAATTTTAAATTTTGAAGCTAAAATTAATTTATCTAAAGGATTAGATGATTTAATTAAAAATCAAATTCGTGAGAACTGGCCAAATTTATGAATTTTAAACAAATATTTGAAGGTAAAAATAAATATCCCATATTAATTGCAGAAATAGGTATTAATCATAATGGATCTATAAAGTTAGCTAAAGAAATGATACTTAAAGCTAAATTTGCTGGTGCTGATGTTGTCAAATTTCAAACTCATATTGTCGATAAAGAAATGCTTAGAGATAAGCCTAATAAAGAAAAAGCTTCACATCTAAAAAATAAAAGCCTTTATGATATAATGGATGAATGTTCTTTTAATAAAAAATCTCATCAAATTCTTATAGACTTTGCAAAAAAAAATAGCGTTCTTTTTTTGTCTACACCTTTTTCAGTAGAAGCTGTTGATCTGCTTTATGACCTTAAAGTTGACGCATATAAGATAGGCTCAGGAGAAACTAACAATTATGATTTTATTAATTATGTTTTATCTAAAAAAAAACCAACCTTTATTTCAACTGGTACATCATCAATAAATGATATCAATAAATTTAAAAGGAAATTTTATAAATTTAGAAAGAATATTATTTTGATGCATTGTACCTCAAATTATCCAACAAAATATATTGATGCTAATGCAGGTTATATACCTATTATGAGAAAAAAGTTTAATAGCATAGTAGGATTTTCAGATCATTCTAAAGGTAATTATGCATCTTTTACAGCTGTAGCTTTAGGGGCAAAAATTATTGAAAGACATTTTACTATTTCTAGAAAACTTCCAGGAATTGATCAATCTTCTTCTTCTGAACCACATGAATTTTTGGAATTACGTAATGGAATTAACTCCATTTATGAATCTTTAGGTTCAGAAAAAAAAGTAAATGATGAGGCTAAATTAGTTATCAAAGGTTTTTCTCAAAGTATTGTATCTATTAAGGATATTAATAAAGGTGATAAATTAATACCTAAAAAGAATATTTGGTATAAAAGACCGGGTACAGGAATTCCTAGCAACAAAATAAAACAAATTGCAGGAAAAAAGGCTAAGAAAAATATTAAAATAAATAAATTGTTAAATTATAAAGATTTTTAAAAATTATATTATTGCACCAATTTTCTCTAAAATTCTTTGTTGTTCTTTTGAAGATTTAATAAATTTATATACATCATTTAACTCTTTTCTTAAGTTAACAGAAGGTAAACATGGTGAAATATTACAAGAATAAATATCAATATTATTTGTTAATATACTCATTTGCTCTATATATTCTTGCTCCTCAACTATTGATTTTTTTATTTGTGGATAATTAACTAGAATCTCTTTTTTAAAAGCTAAAATTCCTAAAACTTTTTTTATATATTTTTTTTGTAATTGAAAAGAACTGAAAGCTGGTGTTTTTCTAAAAAAATAACTAATTTTATTATTTTTTTCTAATGAACATTTTACAAAAGTTTTTTTATTTAGTTCGTTTTTATTTTTTAATTCACCTACAGCATTCCATACCTCAATATTAGGTTTTTTTATTATATTTTTAGCTATTTCAGTTATTTGTCTTGGCAAAATCAATGGCTCATCTCCTTGAATAATAACTATATGAGTGCAATCTATTTTTGTAGCTGCTTCAGCACATCTGCTAGTACCATTTCTATGAACTTTTTTTGTCTTGATAACTTTTCCTCCATTTTGTTTAACTAAATTTTCAATAAAATTACTATTTGTCGCAACATAAATTTCTTTTAGATGAGTAGAAAGTTTTGCTCTTCTTCTAACATGTTCTATCATTGGAAGTTCATAAATATGTTGTATAACTTTTTTATGAAATCTTATTGAATCTAAATGTGCTGGAATAATACCTACTATTTTAATTTTTTTCATTATTTCTTATTGTGGGAATACACCGCAGTCTACATTAATTGATTGACCAGTTATTGCTGAGGCGTTATCTGAAGCTAGAAAAAAACATGTTTTAGCAATTTCTTCGGCTTTAGGTAGTCTATTCAAAGCTGATTGATCTTTTGAAAATTTTTTTAAGAAACTTTCGACATCACCTTTAGCAGGGGAGTAATTTGACTTTAAAGCTTTAACCAAACCTTTAGTCATAATTAATACTGGGCAGACAGAATTAATTCTAATTCCTTTGTTTCCGACTTCTTTAGATAAAGATTGAGTTAAGCCATTTATTCCAAATTTACTAGCACTATATACAGAATTATTTTTACTTCCTCTTTTGCCTGCTATACTTGATATATTAATTATTGACCCACCTTTATTCATAAATTTAATTGCTGTTTTACATCCCCAAAAAAAACTTTTTAAATTTGTATTAAAAATATAATCTAAAAATTTTTTATCTATTTTTTCTATTGGTCTCCATTCTGATATTCCAACATTATTAATATAAACATCAATATAACCAAAATGTTTCAATGCTAATTTTGATAATTTATTATGATCTGATTCAATAGTTGCATTAATTTTCAAAAATTTTAACTTATTATTTTTATCTAAATTTTTTGGCATTGAAGTTCTGGCTCCAACAACTACATTGTAACCTTTCTCAAGAAAATATTTGGTGATCTCAAGTCCAATACCTTTATTTCCACCAGTAATAACTAATGTTTTAAACATATACTAAATAGTCATACAGCTGAAACCGCCATCAACTATTATTTCACTTCCAGTAACAAAATTTGAAGCATCACTCGCTAACCACAAAGTAGCTCCAACTAACTCTTTTGGATTCCCAAATCTGTTCATTGGAGTATGGGTTAAAATACTTTTTTTTCTCTTGGCATCAATAAAATTTTTTTTATTCCATTCAGTAGGGAAAAAACCTGGTCTTAGCGCATTTACTCTTACTCCTTTAGTGCCCCATTCTCTTCCTAAATTTTGTGTTAAATTTTTAATTCCTGATTTTGCTGCAGAATATGCAAAAGCTTTAGAAAGAGGGGGGCCTGCTGAAGCAGACGAAATATTTATTATTGATCCCTTTTTATTTTTAACCATATGTTGCCCAAATATTTGACAGCCGAATAAAGTAGTTGTTAATTGAGATTCAATTACCTCATTCCATTGATTATCTTTTATATCGAAAAAAGGTGTAGAGTCATTTATACCTGCACCATTAACAAGAATATCAACTCTTGAAAGTTTTTTCAAAATCAATCTTATAACTTTTATATGTTCATTTTTTTTTGTAGCATCAATTTTATAAGTTAGTATTTCTTTTTTAATTTTTGTTTGTATACTTTTTTTTATTATTTCTAATTTTTTGGGTCTAATATCTAGCAGAACAAGTTGACAATTTGCTTCTGCAAAACCTCGAGAAATTTCGCTACATAAATGACCTCCTGCACCAATTATTACTACAGTTTTGTTTTTTAAATTAAATAATTTATCAATATAATTATCCAATTTTAATTTCCTTAATTGTCTTATTAATGCCTTCTGCCCACTTCCACAAAACAAATAAATCAGAGCTTAAGATTATAAAATTGTAACCTTGATTAATTTTTTCTGATATATTTTTTGAAGATATATCTGTTATTTGTGTACCACAACTTTTATTATTTTGTTTACATATATCTACAACTTTTTTACATGCATTTTTCACAATTTCATGCTCAAGATTTCCGGGAAAGCCGTATGATCCTGCTAAATCATAGGGACCAATCATAACCCCATCTACATTTTCATCTTTTAATATTTCAGATAAGTTGTTTACGCCTTCTTTAGACTCAATTTGTATTATTAAACTTGAACTATCATTCCATTCATTGACATATTCATCAAATTTAAAACCATAATTTTGAGCTCTGTTTAATCCATAGCTTCTTTTACCAATAGGCGCATATTTAAAGTCATTAATAATATTTTTAAGATCATTTAAATTATTTACCATGGGAAACAACATACCATCACAACCAAACTCTAGAAGAGGTTTTGTAAAAATATTGGTATGCGAAACTTGTCTCGGCAAACATGGTGTTTCATTTCCATGACTAGATATTATTATCTTTTTTGCTTCTTCAAGAGAAATACTTGAGTGCTCCATATCAATTGCTAAAAAATCTATTTCAGTCGAAGTAAAGGTTTCTGTTATTGAAACTTCAGGATAAGACACCCAACCTCCAAAGATTAAATCACAATTTCTGAATTTTGATTTCAGTTTTTTTCTAAATTTAAGAATATCTTTCACTATAACCCCAATAAAACTTTTATAGCATGATGTAAATGTAACAAGCCAACAAGTTTATTTTTATTATTTATAACTGGCAGATCCCATATGGAATTTTTTTCCATACAAACTACAGCTTTTTTTAATGAAAAATTATCTTTAATGATTATGGGTTTATTAATTGCTAAATTTATTGCATCTTCAGAAAAAAAAGCTGAAAAAGGTTTTTGCTCTGAAATTAGTTTTCTTCTTAAATCACCATCAGTCAAAATTCCCTTTAATGTTTGATTAGAATTGATAATGCAAAGTATTCCTAGATTACTGTTGTTCATTTTATCCAGGGCTTCTTTTAATAGGCAATTAGATTTAACTACTGGAAATTCATTTAGATTTAACATTACATCTTTTACAAGTTGATTTTTATTTAACATTATCTTTCCCAAATTTTTTAAAAATATCTAGTCTTAGTTTATGAATAGTTTTTGCTTGGAATAAAACATTTTTTAAATATTTTAAATGAAGTACAGTATTTGCATCTGATAAAGCATTTTTTGGATTGTTATGAACTTCCATAAATAAAGCATTTATACCACTAGCTGTTGCTGCTCTAACTAATCCAGGTATATATTCCCTTTGACCACCAGAGATATTGCCCATTGAAGTTGGCATTTGTATAGAATGAGTTGCATCATAGCAAACAGGGTAACCATCTTCTGACATAATTTCTAAAGCTTTCATATCATTAACAAGCATATTATAACCAAAGAAAGTTCCTCTTTCAGTTAAAATAATTTTGTTATTACCAAAGTCTTCTATTTTTCTGATAGAGTTTTTCATATTCCAAGGACTCATAAATTGACCTTTTTTAATATTAATAGGTTTCTTTGTCATGGCAGCTACTCTAAGAATAGAAGTTTGTCTGCATAAATAAGCAGGTATTTGAACTAAATCACATACTTCACCAGTCGCTTTAGCCCAAGCAGTATCAGAAAAATCTGAAGTAACAGGAATGCCAAATTCTTTTCTGACTTCCTCTAAAATTCTTAATCCCTCATCTTTGCCAACTCCATGAAAACTATTTATAGAAGATCTACAATCTTTGTCATAACATGCTTTAAATATCCAATTAATTTTTAATTCTTTACAAATTTTGTTAATTTTATTTGCCATAAAAAAAGTATGATCTTTATTTTCTATAGCACAAGGCCCTCCAATAAAAACTAAAGGCAAATTTTTACCAATATTAATTTTTTTAACTTTTCCAGATCCTACAACTACAATTTTAGATTTCATTAGTTTTCTAAAAGTTTTTTTGCAATTTTATAGTCAAATTCATTATCTATATCAATTGAATTTTCTACAGGCATAATATATGCTATAGATTTAGGTCTGTTAAAGAATCTTTTGTATCGAAGATAACTGTTTTTTTCTGAAATAAAAATTGCTCCATTAACTTGATATCTTTTTGGTAAATCTTGAGACATATAATTTAAATATTTTGAATTTAAAAAATTTTCTAAGTTATGATTTTTATCTAAATGACTTGTCCAAAAAGGGCTAATATTTGTTTCACATAATGAACATAAAGATTTATAATTTTTACTTTCATAAAGTTTAATAGCATCAGTTATATGTATTTTTTTTCTTAATGGACTTGTAACCTGTAATAAAATAATATTCCTAACTAAACAATTGTTATTTTTTTCATAAATATTTAACATATTAATTATAGTATCAGAAACTTTAGAATTATTTTTTGAGTCTTTTTTTGGTCTTTTAAAAAAATCAACATCATTATTTTTACAATATTTAATTATATCAGGATGATCAGTGTTAACAATTAAGTGAATTTCTTTATTAACAAATTTTTTAGCTTGTATGATTGTAATTTCAAATAATTTTTTACCATTGATTTTTCTTACATTTTTGTTTTTAACTCTTGAAGAATTTTTCCTACAAGGA
>CACGZD010000011.1 GCA_902577425.1 uncultured Alphaproteobacteria bacterium | reverse complement strand
TTTAGATGGATTTTGATCATGTAAACTTTTTCCTGCATCTTGTTCTAGATGTAATCTAACTATTCTAATATCTTTCGAAGAGCCATCTTTAAAATCTATTGTTACCTTTCCTTCACCCACTATGGGAAACTTATATTGACTTATTTGATAACCCTGTGGCAAGTCTGCATAAAAATAATTTTTTCTATCAAAAACAGAATAATTATTAATTTGAGCATTAAGTCCAACTCCAGACTTAACGGCTTGCTCAACACAGTACTTATTAATAACTGGTAGCATACCAGGCATTGCCGCATCTACTAGAGATACTTGGCTATTTGGTGGAGAGCCAAATTTTGTAGAGGATGAACTAAATAATTTTGAATTTGACTTTACCTGAGCATGAACTTCGATACCTATGACCATTTCCCAATCATATTTTTCTCCTTTTATTAAATTATTCATATGATTTTTCTAAAGTTAATGCTGTATTAAAAACTTCTTGTTCATCAAAATGCTTGCCTAAAATTTGAATTCCTAAAGGAAGATTGTTTTTATCTTTACCAAATGGAATAGAAATACCTGGTAATCCTGCCAAAGAAGCTGGGACAGTAAATACATCATTAAGATACATTTTTATTGGATCATCTTGTTCTTTATTTAGAGGAAAAGCTGCACTTGGAGCAGTAGGAGTGACTATTAGATCGCATTCTTTAAAAGCTTCATTAAAATCATTAGCTATTAGTTTTCTAACTTTTTGAGCTTTTAGGTAATAAGCATCATAATAACCTGCTGACAAAACATATGTTCCAATTAAGATTCTTCTTTTTACTTCTTTACCAAAACCTTCACCTCTAGTATTTTCATACATTTCATCAAGAGAATCAATTTCACTTGATCTGTAGCCATATTTGACACCATCATACCTAGCTAAATTAGATGATGCCTCAGCTGGAGCTATTATATAGTAGGTAGGAAGAGCATATTTAGTATGGGGTAAAGAAATATTTTTAATTTTAGCACCATTTTTTTCTAAAACTTTAATTGCTTCTTCCCATATTTTACTTATTTCTTCTGGAGTCCCATCTATTGAGTATTCCTCAGGAATACCAATAGTTCTGCCAACTATATCATGATTTAAATTTTTAAAATAATTTGGAATTTCAATATTTGCACTAGTGCTATCTCTTTCATCAAATCCTGCAATTGATTCAAGTAAAATTGATGCATCCTCAGTGTTATTCGTAAACACTCCAGCTTGATCTAAACTTGATGCAAATGCTGCAATACCCCATCGAGAACAAAGTCCATAAGTAGGTTTAATACCTACGACTCCACAAAAACTTGCTGGCTGTCTAATTGATCCTCCAGTATCAGTACCAGTTGCTCCTAAACATAAATTGGCAGCAACTGCTGCAGCCGATCCACCTGAAGATCCGCCAGGAGCCAAAGGTTCTCCATCTTTTGATAGAGGGTTTATAGTATTCCCAAAGTAACTAGTATCAGTAGCAGATCCCATAGCAAACTCATCTAAGTTTGTTTTGCCGACAAATATTGCCCCACAATCAAGTAATTTTTGAGTTACAAATGATTCATATGATGGGTTAAAATTTTTTAAAATTTTAGATGCTGCAGTAGTAGGCATATCCTTGGTACAAAATAGATCTTTAATTGCTAAAGGGATACCTTTTAATTTTTTATTCGATTTATCTTTCTCTAATATTTCAACTTGATTTAATATTTTTTGTTCATCAAAATGTATAAAGATATTTAAGTTAGATTTTTCTTTAATGTTCCTTATATATTCTTGACTTAATTCTTTAATAGAAATTTCATTTTTTTCTAAACTTTGTATTGTATTTTTTAAAGATTTAAACATCATTATTCCACAACTTTTGGAACAGCAAAAAAACCTTCAAGTTTATCTGGAGCATTTTCTAATATTTCTTCACTAGAATTGGTATCATTAGATACATCATCTCTTTTTGGCAAAATAGAAGAAGAAATATTACTTAAAGGTTCTACTTTATCAGTATTTACTTCATTTAATTGGTCAACCCAATCAAGTATTAAATTAAGATCTTTAATATAATCTTCAGATTCTTTATCATCTAACTTTATTCTAGATAGACGAGCTATTTTATTTATTGTATTTTTATCTATCTTCAATTTATGAACCTCATTTATGAATAATAAAAAAAATTTAATAGAAAGTCTTAATACATCACAAATTCTTGTAGGTCTAGACCTAGGAACTAAAACACTTGGAGTAGCAGTAAGTGATAGATTGAAAATAATAGCTTCTCCTCTATCTACAATACAAAGAAATGGTGCAAAAAAAGATTTATTAAAATTACAAGAGATTTTAAATGATTATGAAATAGGAGGTTTTATTGTGGGTCTTCCTTTAAGTTTAGATAATTCTGATAATCAACAAACTCAATTGGTTAGAAATTTTAATAAAGAACTTATTAATTTTTTTAAGTTACCATCAGTATTTTGGGATGAAAGGTTTTCTTCAGATGTTATTTTCAAAGAAATGAGAAAGTCCAATATGAGTAAAAATAAAATAAAAAATAAGCTTGATCAACAATCAGCGTCTTATATTTTACAAGGATATTTAGAAAGATATAGAAAAAATAAATAAAATAGTTTACACATATTAACACATTATTAACACATATGAATACAAGATTTCTTAAATCAGGACATATAAAATTATATAAGCGAGAAAATTCAAGATACTGGCAAATGAAATTGAAATTGCCAAAACTAAAAGCTATAAGATCTACCACAGGCTCCAAAATATTAAAAGAAGCAGAAAAAATTGCTTTAAATTATTATTCTTCTTTATCTAAAAAAACTAAAATTAATGTAGGAAGAACAAAAAATATATTTAAAAAAATTCATTTAGTTGAAACAGCAGATTTAACAAAAAAAGAAATTGAACATATCTTAAATGAAGCCAAAAAATATATATTGTTTAATAAAAAAAGAATAAAACATATGAATATACTCCAAGGAAGAACAATATTTAATTTGTTTTTTGAAGACTCAACAAGAACAAGAACTAGTTTTGAAGTTGCAGCTAAAAGATTAGGGGCTGATTTGATAAATGTAGTAGTAAAAGATAGTTCAATAAATAAAGGTGAAACTTTACTGGATACAATGACTACAATCAATTCAATGAATCCAGATGTTTTAATTGTCAGACATCCTGAAGAAGGTATTAGTAAAAAAATTTCAGAAACTGTTGATGCTAGCATTATTAATGCCGGTGACGGTAGTCATGAACATCCGACTCAAGCACTACTTGATGCATTAACTATTAAAAATAAGTTTAATAATTTTTCAAAATTAAAAATTGCGATATGTGGAGATATTCTACACAGTCGAGTTGCCAGATCTAATATAATCATACTATCAAAATTGGGTTCAAAAATTAATGTAGTAGGCCCAAAAGAATGGTTGCCTAAAAGTTTAACAAAACTGCCTGTGAAAGTATTTACTGACATGAGAAAAGGATTAAAGAATTGTGATATTGTCATGATGCTTCGAATTCAAAAAGAAAGAATTGTTGGAAAAATTATGCCTGATCAAAGGAGTTATTTTAAAAAGTATGGATTAGACTACAATAAACTAAAATATGCTAAAAAAAATGCTTTTGTGATGCATCCTGGCCCAATGAACAGAGGAGTGGAAATAGACTCTAAACTAGCTGATGATATCACAATAAGTCTAATACAGGAGCAAGTAGCTATGGGAGTAGCAATTAGAATGGCCTGTCTAGATTTGATAATCAAAAATAGAGATAACAATGTTAGTTAATAATTTATTATTAATAATATTATTTTACCTTATTGGATCTCTGCCTTACGCACTAATATTAACAAAATTATCAGGATTTGGAGATATTAGGAACATTGGCTCCGGTAATGTTGGGGCAACGAATGTTTTAAGAACAGGGAATAAATTATTAGCTATCGTAGTTCTTTCTTTAGATATCTTAAAAGGTTTAATTCCATATTTGATAATAAATATTTATTTTAATGAATTAAGTTTATTAAATAAAATTTTTTTATGTCATTTTGCAGTAATAGGTCATATTTATCCAATTTGGTTAAAATTTAAAGGTGGAAAAGGTGTAGCAACTTACATTGGTTTTTTATTTGGTCTTAATCCTTATATTGCTATATCATTTTTATTAGTTTGGTTAGTAGTTGCTTATATGAGTAAATATTCATCTCTTGGCTCTTTAGTAGGAATCTTTGTTGCCCCTACTTACTTCATTTTTATAAATTTTAATTTTAATATTAGTATTTTTTTTATTTATTTAACTTTAATTATTGTTATCAAACATAAAGAAAATATTAAAAGATTGATAAATAAAACTGAAAGTAAAATCAAATTATCTAAGTAAATATATACGTTTTTTTAAAATTTCTTGACGAATTATCATTAAACTGAAATTTGGGTCAAAATTTTATGAATGTTTTAATTGTTGAATCGCCATCTAAAGCAAAGTCTATTAATAAATATTTAGGTTCAGACTTTAAAGTTCTTGCAAGTGTTGGACATGTCCGAGATTTATCAGTAAAAAATGATGCTATAGATACTGAAAATGATTTCCAAATGAAATGGGAAACAAGTGATCGTGGTAAAAAAGTTATAAAAGAAATTACTGATGCTGCTAAGAAATCTGAAAATTTATATCTAGCAACTGATCCAGATCGAGAAGGTGAAGCAATTGCTTGGCATGTTGAAAAACTTCTTAGAGATAACTCATCACTTTCAAAATTAAATATCCACCGTGTTACATTTAATGAAATTACAAAAAATGCTGTTCTTGATAGTCTTAAAGAACCACGGAAAATAGATGAAAATTTAGTTAATGCTTATCTTGCTAGAAGAGCTTTAGATTTTCTTGTAGGTTTTACTCTTTCTCCAGTTTTATGGAGAAAATTACCAGGTTCAAAATCTGCAGGCAGAGTTCAATCTGTTGCATTACGCATCATTAGTGAAAGAGAACTCGAAATAGAAAAATTTAACCCTCAAGAATATTGGTCACTTCAAGGAGAATTTAGAAATAAAGAAAATAAAACTATTAATTCAAGACTTACAGTCTATGACGGAAATAAAATTGATAAACTTGATATAAAAAATGATAACGAAGCTACAAAAATTTTCAATGATGTTAAAAATTCTACATTCACAGTTGGAAACATAACTAAAAAAGAAGCTAGAAGAAATCCCTACCCCGCTTTTACTACATCAACAATGCAGATTGAGTCTAGTCGTAAGCTTGGTCTTAGTGCAAGTCAGACAATGCGAACAGCACAAAGATTGTACGAAGGAACTGATATAAAAGGAGAGACAACTGGATTAATAACTTATATGCGAACAGATAGCGTAATCATGTCAAATGAAGCTATTAATCAAGTTCGAAGTTTTGTAACTGAAAATTATGGTGCAAATTATTTACCGGATAGTCCTAGAGTTTATAAATCTAAAGCGAAGAACGCTCAAGAAGCTCATGAGTGTATTAGACCAACCAATATTTATCTTACGCCAAAAGACATAAAGCAATACATTACCCTAGAAGAATTCAAGTTATATGAAATTATTTGGCAAAGAGCTGTAAGTTCACAAATGGCAAGTGCCGTATTAGATCAAGTAGCAATCGATATAACAAATAAAGATAAAAAAATTGTGTTAAGAACCAATGGTTCTACGATTAAGTTTCCAGGAATTTACAAAGTATATCAAGAAGCAAAAGATGATGACAAAGATGAAGAAAAAGAAACTATTCTCCCTATAATGAATGAAGGTGAGAGTTTAAAACTAAAAGAAGTTGAAAAAACACAACATTTTACTTCTCCTCCACCTCGCTATACTGAGGCTAGTTTAGTAAAAAAACTAGAAGAGCTAGGGATTGGAAGACCATCAACTTATGCTTCTATAATTAAAGTTCTACAAGACAGGGACTATGTTATTTTAGATAAAAAACGCTTTAATCCCCATGATAGAGGACGCATAGTTTCTATATTTTTAGAGAAATATTTTAATCAATATGTTGAATATGACTTTACAGCTGATTTAGAAAACCAATTAGATGAAATTTCAGATGGTAAACTTGATTGGAAAGAAGTTATTCGAAAATTCTGGGAAACATTCAAACAACTTTGTGACGAAACAGTTGGTAAATCAAATAGAGAAGTAATAGATGTATTAGATGAAGCTTTAGGACCTCATTTTTTTCCACCAAACGGCGCTGATGAAAAAAGAAAATGCCCAACATGTGAGAATGGAAGGCTTGGAATTAAAGTTGGAAAGTTTGGAGGTTTTATTGGATGCTCTAATTATCCAGATTGTAAATATACAGTACAGTTTAATCAATTAAATGACAAAGATGGCATATCACTAAGTGGACCCAAAGAAATTGGTATTTATCCTGAAACAGGAGAAATGATTACATTACGAAAAGGTCCATATGGATTTTATATGCAGGTTGGTGAAGGTACAAAAGAAAAAAAACCTAAAAGAGTTTCTATTCCTAAAAATTTTGAACCTGATGAAATTGGTTTAAATACAGCTATTCAATTAATGGGACTGCCTCGTAAATTAGGATTCCATCCAGAAACAAACAAAACTGTTAGTGCTGGTATTGGCATGTATGGACCATATATTTTGCATGACAAAAAATATAAAGCTCTTGAGAAAACAGATAACATTTTAGATATTGAGCTTGAAAGAGCAATTGAACTAATCGCAAAACCTACACAAAGAGGTAATGCTACATTAAAAACATTTGGTGAACATCCAACAGAAAAGAAAAACATAACAGCTCATGATGGAAAATTTGGACCTTATGTAAAATGTGGAAAAATCAATGCATCTATTCTTGGTGACCAAACTATTGATAGCTTAAAACTAGAAGATGCAATTAGATTAATTGATGAAAGAAAAGCCAAAATGAGTTTAAAAAAAAAGAAAAAAAAAGTTAAGAATTGAATAAAGAAAAAGCATCTAAACTTTGGAAACTCATTCAAGAAACAGGTGACTTCTTAAATGGCAAACTACCAGATCATCCTAATCACCCTAAGGGAAGAAACCCTTATGCTCATGTTGCTTTAGAAGTAAAAAATCATTTTGGAGTGACTTACAAAGATATACCTGATGAAAAGTATAATGAAGTTATTGATTATCTTGAAGAATTAAAATCTAATCCTAGTTAGCTGCTTTTTGATTTATTTGAATTGGTAGGAAAATAATAAAAATTGAGGCTAAGCCCATCATTATTGCATTAATTAAAAATAAGTAAGTAAACTCCAAAGTTATAGAATATATTTCTGAGATTAAGAATACAGATATTGGCCCTGATCCAAAAGCTAAAATGAATTTAATTCCATATACAACACCATGATATTTCTGTGGTGTAAATTTACTAAGAAGAAGATTTTCTGTCGGCAGAATACTAGCATTAAATACAGAAGCTAAAATGCATAAAACTACAAGAGAATATCCAGATACATAAGCTATGCCTAAGTAGCATGGAAATTGAAGAAATATACCAATTAAGTAAATTTTTTTTAAATTAAATCGATCTGCAAGCAAACCTCCAACAAATGTTGTTGCTCCAGAAATAAAATAAATTATTCCAATCATTAATCCAATTTGAATTGAATTAATATTATCTATTCGAATTTCAAAAACTTTAGGAAGGGCTGTTTGAGTATTATGAAATGTCAATCCAAGTGCAAACATGGAAATAAGCATTATTAAAGAAATTAGAATCATTTCATTTCGTGAATGATCCTGTTCAATATTATTAATAAAAATATTTTTATATGATATTTTATTTATAAAAATAAAATAAATAAGAACTAAGCCTATTATGATTGAAATAAAACCAGGTAAAATAAAAGCAAGTTGCCAATTGAGTAATTCAGTTAAAGTTCCAGCAACAAAAGCTCCTGAACCTATTCCTACTCCACCGAATATACCATTTATTCCTAGCGCCCTACCCTGCTTATTTGCTGAGTGTATTACCCATGGAATTCCAACAGGATGATAGATTGAACAAAAGAGGCCTAGCAAAGATAAAGAAATAAATAATAGAGAAATAGATGTGCTTAAGCCACATAAAATAGATGTTAAACCCATTCCAATAAACATTATGGTCATTGTTCCTGAACGAGACCACTTATCACTTAACCACCCAAAAGGAATTGCTCCTAAGCCTATTAATAGAGCGCCAAGAGACCATAAACGAATTAATTGATCATAAGAAATATTCCATTCTTTTTCTATTGTTAATACAATCACAAAATAAAAAGCTGCAAACATGTGCATCAATGCATGACCTATAGATGAAAATAAAAGTGTGAAAGATGTATTATTCAAATTCTTTGTAACTAATTGACAAAGAATTTACACAGTATCGTTTACCAGATGGTTGAGGTCCATCATCAAAAACATGTCCTAAATGAGCATCACATTTAGCACACATAATTTCAATTCTTGTCATTCCAAGAGAATTATCTATTTCTGTTTTAATTGAATCTGGAGATAGCTGTTCAAAAAAACTAGGCCATCCGCAACCAGATTCATACTTGGTTGAACTATTAAAAAGTTCATTTTCACAACATTTACATTTGAAAATTCCACCATTAATTATCTTAAAATTTTTTCCAGAAAAGGGCGGTTCTGTTCCTTTTTGTCTAGTTATATAATATTCTTTTTCAGTCAGTAAATTCTTCCATTCTTCATCTGTTTTTGTAATTTTTTTCATTATGTTTTTTTTATATTAGATAATATAATTCCAGTTAATATAAATATTATTCCAATAAAATGAAAAAAAGAAAATTTTTCATCTAAAAAGGAAACTGCCCATATAGAACTAAATATTGGAATTAAGTGTAAAAAAAGACTAGATCTATTAGGTCCAATTATAGACACACCCTTATTCCATGAAAAAAAAGCAATTATGCTAGCAAAAATTGCTACATAAACGATAATTAAGTAGTCAATTTTTTGAGTAGGTAAAAAAGAAGTATTGTAATTTTCTATAATATATAATGGAAAAATAAATACTAAGCCAAGAATAACCATTACTTCTAAAGATGCTAATTGAGATATTGAATTATCAATTTTTTTTAGCAATACAGAATACAAACACCAAGATACAACTGCTGTAAACATCCAAACATCACCAGATGTAAAGTATAGATTAAATAGATTATTAATATTTCCCTTAAGAATAATAGAAAATGCCCCCAGTAAAGATAAAAAAATTCCAGCAAATTGTAACGAGGTAGTTTTAGTTTTAAAAATTAACCAAGAAAAACCTATCATTAAAACTGGTGCTATAGAGGCCATTAATGTGGAATTAATAATTAAAGTAGTTTGAAGAGAAATGTAAGTTAAAGAATTAAAAACTGTTACTGCTAAAAAACCCAATAATGTCATAAGTACTATATTTTTTTTATAATAATAATAATTTCTTACTATTTCAGAATAAGTAAATGGTAATAAAATTAACATAGCTAATAACCATCTAAAAAAACCAAGTTTAAAAGGTGTTAAATCTGATAAATAAGCAATTTTGCCAGCAAAAAAATTTCCCGACCAAAAAAATGATGCAGATGTTAATAAAAAAACAGCTAAAAAAAAATTTTTCGACATTTATTTATCAACTAATGTCATAAGAGAAGATGTATCAAATCTATTTCCTCCATTATTTTGTATTTCTTTATAATATTCATCAATTATTTTAGTAATAGGTAAATTAGATCCGTTTTTCTTTGCTTCCTCAAAGCATATCGATAGATCTTTTCTCATCCAATCAACTGCAAAACCATAATCAAATTTTCCATCAAGCATTGTGCGATATCTGTTTTCCATTTGCCAAGATTGAGCTGCACCTTTTGAAATTACTTTTAAAACTTTTTCCATGTCTAAATCAGCTCTTTTTCCAAATGCTAGAGCTTCTGATAAACCCTGTACAAGTCCAGCTATACATATTTGATTGATCATTTTTGCAAGTTGTCCTGACCCAGCTGTTCCAATTAATTCTATAGTTTTTCCATAAGCACTCATAACAGGTTTTATAATGTTAAATTTATCTTCATCTCCTCCTACCATTATAGATAAAACTCCACTTTCTGCTCCAGCTTGACCACCTGATACAGGCGCATCGAGAAAATAAAAGTTATTATTTTTAGATTGTTGATAATATTTTTTTGCAATATTAGCAGAGGCAGTAGTATGATCTACTATAATGGTATCTTCTTTTACATTTTTAATAATTCCATCACTACCTTCCATAACACTTATCAAATCCTCATCTCTTCCTACACAAATAAATACAATATCAGCATTTAAAGATGCTTTTCCAGGTGTTGTTTCATAATTACCATCAAATTCATTAATCCATTTTTCAGCAACAGATTCTGTTCTATTATAAACAGTTGTATTAAAATTGTTTTTTTTTAGATGTCCTGCCATATTATATCCCATGACTCCAAGGCCTACAAAAGTAACATTTTTTATTTTCATTTTATTCTCCCTTCATTAAATCCAATATTTCATAATTTAATTTTTTTGAATCACTAACAATAAGATTGTTGGAATTATGATAAAATTTATATTCTAATTTATCAAAATGACAATCATGACCACCAGCTCTTCTAACAATGAAGACTCCAGGTATATGATCCCAGGGGTGAAGTCTTGACAAAATAGCAAAATTTCTTTGCCCTAAAGCAATATCAAAATATTCACACCCTATTGATCCATATGAATTTATATTAAGAAATTTATCTTTAATTTCAAATATTTTTATTCTTTTTTCTTTGTCCCAATATTTGACACTTATAGATCCTGTAGCATTTTCTATTTTGGTATCCTTATTGAGTTTTAATTTATTACCGTTTAAATAAACACCATTAATATCAGTATACATAAACTCTTCAGTAATAGGTTTATATATAAAGGATTGAATTATTTTTTTATTTTTAGTCAAAGCTATCATAACAGCAAATTTTTCTTTTGATTTAGCAAAATTATTAGTCCCATCTATAGGATCAACTGTCCAACAAAAATCTTCAGATAAATAATAATTTAAAATAGAAGGATCTTTAGAGTAAGTTTCTTCTCCAATAAAATTAGAATTTTTTAATAGCTTAGATAATAGATGATTCAATTCAATTTCAACTGCAATGTCTACATCAGTAACAATATCTATCCCATGTTTATATGAAATTTGATTTTTATTTAAATTTCCAAAGCTTGGTATTATATTTTTTTTACTTATATTAAGTAAAATCTCTCTGATATCATCTGGATTTACCACAGATTTAAATAATGGCCTTATAAAAATTTGTAGCCAGAGATTTGGTTATTGATCCTATTTTGCAATTATTTATTTTAATTTTATCAACTTGAATAATTGGGGTAATAAGACTGCCTGAGCTAGTAATAAATATTTCATCAGAATTATATAGTTCTTTAATTGTAAATTCTCTCTCAATTAAATCTAAATTCAAAGATTTGATTAAAGATATTAGAACTGTTCTCGTAACTCCCTTTAAAATTTCCTTATTAGCAGGATGAGTTATAATTTTTTTTTTCTTAATAATCCAAACATTAGAATGTGCAGCTTCAGTAATCTTGTTACCTTTAATAAAAATTGATTCATAAGCTCCTACATTAGCAGCATAAGTTGCTGCTAAAATATTTGCTAGGAGCGAAGTCGTTTTGATATCTGGTCTTCCCCATCTAATATCAGGATAAGTTATAGCCTTAAAACCTTTGTAGTTTTTATTTGGTAAATTAAAATTTTTTTTTGCAGTATAAACAATAATATTTGGTTTTAGATTTTTTTTATATGCATGTTCTCGAGCTTGAGTACCTCTGGTAATTTGAAGGTAAATGATTCCATTAGTTAAATTATTTTTTTTTATTAAACTTAAAAAAATTCGATGTATTTTTTTTTTATCTATTTTTATATTAAAATTAAGTTCACTAGATGAATATTTTAATCTTTTAAAATGAAAATCAAAATCTATAAGTTTTTTATTAATTACTTTAAGAACTTCATATACACTGTCAGAAAATTGAAAGCCTCTATCTTCAATATGAACTTTAGCATTTTTAAATTCTATATATCGTGAATTAATAAAGGCAATATTTGGCATAATTATTTTAATGATAACAATTCTTCTAATTTCTTAATACTTTTAGTTTCAGAAAAAAATACAACATCATCACTTTCTTTAAAGATAGTTTCACTATTTGGTATAATAATTTCATCCTTTCTTAAAATAGCTCCCACCCTAATAGATTTAGAGAGATTTATTTGATTAATATTTTTATTTGTAAATTGTGAATTAGGTAAAATTTCAGCTTCAATTACTTCTCCAAAACCTTCGGCTATGGTATAATCGCTTCTTATTAACCCTCCTTTAACTTTTTCTAAAATTTTAGAAATTGTGATCAATTTTGGATCAATAGTAATATCAATTCCAATACTATTTAATAAAGAAGAATAAGAACTATTATTAATTAAAGTAATGCAATTTTCAGTTCCAGCCCTTTTAGCTAATAAAGAAGATAAAATATTAACTTCATCATCATTTGTAACAGCTATAAAATAATCTGCTTCTGAAACATCAACTTCTTCTAAAATTGAAGATTCAAGACCATCAGCATTTGTAACATTTGCAGATTTAAGATTAGTAGCAAGAAATTCTGATCTTAACTTGTTATTTTCAATTATATTAGTGGCAATTTTATATTCACTTGACTCAATTTCTCTTGATAATGAATAACCAATATTACCCCCTCCCAGAATGACAATTTTTTGTGCCTGAACTTCATAATGGCCAAACTCTTTTACAATTTCAAAAAAATTACTGTTATCTACAACCATATAAATTAAATCATCTTTTTTTAATGTTGTACTAGAATTAACAATGAATTTTTCTTCACCTCTAAAGACGAATAATATATTAGCTAAGTAATTTTTAAATTCTTCTGATAAACTCCTAAGTGTCTTTCCTAAAACTTTGCTATTAGCTTCACATTTAATTCCAACTAATTTAATTTTATTATTTGCAAGTTCTAACATGTCAATAGTTCCTGGAGATTTAATACGTCTGTAGATAGCTTTGGCAACTTCTTCTTCGGGTGAAATAATATCATCTATAGGTAGATTTTTAGTACTATAAAGATTTTGCCATTCACCTTTTAAATAGTCTTGTTGTCTAATTCTTGCAATTTTTTTTGGTATACCAAATAAAGTATGACCTATTTGACAACAAATCATATTGGTTTCATCACTTTTAGTTACCGCTATTAGAATATCACATTCTTTAGCAGAGGCATTAGACAAAGTTGTTGGAAGACTTGGGGCACCTAGAATTGTTTTTACATCAAGATTATCTGAAATTTTTTTTAATTTTTCCTTTGATTCATCAATTACAATAACTTCAAAATTTTCTTTTGATAGTTTATCTGCGATACTATAACCAACATCGCCAGCTCCACATATTATTGATTTCATATAAAGTAATTATTTTTTTTCAGTTTCTATATTAAGTGATTTAAACTTTCTATAAAGGGCAGTTCTTTCCATTCCAGTAAAATCTGAAATTTTTTTGATATTACCATTAAATCTCTTAATTTGCGAGATTAAATAATCTTTTTCAAAATTATTTCGTGCTTCCTTAAGAGATAATTCAAAATTATTTTTATTAATAATTTCTGGTTCAAAATTTCCCATATCTAAAGGTAAATTATCTATCTCGAAATCATTATTAATATTAAAATCTTGATTTAAAATAATAGTTTTTTCTGCATAATTAATAATTTGAGAAATATTTCCTGGCCAATCATATAATTCTATTTT
>CACGZD010000010.1 GCA_902577425.1 uncultured Alphaproteobacteria bacterium | reverse complement strand
GCCATTTGCCTGTTCTACTGCAAGTGCTTCCTGTGCCAAAAATCCAATATGTAATTTTTGTCTTTTCAATGATCCGTCAGGAGTTCCAAAAGGTTCCTCATCTGTTCCATACCACGTTCTTCTATCCCATCTATAAGTAACAGGTCTAAGTGCATTAATCCAATCAAGTCCAATATTAAAAGTAGTTACATCTGTTTTATCTCTAGAATCTGAAGAAGATATTGATGTATCAGCACAAAATAAATCAGTTATATTATTATTTCCTAAACAAACAGTATTACTATTACTTGATAAATTTCCAGAGGGAGAATTACTCATCCCTGCTGAATCTCCAAGCAATACATTATCATTACCTGTTGTAACATTAGCACCAGCTTCCCTTCCAATTAGGGTATTTTTTTGACCAGTAGTGACATCTTCTCCAGCCCCTTGACCTACAGCAGTGTTGTTTGTTCCTGTAGTGCAAGCTCCTAAAGCAGCATGACCCACAGCAGTGCAGTTATTTACAGTTGTTAAAGCGTCTAACGCATGAGAACCCACAGCCACGTTAAACTGTCCAGTTGTGATTGCACCTCCAGCTAAATAACCTAGGCCAGTATTAAAACTTGCAGTTGTATTCTGTGCTAAGGCATTTCTACCCATAGCAGTGTTTTTAGTTCCAGTTGTCATAGAAAACCCTGCACTTTGACCAACAGCAGTATTAAGATTTCCTGTTGTAAGGTTTTGTAAACAAGCCTGACCAACCGCTACACATTCTTCCGCAGTTGTAGATGTTGACATTGCAAAAGAACCTACAGCCACGTTTCTTGGGCCTGTTGTGCAAGCATCTAAAGCACTACTACCAACAGCAGTATTATTTTCAGTTGTGGTTAACTTTAAAGCATCTTTTCCTACAGCAGTATTATGTGATGACGTACTAACACCTTGTAAAGCATTAGATCCTACAGCTACGTTCTGCGTTCCAGTTGTGTTTGTTGTTAAAGCATTTCTACCAATAGCAACATTACTAGATGCGGTTGTATTTGAGTCTAAAGCTCCAACTCCTATAGCTACACTATCTCCACCTGTCGTATTTGCTCCCAAAGCATCAGCTCCAATAGCCACGTTTGAATTTCCAGTAGTATTAGCATCTAAAGCATTTGTTCCAACAGCCGTATTTGAGATTCCAGTTGTGTTTGCCTCTAAAGCTGATCTTCCAACGGCTGTATTGTTAGAAGCAGTTGTGTTTGCTTCTAAGGCTTGATAGCCCACAGCAGTATTACTAGCTCCCTCAGTGTTATTAGATAAAGAAGCTCTACCTACGGCGGTATTAAATGAAGCTGTTGTATTTGCATCTAAAGCGTTAGCACCTACGGCGGTATTAGAAGCTCCAGTTGTGTTTGCTGTTAATGAGTCATAACCAACTGCTGTATTATTATCTGCTGTTGTATTAGCATCTAAAGCTTCAAAACCAATCGCAGTATTTTGTGAACCAGAAGTATTGAGAAACATGACAGCCTTTCCAATAGCAGTGTTACTCGCTCCTGTGGTATTACTGCCCATTGCATTACGACCTACTGCGGTGTTGTCAGATGCAGTAGTGTTTGCTCCTAAAGCACCATAACCAAGTCCAGTATTGTTTCCTCCTGTAGTATTAGCATCTAAAGCAAGAGAACCTACTGCAACATTTTGAGTTCCAGTAGTGTTTAACAGTAATGCTGATGCACCTACGGCTACATTATTATCAGCCGTAGTATTTGCCGATAAAGACAAATAGCCCACCGCTACATTAGTGTCGCCTTCTGTATTAGCATCTAGTGATTGTCTACCCAAAGCTGTATTATTTGCACCTGTTGTGTTTGATAACATTGCATTTGAACCTAGAGCAGTGTTGCCAGAACCAGAGGTATGTGCAGTTAAAACAGAATTACCTATTGCTGTATTATGTCCACCAGAAACAGAAGCATCTAAAGCACTTTCCCCAAGAACAGTATTAGCTGCAACAGAGTTTGCACCTTTACCTATATTTACAGAGTTTATCGTTCCATCAACAGCAAATGCTGGTCCACCAGCAAGACTAAATAAATTTATATGAGCATTATTAGCAGTATTTCTAAGCTGCATAATACTTGTCGAAGTATTAGCAAAAAACTGACTAGCATAGTTTGTAGATGGTGCAGATGATCCAGAATTATTTGAAGATATTGCTAATAAAGCATTATTTATATCAGCCCTGACGTTAGCTCCAGTGGAGTTATCTATAACGTAATCGTGTTGAGCCATTTTCTGATCTAATTTTTATCTAAGTATATCCTACTTTAAAATTAACTACCACGCCCAAAACCAACAGCAGTATAACTAAATGTTTTATCTTGGACAGCATTACCAGCATTAAGAAACTTAATATTAAAACCAGTGCCACTAATACTTGTAATCTCAAACCTATCCGTTCCACCAAGATCATTTGCAGTGATACCAATACTTGGTAATTGTGTGCCTGCCCCGACACTTGTACCAGCCTGCCCTGTGAAGAATGTCTGATCAAAGGTAATATCAAGTCCAGATGATGACGTACCTGAAGAGATATTTGATCTCTGCTCTGTTCTTCTTTCCAGTTCTGCTGTATAACCTAGCTGATCTATTTCAATACTTTGTGCTGGGTCATCACTATCCATTTCACATCTGAATTTAAACCCACGACCTACATAAGTACCATTTACAAAGGGATTAAATCTTGAAAAGTTTGCGCCATAGGTGCAAGATGTTCCACTTGATATTGTTGCACTTGTGGCAGATGTAACCGTAAATGTGCTTGAACTTGGCACTGTCTGGATTTCATAATTACCATCTGTTGCGCTGCCAGCAGTGAAATCAATCACAACAAAATCACCAGCAGAATATCCATGTGAGGTTTTTGTGATTGTTATGGTTGTACCACTTTGTTCGTAGGTGGCTGAAACCGAGGTATCAGGGTCAATATCAGTTGTTGCAACCAATAATGATGCCCCAACATCAAAGGCAGTAGCACCGTCAAAATCTGTCCAGGTATCGATATTTGCTGATCTTTTATCAATCAGATCATTTGGATAAAAACCCTGTGTAACAAAATGCCTGCGAAGTCTTAATGGTTGCTTGCCACCTAAATCCAAAGTATTTGCAAATTCATAAGAACCACCTGTTATATCGACAGCACCTAAAAAATCAAAATCTGCAATAGCATCAAAATCTGTCACATCATCTAAAAGTTCAAGTGAGCCAAGAACAAGACCGTTAACATCATCACTGAAAAAACAATCCACCTTTGCACCGCCAAAGGGTGGTGAATCTGTATCTTCTCTATCTGTAAAAACTGTTAATTTAGGTAAAGGGTCAGGACTTGTAACTAAAACTGATGTCTCACCAGAACTTAGCCTGCCACCATCATCTCTAAATTTTAAAATATATTCTCCCTCTACAATATTCGGCACAATCGTTTCACTGATACTACCTGGAAGGGCAGGGATCACATCAACAGCATTGGTAAATGTTCCAGTACCATCTGTTAGGTTTGACGATCTGACCACCACGTTGCCTCCATGAATCACGTCAACATCTGTGGATTTATCAAAGCGCAATCTCACAAACTGGTCTGATATTGGTTCAATGCGTAAGTTCTGCACATCTGCTGGCAGGGCTGTTTTACCAACTGTTGTGATAGATGTTGTTGCTGGAGTGATGCTTGGTTTTCCTAATGCGTTATAACTGAACACTCTGATTTCATAAGTTCCATTTTTTGTTTCAAAAATTGTAAAATCTGGTCTTGTAATTCTTTCTGATATGAAGTTTTCATTCTGAAATCTATATTGAACCATATACTCAGTAACACCAGCTACAGGCTGCCATTGTATAAACAATTTTGATACGGCACGGTTATTGAGTACAACAATCTGCTCTGAACTCTGTAAGTTACTTGGAGAAGGTTTTATTGATGTAAGTGTTGTGATTGTCCTTGCTGCCAATGCCGTGCCATCTTCCACATTTGCGTATTTAGATGAATTATGGGCAACGGCTGTGATCTGGTATGCAAGTTGATCAACTTCTGTAACACCAATCACTCTGAAGGTTTGAAGCTGAACTGTTGTATTTTCTATTACCCAGACACTGTTTGATGGTGGTGTTGATGAAAAAGCAGAGGATACTGTTATTGTTGTTCCAGATATAGAATCTATTGTTTTTGTTTCAAGTGTGCCATCTGCAAGTATTACTGATAATGTTGCAGAATCTGTTGTTGCCAAATCTGTATTATTTTCATCATCAACAACAATCTGTGTTGTAGATACTCCTGTTTTTATACGACCACCTCTTCTAACCCCTGCTCTTAATGGATCTGCAATATTTATCACAGCACCTGGTCTTACCAAAGTACCTGATTCAAGAGTGGTGGTGAAGTTTACTATTTCAGCCTCATTGGATTGTGTGTAGAGAAACCATTTTCCAAGACGAGATGCCATTCCTCTTGATGTTGTGGCAAAACCTTTTAAATTTTTTGTAACAACCCCATACTTTGCCTGTAATGCTGTATCTTCTACTGTTTCATAGTCTATATCTTGAGTTTCATTATCAAAATAGGCAACATTTACAACAGTTACTTTTGAATTTTTTGCTGAATTACTATATGTAAACCCCTGTTCTGTAACATTTGATAAGTTAAATAAATAACTTGGATCTGTTGGTCTGTCCTGTGTGATTGATATTGTGCCAGCCGAATAAAAAGGCATGACACGCATCACAGAACATAAATCATTGATAAGATTGTATGCCTGTTTTTGATTCTGTATTACTACGTTACAACTGAATCTTGGTTCTGTTCCTCCAAATCCATCATCAACCTGTTCTGCACAATAAACAGAAGCTGAGTAAAAACTGAACACATCTAACTGTGATGTATCTATCTGATCACCAAAACCTTTTGATGTTGTTAACAAATCGTAAAGAATCCATGCTGGGTCATTTGTCCATGCCTTATCAGTTTGAAATGTGCCATTAAAAGTTCCAGAATATGACAATGAACCATCAGATCTTACTGTCGAATTATGTGGAATCTTGATTTTTGTTCCACGAACTTTATACATCCGAGAAGGAATTGATGGGAAGGTCTGGGCATCAAAACTTAATGCAACATGAGCCGAATTTGCATATGCTCTCTGTTCGTTGATTATTTCTGTGAAAGATGACCATAATGAACTGTTTTGTAGGGTTGTTTCTGTGCTGTCATCTGTTGTTCTGTTTACTCTGATTGTTACAGGAAAAGAAGTATCAGATGCAAAATTTATTTTATAATCCCTAAAATAAGTGCTGGCAGTTCTTCCCTTTACAGTGTCTGTTATGACAGTTGTTGTAGTGCCATCATTTTCAATGGTTTGAATATTTATTGCAACTTCCGCACCATTTATGTCACCATCATCTTCAAACTTTTGCAGGGATGGAAAACCAAGAGTTACTCTGACGGCATTAACAGAAGTATTTGTTATTGATCTTGATACAGGACTTGCTTTTGTCACAGCAACACCAACAGCATTTTCTGTTTCTATTTCAGAAATGCCCTGTATTGCAGTTTGATCTGAAGTGCCAAATCTTGGTTCAAAAGTAACATTTTGAAAATTAAAATCAGTGTCTGTTGGGCTTGTACCTGCTGATTGTTGTAAGACTTGAGTTCCGTTAAGAAAAACGTCTTTGAGTGAACTTTGATTATATTCTGCCGAACCCTTGCTACCTGTAGCACTTGGAAAACCCTCAATCTCACCTTCTCCAAGCAGTTCAACTAATGTCTGAAATTGTTTTGAGGCAAGGACATCATCAGGCAGATTTGGTTGTGTAATACCAGCTTCCTGAAGCCTTCTTCTATGAAATGCAAGTTGATTACCAATTGGCATTATGTAGTTCCCTCCACCTGTACCGTATCAACTCCAGAACTGATAACAACCGATCCAGTAAACACTTCTCCATATATGATGGCTACGCTGACACCACTAACGCTGACGTTTTGGATGCCTGAGAACGAATATGAGTTTGCCATTTGTGGATCTAATGCACCATCTGCTTCTGAAGCACCAACATTATTTGGAGACTCAAAAGGTGCAGGGGTTGGAGCTAATAAAGAAGTAATCCCCCCTATTGCCAGATCCGTGACAACAGCCGTTGCGATACTACCAACCACTGGGATAGCTGATACTGCGCCAGCGACACTGGCAACCGCACCACCAACGGCAGCAGCACCAGCTACGGCAGCACCAGCTACTGAAGTGACAGCACCAACCGCAGCAGATGCAACGGCAGCACCAGTACTGAATATAGATCCCACGATAGGTACGACAGGGCCAGATCCCGTTGCTATAGGTATGATCTGAATATCACCTTTTCCACTCATAGATAAAAAATCCAACGGAACATCCATGTCGTTCATCTTTACCTTGTAATATTGCTGACTCATATGTGCTTCTACCTCTGGAAAGTTACACATCAAAAAACGAATCGCCTCTGCTGGGCTTGATACGGCAGCCTCAAAATATGATGAACCAAGAAATTTTCTTAATCTTCCATATACTTTTATCGTTTTAAGCTGCATACCTGTAAACCCCTCTAAGTGCTTGCTGATAACCTAAATCAAAAGGCTCTCGGCAACTTAATCTTCTTATATTATGGTTCAAAATCATATTATCACCAATATAAACAGCAACATGATCTAAATTACCTGAAGTTGATTGAAATAGTAAAACATCACCAACTTGTATATCATCATCTGTAGGTTGTTTTTTAAATCCTGTAATCGGCAAACCTTTTTCAAATAATGGATTCTCAATAAAATCTTTTATTTTTTTTGGTCTATCCCATATTTTTAAATCAATATTTTTTGTTTCTTTATACCAATCATGGATTATTGACCAGCAATCATGAACACCCCAGATAAAACTTCTGCCAATAAGTGATGGTGCTTTCCATCCACTTGGTTCAAAAGAACACCATTCTTTCATTCTTACGCTGTAGATATGAGAAGGTAAATCTAAATATTCACAACTTGCTTTGTCATTATCAGATGGTTGTGGTGGATCATAAGGATGTGAATGAACAATGCCGATTATTTCCCCTGTATCTTCACATTCTGCCCAATCGTCAGGGTCTATAATAAAATATTCAAACCCAGATTCTGCAATATTTTTACAAGGCCAGTATGTCTCTTTTCCTTTTATAACTGCCAGCAGGCCACATGATTCCTTTGGCATACATTCTTCAGCGTGTTTTGCAGCATCAGTTTTCCAAGTCATGCGTTTACAAAAGTACCTACACCTGGGAAATCTTTTCTTGTGACCTGACGTTTTGGCGCACGAACTCCCTGTAAATCAAGAGCAGAAACCAGTTCAAACTGTACAATATCTCTATTTTCTACAATTTTTCTATTTATGAAATAAATTTCCTGTGGTAGTTCTGCCGTGCTGTCTGGTGTGCCGAAAGGATTTTGATTTGATGGAAAGTTGGCAGCATCTAAGAATTGGCTGAGAGTGCGTATGCGTACAAATTTTGCACCCTGAAGATCGTTAAATGGTGTTGTGGCATTTACTGTTGCCATCAATGCTGTAATTGTTCCCAATACATTAGAAACTGTTATTGTTGGTCTTGGAAGCGATCCACGGCCAGAATATTCAAACCCTTCAGCAGCGATAGGAAATTTATCATAAGTATTACCCTGCCATATTATTGAGGCATTGCTGTTCATACCAACCCCAGAATGAAACCTTGTCACATCTGTAGATCCATGTAATGCAGATACCAATGTCAATGTATAAAGTTCAATAACAGATTTGTTTGTCAGTGCCTGTAGTTCTGCTGTAGGTAATCCCATTTACGGTTCAAATACCTCCCTGAAAGTGCAGTTTAATATTGCTCTGTTGTTATATGGTATGGTTTTTGTCCATGATTGGCAGACAAATTTTCCAGCACCTGATAATGTAACCGAGACATTACCACTGTTTGTTGCAGAAGAAGCTGCCGTCACCGTGAATGTATTATCATCAGCAGTTGTTGCGATTGCAAAGTCACCATCGGTTGCAGACCCTGTAGTGTAATCAATTGTTACTACATCACCAATAGCAAGTCCATGATTAGTTATGGTTATGGTCACAGTAGTTCCACTTTGGCTATATGTACCTGTTTTTGTGAAGCCCTCGCCTGGAGGTGTAAAGGTAAAACTTGCCTGATCATTTACGCGACTTCGCAAAAAGCCTTCTATGACATCAGATTGTGTCTCTGAGACATTGAAAGTAAGATCATATATTTTTGGATCTTGGGTCAGTGGAAGGCCAAATAATGCTCTGAACTCATAGCCATCACCAAGTCTTGTCGATCTGATTCTTGGTGCGCTTGTTTTTCTCATCCCATAAGTGGGCTGAATAGAAGGAAAAGTTGCCATGTTACCTTGTTAAAAGTCCTCCAGGTCTTTTTTCTTTTATAAGTTGTGCCTGTACAGCAGCCCCTATCGCAGCCCCTAGAGCCTGTGCATCTGTACTGTTGCCAGCCACAGAGGAACCCGAAGCATCTACATTCACTGTAACCATATTTGTTGTATTATCACCTCCACCAATATTTGTGCTTGGTAATATTGTTCCCGATGTTCGAGGAACAAAAAGTTCTGGTTGACGCTCGCCAACGATATATGGCTTGCCAGCTTTCACAGGCCCACCATTTGCTCTAAATAATCCACCTAAAATACCACCCAAGAAACCACCAAGACCTTTTCTTTTACCACCAGAAGCAGAAGCTCCAAAGTTCTCACCAAAATTACCGAGGATTTTATCAATCTGTGCATCAATAATTTTATCTCTTATTCTGTTCAATACATTAGTCATCGCCTGACCAAATGATTGTGCGCCTGTAATCGCATCTCTTAAATTACCCTTAATACTTGTTTCAATCTCTTCACCCACTGCCGTCATTTTTTCTTTTAACTTTGCTGCTGCCTCTTGATTTTTCTTTAATTGTTCTTCTGATTCTTTAAGTTTTTCATTTTGTTTTTCTATTTCATTTGTAGTTTTTATTTCCTCATTAAGTCTATCTCTAACGATTTTGTATTGACCATGCAATACGTTAAGTTGTTTAGTAAGAGAATTAATTCCTCTTTTATTATTGTTTTCTTCTGCTGTTGCCAATCTTCTTAATATTCTTAATCTTTCAGCATCTATCTTTAACATCTCTGCTTGAAGAGCTTCACGACCACCTTGTTTTACTAATTTATTAAATTCTCTTTGTTCATCATTTTGTTTTATTAAGGCCGTTGTAACTGCCCCTATTGCTGTTGCTATTGCAACAAAAGGTATAGCATTTAACGCAACCGTTGCTAATCCACCTGCAAAAGCTATTTTCTGCAATCCTAAAGCCACAGCTGGTAAAATTACCGCCACACCTTTAGCTGAAAATGCTATCGCTGCAAATATCGCAGCAGTTTTTCCAATCGGTGAATTAACAAACTCAACAGCCGCTTTAGTCAGTTCCGTCAATGCTCTGATCACAGGCAAAATGGCGGGAGTAAGTTGTTCTCCAACTGCTCTTGATAAGTTTTCAGCTTCATTACTTAGATTTTTAAATACCTGTGTCGGGTCATTGTCTAGGATCGCTTTCAAATCCTCGCCACCCTGTTTTCCTAATTGTCTTAATGCCCTGATCACAACATCGCTTGTTAACTTACCTTGGGCAGCAAGTTCTTTCAGTTTACCTACATCAACATCCAACTCATCTGCCAATGGTTTAAGAATTAATGGAATCTGCTCTGATACGCTTCTAAATTCATCTCCAGCCAACCTACCAGAACCAAGAGCCTGTGCTAATTGTCTGAAGGCATTGGAGGCTTCTTGTGCATTTGCACCACCTAATTTTGCAGCAGTGTTAAATCCAATGAAAGTTGTTCTTATATCTTCCAGGCTTACCCCTAATGGTTTTAATCTTGCTGTAATATTTGTGACACCCTCAAGAGCCTCTGTTGCGCTAAGACCAAATAATTTCTGACCGTCAGTTGCAATTTTCTGGGCAGCAGAAAAATCTCCTGTTGCTTTTGTAAGTAGTCCTAAACGTAAATTTAATTTATCAAAATTAATTGATGTTCTCACTGCCTGTCTTGCCAATAATCCAAGACCAACACCACCAATGGCTGCTTTTAAACCACCAAACGATCTTTCAAGTGCATTTGTTCTATTTTGTACACCCTGTAAAGCTCTTGTTGCACCACTGGCATCAACTCTTAGGGTAACAACTGACTCTGCCACAAATAAAAAAAGCCTTTATTATATATTACCTTGAATTGCGTTTTTGTCGTTGCAAAGCTCTCTTTTCTTCTTCACGTTTGTTTTCATAATATGCAGCCCAATATATTAACTCCTCCTCAGAAATAGAGTTTCTTAATTCATTTATTGTTTTACCTAGTTCTGTCGCGAGAAAAAATTCAAAGTTTAACCAACTGTCTCGCCTGATTCGTTTTTTGCTGTATCAATATCAAGTTGAATATCAAACAAAAACAATTCAAGATCATTCAATACCTTTTCAGGAAGTGATCTCTGTAATATCGGAGCATCTGACATATCAAAAGCTGGAGTGCCATCTTCTTTCTGTGCCATCTTGCAAAGTAACTGAGTTGAAACTGTCAGTGCTTCATCAGTGCCTGCTAACTGCTGTGCCTTCTGTCTGTCAAATCTTGTTATCGGTGGAAAATATATTGTGGTTAAAAGTTTACCTGATGCGTCTTTCAGTTCATATTTACGTCTTACGGTCATCTCATCTTTATAAGCACCGATGAGGAGGTCTGCTGTTCTTTGATTTGCCATAAGTTGGGGTTGATTAATTAGTTAGTTAGATTGCTGAAGTGATAGTTCCAGTTGGCTTGAATGTGATGCTGATTGTATTTGCTTCACCAAGAGTGGAGCTTTGATCAAAGCCTGTGATAATACCATTGAATGATATTTTTTTTGTGGCACTTGAACTGTCTGGGAAAAGTTCAAAAGATGCTGTTCCAGCATCACCTGTTGTCAAAACACCATCAACAAAAGTTGCTGTCTCACCAGATGCTGAATCATCATAAAGAAGTTCTGCTGTGCCTTCCCCTTCAATTAAACCGCCAGTAAATGCTTTGAAAGTATCACCTTGGGCAGTAATTTCTTGAATGTCTTTAGTGATAGACATTGACCAGCTTGTAGTTCCTAATACAGGGTTAACTGAAGAGCCACCATCATCAAATTTGACTTGCCCAACATCACCTTTAACCTTTGCCATAACAAAAAAAAGAAAGATTTATAAATATATTAACCTTTTTCTGACTTTTTTACAGCCTTTTTATTTGCTTGTTGTTTTTCCATATATCTTCTGCATTGATTATCCCAATACTGTGGCTCTCTTCTACCTTTTACAGCCTCAATAACATCAAGCATTTCTTCTGTGATTTCCATTTACAGATCCTCATAAACATTAAAAGTAATTCTAATCTGTGTCTGAAACTTACCTTCTGGACTTGATGCAAATACTTCAGGGCCGACAGGAGAATCAAAAATTACATTAGATACTGTCACTCTATTGTATAAGTCTCTCAACCTCTTGCAAATGGTGTAATTAGACCCTGCCCCTATACCTTCTTCTGTAAATATGTTAAGAACAACCAAACCAACAACATTATTTGTCGCTGCGCTTGTATCTCCCTGGGTCAGATATTCATTTGCACCAAAACTTGTAAGACATTGAACAAAGGTATCTTCTGTTGTGGAATCAAATGCCATATTGTTGAATATGACAGGAATAACTGGACTTGATGCAAGTTCTGTTGCAAGTCTCGCCTCGATTGTGGATCTGACGGTATTAAGATCTGTTGCTGCCATTATTTTTTCCTCACTATTCTTGCAAGTTGTCTAGGAATATAATTAGTTGTCAGTTCTTTTGCAATAAGTTCTGGAAAACCAGCAACAGTATTTTGTCTAGTTCTATATTGACCACCCCATGATGGCGGTAAATTTATACCAAAACAAACAGGCTCTGCATAAGGCAGATTATTTGTGATTGTTCCTTTTAATGGTTTTATTTGTGTTTGCCATGCTTGGCGTAGTGAACCGCCAGGCCCATGATCTAATAGAGCTTTTTTAAAAGGAACTACTTGGCCATTTGGTAATGTAAAAAAATTTGGTATAGAATCTAAATCAGGATAATTGTCTAAAGAAAAAACTGGTGTTGCTTTTTTTACTCTTGCTGTCCAGTTTAAAGTTGTTGCCTGCACAAGATCAACCACCACTTCTTTCATCACATCATCAATCTGATTTAATTTTATCTGTCTGACCATAGTTACCTCAAGATAAGATCAAAACTTATAGCTGTATTATTCTGCTCGTTTGTTATTACCTGAATAATTTTAAATTCAACACTGCTTATAACAACTCTGTCTTTTGTAGTTGGTACAAAAGTCAAATCCCCTGCTGATATAGTTAACCTTTTATCCTGTGATTCAATCAGATCATTTACCTCAGATCTGTTTACATTTGTTAACGCACCTTTGACGGTAGTATCAGATGTAGATTCTGTAATAGCTCCAGTGGTTGTGTTATAACTGCCAGCCGTTACCTGTCTGATAGTCACATCACCTCCTAGCTTACTGAGAGTTTTTGATGCTGCCTTTTTTAATGCGTTAGCAAGACTCATAATGAATATGCGATAACCTGACCACTTGCAAGAGTGATACTTGTGATTACACCTTCAACTTCAGATGATGCCTTCATTGTGATGCCGTTAATAGTTGAAGAACCGTTTTCTGTTAAGTTCTCAGCGACAAAAGTAGCTTCAGCATCTGTCAGACAATGCACCTTACCGAATCTGCCAGTATGGGCATTTGTATCTGTAATGATTATCCCTGCTGGGTATTGGTAGCCGTAGTTCACGTTAAGACCTCTTGATTGATAAGTTTGCTCTTCCACCTATTCTAATACCCATCAGGTAATGATCAACTATCGGTGGGATTCGATCAATACCAACTGCTCCATAAAATCTGGGGGTTGCATTTATATTACCGATACTAACTGTTGCAAAATCTTCCAGACCACTCAACTCCAAACCGTTCCTATTGTTGTTGAGATATACCGCCAAGATGACCTGTGCGTTTTTAACACGATCTGGGATTTCAGTATCTGTGTAATAATCAGCAACTAATCTATTTGGAAAAGATAAGCCATACAAATTTGTGTATGTATCTGGTTTTCTTACTCCCGATCTTGGCCATTCTAGTGCCTGGGTATCATCTACCCTAGCCCCCAGGAACTTTTCTCTATCGATGCGTTGTGCAGCCGTGAACAATGCACGATTTTTATTGTCGTTGCTTGAACCATCCCATGCAGCAGCGTCATCACTGAGGACTAAACCCTCAATAAATGAGTTTGCATCAGCAAGAGTGATATAGGTGTTTGCGTTTGCACCACCAACAGTTGCATCAAGAGTTATCGCCATTTAGTTTTACCTTCTTGGGCTTTGGTTTTGGTTTTGGCTTTTCAAGAGTTGGAGTCAATGAAGCTGCCTTTTGAGCAGCCTCATTTCTCACTCTCATTCGCCTAAAAGCGAACATTCCCATTAGCTGGATGCTCCTTTTAGAGCAAGATAATTAATAACGATAGCTTCACTTAAAGCTCCGCCTGATACGTTAGAAACTGTGATCTTGAATGATCCAGCTGCAATTCCGTTAGCACTTACGATGTAAGCACCAGCAGTTCCAGCGGAACCATGACAAGCAACGACAACATCTGTTGCAGCGATTTTGCTGTTAGTAACTGTGAAAGATACTTCAGCGGCATCAGCCAATGCAGCGTTGTTCATTGTTATCTGTCCACTCTCAGTATTGAGAGTTACACCTGTTGATTTGTTAGTAGCCTGAGTTACAGTACCACCATCTGTTGGGCCGATTAAACTACCAGCACCAATTTCAAAAATAGAAGCCATGATTTAAAATCCTAGTTATAGCAAGGGTTCTTGGTTAATCCATATTCGACACGTTGGTCGCCCTGACAATTCCTATATTTTTAGTCTCATAAACTTTCGACCATGAAGCAACAGTTTCCAACACAGTTCTTGTTGGGTTTACTGTTGAAACAGCATATTTAAGACCTACAGGATGATAGATGTAGTGGAGATCCACTGCCATTGCTTCTTCTAAAGCAAGGATATCTCTATCTGTTTGTGTTCTGATTGGAGCCTGCTCTCCTGTCACAACTGCTCCTTCTGTAAAAAAGAACGTACTGAATTCCGTAGAAGCACCAGAACCTGTGGTTGGAACATCATCCGAAACAATAATTCTCAGACCTCCGAATGTTTCAACAACATTAGGGCCATCAAATGCTCTGACAGTACTACCACCTGTCGCTCCTGTGTCGGGTGCGCCTGTGTTGTCGTAGATGCGATCAATCATATTTCGCTCTAACAAGTCTCCATAAACGTTGGAGTGCATCGCAACTGTTGTTAGTTTTGATCCTTGATCTCCAAGTAAAGATTTTGCCTTCGCAATATGACGAGGACTTAATGTTGTTGGAGTATCACCTGATTCTGAATCAATCGTTAGATCAAACAAAGCAGAGTTGCTATCGTTTGCGTTGATAGAACCAAATGCACCAGTTAGACATGAGAATAAGTCCTTCTGCTTCTGGTTGTTAACATAAGCAGCCATCTTCTGAGCGATAGCAGCCATTGGGTCTGGGCCACCACCAACTGCAAGTGCGGCTAAATCCCGTGAACTGAATGCTCGCCCACGATGTAGCACGGCTGCAATCTGGTTGTCAGCTGTAATTTTTCCAGGTGTTAATGATAATGAATCTGTAAGAACTTCAAAGTCTCCAGATAAGTTTGCTTTGTAGAACACTTTGTTATCCCGAAAGCTCTTTATCTTTCGGTTCTACATCTTTGCCATTGATGTAGGTCGGACTATATCTTCAACCCAGAGGGTTGCAAGGCACTCGTGGAGGCATTACTCAGTTTCCTGTCGGCTTCTAGTCTCTGAACCTTCCAGCTTGTGGGCTGGCTTGGCTGCTGATTATCCTTAGATGGTGGACTTCCAGCAATTCACCTTGTTTCATTATGCTGTTGCCAACATAAGCCCCAACTACGCTTTAGGGATTTTTACAAAGTCACCGCCTCTTTCTGCGGATAGATTTAATTCTGCCAAAGGTGTTACGACCCCACTCTGTAGGAAGGCATCTCTCTGAGTTGTCTCCTCAATTAAGTAGGGGGTGAACACTTCTGGTATTATTAAATCCGACCTCAATGTAGCCATGAGAATTTAAATAATATGTTCACTTCGAGGCACAACCTCTGACATGGCACAACCACGTTGACTCTATATTAACTAGAAACTGCGTTTTTTAACATATTATATTTATTTATATCTGTTCTATATAATCTGGCCTGTTCTGTTAGGTTGAAAGATTCTTTGGCAAATGGGTTGGCTTCTCCTGTAATAACATCAGCAGTTACTTTGGTTGTTGTAGCACCACCGCCCTGTGGTCTTGGGTTTTTCTGTACCCATTGAGGCATCTTTTGTTGCGCCCAATCTTTTACAGGGGTTCTGTTATAACCATCAACTATAACAACAGTACCATCGGCTTCTCTTGCAAGTTGATCTCTGTTTATTCTTGACAATACATATTGTGGGTCATGTACAACATCAGCCAATGCACTGACAGCAGGGGCTTCCACTTCAAGTTCTCTTTGTCTTTGTTCTAGCTCTTGAATCCTTTTGTTTTTGGCTGCCTCTTGCTCTCGATATTGAGTTGCAAGTTTTTCTCTTGCCTCTTCATATTTTCCCTGTGCCTCAAGTTCTTCCTGTTCTTTTTTTTGCTTATAGGCAATCAAGGCATTTACATCCACATCTTGGGGTACAGCTTTTGCTGTCTCTTTTGCTTTTTTATAATCATCTAATAATTCAGCATTTTTCTTTCTCATTGATTCAACTTCTGCTTTCAAAGCATCAACTTCTGCCTGTGAAGGATTTGGTTTGATTGGTTCGTCTGACATAAAAAATCTTAATATTTATTTATAATATTATCGTGAAAATTACCATTTGACCTTATGTGACCAAAATAATGGTGAAAATATCGTTGGATTTGGGTTCTGGGCATTATGTCTTGCGTAATAACTAGCTCTTCTCTGTTTTTCTGCTTTTGTTTTTGGATTCTTGCCAGCCCCTTTGACTCCCTGCTGTCCAAACCTGATCAATTTAACCTCATCACCTTTTTTTGCAAGCACAACATGAGATTTTGTTGGATGTCCTGGAGTTGGTTTTGCTTTGTTAACTTCTGTTAAGCCATACTTTTTCAGCTTACGTTCTATCTTTTCTTTTTTACTTAGTGTCATTTTCCTTTTCTCCTCATCGCCATATTATGTGCTTCAGTAAAACTCATTCCTTCTCTCATCTTACGTTTCATATAATCCATATGCGCTTTTGTATGGCCATGAGTCTTTTGATGTTTTATAAGGGTGTTTTTCTGTCTGGTGGTTAGCTTCATCTTTTCTTTTGATATTTTGAATAAATTTTAGCGTCTGCTGTTCTTGCTCCACCTTTACCTGTCATATAACTATTCACTCTGCCCATCGCCCAAGCCGCCATCGGCACATTACGAGAACCAGCAGAAAGATATGCACCCTGACCCTTGCGGTAAACTTCTGCAAGTTCACCATAAAAAAAGCGAGTGCCTTCTGCCTTTTTGCGAAGGCTAGCTTTTACGCTTTCGCTTAGTGGTTTTCTTCTTCTTACTTGAGACATTTTGTTCTGTGCGTGATTTAGATACAGCTTTTATATCAATAAATTCTCCTTTTCTGTAGGCTTCAGCAGTTCTTTTGATTTCAGCAGCTTTCGCTAACTTGTTCATAGCTCCAGACAGATATTTTTTCGGAACACCTGTCTTTTTGTCTTTTGGAACTCGCCTAAATTTTCTAGTCACTTTTTAGCTTTTTTCTTAGTTGCTGGTTTTGTTTCTTTTTCAGCCTTTGGCTTTGGCTCATCATAAGTCTGGACTTTGAATGTATATCCCATTATTTTTTACCTCCCTTCTTTTTCTTTTTCTTTCCTTTTGGCTTCATTGATCCATAGTGTGAAGGCATGACAATAAAAGTAGCTGTTTCTATATTACTTCCTTTTACGTTTCTTAGCTGTTTTCTTTTTGCCTGCTGTAGATAATGCAATGGCCTGTGCTTGCTTCAACGTCTTGCCTTCTCTCATCAGCAAACGGATGTTGCTTGAGATAACAGATTCTGATTTTCCTTTTTTTAATGGCATATCTATAGTTTATATTCTTTTTTGATTTGGTCTAATGTTTTTTCTGTTCCATCGCTTCTAATAATCTGCCTCAATGCCTTTTGACCAGAACTTCCTTTTTTGCCAGCTAATGTTTTAAAAAATCTTACTCTCTGTTCATTGCCAAGAGTTTTTATCTGTAGTTCTTTTTTCTGATCTAGCAACCAATCACCATAAGCCTGCCCCTGTGGAACTCTACCTGTCATGCTTGGCCTTGTATCAAGTGCAGTTTCGGGTGGTTTTTCTAACCCAGGATATTCTTTTTGCAATCCATCAAAGTCAACAACAGGAACAGTAGTTGATCTACAGTTGAAATGTTGTGGAGGTGTTGGCCCTTTGTTGTATTCAAACTGTTCACCATCAAGTCTTTGGCAGATTGGTGTGGTTTTTGAATCCAATGTTGCAACATATTCATATTTAGGAGCAACTTTGCTATTGGCAGCATATACAGCTTGACTTGCTTGATTCTGCACTTGATTTACAGAAGTTCTGATAATAGTTTGTATTTGATAATTAGCAAGTTTTGTAACCTCACCGCCTGCTGCTGCGATTTGTTTTACAGTTCCTGGTTGACCAAAATCAAGACCTCCAACTAATCGTCTTGCAATTTGTTGTGATGTCTCTCCACTAAATACACCTGATCTAATTGCCAATGCAAGTTTTTCCTGTGAACTGGCAGCAATACCTCTAAATGCTTTTTCTACAGTTTGACCATTTGGCAAAGTTACAGCAGCACCTTGTCTTGCAGTGAGTTCAAACTTACCAGCACCAAACTTTACAAAATCATCTTCTGTAAATTGTTTACTTGTAAATATATTTGTCTGGGTTGGATCGACACTGATAAATGAATCTGCAT
>CACGZD010000009.1 GCA_902577425.1 uncultured Alphaproteobacteria bacterium | reverse complement strand
TAAATCTTTTTCTTCAGTATTTTTTAAATCAATAAATGTACATAATGATTTATTAAATTTTGAATTTTGATGTATGTTTTGAGCTACTAGTTTCTTTCCAACACCAACCATTCCAGAAATTAAAATTCTAGAATTAGATTGAGAAATTTTAGTAATATTTTTCTTTATATCTTGAATGTAATTTGATTTTCCTATCAAAGGAGTTTTGGGGTTAACAAGGGATTTTAGTTTATTATTTTCTTTTATAAGTAAAGCTGATTCAATAGCTCTTTTACAAGTAATAGTAAGTTTATCACTATTAAAAGGTTTCTCTATAAAATCATATGCACCTTTTTTAATAGCATTAACTGCCATATCAACTGTTCCATGACCACTAATAATAATAACAGGTATTGAAGGATTTTGTTCTTTAAAATTTGATAATAGTTCAATGCCATCTAAGTCACTGCTACCTAACCAAACATCTAATATTATTAAATCAGGATTAAATTCTTTATATGCCTTTAATGCTTCAGACGAATTATTTGCTACTTTACATTTAAAAGATTCATCCTCTAATATTTCAGAAATTAAAAAACAAATATCATTTTCATCATCAATAATTAGTACTTTAGACATTAATTTTTCTCAAAAGTAATTAGACTAGTAGTTCCTGCCATATCTTTATTTTTATGTATTTTAATTATACCATCATGATCTTCAATAATTTTTTTTACAATTGATAATCCCAATCCAGTACCTTTGTCTTTAGTAGTAAAATAAGGTTCAAATATCTTTGAAATTTTTCTTTCATCTATTCCTACTCCGTTATCTATTGTAGAAATGGAAATTTTGTTACTTGTTTCTTCTATTTTAACTGAAATTGATGGATTAGGAATATTTATTACAGCTTCTACGGCATTCTTTATAATATTATTAAGGGCCTGAGAAATTTGAAAATTATCAAATTGAAAATATATATCTTTTTTTGGTAAAAATATTTTCATATTAATTTTAGGATGAGAGCCAGCAAATAAATCAAAACAATTTTTTAAAATTTTTGATAAATTATCTAATTTTACTTCAGCTTCTGGCATACGTGCAAAAGATGAGAATTCATCAACTAATTTACCTATATCATCAACTTGTTTAGATATTGTATTAGTTAATTTTGCAATTTCTCCTTTTTCCAAACTATCACTTTTGATCTTTTTTTCTATTCGCTCAGCTGATAATTTAATTGGAGTAAGGGGATTTTTTACTTCATGAGCAATTTTTCTAGCTATATCTGACCAAGCAGCATGTTTTTCAGCTAAAATCAACGAAGTAGTATCATCTATTGTAACTACATAACCAGATATAGTTTTTTCATTTAATTCTTTAATAATTCTTAAATTAAGGTTTCGATTATTATTATTAATGCTAATCTCAAATTGTAAATTTTCTATTAATCTTTCTGATTTTTCAAAGTTTAAGAATATATTTCGCCATTCGGGAAATACTTCTAAAAAATTTCTTTTATCAATATCTAATTCCTTTTTGCCCAAAATTATTAAAGCAGACTGATTATATAAATTAATTTTAAAATCTTTATCAATAGAAATTACACCTATGCTTAATAAACTTAAAATAGCTTCAATAAATAATCTTTTTGTTTCATCTGATTCACTTTTTAATAATAACTCGTCTTGTTTATATTTTATTTCTTCTATCATTTTATTGTAAGAGGTTAATAGAATCTTTATTTCATCAAAATGATCTTCTTCAGAAACTTTAGCATCAAAATTTCCTTTTGATATTTCATTAGCAGAATCTATAAGATTACTAATAGGCTTAGACAATCGTCTGGCAAAATTAAAACCTATTAAAACAGCTATCAATATAAAACAGAGAGAGAAAAGAACAAAAATCATTGAAAATGTTATTTGAACTCCTGAACTTTCCTCTTCTTTTGTTGTATATATTTGGTAAGCTAATTTTGTATTTGCAATATGATCCCAAATATTTTGATTTAGTTGTCTATTAACTTGTAAAAAAACATCATTCAGAAAAGTTATTTTTTTATATGCTGAAATAGAATTATTATTTTGCTGAAAAATATAAACTTGGTTTTTATCTAGAATATCAAAAGTTGATAGATTGGGTTTTGTAAAATTAATAATTTCTTTATCTTTAAAACTGAGATAAACCTCACCTTCTCTATTAAAAATATAAATATTTGATATAGTTCTTAAGTTAATAAATTCATTCAAAACTTGCTCAATTGAATTAACTTGAATTTCATTATTTTTTGAAGTTTTGTATATTTCTCTTAAAATTAATTGTGTATCAGAAATGATTTCATCTTGAATTTCTTTTTCGTAATCTTGTGCTACAATGTTAGAATTAATTACTGCTTCTTTTACAGCTCCACTATACCAGGCGCGAAATTCTAAATTAAAAAATAATGAAGTAATTATAAATATGCCTATTGATGGGCCAACTGCTAAACCTGTAAATAAATTTATAAATTTTATGTATAATTTAGAGTCATCATAATTTTTTCTTTTATATATAAATATTAATAAAATTTGTCTTATTATAATACTTAAAAGTATGATTACAAAAACTACATCAATAATTAATAAATATTGAAGATTAATTGGATCTTTAACTAATTGATTATTAGGCAATAAGAGATAAAAAGTGATAGAAAAACTTAAAATAATTAAAACTATCAATAAATAAAATGACAGTTTTGAAAGATGTATAGTTTTAATTATTTGATTTATTTTTTTCATTTAAGTTTTCTATAAACAAATTTAAAAATTATATGATAAACTAATAATAGATTTATTTAAAAATAGTATATTTATATGAAAAATGCTTTAATATTACTAGCTGGTGGAACTGGAAAAAGGCTAAACACTAAGACTCCAAAGCAATTTTTAAAAATAGGAAATAGTAACATAATTGAATATTTTTTATATAATTTAGATCCAAAAATATTTGATATTATTATTATAGCTATAGATGAAAAATATAAAAAAAAATACTCAATTTCCTTAAAATCTAAATTTCATAATCATAATATTAAATTTTCAAAATCAGGTAAAACCCGTCAAATTTCTTCTAAAAACTCTTTAGTATTTTTGAAAAAATTTAATCCAAAAAAAGTTTTAATACATGATAGCGCTAGACCACTAGTCTCGAACAAAATGATAAAAAAAACTTTAAAATTACTTGATGCTAATGACTCAGCAATTCCTTTTATAGAATCACAAGACTACATGGTATCTAAAAATAATAATGATTTAAGTAATGATAGAATATTTAATATTCAAACTCCTCAAGGTTTTCAATATAAAAAAATACTTAAAGCACACATGCTAAATAAAAATACTAATGCAAGAGATGATTCATCTATTTTAGAAATAAATAAAACTAAAATTAAAATGTTTAAAGGTGAAAAATACAATATAAAAATAACAAATAAAGATGATTTAATTTTTTTTAAAAAGATACAAAGTAAAATTTTTCAACATGGGATAGGATATGATATTCACAGAATAGATTTTAATTCAAAGAAAAAATTAATATTATGTGGTTTAAAAATTAATCATAAACCTTTAATAGGTCATTCTGATGCAGATGTAGGCTATCACGCAATTTGTGATAGTATTTTAGGATCTTTATCCTTAAAAGATATAGGTTTTTACTTCAATAATAAAAATCCAAAATGGAAAAATGCAAACTCTAGGATTTTTATGGAATTTTGTAGAAAAAAACTTCAGGAAAAAAATTTTAAAATTATAAATCTTGATATTAATTTTATTTGTGAATCACCAAATATTAATAAAATATCATATTTTATGAAAACTAATATTTCAAAAATTTTAAAAATTCCTACTAAAATAATATCTATAAAAGCTACAACTAATGAAAAAGTAAGTTTAATAGGCAATGGAAAAGCTATCGCTGCTGAAGCTATTGTTCAAATTATAAATGAATAAAATTATTTCAATATTTCCTACATTATTTGGAATAGGCTATTCACCTATTGCCCCTGGTACAATAGGCTCTATCTTTTCAATTTTTTTGCTTTATTTTTTGATTAAATTTGTATCTTATAGTTTTTTAGTAATTATATTTATAATAATTTTTTTTACTTCTTTAAAATTAATAGAAAAATATTCAAATTTATTGAAAAGTCATGATTCATCAACAATAGTAATAGATGAGTTTTTGGGAATATTTTTAATAATTTTATTTTATGATTATTTGAAATTTGCAAATGACTTTATTATGTTTTTGTTAATTTTAATATTATTTCGTTTTTTTGATGTACTTAAAGTTTTCCCAATT
This sequence comes from uncultured Alphaproteobacteria bacterium, assembly GCA_902577425.1. Classification (GTDB taxonomy): domain Bacteria; phylum Pseudomonadota; class Alphaproteobacteria; order HIMB59; genus MarineAlpha5-Bin3. The sequence goes on along the minus strand of CACGZD010000009.1, from coordinate 24,688 downwards.
AACTGGGTTGATAAGAATATTAAAAACTCATTTGGGGTTGTGTTGGATGATTTACTTGCTGGTGTATACAGCATTATAATTTTATATAGTATCAATGTTTTTATATAAAAAAATTATTAAAACGCTAATTCAAAAAAATATTTCAATATCTGTTGCTGAATCATGTACTGGAGGCAAGATAAGTTATTTAATTAGTACAGTTCCAGGTGTATCCAAAATATTTGATCTAGGTTTAGTCACATATTCAAATAAATCAAAATTTAAGATTCTTAAAGTTCCAATGTCCATAATTAATAAACATGGAGCTGTAAGTGAAGAAGTTTCAAGATTAATGGTTAGAAATTTATATTCAATTACAAAAAGTAAAATATGCATTTCAACTACTGGCATAGCTGGTCCAACAGGTAATACAAAATATAAACCTCTTGGGCTTATTTACATTGGAATTAGATACAAAAATAAAATTAAGATTTATAAAAAAATATTTAGAGGAAATAGACCAATGTTTCAAAAAAAAGCTAGTGAATTTTGTTTACAAGAAATTAAAAAATTAATTTAATATTTTTTTGGCTCTTTTTTCAAATGATTCCATCATTTTATTTTCTACTAAGGAATAGAAAACTTCCGATATTTTTTGATGAAAAAAATTTTTAAATTCAAATTTTATATTAAAGTTTACTATTGTTTTATTTTTTTCAATTTTTACAAATTTCCATATTGTGTCTAAATTTTTTAAAGGCCCTTCTATATATTGAGTTTTGATTAATAAATTTTTCACATCATAAGTGACAATTGATATAAATTGCTGAGTTGGTAATAATTTATAATTTACAATCATATTAGCTTTTATTGAATTTTTATTTTTTTTTAAAATATTAATTTTTTTGCACCAAGGTATATAATCTGGATATTTTTCTATATCTAAAACTATATCAAATAATTCTTTAGCATTGTAATTAAACTCAATAGATTTATTGGATTCTTTCATTATTAATGTGATGAAAGATCTTTATTTCTTATTTTTTTTAGCAAAGCAAAATCTTCTGATGCATGATAACTAGATCGAGTTAAAGGAGATGAAGCAACCATTAGAAAACCTTTGGCATAAGCCATTTTTTTATAAGTTTCAAATTCTTCAGGAGTCACAAATTTTTCCAATTTAGCATGCTTTTCAGTAGGCTGAAGATACTGACCTATAGTTAAAAAATCCACATCTGCAGATCTTAAATCATCCATAACTTGATATATTTCTTCTTTACTTTCTCCTAGGCCTACCATCAAACCTGATTTGGTAAAAATAAAAGGAAAATTTTTTTTAATATCATTAAGTAGTTTCAAACTAATAAAGTATCTTGAACCAGGTCTAATTGTTGGATAAAGCCTTGGAACAGTTTCTAGATTATGATTAAAAACATCAGGCAAACCTTCTGATAAAATATCTTGGGCTTTATTTTTCTTATAGAAATCAGGTGTAAGTATTTCTATAGTAGTTTTAGGACATAATTCTCTCAAAGATTTAATTACATTTACAAAATGCTGAGCACCACCATCATCTAAATCATCTCTATCAACACTTGTAATTACAACATGTTCTAAATCTAGATCTTTTACAGTATTTGAGATTTTATATGGTTCAAATTTATCTATGTCATTAGGTTTTCCTGTTTTAACATTACAAAAAGCACAGGCTCTTGTGCAAGTATCTCCAAGTATCATAAATGTAGCATGTTTCTTTTGCCAACATTCGGATATATTTGGGCAAGCTGCTTCTTCACACACGGTTATAAGATGATTTTTTTTAACTATTTTTTTAGTCTTTTCAAATAAACTAGAAGTTGGAGCTTTAACTCTAATCCAGTTAGGTTTTTTAGGTATAGGATTAGATTTTTTATTTATTTTTTCAGGATGTCTAACTGTCATTATATTATCTTCATATCGTTACTCATTAACCATAAATCAAATGGATCTTCAATAATGTCATTAAAATCCTTTAACAGTTTTGCTGCTACTGCCCCATCAAGAACTCTATGATCTGCAGATAAAGTGGATTTTAACTTATTTCTGATTACAACTGCTTCATTTTCAACACTTGGAATCTTTCTAATAGCACCAACAGCAAGAATTGAGGATTGAGGTGGGTTAATTATTGCTGAAAATTCAGTAATTCCAAACATTCCAAGATTTGAAATTGAAATAGTTCCGCCATTATATTCCTCTGGAAGTAAACTTCCTTTATTAGCTTTCTTAACTAATTGTTTGATTTCTAATGATATTTCCACAAGACCTTTTTTATCAGCATTTTTAATAATAGGAGTAATTAACCCCTCTTTTAATGCAACAGCAATAGAAACATCTATTGATTCATATTTTATAATCTTGCCATTAGACCAAGATACATTTGTAGCAGGATTTAAAGCTTGTGCTTGAGCTAAGGCTTTAACCAAGATATCATTTATTGAAATTTTTTCATTCAAATTTTCATTTATCTTTTTTCTCATTTCAATAAGTTTATCTGTATTAGATTCTATAGATATATAAAAATGAGGAACATTTTGTTTAGTTTCAGTAGTTCTTTTAGCAATAACTTTTCTAATTGAACTGGGAGAATAATAATTATCATTTATTTTTTGGTTAAATTTATCTTTGAAGTTAAGATCTTTCATAATAATTCTACCATTTGGCCCTGAACCTTTAATATTATCTAAATTAATTCCATCTTCTTTAGCTATTTTTTTAACAATTGGTGAAGCTTTAATTTGATTATTAGATAGCTTATCTTCTTTAACTGTTTTTATATTATTTTTACTTGGTTGATATAATATTTTTTCCTTAGAAGTTTCTTCCTTATTATTTATTTTTTCTTCAGTTTTAATATAATCATCTGTATTTTTTATATCATCTTTCCTGTCTGATGATTGATCTTGATCTTCTCCATCAAGTACGGCTATTGGAGAATTTACCGGTACTGATTCAGTACCTTCTTTTATAAGTATTTTTGTTACAGTTCCTTCATCAGCAGATTCAATTTCCATGGTAGCTTTATCAGTTTCTATTTCTGCTATCACATCTCCAGAACTAACTTTATCTCCTTCTTTTACTAACCACTTTGACAAATTTCCTTCTGTCATAGTAGGTGATAAAGCTGGCATTAAAATTTTAGTAGACATAAAATTTTAAATATAGCAGACTTTTTTAATAGCTGAAATAATGTCTTGTACTTGAGGTAAATATTTTTTTTCTAAAACACTGGAATAAGGCATAGGTACATCAGCACTATTAACTTTAATAATCGGAGAATCTAAATAATCAAAAATTTCTCTTTGTACAATATTTACAATTTCAGATCCAACACTTGCGAAAGGCCAGGACTCTTCAACAGTTATAAGTCTATTAGTTTTTTTTACTGAATTTAAAATTGTATCTGAGTCTAAAGGTCTAATTGTTTGTAAATCAATAATTTCAACATTTATATTATATTCTTTTTTTAAAATTTCTGCAGCTTCTAAAGATTTTGAAACCATAATCGAATAAGTAACTATTGTAGCATCTGTACCTTCTAAAGGTATATTAGCAACACCTAAAGGAATATCAAAATTAGTATCTTCAGGTACATCCATTTTTTGATTATATAAAATTTCATTTTCTAAAAAAATTACAGGGTTATCATCTTCTATTGATGATTTTAATAAGCCTTTAGCATTAAATGCGTTAGAAGGAACTACAACTTTTAATCCAGGACAATGTGAATACCAACTAGAAAAATCTTGACTATGTTGAGCCGCAACTTGCGAAGCAGCACCATTAGGACCTCTAAAAACGATTGGACAATTAATTTGTCCTCCAGACATGTATAAAGTTTTAGCAGCAGAATTAATTATTTGATCAATAGCTTGCATTGAAAAATTAAAAGTCATAAACTCAACAATTGGTCTCAATCCTTTAAAAGCACTTCCAACAGCTAATCCAGTAAATCCATGCTCAGAAATAGGTGTATCAATAATTCTAGAAGGACCAAATTCATCAAGAAGACCTTGAGTAACTTTATAAGCTCCTTCATATTCACCTACTTCTTCTCCTATAACAAAAACTGAATCATTTTTTCTCATTTCTTCAGCAATGGCATCTCTGATAGATTGTCTCATAGTAATAGATTTATAATTAGACAATTCAAATTTTTTATTTTTTTGAATAATATTCGAATTATGATCTTTAGCAATTTCATCTTTTTTTTCATTATTTAAAGAAGCTACTTTTAAGTTTTCTTTTTTAGTATCATTATTATTTTTAATTTTTGAAACATCTTTCCTGTCTGATGATTGATCTTGATCTTCTCCATCAAGTACGGCTATTGGAGAATTTACCGGTACTGATTCAGTACCTTCTTTTATAAGTATTTTTGTTACAGTTCCTTCATCAGCAGATTCAATTTCCATGGTAGCTTTATCAGTTTCTATTTCTGCTATCACATCTCCAGAACTAACTTTATCTCCTTCTTTTACTAACCACTTTGACAAATTTCCTTCTGTCATAGTAGGTGATAAAGCTGGCATTAAAATTTCTATACTCATAACTCTATAAATAAACGTTAGTAAATAATTCTTTCTCTTCAGGAAATGGGCTATCAATTGCATATTGAGCAGCATCCTTAATTTCTTTTATTATTTCTGAATTAATTTTTTCTAAATCATTTTTAGATAATATTTTTTTCTTTAATATTACTTTTGCTGCTATGTTTATAGGATCATTGACTTTGTAAGATTCTAATTCCTCCTTAGTTCTATATTTTGCAGGATCAGACATTGAATGACCCTTGTAACGATAAGTTTGAACTTCAAGTATATAAGGACCTTTTCCACTACGCACATAATCACCTGCTAATTGAGCAGCGTCAATTACTTTAAATACATCCATACCATCTATTTTTTTTCCTTTAATTCCAAACGCTTCTCCTCTTTTATATAAATCTGTACCAGCAGAAGCTCTGTCGACTGAGGTTCCCATACCATACATATTATTTTCAATTATGTATAAGACAGGCAATTTCCACAATGAAGCTAAATTAAATGCTTCAAAAACTTGGCCATTATTCATAGCTCCATCACCTATATACGTTCTACATATTTGTTTTTCTTTTCTATATTTATGAGTAAATGCTATTCCGGTACCTATAGGTACTTGTGCCCCAACAATACCATGTCCGCCATAAAAATTATTTTTTTTTGAAAACATATGCATTGAACCACCTTTGCCGTTGGAATATCCGGTTTGTCTACCTGTAAGTTCAGCCATAATTTTTTTTGGCTTCAAACCTCTTGCTATCATATGTCCATGATCCCTGTATGTAGTAACAACACTATCACTATTTTCTATAGTCATAAGCACCCCGACAACCACTGCTTCTTGGCCAATATATAGATGGCAAAAACCACCTATGTGTCCCATTCCATACAATTGAGCTGCTCTCTCCTCAAATCTTCTAATTTGAAGCATTTTTGTATAGATTTTAATATAATCTTCTTTTTTCAATATATTTTTCATCTGTAAATTTTTGTAAATATTTACTAATAAATCAGTAAATTTTTGTCAATACAAATCAATTAAATTTTATTAAAATCTCATCTGAGTCAATAAATCCTGTATTTTCCCTAATTTTTTCATCCAAAAAATCTAGATCAAGACTATTAGTTTTTAATCTATTAATTCTATCAATTAAATAATTGTTACTTTTCTCAAGTTTAGTAAGATTAATATTTAGATTTTGATTAGTTTTACTAACTTTTAAATATGATATTATGCCTCTGTCACCATTTATTAAAAAATAAAACAAATAAAAAAAAATAAAAAAAGAAATTACTAATAATAAAAAAAGTGAAATCTTCTTTTTTAAAGCCAAGGATTTATTCATAATGATAAATTAAATTTATTAAATCAAAAAGTTTATGACTTTGTCAATTAATTAAAATATTTCTGCCTGCATAATAACACTTATTGCCTAAAATCTCCTCAATTCTAATTAATTGGTTATATTTAGAAGTTCTGTCAGTTCTGCTTAAAGATCCAGTTTTTATTTGACCTGCAGAAGTGGCAACAGATAAGTCTGAAATTGTAGTATCCTCTGTTTCTCCAGATCGATGAGAAATAATACAACTATAATTATTTTCTTTTGCTAAATTAATAGCATTTATTGTCTCAGTAAGTGTACCTATTTGATTAAGTTTAACTAAAATTGAGTTTGCAATATCTTTATCAATTCCCTCTTGAAGTCTTTTTATATTAGTAACAAAAAGATCATCTCCAACTAATTGAATATTTTTTCCTATTTCATTAGTCAAATTTTTCCATCCATGCCAATCATTTTCTGACATTCCATCTTCTATTGAATAAATTGGATAATCTAAAGATAATTTTTTTAAATAATCTATCATTTGATCAGAATCTAAAATTTTATTCTCACCTTTTAAATTGTATTTATTTTCAAAAAAAAACTCTGTAGCAGCTACATCTAAAGAAATCATAATATCCTTATTCATTTTAAGACCTGTAGAGAGAACTGCTTCAATAATAATTTCAATTACTTCATTTGATGAATTTATATTAGGAGCAAAACCTCCTTCATCTCCTACATTAGTATTTAGACTCTTTTGTTTTAGTTTTGATTTTAGAGAATGAAAAATTTCTGATCCATATCTAATTGATTCACTAAAACTAGAAGCACCTACTGGGGCAATCATAAATTCTTGAATATCCACTTTATTATCTGCATGAGCACCTCCGTTAATAATATTCATCATTGGTACTGGCATAATATATTGATCTAAATTACCTAAATATTGAAAAAATTCTTTTTTTTCATAAACTGCTAGCGATTTAGCAAAAGCCAAACTTAGTGCCAAAGTAGCGTTTGCCCCTAATTTGGATTTATTTTTCGTTCCATCTGTGGAAATTAAAAATTCATCAAAATTTTCAATATTTTTAAATTCTTTATTAAGTATTTTAGGAGATATGTTTTCTGTTATATTGGACAATGCTTTTAAAACACCTTTTCCTCCATATCTTTTTTGATCTTGATCTCTAAGTTCAATAGCCTCATGCATTCCTGTAGAAGCACCTGAAGGAACAGCAGCTCTTCCAAAAACTTCATCTGACAAATAAATATCACATTCAACTGTTGGATTTCCACGACTATCAATAATTTCTCTTGCTTTGACTTTTTTGATTTTAGGCATTTGTTTTAGCAATTTTATCAAATTCTTTTAATTTAATTAATAATTTTTTTAAATCTTTCAGATTTAACATGTTAGGCCCATCACTAGGAGCATTATCAGGATCATTATGAGTTTCTAAAAAAACTCCTGCTACGCCTATTGAAGCTGCAGCTTTGCATAAAGGTGCAACATACTCTCTCTTTCCTCCACTTTTGTTTCCCAATCTTCCAGGTTGCTGAACAGAGTGAGTACCATCAAAAATTACTGGATAGTTAAATTGTTTCATTATTTCTAAACTTCTAAAATCATTGACCAAATTGTTGTATCCAAAAAAAGTACCTCTTTCCGTAATCAAAATTTTATTATTATTAACTGATTCTATTTTTTCAAAAATATTTTTAACATCTTTAGGAGCTAAGAATTGTCCTTTTTTAACATTAATTATTTTATTAGTTCGACCAGCAGCTAATAATAAATCAGTTTGGCGGCATAAAAAAGCAGGTATTTGTATTATATCAATATTATCATTTTCAGCTAATATCTGGCATTGTTTTTCTGTATGTAAATCAGTAATAATAGGGCAATTAATTTTAGATTTAATTTTTTTAAATATTTTTAATGCATCTTCTAATGAGATCCCTCGATTACTTTTAATACTTGATCTATTAGCTTTATCGAAACTTGATTTAAAAATAAAATTAATCTTTAATTCAGAACAAATATTATTAATTTCTTCAGCCATCATTAAAGTATGGTTTTCATTTTCAATTACACATGGTCCAGCAATTAATACAAAAGGTAAATTATTTGCTATAGAAAAATTATTTAAATCTATTCTTATCATTTTTTACAATTTTTTATAAAAGACACAAAAAGTGGATGAGGTTTTAGAGGCCTTGATTTTAGTTCAGGATGATATTGAACTCCTATAAACCATTTATGATTTTTACTTTCCAAAACTTCAGGTAATAATCCATCTGGTGACATTCCACTAAAATCATATCCTTTATTATTAAATTTAGATATAAATTTCTTATTAACTTCATATCTATGTCGATGTCTTTCAGAAATTAACTGTTTATTATAAATAGAATAAATTTTAGAATTTCTTTTGAGTTTAGCTTTGTATGAACCTAGGCGCATTGTTCCACCTTTGTTGCTATTTTTACTTCTTTTTTCAATTTTGTTACCCTTAATCCACTCAGTCATTAATCCAATAACAGAATTAGAAGTTTGTTTAAATTCAGAAGAGTTGGCATCTTTAATATTTAGAACATTCTGAGCAATTTCTATCACAGCTAATTGCATACCTAAACAAATACCAAAAAAGGGAATATCGTATTTTCTAGCATATTTTATTGCATCAATTTTTCCTTCAATACCTCTTAATCCAAAACCTCCAGGAACTAAAATACCATCACAATCTTTAAGTGCTGATATTAATTTTTGTTTTTTTAATTTTTCAGAATTTATCCATTTAATTTTTACATTAATTGAATTTTCTATACCACCATGCATTAAAGCTTCACTTAAAGATTTGTAGCTATCCTTAAGATTAGTATATTTACCTACAACTGCTATTTTAATCTGAGATTTTTGATTTTTAATTTTCTTTAATAAACTATACCAAGGTTTTAGATCTAAAGGATGATTTTTTGATTTATAACCCAAGTGTTTTAAAAGAGATTCATCTAATCCATACTTAGAGTATAAAGAAGGAACATCATAAATGGAATTAGCATTTAGTGCTGGTATGACAGAATCTTTTTTTACATTACAAAATAACGATATTTTTGTAATTGATTCCTGATCAATAGGTTTTTCTGACCTACACATAATTATATCGGGTTGAATTCCAGCATTAAGAAGTTCTTTTACTGAATGTTGAGTCGGTTTAGTTTTTAATTCACCAGCAAAGCTTAAATAAGGAATATAAGTCATATGTATTAAAGCAGAGGATATTTTTTTATCATTTCTAATTTGTCTTATTGCTTCTAAAAAAGGAAGTGATTCAATATCTCCTACAGTTCCTCCAATTTCATAAATTGCAAAATCTTCTTTTTTTAAATCACTATTAATAAATGATTTAATTTCATTTGTTACATGTGGGATTACTTGAATAGTAGCTCCTAGATAATCACCTTTTCTTTCTTTTGATAAAACAGTTGAATAAATTTTACCAGAAGAAATACTATCACTTTTTTTAGAAGACTGATTAGTGAACCTTTCATAATGTCCTAAATCTAAATCTGTTTCTGCTCCATCATCTGTAACATAAACCTCCCCATGTTGATATGGGCTCATGGTGCCAGGATCAACATTTAAATAAGGATCAAGCTTTCTAATTCTTACTTTAAAATTTCTAGATTTTAAAAGTGCCGCTAAAGATGCTGAAGCTATACCTTTCCCCAGTGATGACGCTACACCTCCCGTAATAAAAACAAAATGCATTACGGAATACCCTGATATATAAATGTAATATTATATCAAGATAATTATTTTTAATTATTTTCTGGAATTTCTGGACTTTCAGCTGTGCTATTATCTTCTTCAGAAGAAATAGATGGCAATGATTCTAATACATTTTTGTCAGATCCAACAGAAGCAGCTATAGTTAGCACTACACTCATAATCATAAATAAAGTTGCTGTAATTGCAGTTAATCTTGATAATAAATTAGCTGAACCTCTTGCAGACATCATACCACCAATACCGCCCCCAGTCCCTCCTCCTAATCCCAAACCTTCATTGTCTGAACCTTGAAGTAAAACTAAGGCAACTAGCAATATTGCTAGAATAAGTTGTATAATAATTAATGTAGTCATTGCCCCCTTATATTTAAGTAAAGATTAATAATCAAGCTTTAAGAATTTCTGAAAATTTGTCTGCTTTTAAAGAAGCTCCACCAACTAAAACTCCATCTACATTTTCTAAATTCATAATTTCACTAGCATTTTCAGAATTTACAGAACCTCCATAAAGGAATTTATAGCCCTCAACTTCTTCTATATTTTTTTTTAAATATTCATGAATATTATTAATTTCTTGAAGAGAAGGTGTCATTCCAGTTCCAATAGCCCATATTGGTTCATAGGCAATTATAACATTTTCTTTTGATGATTTTTGAGGCAAACTATTAATAACTTGTTCTTTTAATATTTCTTGAGTTTTATTCATTTTTTTTTGCTCTAAAGTTTCTCCTACACATATTATAGGAATAATTTTTGCATCTAATAATAACTCAGCTTTAATTTTTATATCTTCATTATTTTCATTAAATTCATGTCTTCTTTCAGAATGACCAACAATACAAAACTTACAATTATTTTCTTTTAACATTGATACACTAATTTCACCTGTATAAGCACCATCTGTAAATTTTGAACAATCTTGAGCCCCAAGATACAAAGAGTGTAATTTTGAATAACAATTTTGAAAATATATTATTGGTGGACAAATAATTCCACAAATATCTGAATCTATGTCTTTTAGGTCTAATTTCTCAAAATATGCTTCTAAAAAGTCATTTGAGCCATTTAATTTCCAATTCGCAACAATAATTTTATTAAATTCTTTTATTTTAAGCATATTTATTTTCCCTTATATTAAGTAATATTATACAAGCATCGCGATAAAAAATAAATATGTTTAGATTATTAACAAAATCAAAAATTGCTTTCATACTTGCTATATTATTTGGAATTAGCTTATTTTTTTTTAGAAGTGGATCAAGATATTCAAATTTTTTTAATTCTGACTCTGTTATTGCAAAAATTTCAGATACAAAGATTTCTACTACTAAATTCACCAGAACAATGGATTTAAATATAAATAAACTTAACTTGCAAAGTAAAGATAAAAATGATGGAATTAGAAATTATCAAATATTCTCACTAGCAAATGAAATACTTAATTCACTTGTTAAAGAAGCATTATTTGAAAATGAATATGATAAAATTAAATTAAAAGTTGATGAAGAGGTTATAGCATTAAATACCAAAAAGCGAATACCACAATTATATGATTCTAATAATAAATTAAATCAAGACTATTTAAATGATTTTCTAAAACAACAAAAACTTACTATAGAAGATTTGGTTCAAATAATAGAATTTGAAACTAAAGATAAATATTTTAGTGATGCTTTTTTTAATACGCAATACCCAGAATATTTTTCAAAAAAAATTAATGAATACAATGACCATGAGAGAAAGGTTTCATACATTGCTGTAGATATTGAAAATATTTTTATTGATGATTTTTTAAAAAATAATTTTCCAAATCTTTCAATGAAATTAAAAGAATATTACGAAAAAAATTTAACAAATTATATGAGTAAAGAAAAAAGAAATGTTGAATTTTTTATATTAAACAAAAATTCATTAAATAGTAATTTTGTACCTTCAGATTTTGCAATAAAAGAATACTATAATAACAATAAAGAATTATTCTACCAAAATGAACAAAGAAGTTTTTTGCAATTCAATTTCCAAGAAAAATCAAAAGCTGAGAAATTTTTAAATTCAATAAAAGATTTTAATAAATTAGAAATATTAGAATATTCAAAAAACAATAATATCAGCTTTAATGAATTTAATAACTTGCAAGAAGATCAAATACTAAGTGCATTATCTGAAGAGCTATTTAAATTAAATGTTAATGAAACATCAAAAATTATTGAAACATCATTAGCTAAACATATACTAATATTAACAGAAATATCGCCTTCATATCAATCTGATTTGGATGATGTTAAAAATGAAATAAAAGATATTATTACTAAAGTTGAAACTCAAAATTTTTATAATGATTTATTAAATCAAATTTCTGAAAAAATAATTGATGGCAATTCTTTTAAAACAATAGCTAACTCCCTTAATATGGATGTTCGTTTTGTTAATAATTTAACAAGAGATTATAATGAATACGATGAATCTGAAAAAATATTATATTTAAATTTAATTCAATCAAGTTTTGCCTCAAATAAAGATTTTGTTAGTGACATAATTAAAATTAATGACAATATATCATACGTTTTTAATGTTACAAATATTGAAGAATCAAAAGCTCTTAAATTTGAAGATATTGAAAATGATATTTTAAATGATTTTAAAAACTCAAAAAGAATTGAGATAACAAAAAAAGATATTGAAGAAAATATTAAAAATTCAAATTTTATTTATGATATAGCAATAAAATATAATTTGCCTATTAAAGAGAATATTATAAATACAAATTCTAAAGAATTACCAATTAACCTAACTAAAAAAATCTTTGAAACTAATTTAAATGAAAACACTTATAGTATAACAAATAGAAAATTTTATATTTCTAAAATTGATGAAATAATAATTAATGAAATAACGAATTTGAATAATGATATATTTCTAGCTAATAACTTGAGAGATTCTTTTGGGCAAGAGTTAATGAAAATAAAAAAAATCTCTCCTAATGAGGAGCTAATAAGTGCGATTATTCAACAATACTAATGAAAGATAGTAATAAAGATAAATTTTTTAAAAATTACAATCAAGGTATACCTCAAATAATAAAAAAGGAATTTATTGCAGATATAGAAACTCCAATTTCTTCTCTTATAAAAATTTCTGAAAATGAAGAATACAGTTTTTTATTAGAATCTGTTGAAGGCGGAGATCAAAGAGGAAGATATTCGATTCTTGGTTGTGATCCTGATATCATATGGGAAGTAAATAAAAATAAAGCAAAAGTTACTCCGTTAAATCAAGATTTAGATTTATCCTTTTTATCAGAAGATCCTATTAAATCATTAAAACAATTAGTTGACTTTTCCAAAATCAATAAAGAATCAAATTCCTCACCTTTTCCAGTATTAGTTGGCTACCTTGGATATCCAATGATTCAATTAATGGAAAAAATTAATTTAAATAACCCTGACGAAATAAATATTCCAGATGCTCTAATGATCAGACCTAAATTAGTAGCAGTTTTTGATAATATTAAAGATACAATAAATATACAAACTTCAATATATCCTGATAAAAAAATAACTGCTGAATTAGCTTTTTCAAAAGCTAATGATTATATTAATATAACAATTAAGAAATTAAATAGAGACATTCCTAAAGAATCACTTTTTAAAAAAAACAAAAAACTTACTTTAGATTTTAAATCAAATTATACCAAAAAAGAATATTTTAATATTGTCGATAAAGCTAAAGATTACATAATTAAAGGAGATATTTTTCAAGTAGTACCTTCTCAAAGATTAAAAACTGACTATAATCTTAGTGCTCAAACTTTATATAGATCACTCAGAAGATTGAATCCTTCTCCTTTTTTAGTAAATCTTAACTTTAATAATTTTGGTTTAGTGGCTTCAAGCCCAGAAATTTTAGTTAGATTAAGAGAAAATAATATAACTATAAGGCCAATTGCAGGAACAAGAAAAAGAGGAAAAACTATTAATGAAGATATTAAATTAACTAAAGACTTATTGAATGATGAAAAAGAAATAGCTGAACATTTAATGCTATTAGATCTTGGAAGAAATGATGTTGGAAAAGTTGCTAAAATTGGTACAGTTAATGTTACTGAGAAAATGATTATAGAATATTATTCACATGTAATGCATATAGTCTCTAATGTAGAAGGTAAATTAGATTTAAAATTTGATGCAATTGATGCATTGATCTCAGGATTTCCGGCAGGAACTGTATCTGGAGCACCTAAAATAAGAGCAATGGAAATTATAGAAGAATTAGAAAATGTTAGCAGAAGTTTTTATGGAGGTGCCATGGGATATTTTGACTCTAATGGAGATATGGATACTTGTATCAGTTTAAGAACTGGTTTGGTTAAAGACAAAAAATTGTATATTCAAGCTGGAGGTGGAATAGTTTATGACTCAGATCCTGAAAAAGAATATCAAGAAACTATTAATAAAGCTAATGCGCTAGTAGTTGCGGCAGAAGACTCTTACAAATATGAATAAATGATAATTTTAATAGATAATTATGATAGTTTTACTTTTAATGTTTATCATTACCTATCTGAGTTGGGGGCAAAGGTTAAAGTTTATAGAAATGATGAAGTAACTCCTGAAAGTATTTTGAAAAAGAATCCCAAAGCTATAATTATATCTCCAGGTCCAAAAACTCCTAATCAAGCAGGTATATGTCTTGATTTAATTAAACTTAATAAAGATATTCCTGTTCTTGGTATTTGTTTAGGACATCAATCAATTGGTCAAGCTTATGGAGGTTTGGTTGTTCAAGCTGATGAAATTAAACATGGTAAAATTGATGAAATAATTCATTTTGGAAATATTTTGTTTGAAGGTATTAATGAAATTTTTGAAGCCACAAGATATCACTCATTAATAATAGAAAAAAAATCTTTACCAAAAGATTTAGAAATAATTGCAGAAACTAAAAATAAGATTATCATGGGTATAGCGCATAAAAATAAAAAAATATTTGGATTACAATTCCATCCTGAAAGTATTGGAACTAAAAATGGTAAAAAAATATTAAAAAATTTTCTAAAAATAATTAATTATGAATTTTAAAATATTAAAAGAAAAAATATTTAATTTAAAGAATCTTACAACAGATGAAACAAGTTTTATTTTTGATTTAATAATGACTGGTAAAATTTCAGAAATAGAAATGTCTGCAATATTAATTTCTTTAAAAATAAAATCTGAAACAAAAGAAGAAATTCTAGGGGCTACATTATGCATGAGAGAAAAATCTTTAAAGATTAATACAGAAGAAGAAACAGTAGATACATGTGGCACCGGTGGCGACATGAGTGGAACTTTAAATATTTCAACAAGTGCTGCTATTGTAGCTGCAAGTGCTGGAATAAAAGTGGCAAAACATGGAAATAGATCAATTAGTTCAAAATCAGGCTCTGCAGATATGTTGGAAAAATTATCTTATAAAATTTTAGATAATCCTAGTGAAATTGAAAAATCTCTTAAAAAAAATAATTTTTGTTTTTTATTTGCTCAATATCACCATTCAGCTATGAAACATGTTGGGAATGTAAGAAAATTACTTGGAACAAGAACGATTTTTAATCTCTTAGGACCTTTGACAAATCCCGCAAATGCAAACAAACAATTACTTGGGGTTTATGATAAAAAATGGGTAAAGATGCACTGTGAAGTTTTAAAAGAACTTGGTTCAAAACATGCTTTGGTTGTTCACGGGAATGATGGATTAGATGAAATTTCACTGAGCGGAGTTACACATATATCAGAATTAAAAAATGAAAAGATTATTCAATATATATTTGATCCAAAGGATTATAATTACGAATATATTAAAAACTCTGAGATTAAAGGAGGAGATGCAAGTTATAATGCTAAGAAATTTATTGAAATGCTAGATGGTGAATTTAAAGAATTTCAACATATCGTTGAATTAAATGCTGGAGCAGCATTATATGTATCTGGAAAAGTGAATAATTTAAAAGATGGTTTTGCTCTAGCAAAAAAAGTAATTGATGAAAAAATTACTAAAAATTATTTACATAAGATAACCTCTTAAAATGAATAATCTTTTAACTGATATATGTAATAAGAAAAAAAAAGAAATAGAGGCATTAAAATTAAAATGTTCACTAAAATCACTACAAAAATTAATAGGAAATAAACAAAATAGAGAGTTTAAAAAAATACTTAAAGAATCTCAAAAAAATGAAAAAAATAATATAATTGCTGAAATTAAACAATCTAGTCCTAGTGCTGGTGAAATTATTAAAGATTATTATCCTGAAGATATTGCTGTAAAGTATGAAAAGGCTGGAGCTGGAGCTATATCAATATTGACAGAAAAAAATTTTTTTAAAGGAAGCATTGATCATTTATCTTTGATTAATTCAAAAACGAACATACCAATACTAAGAAAAGATTTTATTATAGATCCCTATCAAATATATGAAAGTAAAGTTTATAAAGCAGATTCTATTTTACTTATTATGAGCATACTAGAAGATAATGAAATAAAAGAATATATTAAAATAGCAAATGATATTGGTCTTGATTGTATAATTGAAGCTCACTCCCGTGATGAAATAAATAGAGCAATAAAAATTGACTATCCTATCATAGGAATTAATAATAGAAATTTGGATAATCTTTCTGTAAATATTAATAATACTCTAGATATGATTAATCAAATACCAAAAAACTTTACAGTTATTGGTGAAAGTGGAATAAAGAGTAATGAAAATATAAAGAAATATAATGATCATGGTGTTTATAATTTCTTAATTGGCGAAACTATTCTTAGATCATCAAACTATGATTTAGTGATTAAAAAATTACTTAAAAAATGATAACTCACTTAAATAAGAATAATAAACCCCGTATTGTTGATATAAACAGTAAAAAAAATACTAAAAGATCAGCAAAAGCTGAAGGTAAAGTTACTTTTTCAAAAAAAGTTTTTGATAAAATAACTAAAATGCAAAATAAAAAAGGTGAGATTATAAATGTATCCATTTTGGCAGGTATTATTGGAGCTAAAAAAACAAGTGAACTGATACCTTTATGTCATAATATTAGTTTAGAAAATGTAGATATTCATATCAAGCCCATCAAAAAAGATTCATCTCTAAAAGTTATAGCTGATGTTAAAACTTTTGGTAAAACTGGAGTAGAAATGGAGGCCTTAACTGCTGTTAGCATATCTTGCTTAACTATTTACGATATGTGTAAAAGTATAGATAAATCAATAGTAATTAAAGAAATTAAGTTAATTACCAAAAAAGGTGGAAAGTCAGATTTCAAAGCAGATAAATAATAAAAAATAACCCAGAAATTAAGGAAAAATAAGAATATTGTTGCAACATTAGCAGAACATATATAGAACATATGTTATGTTAACAAAAAAACAAAAAGAGTTATATGATTATTTAGATCATTATATCAAATCTAATCAAATATCGCCTTCTTTTGAAGAGATGAAAAAAGCTGTAAACTTAAAATCAAAATCAGGAATTCACAGATTAATTACTAGCTTAGAACAAAGAGGTTTCATAAAAAGGCTTAAACACAAAGCCAGAGCAATGGAAATAACTAAAAAATTATATCAAAATAATTCAAACGAATCATCTTATGAAATTCCTTTGTTGGGAGCAATTGCAGCTGGAAATCCAATTGAAGCTATTGAAAACCCAGATGAATATATAAGTATCCCTTCTAATTTTATGTCACCTAACAATCAATATTTTGGTCTAAAAGTTAAAGGTTTGTCTATGATAGATAAAGGAATTTTTGATGGAGATGTGGCAGTAATCAAAAAAACATCATCTGTTTTAAATGGAAAAATAGCAGCTGTACTTACAAATGATAATGAAATAACCCTAAAAACTATCAATATTAATAATAATAAAATCTACTTAATGCCTGCAAATAAGAATTTTGAAGAAAAAATATTTAATATTGATGAAGTTCAAATTCAAGGTGCTCTAACAGGAATTATTAGAAAATATAACTAATAAAAGTTATTTTTTTAAATTATAAGAATTCAATGAATTCTATTGTAACAAGATTTGCTCCGTCTCCGACAGGAAACTTGCATTTAGGGGGCATAAGAACTGCATTACTAAATTATATTATTGTACAACAAGCTAAAAAAAAATTACCAAATTCAAAATTTTATTTAAGGATTGAAGATACGGATAAAGAAAGATCTAAGGAAGAATATACAAAAGATATATTAGAAGGATTAAATTGGCTAAATATTAATTATGATGCTAAACCACAAATTCAATCTTCTAATATTAAACGACATCAACAGATTGCAAAAAAATTATTAGAAAATAAAAAAGCATTTAAATGTATATGTTCAAATGAAATATTAGATAAGAAAAGAGAATTAAATAAAAAAAATAAAATTAGTAATAAGAAGCTGTGTGAGACATGTGAAAATGATGATAAGATCCAATCAACTCAAAATAATTATACAGTTAGAATAAAAGTTCCAAAAGATGGAGAAAATGAATTTTATGATATTATTCAAGGAAAAATTTCAGTTAATAACAAAGAGATTGATAATTTTATTTTATTAAGAAAAGATGGAACTCCAACATACATGTTATCTGTTGTTGTGGATGATTTTGATATGGGTATTAATTTTATTATTAGAGGAGACGATCATCTAAATAATGTATTCAGACAAAATTTAATTTATAAGGCTATGGAATGGGAGATTCCAAAATATGCTCATATACCTCTCATCCATGGAAATGATGGAAAAAAATTATCAAAGAGGCATGGGGCAATAAGTATAAATAATTTTAGAAATAATGGATATTTGAAAGAAAGCATAATAAATAACTTGATTTTACTTGGTTGGTCTCCAAATAAAAATGAAAAAGATGAATTTATAAAAATAGATGAAATAATTAAATCTTTTGATATTAATAAGCTTTCCAAATCATCAAGTATATTTAGTTACGAAAAACTTAACTTTTTTAACAATCATTATATTAAAACCATGAATGACGCAAAATATCTTTTTGAATATTGTGAAAATAACAAAAATTTAGATATTTTTATTAAAAATGATAAAGATAAATTCATTAAAATATTTGAAGTTTACAAAAAAAATTTAAATTATTATAAAGAACTTGAAAATATTGCTAAAATTTATTTTGCAAATAATAATGAATTGAATTTAAATAATGAATTTAAAAAATTTGATCATGAATTAATTAGGGAATTTATAAATTTTTTAGACGCAACCACAAATTGGTATATTGATAATTTAAAGAAAGAAATTGATAATTTTATATTAATTAAAAAAATTAAATTTTCATCTTTAGGAATACCCATAAGAAATATATTAATTAATTCATCAAAAGGTCCTGGGTTACATGAAATTTTTTATATTTTAGGTAAAAAAACCTCTATGGAACGAATAAAAAACTATATAAATAAAATATAATTATGACTAAAAAAGAAAATAAAAAAAAACCATTTACATTGTTTAATAATGAAACAGGTCAATCTGTTGAATTGCCAGTACTTATGGGCACAGAGGGACCAGATGTTCTAGATATAAGAAATCTTTACAAAGATACTGGATTATTTACTTATGACCCAGGATATACTTCTACTGCTTCATGTAATTCAGCAATTACTTTTATTGATGGAAATAAAGGAATTCTTCATCATAGAGGATATAACATAAAAGATTTAGCAAATAAAAGTGATTTTTTAGAAGTTTGTTACTTATTACTTCATGGTGATCTGCCCTCTCCTGAAGATAAACAAAAATTTGAAAATGTAATACAAAGACATACAATGGTGCATGAGCAATTGGTAAATTTATATAGAGGATTTAGAAGAGATGCCCATCCAATGGCTATAATGGTTGGTGTTGTGGGTGCATTATCAGCTTTTTATCATGATAGCACAGATTTTTCAGATATAAATCAGAGAATGATTGCATGTCATAGATTAATTGCAAAAATAGCAACGATAGGAGCAATGGCTTATAAATATTCTATTGGTCAACCATTTGTATATCCAAAAAATAATCTCTCTTATTGCGAAAATTTTCTGCATATGACATTTTCAGTCCCTACAGAAGATTATATTATAAATCCAAAAATTTCAAAAGCTATGGATCGTTTTTTTATCTTACATGCAGATCATGAACAAAACGCATCTACATCAACTGTTAGACTAGCTGGATCTTCTGGCGCTAACCCATTTGCATGTATTGCGGCAGGAATTGCTTCCTTGTGGGGACCAGCTCACGGAGGTGCAAATGAGGCAGTAATTAAAATGCTAGAGGAAATTGGAGATATTTCTAGAATACCTGAATATATTAACAAAGCTAAAGATAAAAATGATGATTTTAGATTAATGGGATTTGGACATAGAGTTTATAAAAATTATGATCCAAGAGCCGATGTAATGAAGATAACAGCCCATGAAGTACTAAAAGAATTAAACATGGAAGATGATAAGCTTTTAAAAATAGCTATTGAATTAGAAAAAATTGCATTGAAAGATCCTTATTTTATTGAAAAACAACTTTATCCTAATGTAGATTTTTACTCTGGAATAATTCTTAAAGCTTTAGGATTTCCGACTAGTATGTTTACAGTATTATTTGCAATAGGTCGTACAGTTGGCTGGATCTCTCAGTGGAAAGAAATGATTGAAGATCCAATAAATAAGATTGGTAGACCTAGACAATTGTACAGTGGAAAAAAAGCAAGGCAATATGAAATCGTTGAAAGTAGAGAAAAAAAATCTATATTTCAATGGCTTTGGAAAAATTAATTTAAGTTAGCTAATATTCTCATAGCCGCAGTATAAAATGGAGGATTTTTTGTTTCAATTTTTTTTAAAATCATATTTACCTTATTTATTTGTTCTGCATTAGATTTATTATCATTAATCAATTTTTTAAAACCTTTTTCAAAACTAATTTTATTTAATTTAGAATTAGTAATTTCTGGAATAATGAATTCATTTTCTAAAATATTTAATAAATTAGCATATTTAACTTTTATGAAGTTTTTAGCTATTAATTCTGTTAAAAAATGAAGTTTATATATAATTAATTGAGGTATATTTCTTTTAGCTATTTCTAAACTTGCCGTTCCAGAACAAACTAAAGCTTTTGAACAATTTGAATAATTTTTTTCAATTTCTAGTGAATTAGTAGAAATAATTATTTTTAACTTCCAATTTTTAGTTAATTTTATAATTTTGGGTTTGAGGTGTTCTAATGTGGGAATAAAAATTATTATGTCAGGATTATATTGTAATAAATATTCATATGCGTTTTGAAAATAGGGAAAAAGTTTATCTAACTCACTTAATCTACTACCTGGTAAAAAAGCAATATTTTTATTATTTTCAAAATAATTTTTATTTTTATTAATATAATAAATTGGATGACCAATTAAATTTGTTTTTAAACCATATTTTACAAAGTATTTTATTTCAAATTCAAAAAGAACTAATAATTCATTATATATATTAGCAAAATTCTTTGCTCGATATTCTCTCCAAGCCCAAACTGTGGGAGCTACAATATGTATAATATTATTTTTATATTTATTCTTTTTAATTTCTTTTGCTAAAGGGTAATTAAAATCAGGAGAGTCGATAGTAATTATCAAATCATAACTATTATTTTTAATTATATTAGCTAAATATTTTATCATTTTAATAAATTTTCTTATAGAAAACAAAACTTCAAAAATTCCCATAGCATTAAAATCATTTAAAGAAAAAAATTGTCTATTAAGATAACTAGACATTTTTTCACCCCCTACTCCTTCAAATATAATTTTATTATTTGTTTTTATAATTTCTTTAATCAAATTATATCCTATATTATCTCCTGATTGTTCAGTAGCAGATATAAATATTTTAAAATTATTTTTAATCAATTTTATTTGTTGTTGATAAAAATAAATTATTGTCATTACAAAAATTTATTGATTTATCTTTTTCTAAGATAATGCAATTATTTTTTTCTATATATAAACCTTCATAGTTATATTTTTTTAAATTTTGTAATGTTTGAATTCCAATTGTTGGGACATCTAATATGCTATGTTGATTATATTTACTTAACTTTATAAGAATCTTTTTATCACCTGATTTCTTATAATTATCACACCTTTTAATTAATTCATCTGTTCCTTCAAAACATTCAATACCAATCACCAATTGATTTTGTATTACTAATGATTGGCCTACATCAGCTTCTCCTATTTTTCTAAATATATTTAATCCCTTTTCTTTGTTCTTAATAGCGTAATTAGAAGGCTTAACTGTAGTTAAATTATCTTCATTCGCAAATAAGTCATTACATAATTCTTTCCAATTAAATAATGGGTATCCTTTATTTTTGAAAAACTTTGCAATTGATCTTAATAAATGATCATCTCCTTTAGGCTCAAGAATAAAATCCTTGATTAAACCTAAAGTATTAAAATCAAAATTAACTTCTTTTACAGAAGGTCTGATAATATTACCAGCCATAACTATTTGATCAATTTTTTTTTCTTTGAGCAAATTTAAGATTTTAGAAAATGAGTCTATGGTTATTTCTACATTTTCATAATCATTATATTTAGCTTGATCGCTATAACCTTTAATATAAAAAAAACATATTGGATAATTTTTTTTTAATAAACTTTTTCCTATATTTATAGGTAATTCACCTCCACCTGAAATAATACCAATTTTATCCATTATTATAACTAGCAATACCTCTTTTGAGATTAGATTCTATAAACATAATAATATCTTTTATTTCGTCAATATTAATTTCTTCAGACTCTAAATTATTAATATTATTATCTATTGAATTATCTTTATTAAAAATTTTTTTAAAAATATTGTTAATCTTGTTAATTAAATTATTGTTTAATCCTTTTCTTTTTAATCCAATTAAATTTAGTCCTCTTAAATTAGATCTAATACCAAAATATAAACCATAAGGTATTATATTACTTTCAACACCGCTCATTCCACCAATCATTGCATATTTTCCAATATTTACAAATTGGTGAATTGCTGAATTTCCTCCAATAATTGCATTTTCTGAAATTTTCACATGGCCTCCTAAGGTAGAATTATTAACTAAAACAACATTAGAAGAAATCAAACAATCATGAGCAATATGAGATCCAATCATAATTAGACAATTATTTTCTATTTTTGTAATCATTCCTCCATCTTTGGTTCCGGGGTTAATAGTAACATGTTCTCTTATAATATTGTTGTTTCCTATAATTAATTTTGATTCTTCACCTTTAAATTTTTTATCTTGAGGTATAAGACCTATAGAAGAAAATGGAAAAAATTTATTATCTTGTCCAATTTCTGTATTTCCAGATATATTAACATGAGAAATTAATTCAGTGCCTTTTTTAATCTTAACATTTCCTTCAATAACACAATAAGGACCTATAGAAACTTCTTTATCAATTTCAGCATTTTTTGATATAATCGCAGTTTGATGTATCATAAAATTATTAATAAACAGTATTAATTATTTTAAAAAGAAATAAATAATTTCAATATATTTCAAAGATATTATTTATATGTAATCATCGCTGAAAATTCTGATTCACATACTTTAATATTATTTTTAAATGCTTCTCCAGAAAATTTATAAACTGATTTAACACTATTAAGAAATTTAACATGAAAATAAATTTTTTCATTAGGATAAACAGGTTTTCTAAATTTAGCTTTTGAAACACTCATAAACAATACTGATTTATCTTTATAATTTTCATATTTTTTTGAAACTACTATGCCAGCTGTTTGTGCCATTGATTCAATTAAAATTACTCCAGGTACAATAGGCATATTAGGAAAATGTCCTTTAAAAAAATACTCATCTTCTAAAAAAATTCTATTACCTATTCCTTCTTCACCTAATTTAATAATCTCACATGTATCAATAAATAGAAAAGGCTTTCTATGAGGGATTAATTTCATTATTTCTTCTGATAAAATGATCATTTAATTATTATTTAATTTAATTATATTTTTTTTCCACTTTCTAATATCTATTGCAGGAAAACCTGCAATTGTCATATTATCCTTAATATCTTTTGTAACGCCGCTTTTTGCTGCAATTTTAACATTATTGCCAATTTTTAAATGTCCTGAAATACCAGCCTGACCTCCTATAATACAATTTGATCCAATAGTGGTACTACCCGCAATTCCTACTTGAGCTGCAATTATTGAATTCATAGATATTTTAACACCATGGGCTATTTGAATTAAATTGTCTAATCGAACATTATCTTCAATAATTGTAGAATCAATAGATGCTCTATCGATTGTACAATTAGAACCAATCTTTACATTATTTCCAACTATAACATTGCCAATGTGCTCTATGGAAATTTTTTCCTCTGGTGTAAATCCAAATCCACTACCACCAATAATTGAACCTGACTTGATTTCACAATTTTTCCCAATTATTGTATTTGATAAAACACAATTATTTCCTATAAATGAATTTTCTCCGATCATGACATTTTTATCTATAAAGACATTATTCTCTATAATGACATTTTTAGAAATTTGACAATTATCAGATATAGTTACATAATTACCAATTTCTACATTGTTAGAAATAGATGCATTATTGTGTATAGAAGAATTTATAGATATTTTACCAGTAGTTTTTCTTTTTGGATAAAAAAAATTAGTAGTATAAGCAAAACATAAATAGGGATTATCTACAATTATAGGCAAACATGCTTTTGGGAGCAAATCTACAAATTCATTTTTAATAAAACAAGCTTTTGCCTTAGTTTTAGTTAAAGAATTTATTAATTTAGTATTTTTAAAAAAAGTGATTTGATTTGTATTTGCATTTTCTAGAGAGGATATACCATATATTAATTCATTATCAGGTAAAGAAGATTTAATTATGATATTCTTATCAGAAAAAAATTTAACTAAATCAATAAATTTTTTTTGAAAA
>CACGZD010000008.1 GCA_902577425.1 uncultured Alphaproteobacteria bacterium | reverse complement strand
TCTAAATCATCTGCTAAGTCTGCTCCCGTCTCAGGTTGACCTTTTACAAATTTATTTTCAGGTAAATGAGTATGTCGAAGATGATGAACATTAGGCATCAAGATATTTGAAAAAGTTTTTCTATTAGCTATCATGCCACCAACAGAAATTCCTCCTATGTTCATGCCGTGATAACCTCTTTCTCTTCCAACTATATGTGATCTATGTCCTTCTCCTTTTGCTTTAAAATATGCAATGGCTGTTTTAATAGCAGTTTCTACTGCAGATGATCCACATATAGTAAAAAAAATTCTATTAAGATCACCAGGGGTATGTTGAGAAATTTTACGAGCTAATTCAAAAGAACCATTGTAACCTTGTTGGAAAGGTTGAACATAATCTAGACGTTCAAGTTGATCATAAACTGCTTTTCTGATTTCTGATCTTCCGTGACCAGCCGGACTACAAAATAATCCAGAACTTGCATCAATTAATTTTTTTCCATAATGATCTGTATAATAAACTCCCTCAGCCTTTACCATAAGTCTTGGATTTTCTTTAAAATCCTGATTAGCAGTAAATGGCATCCAATGTTCTTCTAAAGAATTTGGAAGTTCTACTCTGTTCTCTGTACTCATACTATTTTCCCTAAATATTGAATTTTTTCTTAGCAGTACATGATAGAAATGATTAGTCCAAGAAGAAATCTCAAAAAAAACTAAAATTCATAGGAAAAAATGATACCCTAGTATAGAAGCAGATTTAGATATGTTATCTAATATAAAAGCCATTGTACCAGAAAATCTCATTCAATTAGCAAAAAAAACACCAAAAGTTCCTGTAACTATTGTTTGTGCTCATCAAGAGTCGGTAATTAAGTCAGCAAAACAAGCATGTGATTTAAATTTAATTGATCCTATTTTTATTGGCATCAAATCACAAATTATTAATGAAGCAGAAAAAATTAATTGGAATATTGATAACTTTAAAATTATTGACTGTGAAAATGATCAAGACTCTGCAATTGAAGCAGCAAGTCTTGCTAAAGAAAATCAAATAAAAGTTATGATCAAAGGCAATATTCACACAGACATACTTATGCGTACCTATTTAAAAAAAGATTTTAGTTTATTGGGAACAAAAAGACTAAGCCATATATGGCACATGACTACTCCAAAAAATTCTAAACCTTTATTTATTACTGATGGAGCACTAAATGTTGCTCCAAGAGTAGATGTAAAAATGCATATATTAAATAACGTAGTTGAGTTTGCAAAAAAAATAAATATTACAAAACCAAAAGTAGCAATACTATCTGGAACTGAAGATCCTATAGAAAGCATGCCTAGCTCAATGGATGCAAAAACAATTATGGAAAGAGCTATAAAAAATAGCATTGATGCTTTTGTTCATGGGCCTTTAGCCTTTGACAATGCCGTTTCTCCTGAAGCAGCTAAAATAAAAAAAATAAATAATGAAGTAGCTGGAAAGGCTGATATTCTTTTAGTTCCAAATTTAGAAACAGGAAACTCATTGTCTAAGATCATGGTATATTTTATGGGAGCTTGTGCTGCAGGATTTATAGTTGGAGGCAAAGTACCTGTTGTTGTCACAAGTAGAGCTGATAACACAGCTTCTAGATTGGCCTCAATTGCTGCTTCAATAATAGCTGCACAATAAGTGTTCAATAATAAAACTTTATACGTTGCTTTTTTAGCAATTGCTGCAACTTTTTTTGCTGCGCTTATGGCTTTAAGTGTCAAGTATTTATCAAAAGATCTTAATCCAATAATTATATGTTTTTTTAGATGTATTGCAGGATTGATTTTACTTTCTCCCTTTATTGTTAAAAATAACTTTGCTGCAGTAAAATCAAAAAATTATAAATTTCAATTTATAAGAGCTTTAATAAATATTATTTCTATGATCTGTTGGTTTACTGCTTTAGGAACAATGCATTTAGAGAAAGCTACCGCATTAGGTTTTACTACTCCTCTTTTTACAACAATATTAGCAGTAATTTTACTTGGTGAAGTAATTCGTTTTCACAGAACTACTGCACTAATAATAGGTTTTATTGGTATTTTTATAATTATTCGACCAGGTTATATTCCTTTAGAAACTGGCACAATTTTAATGCTAATAGCATCACTAAGCTTTTCTTTTGTACTAATTTTTGTTAAAAAACTCTCTTCTGTTGACTCAAGTTTAACTATTATTTTTTATCATCTATTAATTTCAACACCAGTATTTTTCATACTATCAATATTTTATTGGCAAAATATAAATATCAATCAATTATTTATTTTTTTATTTATAGGTGGCGCTGGTTTATTATCACATTGGTGCTTAACTCAAGCTTTTCGTTTAAGTGATACTACTTTTGTGATGCCTTTACAATTTACAAAATTAATTTGGGCATCATTATTTGGTTTTTTTGTTTTTTCTGAAATGCCTGATTTGTGGACATGGATTGGAGGATTAATAATCTTTTTCTCTGTAGTTTACATCACGTATAGAGAAACATTTAAAAAAAGAGGAACGAACAAACCTGTTCAAGCAGATCGAGCAATTATAAATTAATTGTTTTTTAAATCACCCTTATTGCGCATTTCTTTTCTAATTTTTGTTGCAGAAATTTTATGAATTTCTTCACCAAGATCATGTTCTGTAAATGTGTATCCCACTCCTCTTCCATAAGAAATATCTACGATATTAGGAACCTTTAAAACAATATATTCTCTTCCTTCTTCAAATCCATGAAGTTTTAAACCTGCAATAATATTTTTTTTAACTTCATCAAAATCAAAAGGGTTATCAGACTGACCTTCTATACCAGCGTCAACACCTCCAACATCTCTATACATAATACAAACTTGTCCTGTTTTTTTTAATGCTTTTTTAAAAAGTGCAGTGTGTCCATCGTGCCAAGGTTGCCACCTACCTAACATTTCTACAGTTGGTTTTTTCCAGTTAAACATTTTTTATTTTTTTAGCCAATTTTTCTATTTCTTTATCATTTAAAAATTTAGTAATATGAAAATCTACATTATTTGGTTTTTCAAACATCTTAGTAGTGTCATCAAATTTTTTACTTTGAGCAAGATTATTTGCATCAAATGGCAAATTTTTAATATTTTTTAATTCTTTTAATTTAGATGATACGACTCGACCTTCTTCAAAGGTATCAAGCCATATTAAGTAGTCTGCATCAAAAGCTTTTCTAGCCTCTTCAGTAGGTGCAACAAAATCACAAATAACCCATCTTCCTTGTGATTTTTCAAAATCTGCAAAGGTTTTCATTCGATTCGCTTGCCTTATCCTACCTTCAATCTCAAAATCCCAGTCATTGGCATATCTTCTTACAAAATCGGCATTATACCAAGCACAATTATCTATTTCTTTAACCAACCTCTCAGCTAACCATGTTTTGCCAGATCCAGGCAATCCAAATATCAAAATTTTCATAAATCTTTTATTAAGTATTTATTTTTAATAAGCAATAAATGTTTGTTTTTAGGCAAAAAAACTTTAAGAGACTACTTGAAGAATTATAAAAATAGCTATTTTATTAATATTAAATTTACATAAAAGGAGCAATCTTGATGATTTCAAATAATCCATTTGCCACAATTTCGGTATTTATGCCTTCAATTGTAATGCAAGTATTTGTTATTTTAATGGTTGTTTTAGTAATTTTAGGTACATTATTTGATATTATTCATAAAAAAAATGTAAAATATTTCTTTCAAAATGCAAAAAAAGCCAAAGCGCAAGCAAAAAGAAATTTATCTTCAAATGAAAAAACATCAATAATAGCTAAAACTTTTGCAAGTGAAATTTTAACAACTTCAGAATTAGGAGCGGGCAAAAGAAGAGTGGCACATTTATTAGGCATGTACGGAACTTTACTTTTTTGGGCTACATCAGTTATTTTGATTTTTTGTTATTCTTCCTTAGCTATAAAGACTCCTATTATATATCCTATTCTTTGGCATGTTGGTGCAATTATGACATGTTTAGGTGGATACTGGTTTTGGTTTTTTCTTAGAGTAGATGTTTCAGCTGAAGCTCACCCATGGTACCGTATAATTCAAGCTGACTTATTTGTTCTTTCACTTGTCATTACCTCTACTTTTGCTCTTTTATGGTCTTTCTTCCAATCTTATAATATTATAGGTTGGAGTATATTTTTTCTTACCTTGTTTGGACTATCTAATTTAGTTTTATTTGGAGGTGTATATTGGTCAAAGTTTGCTCATATGTTTTACAAACCTGGAGCAGCAATTCAAAGAAATTTAGCTGAAGCAGATGGTTCTAGAGATAATCTACCTGAGCCTTCTGATCAACCTAAACAATTTGGTTTAGGTATAAAAAGAGAAGCACCAAAACATTATTGATTTAGATATGAAAAAAGGAAAAATTAAAATAAAAATGGAGATAAATTAAAATGTCAACTTTTGTATATATGACTAAATGTGATGGCTGTGGTCATTGTGTTGATATATGTCCATCAGATATCATGCATATAGATCCTACTACCAGACGCGCAGTAAATATTGAGCCTAATATGTGTTGGGAATGCTATTCCTGTGTTAAAGCATGTCCGAACGAAGCAATTGATGCTAGGGGCTATGCTGATTTTGCTCCAATGGGACATAGTGTAAGAGTTCTTAGAGAAGAAGAAAAGGGTACTATTTCGTGGCGAATTAAATTTAGGAATGGAACAGAAAAAAATTTTGTTTCTCCAATCACAACTAAACCTTGGGGGGAATATATTCCAAAATTAGCTGAAGCAGATGAACCTAATCAAGGAGAAATCAATTCACAAATTTTATATTCTGAACCTGAAGGTTTAAATACAAAAAAGGAATTACCTACTATAAGTAAAAGCTCTTTTAAAAAAGGAGTTTACTATTAATGCCAAAAAATAAAACTGTTTACGAAAATTGCGATGTATTAGTTGTAGGCGGGGGAATGGCTGGAACAGGTGCAGCTTTTGAAGCAAGGCACTGGGGTAGAGATCTAAAAATAATTTGCGTAGAAAAAGCTAATATAGATAGAAGTGGTGCTGTTGCACAAGGTCTCTATGCAATCAATTGTTATATGGGAATGCAATGGGGAGAAAATCAACCTGAAGATCATGTTCGTTATGCTCGTAATGATTTGATGGGACTTGTCAGAGAAGATTTAGGTTATGACATGGCTCGTCATGTCGACTCTACTGTGCATATGTTTGATGAATGGGGACTGCCCATGATGCGTAATGAAAAAACTGGCAGATATCAAAGAGAAGGTAAATGGCAAATCATGATTCATGGAGAAAGCTACAAACCTATTGTTGCTGAAGCAGCAAAAAAATCAGCTGATAAAATCTATAATAGAATTATGATTACTCATCTTTTAATGGATGAAAATAAAGAAAATAGAGTTGGTGGCGCAGTTGGTTTTAATATGCGAACTGGAAATTATCATGTCTTTAGAGCAAAAACAGTTATTGTAGCAGCTGGAGGAGCTTCCCATATATTCAAACCAAGAGCTGTCGGAGAAGGAATGGGTAGAACGTGGTACGCTCCGTGGAGTAATGGTTCGGCTTATGCATTACCAATCGCTGTCGGAGCTAAAATGACACAAATGGAAAACCGTATTGTTTTATGTAGATTTAAAGATGGTTATGGTCCTGTGGGAGCATATTTTTTACATCTTAAAACTTATACTCAAAATGCTAATGGAGAAAACTATGAAAAGAAATGGTATGAGCAAACAAAAAAATTAGTTGGAGAGTATATAGATCACCATCCAACTCCTACCTGCCTACGTAACCATGCTTTTATTCAAGAAGTTATGGCTGGAGGTGGCCCTATTCATATGGTCACTAAAGAAGCTTTTCAAGATCCTCATTTAGAAACTATTGGCTGGGAGAATTTTTTAGGAATGACAGTTGGACAAGCTGTAGTTTGGGCTTCTCAAAATATTGATCCTAAATATCAAAATCCTGAATTAACTACCTCTGAACCATACGTAATGGGTTCTCATGCAACGTGTTCAGGTGCATGGGTAAGCGGACCAGAAGACTTATCTCCTCCTGAATACTTTTGGGGTTATAATAGAATGACAACAGTAGAGGGTCTTTTTGGAGCTGGAGATACTGTAGGAGGAAGCGCTCACAAGTTTTCTTCAGGTTCATTCACAGAAGGACGATTAGCAGCAAAAGCAGCAGTAAAATATATTCAAGATCAAAAAGCAGAAGATATAAATGTAAGTGAAAATCAATGTGAAAACTTTAGAGAGATCATTTACAAACCTCTAGAAAATTACAAAGTTGGAAGGAACGAAATTACTGCTGGAACAGTATCCCCGAGCTATATTTTACCAATTCAAGGATTGCAACGTCTTCAAAAAATCATGGATGAATATGTTGGAGGTATTTCTTTTAATTATATGACAAATGAAAATACTCTCAAAAAAGGTTTAGAATTATTAGATTGGCTTCAAGAAGATTTAGAACATGTTGGAGCAGAAGATTATCATCAACTCATGAGAGCATGGGAATTAAAACATAGAACACTTACATCCCAATGTGTAACAGAACACACCCTGTTTAGAGAAGAAACTCGCTGGCCTGGTTATTATTATAGAGGAGATCATATGAAATTAGATGATGAAAATTGGCATTGTTTAACAGTCTCTAGACGTGATCCAAAAACAGGTAAATTTTCTATGGAAAAAATGCCAGTGTATCATATTATAGATGATGAAGAAAAAAAGTTTGCTGCCTCTTAATATAAATTATTAAATAATGAATCTTCTAGAAAAAACTGATGAGGAAATCATCAAAATTGCTGAACCATTTTGGAATAATTTAATAATTAGCTCTAACAAAAAAGACTACAGTGGTTTCACTAGAGATTTCTCAGCTGAAATGCTTTATGGCGCAAATGAAATTGAGATAGGAAAACAATGGTCTACCAATGAATTATTAGTAAATCTATCAAGTGATAAAACTT
The DNA here is from genome assembly GCA_902577425.1 of uncultured Alphaproteobacteria bacterium. Classification (GTDB taxonomy): domain Bacteria; phylum Pseudomonadota; class Alphaproteobacteria; order HIMB59; genus MarineAlpha5-Bin3. The sequence goes on along the minus strand of CACGZD010000008.1, from coordinate 43,188 downwards.
GTTTAGGCTGTTTAAGAAGAGGATCCTATATCAGTGTATTATACAAACAAACTAGCACTAAACTACCAGGTGAATTTTTGGGAAGACTTGTATTAGGAGTTGAAGACAATGAGATTAAAATTTTTGGCGCAACTATTTTTTAACTAAATAATTTTACAAGAAGCAAGAAACTCAGGATTAATTAAACTTTCTTTTGAATTATATTTTATAGCTTCATTTTCAAAAGTTTTTAAAAAACCACCTGCTTCTTCAAGAATTATATGACCAGCAGCAATATCCCATTCAGATGTGGGGCCAAACCTTGGATATAGATCGGCATTCCCACTAGCTATTTCACAAAATTTTAATGAGCTTCCTTTTTGTAATATTTGATAATTTTTATAATTTTTATTTATCCATTCATTAAATTTATTATTAGAATGAGATCTACTACCAATAATAATCATTTCATCAGATTTTTTTTTATTATTTGATAAAATTTTTACAGCATTTTCTAAAGATTGAATTGTTTGAGAAGAATTGATTTTATAAGCACCTTGATCTTTTTGAGCAAAATACAATTCTGATAAAAAAGGTGAATATATTATGCCTAATATCGGTTCTGAATTTTTAATTAATGCAATATTGACAGTAAATTCACCATTTTTATTTATAAATTCTTTTGTTCCATCTAGAGGATCGATAAGCCAATAAGTATTCCAATTTTTTCTTTCGTTCCATTCAACCAAGGATTCTTCAGATAAAATTGGAATATTATTATTTAGTAATCTTAATTTTTCAATGATTATGTTATTTGATGCTAAGTCAGCTTCCGTTAAAGGAGATTTATCCTCTTTAGTGAGAACAGTAGAATTAGAATTGTAATAATTCATTATTTCTCTGCCAGCTTTAAATGCTATATTTGATACATCTATTACTAAACTTTTATTATTATTGATCATAAATTTATTTGACTTTTATAAAACCTAAAATAAAGATTTGATAGTTATATATGACGGAAAAAATATTTAATATAATTGATAAACAAAAACTAGATATAGTTAGTGAATCTATTGAAAAAGCTCATGGTCTTCCTAATGAATGTTATTTAGAAGGTCCATATACCAAGATTGAGCGTAAAAAAATATTTGAAGATAAATGGGTCACCATAGGAACGGCTAGTTCAGTCCCCAATCCAGGAGATACAAGTCCATTTGATTTACTAGGAATTCCTCTAATTATTATTAGGGACAAAAACAATAAAGTGCGAGTATTCCATAATGTTTGTAGTCATAGAGGATACAAACTTATTAATGAAAAATGTTCTTTAAAAAATGTTCTACGTTGTCCATATCATTCTTGGTCTTATGACTTTGAGGGAAATTTAGTTGCTACTCCACATCTAGGAGGAATTAATAAGCATGAGCATGAAAAATTTCATAAATCGAAAAATGGGTTGAAAGAAGTTCGATCTGTTGTCTGGCTTGATTTAATATTAGTTAATATATCTAATAATGAAGTTTCTTTTGAAGAATATATTAGACCACTTGAAGATAGATGGTCTACATTTTGGACAAAAAAAGATCAAGAAATGATTTGTCATGCAAAAGATTATGGACACTTTTCATTAGAGGCAAAATGCAATTGGAAATTTGCTATAGAAAACTATTGTGAAAGTTATCACTTACCCTTTGTACATCCAGGATTAAATGAATATTCAAAAATTGATGATCATTATCATATACAAGGTTTGCCTAATCGTTTTGCTGGTCAAGGGACTGTTGTTTATAATCCTCGCTTTGAAAATAATGAGGAATTTCCTACCTTTCCTGGTTGGGCGAAAGATAAAGTAGTACATGCGGAGTATGTAGCTCTCTTCCCAAATGTTATGTTAGGTATACATAAAGATCATTATTATGCATATTGGCTGGAACCAGTAAGCCACAATTATACTAAAGAACATATGGAAATATATTATGTAGGTGAAGAGGCAGCGTTGTCAGAAAAATATAAGCCTTTACGAGAGCAAAATTTCAAACAGTGGCATAGTATTCAATCAGAAGACTTAATGATTATTGAAGGTATGCAAGAAGGGCGTAATTCACCTATCTATAATGGAGGTAATTTTTCTCCAGTATTGGATAATCCTACCCATCATTTTAATAAATGGATAGCTACCTCTTTATGCAAATAAATTGTCATGAATACTAGAGATATAGATAATAAAATTCCAATATATCAATTAGATTCTAAAGAAAAAGTTTTAGAGTATTACGTTAATTGGACAAAGAAGGGTGAATATAACAAAAATATGATTTCGTGGAATTATCAAGCTCCACAAAATACTGTTAAACTTTTTAATAAACATACACTAAATAAAGATATAAATATTTTGGATGCTGGTTGTGGTTCAGGGCTGGTAGGAATTGAATTAAAAAAATATGGATATACTAAAATAACAGGAGCTGATTTTTCTCAAGAAATGCTCGATTTAATTCCTCATAATATTTATCATCAATTAGAATTAATAGATTTAAATGAAAAATTAAAATACGAGGATAATTTTTTTGATGCTATTACTTGTGTAGGTACCTTTACCTATGGCCATGTAAAAGCTAATGCATTAAATGAACTAATTCGTATTTTAAAGAAAAATGGATTAATTTGTTTTACAATAAATGAGGGAATTTATAAAAAATATCAATTTGATTTAAAAATAAAACAGCTATCAAATGATAAGTTATGGAATATTATTGATATATCAAAATGCACTTACATAGTTAATAAAGATATTGAAGCTTGGCTCTGTATTGCTAAAAAAAATTAATCTCCAAAATGTTTACTTTTAGCTTTTATTCCTACTTTTTTAATTTTTTTAATAGCTTCAGTTAAAATTTTAGAGGTACTATCAAGCTCTTTAATATATTTGTCTCTATCTTCAGAAAATTCAACATCATTTATACATCTGTTTAAATGTTCTCTAGCAATTAAAGCAGTATGTTTTGCAAATTCGGATGTACCTACATGTTTTGGTTCAGTTAAATAAGACTCTTCAAAATTTGTAAAATCTGGGTTTTTGACCATATCCTTTGCAACATATCCATTAACAAGTGTTATTCTTTCTCCATCAGAAACTATTCCTTTTGCTCTATGAACAACCATATTTCCATGTAAGAAAATTGCGTAGCCGGGTGCAGGTGGCTTTATAGAAATTATTTTTTTAGAGGGGATTTTAACACCTTTAGCATGTATTTTTTCTATTTGTTTTTTTGTTCCAAGAAAATATTCAAACTCTCCTCCAACAACTTTATTAGGATCAGTGACAAACAAAACATAATCATAGCGAAGGGTATCTGTATGCCATTTATCTATATTTATACCTTTTTTTAAAGGGTTATAATTTATATGTCCTAGTTGATGAGGAATTGTATGAGGTTGCAATTCAAGATTTGTAATTTCTGAAAAAAATTTAGTTATATCTTCAGATAAAGAAAAGTCTCTAAGAAATTTAGATTGGTAAACACCACCTCTAACCATTCTAGGAATACGTTCAGAGGATTTTGCATAAGGTTCCAGTAATTTTACTACTTCATATAGCTTTGCTATTCCCTCTTTACTTAAAATTCTTGTTGGTGATGAAAAAGCAAACTGCGTAGAAAGATTTTTTAACTCTTTGTTTGAATATCCTAATTCTTTAAGATTTTGTATTTTCTCAGGCTTTTCTAATTGCAAATCTATATTTGGATTAAAAACTGGTTCTTTCTTTAATGAAGGAAATCCTTTTGGTTTATTTTTTTGAATGTCAAATGGATACATATCAAGCAAGTTATTCTTCACTTGAATGTTTTACATCCCAAGGCGCTATCCAATTACCCTTAACTCTAAGATTTATGTTCGCATCTTCTTCTATTAATTTACAAACAGTCATTTCACCTGCTTCATCACCATAACGGTTAGCTGCTTCTTGAAAACGCGCATGACAAGCTTGCGTTAATTCTGATCGAGTTCCATGTTCTTTAATTAAATCTTGAATTAAATCTAAATCTTTTAAAGCTAGCTCTAAACGAAAAGAAGGATCATAATGACCTGAAAAAATAGAAGGAACATCGTGCTGTAAAACAAAACTATCAGCCGCACCACCTTTCATCACTTTCCACCATAATTCAGGCTCAAGACCTGCTTTTTTAGCTAAAACCATTGCTTCTCCAATAGCTGTGGCATGAATTTTCCACAACTGATTATTTACTAATTTGGCGACATATCCATTTCCATAATCTCCAACACATCTAATTTCTCCAATAACTTGGAGTACATTCTTAACATTACTTATAGCTTTTTCAGATCCTCCAACAAACATAATCATGTCGCCTCGAATTGCTGCATCTAAAGAACCAGTAACAGGAGCATCTACGGGAAAACCTCCTAAAGCTTCAAATTCTTTCGCCAAACTTCTCATAAGAGAAGGGCTACTTGTAGTAAGATCAATCCAACCTTTGTCTTTACATGAAGATTGAAGAATTCCATTTTCATTTTTCATTACCGCTTCTATTTCTTTTGGTCCAAAAACCATAGAAACAACTATATCAACTTCGTCCATTAATTCCTTAGGTGAATTTTTCCAAATTGCACCTTTTTCAATTAATTTTTTACCAACATCTTTTCTAATGTCATAAACATAAAGAGGAAAATTAGCTCTTTGTATATTGCGAGCTACAGCACTACCCATATTACCTAATCCTATAACCCCAATCTTTTTCATAATTTAAACTCCACTTTTAATTATTTAATCAGTCAAACTATCACTTCTAATTCTTTTTTCATTATGGACATCAAGAGTTTTTCCATACAATTCATTTGATCTATAACTTGCCCCTATGACATTTTCTTTTTCAGTATAAGTAAATACAACTAAATTACGAGTTTTATTACCCTCCGCTCTTGTTGCACGATGTAAAGCATATCTTCCTTTAAATAACTGTAAATCACCCTCATTTAATTTAATTTCTTTAACTCGCGTTTTATCTCCTTTAAGTAATTTTAAAACTTCATCGTAACATTCGTCTTCTTTGTTTCTAATATTTGGTACATATTGAAAAACACCACCCTCATCACAATCTTGCACCAACATAGTAACCGTAAATTCATTAGTATCATAATGCCAAGAAAATCTATCTCCAGGTTTATTGACATTTATTGTTAGAGAGGCAAGTGGATCAGCATAATGATACATTTTAACATTCAAACAATCAGCTATAAATTCTTTTAAAATCTTTGAATAATACAATTCTTTAATTATAGAATTTTTAGGAAATTTATCTCCTGAAACAAACCCATTACTGCGTTCCATAAAAAATCGTCTGGGATGATCTTTTGGATATGAAGGATCATCTTTTGAAAAATAAACATTTACTTTATTTGTTGTATAATGTGCTAAATTTTCAATTTTAGAGGCCTCTTTTTGCATCTCATTAATTGCTTCCATATTAATAATTGATTTTAAAACATAGCAACCATCTAAAGTTAAAGCTTCTCTAGCTTCTTGAACAATTTTTTTATATTTTGAATTATCACTATCATGAATAGGAAATTCGTTTAAGTTTACAAAATAAGACAATTCTTTTTTCATCATCATCAATTTTATTAATTTATAATTCGGTAAATTTAGAATTTTATTGACGCAACAATAAATGATTGAGAGTTAAGATTTCTTGTTGATAGATTCTATCTTTTTTTTAAACTCATTAAGAGTTTTCCCAGCTCCCATATTATGTTTTGATAATACTTTTTGAATAGCAACTAAACACTCATCACGAATTTTTTCCATTTCTCTAATGGATTTTCCTTGAGATTGAGCCTCTACACCCTCTACGAATCGATCTATAATTTCATTAGATAATTCTGGTGCTTTTAAGTGTGACCAAGGCCATTTTAATGCTGGACCAAATTGTTCTATAAAATGTCTAGCCCCTCCCTTGCCTCCAGCAATCATATAAATTTGATTCATCCCCATAATTGACCAACGCAGACCTGGTCCATAGACTATACTTTCATCAAGCTCTCCGGTTGTGGCAATATCATCATTCAAAGCATGTAATATTTCGCGCCACATTGCTTCTTGTAGACGATCAGAAATATGTCCTGGGACTTCTTTGCGAAGCATTAAAGTGTGCATACCCATTGATTCATAAAAAATTTTAGCATTTTTTTTAACTTTATCAGAAGTTTCTTTTCCTCCAACTATTTCAACTAGTGGACAAAGATAAACAGGATTAAAAGGATGTCCGACTATAAATCGTTCAGGGAAAGGCATACCTTGTTGTAATTCTGTTGGCATAAAACCAGAAGTTGAAGAAGAAATTATAATCTCTTTATTTGTTACTTCTGCAATAGATTTAAGAGATTTTCTTTTTATATCTAAAACTTCAGGTATATTTTCTTGAATAAAATCTACCTGCTGAGACATAGAAATAGGATCAGTTGTAAAAGTTAATTTACCTTTAGGTGGTAAAGTAATGCCTTCTGTAAGAGATTGAAGAGAAGGAAGAGCATTTTCTACAGCTTCATTTATCCAGTCTTCCATTTTTGAATCTATGTCAGATGCCACAACATCTATACCAGTATGCAATGCACGTGCAGCCCATCCCGCTCCTATGACACCAGTTCCTAATAAACCAATAGTTTTTATTTTATTCATCACTTCAATTCTTATAAAACTATATTAGATCAAGAGGAAGGCTGCTTAATTTATCAAGACCGTTTTTTGTAACTAAATACTGATCCTCTAACTTTGCACCTTCATTTCCACCCTCTTCTCCAATATAACTCTCAACACAAACAACCATATTTTCTTTAAATACTCCGCTATAATCTCCATTAGTATAATCTTTATCTGGGTAAGCAATAAAAGGCCATTCGTCACTCATACCAACTCCGTGTATTTGACATGGATAATGATTATCAAAACAATTTTCAGGAAGCTTCCAAGCTTTTTCTGCAAATTCTCTAAAAGATAGCTCTGGTTTAATTAATTCTGCATTATATTTTACATTTTCATACGCTAAGCTGTGAATTTTCTTTTGATAATTACTCAATTTTTTACCTTCGACAAATGTTCTCGAAATATCTGCGCAATATCCATATGGACCAACCATATCTGTGTCAAAAGCAACTATTTCACCTTTTTGAATAACTCTGTTACTGCATTCTTGAAACCAAGGATTTGTTTTTGGACCTGAATTAAGTAATCTAGTTTCAAACCATTCACCTCCATTTTCAATATTAGTTTTATGAAGAATAGACCAAAGTTCTTCCTCCGTCATTCCAGCTTGTAAATTTTCATGCATTAATGAAATACCTTTTTCAGCTGTTTTAAGTGCTGCTTTCATGCATATTATTTCATCTTCAGATTTAATTGATCTAGCAATTTCTAAAAATTTTTGAGCATTAATTATTTTATAATTATAATTATTATTTAAAGCATTAATTCCTGCAGGATCACAAACATCAATAGCAAGATTATTATTTTCAGAACTATATTGCTTCATTAAATCATCAATAATCTTTGACCACTTGATAGCTTGTTCATAAACTTTATTGCCCCAAGAAAAATGATCCCAGCTTAGTACTTCTCTTACCTCATCTATTATGCAATTATTCTCATAGATATGTTCACATTTTGGATACTCAAATAATGTTACTGGTCCATTTACAGGAATAAAAACATAGCGTGTCATTAAGTGAAAAGAAAAAACAGCCATATTTCTTGTATCGGTAGCATAACGAATATTGATTGGATCAAATAAAATACATGCTCCAATATTGTTTTTTTCAAGTTGTTCTCTTACCCTGCTTAATCGATACATTCTCATACGATCAAAATTTATTTGATCTTCAAATAACTTTGGCTTGAATTGGTTACTTAAATTATTTTCATTTTTATCCCCAATTTTAGGACCTATTTTTCTTTCATTATTTTTATTATGAAAAAGATTCATTTAAAAATTCTTTGTCATTTTTTTAAAAAAAATTTTTTATTTATTTATCCCAGCGTTTTAACCAAGCGCCTTCTAAAGTTGAGTCAAATTCATCCTTTTTATCTGAACGAGTGTCTCTAAAATTTTTTTGAGCCTCTTCATGGCCTTCTAACCATGAGGTCCAGTCAGCTTTATATTCAGGGTCATCTGATTTTCTCATAATAATAGGATCTATTAAACCAGTATGAAATCCTGCTTTATCATTAGGATTTTGGAATCTAAGATCAACACTCCACCTTACATTTTCAGAATAATTTTCTAGAGATCTATGAGGAATGAGTTGGTGTAAAAATAAAACTGAACCAGCTTTCATTTTGCATGTAATTATTTTTTCACTAGGTATATTTTTCTCTTCTATATATAGGTACCAAGAGTCTTTTACTCCAGCTTTTTTTTCTAATTTGTGTTCTAACATAGAAGCTGGATTATGACCTCCTTTTACAACTTGCATACAACCATTTTTTTCATCAACATCTAAAAAAGGTATCCATGCTGCTGGTTGAGTAGTTTTTTCAGCTCCTTCTTCTAAATATGCAGAGTCTTGATGCCATGGCACTGTCATTCTGACAGTTTTAGGAGTTTTAGATCTTATATTCCATACTGGATGACCAGATATATCTTTTCCAACCCATTTTTCAACAATGTCTAATAGTTTATCTGAGCTCCATAATTTACAAAGTTCTGGTTTTAGTTGACCTTTATGATGTATCAATACAGAAGATCCAGGAAAATCATTTTCTAAAGCTGCTAATCTTTTAAAAACATTTTTTTCTTCATGTTTGTTTGATATTTTACCTGCTGTAAAAGCTCGTTCAGCAAATTCATCTACGATGTCCTCAAATTCATTAAGAATAGGATTTAATTCTTCTTTTGAAAATACATTTTCAACAATTGTGTAACCTTCATTATTATATTGATCGATATGGTCTTGACTTATCATAGTTTCCCCCTATTTCTACTACCTTAACAGAACTCATCTCTGATATATAGTGAAGTATTAATCATGAACAATCATTCTAGTTAAATCTTCAATAGAAGTATCTTTTTTCTGCACATCAGCTATTTTCTCCCCTCTAGCAAAAACTATAAGTCTATCACTAACTGGATAAACATGATGTAAATTATGCGTAATAAAAATACATGTTGTGCCCTCGGCTTTAAGTTTTTCTATCCATCTTAAGACTTTTTCAGTTTCTTTTACAGATAAGTGATTTGTCGGCTCATCCATAATTAAAACCTTAGTTCTAAAATATAAAGCTCTTGCAATAACGACCCCTTGACGTTCTCCACCTGAAAGGTTCTCAACTAACTCATCACCAGATCTTAGATCCAATTCTACTCTCTTAATTGCTTCTAATGATTCTTTTGCCATTTTCTCTCTATCGAGTAGCCCTAATGAACCAAACTTAAAAGTAAGCGGTTCTCTTCCTACAAATAGATTGCGAGCTATACTCAAAGTAGGTGCTAATGCACTATCTTGGTAAATTGTTTCAATTCCTAACTTCATTGAGTCTTTAGCATCGTTTATTTTAACAAGGTTTCCATCAAAATAAATATTACCGCTGTCAGCTTGATGGACTCCGGATAGAATTTTTATAAAAGTAGATTTACCAGCACCATTATCACCTACTAGGCCAACAGCTTCTCCTTTTTTTATATCAATCGATACATCTTTGAGAGCTTGAATGTTGCCATACCACTTATTTAATCCTTCACATTTTATAATTGATTCACTCATTTAAATTTGTCACTCTCTCATTTTATTAGCAATTTTTCTTAAATTTGTGTTTGAAACAACGGCAAATATTAGAAGTGTTCCTACCGCAAATCTGAACCAGTTTACATCTAGTCTTGCCATTACAAGACCATTATCTAAGAATTTCAGTAAAAAAGCACCGACCAATGCTCCAAATACAGTTCCAATTCCACCAAATAATGATGCGCCTCCTATTACTGAAGCTGCTATTGCTTGAAGTTCATACCCTACACCAACAGAAGGGAATGCAGCTCTAGTTCTTAAAACCATAAATATTCCAGCTAACCCAGCAAGGAAAGAGCATAAAACAAAGTTTCTAATCTTTACATTGTTAGTATTAACTCCCATTGCTTTTGCAGCAGCTTGATTTGCTCCTGTAGAATAAGACCAATTTCCATAGTTTGATCTATGAAGATAAAATATTAATAATAATGTTATTAGAACAAACCAAATGAATGACATTCTAAAAATAGTACCTGGTATTGGATTAGCAAATATTGCTCTTAACCAATACATTTCTTCCATTGGAAAAGTTGGGAAGTCAGCCTTTACTATTACGATAGCAATACTTCGAACCATAAACATTGTTCCAAGAGTAGCTATAAAAGATGGTATTCCAAATCGAATAGTAATTGTTGCATTAATAAAACCGATAGCTAAACACATCAAAAGAGCTATTGTAAAAGCTAGGTGAGCATTGACACCTTCATTAGTCAAGACAACCATAACAACTCCACTTAAAGCAAAAACTGATCCAACAGATAAATCAAATTCTCCCGATACCATTAAAATGGTAGCTCCCATTGCTATTAAAGCAATTTCTGGAGAAATTGTAAAAAGAACTCTTAAGTTTCTAAAATTTAAAAAATTTTCATTGATGACATAAAAAGTAATAGCGATAATTATGAATATTGTAAGGGCAGCAAACTCTGGTCTTGAAGCTATATATTTGAATGATTTTCTAATTTTCATAAAGTTTTTTGAAATATAAGTATTTTTAATTCAGGGGCAAGAATTTATTACCCCTGAATTTTTTAGTTAAATTATTATCTTATCTAACACCTGCTTTTGAATATTCTTCTAAAGCAGCCATATCTTCTTTGTGAAGCATTAAAGCTCCAGTGTTAACGCTCCAGTCACCCAGCCCATACTTATCTCTTAAAAAGAATTGTACGACAGGAAGATATCCTTGAAGGTATGGTTGTTGATCTACTGTAGCATGACACCATCCAGATTTTAAACATTCAACAACACTTGGAACAACATCAAAACCACCAATGATAATATCACCTTTATTATAACCATTTTCCTCAAGTGCAATTGCAAGATCTGGTCCCCATAAACCTGATGATACATAAACATTAGTTTGAGGATTTGCTAGAATGTAAGCAGATGCTCTATTCATAACATCTTCAGCATATCCAACATCAAGTTTTTCATAAGTAATATCTCTATCAGGATTAGCTGCAGCAAATTCTTTGATCCAATCTTCTTCACCACTAGTTCTCATTTCAGACCAAACCTGACCAGGTGCATTTACACCAATCAAGATGTGCATAGGTCCTTCTTGTGGTAAAAATCTTTTATTAAGATCTACCATTAAATCATAACCAGCAACTCTAAGACTTTGCCCAATATAAGCTTGTCTATTATTAGGACTGTTTTCATCATCAATATTAAATGAAATAACATTAATTCCTTGAGCTAATGCGTCATCAACAGGGTCATCCCAAGTTGTTTCATCGTAAATTGTTGTTGCAATTCCATCAGCACCAGCAGCAATAGCGGCATTAAAGTTTGCTATTTCTTCACCAATATTTCCATCTTCTGATTGAAGATAAACCATTTGGCAATCAGCTTCATATAATTCACAAGCATCTTCCATACCATTTTTAACAGCTTGCCAAAAAACACTACTAGCAGCACCAACTGATGCATGAGTAATAAACATATATAAAGGTTTTTTAGCTAATACAGCTGAAGAAATAGTAAGAATTCCTGCAACTAATAAAGTAGATATTAATCTCATAATTCCTCCTTATTAAATTTTATATTAAAAAAATATTATGATCACAAAAAAATTAAAAAACAATACAAATTATAGATTTAAATATATTTTTTGGGAAAAAAAGAGATTTTTTAATGAAAAATTAGAAAAAGCTTTGTTTTAACTTAAAAATCTAGAAAAATTAACAAAAATATGTTTTTTTAATTAAATCAATTAGAATAATTACATTTTTAAAAAAAATAAGGAAATATATGGATGAAGAATTATTTAAAAAAGGATTAGAAAAAAGAAAAGCTACACTAGGATCCGAATATGTTCAAAAAAATTTAGATAATGCTGATAACTTTACCCTTCCATTTCAAAAAGCTATGACTGAATGGTGTTGGGGTTTTGGTTGGGGTGATGAAACAATAGATGTCAAAACAAGATCAATGATGAATCTATCAATGATAGGTGCCTTAGGAAAAATGACAGAATGGGAAATTCATTGTAGAGGAGCTATTACAAACGGTGTTAGTAAAGAGGAAATAAGAGCAATTATACATGTCATTGGTATTTATTGTGGAGTTCCTCAAGCTCTTGAATGTTTTCGTGTAGCAAGAAAAGTATTAGAAGAAAAAGATAAACTTTAGTAAATATAATTATAAAAGTTATATAAAAGATATAAAATTAAAAATAGAATTCCACTAGATTTTCCTAAGTGAAAGGGTTTTATTTTAAATAATTGAAACCCAAATCTAACTTTATAAACAAATAATAAAGTTACTAAAGTCATCAAAATTATATTTGTAAATAATATACTAGAGTTAGCAGGTAAGCCTTCTGGTTTTAAGAAAAGTATAAGAGCAAAAATGCCAACTATATTATATATATTTGATCCTAAAATTGTACCTACTGCAATATTAGATTGCCTTCTAAGGGCAGCTACAACCCCGGTTGCAAGTTCTGGTAAAGATGTTCCAAAGGCTACCAAAGTTAAACCAATAATTGATTCGGGAACTTGAAAATATAAAGCTAGCTCGTTTGAACCTAAAATAAAATATTTTGATCCATAATATAAAAAAATAAGTCCAATAAGTAATAAGATATAAGAAAAAATTTGTGAGTATTTAGCTGAAAATGTTTCTTCATTTTTATAATCAAGTTCCATTTTGTATTGAAAAAATAAGAAAAAAATGAAAATTGCAATTAAAATAATACCAAAGATAAAAGGATTTGAGTTTGGAATATTTGTTACAATATAAAAAATTACAACTGCAATTATTGTAATTAAAAGAACCATAATAGTCTGATTTTTTTGTCCTTTTTTTTCCGAAAAAATAATAGGCTGTAAAATTGAAACCACACCTAATATTAAAAGAATATTTGCAACATTAGATCCTATAATATTGCCTAAAGCTATCTCCATACTATTAACTACACTTAAGGCTTGTATTGTTGCAGCTAATTCAGGGAGACTTGTTCCTAAAGCAACAACAGTAAAACCTATAAAATATCCGCTCACTTTATAAATGTTAGCCAAATTAACTGAGCTTCTAACAATCATTTCAGCGCCAATACCTAAAGAAATGATGCCACCTATTATTGATAACAAAATTATAAACATTAATAATTATTTATTTAATTTATTGAGTCTTATAAATTAATGAATGAGTTTGACTATATAATTATTGATTCTACTTAATCTTCTGTGTTTTCTTATTGAGATATATTATCAAACAAAACAAATGTTGCTATGGAGAAATCATTATAATCACCTTCATCTATTAAATAATTACAGCTAGAAATAATTTGATTATAAAAATCATTATGATTTACTACAGTTTTTAAATCTTTAAATTTATTATTCTTTTCAAAATGGCGTATATTTAAAGCAGTCATAAAACCATTGGCCCATTGCATATATACCAATCGTCTTTTAAGAGCTCTTTCTGTAAGATCACCATCATCTCCTATTTCAACTGTTTCAATGATAAAATTAGAGCATGTTCTTGTGCCAACTCCTAAACCAACTGGATCATTATTAGCTTTAAGGGGCGAAATAGAGGTAATTATAACGATTAGAATAATTATGAAAAAAGAACTTCGCCCCAGTAACATAAAACATTTATATTTATTAAATTTGACAAGTTCGTGATTTAAATATGTTAATTTAAAGATTTAATTCTGATACACTAAATTTTAAATGAGTAATTTTGACTATATAATTATTGGAGCTGGTTCTGCTGGGTGTGTGTTAGCAAACCGATTAACAGCTAATAAATCAAATAAAGTATTATTATTAGAAGCAGGTAAAAAAGATAATTATCCATGGATACATATTCCTGTTGGATATACAAAAACAATGCATAATCCCAAGGTTGATTGGTGCTTTAAGGTTAAAAGTGGTCCAGGGTTAGGTAATAGAATCATGAATTTTCCTCGAGGTAAAGTTTTGGGAGGAAGTTCATCTATTAATGGATTACTTTATATTCGTGGTCAATCAAATGACTACAACTATTGGCGACAACTAGGTAATGTTGGGTGGAGCTGGGAAGATGTATTGCCTTATTTTAGAAAAGCTGAAAACTTTGAGCATGGTGAAAATGAATTTCATGGAACTGGAGGACCTCTCTCTGTTAGTGATCAAAGAATTAAACTTAAGTTACTTGATACTTTTATAGAAGCAGCAAAAGAATTTGGAATACCACACACTACTGACTTTAATACTGGCTCAAATGAAGGGTGTGGGTACTTTCATGTTACAGAAAAAAATGGACTTCGATGTAGTACAGCAGTTGGTTATCTTAATCCTGCAAAAAAAAGAGTGAATTTATCAATTGAAATTAAAGCGCACATCAAAAAAATCAATTTTGATGGCTTGAAAGCTGTTGGAGTTGAATACTGGCAAAATAATGAATTAAAAAAAATAAAATGTAATAAAGAAATTATACTTTCAGCTGGAGCAATAGGATCTCCTCATATTTTGCAAGCATCCGGCGTTGGTTCGCCAAATTTATTAAAATCAAAAGGTATAAAAATAATAAAAGATAATGAAAATGTTGGAGAAAATTTACAAGACCATCTTATGCTACGTCCTGTTTACACTGTAAAAAATATAGATACTCTAAATCAATTGTACCACAGTTATTATAGAAAATTTTTAGTAGGACTTGAATATTTATTCTTTCGCTCTGGGGCAATGACAATGGGACCTTCACAATTATGCGGTTTTACTAAAAGCAATCCTTCTTTAGAAACTCCAGATTTACAATTTCATGTAGCTCCCTTAAGTATGGATACTCTTGGGGCAACTTCACTTCATACTTTTCCTGCCTTTACACCTACCGTTACTAATGTAAGGCCTACAAGCAGAGGTTATGTTCGCATTGAAAACAATGATACTAGAGTTTATCCTGAAATAAATTTAAACTATCTTTCTACTAAAGAAGATATAGATGTAGCAGTAAGATCCATTAAGCTAACACGAGATATTGTATTAAAATCAAATGCTTTTAAACCTTATATGCCTGAAGAAATGAGACCAGGAAAAGATTTAAGTGATAAAGAAATAATTAAAGAAATTTCTAAATATGCTAATACATTATTTCATCCTGTTGGTACTTGTAAAATGGGAAATGACAACAAAGCTGTTGTTAATGACAAATTATTCTTTCATGGTTTAGAAGGATTAAGAATAGTAGATGCTTCTATCATGCCTCATATTACTTCTGGTAATACAAATGCCCCAACTATAATGATAGCAGAAAAAGCTGCTGATTTGATTTTAGCAGATCAAAAAAACTAGTTTTGCATATCGGCAGAATTAATTCCTGCAACTTCTACAGGAGCTTTCATTGCATCACGTCTAAAAGGTTCTCCTAATTCTTGATTAAGAATTACTTCAATAAAAGTTGTTATACCTTTTTGTTGCTCCTGACATGAAACTCTTATTGCTTCAGTTAATTCATTTTGTGTTTTAACAAGCACGCCTTTAGAACCACATGCTTCAGCAATTTTAGCATAACTAAGTTCAGGATCTAATTCAGTTCCAACAAAATTATTATCATACCATAAAATAGAATTTCTTTTTTCAGCACCCCATTGATAATTACGAAAGATAACCATAGTAATGCTAGGCCATTCTTTTCGGTTACAAGATGTCATTTCTGACATACTAATTCCAAATGCTCCATCTCCTGCAAAACCTACTACAGGTGTATCAGGGCAACCAATTTTAGCTCCTAATACTGAAGGAAAACCATATCCACATGGACCAAAAAGACCAGGTGCTAAATATTTTCTTCCTTTTTCAAAAGTTGGATAAGCATTTCCAATTGCGCAATTATTTCCAATATCACTTGATATTATTGCATCTTCTGGGAGTCCTGCCTGAATTGCTCTCCAAGCCATACGAGGTGACATTCTGTCTGGATCTCTTTCTCGTGAATCTTTATTCCAAGTTGTTCCTTCATCATCTTCTTCATGATCAAGACTTGTCAAAGTTTGCAACCAAGCTGATTTAGTTTGGTGTATTAAAGACTTACGATCTTCACGACCTATATCTCCAGCTTTAGAATCCAATTTAGTGAGTATTTGTTGTGCTACTAGTTTAGCGTCACCACAAATACCTACAGATACTTTTTTTGTTAAGCCTATTCTATCTGCATTAATATCAACTTGAATGATGCTTGCCTCTTTAGGCCAATAATTAATGCCATAACCAGGCAAAGTAGAAAATGGATTAAGTCTTGTTCCTAAAGCCAGAACTACATCAGCTTTAGAAATAATCTCCATTGCTGCTTTTGATCCATTATACCCAAGAGGTCCAACTGCTAATGGATGTTTGCCAGGAAAACTATCATTGTGTTGATATCCACAAGCTACAGGGGCATCAAGTTTTTCTGCTAACTTAACACAATCTTCAATTGCATTTGCTAATACTACTCCAGCTCCAGATAATATAACCGGAAATTTAGCGTTAGATAGAAGTTCAGTAGCTTTATTTATTGCTTCTACTCCTCCTGCTTGTCTTTCCATTCTTATTATTGAAGGTAGTTCAATATCAATCACCTGAGTCCATAAATCTCTTGGAACATTAATTTGAGCAGGAGCAGATCCTCTAATAGCTTTTTCAATAACTCTATTAAGCACTTCTGCCATTCTTGAAGCATCTCTAACTTCTTCTTGATAACAAACCATATCTTTGAATAAATTCATCTGTTCTACTTCTTGAAAGCCTCCTTGACCTATAGTTTTATTAGCAGCCTGAGGTGTAACTAAAAGCATGGGAGTATGATTCCAATACGCTGTTTTTATAGGCGTTACAAATCCAGTTATTCCTGGTCCATTTTGCGCTATACACATAGCAATTTTACCAGTAGATCTTGTATAACCATCAGCAATTAGTCCACCATTTGATTCATGAGCTACATCCCAAAAAGTTATCCCAGCCTTAGGAAATAAATCAGATATTGGCATAAAAGCTGATCCAATAATGCCAAAAGCATGTTCTATTCCATGCATTTGCAATACCTTTATAAAAGCCTCTTCAGTTGTCATTTTTGCCATGTTAATTATCTCCTGCTTTTTTATATTTAATATGCTTAGTTTAATCTGTTAATTTAAAATTTCGATTATAATATTATATCTATATTATCTAGTGAAATTTATGACTAAAGCAACTAAACCTTTAAACGCACCCAAAATAAATGACGCTTTTCCTAATGATAAAATAAATGCAAATTTTAAGGGACTGGAAGTTATAAAGTCTTTTGCGAAAATACTCCCTAAAAAACCTGGTGTTTACCAAATGGAAAATGAAAAAGAGGAAATTCTCTATATAGGAAAAGCAAAAAACTTATCTAAAAGAGTATTAAATTATACCTCATTGAATAATTTAACTAGACGATTACAAAGAATGGTTAATTTAACTGTGAACATGAGTTTTTCGGTAACTAATACTGAAATTGAAGCTCTTCTTTTAGAATGCAATCTCATTAAAAGACATAAACCGAAATTTAATATAATTTTGAGAGATGATAAATCTTTTCCATACATATTGATTAACAAGGAATTTAATTTTGCAAGAATTCAAAAATACAGAGGGTCTAAGAAATTAAAAGGAGATTATTTTGGTCCTTTCGTTTCTCCTTCTGTCGCAGATTATACATTATTATCTCTACAAAAAGCTTTTTTATTAAGAAGTTGTTCTGAAACAGTATTTAACAATCGGAAAAGACCTTGTCTTTTATATGATATTAAAAGATGCAGTGCTCCATGCGTTGAATATATAGATGAAAAAAAATACCTGGAATCTATCAATGATGCAAAAAAATTTCTCTCAGGCAATACAAAAATAATAAAAAACAAACTTAATAAAGCTATGTCTTTAGCTAGCAAAAAACAAATGTATGAAGAAGCTGCAAGAATTAGAGATCGTATTAAATCTATTAATCAAATTCAAAAATATCAATCAGTTTATGTAAAAGATATGAGAAATATTGATATCTTTGCAGTGAAAATTATTGATGGAAAAAGTTGCATTCATGGGAAGTTTTATAGAAATGGCAGTAACTACGGTAACAAATCTTTTTTTACTAGTCATGACATAAATGCTACAGAAATAGAGATACTGGAGTCTTTTTTATCGCAATTTTATTCTAACAAAGACGCTCCTCCTAAAATATTGATCAATCAAGATCCTATACATTTTAAGAATGTTGAAAAATTATTAAATACTAAAAACAACATTAAAATAAAAATTGTAAAACCTTTAACTGGTGAAAAATTTAAACATATAAAATTAGCTGAGAAAAATGCTAATGAAAGTATTAAAATTAAAAAGGCAAGTTTGCAAAATCATCAATTGGCTCTGGCAAAACTAAAAGACTTACTAAATCTCAATGAACAACCTAAACGGATAGAAGTATATGATAATAGTCATACTTTTGGCAAAGAATCAGTAGGGGTAATGATTGTGGTAGATGAAGAAGGTTTTAGTCCAAAAAATTACAGAAAATATAATATACGGTATGATCAATCAAAATTGTCAAAAGTTGATGATTATTATATGATGCAAGAAGTTCTAAATCGTAGATTCAAAAATCACAATTCTTTAGAGGGAATTTATCCAGATGTTATCATTATTGATGGGGGAAGAGGCCAATACAACATAGTAAATAAAATTCTTAGTGAAAAAAAATTAAATATAAATTTATTAAGTGTATCTAAAGGTATAAAAAGAAATACTGGTAGAGAAATTTTGCATTTAGAAAATAAAAATATTAACCTTGCGCCAAATAATTCTCTTTTATTTTTTATTCAAAGAATTAGAGATGAGGCACATAGATTCGCAATTACTACACATCGAGTTAAAAGAAATAAAAATACTCTAAAAAGCGTTTTTGATGAATTGCCTGGAGTTGGAGCAAAAAGAAAAAAACTGCTTATGACACACTTTGGTTCTTTTGAAAAAATAAAGAAAGCCTCTAAAAAAGAACTGGAACTAGTAAATGGGCTTCCAAAAGCAATAATAAACAAAATTTATGATTTTTTTAATAGTCATTAAATTAAACTTAGTCTAAAAAATTGATTTGATGAGGCTTAATATCTCAAATATCCTAACTTTAACTCGTATTATTGTAATACCTATTATAGTTGCTTGTATTTACTTAAAAAGTCCTTGGTATGGGTGGATAGCTTTTATATTATTTTGCTTAGCTAGCATTACCGATTATTTTGATGGATATCTGGCACGATTAAGAAATGAAGTTTCAAATCTAGGAACTTTTTTAGATCCTATCGCTGATAAATTATTAGTTGCAGCTGTAATTTTAATTTTAACTTCAAAAGAAGTAATTGCAGACTGGGAAGTTATTCCAGCTTTAATAATTCTTTTAAGAGAAATTGCAGTTTCTGGATTAAGAGAATATTTAGCAGGAATTAAGATAAGTGTTCCTGTTTCTAAAATAGCTAAACTAAAAACTTCACTACAGTTAATAGCTTTGGCAATTCTTATTCTAAGTGAGAGTGGAATTTCAATTATCCCAATTTTGTTTATTGGTAAAATAGCTCTTTGGGCTGCAGGTATCTTAACGCTTTATACAGCTTATGATTATTTGAAGTCAGGTTTTAAACATTTTTAAATGAAAATTAAATATTTTTCTTGGTTAAAAAAAATAACTAAAATTGATGAAGAAAATATATCTAACAAAAATATCAAAGATATTAAAAACTTAAAGAATTATTTGTGTGAAAAATATCCAGAACTTAAGAAATATTTTAAACAAAAAGATCTTATAAGGATAGCAGTTAATTTAGAATATATAAAAAACAATAAAAAATTAAAAGAAATTGATGAGATAGCTTTTTTTCCTCCTGTAAGTGGTGGATAATGATTAAAATACAAAAAAATAATTTTTCTTTAGATAAAGAAATAAATTTAATTAAGTCTAAAAATAAAGAAATTGGAGCTATTTCTACTTTTGTTGGCTATGTAAGAAATATAAACCAAAATAAAAAAGTAAATTCAATATATTTAGAAGTTTATGAAAATATGGCCTTTAAATCTCTAGAAAAAATATGCAATGAAAGTAAAAAAAAATGGAATCTTATTGATACATTAGTAATACATCGCTTTGGTAAATTAAAAGTAAATGAAAAAATTGTTTTAGTAGCAACTTTCTCAAAACATCGCAAAGACAGCAACAAATCATGTAATTATATAATGGACTATTTAAAAAAAGAAGCTCCTTTTTGGAAAAAAGAATTTTATGACGATGATTCGAGCTGGCTTTAATATTACAAGCTTGAATTAACTAAATTAGTAAAATCTTTTATTAATTCATATCCTGTAGTGTTATTACCAACATTATATTCTATTTTATCTATAGATTTAATTGGAGTAATTTCGGCTGCCGTTCCTGTTAAAAAAGCCTCATCATATTGATCAATTTCTTCAGGAAGAATATGTTTTTCTATTAATTTGAAGCCTTTATTTTTAACAATTTCAATTACTGCTTGCCTAGTTATTCCATTTAAAAAACAATCAGGTATTGGGGTGTGTATATTATCACCTTTAATAAAAAAAATATTTGCACCTGTGCCTTCAGCTACATAACCTCGATAATCTAGCATTAAGGCATCTTTATAACCTTTGTTTTCTGCAAATTGTTTAGACATAGTGCAAATAATATATGGACCTGAGGCTTTTGCTTCATAAGGAGCTGTATCTGGTGCTGGTTTTCTCCACGGAGAAGTAATGAGAGTTAAGCCATCCAATCTATCCTGTTCATTAAAATAAGAATGCCAATCATCCCACGCAGCAATTGCAACATTTATATCAGCATTAGATGTCGATAAGCCCATTTGTTGAGATCCTCTCCATACAACTGGTCTAACATAACAGTTTTTAAAATCCATCTTACTTATTAAGTCTTTTTTAGCTTGTTCAATTTCACTTTCACTAAATGGAATTTTCATTCCAATTATTTCAGCTGATCTAAATAAACGCTTAGTATGCTCTAAAGATTTAAATATTTTACCATTGTACGCTCTTTCACCTTCGAAAACTGTACTGGCATAATGTAAACCTTGTGTCACAATAGGTATAGTGGCATTTCTCCAAGGGATAAATGAGCCATTCATCCATATCCACCCCTCTCTGTCATCAAAAGCTTTATTCATTATATTTTATAATTTTTAATGACAAGTGACTATCAGTGATGCATAATTAAGTCAATATGACTGACCTAAATAAATTGTTAACACCTCTGTTTTTAAGCGAAAAAGAAATAAGAAAAATAATTGAATTGATTTTTTTCTCATATAGAGAATTTACTTTAGGTCCTGATGAAATTTTAAATAAAATTAATTATGGTAGAGCTCACCACAGAGTAATTTACTTCGTAGGGAAACAAAACAATATCACGATAAAAGATCTTCTTGGAATTTTAAAAATTACAAAACAAAGTCTTTCAAGAGTATTGAATCAACTAGTAAAAGAAAAATATATTCTTGTTTCAATTGGAGAAGATAAAAGAACTAAAAAATTATGTCTTACTCAAAAAGGATTAGATCTAGAAGCAAAATTATCTAAAATACAAATTGATAAAATAAAAAGTATAATTAATGATGCAAAAGAGTCTGATATAAATGGTTTCAAAAAAATTTTATATTCAATGATTGATGAAAAATCAAAAAAAATATTTAATAAAATTAATGAGTAAAGATAAATGCTAAAAAATATTTTGATTATTGATGATGATGAAAGATTAAGAGAGTTACTTGATGAATATTTAACAGAAAAAAATTATAAGATTTATCATTCTGATGATTTTAATTCCGGTAAAGAAATTCTTGAATATTTTATTTTTGATCTAGTGATTGTGGATAGAATGATGCCATCCGGAGATGGTATTAATTTAGTTAATATTATTAAAGAAAAAAGTAACACTCCCATTATTTTACTTACAGCTATGGGAGAACCAGAAAATAAAATTGAAGGATTAAAAATTGGTGCTGATGATTATTTAGCAAAACCTTTTGAACCAGAAGAATTATATTTGAGAATTCAAAAATTATTAAACTTATTTAGCGACATTAATGAAAAATCTGAAATAATTAATTTTGGTGATTTTATATACAATATTAATGATCTACAATTAAAAAGAAAAAACAAAATAATATATCTAACTGAAGGTGAAAATAAACTTTTGATTAAACTAATCAATAAGAAGAATGAAATTGTATTGAGGGAAGAACTTGCTGAACAAGATTATGATGAAAGTGAATTAAGAAAAGTTGATGTACAAGTAACTAGATTAAGACAAAAAATAGAAACTAACCCTAAGCAACCTCATTTTTTAAAAACAATAAGAGGAAAAGGTTATAAATTAATATGTAATGAATTATGAAATTTAAAAAGATAATACCATCATCTTTATTGGGAAGATCACTAATTATTGTTTTTATTCCAATTATTACTTTAGTAACATTGACAACACTTATATTTTATCAAACTTCTTGGAATATAATTAGTAAACGTCTTACTCAATCAGTAGTCGCTGATATAAATGCAATTGTCAAACTTATTGATCAAGATCTACAAGTAACTGCTATAAAACTAGCAAAAGAAGATTTTAAAATGAAAGTTGAATTGAAAGAAAATGCAAATATTAATGATATTGTTTTTTATGAACAAAGAGGCATTCTTTCTAAAAGATTAAAACAAGCACTAAGTGAAATAAATATTCCATTTAGTTATGACTTAACTAATTTAGACAAGGGTGCAATTATTTCACTTCAAATAAATACAGATTTACTCCGAATTACTGTAGATAAAGATAGACTATATAGCGAATCAGCATTTGTTTTTCTTATTTGGATGTTTTTTGCATCACTAATATTACTTTTTCTAGCTTATTTTTTTATGAAAGGGCAAATGAGACCTTTAAAAAGATTGGCAATTATTGCTGAAACATTTGGCCGAGGACTTGATGCTCCTGAATTAAAAGGATCTGGATCATTAGAGATTAGACAAACGACAAATGCTTTTAATCTAATGCAAAATAGAATTAAAAGATTTTTAAAACAGCGTACTGAAATGCTAGCAGGAGTTAGTCACGATTTAAGAACGCCATTAACAAGAATGAAATTGCAATTATCTTTGATGAAAGATGATAATGCAAAAAAAGAGCTTGAACATGATATTAATGAAATGACTGCTATGCTAAATAGCTATGTAAGCTTTGTTAGAGGTGAAGCTGCAGAGAAAATTGAAGAAACAAATATTAACGAACTTATTGAGAATATATGTAAATCTAATTCATCAGATAATTTTATAATTAAATATAATTTTAAAAAAAATATTAAAACTTTATGTAGACCTATTCAAATAAAACGGGCTCTTCAAAATATTTTTGATAATGCAAAAAGATATGCTAACAAAATAGAAATTGATTTAGGAACTAAAAATAATGAATTATATATTGCAATTTCTGATAATGGTCCTGGTATACCAGAAAAAAATTATGAAGATGTTTTTAAACCTTTTTTTACTTTAGATCCTTCACGCAATAAACTGAAAGGAGAAAGTGGGCTAGGATTAACTATTACTAGAGATATAATAAGATCTCACGGAGGAGAAATAAAACTTTTAAAATCAAAAATGAATGGTTTAAAAATACTTCTATATTTACCCTTGTAATTAATATAGTTTTTTTCCATTTTTTATATTGGAATCAGGTGAAATTAAAACTGGCTGATTGTTATTATCTGACAGACCAAGTACTAATACTTCTGAAATAATTTTTCCAACTTGTCTTGGAGCAAAATTTACAACTGCAAGAATTTGTTTTTTTACAAGACTATCACATGTATAATTAGCTATTAGTTGTGCTGAACTTTTTTTAATACCAATTTTTTTTCCAAAATCAATTGTTAAAACTATAGCAGGATTGTTTAAATTATTGTTTATTTCAGCACTTAGAATTGTTCCTACACAAATTTCAACCTTCATAAAATCATCAAAGGAAATATTATTCATTTATTTATAAATTTTAAAATATTATCAGCTTGATCTAAATATTTGTCTAAAGCTGTCATTGTCTTATCTAAAGCAATAGTTTCATCATTTAACCAAACAAAAAAACTTGATACATAGATAATAAAAATACCTTTTATTTTTAACTGTCCCAGAACACCTTTTATAGGTAAATTAATAGATTTAATCATAATTAAAATGCTATCTAATAATTCAGGTAACAAAAAAAATAACAATTTGGGTCTACTTTTAAATGAATTAAAAATTGATATTACGCCCTTTCGATTTTCTTGTAAAACATCAAATCTCATCATAATTACTTCAAAAATCATATCTTTATAATTGCTATTTTCTATATTAGAAATTTTAGATGAAACTTTATTATCAAAATAATTATTTAATTTTATTAACAAATCTTTTTTATTTTTAATTAATAAATTGAATTTTTTAACTTTAGATTTAGTTTGAATTTCTTTTAAAGTAATATCTTGCCAAGATTTTTTATCTAAGATTTTTAAAGTTGTTTCTGCTATTTTTTTATAATCTTTATTCACAATTATTTACTTACTTAATTTAATTGATTTTTTATAAGCAGCATTTATTGCTCTATCAAAAGTCTTGTGAAGTAATTTTTTATCAAGAAAAATTTTAAATGCAGCTTCAGTTGTGCCCCCACTAACGGCAATGTTTTGTGCTAATTTTAAAGCGGAATTATTATTCTTTAAAAGTAATTCTATAGATCCAAAAAAAGTTTGATAAACTAAATCTCGAGAATCTTTTTCATTTAATCCTAAATTTAATGCAGCTTTTTCAAAAGCATCAACTAATAAAAAAATATAACCTGGTCCGCTTCCAGAGATAGCTGTAACTATGTTAATATCTTTTTCTTTATTTAACCATAGAGTCTTGCCAACTTTTAAAAACAATGAATTTATTTTATTTCTATTTTTAGCTGTTACAGTTTTATTTGCTACCAGGCACGACATGCCTTTGTTTACCAAAGCAGGCAAATTTGGCATAACTCTAATAAATTGATTATTTTTTTTTAAAAATTTATTGAAAAGACTTATTTGTATACCTGCTACTATGCTAACAAAAATTGTTTTTTTATTAAAATTAAAAAGAGAAAGCTCTTTTAGAACTAATGGGGTTATTTGAGGTTTTATAGCAAAAATTACAATATCTATTGATGATATATTTTGAATATCTAATAAACTTTTATAAGCTTTAACTTTATTATATTTTTTTTTATTAATTTTTTTATAGTTTAAAGGATCAACAACATCAAAATAAATATTTTTTTGATGTAACCAAGCTTGCAATAATGCTGAGCCCATATGGCCACAACCTATTAATAAAATTTTATTCATTCTTTATGAATAAAATATAACTCAGAAATGTAAAGTATTACGCTACTCCTATTGTATCAAATGTGCTAATAGCTAATGCTTTGCTTGGATCACTGTCTTCAAATAAAACTAGCTGGAAAGCTGGGTAAAATTTCTCACATTCATAAATAGCAATATCTACTAAATTTTCCAATTGATGATGTAATACTTCATCTTCTGGAAATGATAATACTGTATGCCTATAAGCTGGTATTCCGTTTTTTGATGTTATATCAAAATGTCCTATCCAAAGTTTTTCATTGATCAAAGCTAGTAATTCCTGTGCATCTTTAATTTTCGCATGAGGAAATTTTAAATCAAAGGTAACAGTTAAGCTTATAGCTCTTATTTGCTCAGACCATGTAAAATAAAATCTATATTGACACCATTTAGAGGCAATTTCTGCTACTAACTCATAGTCATCAGCCCTACTAAATGTCCATTTTTTTGAATATATTACTTCTTCTACAACATCTATGGGGTTTAAACTAAAATTGTCCATACTTTATGTGGTAT
Source organism: uncultured Alphaproteobacteria bacterium (assembly GCA_902577425.1). GTDB lineage: Bacteria > Pseudomonadota > Alphaproteobacteria > HIMB59 > MarineAlpha5-Bin3. The sequence continues at coordinate 16,985 of CACGZD010000008.1, read as the reverse complement.
ATGCTATTTAAGATATACTATATATAGTCTACTAAATTGATTTAGATTTTAGCAAGGAAATTAGGTATTTATAGTAAATTATTGTGAATAACCCTATTTTTTTGTACTTCTTTTTGATTTTACTTTCTTTCTAATAACTTTTGAAATCTTCTTTTTTGAAGCTCTTTTCTTTCTTAATTTTTCATTTTCATTAGATAATTTTTGAACTAATTTTTTTAATACTTCAAATTCATCCCTTTTTACAAGATTCATTTTATTAATTATTTTATCGACCCTTATGCTTACAATTGTTTCAACTTCTTTTTTTAAACCTGAAAAAGTGCCCATAGCATCTACAGCCATTTTTGATATATCAGATAAAATTTTTGATTTATTAACCATGTTTATAATAATAGTTTAAACTAATATAATGATTTTCTTACATCCTTCAATAGATCCTGTAATTTTTTCTTTAGGCAGTATTGAAATTCGTTGGTACGGTCTGGCTTATGTTGCCGCTTTTCTCATAGGAATTCAATTGATGAAAAGATTTAATAATAAAATTCAAGATAATATTAATACTAAAACAATTGATGATTTTTTTATCTGGTCAATAATTGGCGTAATTGTAGGTGGTAGATTAGGCTACGTAATATTTTATCAAACTTTAATTTTTCTTAATGACCCATTTTATATTTTTTATATATGGCAAGGAGGAATGTCTTTTCATGGAGGATTAATAGGCATCATAACAAGTACATATTTTTTTTCTAAAATCAAAAAAATTAGTTTTTTTTATTTATCTGATTTAATTACATTAGTTGCTCCTATTGGACTCTTTTTTGGAAGAATAGCTAATTTTATTAATGTAGAATTAATAGGCAAAGTTACTGCTTTTCCTATAGCTGTAATATATCCTACGATTGATAATTTACCTCGTCATCCATCACAATTATATGAAGCTTTTTTTGAAGGATTAATATTATTTTTTATTTTATATTTTTTCTTTTTAAAATTTTACAATAAAAAATTGATAGGAAAATTATCAGGATTATTTCTATTATTTTATGGATTATTTAGATTTTTAGTTGAATTTATTAGAGAACCTGATGCGAATTTAGGTTTATTTTTTAACTTGTTCTCCATGGGACAATTATTAAGCTTGCCATTATTATTCTTTGGTTTTTTGTTATTAATAAAAAGAGATGCATAAAGATAAAATATTAAAAGAAATAGTTAAAAAGAAAATTAATTCAAAAATTATTTCAATAGAAAAATTCACTGAAGCCTGCCTTTATGGAAAATTTGGATATTATGATAATTCAAATGTGATTGGTAAAAAAGGTGACTTTATTACCTCTCCTGAAATTTCTCAATTATTTGGAGAAATAATTGGTTTGTTTATTTTTTATCATTGGAAAACAAATTTAAAAAAAAAATTTAATTTTTATGAGCTTGGTCCTGGAAAAGGAACTTTATTAATTGATTTATTCAATATCACTAAAAAATTTAATGAATTTCAAAAATCTATGAATATTTATCTGATAGAAAGAAACATTAAACTCATTAAAGTACAAAAAAGTAATATCTTAAGTTTTGATCCTAAACCTAAAAAAATTAGCTGGTTAAAAAATTTTACCAAAAAAAATCAATATCCAAATATCATTTTTGCTAATGAATTTTTTGACTGCTTTCCAGTAAGGCAATTTTTTAAAAAAAATCAAAATTGGTATGAAAAAATGATAGAAATAAAATATAATGAATCTTCAATTAGATTTAAAGATATTATAATTAATAACAAAAAGATTTTAAAACAATTAAATCAATATAAAAATTCTGAAGTTTTAGAAATTTCTAATTCTCGAGACAACTACTTTGATAAAATCTGTAAGCATTTACTCAAGTTTGGAGGGATGATTATAGCTATTGATTATGGATATAGAAATCCTCCAGGGCATTTCACATTACAATCAGTCTATAATAACAAAAAATCGAATTTGTTGGATAACATTGGTAAACAAGACATAAGTTCTTTAGTCGACTTCAATAAATTAATTGAGTTAGGTAAAAAAAATAATCTTAAAATTGAGCACTTTTCATCTCAAAGAGAATTTTTATTAAATAATGGAATAAAAGAAAGAGAAAAAAGGGTTTTAAAAGTTGCAAATAATAAACAAAGAATTATGATCCAAAAAGGAGTAAAAAGAATTATAGATAAACAAAATATGGGAAATTTATTTAAGGTATTAGTTTTATCAAAATGGAATTAAAAAAAAAATTTTTTTATTCGAAAAATTATTCTAAATCTAAAATTAAATTTGGATTTTTCACTCGTGAGGGAGGTATATCGAAAAACAATTATTTTTCCTTAAACTGTAGTTCAAGTTCAGGAGATAATAAAAAATTAGTTAAAGAAAATATAAATATAGCTTTAAAAAAAATTCATTTAGAAAAAAGTTTTTTAAAAACTGTAAAACAAATTCATTCTAACAAAGTATTGGAAATTACCAATAATAATTTAAATAAGAAAATTGAATGTGACGGAATGATTACTCAAGATGTGAATATTAGTTTAGCTATTTTAACAGCAGATTGCTGTCCAATTTTTATTTTTGATACTGACTCAAAATTCATTGCATGTTTGCATGCTGGATGGAGAGGAGTTTACAAAAATATAGTTAAAAGTGCACTTAAAAAAATAAATAAAATTCAACCAAATAATAAGAAGATAAGAGTTATCATAGGACCATGTTTAGATAAAAAGCATTTTGAAGTTGATAGAATTTTTAAGATTAAATTTCTTAAAAAAAATCCTTTATATAATTCATTTTTTGAAGATATTTTAGGAAAAAATAAAAGTCTTTTTAATATGAGAGCATTGATCAGACAGCAACTAATAGATGAAAATATTAATGATATTGAAGATATCAATAAGGATACTTACTCAAATGTAGAGCTTTTTTTTAGTCACCGTAGATCTACCCATTTGCAGAATTTACCCACTGGAAGAATGATTAATATTATTGGATTCAGTAAATAACTAATCAATTTTTTTATACTTGAACTATTAAATTTCTTCTATAAGAAATAATTAACTTAATAATGAAGATTATTTCTTGCAATAGTAATCAAGAGTTAGCAAAATCAATTGCCTCATATATTGGTGTAAGTTTAGCAGATGCATCAATGCGTAAATTTGCCGATGATGAAATTTTTGTTGAAATCAATGAAAATATTCGTGGTGAAGATGTTTTCATAATTCAATCTACTTCTCACCCTGCTAATGATCATTTGATGGAATTACTAATAAGTATTGATGCTGCGAAAAGAGGATCAGCAAAAAGAATAACTGCTGTAATTCCATATTATGGATATGCTAGACAAGATAGAAAAACTGGTCCGAGGACACCTATAACTGCAAAATTAGTCGCAAATTTAATTACTTCAGCTGGAGCAGATAGAGTCCTAACAATGGATTTGCATGCAGGACAAATCCAGGGTTTTTTTGATATCCCTCTTGATAATATTTTTTCAGCCCCTCCAATCATTAAAGATATGAAGGAGAAATTTGCTGGAAATAATAACCTTGTTATTTCTTCTCCAGATGTAGGTGGAGTGGTAAGGGCTAGAGCTTTTGCCAAAAGATTAAATGCAGGACTTGCAATTGCTGACAAAAGAAGAGAAAAAGCCGGAGAATCTGAGGTAATGCATATAATTGGTGAAGTAAAAGACAAAACTTGTATTTTACTAGATGATATTGCTGATTCAGCAGGTACATTATGTAATGCCGCTAAAGCTCTTAAAGAACATGGGGCAAGAGAAATTTATTCTTATATTGCACACGGAGTATTATCAGGAAAAGCTCTGGAAAAAATAAAAAATTCAGACATTAAAGAGCTTGTATTGACAGATAGTATTCTAGCGTCGGATGTAGTAAAAAAATCAAAAAATATTAGACATATCAGCATTGCTCCTTTAATGGGGGAGGCGATTAAGCGGATCAATAGTGACTCTTCTGTCTCTGCTCTGTTTGATTAACAAAAAATAGATAAAAATGGAAAGCTTTAAAATAATATCTAGATCTAAAGAATTGGGATCAACTAAATCACTTTTAAAAAAAGGTTTAGTTCCAGGAGTTATCTATGGAAAAAATACAGACTCTACTAAAATAGCTTTTGAAAATAAGATTCTTAAAAAATTAATGGAAAAAGGCGGTTTTTATTCTAAAATTATTGATCTTGATATGGATGGAAAAATTGAAAAAGTTTTACCTAAGCAACTTCAATATCATCCAGTAACTGATAAGTTAATTCATTTTGATTTTTTAAGAGTTCAAGATGATACAAAAGTTAATGTAGAAGTTGCTGTTGATTTTCTCAATAAAGCAACTTGTCCAGGCTTAAAAAAAGGTGGCGTGTTAAATTTAGTTAGAAGATTAGTTGAATTAAATTGTAACGCTATCAATATTCCCGAAAAGCTTGAGTTTGATTTATCTTCTTCTGAAATAGGAGATGCAGTTAAAATTAGTAATATTAATTTACCCGAAGGTGTCCACCCTACGATTAAAGATAGAGATTTTGTTATCGCTACTCTTGTTCCACCAACTGTTGAGGTTGAAGAAGCAAAACCTGAAACCTCTGAAGAAGGAGCTGATGCAGAAAAAACTGATGAGGAGACAAAAGAAGCTAGTAGCACAGATAAAGATGCTAGTGGAAAAGAAGCTGCAGGAGACAAAAAAGAAGGATCTTCTGAAGAAAAATCTAAATAACAAGACAACTTTAGTTTCACAATTTATATAAGTATTATGTGGTTTATAGGAGGTCTAGGTAATCCAGATTCTGTACATAAATTGACACGTCATAATTTGGGATTTGATGTAGCTGATAGCTTAGTAAATTATTATAAATTCAAAGTATTAAAAAAAGATAAAAATAAAGAATTATATCAAGGATATATAGATAATGAGAAGTGCTTTATTTGCAAGCCTCTAAATTATATAAACTTATCTGGACCAGTAGTTTCTGAAATAATAAAATTCTATAAAATACCAAAACAAAAAATAATAATTATTCATGATGATATTGACCTAATTGTTGGTAAAATAAAAACTAAAATTGGTGGGGGTAATGGTGGACATAATGGTCTTGCAAGTATTGATGAATCAATTGGAGTTAATTATAAAAGAATAAGAATTGGCATAGGCCATCCTGGATCAAAAGAATTGGTCTCTAAATATGTTTTAAAAAAATTTTTAAAGGATGAAAGAAATATTATAAATAAAAAAATTGATTTACTGACTAAATACTTTTCTTTAGTTTTTGAAAATGATGGCTTACTTTTAACAAAAATAGCATTGTAAAAATACTTATGGGATTTAAGTGTGGAATTATTGGTTTGCCTAATGTTGGAAAGTCAACTTTGTTTAATGCTTTAACAGAATCTAATAAAGCTGAAGCTGCAAATTATCCTTTTGCTACTATAGAACCAAATATTGGAAGAGTTGCTGTTCCAGATAAAAGATTAAATATTCTCTCAGAAATAAGTAAAAGTGAAAAAACTATACCAACATATATAGACTTTGTAGATATAGCAGGTCTTGTTGAGGGTGCATCTAAGGGTGAGGGATTAGGTAACAAATTTTTATCACATATAAGAGAAGTTGATGCGATTGCTCATGTCGTTAGATGTTTTGAAGATAATGATATAACGCATGTATCATCAAAAATTGATCCTATCAGTGATATTAAAATTATAACGACAGAATTAAATCTTGCAGATATTGAAACACTCCAAAACAAATTAAATTCCTTAGAAAAAAAATCCAAACAAGGAGATAAAGAAATTAAAAATCAATTAAAGATAATTGATCAATTATTAGAAAAATTAAGCAATGAAATAAATATAAGAGATATTGATTTTAGTAATGAAGATTTACATTTTATAAAATCATTAAATTTAATCTCTATAAAACCAATGTTATATATTTGTAATGTTGATGAAAAATCGATCTTAAAGGGTAATATTTTGTCTCAAAAAGTTATAGATCATGCAAAAACAGAACAAAATAATAGTGTCATAGTATCTGCATCAATTGAATCACAAATAGCAGAATTAAAAATAGAAGAAAAATATGAATTTTTAAACGAATTAGGCTTAGAAGAGACAACATTAGTAAAAGTTATTAATTCAGGATATAATATTTTGAATTTAATAACATATTTCACTTCTGGACCAAAAGAATCACGGGCTTGGACTGTTACAAAAAATACTTTAGCTCCCAAAGGGGCTGGTAAAATTCATTCAGATTTTGAAAAAGGTTTTATTCGAGCTGAGACAATTACTTACAATGATTTCGTTGAGCTTAGAGGAGAATCAGCTTGTCGAGATGCAGGAAAACTAAGACAGGAAGGAAAGGATTATATTATCAATGATGGAGATGTGATGCATTTTCTTTTTAATGTTTAGTGAACTTCTCTCCATAAACGATTTTTTGCTAAAAAAATAATAAATCCTAAAACGATAAAAAATAAAATAACTTTAATTCCTAAATTTTTTCTTACTTCTAATTCTGGTTCTGCTGCCCAAGTTAAAAAAACCACTAAATCTTCAGCAATTTGTTCAGCGCTATTATTGGTTCCATCAGCATAATCAACAGATTCATCATATATTGGTTGAGGCATAGCAATTTGGTTACCTTCCATGTAAATATTATAATACATTCCCTCTCCAACTTCCATGTCTGCAGGGGGATCTTTGTATCCTAATAAGAGATTATAAATATAGTTCGCCCCATCTTTTTTTGCCTTGGTTATAACACTTAAATCAGGTGGGTAAGCACCATTATTATTTGCTCTTGCTTCATTATCATTTAGATAAGGTGACACAAATCTGTCTGCAGGTCGAGCATCTCTTTCAAACATTTCTCCCTCATCATTTGGTCCATCTATAACAGTAAATTCTGAAGCTATTGCCTTTACTTGATCTTCAGAAAATCCGATATCAATTAAATCTCTATAATATAATAATTTCATAGAATGGCAGCCTGAACACACTTCGCTATAAACTTGATATCCTCTTTGCAAAGCTCCTCTATCAAAAGTTCCAGTTATACCCTCAAAAGACCACTCATGCTGAGGTAAACTTTTAGTTGAACTTTCTGCAGCGAAAAGATTTGAGGTATAAAAAAATAAAAGAGAAAACAAAATGAAAATTTTCATTTATTCATTCCTAAATAAATATCGCTAATACTCGCTGGGAGAGTTTTGGGTTTTTCAATCCAATTTATAAAGGGGGTTATAATTAAAAAGAAACCAAAATAATAGATTAACCCTAATCTAGCAATTAACAAATATAAACCTTCTGCTGGTTTTAAACCTACATATCCTAATATAAAAAAATTAACAAAAAATAACATCATAAACCATTTATACATAGGTCTGTAATTACAACTTCTAACTTTTGATCTATCTAGCCATGGTAAGAAAAATAAAATAGCTATAGCTCCAAACATTAATAAAACTCCTCCTAACTTATCAGGAACAGCTCTTAAAATTGCATAAAAGGGAGCAAGGTACCAATTGGGGACAATATGAGCTGGCGTAACTAGTGGATCAGCAGGAATATAATTATCTACTTCAGCCATAAGGTTAGGGCCAAAAAATATAACTGCAGAAATAAGAACACCAAAGGCACAAACAGCTAAGGCATCCTTAAATAACATATAAGGAAAGAAAGTAACAGTATCGCCTTTTGATTTAATATCAATTCCAGCAGGATTATTAGATCCATGTACATGTACTGCTGCTACATGTAATGCCACAACTCCAAATATTACAAAAGGAAGCACATAATGAAGAGCAAAAAAACGATTAAGGGTTGCATTGCCTACTGTATAATCTCCGAGTAACCATGTTTTTAAGCCTTCACCGATAATAGGAATAGCACTAAATAAATTTGTAATAACTGTAGCGCCCCAATAAGACATTTGACCCCATGGCAGTGTGTAACCTAAAAAAGATGTAGCCATCATAAGAAGATAAATGAAAACCCCCAATATCCAATTAAGTTCTCTTGGGTATTTATAAGAGCCGTAATACATTCCTCGTAAAATATGAATGTAAATAACTATAAAAAAGAATGCAGCGCCATTGGAATGAATATATCTTAAAAGCCAGCCATAATTAACATCACGCATTATTCTCTCAACGCTAGCAAAAGCCATATCTGTATGAGGTGTGTAATTCATGGCAAGAAATATTCCACTGACTATCATCACAACTAAAATTATAGTTGCTAACGCTCCAAAGCTCCAAAAATAATTACAGTTCTTTGGCATTGGATAATCTCCATACTCTCTCTCAAAATAAGAAATAATAGGCAATCTAAATTCAATCCAATTTAGAACAGGATTTTTATATTTTTTAGGCTCAGCTGGTCCGCTCATACTTAACCTATTTTAATTGTTGTATCGTTTATAAAGCTATAGGGAGGAACAGCGAGATTAGTTGGTGCTGGTCCCTTTCTAATACGACCTGAAGAATCATAGTGTGAACCATGACAAGGACAATACCAGCCATTATACTCACCCTTCATGTCTGTAATTTTTTGACCAAGAGGTACACAACCTAAATGTGTACAAATTCCCACAAGCACCAACCATTCATCTTTTTTGACACGATCATCATCAATAGCTGGATCTTTTAAGTCCTCAAGTTTAACTGCTTTTGCTTCACTGATTTCTTTTTGTGTTCTTTTACGAATAAAAACCGGTTTTCCTCTCCATTTAACTGTAATGCCCTGACCTTCTTCTATATCAGCAATATTTACTTCAGTAGAACCTAAAGCTAATGTATCCTCAGCAGGATTCATACTTTTAAGAAAAGGCCATATAAAACCTGCAGTTCCTATTGCACCTAAAGATATAGTGCTTAACTGTAGAAAACTTCTTCTTTTATTATTCTTAACTTCCGCCATAAAATTTAATTCTTATATCCTAAATAACGATAAAAATACTACAAATAATGTGCCAGCTTGACGCAATTATTGGTTAATGAGTTCAAAATATTTACCTGTAAATTAAGTCAATACTAGAAAATTATATAAGTTATAAGATATATTAAAGAAAATTTAATATTTATAATTGGCTTTAAATTACAATTAGTTGAATTAATATATGAGAATAGCACTTTTTGAACCAGACATTCCTCAAAATACGGGGAATATTTTTCGTTTAGGAGCTTGTTTAGGAATTGAAATAGATGTCATTGAGCCCACTGGTTATGTGTTTGATGATAAAAGATTTAGACGTTCATCGATGGATTATATAAAATATATTAAATATAAAAGGCATCTAGATTGGAACAATTTTTTTAATTGGACAGAAAATAATAATTACAGAATAATTTTACTTACTACTAAATCTCAAAAAAAATATACAGACTTTTCTTTTCAAGAAAATGACATTCTACTTTTTGGACGTGAAAGTGCGGGTGTACCAAAATATGTTCATCAGTCTGTAAATGAACAACTAACTATTCCTATGGTGAAAGGTCTAAGATCAATTAATGTAAGCAGTTCAGTTGCAATAGTAGCTGGTGAAGCTTGTCGGCAATTAAATTGGTTATAATATATGCTAAATAAACAAAATTTAATCAAATATTTTGAAAATGGTATCAAATCAAATGCTAATTTAAAAATTGGAACAGAGCATGAAAAATTTATTTTAAATAAAGATTCATTTCTTCCTTTAAAATATGATGAAGAAAATGGGATAAATAATATTTTTCTAAGTCTTATAGGTTTAGGGTGGAAGCCTATAATAGAGGAAAAAGAAGAAACTATAATTGGATTAAAACAAAATCAACAAAATATTTCTTTAGAACCTGCTGGACAATTTGAACTCTCTGGTCAGCCTCTAAAAAATATTCACGAAACTTGTAGTGAAATTACAACTCACCTTAATCAAATGAAAGAATTATCAAAAAAACATAACTTTATTTTATTAGGTTTGGGAGTTGAGCCAAAATTAAATTTAGACAATTTTCCTTGGATGCCAAAAAAACGTTATAATATTATGAAAAATTATATGCCTAAAGTTGGTAATAATGGTTTAGATATGATGCAACGAACTTGCTCAACACAAATTAATTTTGATTTTATTTCAGAAAAAGACATGATTAAAAAATTTCGTGTATTATTATCTCTGGAAGCTTTAGGAACAGCTATTTTTGCTAATTCACCTTTTTCTAAAAATAAATTAACAGATTTTAAAAGTTTAAGATCTTTTTATTGGATGAATACTGACAATCAAAGAACAGGGATAACGCCTTTTGTATTTAATGAAAATTTTAATTTTGAAACATATGTAGATTATGCTCTTGATGTACCCATGTATTTTATTGAAAGAAATAAAAAATATATTGATGTTGCTGGTTGCAATTTTCGTGATTTTTTAAATGGGAAACTTGATAAAATTCCTGGTGAATTTGCTACCGAGGATGACTGGGAAAGTCATTTAACAACTCTATTTCCTCAAGTAAGGTTAAAAAGATATTTAGAAATTCGCTCTATGGATGCTTGTTCATGGGATCAAATATGCGCTCAACCAGCGTTTTGGACAGGTCTTTTATATGATCAAGATAGTCTTGATGAAATTTATTCTATTATTAAAGAATGGGATAGTAATGATAGAGATTACTTATATAAAAATGTTCCAAAATATGGATTAAATACTAAGTTTAAAAAAGGTACTATTTTAGATCTAGCTAAAAAAGTTTTAAAAATATCTTTAAGTGGGCTTAAGAAAAGAAATTGCATTTCTTCAAATAATAAAAATGATGAAAGGCAATACTTGCAATCTGTAGAAGAAAATTTAGAAAAAGGTTTATCTCCAGCAGATATATTAATTGATAAATATTTAAATAAATGGAATAAAAATCTCCTACCAATTTATGAGGAAAATATTTTCTAATGGCAATTAAAAAAGTAGCAATACAAATGGATCCTATTGAAAAAATTGATTTGGATTTTGATACTTCTTTTCTATTAGCAAAAGAAGCCCAGAACAGAGGGTATGAAATTTTTTATTATAATCCTAAAGATCTAGAATATAAAAACAGATCAATATTTGCTTTAGGTTATTTTGTTGAATTATTTAACGATAAAAATAAATATTATAATTATTTAAGTAGTAAAAAAGAAATATTCAATCTTGAAAATGCTGATGTCATACTTATTAGGCAAGACCCTCCTTTTGATATGAATTATATTACATCTACTTATCTTCTAGAAAAATTATCATCTTCAACTACAGTACTAAATAATCCTTCTTCAATTAGAAATTCATCTGAAAAAATATATCCCCTTAAATTTGAAAAGTTTATGGCACCAACAATAATTACTCAAAATATCGCGTCTATAAAAGAGTTTTTATTAGAACATAAAGATATTGTTACAAAACCCCTTTATGGCAATGGAGGAGAGGGCATCTACAGATCAAGAATAGAAAATAATAAATTACAAGGAATTGATGAAAGTAAAACAAATTTAAATGAACCCATTATTGTTCAAAAATACATTCCTGAAATAATTGAAGGAGATAGAAGAATAATTCTTATAGATGGTGAATATGCTGGATCTGTTGCAAGAATACCTGAAAAAAATAATCTTAAAGCTAATTTTCATGCAGGTGGGAAGCCTCAAAAAACTGAACTTATAAGAAAAGATGAAGAAATTTGTAATGCCCTATCCAAAGATTTAAAACTAAAGGATCTTTTTCTAGTAGGAATTGATGTAATTGGTGATTATCTAACTGAAATTAATGTTACCTCTCCTACTGGTTTAAAACAAATAAATCTCTTGAATAAAATAAAACTAGAAAAAATTTATTGGGATAAATTAGAAAACAAATTTTTTTAAAAGAATTCTTCAACTTTATTTAAACATTTTTCTACACCTAATTGATATTTTTGTTTTAAAAAATGTTGGGTTGTTTTTTCTAACCAATAATATTTTTTTTCAGGATTATGAAAATTGCTAAAAGAATTTAATGGAAAAGGATTCTTTAACATCTTTAAAATTTCATTTCTAATGATCTCATTAGACAAGTAATTAAAAGATTCTATTAAATATTGATTTAAAATGTCTTCATAGTTTTCAATTACATTAGGTTCTTCAAAAATTCCCAAAAAACGAAAATATCTATAAATTCTTAAAAAATCTTCTTTAATTCTTTTTTCAATGTTTCCAATAAATTTAATTTTGTTTTCTTTTAGATCCTTAAGGCCATCAAAATAATCAATTAATTTTCCTTCACTTGTTAAGTATAATGCATTTATTGTGAAATCTCTTCTAACTGCATCTATTTTCCAATCTTCAGTATATAAAATATCAGTATGTCTTCCTTTTTGAGCAATATCTTTTCTTAAAGATGTAATCTCTATCTTTTTATTATTAATAAATGCGGAAACTGATCCATATTTTTTTGCAAAATCTTGAAATTTAATATTATTTTTTTGAAGTATTTTAGTTATATCATTGGGGTGAATATTAACTGCGCAGTCAATATCTTTATAATTTTTATTCAATAATGCATTACGAACACATCCTCCAACTAGTCTAATTTCAGCTTTTTCATTTTGAAAAATACTTACAATTTTATTTACTTCTTCTATATTAAGTAAAAAATCTATTGAATGATTATCCATTTAATTAAAATTAAAATTATTTTACTATATATGAATAAAATAAAAGATATCTGAAATGAATAAAAATTTTGAATCTATATTTAAAGAAATAAAAAACCTATTATATTTAGGAGCAAATAATAGAAAACACTCCTTTCATACTCCTACTTTTTCGAATATTTCAAAGAAAATGAAGCTAGAATCAAGGATTGTAGTTTTGCGTAAATTTGATGAGGAAAAATTACTCTTAAATTTCCATACAGATTTTCGATCTCCAAAAATATTGGATTTAAAAAAAAATAATAATTCATCATTTTTATTTTATGATCACTCAATAAAAATACAGCTTCGTATCAAAACATTATCGAATATTAATAATCAAAACGAAATAGCAAAACAAAGTTGGGATTTAACACAGTTATCAAGTCGTAAATGTTACCTAACAAAAAAAAGCCCCTCATCAAAAACAAATATACCTGAAGATGGTTTACCAAAGCACTTACAAGGCATAGACCCAACAAAAAATGAAAGTGAACAGGGTTATAATAACTTTGCAGTAATTCAAAATAAAATAGAAAGTATAGATTGGTTGTATTTAAGTTACTCTGGACATAAAAGGTTGAACATTAACTTCAAAAATAATATGCCTGAATTTAGCTGGGTAATTCCTTAGTATAATTTAAAATTATCAATTATGCGAATATCTTCAATATAAAAAGATATAAATAATCGTGCATTTTTATTTTTTTGTGTAAGTAATAATTCATCATCATCTCTAACTTCTAAATAATCAACTTTAATTTTCTTATCTTCTTCTAAATATTGATATAGATTTTTTAAATTATTTATATCAATTTGTTTTTTTAATAGATTTACACAATCATTAATTTTTAAAGAAATTTGATTAAAAAGAATTTCTTGATTAGTATTAAAATTATTATACCTTGATGATAAACTCATGCCATTTTTTGATCGTACAGATGGACAATCTATTAACTGAATAGGTAAATTATTTTTTTTAATTAATTCTTTAATTATTTTTAATTGTTGAAAATCTTTTTCTCCAAAAAAAACTGTATCCGGAGTAACAATATCAAATAATGATTTTACTACAGTTGTCACCCCATCAAAATGACCTGGTCGAAATTTGTCACATAAAATATCTCTATATTTTAAAATTGTTTTTTTTCTTTTTATGCCTTCAGGATAAAGTTCTTCAATCTGAGGAAAAAATACTGCGTCACATTTCACTGTATTAAGTTTTTCAATATCTTGTTTTTTATTTTGTGGATATTTTTTAAAATCTTTAAGGTCATTAAATTGAGTTGGATTAACAAATATAGATGTTATTGAAAAAAAATTTTCTTTTATTGAATTTTCTACCAAAGATAAGTGGCCATCATGAATACTACCCATAGTTGGAATAAGTCCAATCTTTGTCCCATTGGTCCTAATTTTAGCTAATAATTCATCTAATTCTCTCTTATTTTCTAATATTTTCATATAGTTTCTAGTAATTATTTGACTTATACATCATCAATTCGTAATAGGGTTTTTTTTAATTAAACATATGAAAAGAACTTATCAACCTAGTAATATTGTGCGCAAAAGACGCCATGGATTTCGTGCACGAATGGCAACAAAAGCTGGTAGACAAATTATCAATCGTCGAAGAGCTAAAGGAAGATCGCAACTTAGTACATAAAGGCGGCCTAGTGGCCCAAACGCTGAACACAATTAAAAAACGATCAACATTTTTAAATGTTAAGAAAAAAGGACAATTTTTACGTTCATTTTCTTTTAATATTCAAATTCTAAAAGATATGAACTTGGACAATAGTATTAATGTTGGTTATACAGCTACAAAAAGATTAGGGAATGCAATAAAAAGAAATAAGGCAAAAAGAATTATGAGAGAATTGGCAAAAAAAGTAATTTCAAAATATGGTAAAAAAAATTTTTATTATGTGATAATAGCTAAAAATTCTTTATTAAAAACAAAATTTAAGAACCTAGAAAATGAACTGACAAAAATTATAAAATGATATTAGAAACATTTAAAAAAATTATTATTTCTATTTTGATATTTTTAATTAAAATTTACCAGTGGTTTATCTCGCCATTATTCAAGGCTAATTGCCGATATCTTCCCACATGTTCAGAATATACAATAGAGTCACTTGAAAAACATGGAATAATAAAAGGTATATACCTATCTATTAAAAGAATTTTAAACTGTCATCCTTTTGGTGATGAAGGTTTTGATCCTGTTCCAAAAAATACCAAGAAAGAAATATAAATGGGTGAACAAAAAAATTTATTTTTAGCTATTGGTTTATCAATTGCAATAATTGTAATTTTTCAACTTTTGTTTCCTCAACAAGCATTAGTTGATAAACCTATCAATAAAGAAGCTAACCAAGAAATTATAGAGCCTTCAAATTCTATAGATGATAATCAAGGCACTTCAATTACAACAATTAAATCAAGAGATGAGATTATCTCTAAATCTAATAGAATAAATATTAAAACCGCTTCTTTAATAGGATCAATTAATTTAACAGGTGGAATTTTAGATGACTTAATATTAACAAAATATAATAAAAGACTTAATGATGGCTCAGAAAAAATTACTCTTTTTTCTCCAGATGGCACAAATAATCCTTACTACTTTGAGCTGGGTTGGAATCAATTAAAAGGTAGTGAAATCAAAGTTGATCTTCCCAATCATGAAACAAAGTGGACAGCTTCAAGTTTAGAGCTAACTCCTGAAAAACCTGTAGTTCTATCATGGGTTAATAACCAAAATATTAAATTTCAGCTAAAATTCTCTGTAGATAATGACTATCTTTTTGATGTAACTCAAACAGTTGAAAATAATAGTTCCTCTGAAATAAAACTATTTCCTTACAGATTAATTAAAAGAATTAATCTTCCTAATACAATTAATTTTTTTATTTTACATGAAGGATTAATAAGCTTAACAAATGATAAGCTTCTAGAAAAAAAATATGATCACTTGTTAGATGACTGCTCGTCTAATTCTAATACAAAAAAATTATTTTGTGACGAAACTACTACTGGTGGATGGTTAGGATTTACGGACAAATACTGGATGGCAACTCTTATTCCTGACCAAAAACAAACTATCACTGCGAATTATAGACATGGGAATAATGGAAGGGACGACTTTAGAGTTGGTTACGTAGGAGATAATATGAAAATATCTCCTCAACAGAATATTTCATATAACGGTAAAATTTTTGCTGGAGCTAAAAGTTTAAAAATTTTATCTAATTATATGGAGAATGGTATACCTAAATTTACTGATTCAATTGATTGGGGTTGGTTTGCTTTTCTAACTAAACCAATATCATATGCTCTTAATTGGTTTTATGGCTACGTTGGAAATTTTGGTTTGGCAATAATTGCTTTTACAATATTGATGCGATTAATTCTTTTTCCACTTGCACAAGCATCATTTAAATCAATGGCTAAAATGAAAAAACTTCAACCTGAAATGCAAAGACTTAAAGAAACATATCCAGATGATAGACAAAAAATGCAACAAGAATTGATGGCTCTTTATAAAAAAGAAGGAGCAAATCCAGTTGCTGGTTGTCTACCAGTTATAGTGCAAATTCCAATTTTCTTTTCATTGTATAAAGTTTTATTTGTAACTATTGAAATGTATCATGCTCCTTTCTATGGGTGGATTCATGATTTATCGGCTCCTGATCCTCTTGGTATTCTTACAATATTTGGTTTGATCCCTTGGGATGTTCCTAGTTTTTTATCCTTGTTAAACATTGGTATTTTGCCAATATTTATGGGATTCACTATGTGGTTACAACAAAAATTAAATCCTGCACCTGCAGACCCTACTCAAGCTAAAATCTTTGCTTTATTACCATTTGTCTTTACATTTGTTCTTGCCGGATTTGCGGCAGGACTAGTTCTCTATTGGTCAATTAACAATATATTATCAATAGCCCAGCAGTGGTTTATACAACGAAGAATTTTAGCTAAAAATGCCTAGAGAAAACAAAGCTTTAAAGATTTTTTTTTCCAAAAATAATTTTATAGGTTCTTACATTGATGTTAAAAAGATTTTGGAAAATAAGCTCCCTGAATTTTGTTTTGTTGGTCGATCAAATGTTGGAAAATCAAGTATAATAAACGCCATTACTAATTCTAAAAAATTAGCCAAAATAAGCAAAACTCCAGGAAGAACACAATCTATAAATTTATTTAATATTAATAATAAGATAAATCTTTGCGATTTACCTGGATATGGTTATGCAAAAGTATCTAAAATTAAAA
>CACGZD010000007.1 GCA_902577425.1 uncultured Alphaproteobacteria bacterium | reverse complement strand
TATATTTTTTATTATTCTTTTTTTGCAATAACAACTGAAGTTGGATTAGGTTTATTAATTGCATATGCTCTTTATCAAAAATTAAAAGGTAAGCAATTATTCCAAATGATTCTTCTTTTACCTTATATAACTCCAGCAGTAATGGGTGGAGCTGTCTTCTTTTTAATATTTGGAAAAGCTGAAAATTCAATTTTAAATGAATTTATAGGTTTATTTGGCTATGATCCTCAAATGTGGCTGTTTGATAAACGCAAGCTGAGTGAAATACTATTTGGTATCAAAATAGATGGGTTTTTTGCTGGTCCAAGTTTAGCTCTAACAACTTCAATATTTTATGGCGTTTGGTCGTATACAGGATATTACGCTATAATACTTTTAGCTGGTTTATCAATTATTCCTTCAGATTTATATGAAGCAGCAAAAGCTGAAGGTGCTTCTAGATGGCAAACTTTTACGAAAATAACTGTTCCCTTATTGATGCCAATTATTTTCTTTCTTTTACTCACTGGTTTTATAAATTCTTTCCAAGCATTTAATCATATATTAGTTATGAAAACTTCATCAGCAGGTGAAACTATGGATGTAGTAACAATTGAAATATTTGATCATTTTTGGGATAGGGTAAAATTTGGATATGCAGCTGCTGAAGGTGTTGTTTTATTTATTATTCTAAATGTACTGGCAATTTCACAATATGTTATTTTCAGAAAGAGATTAAATTATGATTAAATTTACTCATAAAGAATTAATAGTACCTTATTGTATTCTTTTCATCATTTTGCTTCTTTCTGTATATCCATTACTATATATGATTAGCACTTCATTAATGACTGCTGGTGAAGCCTCTAATCAATATATGTTTCCAAAAAAATTAATGTTTGAAAATTATCTAGAGGTTTGGAATTCAAATAATTTTCAAAAATATACATTTAACAGTATTATTATTAGTGTTGTAATTGTAACAGGAGTTTTGTGTACTAGTATACCTGCCGCATATGCTTTTGCAAAAATTGATTTTCCATTTAGGAATATAATTTTTTATGGTCTTTTAATATCACTTATGATTCCTGAAATTATTTCACTTTTACCTCATTTATTAATTATAAGAGGTGATATATTTCCTCTACCTTTTGGACCATCATGGATGAATTCATTAAAAGGATTAACAATTCCTTTTTTTGGAAATGTTTTCTTAATATTTTTATTAAGACAATATTTTAAAAAAATTCCTAATGAATTATGGGATGCAGCAAGAATAGATGGTGCTTCTCACTTCTTATTTTTACGAAAAGTAGTCATCCCTATGAGTATGCCGATAATAGTAACTATATCTCTATTTGCTTTTATTCTTGCTTGGAATTCATTTGCTTGGCCTTTACTTATATTAACTAAGGAAGACTGGTTTCCTGTTACAGTTTCCATTTATAGTTTTATTAGAGAGGCAGGAACTAATTATAATCTATTAATGGCAGCTTCATTAATTTCTATATTTCCTGTTCTTTTACTTTATTTCTTTACTCAAAGATTATTTTTGGAAAGTATTTCTAATTTTGGAATAAAACAATAATTGTTAATAATAATTGTTAACAATTATTTGTTATAAATATTTAATAAAAATGTAGTATTTTTTTACTAAAGGTTTATCTTATTATTTTGGTGAAATTTATTTTAGGGGTGCAATATGAATATTTTAAATAAAATTTTTTTTATAATAATACTTTTTTTCTCATCATATTTATTTGCAATTACAGCATCTGATATTGAAAATGCTAATCCAAAAGGTCAAACAGTTGAATTTTGGGTTCAGTATTCTGATGAAAGATTAGACGCTATGATGGCTCGTGCTGAAAGATTTGAAAAAGAAACTGGAATTAAAGTTAATATTACTTACAAAGGTCATTATGGAAAAGTTCAATCTGCAATGATGACTACTGCAGGAACATCAGATCAAGCTGATGTTGCTAGAGGTTATGGAAACGCCGCTGCTGATATGTATCAAATAGGTGCAGCTATGGATCAAACTATATTAGCTGAAAGTAAAAAGTGGGGTGTTACTCAAAGTGATATTGATGATTGGGGTGCTAATTGGACAGTTGGATTTTCTCCTTATTTTGATGGTAATCCAAAATTACTTCATGAAGTAGGTAAATCGCTAGAGGTTGTTTATTACAACAAAGACTGGTTGAATGAATTAGGATTATCTGAACCACAAACTCCAGCTGAATTTGCAGAAGCTGCATGTGCTGCTACTAATAGTACTTTTAGTGGGAGAGTAGGTGACACTGCAAGTTTAGGTTATGAAATTGATACAGATGCGAGTAATTTTGCTGCGTGGGTTTTTGCTCATGGAGGAGATGTTTTTGATTATGATTCTGGTCAGTATATTTTAAATAGCAGCGAAGCCGTTGCAGCTATGGAATTTATTCAAGGAATGGCTAATAAAGGTTGTGCTCAAGTTACTAGAGATAAATATGCTGATCAACAATATTTAGGGTTAGGATCAAATTTATTTGCACTTAGTTCAACTTCTGGCATAACTTATTTTCAAAAAGCTATTGAAGAAGGTTATAATGGACAATGGGAAATTTCCAAAGTTCCTCATATAACTAAAAATCCAGTAATGAATTTATATGGAGGTGGCTTGATAATGGGCAACACTGGAAATGTTGACAAAATGGTTGCTGCATATCAATGGATGAAATATATTTCTAATACTGAAAATTCAGCTGTTTGGTCAACAGAAAGTGGTTACGGTTTTGTTAGAACTTCTTCTGCTGATCATCCATTAATTCAGGCAAAAAGAAATGAACTGCCTCAATATGATAGATCGTTGGGTCTTATTCAATATGGAAAAGGCGAACCATCAGTTCCAGCTTATTATTCTGTAAGAGGTGAAATTGAAAAAGCTTATGCTTCAATTATTAATGGAGATGATATTATGTCTACATTAAATGCATTAAATGATGAAGCTAATGCTATTCTTGCAGATGCTATAGAAAACTAAAAATTATATTTAATTTAATACTAGGGTGGTTTAAAACCACCCTTTTTTAATATGATTATTGTTTGTTCTTTAAAAGATTTAGAAACAGTATGTGAATCGGTTAAACCTTCTCATGTAATTTCCGTTATAGATCCTGGGTATGCACCTGAAACGCCCTCTGGAGTTTCAAATCATCTAAAATTAGGTTTTGATGATATAATTGAAATAAGTCCTAAAAATCAAATTTTTAGATTAAATACTAATGAAATACCTCAATTGTTACCAAATCAAGACCATATAAATTCTATAAAAAAATTTTCTGAAACTTGGTCTAAAGAATCTCCTATTGTTATACATTGTTGGTGTGGTGTATCTCGATCTATGGCAACAGCGACATATTTATTATGTAAATTAGATCAATCAAATATTGATAGAAATATAAGATACATAAGATCTATTGCATCTCATGCTAATCCTAATAAGCTTTTGATTAAATTATTTGAAAAATTATTGAATATAGATAATGAAATAACTAATGCATATTTAAAATACCCTTGCACTGTTAAATATGATTGTTCAGAAAATTTTGCACCAATTACTATTTTTGATATTAATGATATGAAGAAATTTATATAAAAAGATGATATAAGAATTTTATGAAGGAATATGTAAGAACAATACTAGATTATCCTGTAAAAGGAATTCAATTTAGAGATATCACTACATTATTACAAAATGCTGGTCATTTTAAGCAAGTAATAGATGAAATGACAACTCCTTGGATCAATAAAAAAATTGATGCTGTATTAAGTATAGAATCTAGAGGATTTATTATGGCGGGTGCTATTGCTTATAAATTAAATTCAGCTTTTATTCCTTTTCGTAAACCAGATAAACTTCCTGGAGAAACATATAAAGTTGCTTACACATTAGAATATGGTTCAACAGAGATGCATGTTCACAAAGATGCCTTAGATGGTCATACCAATCTTCTTATAATTGATGATCTTTTAGCAACAGGTGGTACAGCTTTAGCTGCTATAGATTTAGTAAATATGTTTAACAAAAAAAATATTATTGGAGCTGGATTTATTATAAATTTACCTGAATTAAAAGGTGATCAAAAATTAATAGATAAAGGTATTAATATTCATTCTTTAATGGAGTTTTAAAGATGCCATCTGCTGTTATTGTAGGTTTTAAAAGATCTCCTTTTGCTATAGCTAGAAAAGGTAATTTGGCCAATGTTAGACCTGAGGATATTCTTTCTCAAGTTATTAATGATTTAGTTAAATCAACAAATATTAATAGAGATGATATAGAAGATATTATAGCAGGATGTGCTTATCCAGAAGGAGAGCAAGGTTTTAACATCGCAAAAATAGTTTCATTTATGACAAATATGCCAGAGCATGTTGCTGGTATGACAGTTAATAGATGGTGTGGATCTTCTATGCAATCAATCCATATAGCTGCTGGAGCAATTGCAATGAATGCTGGTAATGCATTCATTTGTTGTGGTATTGAAAGTATGTCCAAGGTACCTATAAACGGTTTAAATTATTCGCCGCATTCAAAATTAAATGAATTAAATCCTAATGTATACTTATCTATGGGCAATACGGCAGAAAATGTTGCAAAAAAATATAATTTGAGCAGAGAAGTTCAACAAGATTTCTCTATTAGTAGTCACAAAAAAGCATTTAATGCTCAAAATCAAAACTATTTTAATGATGAATTAACTTCTATACATATAGATAATAAAATTATTGAATTGGATGAAGCAATCAGACCCAATACTTCACAAGAAATACTAAATGGACTTAAGTTAGTTTTTGATGAAAATGGTACTGTAACAGCTGGAACATCTTCACCATTAACAGATGGAGCGGCTGCTACTTTAGTATGCAATGAAAACTATGCAAAAAAAAATAATTTACCAATTTTAGCAAAAATTATATCTACAGCTGTAAATGGATGTCCACCTGAATTAATGGGTTTAGGACCTATAGGAGCAACAAAAAAAGCCCTTAAGAGAGCTAATTTAGATATTAAAGATATGGATATTATAGAGTTAAATGAAGCTTTTGCCTCTCAATCTTTGGCTTGTATGAAAGATCTGAATATTGATCCTGAAAAAGTAAATATTGATGGTGGAGCAATAGCTCTAGGTCATCCCTTAGGTGCTACAGGAACAAGAATAACTGCAAAAGCTGCTCAAATTATGCAGAGAGAGAAAAAACAATATGCTCTTGCAACTCAATGTATAGGATTAGGTCAAGGAATTGCAACTATATTAAAATCTTATTAATTTATCTAAATTTTTTTAAAAAAATATATATATAGTAGATATTAATGCAAATTTATAAAGCACCTCTCAACGATATTAAATTTTTAATAAATGATTTTTTAAAACTATCAAAAGAAGATCCTATTATAGCAAAAAAAGATCTTGAAATTAATGATTTAGAGCTGGTAATTGAAGAAGCGGCTAAAATTTGTGAAGAAACATTATTGCCACTCAATCAAGTAGGAGATCAAGAGGGCTGTAAATTTGATAAAGGAAATGTATATACACCCCAAGGTTTCAAAGAAGCTTATAAAATTTTTACTGAAAATGGATGGCAAGGAATAAAAGTATCTGAAGATTATGGAGGTCAGAACCTTCCTTATTTTATGAATATGATACTTGATGAAATGATAAGTTCATCTAATATGTCATTTGGGCTATATCCTGGTTTAACCTCTAATGCTATTGATGCTATTGAAAAAAGTGCAACTCAAGATTTAAAGAATTTATATCTACCAAAATTAACTTCTGGGGAATGGTCAGGTACTATGAATTTAACTGAGCCACAATGCGGAACAGATTTAGGTTTATGCAAAACAATGGCAGTACCTCAAGAAGATGGAACTTATAAAATCTCAGGAACAAAAATATTCATTACATGTGGAGAACACGACTTAAGTAAAAATATAATACATTTAGTTTTAGCAAGAACTCCCAACGCACCAGAAGGAATAAAAGGAATAAGTTTATTTTTGGTACCTAAATATTCTCTAGATAAAGATGGTAATATTGGATCAAAAAATAATTTAGAATGTGGTTCAATTGAAAAAAAACTTGGTATTAATGCAAGCCCTACATGTGTTATGCATTTTAATGACTCAACTGGATGGCTTGTAGGTGATTTGAATAAAGGTATGAAAGCTATGTTTATAATGATGAATGGAGCTAGAATATTTGTAGGTAGCCAAGGATTAGGTATTTCAGAAGCAGCTTATCAATCTGCCCTGTATTATACTAAAGAGAGACTTCAAGGAAAAAGTCCAGATAGTAAAAATATAGCTGATCCAATTATAGTTCATCCAGAAATTAGAAAGAATCTATTACAAATGAAATCACTTAATGAAGGAATTAGAGCTTTAATGCTTTGGACAGGTTATCATTTAGATTTAGCAAACTCTTCAACTGATAAAAAAACTATTTCTGATTGTGATAATATCGTCGCATTAATGACTCCAATTTTAAAATCTTTTGCAACTGATATTGGATGTTTTTCATCTAATTTGGCACTACAAATTTATGGTGGACATGGATACATTAAAGATCATGGAATGGAGCAATTTGTTAGAGATGCAAGAATTGCACCAATATATGAAGGAACAAATGGAATTCAAGCTTTAGATTTAATTGGAAGAAAAATGGAAATTAATGAAGGTGAACTCATTAAAAATTTTTTTAAAATAATTGAAGATTATTTATTAAATATATCTAATAATAAAGATATTCAAAAAGAAATTACTCAGTTTAAACAATCTTTTAAAGATTTAATAGATATTACTGATCTTTTCCAATCTTTTGATAAAGATAAGGCTTCAGAAAAAAATGGTGCAGCAGTAGAATATTTAGAAATCTTTTCATATATTGCCGTTGGATTTATGTGGTTAAAGATTTTAGAGATATCGTATGATAAAATTTCTATTAATAAATCAGATTTTTTTGAATCAAAAATTGAAACAGGGATATATTATTTTCAAAAAATTATTCCTAAAACAAAATTTTTAAAAGAAAATATTTTATCTGGTGCTTCTAATTATATAAACTATAAAGATAAATTTTTCGATGTAGGATTTAAATAATGACTATCAAAATATACAAACCTGCTAAAACGGCGATGCAATCAGGTAATAAAAATACAAAAAAATGGTTAGCAGAATTTATTTCTGATATTAATACCAGAAAAGATACTTTAATGGGATGGAATAGCTCCTTAGATACTCAATCTCAAATAAAAATTTTTTTTGATACAAAAGAGCAAGCAGTTAACTGGGCCATTAAAAATAAATATCAGTATTTTGTAGAAGAGCCTAAAAAAAGAAAAGTTAAAATTAAATCTTATGCATCTAATTTTGACACTAATAGAAAAGAACCTTGGACTCATTAAAGTATATTTGTACTTTTAAATAATTTAATATATTAATAATTTTATTGCGCCCGTAGCTCAGTGGATAGAGCAACCGCCTTCTAAGCGGTAGGTCAAATGTTCGAATCATTTCGGGCGCGCCAATTTAGAAATTAACTAAATTTTATTTACAAATTCTTCATCTATGAAAGAATTAAATGCAATAGATCTTCTTTCATCTTTTGATTTAAATGGATATACTGTATGCATTAAGTAGCTTGGAAAAAGATATAAGTCTGTTACTGATGGAGTAAACTCTATTGAGGATTTAGATAAAAATTGTCTTGAACCATGAATAAAAGCTATTCTTCCATTTCTATTTTCTTTTTTTATTGATTCTCCAAAACTTTTTGGAACTTTTAAATATGCAACACCTGATACATGTCCGCTATGCCAATGAATAGGATTATAGTCATTTTGATACTGACAAACTACCCAACATTCCTTTATATTAAACTTTGTAATTTCTTTACCTATGCATGATTTAACATAATTGTGAACATTGGCAGCTAATTCATCTAATAAAAATTTAGATAAAAATTCATTTGATAATGAAATTTCATGAGTAATTTCACCAGCTAATTTATCGCCATAATTATTAATTTGAATTTCCTTTTCATTTTTACGTAAGTTATCAATATATTTATTAATTACTTCAGTAGACTTTTCTGCTAAACTATATTGACCTATTGCGGGTGCAAATGGTCTATGAATTATCCCTTCAATTTTTTTTTTCATAATTATTTATTATATTATTTTTAGATACATGTTAAAACAGTTATATGAAATATAGTGCTTCATGTCATTGTGGAAATGTCAAATTACTTCTTGAAACAGACCTAAAAATTGTCAAACAATGTAATTGTTCTATTTGTAAAAGAAAAAATGCCAAAATGAATATTCTTCCTAAAGATGCAATAATATCAATTTCAGGAGAAGAAAACTTATCTACATATCAATTTGGAACAAATGTTGCCAAACATTATTTTTGTAAAAATTGTGGAATATACACTCATCATCAAAGAAAATCTGATCCAAATGGGATAGGTGTAAATATTGGATGCATTGATGACATTGATTCATTTCAATATGATGCTGATGTTCTTGATATGAAAAATAAGTAATTTTTAATGTCATTGAAATTTTTAATTTCAAAAATTAAAAAAAATAATTTTTTACTTATAGGAAGAGCGGGTATTGATATATATCCTGATCCTCCAGGCACTAAAACTGAGCAAGCAACTAATTTTGTTAGTTACTTAGGTGGTTCTTCTGCTAATATGGGAGTAGAACTTGTAAAGTTTGGAGGTTCTTGTTCTTTACTTACAAGAGTTTCAGATGATGCATTAGGTAAATTAGTTTTAAATCAATTAGCTTTATATGGAATTAATAAAAATTTAATCAAATTTGAAAAAAAAGAAGCTAGAATTTCTTTTGCCATTGTTGAATCAACAATAAAAGACCATCAATCAATAATATATAGACACAATGCAGCTGATCTTTTTCTTAATCATCAAGATATTGAGTCAGCTCAAATTCAAAATTTTGATTGTATTTTGATAACAGGAACATCTTTAGCAGCTGAACCTTCACGAAGTGCAGTGTTACATTCTTTAGAAATAGCTAAAAAAAATAACATTCCAGTATTTATGGATATTGATTATAGACCCTATACTTGGGAGTCAGATGAAAAAGCGTCTGAAATATATAATATTGCAATTAAAAATTGCTCAGGTGTAATAGGTAATGATGAAGAATTTGGAGTTCTTGCTGGTAAATATAAAGAAGGTTTCAATTTTGCTAAAAAACTTTCATCTTTTTGTGATTTAATAATTTATAAAAAAGGTGAAAAGGGGTCCATTACTTTTGTAGAAAATAAAGAAATTTATAAAGGAATATTTCCTGTTACTCCTCTTAAACCTACTGGTGCTGGAGATGCATTTATGGGCGCTTTAATTGGTGCTTTATTAAAAGATTATGATATAGAAAAATCAATTGAAATTGGTTCTGCTGCTGCAGCAATAGTTGTTACAAAAGTAGGATGCTCTCCAGCTATGCCTGATTTAGAAGAAATTTTGGAGTTTATGAAAGATAGAAAAATGAGTGAAGGAGAAAAATAATGCACATACCACCTTTTGATAATGAAAATAAACCTATTGTCGATATGGATGACAAAAAAGTTCCACTAAACTATTTTAATATTGTTAAATTAAAAAAAGATCAAAGCTTTGAGTATATAACTCCAGGATATGAAACTTGCATTGTACCAGCTACAGGTTCGATAAATGTTAATATTGAAGGATTTGAGACAAATAATTTAGGTACTAGAACTTTAGATGTTTGGGACGGTGAACCCGAAGGAGTTTATGTGCCTTCTGGGGTTAAAGCTTCTTTTGACGCAATTAATGATACTGAAGTTTTTATTGCAGGTGCAAAGTTTGACAAAACATTAGAACCTTTTGCTGTTAGGGCTGATGAAATTGATATGGTTCAATACGGCTCTGATGATACCAAAACTCACAGAAAAATAAAACATATTTTAGGTGCAAAACATCATGATAAAGTTGGTCGTTTACTATGCAATGAATTGTATACTGTAGGGCAAGGAGGTTGGTCAGGATTTCCACCTCATAAGCATGATACTGACAGACTTCCATATGAAACACGACACGATGAAACATATAATTATCGTTTTCGACCAAATAATGGTTTTGGTTTTCAATTATTTCAACAAGTTGATGAGAAGGTTGGAAAAGCAGAACATATAATTGATAGATCAACAATTTCTATTAGAACTGGATATCATCCTTGTGTTGTTGCCCCTGGATATGAGATGTATTATTTTACAATTTTAGGTGGTCTTTCTCAAAGATCTCTTGTTCAATATTTTCAACCTGAGCATGCATATCAAATAGAAACTATACCAGGTATTAAAGATATGATTGCTAAATATAAATAATGACCGCAGTATCTTTAAAAAAAATTTTAAATGATGCTAACAAAAATAATTATGCTGTTGCAGGTTTAGTTGTATTATCTTGGGATGATGCTTTAGCTTTTACTAAAGCTGCTGACGAGACAGGTATACCAATAATTTTACAAGCTGGGCCTTCATGTAGAGCTCATACTCCTGTGCCTATTTTAGGTAAAATGTTCCGATATCTAGCAGAACAAACTAAAACTCATATTTGTTGTCATATAGATCATGGATATACAGTTAGAGAATGTGTAGAGGGAATTGATTCAGGTTTTACTTCCGTAATGTTTGATGGTTCAAAACTACCATTAAAAGAAAATATAAAAATAACTTCAAGAATAGTGAAGAAAGCACATATGGATAAAGTGTCCGTTGAAGGAGAAATTGGTTTTGTTGGTTATGATAAAGGAAAATCTTCAAAAGGAACGAAACCTGACGAAGCAATATCTTTTGCTAAAAATAGTGGAGTAGATGCAATGGCTATATCTGTTGGCAATACTCATTTACAAACAAATAAAATCGCAAAAATAAATATAGAAATAATTAAACAAATTCAAAAATCTACATCAATACCCTTAGTTTTACATGGAGGAAGCGGTATTCCTAATCGCATAAGAAAAAAATTAGCAAAAGAAACTAATGTTGCTAAATTTAACATTGGAACTGAATTACGCATGACTTTTGGTAATGCCTTAAGAAAACAAGTAAAAAATAACCCAAGAATTTATGATAGATTACAATTATTAAAACCAACAATTCCTGAAATTACAAAAATTACAAAAAAAATAATTAAGAATTTTGGACCACAATAAATGGAAGCGATTTTCGTTGCAGCATTAAAAGAAGAAACACCTGAATTAAGTAAGTTTCATCACACCGGAGTGGGAAAAATTAATGCCGCAATAAAATTAATTGAGTTAATTCATTTATATAAACCAAATCAAGTAATTAATTATGGTACTGCAGGTTCATTAAAAAAAGAAATCAGTGGACTTATAGAATGCACTACTTTTATTCAACATGATATGGATGCAAGAGGTTTATTAGATTTTAAATTAGGTGAAACTCCTTTTGACCCTATTTCAAAAATTATATTATCTCATGAAGGTTATATTTGTGCAACTGGAGATAAATTTGTCAAAAATAAATTAGAAATGGATTGTGATATAGTAGATATGGAAGCTTATGCATTAGCAAAAATTTGTAAGATAAAAAATATTGATTTCAAATGTTTTAAATATATTTCAGACTATGCAAATGAAGAATCATCAAATGATTGGAAAGAAAATTGTCACAAGGGTGCTCGTGACTTCTTATCTTTATATCCTAATTGTAAATAAATGATTTTAAAAATTTTAGAAAAAATTGGAAGAAAAAAAATAGTTCTAGATAGAGGCCCATCTCATCCAGATTATAAAAATGCCAAACCTTGGATGGAAAGATACTATTTATTATTTAGGCATCGTCCAAAATGGTTTCCTTTTAATATTTTAATACACAAAATGTTAGATAATGATCATGGAGATGGAGTTCATAATCATATGTGCCCTTATATAACAATTATTTTAAAAGGTGGGTATTGGGAAACAACTGCAAAAGGTAAATTTTGGAGAAAACCAGGATATATTGGTTTTAGATCAGCTGATCATTTGCATAGAGTAGATCTTAATTTAAATAAAGAAACAATGACATTGTTTATACCTGGCCCTTTTGGTCTAAGAAAATCAAAAAGAGCTAATTATAATACTGATTTTAAATAAATAATTTTATTTTATAAAAGTCCATCATAAATTAATTTTACACCGCTTACCCCTAGTAAAATATAAATCAAAAGATAAAAAATTTCATCTTTAAATTTTTTATGAAGAAAGTATCCAATGTATATACTGATAGGAGCTAGTGGTGATAGTAATAATGAAACTTTCAAATTTGAAAATACTAATAAATCTAAAAAATGGTAAGGTATTAATTTAAATAAATTAATAAATAAAAAAACTAAGGTTGCTGTTCCAACGTACGTTGTTTTATCTAATTTTAAAGGCAATAAATAAAAGCTTATCGGCTGACCTCCTGCATGAATTATACAGCTTGTATAACCACTTATAAGAGACCAAAATCTACCTTTATTTCTAGTAGGTTTAAAAAAAAAATTATTTTTTTTAAAAAATGTTAAAAATAAGAATAATATACATATTGTTCCAATTAAAACTTTTATATTATTTGCATTGATAAATTGAAATGTTAATCCTCCAATTATTATCCCTATAATTGCTGGAGGTAAAATAATCTTAGCAAGATTTACATCCCATTTTTTCCAATAGAAATAAATGGCTATAAAGTCCATTATCAACAATACTGGTAATAATATACCTGCAGCAACTGCAGGATTCATTGCTAATGCCATTATTGGTACTGCAAGTATTGAAGCTGGTCCAGCAAAACCACCTTTTGCAATACCAAAAATAATTACACCAATGGAAGCATAAAAATAGAAAGCTATATCCATTTTTATCTAAAAATTTTTAAAGCATTTGTAATATCTTTTATTTGATCATTACTATCTTCTAAACCACAATAGACTCTAATTAAATTACCAGTTAGTTTATCTTTATATATTCTTTTATCTAATGGTGGAAAGGTAATTAAACTTTCGAAACCTCCCCAACTATAGCCAAGTTTAAAAATCTTTAATTGTTTATAAAATTTTTCAATCATAATATTTGAAAATTTTTTCTTTAATTCAAATGCGAATAATCCAGTGCTTCCTTTAAAATCTCTTTTCCATATTTTATGATTTTTAGTATGAGGCAGAGCGGGGTGATATACTTCGCTAACAAATTTATTTGTCTTTAATGCTTTAGCCATATTAAGAGCATTTTTTTCAATTTCTTTCATTCTAAGATTTAAAGTAGGAATACCTCTTAGAGCTAAATAAACCTCTTCAGATCCTGGACATATCCCAAGAGTTTTAGTTGTAATTCTAATTTCTTTTGCATATTTTTTATCACTAGAAACAAAGCCTATTAGTACATCAGAATGACCATTAATATATTTTGTACCTGCATCAACTATTACATTAATACCAAGTTTAATAGGATCACAGTATAGAGGTGATGCCCAAGTGTTATCTAAAACAGTTGGTATTTTTTTTCTTTTTGCTATTTTTGTTATAAATGGGATATCTATAATCTCAAAAGTAGCTGTACCAGGGGATTCTAGATATATTAATTTAGTTTTTTTATTAATTAATTTTTCAAAATTATTTATACTATTAATTGGATGAAAATATTTAATTTTTATTCCATAATTTTTTAAAATTTTATTACAAAAAGTTCTTGTTGGACTGTAAACTGTATCAACTATTAAAACTTCATCATTTTTTTTTAAAAAAGTAAAAAAAGGTATAATTAAAGCAGCTAAACCTGAAGGAGCGATTACAGTATCTGAAGCATTGTAAAGTTTTGATATTGCTTTTTCTAATTGTTCGTTAAAGGGATTTTTATTAATTCCATATAAAGTTTTTCTATCATCATCATTTTTTATGTCATTCAGATAATCTTTAAAACTATTAAAGATCATCGTTGAACCTTTGTATATACCTGGATTAACAAACCCTTTTTGCTTTTTTGGATCTCTTCCTAATTTTGTTAATTTAGTTTTTATCTTCATATATACTATATATAGTAGTTTAAGCTCTTTTTAGTCACTACATTTTTACTTTTTTTAACTATTAAATTAAGTATTTCGAATACCTTATAAATTTGATAATGGATACAAATCTTTGTCAAATTTGACAAAAGGATCCTTAATAATTTTTAAAGAGAGGAAATAATATGAAAAAATTATTATCAATCTTAGCAGTTTCTGTTTTTGCTTTTTCTGCAAATGCTGGAACTCTTGATGATGTTAAAAATAGAGGATTTCTAAAATGTGGTGTAACAACTGGTTTAATCGGTTTTGCAGCTCCTGATGATAGTGGGAACTGGGCTGGTTTTGATGTAGACGTATGTCGTGCAGTTGCAGCAGCAATTTTTGGAGATTCAAGTAAAGTAGAATTCACTACTACAACTGGTAAGTCACGTTTCCCAACATTAGCGTCAGGTGAAATTGATATGCTAGCAAGAAACACTACTTGGACTTTAAGCCGTGATGTTAATCTTGGTTTTGAGTTTGTAGGAGTTAACTACTACGATGGTCAAGGATTTATGATTCCTTCAGCTCTAGGTGTAGATGATGCAACTGGTCTTGATGGAGCTACTGTATGTATTCAAACAGGTACTACTACAGAGTTAAACCTTGCGGATTTCTTTAGAGCTAATAATATTAGCTATGAAGCACTTCCAATTGAAACTAATGATGAAGCAAGAGAAAACTTGTTTGCTGGTAGATGTGATGTTTACACAACAGATGCATCTGGTCTTTCAGCTACAAGAGCTCAAGCAGATAATCCAAATAAATGGGTTGTTCTTCCAAACATCATTTCTAAAGAGCCTTTAGGCCCTCTAGTAAGACACGGTGATCATCAATGGGGTGACGTTGTACGTTGGTCTCTTAACACTATGATCATTGCTGAGGAACTAGGTGTATCTTCTGCTAATGTAGATGATAGCAAAAGTTCAAATATTCCAGAAGTTTTAAGACTTCTAGGAGTTGAAGGTGGTTATGGTGAAATGTTAGAGTTAAGCAATGACTTTGCTTACAATATCATTAAACAAGTTGGTAACTACTCAGAGTCTTTCGATAGAAATATCGGACCTGACACTCCACTTGGAATTGGAAGAAATCTAAACGCTTTATGGACTGACGGAGGTATTTTATACGCTCCTCCATTTAGATAAAATTTAGAGATAACATTTTTTGGGGGGGATCTTTTCCCCCCATTTTTTTTATTATTTATGCAAAAAAATTTATTTTCAGATGAAAAATCTAGAGGTATTCTATACCAAACTCTAGTTGTTGGTTTTTTTGCTTTAGCAATTTATTTTATCGTTAATACTACTGCTTACAATTTAGAAAAAAGAAATATTGCTACTGGTTTTGGGTTTTTAAATAATCCTGCTGGTTTTGACATAAGCTTTTCACCCTTTCTAGATTACAAATCTACTGATACTCATCTAAAAGTTTATTTTGTAGGAGTATTAAATACTTTATTAGTTTCATTTACAGGTTGTATTGCAGCAACTATTTTGGGTTTTATAGTAGGTATTATAAGATTATCTTCAAATTGGCTTTTAAGTAGAACTGCTTATGTATATGTTGAATTTACAAGAAATGTACCTTTAATTCTTCAAATAATATTATGGTATGCAATTTTAATTCAATTACCAAGAATTAAACAAGCTCCACAAATTTGGGATACATTTTATATTTCGAATAGAGGTCTTTATGGACCTAGACCAATTTACGAAGATGGATTTTTCATTGTTTCTATATTTATACTTTTATCTTTTTTTATAGCTTTTTTTGTTAGACGATGGGCTAAAAAAAGACAAGATAACACAGGTCAACAATTTCCAACTTTTACAACTAATTTAGGAATAATTATTTTATTACCACTTTTAATTTTCTTTATTATGGGATCACCAATGACACTTGAATATCCTGTATTAAAAGGATTTAATTTCAAAGGAGGTATGGTTATAAGACCTGAATTCATAGCAATGTTTTTAGCCCTTACTATCTATACAGGTGCATTTATTTCTGAAACTGTAAGATCTGGAATTTTATCAGTTACTAAAGGACAAAGAGAAGCTTCAGGGGCTTTAGGTTTAAAGCAAAACTGGATAATGAGATTAATTATCATACCTCAAGCTTTAAGGGTTATAGTGCCTCCTTTAACAAGTCAGTATTTAAATTTAACTAAAAATTCATCTCTAGGTATAGCAGTTGGCTATGCTGATCTTGTTCATGGATTTGGTGGGATAAGCTTAAATCAAACAGGTCAAGCAATTGAATGTATGGCAATAACAATGGCGACATATCTAGTTATAAGTTTAACAATATCTTTTTTTATGAATATATATAACAAAAGTATCCAATTTAAGGAAAAATAATGAATATTGATAATAAAATTGAAAGTAGAAAACCTCCTGTTGCAACTACAGGTTTTATTGGTTGGCTAAGAATAAATTTATTTTCAAATTGGTTTAATACTATTGTTACATTATTAGTTGCATATTTTCTTTATCAAATAATACCTTGGTTTTTAGATTGGGCAATCTTTAGTGCTGATTTTATTTACAATTATAAAGGCGAACGAATAATTGATAGATCTTTTTGTTCTCGAGTAGCAAATCCTGAAGAATATCATGCTGCATGTTGGTCAATTATTATAGTACGCTTCTATCAATTTATTTATGGATTTTATCCTGTTGAACAAGTTTGGAGAGTAAATGTAACTTATTTTTTATTAGCAATTGCTTTAATTCCACTTTTAGTTGAGCAATTACCTTATAGAAAACACTTAATTAAATTTACAATTATATTTCCTATCATTGCATTTATCTTATTATATGGAGGCTTTGGTTTTGAAATAGTTCCTACTAATAAATGGGGAGGTTTATTAGTTACTTTAGTTTTAGGTGTTTTTGGTATTGCATTAGCTTTTCCTCTTGGAATTATTTTAGCTCTTGGAAGAAGATCAAAGCTTCCTGTGATTAGTATGGTTTGTACTTTGTTTATTGAATTTATTCGAGGAGTACCACTTATCACACTTCTTTTCTTTGGAATGGTTATGTTACCTTTATTCTTGCCAGAAGGAATAAATATGGATGGCCTAGTAAGAGTTCTTGTGGCAGTAACACTATTTCAAGCAGCTTATATGGCAGAAGTTATAAGAGGTGGACTACAAGCTATTCCTCAAGGACAATATGAAGCTGCTCAATCAGTAGGTTTGTCTTATTGGCAAATGAATAGAAAAATTATTTTACCACAAGCTATTAGAATAACTATACCGTCAATTGTAAATACTTCAATTGGTCTATTTAAAGATACTACTTTAGTAATTATAATTGGTTTATTAGATTTATTAGGAATTGGAAGAGGGGCTTTAGCAGACGCAACTTGGATGGGTTTATCAAATGAAGTCTATGTTTTTGTAGCTTTAGTATTTTTTATCTTTACTTTTGGTATGTCTAGATACAGTTTATATTTGGAAAATAAATTAAAAACAGGTATTAACATGGGAGCAGATTAATTATGTCACAAGAATCAATTATTTCACTAAAAAATGTCAACAAATGGTTTGGTGACTTTCAAGTTCTTCAAGATGTAAATCTAGAAGTTAAAAAGAAAGAACGTATTGTTGTTTGTGGACCTTCTGGCTCTGGTAAATCAACTATGATCAGATGTATTAATAGACTTGAAGAACATCAAGAAGGTACAATTGTAGTTGATGGTATTGAATTAACTGGAAACCTTAAAAATATTGACAGTGTAAGAAGAGAAGTAGGAATGGTATTCCAACAATTTAATCTTTTTCCTCATTTATCTGTAAAAGAAAACATTACTTTAGCTCCCATATGGGTAAAGAAAATGCCAAAAGCTGAAGCTGAAGAGTTGGCCATGAAACAATTAGAAATAGTTAAAATACCAGAACAAGCCAATAAATATCCTGGTCAACTTTCTGGTGGTCAACAACAAAGAGTAGCTATTGCAAGATCTTTAGCAATGAATCCTAATATTATGCTTTTTGATGAACCAACATCAGCTCTTGATCCTGAGATGATTAAAGAGGTTTTAGATGTTATGGTTGATTTAGCTGAAGGTGGTATGACAATGATTGTTGTTACTCATGAGATGGGCTTTGCTAAAACAGTTGCCAATAGAATGGTTTTTATGGATGAAGGAAGAATAGTTGAAGAAGCTCCTCCTGATAAATTTTTTAATAATCCAGAGAGTGACAGAACAAAATTATTTTTAAGCCAAATACTTAATCATTAAGAATAATATTAACTCTTCTGTTCATACGGCCTTTATTTTCTATTTTACCTATTTTAATTGAGCCAATTTCTGCTGTTGATTTAACATGTGTACCTCCACAAGGTTGTAAATCTACATTACCAATCTTGATTAGTCTAATTTTACCATCAATTTGAGGTGGCTTTACTGACATAGTTCTTATTAATTCAGGTTGTTCGTCTAATATTTTACTGTCAATTATTTCACTTGTTATCTGATAATCATTTTTTACAAGTGAATTTATTTTTTCTTCTATTTCTTCTTTATCTATTTCTTTATCTGGATCATTAAAATCTAATCTACTTTTTTCATATCCTATTTGCCCTCCTGTTACTCCCAAAGGTATAACAGAACACATTAGATGTAATGCACTATGCATTTTCATGTACTTATATCGTTTTTCCCAATTAATTTTTCCTATTATTTCAATCCCCTTATCTAAATTTTCTGTCTTGTTAATGATATTAATTATTTTGTTATCTTTTTTAATAGTATCTTTAACTTCAATATTTTGATTTTTTGTTATTATTTCTCCTATATCTCCTGGTTGACCACCACTTCTTGCATAAAAAGCTGTATTATCTAATTCAATTGTTTTTTCTTCTATATTTATGTTTATTATTTTTGCCTTAAATTCTTTAAGATATGCATTTTCTTCAAATAATTTACTCATATTTTTTTTTAACAGGATTTTGAAAATATTATATTGACTTTTTTATTATTCTGCATAAATTAGAACAAAAGTAGAACAAATATGAAAAAATTTAATATAATTTTTATTTATCAATATTTTAAAATATTTTTTTAATATTATGTATAAAAAAGAAGAGATTTTAATATTTA
Organism: uncultured Alphaproteobacteria bacterium; assembly: GCA_902577425.1. Taxonomy (GTDB): domain Bacteria; phylum Pseudomonadota; class Alphaproteobacteria; order HIMB59; genus MarineAlpha5-Bin3. The sequence goes on along the minus strand of CACGZD010000007.1, from coordinate 44,647 downwards.
AAACTGAATTAGGAAAAAAGAGAATAGCGCCATTTTTTCTCGACTCAGTATCAGCTGGATTTCCTTCTCCCGCCACCGATTATATGGAAACTAAGCTTGATCTTAATGAATATTTAGTAAAACGTCCTACAGCAACATATATTGTTAAGGCTAGCGGACCTTCGATGGTTGATGCTGGCATATCATCAGGTGATTTACTCATAGTAGATAGAAGTATTAATCCACGTAATGATAATATTGTTATTGCTTCTATTTTTGGTGATTTGACAGTTAAAAAATTAAAGAAAAAAGACCAATCTTTATTTCTAATTTCAGCCAATAGTGAATATCCGAGTATTCAGGTTAAGGAAGAAATGGAATGTTTTATATGGGGAGTAGTAACATATGTTATACACAAAACAACTAAATAAAAATCATCTCTCTCTTAATAAATCAATAGCACTAATAGATTGCAATAATTTTTATGCTTCTTGTGAAAGAATATTTAATCCAAAACTTATAGATCGAGCTATTGTTGTACTTTCAAATAATGATGGTTGTATTATTGCTAGGTCAAAAGAGGCAAAAAAATTAGGAATAAAAATGGGTGAGCCATATTTTAAAGCAAAAAAAATTATTGAAAAAAATAATGTTAAAGTTTTTTCATCAAATTATTCATTATATGGTGATATTTCACAAAGAGTTATGGAAACATTATCAAGTTTCTCATCAGATATTGAAATATATTCAATTGATGAAGCTTTTTTATCTTTAAATGGTTTTGAAAATGATGAACTAAATACTTATTGTCAACATATAAGAAAAACAATAAAAAAATGGGTAGGTATTCCTGTTAGTATAGGAGTAGGCTCAACTAAAACACTTTCAAAAATAGCAAACAATTTAGCAAAAAAACATGCATACTATAAAGGTGTATGTATATTAAAAAATTTAATTGAAATAAAGAATGGTCTCAAATCAACCCCAATAGAAGATGTGTGGGGTATAGGAAGACGATTATCATTATTTCTTAGAAAGAATAATATTGATGATGCATATTGTTTTTCTCAAATGGATAGAGGTTGGGTTAGAAAAAATATGGGAGTAGTTGGAGAAAAAACTTATTTAGAGTTAAATGGTGTATCATGTTTAGATCTTGATTTGAGCCCAAGTGATAAGAAAAGTAGCTGTGTTTCCAGATCTTTTAATAAGCCAATAGAAAAATTATTTGATTTAGAAGAGTCAGTTTCAACATATGGATCAAGAGTATCTGAAAAAATAAGAGAGGAGGGCTTGGTAGCTGAATCAATGAGTGTTTTTGTTTTAACCAATCACTTTAATAGAAGAGAAAAACAGTATTCAAATTCAATCAAACTGCAACTACCATTTCCAACTAATAATAGTATTAATATAGTTAAAAGAGCTCTTGAAGGAGTTAGAAAAATATATCGACCAGGTTATCGTTATAAAAAAGCAGGAGTAATACTTTATGGTCTTACTAGACATAATTTAACAAAAGGTCTTTTGGATTATGATAGAGAAATATCGGATAGTATGATGGAGGTTATGGATAAAATAAATAATAGATACGGTAGTGCAACATTAAAAATTGCTTCAGAAGGTATTGAAAAAATATGGAAAATGAAAAGAGAGAATGTATCTCCTTGTTACACAACAAGATTTAATGAATTAGTTGAAGTAAAATCTTAAAAATAATTGGCTCCCCGGGCCGGGCTCGAACCAGCGACCGATCGGTTAACAGCCGATTGCTCTACCACTGAGCTACCGAGGAACACAATTGTTCTGATAATAAAAAAAATAACAAAAAACAAGATAAATATGGAGGCTCGGAGCGGAATCGAACCGCTGTGCAAGGCTTTGCAGGCCCCTACATAACCACTCTGCCACCGAGCCTAATTTGATGGACAAATAATGATTAAATTACATTAAGTCAATGAAACACCTAAAACCATATAAAAAACAAATTAAGAGTTTTGGTGTTTAAATATGAAATAAATAATATTATAAGAATAACTTTAATTTTCCAAAAAACAAATGAATTTTAATTATCAAAAAGCTAGAGAATTAATGGTTGAAAACCAATTAAGACCAAATAAAATAAACGATTTAAATATACTTAATCTCTTTAAAACGGTTCCAAAAGAAAAATTTTTACCCTCATCAATAACTAAAATTTCATATTCCGATGTAGATATTAAAATGTTGTCTAATAGAGGTTATTTAAAAAACTTACATTTGGCACAATTAATCAAAAGTGCTGAAATTAAAAAGAATCATAAAGTTTTACATTTAGGAGCATTAACTGGCTATTTTACAGTATTGTTATCAAATCTATGTTCAGAAGTAACTGCTATCGAATCTGATAATGAACTATGCGACCTTTTTAAAGAAAAAATTAATGAATTAGAAATTCAAAATATTGAAATAATTAACAAAGATTTTATCAAAGGATATTTGGAAGGAGCACCATATGATAGAATTATTATAGATACTCCAATTAGTGTGGTTGATGATTCAATTTTAAATCAACTAAATGAAAATTTAGGAAAACTTATAATCATAAGAAAAATAAATGTTAATCTTTGTAAAGCTGTATCTATAACTAAAAATAAAGATAGTTTTAGTGAAGATTATTTATTCGATGTTTTTTCAGAATATGAATTATTTAAACAACAGAAAGGTTTTGAATTTTGAAAATTTTTATTATTTTTTTGATCTTTTTTCTTAATAGTAGTTATAGCTATTCACTAAATATAGATGAAGCCATAAAAAGCACTATAGAAAATAATGCTAAGGTTAAACTTGCATTAGAAAAATTGGAGGAATCTAAAGAGTTAGTAATTTACTCATCTAGAGAAAATTTACCTTCAATTACTGGTACAATTACGGGCACTTATGAATCTGCAGATACTGATACTGCTACTTCATCAACCACTCCTGAAACTTTTACTGATTCATATAAATTAGTTATTTCTAAAAATATATACGATGCTGGAATAAATAAATTAGAAATTGAGAGGTCTAAAATTTTATATAATAATGAATTAGTTAATTTTGAATCAATAATTGAAAATTTAATTTTAGATGCAATAGAAGGATATTTAACTGTTATAAATTATGAAAAATCATTAGAAGCCACAAAAAAAAACTATGATGCAGTATTAAAAGCTATTGAAGAAATTCAAACAAAATTTGATTTAGGCTCAGCTACTTTATATGAACTTCAAGAATCTGAAGCTTCATTTGCTATAGCTAAAACTAATTTATTTGCCGCTGAACAAAATCTTTTAATAAGTAAAAAAACTTTTAATAGAATTGTAGGTTTAAATGCAATTAATCTAGATGATTATATTGAAATTAATTATGATATAGATCTAGAAGATTTAACAAAAAATGCATTTAATAATAACTTAAATTTACTTTTATTAGAGAATGAAATTTTAAATAAAGAAATTCTTATTTTAAAAGAAAAAAAATCAAAAAAAGCAAATATTGATATTTCTGGAACAGCTTTATACTCTGATGGGAGTAGATTAGAAAGAGGTACCAATACTACTAGTGGTTCAATAGGTTTAACTATAACTGTCCCATTGTATAATAAAGGTCAAGATGACTCTGATATTAGGAAATATCAATCTCAAAAATTGCAAGCAGAAATACAATTACAGGATCAAAAAGATGATTTATCAATTTTAATTTCTAATACATATAAAGACTTTCAAATTAATGAATCTCAAATGAATGCAAATTTATCTATTATAGAATCTATTAAAACTTCTTTGACAAGTCTTAAAGAGGAATATGCAATAGGAACCAAATCTATTACAGATTTGGTAGAAGAAGAAGAGAAGTTATTAAATGCAAATGTCAATTATTTAAATTCTAAAAAAGACTATTTATTAAATTATTTTAAGCTTAAAGCATTAGAGGGTAGTCTTGTTAATATTTTTGAAGAATATTTGCCCTAATTTAATTAATCATATAAATAAAATATTTCATAAGATATAAGTTATTCAATAATGTCAGAACAAGAATCTATAAAACAAACATTAGATGTAATTCGTAAAGCACTAGAAGATGAAGATAGTCCTAATATTCAAGAAATAAATGATAATATTTTAATTCTAAATAAGAAAGTTAAAGATGACGGTACTATTGATTTAATAGAAGATACTAAATTAAGTAAATCTGAAACTACTATGATTTTAAACAAAAAGTTAGACCAAGTATTTGAAAAATATTTAACTAAATGGTTAGATAAAAAAGCCCCATCATATTTAGATAAATACTTTAATAAGAAATAAAAATGCCTTTTGATAAATATTTTAATTTTTCCAAAGAAGAAAAATTAATTTATAATAAATGGGAAAATTCTGGTTCTTTTAAACCTAAGAAAAATTCTGAGCCTTATTGCATTATTATGCCTCCTCCAAATGTTACAGGTAGTCTCCACATGGGTCATGCTTTAACATTTACCATACAAGATATTTTAATACGTTTTAATAGAATGCAAGGAAAAGAAGTTTTATGGCAAGCAGGAACTGATCATGCAGGAATAGCAACTCAGATGGTTGTAGAAAGACAGTTACAAGAAAAAAATATTAGCAGACACTCACTTGGTAGAGAAAAATTTATACAAGAAGTGTGGAAATGGAAAGAAGAATCTGGTGGCAAAATTAGCAACCAATTAAAAAGACTTGGTTCATCAGCAGACTGGTCTCGTGAAAAATTTACTATGGATAAAGGCCCATCTAAGGCTGTTAAAAAAGTTTTTATTGATCTTTTCAATGATGGAATAATATATAAAGATAAAAGACTTGTTAATTGGGATCCAAAATTATTAACTGCTATATCTGATTTAGAGGTAGAACAAAGAGAACAAGAAGGATTCTTGTGGCATATTAAATATCCTATTGATGATAATAATTTCATTATTGTTGCAACAACTAGACCAGAAACTATGCTAGGAGATACTGCTGTTGCTGTCCATCCTGATGATACTAGATACCAAAATTTAATAGGTAAATATTGTTTATTACCTTTTACAAATAAAAAAATACAAATAATTGCGGATGAATACGCTGATCCTTCAAAAGGTTCAGGTGCAGTAAAAATTACCCCGGCTCATGATTTTAATGACTTTGAAGTTGGAAAAAAACATAATCTTGAAATATTAAACATATTTGATCAGTATGCTAAATTAAATGACTCAGTTCCTAATGAATTTAAAGGACTAGATAGATATGAAGCAAGAAAAAAAATACTAGAAGATCTTAAAAATCAAAATTTGTTAGTTAAAGAAGAAAAACAAAATATGGTAGTACCTTACGGCGATCGATCAGGTGTTGTTATAGAACCTTGGCTTACAGACCAATGGTTTTGTGACGCAAAAAAACTATCTATTGATCCAATTAAATCTGTTAAATTAAACAATACTAAATTTATTCCTAAAATGTGGGAAAAAACTTTTTTTAATTGGATGGAAAATATACAACCTTGGTGTATTTCTAGACAATTGTGGTGGGGTCATCAAATACCAGCTTGGTATGGTCCTGATAAAAAATTTTTTGTAGCAGAAACATTAGAAGAAGCCAATAAACAAGCTATTAAACATTATGGCAAAAACCAAACTCTTAAACAAGATGAAGATGTTTTGGATACTTGGTTCTCTTCAGCTTTATGGACATTTTCAACTTTAGAATGGCCAAATAAAACATATGAATTAGAAAGATTTTATCCTGGCAATGTTTTAGTCACTGGTTTCGATATAATTTTCTTTTGGGTAGCTAGAATGATGATGATGGGATCTTATTTTATGAAAGAAACTCCATTCCAAGATGTTTATATTCATCCTTTAATTAGAGATGAAAAAGGACAAAAAATGTCCAAATCTAAGGGTAACATTATTGACCCATTGGAATTACTAGATAAATATGGAGCAGATACTCTAAGATTTACTCTTACCTCTTTAATAAATCCTGGAAGAGATGTAAAATTATCTGAATCTAGAGTTAAAGGCTATAAATCATTTATTAACAAAATTTGGAATGCCTCAAATTTTTTACAACTTAATAAATGTTCTTTAGACAAAGATTTTGATTATAAAAAAATAAAAGCTCCAGTCAATAAATGGATTATTAATGAATTGATTAAAACAAAATCAAATATTGAAAAAAATACTTTAAAATATTTATTTCATGAAGTTTCTAATGAATTATACCACTTTGTTTGGCACTCTTATTGCGATTGGTTTATAGAATTTTCTAAATCCTTAATATTAAAAGATACAGATGAATCTAATGAGGCAAAAAATGTATTAATGTTTGTATTTAAAGAAATTTTAATTATTTCTCATCCAATTATTCCTTTTATTACAGAAAGTTTATGGTTTCTTTTATTTGATAAAGATAATTATATTATGAATGAAATATCTAATAAGTTAGAGATTCAAAAAGATTTTCTTTCTGATCAAGAAAATTTTAAAAATTTAATATTAATAATATCTTCAATTCGCAATATTAGATCTGAACTTAATATTCCTTATAAGGATAAAATTGATGTTAACATAAACAATGAAGATAAAAATTTTTGTTTATTTTTGCAGAATTCAGAAAATGAAATTAATAAATTACTAAAATTAAATAAATTATTTTTAAATGATAATTCTGTTAAAAGTGAGGGATCTGCAAATATAGTTATATCTAAATCTACAATTATTATTCCTCTAAAGGGAATTATTGATACTAAATCTGAAATTAATAAACTATCTAAAAAGAAAGATAATGAACATTCTGAGTTAACCAAAATACAAAAAAAACTTAATAATGATAATTTTATTGAAAAAGCTCCTAAGAATGTAATAGAAAAATTTAAAAAACAAGAAGAAGAAATTAAAAATTCTATTGAAAAAATTGATCAAATAATCAATACTATTAAATAAATTTATGGATAAAAAAGGTTCAAATATAAAAAAAAATCTACCTAGTAGACATGTAAGTGTTGGACCTAAAAGTGCTCCCCATAGATCTATGTATTATGCTATGGGTATGTCTGAAGAAGAAATATATCAACCTTTTATTGGTGTAGCAACTACATGGAATGAATCTGCACCTTGCAATATTACTTTAGGCAGACAAGCACAAGCTGTTAAGATTGGAGTTAAAGAAAAAAATGGAACTCCTAGAGAATTTACTACAATTACAGTGACTGATGGCATAGCAATGGGACATGAAGCAATGAAAGCCTCTCTAGTTAGTAGAGAAGTAATCGCTGATAGTGTTGAGTTATCAGTAAGAGGACACTGTTATGATGGTATTGTTGGATTAGCAGGATGCGACAAATCTTTACCAGGATTAATGATGGCAATGGTGAGACTTAATATTCCTTCAGTATTTATTTATGGTGGATCTATATTGCCTGGTCATCATAAAGGAAAAGATTTAACCATTATTGATGTTTTTGAAGCTGTAGGCAAACATGCTCAAGGTGCAATAGATGACAATGAATTAAAGACTATTGAACAAGTAGCTTGCCCTACCGCGGGTTCCTGTGGAGGACAATTTACAGCAAATACTATGGCGTGTATTTCTGAAGCTTTGGGTTTGGCATTAACAAATTCAGCAATGACTCCTGCTACATATGAAGAAAGAGATAATTATGGTATTGAAAGTGGTAAAGCGGTCATGCATTTGATTGAAAAAAATATAAGGCCAAGAGATATAGTTACTTTGGAATCTCTTCGCAATGCAGCTGTTGTTGTTGCTGCCACAGGTGGCTCTACAAATGCAGGACTACATTTGCCAGCGATTGCAAATGAAGCTGGTATTAAATTTACTTTAAAAGATGTTGTCGATATTTATAAATCAACTCCGTATATCGGAGATATGTCACCTGGAGGAAAATATGTTGCTAAAGATTTATACGAAGTAGGTGGAGTTCCAATTGTTATAAAATCTTTAATTGATGGTGGATATATTAATGGTGATTGTATGACAGTAACAGGTAAGACTATTGGAGAAAATCATAGAGATGTTATATTTCCCAAAAATCAAGATGTTGTTTATACTTGTGACAATCCTATTAGTGAACATAGTTCAGTAGTTGGTTTGTGGGGAAACTTAGCTGAAGATGGAAGTATTTCAAAAATTGCTGGATTAAAAAATTTACAATTTAAGGGTAAAGCAAAATGTTTTGATTGTGAGGAAGATGCGCTAACTGCCGTTCTTAAAAATGAAATAGTAGCTGGAGATGCAGTAATTATTCGCTATGAAGGTCCAAAAGGAGGACCTGGTATGAGAGAAATGCTTTCTACTACTGGAGCTATATATGGTCAAGGATTAGGGGAAACAGTAGCGTTAATTACAGACGGAAGATTTTCTGGAGGAACGAGAGGTTTTTGTATAGGTCATGTTGGACCTGAAGCTGCTGTAGGAGGTATGATTGGACTATTAAAAGATGGAGATGAAATTATTATAGATGCAATAAAAGGTGAAATAAATGTAAATTTATCTCAATCAGAAATTGATAAAAGAAAAAAAGAATGGAAACCAAGAAAAACAAATCATAATTCTGGCACTATATGGAAATATGCTCAAACTGTTGGACCCGCTTATGAAGGAGCAGTAACTCAACCAGGGGCTAAAGAAGAAACGCATACCTACGCTGATATTTAATTTATTATATTAATTTTTATATTTCTAATATAACAGGAGTATGATCAGAAGCTTTTTCCCAACTACGAGGATCTCTATTAATTTTTACATTGTTTATAATGTCAGTTATTTCAGGTGTAGTAAGAAAATGATCAATTCTTAGACCATTACCTTTTTGCCATCCTCCACCTCTATAACCCCAAAATGTCCAGTTAGTATTTCCTTCGATAAAATATTTCACAGTATCAGTAAAGCCACCGTTAATTAAAATTCTAAATTGTTCTCTAGTTTTTGGATGAGCGCATGCGTCATTTTTAAAATTTTCAGGAGAATATACATCCTCATCATTTGGAATGACATTAAAATCTCCTCCTATTATTATCGGAATATTTTTATCATAAAGATCTAAAATATATTTATTAAATTTTTTCATCCAATCTATTTTATAATCAAACTTACTTGTTTCAATTGGATTACCATTAGGTAAATATATATTTATTAATCTTATTTTTTTATTTAATTTTTTTAAAATTATTTCTGCTTCTAAAAATCTAGCATTATCATCTTCTTTAAAAGTAGGTATATTATTGTTTAGTATTTTAAGGGGCTTTTTGCTTAAAAATGCTACTCCATTCCATGCTTTTTGTCCGTTAATATATGATTTGTAACCTAATTCTTCAATTTCTTGTATTGGGAAATTTTCTTCTATGCATTTAAGTTCTTGTAATAAGTATATATCTGATTGATCAGTTTTTATAAATTTAATTAAATGATTAATTCTTGCATTTATTGAATTAACATTCCATGTAGTGAATTTCATTATTTAAACAGAAAATGAAGTTCCACAACCACATGAAGATGATGCTTGAGGATTTGAAATTTTAAACGAAGAGCCAATTAATTCATTAACATAATCAATTTTTGACCCTTTAATTAAATTAAGAGAAATATCGTCAATTAAAACATTAACTTTTGAAGTTTCTATAATTATGTCATGTTCTTTTTTTGAATTATCAAATTCAAACTTATATTGAAACCCTGCACATCCTCCACCTTGAACCGTTATTCTAAAAAATTTTGAATCATCATTTTTTAATAAATTAGCTATATGAATTTGTGCATTTTCAGTAATTTCAATATTATTTGTCATAATTTCTGTAAATTTATATTATAAGTAATATAATCCATTTTTGAACCTATTAAAATATATTATGAATAATCCTTTAGCTGTTTCTCCAAATTTATCTAAAGGAAGGTTATTTGATGAAAATCATGAAATTATTACTAAAAGAACACCTTTTGAGAGAGATAGAGATAGAATTATTCATTCAAGTTCATTTAGAAAACTAAAACATAAAACACAAGTATTCATAGAAAGTGATAGTGATTATTATAGAACTAGATTGACACATTCTCTGGAGGTAGCTCAAATTTCAAGATCTTTATGTAGGGCAATGCATTTAAATGAAGATTTGGGAGAAGTAGTAGCATTAGCACATGATTTAGGCCATCCTCCATTTGGACATAATGGAGAAAAATCATTAAACGAATGTATGAACAACTTTGGAGGATTCAATCATAATGATCAAACGTTAAGAGTAATAACAAAAATTGAAAAACGCCACCCTAATTTTGATGGATTAAATTTAACTTGGGAAAGTTTAGAGGGTATAGTTAAACATAATGGAATCGTAATAAAAAATATTCCTTTTCATATAAAAAATTATAATAATTCTTTTGACTTAGAATTAAATCTAAATCCTCATTTGGAATCTCAGATAGCAGCTATTGCAGATGATATAGCATATAATAATCATGATGTAGAAGATGCAATTAGAGCTAAATTAATTAATATAAAATCATTAAAGGAAATTGATTATTTTAATAATCTTATTAAAAAAGTTAATAAAAAATTTCCAAATATTGATGATAATTTATTAACCTATCAAATGTTAAGATTAAGTATTTCTGAAATGATTAATGATATTATATCTAATTCATTATTAAATATTGATAAGAATCAAATAAATACGATAAATGATGTAAAAAAACATGAAGGTTTTTTAATTAACATGTCAGACAAAATGAAAAATGAATGTTCAGATATACGATCCTTCTTATTTGAAAATGTTTACAATCATAAAAGACTATTACAAAAAAGACAGGATTCAGAAAAAATAATTTTTAAACTATTTAAATTTTTTGAAAAAAACTTTAATCAATTGCCTGAAGATTGGCTTTTAAAAATAAAATTTGAAGATAAGAATAGAATTATTTGTGATTATATATCAGGTATGACAGATAGATACGCTTCAAAACTTTATAAAAAAATTTATGAATGATTTATTATCTTTAATTAAAAAAGATTTAACAAATCTTATTGAAAAACTTTTTAATGAAGATGTTATTAAAGATAATATATCAAATAAATTAACAATTGATTACAATTCAAAATCTAAACAAGGAGATCTATCTTCTAATGTATTGTTTATATTAAAAGGACAAATCTTAAATAAAAATTTTAATATTAATGAATATGTTGAAAATTATTTATCAAATTTAGAATATATTGAAACTATTGATATTCACAAGGCTGGTTTTGTAAATATTATTTTAACCAAAGATTATATTTCAAATTATTTGAATAAAATTTATATTTTAGAAAATGTTTATACCAAAACTAATAAACAAAAAATTAATTTAGAATTTGTATCTGCAAATCCTACAGGTCCAATTCATGTTGCACATCTAAGAGGCGCAGTATTAGGTGATGTATTATCATCAATATTAGAACGAATTGGTCATGAAGTAACTAGAGAATACTATGTTAATGATGCTGGTTCACAAATTACAATTTTAGGAAATTCTTTATTTAAAAGATATCAAGAACTGTGTGGAAAAAATATTCAATTTTTGGATGGTGAATATCCTGGGGATTATTTGATAGAAATAGCTAAAGAAATTAAAAATTTAGATAATGAAAAATGGTTATCGGTTAAAGATTCTAATGAAGTGCAATCCTATTTTGAACAATATGCTATTAAATATCTAGTAAAAAAAATTCAAGATGATCTTTTACTTTTAAATATTAAATTTGATCAATTTACTTTTGAATCAGAAATTGTCAAAAATAATTTAATAAATAAAGTTTTCTCAATATTAAAAGATAAAAATTTAATTTATGAAGGAATTTTGGAAAAACCTTTAACTATTGATTCTGAGGATTGGGAACCGAGAAAACAATTATTATTTCGCTCTACAAGATTTTCAGATGATAATGATAGAGCATTCCAAAAATCAAATGGCGAATGGACATATTTTGCAAATGATGCAGCATATCATTTTGATAAATTTAAAAGAGGATACGATAAGTTAATAAATATTTGGGGAGCGGATCATATTGGCTATATTAAGCGAATGGTTTCTATAGTTGATGTTTTTTCTAACAAAAAAAAATACTTAAAAGTTATTGTATGTCAAATTGTAAGACTTTTTAAAGATAACCAATTATTGAAAATTTCAAAAAGAGAAGGAAATTTTATAACCTTAGAAGAAATTTATAACCAAGTAGGAAAAGATCCTTTAAGATATTTCATGATCTCAACTAAAAATGAAACTCCTATGGATTTTTATATGGATAAAGTTGTTGAAAAAAATAAGGACAACCCTGTTTTTTATTGTCAGTATGCATATGCTAGAGCTTCTTCTGTAATTAATAATGCCAAAAAACTATCAAATATAGATATATCTAAAATTAATTTTATAGATTTTGACAAATCATCTATTTCTAAATTTGAGTGGGATATTATTATGAAATTAATATCTTGGCCATATATTTTGCAAGAAGCTGCATCAACAATGCAACCACATAAATTAACAAATTATTTAGAAGATTTATGTTCAAATTTTCATGTTTTTTGGAATAAAGGGAAAGATGACTCATCTTTAAGAATGTTAGATGAAAATAATATGAAAAGTACTATATCAAGAATTATATGGATTCAATCTTTTCGAAATATTTTAAAAGAAGTTTTTACAATTATCGATATTAGTTTTCCTGAAAATATGTAATGCAAATTAAAAATTATATTCTAAAAAATAAATTTTTCTCTATTTTTTTTATAATTTTTTTAATTACTATATTAATAATTTATTCTTTAAATAATGATGATTATTTTATTTTATCTGAAAATAATAACCCTTTTTTTATTATTCCTGAAAATAAAGAAGGTATTACAATTATTAATCAAGATAAAAAAAGTCTACATTTATCTTATGAAAACACATCTAATATTAATATTTTGAATGACTTAAATATTTTATATTCTATACAATTAACAACAAATTCTGATTATTTTTACATTAAAGAAAAAATGAATGAGTTAATTAATTCAAAAGACTCAATTTTTGATTCTAAAGATTTATATATTTCTGCATTTATAAGTAATTCCTCTACTGAATATTTTCTTCTATATAAAAATTTTGAATCAAGAAATATTGCTCAAGACTTTTGTGAAAAATATACATATTTCGTAGATAAATGTTTAATAGTTAATGTTCAAAATTTACAATAATGATACCAGAATCGCATTAAAAATCACATAATTACAAAATGATTGAAAATTCTAGTGAAATTAGACATGAAAAAGATCAATTTAATATTTTATTAACTGGATACGAAGGACCAATAGATTTACTACTTGATTTAGCAAGGAAACAAAAGGTTGATTTATCTGAAATTTCTATTCTTGCGTTAGCTGAACAGTATATAGAATTTATTAATAACTATAATAAGATTCATTTAGAAATTGCTGCGGATTACTTAGTAATGTCTGCATGGTTGACTTATCTAAAATCTAGACTTTTATTACCTAAAGATGAAATTGAAGAAGAATATACTCCAGAGGAACTAGAAGAAGCCTTAAGATTTCAACTTTTAAGATTAGAGGCAATTCAAAAAGCATCTAAAAATCTTTATGGCAAACCTTTAATTAATAGAGATACATTTTATGGAGGAATTGATGAAGGTGTAAAAATTAAATATGATATTACTTATAAGGCAAACTTATATGATATATTAAAAACTTATTCTTCATTATTGAATAAAAAAGATTCAATTCAATCACTAACAATAGCTTCTTCAGAATTATATTCTGTTGATCAAGCTATACAAAGACTAAAAAATATTTTTGGATCTATAAAAGAGTGGACAAATATTATGACATTATTGCCCAATTTTGGAACAAATAAAATTATAAATAAATCATCTTTATCATCTAATTTTGTTGCTTCTTTAGAGTTAGCAAAAAATGGCTTAATTGAAGTAAATCAAAAAGAAGTTTTTGGTAATATTTACATAAGGTCTAAGCATTAATGTCTACTTTAAGAGATATTAAAATTATCGAAGCAATTCTTTTTGCTTCAGGTGAACCTGTATCAGAAGAAGATTTAAAAGATAAAATTGTTAAAAAATCAGAATTTAATAATTATATTGAAGAAATTAAAAATCATTATGAAAATAGAGGTATTAATTTATTAAAAACTGGAAAAAAATGGTCTTTTAGAACTGCAGAAGAATTATCAGAAGATTTAGTTATTTTTAAACAACAAAAAAGAAAATTATCTAGAGCTGCTCTAGAAACACTTGCTATCGTAGCGTATCATCAGCCTGTCACAAGATCAGAAATAGAAAATATTAGAGGTGTTCAAATGGGAAGAGGCTCAATTGATCATTTAATGGAAATAGGCTGGATTAAACCTGGTGTAAGAAAAAATATTCCTGGTAAGCCAACTTTGTGGTCTACAACAGATTTATTTCTTGAACATTTTGGTTTAGAAAATATTGATAATTTACCAAATCAAGATGAACTTAAAGCTAGCGGCTTTCTTGATAAAAGAGCAGCTATTGCCACTATTACAGATTTAGCAAAAAATGATATTTTAGATAGTAAAATAGAATCAGATGAAGAGGAGGAGAAATTAGAAGATTTTATTCCTAATACTTAGCAAATAAGCCCTTTTTTTTATTTTTTATCCATTTATTTTTCTTTTTTTATAAGTTATCAGCGACATTTAATTAGGAGATAAAAAATGACACCAAGTATATGGCAATTACTTATAGTTTTAGTAATAGTTCTTCTTTTGTTTGGACGCGGAAAAATTCCTCAATTAATGGGCGATATGGCTAAAGGTATTAAGTCTTTTAAACGCGGAATGGATGATGAAGAAAAAAAGAATGAAGTAGATAAAAATAAAAATATTGACGAAGAAAAATAAACTAGATGTTATCTTTTGGGTGGTCAGAAATTGCTCTTGTAGTAATTGTAGTTGTAATAGTAGTAGGACCTAAAGAATTACCTAATTTGATTAAAAATTTAGGTAATTTTTCTAAATCTTTAAAAAAAGCTTCAAGACAATTTAAAAGATCTTTAAATGAATTAAGTGAAGAGGGGGATTTAAAGGATATTAAAAAATCTTTTTCTGAATTTAAAGATATAAAAAATGATTTAGATCCAACAAAAAATATTAAAGAAGAACTTTCAACAATAAAAGAAACAGTAATTTTTACAGATAAAGAAATTTCTAAAATAAATAATAAAATTAAAAACGATTAAATTAATGACAAATAATAATCTGGAAGAAATGTCTTTAATAGAACATTTAACAGAATTAAGAAAAAGATTACTATGGAGTTTTTTATATATATTAATTGTATTTGTAATATGTTTTTATTTTGCTGAAAAATTATTTTCATTCTTAGCTTTTCCATTAGTTAATCTTTTAGATACAGAAAATGGACAAGGATTTATATATACTGCATTACAAGAGGCTTTTTTTACTGAATTAAAAATTGCATTTTTTTTTGCTTTATTTTTCTCTTTTCCATTAATAGCCATTCAAATATGGAAATTTATAGCTCCAGGATTATATACTAAAGAAAAAAGAGCATTTTTACCTTTCTTAATAGCTACTCCAATTCTTTTTTTTGCTGGTGGTTCAATGGTTTATTATATTATCGCACCTTTAGCTTGGAAGTTTTTTTTATCTTATCAAAATCTTAACACATCAGGTGTTCCTATACGTTTAGAAGCAAAAATGGGTGAATATTTATCTTTGATGATGAGATTTATTTTTGCTTTTGGATTAGCTTTTCAATTACCAGTTGTTTTAGGATTAATGGCTAAAGCAAATTTAGTTACCTACACATCTCTAAAAAAATTTAGAAAATACGCCATAGTAATGGCATTTCTATCAGCTGCTTTTTTGACACCACCAGATCCTTTTAGTCAAATAAGCTTAGCTCTTCCAATCATATTTTTATATGAAATTTCTATTTATATTGCTAAAATAATTCAAAAAAATAGAAAAGAACAAGATAAAGAAAACGAAGATGCATAATATTAATTTTATAAGAGATAACCCTATAATTTTTGATAATTTTATGAAACAACGAGGTGAATTACCTTGTTCTAAAAATATTATAAAAATAGATGAAGATAAAAGAAATACTCAAACTATTTTGCAAAATTTATTAGCTGAAAGAAATAAACTTTCTAAAGAAATAGGTATTTTAAAATCTCAAAATAAAGATTCTGAAGTTGAAAATATTCTAAAAAGAGTTGAAAAAATCAAGGAAGAAACTTCTAATTTGAAGGAATTAGAAAAGATAAAAGAAGATGAATTACATGCAATTTTATCAAGATTACCTAATATTCCATCAAGTACCACCCCTCAGGGAAAAAATGAAAATGATAATATTTTATATAGAGAATGGGGAGATAAAAGTGATTTTCAATTTAAACCAAAAAGACATTATGAAATAGGAGAAAATTTAAATCTAATGAATTTTGATTTAGCAAGTAAACTATCAGGGTCACGATTTGTTGTACTAAAAGGGATGCTATCTAAATTAGAAAGAGCTATTGCTCAATTTATGCTAGATAAACATACAGATGAAAACGGATATACAGAAATGTATGTACCTTTTTTAGTAAAAAATGATTCCTTATTTGGTACCGGACAATTACCTAAGTTTGGAGAAGATTTATTTACTGCTGGTGAAAATCATTGGTTAATTCCTACTGCAGAGGTTCCATTAACAAATTTAGTCAGAGATAAAATTTTACAATCTAATAATCTTCCAATGAGAGTCACATCTTATACTCCTTGCTTTAGATCAGAAGCTGGAGCAGCAGGTCAGGATACTCGAGGAATGTTAAGGCAGCATCAATTTTCAAAAGTTGAGTTAGTTTCTATAGTTGAGCCTCAGCATTCTGAAAATGAATTAGAAAGAATGTTAGAATCAGCTGAGAGTATTTTAAAAGATTTAAATATTCATTATAGAGTTATGACTTTATGTTCAGGTGATATGGGTTTTTCTGCCAATAAAACATATGATATTGAAGTTTGGTTACCAGGTGAAAATAATTATAGAGAAATATCAAGTTGTTCTAATTGTGGTGAGTTTCAAGCAAGAAGAATGAATGCTAAATATAAATCAAAAGATAAAAATATTTTCGTTCATACTTTAAATGGATCTGGTCTTGCAGTTGGAAGAACTTTGATAGCAATATTAGAAAATTATCAAACCGAAGATGGTAACGTAATTATACCAGAAGTATTAAGAAAATATTTAAATAATCAGTCATTATTAATTTAGTGTTAGATGTAAGAAAAATTCGCTTAACTTTAGAGTTGCGAGAAGCAGGTATATCTGATTCTAAAGTTTTATCGGCTATTGAAAAAACACCAAGAGAAATATTTGTACCCAAAAATTTTCGAAACCAATCGTATGAAAATATAGCTTTACCAATTGGAGATGATCAAACTATTAGTCAACCGTATATTGTTGCATTAATGACTCAAGAATTGAATTTAAAAAATACAGATAAAGTATTAGAAATTGGTACTGGTAGTGGCTATCAATGCTCAATTTTATCTTTATTATGTAGGAGAGTATATACCGTTGAGCGAATTAAATCCCTTTTGGTTAAAGCTGAATTAATATTTAAAAAATTAAAATTGACAAATATAGTCACTAAACATGATGATGGAAATTTAGGTTGGAAAGAACAAATACCTTTTGATAAAATAATATTTACTGCAGCCACTGAAGAAATTCCTAATTCATTTTTTGATCATTTGAAAGAAGGAGGTATATTAATCGCCCCTGTAAAAAAAAGTTCTAAACAAATATTAAATAAATTCACAAAAGTAAACGGATCAATAGAAGTTCAAAGTCTATCAGAAGTGATTTTTGTTCCCAATTTAACAGGTAAAAAGGATTAATATTCTTTAATTGCTTTATTATTTATTTTTTTCTTTTCTTTTGATATTAATTTTTTTGTAAGCATAAAAACAAATATACCAAAAATCCAATTTATAATTAATAGGCCCCAAAATACAAAAGCAAAACTTGATTCTAAGTAAAATATTAAATAAGTTAATACTATAGCTGGCATAAATACCATTCTACCAAATGTAAGCATCATAACTACATTTGCTTTTTTAATACCTTGAATTAGAGCGTTACTTATAAAGAATATTGGATAAATAGGTTCCATTAGTGCTGTAATTTGTAAATACATAGTTCCATATTTTATTACTTCAGGATCATCTGTAAATAATCCCACAGCAGTACTTGCAGTAAAATAAATTACAAATCCACAAACAAACATGAATGTACAACCAAAATATAGAGCTTTATTATATATTTCTTCTACCCTTTCTATATTTTTAGCTCCAAAATTTTGTCCCACCATAGATAACACAGCAGTATTTAATCCTAAAACAGGTAGTAAAAATATTTGTTCATATCTTATAGCTGTACCATAACCAGCAAGAGCTAAATCTCCATATTGACTTATAAAAAATAAAATTATGAATACTCCTACACTTATCATCATCATACCCAAAGCAGCAGGAATACCTTGGCTTAGTAAGTCTAATAATATTTTAAATTTTGGTTTAAAACATTGTAAGTATAGATATTCTTTAAATTCAGTTTTATAAACTTTAAAAATTATATAAAATGTTCCTAAAGCTTGAGAAGTTATGGTCGATACTGCAATTCCTTTTATTCCCATAGCTGGAATAATTCCATATCCAAAAATAAACAATGGATTTAAAAGAATATTAAGAAAAAAACTTACTATCAAAACATTTCTATTGCTTTTAGTATCGCCTATAGCTGATAATGAAGAGTTCATAGTCATTTGAACAAGAATAAATATTGAACCAAGAAATATAATATTTAAATATTCCATAGACAATTTCATTGTCACTTCACTATCATTCATTAATAATATAATTGAAGGTCCAAAATAAATTCCAACTAAACTTACTAATATTGAAGTTATAATAGAAAGACCAATAGACTGAGCCAAATAATAAGAACCCTTTTTTTGATCTTTTTCACCTAATGCATTAGCTATTAAAGATGTTGTTCCAATACTTAAGCCTACCCCAATTGCAATAATAATAAAATATACAGGAAAAGTTTGAGCCAACGCTGCCAATGCTTCTGCTGATATTTTACCAGCAAAATATGTATCTACAAGATTGTATAGTGTCATAAATACTGTTCCAACACTTGATGGAATAGCTATTTTTAAAAACAAAACACTAATTGGATCTTTAGTTAGATTAAGACTATTTTTAGACATGTTTAGATAAGAAATTTGAGTATTCTTTTATTTATATTTTCAAATTATATATTCCAGTTAAATATTATTTTTTTTTATTTTCTTTTTTTTAAATAAATTAAAGTTATAATTTGAGATTTATAAACTATTGAATTATATAACTATTTTACTAAATATCTATTGATTTACTAATAAATACTCCTCAATGAAATTAATAATAATTTTACTAAATATATCACTTGCAATTAATTAAATAATCGTTAGTTAATCCTTAAATTAACTAAAGAGAAGATTTATAATTAAGTTTATTATTTAGAAAATACAAATCTTACCAAAACCTCATAACATAATAGAAAAGGAGTAATACATGGCAACAGGTAAAATTAAGTGGTTTAACCCCACAAAGGGATATGGGTTTATTGAAAATGATGCGGGAGGAAAAGATGTTTTTTTACATATATCTGCATTAGAAGAAGCTGGAATAGACACATTACAAGAAGGTGAAGCTGTATCATTTGAGATTGGCGAAAATAGAGGAAAAGAAAACGCAATTAATATTAAAAAAGTTTAATTTTTTTTTAATTGAGGTTTTATGAAGATAAATACCTCCAAAATTTTAGAGTGGGGCGGTGCAATCACCGCTATAATCTATTCACTTTTAGTATCTTTCAATATAGGTGCTGAATTTTTAGGTTTTTTTCTATTATTAATATCTGCAATTCTTATTGCTTTATGGGCTTTCAAAGGAAACCATAAAGGAATTTTATTTTTGCAATTGTTTTATGCAATTGCTGGAATTATAGGAATGTATAGATGGTTCGAATAATTTTCTTATTATTTTTTTTATCAATAACTTTAATTGGAAAAAGTGAAGAACTAAATAATCAAGAAAAAATATTTTTTAGTTTTATTGACTTAAATAATGATAAAAATATTTCACTAGATGAAGTAAATCAATCTATAAGAATTATTTTTCAATTAATTGATGAAAATAGAGACGGAATTTTAAATGAAGAAGAAATTATTGAATTAAAGTATATTTTAGAATCTTTATCATGAGTATTTGGGGTAAAATTATAGGAGGTACTGCTGGCTTTGCTTTAGGTGGTCCTATTGGAGCTATATTAGGTATTATGGTGGGCGGATCTATAGATAGATCACGAAAGAAATTTCAAAATTTTAAATCAATACCTCATGAGCAAAAACAAAATTTATTTGCATTAAGTATAATTATTTTAAGTGCAAAAGTTGCTAAAGCAGATGGTCAAGTAACAAAAGATGAAATTCATGCCTTTAAAGATAAATTTAATATTCCTCAAAATGAAATGCAAGAAGTTGGTAAAATTTTTAATGAAGCTAAAAAAAGTAAACATGGTTATGAACAAATAGCAAAACAAGTTGGAGTTTTATTTTCAGATAATAAGGTTTTATTAGAAGAATTAATTAATAATTTATTTTATATTGCTGAGTCAGATGGAAATATTTCTGTTCATGAAATAGAGTTACTTAAAAAAATATCTCATTTTTTTAATTTATCAGAAAATGATTTTCAAAGAATTTTTCAATCTCGTTTAAATAATAAAGATTCCGATCCTTATAAAACATTAGGTGTTAATAGAGATGATCCAGATGATTTAATAAGAAAAAAATGGATTGAATTAAATAAAGAACATCATCCTGATAATCTTATATCTAAAGGTTTGCCTCAAGAGTTTGTAGATCAGGCAAATCAAGAATTATCGTCTATAAATTTAGCTTATGATAAAATTAAAAAACAAAGAGGAATAAATTGATTCCAAATGAATTGAGTATTGATACTATTGCTCATACTTATAAAAATTTATCAAATTATATCATCAAAACTCCTTTAATTGAAAGTGGTCCATTAATTAATGAATTATTAGATTCCAAAATTTTTTTTAAATTGGAGTTTTTACAAAATTCAGGAACTTTTAAAGCTAGAGGTGCCATAAATAATATTTTAAATCTCAAAAAAGAAGTACTTGAAAAAGGAATCACAACTATCAGTGCTGGAAATCATGCAATTGCTGCATCTTACATTGCTAATAGATTTAAACTAAAAAATAAAATTTTTATTTATAATTCAGCGAACCCATATAAAATAAAAAAATGTAAAGAATTTAATTCTAATTTAATTTTTACTCAACCACATGAAGGGTTTAATAATGTCAAATTAGCTTCTGAAAAAGAAGGTTATTATTTTCTCCATCCCTTTGATGGATATTTAACTATACAAGGAACATCGTCTTTGGGTTTTGAAATATTCAATCAGATACAAGATTTTGACAATATCTTAATCTCAGTAGGTGGAGGAGGGTTAATATCAGGTGTGGGCTCAGCAATTAAACAATTAAATCCTAAATGTAAAATTATTGGCATAGAACCTATCGGAGCATCTGGCATGACTAAAAGTTTGTCAATAGATAAACCAATCAAGAATGTTAAAATTAATACAATTGCTGATAGCTTATCGTCTCCATTACATATGGAATATTCCTTTAACCTTGCTAAAAATGTTATTGATGAAATGATTACTGTTTCTGATGAAGAATTAACTAATTCTATGAAATTTATGTTTGATAATTATAGGTTAATTTTAGAACCGGCTTGTGTTACTGCTATTGCTGCACTTTTGGGGCCTTTAAAAAACAAATTATCAAATCAAAAAACTATTATTTTACTGTGTGGATCTAATATAGATCTGCAAACATGGTTTAATTTGGTAAAATAATTATTTATATAAAATTCCTCCACTAATAGAATGTTTTACACCAGTTGTTGTAGTTGTACTAATTGGTAAATTTTTAATTGATCTTACTGCCAAATATCCAAACATTTGAGACTCAATTAAATCTCCATTAAATCCATAATCATCAATTAATGAGATTTTGATTTTCTTTTTTTTAAAATAACTACTCAATTTTTCTAAAATAAAATTATTTTTTCTACCACCTCCTGTTAAAATTAGTTCATTAAAGTTAATATCAAGTATATTAATGCTTTTTATAATTGAAAAAACTGTCATTAATGAAGCTGTATATATAGCATCATTCTTTTTATTTTTTTTTAACCTTATTAAGTATTTATTAAAATGATTTCTATCTAATGATTTTGGATATTTTTTTTTAAAATAAATATTTTTTTTATATGCATTATAAATTTTTTTAACTAAAGAACCTTTTTTTGCATATTGTCCATTATTATCAAAATTTTTTTTATAAAAAAAATAAACTAAATCATCAATGATAGAATTTCCAGGACCTACATCAAAACCTATTAATTTTTTTTTATATAGTAGTGTTATATTTGATACTCCTCCTATATTTAAAATTATACTTTTTTTATTAATTTTATTTATTAGATATTTGTGATAATAACATCCAATTGGTGCACCTTGGCCTCCAAGTTTTAAATCTTTATCTCTGAAATTAGAAATTACTGGTATATTAATATTATTATATAAACTTTGTCCTGAATTTAGTTGGAGTGAATAATTATTATTAGGATTATGGTATATAGTTTGCCCGCTTAATCCAATTAAATCTATATTTTTTTTCTTATTTCCAATTTTTTTGATAAATTTATTAATTAGTTTTAAAATTTCATTTGTAACAAATGTTTCATTTTTTTTTGCATAAATAATTCTTTTATTTTTTGAATTTGGCAAATTTTTAATTATTTTTTTTAATTTATTTTTATATTTTATATTATAATTATACGAAAATTCTTTAATAATTTTACAATAATTTTTTCCATCTGTTTCAATAAAACTACAATCAAGACCATCCATTGAAGTTCCACTCATAATTCCAATTACTTTATAAATTTTTTTATTGCTCATTTGTTAAAACTATTTAATAAATCTTTTATCTTAAAATAATGACTACTAATATAAATAATACAAAAGCAATTATATTAATTTTATTGGGGATGACTGTTTTTGCTATTCAGGATACAGTGATAAAATTGATTTCTGGTGATGTTAATCTTTATCTAATATATTTTATTAGATGTATTGTTGGATTAATTGTTATAATTACATACTTAAAGTTAAATAAAATCCCCATAATCATAAAAACATTTTATCCAAAACTAACTATATTAAGAACAATTGCCTTTTTTTTAGGTTTTAGTTTATACTATTTTTCGTTATCAAAACTTTCTTTAGCATTAGCAGTTACACTTTTTTTTGTAAGTCCTTTTTGTGTCTCTATATTTTCAATGATAATTATAAAAGAAAAAGTTGGTGCTCGAAGATGGTCTGCAATAATTGTAGGATTTATTGGTGTTTTTTTAGTTATGGATCCAAATTTTCAAGACTTTAATATATACACTATTTGTCCTGTTTTATGCGCAATTTGTTATGCTTTTACTGTAGTTATTCAAAAAAAAACTTCTGATAAAGACTCAGTATTTTCTCAAATTTTACATATTTATTTATCTGCAATGATTTTTGCTATTCTTATTAGATTTACTTTATCAAATATAGACTTTGATCAAGCAACTATTCAATCTTATGATTATATTTTGAGAGAATGGAAGATAAATAGTTTTCTATTATTTTTTTATCTAATAACTATAGGTTTTACAGGAGTAATTGGTTTTTTATGTTTATTTAATGCCTATAATATAGGCTCTCCCTCTGCTATTGCTCCTTTTGAATATATAATTATATTATGGGCTATTTTGATTAGTTGGTTTATTTGGGGTGATACTTTAGAACCAAAAGCTTATTTAGGTCTTACTTTCATTATTATTGCTGGCATTTATACATTTATAAGGGAGTCAAAACTTAATAAAGAATTATCAATTAACAAACCTTTAAGATAATTATATTTTGCACAGCTTATTAACAAGATACTAAAAGAAAAATTACTTTTATAAACTTATATTGTTTTTTTTCATTGTCATAATCATTTTTAAATAATAAATTATATTCATTATTACACGCAAAGGTAATAATAGATTGTTTAGGGGAAACTCTAAATAATTTAAATCGGGGAGGAAATGTCTTGATTTAAAAGAAAGACCTAGCTTGCTGGGTCTTTTTTTTTATATTATTAATATTATAATATGATTATCAATTATGATTTAATTCTCGATGTTATTATTAATTCATTAATTCCTTTAACTAGAAAATCTGTAGCAGATGGTAATAAAATTTTTGGTGCAGCTATAATAAAAAAATCTGATTACTCAGTTGAAATAATTGGTACGAATAATGAAAACATTAACCCTATTTTTCATGGTGAAATTTCAACTATAAATAATTTTTTTAACAAAAAAAATATTGAAAATCCTAATAAGTATTTATTTATTAGCTCTCATGAACCTTGCTCTCTTTGTTTATCAGCTATTACTTGGTCTGGTTTTGATAATTTTCTTTATTTTTTCCCATATGAAGATACTAAAAATAAATTTAATATTCCTCATGATCTTAATATTTTAAAAGAAGTTTTTAATATAAATGAAGGTAAATATAATGTTAGCAATTCTTATTGGAAAAGTTATTCAATTTTAAAAGAAATATATAAAATTAGAGGTAAAGATAAACTTAAAATACTTAAAAAAGTTGATTTTATTACTAAAAATTATGATGAATTTTCTCAAATTTATCAAAATTTTAAAGATAATAATAAAATTCCTCTAAAATAATTGTTTATTCTTCAAAAAAATGTAAAATATTAAAAAACGGGAGAGTCTATTTAAATTAGCGCCGAAGGAGCAACGACCCGGAAACTCTCAGGCAAAAGGACCGTAATTAATATCTGGAAAAGAGTTTGAAACTCTACCGAAGGGGCAAAGCTTGGCTAAACTCTCAGGTACAATGACAGAGGGGAAAAATTAGGAACTGAACTCTGTCAGAAGAACTAAAAAAAGTTTTTTTACATAATTTTCATAAAAACAATCATGCAAAATTTGTTCCTTTTGCAGGTTTTTCTATGCCTATAAATTATCAAAAGGGCATTTTAAATGAACACCTACAAGTAAGAGAGTCGGCTGGATTATTTGATGTTTCACATATGGGGCAAATATTAATATCTATTAATGAAAAAAATACAATTTCTCTTTCCAAATTTATTCCTTTAGATTTTGATAAAATTAATTTTAATAGATGTTACTATTCTTTTTTATTAAATAATGATGGTGGAATAATAGATGATTTAATTATTTCAAAAATTAAATATCAACAAAAGGATTTTTTTTATATTGTTTATAATGCAAGTAGAAAAAAAAATGATGAAGAGATATTTATTAATAATTTAAATGATTATATTTTACTTACTAATAATTCGTTATTAGCGATACAAGGTCCCAATTCAGAAAAAATTATTAATTTTATTAATGAATCTAAAAATCTATTTTTTATGCAAACAAATACTTCTAATTTTTTAAATAAAGAGATTATAATAAGTAGAACAGGATATACTGGCGAAGATGGATTTGAAATTTCTGTTCCAAATGATGTAAGTAATCAATTTATAGAAATATTATTAGAAAATTCACTAATTAAGTTATGTGGATTAGGAGCTCGAGACTCACTGAGAATAGAGGCAGGATTAAGTTTATATGGCAATGAATTAAATGAAAAAATAACTCCTATAGAAGCTAGCTTAACATGGTCTTTGCATAAATCTAGACTTAATGATGAAAGTTTAAATGGTAACAAAATTTTATTTAACCAATTAAATGGTGAAATTAAAAATTTAAAGGTTGGATTGAAATCTATTTCTAGAACAATGCTTCGTTCTAATACTAAAATATATAATATTGATAAAAATCAAATTGGTTATATTTCTAGTGGAACTTTTTCACCTATTTTGGGTTCATCTATTGGAATTGGATATATAAATAAATCTGAAATTAACAATAAAATATACATTTTAATAAGAAATAATTGGGAAGAATTAAGTATTGTAAGTTTACCATTTATTCAAAACAGATATAAAAGAGGAGGTTAAAATGAGTGAAAAAAAATATTCTAAAGATCATGAGTGGATTGAAATAGATAATGATATTGCTACAATAGGTATAACTAATCATGCTCAAGAAAGTCTAGGTGATATAGTATTTGTTGAGTTACCTACAATAGGAAAACAAGTTTCATCAAATGAAGAGGTGTGTGTTATTGAGTCAGTTAAAGCAGCATCAGACATTTATACTCCAATAGATGGTGAAATTATTGAAGTTAATGAAAAATTAAATGATAATGGAGCATTAGTTAATGAAGATCCAGAAAATACTGCTTGGATCTTCAAATTAAAAATAAAAGACCCTTCTCAATTTAATGATTTAATGTCTTTAACTCAATATCAAGAATTTTTAAAAACAGAAAATAAATGATTTATCTTAATACTTTTGCAAGTAGACATATAGGTCCTAGAAACGAAGATATTAAATTAATGCTTAAAAGTATTAATTGTAGTTCTTTAGATGATTTAATAAAAAAAACTGTACCTTCTAATATTTTAACTGAATCTTCTTTAAATTTAAAACCTGGAATGAGTGAAGAATTTAACAAACTTAATATGCAATTATTGTCAATAAAAAATAATTTTTCTAAAACATATATTGGACTTGGATATTATGGAACTATTACTCCAAGTGTTATTCTACGCAATATATTGGAAAATCCTGGATGGTACACTGCTTATACCCCATATCAACCTGAAGTGTCTCAAGGAAGATTAGAGATGCTAATGAATTTTCAACAAATGATAATAGATTTAACTGGAATGGAAATTGCTAATGCATCTTTATTAGATGAAAGTACTGCAGCAGCTGAAGCTATGATGCTTGCTTATAAAAATAATGGTAAAAAAAATAAGACATTTTGTATTCAGAATACTTGTCATCCACAAACAATATCAGTATTAAAAGCAAGAGCAGAACCTTTGGGAATTAAGATTCTATCATCAACCAAACCTGATAATGATACTTTTGGTTGTTTAATTCAAAATCCTGATACTTTTGGGGAAATACATGATTTAAATTCCATTATTAAATCAAATAAGGAACGAGGTATTCTTTCAGTTATTATTTCAGATTTAATGAGTTTAGTTTTAATGAAATCTCCAGGTAAATTTGGAGCAGATATAGTTGTTGGAAGTGCACAAAGATTTGGTGTGCCCATTGGATTTGGAGGTCCTCACGCAGCTTTTTTTGCTACTAAAAATGAATTTAAAAGATTAATTCCTGGTAGAATAATAGGTGTGTCAATTGATAGAAATAATAAACGTGCCTATAGAATGGCACTACAAACTCGAGAACAACATATTAGAAGAGAAAAAGCTACGAGTAATATTTGTACTGCCCAAGCATTGTTAGCCATTATATCAGCAGCATATGCAATGTATCACGGACCTAAAAGATTAAAATACATAGCAAACACAATACATTTTAATACTCAATTACTTAAAAAAGGATTGGAAAAATTAGGATTGGAAATTTTATCAAAAGATTATTTTGATACATTATTAATTAAAGACACAAATAAAGCGGATTATTGGTACAAAAAATCTGTAGATAGAGGCAATAATTTTAGATTTGTAGATAAAAATTTATTTACTATTTCTTTAGATGAAACTACCACTTTAGAAGATGTAGATAATTTAATTAATTTTTTTAATGAGAAAAATAAAACTCTTAATCATGAAGATCTTGAAAAGGAAATTAATTCTAATGAAATATTTACAGATAAATTAAAAAGAGATGAAGAAATTCTATCTCATCCAATTTTTAATATTTATCATTCTGAAACGGATATGATGAGATATTTAAAAAAACTAGAAAACAAAGATATTGCACTAAACCGCTCAATGATTCCTTTAGGTTCATGTACTATGAAATTAAATGCGGCTTCTGAAATGCTACCTATAACATTAAATGGTTTTTCTAATGCTCATCCATTTTTAGAATCTCATCAGAGAGAAGGCTATAATCAACTAATGATTGAATTAATTGCTATGTTAAAAGATATAACGGGATTTGATGGCATTTCTTTACAACCTAATGCTGGAGCTCAGGGTGAATTCGCTGGACTATTGGCTATAAAAAAATTTCATGATCACAATAATGAAAATAATAGAAATATTTGTATAATTCCAAATAGTGCTCATGGTACTAATCCTGCTAGTGCACAAATGTGTGGAATGGAAGTGTCAATTGTTAAGTGTGATAAATATGGCAATGTAGATATTGATCATTTAAAGCAAAAAATTAATGAAGCTGGTTTAAATTTAGCAGCTTTAATGATTACTTATCCTTCTACTCATGGAGTTTTTGAAGAAGGTATAGTCGAGATATGTAATTTAATACATGATGCAGGTGGTCAGGTTTATATGGATGGGGCAAATTTAAATGCATTAGTAGGTATAGCTAAACCAGGATTTTTTGGACCTGATGTTTCACATATGAATTTACATAAAACTTTTTGTATACCTCATGGAGGAGGAGGTCCTGGTATGGGTCCTATAGGTGTCAAAAAACATTTAATACCCTTTTTGCCAGGACATCCTTTAATAGTTAATGAAATTGGACTTCAGCAGGATCAAGAAGCTATTTCCTCAGCTCCCTGGGGAAGTGCATCTATATTACCTATATCATATTCTTATATATCTATGATGGGAGATATTGGTTTAAAAAATGCAACTCAAGTAGCTATTTTAAATGCAAATTATATTAAACATTCTTTGGAGCCTTATTTTCCAATTTTATATAAAGGAAAAAATAATATGGTTGCACACGAATGTATAATAGATTTAAGACCTTTGAAAGAAGAATTAAATATAACTGAAGAAGACATAGCTAAACGACTTATTGATTACGGTTTTCATGCACCCACTATGTCTTTTCCGGTACCTGGGACTTTAATGATTGAACCTACAGAAAGTGAATCTAAAGAAGAAATAGATAGATTTTGTACCGCAATGAAAAGTATATTTGATGAAATAGAAAAAATTAGATCGGGTAAATTTGATAATCTAGATAACCCTATAAAAAATTCACCTCACACTATTGAAGAATTAACTGATGATAAATGGGAACATAAATATACAAGAAAAGAAGCAGCTTTCCCGCATTCATATCTTCAAAATAATAAATATTGGTCACCAGTTGGACGTATAGATAATGTATATGGAGATAGAAATTTATTTTGCTCTTGTCCTCCATTAGATGAATATGAAGAATTTGAGAATACTGCTTAAATTGATTAAATTATTTTATTCTGCCAAAAAATGTTTTTCTAGCATTTATAGATAATTCTACTCCTTTTTCTACATTATAATTTAAAGTTACTAAAATTCTTGGTTTTTTTGATCTAACAGGAGTAACTCTATGTAGATAGTTTCTTCCATAAAATAATAATAAAGTTCCAGGTTTTACATTAAGACTTGTTGGTTTTTTTGTACCATTAATAATATTCCCAATGTAATTTTTATTTAAATAATTTCTTTCATAATTTCTTCCTTTATTAGTGTACTGAAATACCCCTCCTGCGTTTGGAGACTGGATCATTAATGTAATTGCAAATGAAGCATTATCAAAGTGCCATCCTAATTGTTGTGTTTTTTCATAATAATTATAATTAATAGAAGAAAGTTTATCTTTGTAAGGATAAATATTTTTAATATTCAAAATCTTATTCAAAAAAATCTTAAATTCTTTAGATTTATAAAGATAATTTAACATTGATTTCTTTGGAATTATATCATGCGGAACACATCCTTTGTCACTTGTCATTTCTTTGTTACATGGATCTTTATTTGATATCTTAGAATTTTTTTTATTTAATAATATAGTATGTTTTTGCGAACAGTAAAATGCTCTTTTCTTTAAGGTAAGTGCTTCTTTTTGTATTTGATATAAACTTTTATCTGTTAAAAAATCATCTAATTGAAGTATAGAATTATTAATAAGTTTTGTATTGCAACTATTGATATATTTATTTGATTTAATAATTGGATGTTTTTTCAAGTTAACTATTTCACTTATTGTACTCATAGTTTATTAATTAACATTTCTTAATATGATTTACATCAACCTTATTATTGTTTTTATTATTTTAGTGATGATTCACGAATTTGGTCATTATATTGTAGCTCGTTTCTTTGGAGCTAAAGTTACTGATTTTTCTATTGGTTTTGGTAAGGCTTTATTTAAATTTACTGATAAAAATGGCACTACTTGGAAAATTGCACCTATTCCTCTTGGTGGATATGTTAAAATAAAAGGTTTAGATTCAATATTTTCTAATAATTCTTCTGAAGAAGAAGGTTCATTTCAATCTCTATCTCTTTTTCAAAAGATATTAGTCCTTTTAGCAGGAAGTTTTTTTAATATTTTAAGTGTTTTTATAATTTTTTTTTCAATTTATTTTTTCTCTGGATCTTTAATAATAAAGCCTGTTGTTACTAATGTTTTAGAAAATTCAGCAGCATTTAATAATGATATCAAAGTAGGTGATCATATTTTAGAAATTAATGGTCAAAAAATATTCGAGTTTAAAGATATGACTAAAATTTTATCTAAAAATGATGAGGTTTTTATTAAATTAAACAGAGGTCAAAAAATTTTAGATAAAAATATTAAATTAGATTTTAATGAACAAAATAATAGGTATATTTTGGGCATAAGTTCGAGTAGCGAAAATGGAATTCTAAAGAAATATAGTGTCTTAAGATCTTTCAATGATTCTGTATTCATAATTAGTTTTATTTATTCTGAGACATTTAAACATCTTTCTAATTCGTTTAAAAATAATAACTTGCAGAATGATTTAGCTGGCCCAATAGGTATTGTAAAAAATGCTGATAAAATGATGCTTAATAATTTAGGCGGTGCTCTAAATTTTTTTATTATTATTTCTTTGTCTATAAGTCTTTTAAATCTCCTTCCAATACCATTATTAGATGGAGGTCATATTGTATATTTTATAATAAGAAGAATTTTTTCTAATTCTTTGCCTGAATTTGTCACTAAAGTATATTTAGCAGTGGGGATAACAATAATATCTTTTCTCTTTATTGTTATTACCTATAACGATATTTTTTATAAATAATTAAAGAAAGAAAGGGATGTGTTATGACCAACTTTGAAAAAGTGAAAGAATTTATGACTACATTTGGACAAGAGGTAAAAGATAAAGCTGAATTTCCAAATGAAAAAATTGTTGAGTTAAGAAAAAAACTTATTGATGAAGAATTTAATGAACTTAAAGATGCTATAAATGAAAATGATTTAATTGAAGTTGCTGATGCTTTAACGGATATTTTAGTTGTAACATACGGAGCTGGAGTAGCCTTTGGCATTGATTTAGATAAATGTTTTAAAGAAGTCCATAGAAGTAATATGAGTAAGCTTTCTAAGGATGGTAAGCCTATATATAATGAATTTGGTAAAGTAATGAAAGGTCCAAATTATTTCAAACCAAATTTAAAACAATTTCTTTAAAGCCATTCAGGTATTGGTATATCTTTTTCTTTTAAAAGTTCTTTATTAAATAATTTACTTTTATATCTATCAGCTAAATCACATAATATAGTCACTATTGTTTTTCCTGGACCAATTTCTTTACCTAACCTTATTGCTCCAGCTATATTAATTCCTGAACTTGTACCTAAATTTAAACCTTCATTTTTAATTAATTTAAATATTAGTGGAATTGCTTCTTTATCATTTATTGAATATGCATCATCAATTTTAGCTTCTGCGAAATTTGCGGTGACTCTTGAAGAACCAATTCCTTCTGTTATAGAACTTCCTTCCATAATTAATTCTTTAGATTTAATATAGTTGTATAGAGCTGAGCCTTTAGGATCAGCTAAACAAATTTTAATATCTTTATTAAATTCTTTTAAAGCTTTACCAACTCCTGCAATAGTACCTCCAGTACCAGAAGAGCAAATAAAACCATCTATTTTTCCTTCTGTTTGTTCCAAAATTTCTTTCCCTGTAGAATTATAATGTCCTAGCATATTTGCAGTATTATCAAATTGATTAGCCCATATTGCATTTCCATTATTTTTTTGAATATATTCATCTGCTAATGTTTTTGAATATTTTACATAATTACCTGGATCTTTATATGGTTTAGCAGGCACTAATCTTAAATCTGCACCCATGGATTTTAATAAATCTTTTTTTTCTTTTGTTTGAGTTTCTGGCATAACAATTACAGAATGGTATCCTTTAGCGTTAGCTATTAAAGTTAAACCTATTCCAGTATTGCCTGCTGTTCCTTCAATTATATATCCATTTTGATTTATTTTATTTTCTTTTTCTGCATTATTTATAATTGCTAAGGCAGCTCTATCTTTTATAGAGCCTCCTGGATTTAAAAATTCTGCTTTACCGTATATTTCACATCCAGTAATTTCAGAAGCATAATTTAATCTAATTAGAGGAGTATTACCTATTAAATCAATAATATTATTTTTTTTCAAAATCTCTCACTCCGTAAGGTTTGAATGATGTATCTTTATTGATACTTATATTTTTTGCTGGATTACCGACCATAGTCGCATATTCTGGAACATCTTTAAGTATAACTGTATTTGCTCCAATTCTTGCTCCTTTACCAATTGTAATTGGGCCTAATATATGTGCTCCAGAACCTATAATTACATCATCTGATACTGTAGGATGTCTTTTAACATTTATTTGTTCTTGAGAGTTTTCAGCAGGAGAAATACCTCCAAGAGTTACACCATGATAAATAGTTACATTATTTCCTATTTCAGCTGTTTCACCGCATACAACTCCCAAACCATGATCAATAAAAAAATTTTTTCCAATTTTTACAGCTGGATGAATTTCTATACCTGTTAAAAATCGACTAAATTGAGAAACCATTCTTCCAATAATTTTTAAGTTCATATTCCAAAGTTTATTTGCGATAAAATGAAAAAAAACAGCTTTCACTCCTGGATAATTCAAAATAACATTTAATTTACTTCCTGCTGCAGGGTCTCTTTTAATTATTGATTCTAAAAAATTATTCATCCTTGATTGATTTAGTAAAACATAAAGAAGCAAAATATATGCTACATAATATCCAAATTGCCATTACAATTTTTTCTTCTAAAAATAAATTAATATTTGGATTAGCAGTGACTAATTTTAAAGTTGATGCACCCCATAAAACAGTGGCAAATATTGTATAGTTTCTAAGATTTTTAACTCTTAATGGGTGTACAAACTTTATAGGCACAAAAGTTAATATATATAAAATTATTATAATAATTAAATTAATCCATAAATTAGTTCCTAAAATATAAAAATATAAAACTAAAATGTTCCAAATTGCGGGCCATCCAGAAAAATAATAGTCTGAAGTTTTCATATTAATATTTGCAAAGGTGTATAAAGATACTGCAACAATTCCTGCCGGTATATATATTTCCCACCCTGGAGGAACAAATTGAAACCAATAGATCATTAATGCAGGAATTATGACGTAGTTTAAATAATCTATTACTAAATCCAATGCTGATCCATCTATATTTGGAGTTTTATCAGTTACTCCAATTTTCCTAGCTAAGGAACCGTCTAAACCATCTATTAATAATGCTAATCCAAGCCATAAAAATGCTCCTACTAAATCATTATTAAAAATTGAAATAATGGCCAAAAAACCTAATACAGCCCCAGAAGCTGTAAATCCATGGACAGCCCATGCTGCTATTTTGTCCTTATTAATTTTTTTTATATTCATTTATTCACATAATATAAGATTTTTTCATTTTTATCACAATATTCTAATACATTAAATTGAAACTAATGATAAATAGTAGTTATGGGCATAATTACAGATGTAGTACTACCATTATCTCTTGCATTTATTATGTTTTCACTTGGGCTTGCATTAAAAAGTTCTGATTTTACAAGAGTAATCAAACAACCTAAAGATTTTTTAATAGGAGCATTTTCTCAAATTGTAATTTTACCTTTAGTTGCATTAATAATAGTGATGTTGTGGCCATTGTCACCAGAATTAGCAGTTGGAGTTATGTTAATAGCTGCTGCACCTGGTGGAGCAACTTCAAATATTATAACTTCATTTGCTAAAGGTGATGTTGCATTATCTGTATCATTAACTGCTATTATAAGTTTACTTTGCGTCATTACAATTCCTATTATAGTTTTATTTTCTCTTAATATTTTAATGGATACATCTACTGCTAAATCTATATCTATAGGTGATATTGCTATTAAAATGTTTTTAATAGTTACTGTTCCAGTAATTATAGGAATGTTATTTAGAAAGTTTTTAAACTCTATTTCAATATCTTTTGAACCTTTAGCAAAAAAAATATCAGCTGTTTTATTTGTTTTAGTTTTATTGGGAGCGATAGTTGCTGAAAAAGATAATGTTGTTTCTTATTTTGCTCAAGCTGGACTAGTTACTTTGATATTAAATTTATTAATGATGCTTATTGCTTTTTATATTGGAAAATTATTTGCTTCAGGGATATCACAACAAAAAACGATAACCGTAGAATGTGGCTTACAGAATGGCACATTAGCAATAGTAGTTGCCACAGCATTATTTGATGGAGGTATATATTTAATTCCAGCTGCAACCTATAGTTTGATTATGTTTTTTACTTCTCTAATTTATGTCTATTTTGCAAGACAGAATAACTAATTTAGAACTACTGGAAAAGTCTCACAATCTAAAATATCTCCATTTTTAAGTTTTAAATTTGGAAAAGGAGGGGACATTTCACCTTTTCTTTTTATATATGTCGCATCATCACCAGTATATCTTGCAGAAAAAGCTCTTCTCTTGTTATCACTATTATTTTCGGGAGCTCCATGAACTGTAGCAAAATTAAAAGCAATCGCATCACCAGGATTTAACTCATATGATTCAATAGTATAATTTTCTTTATTGTTTTCTATATCAGGAATTTTTTCAAATTCACTATCAAGTTTTTCATAACTATTACCAAAAAATTTAGTTGGTAAAAATTGTTTAGTCCATTTATGTGATTTTGAAATATATTCTGGACATGTATTTTTTTTTATAATGTCCAAAGGACACCAAAAACTAATATTTTGTTTACCATTAACACAATAATATGATTGATCTTGATGCCATGGTGTTTTTTTTCTAGATCCTTTTTCTTTGATTAAAACATGTTCATGAAAAAGATTAACTTTTTTAGAAATCATTAATTGTGATGCAATAGATGGAAGATTTGAATTAAATAAAAAATCTTTATATTCATTTATTCTATTCCAATTACAATAATCATCATAGAATAATTCATTATTTTCATTTTTTTCATAAACACATTTATATTTACTCGGATTTTTAAAATTTTCTATAATGCCTTTCTTTAATTTTTCTATCCATTCTAATGAAATAATATTTTTTAAAAGTACTACTCCATTCATTTGATATTTATCTATAGATTTTTGATCAATTATCATTTTAAATACATCTAATTAAATATTATATATAATTTATTTCTATCAATCCTAATTTCCCAAAATCAGCTTTAATAAAATTATCTTTAGATATCGGTATAGCAGGGGTACAAGTACCAGTAGAAATATATTGACCTTTTAACATTGGTTCTCCCATTAATGCTAACTTATTTACTATCCAAATAGCAGAATTAATTGGATTTTCTAAAACCATATTAGTGTTTCCCTCTGAAACTATTTTATTATTAATAAATAGTTTAACTTCCTGGTCATTTAAATTAATTATATTTTGATCAAAAATAGTACTGCCCCTGACCCAATACTCAGATGCCCCATTGGTAACAATTAAATTTTTAATACCAACTTCTTTAATATTTTCACCAAAACGAAAATCTACAATTTCTATTGAGGGTAATATGCCATCGAATATTTTTGATGAATCATCAAAACTGAAAGGTGCTTCGTTAATATTTATATCTGATTTAAGTCTAAAAGATATTTCTGGTTCTATATATGGTTTATAAAAATTTGTAGATTTAAGATTACATCCACTTATGTCTGAATATTTAGAAAATAAATTACCATAAAATGGTTCAAATATATTAATTTGTTTTTGAGCTATAGAATTAGTACAGCCATTCTTTTTTCCAATACAATAGTTATCTTTTAAGCCTAAATATAATAATTTTAGTTCTTCTTGAATTTTATATGCATCTTCTATTGATGCAGGAATTAAGTTTTTGGGAAGGCTTTTCATTCCTTTTTTATTAATTCTATGATCAAAAAGTATTTTTGCTGCTAAATTAAATTGGTTATTCATTAATTATATTATAAATTTTGAGTTGATCATAAATTTCCAAACACTCATTATATATTTGATTATATTTTTTTGGAATTTCATATTCTTTATTTAAAATTTTATTAAAAGAAGTTGAAGATTTTACATTTTTATACCAAATTTTTTCCCAAATTCCATCAGAATTTCTTCTACCTTTAGGCCAATTCAACATTCTCTTTGTAAATGAAATATTAATTTTTTTGCATATTTTTTTTAAAATAATTTCTGGATTTGCTGATAAATCTTTAGCATCAATTACTAATATTCTATTATTACTATTTTTAACATAATTAAATAATCTTAATTGTGCAGGATATCCTAAATCATTTGATTCAATTAAATCATTTTTCTGAATATAAGATAACAAAACATCTTTGGGATGACGAATTAAAAAACAATTTACCCCTTTTTTTATCCAGTTTATTGGAATTTTATTAAGTATATGATGTGACATATGTTTTTGAAAATAGATAAAATCATTTTCTTTAGTAACTGAATTAATAATTTTATCTAAATCTGTTTCATATTTATTAATAATTTCATTTGCTAAAGGATGATTTTTTTTTGTCTCTTTTAAATAATAAGCATAAAAAGGTTCATCCCATACTTTTGTATCCTCTCTATTTTCAAATGATCTCATTAATGCGGTACTTAGATTTCTAGGTCCAGACCACATATATATATTCATTGTTTCTTATTTTAATAGTTATTAATTTTTTTAAGATATAAATTTCTAATGACAAAAGTTAAATTTGATTTTTTAATAGAAAATTTTTTGTTATTAATTTTTTTTACAGGAATGATATTTGCAAATGTTCCTGTAACAAATGCTTCATCTGCTTTCATAACATCTTTTAATTTAAAATTTTTTTGATAAATTTTTATTTTATTATCCTTACATATATCAATGACATTTTTTCTTGTTATACCTTTAACACAGTAATTGCCTGTCGAAGTGTATACTTTATTATCTTTTATATAAAAAAAATGAGTACTATTATTAGTTGCTATATTGCCATTTATATCATGCATTAAAGCTTCATCTGCATTATTTTTTTTTGCCTCTATACAAGCTAAAATACAATTAAGTTTACTAAGTGTGTTTAATGCTGGATCTTGAACATTTTTTGGTCCTCTAATTGTTGTAACAGTTTTAAGAATTAATCCTTTTTTATATAATTTATCATCAGGTTTTTTATACTCAGGAATAATTACAATAGTTGGATTTGATATAGTAAACGAAGGATCTTGGTATGGAGTAGATTTTAATCCTCTTGATATTATTAATCTAATATGAACATCAGATAGCATTTTATTTTTTTTGATTGTTTGAAATATATTTTTTGTTAATTCTTTCTTACTAATATGTATTTTTAGAGCAATAGCTTTTGCATCATCATATAATCTTTGTAAATGTTCTCTTAAAAATAATAATTTTCCATTATGAAGTCTTATTCCACTCCAAACTCCATCTCCAAGTAAAAATCCAGAATCAAAAACAGAAATTTTTGCATTATTTCTATCTAAAAATTTTCCATTAATAAAAATCTTAATTTTATTATTTCTTTTGTCTTTTTTATAATCGTGGCTAGATGTCATAATAAATTGTTTATATGTATTAATTGAATAATTTAAATAATAAAAACAACTAAATAAAAAATAAGGCAGTAAATTTTACTGCCTTATTTAAAAAAATGCGACTTAAAGACTATTAGACGAGGAAAGACTAAGCCGCACTTTTAACCGATTTACTTGACTCGTTTAGAGCTTGATCAATATCATTAAGAATATCTTCAATATTTTCTATACCAACTGAAAGTCTAATATATCCTGGAGTTACTCCCGAGCGAATTTGATCTTCAGGAGATAATTGAGAGTGAGTTGTAGAAGCTGGATGAATAGCTAAACTTCTGGCATCGCCAATATTAGCTACATGATAAAGAAGTTTAAGACTATCAATAAATTTTTTACCTGCCTCTAAACCATCTTTTAATTCAAAACCTACTAATGGCCCAAATCCATCATCTAAATATTTATTAGCTCTTTTTTTATTTTCTCCAATGTGAAAACCTGGATAAATAACTTTATTAATGCTTTTGTGATTTTTAAGAAATTTTGCTACCGATAGGGCATTTTCCTGATGTTTTTTAAAGCGAAGTGGTAAAGTTTCAAGACCTTGAATTATATTGAATGAATTTGTTGGAGATAAAGATGATCCTAAATCTCTTAACAGTACAAATCTTGCTCTTACTATATAAGTTAAGTTTGCTCCTAATGCTTCTGGAACGACCTTCCCTAACACCCATCCCCAATAACTCGGATCAGGAGTATTGTATAAAGGTTGTCTTTCTGGAAACTCTGTCCAATTAAATTTTCCACTATCAATAATCATTCCTCCAATGGACGAACCATGTCCTCCAATCCATTTTGTTAGAGAATAGACAACAATAGATGCACCATGTTCTATTGGTTTACATGTTATAGGTGCAGCAGTATTATCAACTATTAAAGGGATACCATTTTTTTTACCAATATTTGCAACTTCTTCTATTGGAAATACATTTAATTTTGGATTGGGTAAAGTTTCAGCATAATATCCTCTAGTTTTACTATCTGTTAATTTAGCAAAATTCATTGGATCACTAGGATCTGCAAATCTTACTTCTATTCCTAATTGTTTAAAGGTATTGGCAAATTGATTCCAAGTACCTCCATATAAATCTGTAGAAGAAACTATATTATCACCAGCTTGACATAAATTTTGAATAGCTAATGCAGAAGCTGCTTGACCAGAAGATACTGCTAAACCAGCTATACCTCCCTCCAATTGTGCCATTCTTTCCTCTAGAACTGCATTAGTTGGATTCATAATTCTTGTATAAATATTTCCTAATTCTTTTAATGAAAATAAATTACTAGCATGTAATTGATTATCAAATTGATATGAAGTTGTTTGATATATAGGCACAGCTACCGAATTAGTAGTTTCATCTTTTCTATAGCTTCCTCCATGAAGGGCTATAGTTTCTGGGTGATAAGATTTTGTAGTCATATTTTATCCTTTCTCTTTAGTACTTTTTGTTTATGAACAGCGTACAATCTGAAAATCAAATACTGTTTAAATTTGGAATATATTTCTAAATTATAGATAAAAAAGACCATATTTTTCTTAAATATTCTTTATATTTTAATATTTATAGAAAATTTTTCTATATAATGGTATAATAACTATATGACTGATAATATCGATAAACAAATTTTATCTATTTTGCAAAAAGATGCGAATATTCCTCTTACTGAATTATCTAAGAAAGTGGGTATTTCTATAACTCCTTGTTGGAATAGAATTAAAAAAATGGAAAAAGAGGGAATAATTTTATCTAGAATTACAGTAATTAATAATAAAAAAGTTAATTTGCCCCTTATAGCTTTTTTATCTATTTCGATTCCTAATCACACAAAAGAATGGTTAACAAAATTTACGAAAATTATAAATAAATATGATCAAATAATTGAAACTCATAGAGTAGCTGGATCTAGTGATTATATATTAAAAATTTTATCTCCATCCATGGATGAATATGATGAATTTCAGCAAATTCTAATTAATGAAACTGGATGTATTAATATGCAGACAAGTTTTTCTCAAAAAGAAATTAAAAAACAAAATTATGTTTCATTGGATCATATTAATTAAGTAGCACTAATTAAATAACAATAGTGCTACTTTAAAAATTATTTTGAAGGATCTGGTATTTTTCTTAGATATGGTTTGATTGTTGTCCAGCCATCTGGAAATAATTTTTTAGCCTCTTCATCTTTCACCGATGGTTTAATGATAACTTCTTCTCCTTTATTCCAATTAACTGGAGTTGCAACAGGATGAGATGAAGTAAGGAGCATCGAGTCAATTACTCTTAAAATTTCGTTAAAATTTCTTCCTGTCGTCATAGGATAAGTCAAATAAAGTTTAATTTTTTTATCTGGACCTACGATAAATACAGTGCGAACGGTTTCATTATCTAATGCAGTTCTTCCATCTGATGATCCTTCTTCAGAAGTAGGTAACATATTATATAATTTTGAAACTGCCATATCTGTATCGGCAATAATTGGAAAACTTGGCTTAGCACCTGCAATGTCATTGATATCATCAAGCCAAGAAGATGTTTCATCAACAGTATCAACACTTAAACCAATAGTTTTTACATTTCTTTTTGCAAATTCATCTGCAAGTTTTTCTACTTCTCCAAGTTCTGTTGAGCATACAGGAGTTTTGTATTTTGGATGACTGAATAATACAGCCCAACCATCACCAATCCAGTCATGAAAATTAATTTCACCTTGTGTACTGCTAGCAGTAAAATTTGGTGCAATGTCATTAATTCTTAATGTCATAATAAGATCCTCCTTTATAATTTTATATAAATAAGATTTTTCTTTATTATTTTATAATCTTACAATCTATATTATAATTAATATATAAATGATAATTATAATTAATATATAAATGATATTTAGGCAATTATTTGACAATATTTCATCTACATACACTTATATAATTTCTAGCGGAAGGGGCAGGGAAGCTCTTATCATTGATCCAGTATTGGAAAAAACTGATCAATATATAAGTTTGCTAACACAATTAGAATTACGTTTAGTAAAGGTTATCGATACACATATTCATGCTGATCATATTTCTGGACTAGCAGAATTAAGAGATAGGACGAAATGTATTACTATTATGGGAGAACAAGCTCCTGCAGATGTTGTATCTATGCATGTCAAAGATAATGAAAATATTTCTATAGAAAATATTACTTTACAAGCTTTATATACCCCTGGACATACTGATGACTCTTATAGTTTTTTAATGAACGATAGAGTTTTTACTGGCGATACTTTACTAATAAAAGGAACTGGCAGAACTGATTTTCAAAATGGCAATTCTTATGAACAATATCATTCAATTTTTGATAGATTATTAAAATTACCAGAAGAAACATTTGTTTATCCAGCTCATGATTATAAAGGAGAAAATGTTAGCACAATAGGGGAGGAAAAAAACTTTAACCCTAGACTTCAAGTGTCCTCATCCCATGAATATGCAAAAATCATGGAAAATTTGAATTTATCAAATCCAAAAATGATGGATATAGCTGTTCCTACCAATAAATCTATGGGTTTAAAAATAGATTTACAAAAACAATTAAATGGAATTGATTACAAAGATTTAATTAAGATGTGTTCTATTGATAATACCCTTCTAATAGATCTTAGAGAAAAGTCAGAAATTGAAAAAAAACCATCTTTAAAAAATTCTACAAATATCCCTTATTCTTCTTTTCAGCAGTATTTTAAGGATAATGCAAAAAAATTAGTTAATAAAA
Source organism: uncultured Alphaproteobacteria bacterium (assembly GCA_902577425.1). Classification (GTDB taxonomy): domain Bacteria; phylum Pseudomonadota; class Alphaproteobacteria; order HIMB59; genus MarineAlpha5-Bin3. The sequence continues at coordinate 2,667 of CACGZD010000007.1, read as the reverse complement.
AAATAGTATTTTACTGTGCTGTAGGAGAAAGATCTTCTTTAGCAGTACAGATATGTCAATCTTTAAAATTTCAAAATGTATGTCACTTAGTTGGTGGAATAAATAATATTTAATTAATAAAATTTTTTAAATTTATTTCTTTTTACTGTATTAGCTACTTGTGTTTAATAAAAACCTGTTACTACTTGTATTATCTCAAGTATTTTCTTTTACAGCAGCTCCTATAACTGTTTTTTTAAGTGGAATTGTAGGCTCATCTATGACTAGCGTTAAAACATTAGCTACTTTACCTGTAGCTTTAATGATTGTAGGAACTTCGTTGGGTTCAATATTTGCAGCATTTTTAATGAGCAAAATAGGACGTAAATTAGGTTTTATGATTGGATGTATAATTACGTCCTTTGCAGGTTTGTTAGCAGCTTTTTCAGTTATAAATTTCTTCTTTATATTATTTTGTTTTTCAAATTTTTTAGTAGGTTTAGGAACTGCTTTTAGTTCTCAATACAGATTTGCAGCTGCTGAAAGTGTAAAAAAAAAATATATTCCTAAATCTATTTCAGCTATTCTTTTAGCAAGTATGTTAGGAGCATTATTAGGTCCAAATATAGCTTCATTAACTAAAGATATAATTTCTACTTCTACTTATACTGGATCTTATTTATTTTTATCCTTTTTGACAATAATACCAATTTTCTTTTTTATTTTTTATACAAATGAAAAGTCAAATAATGAATATATAGATAAAAAAAAGATTACAAGAAATTATAATGAACTATTACTTCAACCAAAATTTACTCAAGCTGTAGTAGGGGCTGCAATAGGATATGCAACTATGTCCTTTTTAATGACAGCAACACCTATAAGTATGCATATTTTTGACGGTATGAGTATAAATAAAACTGGATTTGTCATTCAAGCGCATATTTTATCTATGTTTTTACCTTCTTTATTTACTGCCTCATTAATTAATAAATATGGACATAGTAAAATAATGTATTTTGGCATTGTATTCTTCTTTATATGTATATTTATTAATTTTCTTGGTCATAATTTTTATAATTATTTATTTTCTTTAATGTTATTAGGTCTAGGTTGGAATTTTTTATTTGTATCTGGTACTAGTTTATTAATTTTATCTTATGAACCACATGAAAAATTTAAAGCTCAAGGATTAAATGATTTTTCAGTATTCACAACGCAAGCAACAGGAGCACTTCTAGCAGGATTTATTCTAAATCTTTATGGTTGGAAAATTACTAATATTTTATGCATTCCTTTACTTATTATTGTAATTTTTGTAGTTTATAGATCAGATAAATTATCTAAGGAGTATAAATGAAAGAAAATTGTATAGGTTTTATTGGTGCTGGATATATGGGATATGGAATGGCACATAATCTTATTAAGAATAATTATAATTTATCGGTAATATGTAATAAAAATCGTAATCCAATTGATAAATTGTTAGCTCAAGGTGCTAAAGAATTAAAAAATTATAAAGATCTTTGTGATTTCAGTAATATTATTATCATGTGTGTAACCAATACACCAATAGTATTAGAAATAATTAATAAATTAAAACCTTATTTAAAAATTGATACAATGATAATAGATATCACAACTCATCATTCTAACGGTTCAATAGAAATTAATAATTTATTATCTTCAAATAAAATAAAATATGTTGAAGCACCGGTAATGGGCGGACCTGTTCAAGCTGAGCAAGGCATACTAGGGGCCATTGTTGGATCAAAAAAAGAAGATTATGAAGATGCTAAAAAAATTTTATTAAATTTTTGTAAAGAAGCAATATATTTTGGTGAAATTGGCAAAGGTGCAAAAGCAAAATTGTTAAGTAATTTTTTATCATTAGGTACTACAACATTTGTAATAGAAACTTTAAAAGCTGCAAATCATTTAAATATAGATTTGCAAAAGCTATATGATGTAGCTAAACTTGGTAGTGGAAATTCAGGTGCTTTAAATAGAATTGCTGATAAAGCTATCAATGGTGATTATACAGGATATGTATTTTCAGTTAAGAATGCCGTAAAAGACTTAACCTATATTAATGAATTAATGTCTGACATTCCAAATGCTGATAAATTATCTCATTTAACAAAATCAATTTATGAAGAAGCAGTTAAGAATGGTAAGGGAGATTTATTAATGAGCGAACTAATAAAAGAATAAAAAATTGGATTTTTTTTTTAATAAATATATTGCAATCATTTATCTATTAGGTGTTTTCTTACTTGTTGCACCTAGTTTTATAAATAGTAATTCTAATTTCAAAACATTTTTACAAAATCTTTCAATTTGGATAGCTATTATATTGGTATTATTATCATTAATGTTTTTTTTTAATTTAATTTAATGAAAAAAATTTACCAAGATTCAACTTTTTATTTAGTTATTTTTATTATTTCATATTTTATTTATGTATATCCATTTGAAATTTTAAATGGTTTTTTGTTTAAAGAAAAATTTTCAAGAAGTTCATCACTTTACCTAACTTTAATAATAGGAGCCTTAATTATTTTATATTTTAGGACTAAAATTACTTTTTATCCTATAAAAATTTTTATTTATGAAGGAATGGGTATAGGTTTTATTAGCTTTTGGATTGTCAATATAGCTTTAATTATTTCTTTTCTATTCGATATT
>CACGZD010000006.1 GCA_902577425.1 uncultured Alphaproteobacteria bacterium | reverse complement strand
ATAAATATCTACTGGTACAATTCTGTCACATCCTCTTACAACAGAATAAGAATAATGATAGTAACCTCCTCCATTTGCACATGAGCCCATAGAGATAACCCATCTAGGTTCAGGCATCTGATCATAAACTTTTCTTAAAGCTGGAGCCATTTTATTTGTAAGGGTCCCAGCTACTATCATTACGTCTGATTGTCTTGGACTACCTCTTGGAATAACACCATATCTATCTAAATCATAACGACTCATGTAAGCATGCATCATTTCCACTCCACAGCAAGCTAATCCAAATGTCATAGGCCATAAAGATCCAGTTCTAGCCCAAGTTAGCAAATCATTATATCTAGCTAACAAGAAACCTTTTTGTCTTACATCCTTTTGAACTTCTTCTATTGATTGGAAATCATCTATTCCCATTCCAAGGCCCCTTTTTTCCATTCATAAATGAAACCAATAGTTAAAATTAGTAAAAATATCATCATGGACCAAAAACCAAACAGGCCTATTGAACCCAAAGAGATTGCCCAAGGAAAGAGAAAAGCGACTTCTAAATCGAAAATTATAAATAGAATAGCTACTAAATAAAATCTTACATCAAATCTTCCTCGAGCATCATCAAAAGCTTCAAATCCACATTCATATGCAGATAGCTTCTCACTGTCGGGTTTAGATTCACCTGCTATAAAAGATAGCAAAGTCATACCTATTGCAATTCCAAGTCCAATAAAAATAAAAATTAATATCGGAAGATATTCCTGTAAAAAAATTGTCACAACTAACTATATAGTATCAAAATTATAAAGGGATAACTAATATATTTACAAAATTATACAAGTTATACTGACAAGAACAGTATTGAATAAATGGCGCGAGAGACGGGACTCGAACCCGCGACCTCCTGCGTGACAGGCAGGCGTTCTAACCAACTGAACTACTCCCGCGCGTATGGTGGGTGTTGAGAGACTCGAACTCCCGACCCTCTCGGTGTAAACGAGATGCTCTACCAACTGAGCTAAACACCCAAAACAAAACCGGCTGTTAATCATATTTAACAGCCGGTGCAAGAAAAATTAAATAAAACTTAATTGTTTACTGCATCTTTTAAAGCTTTTCCCACAGTAAATTTTGGTCTTTTTGAAGCTGGGATTTGTATAGACTCTCCAGTTCTTGGATTTCTTCCAGTAGTTGCTTTTCTGTGACTAACACTAAAATTTCCAAAACCAACAATACTTACCTTTTCATCACGTTTTAGAGCGTTAGTAACGGCATCTAAAAAACTTTCAATTGAGCGAGTTGCATCAGATTTGGATAAACCAGCTGATGAAGCTACTGAAGCTATTAAATCATTTTTATTCACTTTAGACTCCTTTAATTATATCTTGTAAAGGTGATATTATTTTGAATGGATATAAGTCAATAATTTAATTTAAATAATCCCAGAATATAAGGAAAATAATAAAATAATGGCTATATATATGAATTAATGAGTGCTAGTTTTATCTATATTTACTGAAGAAATGGGAGATTTTTGAGATTTAATAATATCTGATTCGCTCAAATTAAGAGGTGTTATAGGTTTAACCAAGCTATATTCAAGAATTGATTTGGCATCATAAATGCTTACAATTTTAATACTACGAACAATATCTTTGTCGATTTCACTCAAGTCTTTTTTGTTTTCTTCAGGAATTAAAACAGTTTTAATGCCTGCTCTTGAAGCAGCATATAATTTTTCTTTTAATCCTCCAATAGGAAGAACCCTGCCTCTCAAGGTTATTTCTCCTGTCATAGCAATATCTTTCCTTATTTTATTTCCAGTTAATGATGAAACAAGGCTATTAAAAATAGCTATCCCAGCACTAGGCCCATCTTTTGGAGTAGCTCCTTCAGGAACATGAACATGAATGTCATATTTATCAAAATCTAGCGGATTAATTCCAAGACTTAAAGCTTGAGATCTAACATATGAGCAAGCAGCTTGAATAGATTCTTTCATTACATCTCCAAGCTTTCCTGTAATTGTCAATTTACCTTTTCCAATTGATAAAAGCACTTCAATAGATAATATTTCACCACCTACCTCTGTCCAAGCTAAACCATTTGTTACTCCTATCAAGTTTTTCTTTTCAATCTCATTATTTCTAAACTTTTCGACACCTAAATAATTTTTTATAGATTTTTTATCTAATAAAATTTTTCTTTTTGTTTTAGTTTCTAAATCCTTAACAACTTTTCTGCATATTTTTGAGATTTCTTTTTCTAAACCTCTTACACCTGCCTCTCTTGTGTAAAATCTTATAATTTGTTTGATTAAAGTTGAATTAAAATTTATTTCGTAATTCTTTAATCCATTATTTTTAATTTGTTTGGGTACTAGGTATTTTTTTGCAATTTGATTTTTTTCATTTTCAGTATAACCTGGTATCCTAATTATTTCCATTCTATCTAATAAGGCAGCAGGGATATTAAGGGTGTTGGCAGTACAAACAAACATAACATCAGACAAATCATAATCTAACTCTAAATAATGATCATTAAATTTATTATTTTGTTCAGGATCTAATACCTCAAGTAAGGCTGAAGAAGGATCTCCTCTCCAATCAGAGCCTAATTTATCAATTTCATCTAATAAAATTAAAGGATTAGAACTCTTTGACTTTTTCATAGCTTGTAAAAATCTACCAGGCATTGATCCAATATATGTTTTTCTATGACCTCGAATTTCAGCTTCATCTCTTACTCCACCTAGTGACATTCTAACAAAATTTCTTCCGGTAGAGTTAGCAATAGATTTTCCTAAAGAAGTTTTACCAACACCTGGGGGTCCAACTAAACATAAAATTGGGCCTTTAATCTTATTAATTCTTTTTTGAACTGCCAAATATTCTAAAATTCTATCTTTTACTTTTTCCAATCCATAATGATCAGACTCTAGAATAAATTTAGCTTTTTTAATATTTTTAGAAATAGTTGATGGATTATTCCAGGGTATATTTAATACCCAATCAAGATAATTTCTTATCACTGTGGCTTCTGCAGACATTGGGCTCATATTTTTTAATTTTTTTATTTCTGATTTGCATTTCTCACGAGCTTCTGAACTAAGTTTTAGTTTTATTAATTTGTTTTCTATCTCGGTTATATCATCTACTTCATCATTATCTCCTAATTCTTTTTGAATAGCTTTCATCTGTTCATTTAAATAATATTCTTTTTGTGTTTTCTCCATTTGTCTTTTTACTCGACCTTTAATCTTTTTCTCAATTTGCATTGAGTCAATTTCAGCAATTAAATAACCATAAATTTTGTCTAAAGATTTTTCTAAGGAAGTAATTTCTAATAATTCTTGTTTTTGTATTAAATTTATATTTAAATTGGCACTTACTACATCAGTTAATTTATTGTAATCATTGTAAGTTTTTAAATTGCTTATTATTTCAGAAGATATTTTTTTATTGATTTTTTGATAAGATTCAAATTGTTCCAAAATTATTTTAACTAATGCTCTAATATTAGAATTATTTTTGGACTTAACCTTAAGTGACGAGTAATCAGCAATTAAAAAATCATTTTTTGAAGCAAATTTTTTAATATTTACTCTTTCTAAACCTTCTACTAATACTTTTATAGTTCCATCAGGAAGTTTTAATAATTGTAATACTTTTGCTAAAGTGCCAACTTTATAAAGATGATCTGAATTAGGAGAATCAACTTCAGGGTTAATTTGAGTAACAAGTAAAATTTTTTTATCTTTTATCATTACATTATTGAGGGCATTGACAGATGGTTTTCTTCCAACAAATAAAGGGGCTACCATATGCGGAAAAACTACAATATCTCTTAAAGGTAAAACAGGTATAGAATTTAAGTTCATTATCTAATTAAAATATGTATTATTTATTAATTTTCAAGATTTGTTAACAGCTATTTTTTCATTGCTCTTAGGTGAAAATACGAGCATTGGCTCAATTTTTTTTGTTACTACATCACTATTAATAACTATTTTATTTAGATCTTTCTGATCTGGAGATTCATACATTAAGTCTACTAATAAATCTTCCATGATTGATCTTAAACCTCTAGCACCAGTTTTTCTTTTTACAGCTAAACTAGCAATTTCAATCAAAGCATCATTTTTTATTTCTAGATCAATATTATCCATTTTAAATAAAACTTCAAACTGCTTTGTTATTGCGTTTTTTGGCTCTTTCATAATACGAACAAGCATTTTTTCATTGAGTTCTGTTAATGTAGCACATACAGGCAAACGCCCAACAAATTCAGGTATCATGCCAAATTTTAACAAATCTTCATTTTCTATCTTTGATAAAATATCACCTATATTACTACTTTCAAAATTTGAAAGGTTTGAGTTAAAACCTATAGAAGTACCTTTAATTCTTGAATTAATAATATTCTCTATACCTGCGAAAGCGCCACCACATATAAAAAGTATATTAGAAGTGTCTATATGCAGAAATTCTTGCTGTGGATGTTTTCTACCTCCTTGAGGGGGAACGCTAGCAACTGTACCTTCCATTATCTTGAGCAATGCTTGTTGAACTCCCTCTCCTGAAACATCTCTAGTAATTGAAGGGTTATCACTTTTCCTACCTATTTTGTCTATTTCATCAATATATACTATGCCTTTTTGAGCTCTTTCAACATTGTAATCAGAAGCTTGAAGTAATTTCAAAATAATATTTTCTACATCTTCCCCTACATACCCAGCTTCTGTTAGACTAGTCGCATCTGCCATAGTAAATGGAACATCTAATATTCTTGCTAAAGTTTGAGCTAACAATGTTTTGCCTGTCCCTGTAGGGCCGATTAATAATATATTTGATTTTGAAATTTCAATATCTGAGGCAGTTATATTCGATAATCTTTTATAATGATTATATACTGCTACGGACATAGTTTTTTTTGCGTCCTCTTGTCCAATAACATAATCATTTAATATAGAATTAATTTCTCTAGGTTTTGGTATATCTTGTTTAATCTTGATTTTGTTATTTTTAGTATCTTCCTTAATTATATCCATGCATAATTCGACACATTCATCACATACAAAAACTGTAGGGCCTGCAATTAATTTTTTTACCTCTTTCTGACTTTTCCCACAAAAGGAGCAGAATAAAGAATCTTTTTCATTTTTTTTATTCATTATTTTCTATTTTCAACAATTTTATCAATTAAACCAAATTTAATTGCCTCTTGAGGAGAAAAATATTTGTCCCTTTCCATAATTTCCTCAACTTCTTTTATGTCTTTTCCTGAATGTTTTGCATAGATTTCATTTAATCTTTTTTTTGTTTTGATAATTTCTTTTGTTTGTATTTCAATATCTGTTACTTGCCCTTGATAACCACCACTTGGTTGATGCATCATAATTCTTGAATTGGGTAAAGAATATCTCATATTATCATCTCCAGCAGTTAGTAATAACGAACCAGCAGAAGCTGCTTGACCAATACATATTGTCATAATTTTTGATGATATATATTGCATAGTGTCATACATTGCCAAGCCAGACCAAACTATCCCGCCAGGAGAATTAATGTAAAAGGAAATTTCTTTTTTTGGGTTTTCTGATTCCAAAAATAGTAATTGAGCACAAATTAAACTTGCAATATTATCATCTATCGGTCCTGTAAGAAAAATAATTCTCTCTTTTAAGAGTCTAGAATAAATGTCGTATGCCCTCTCTCCTCTTGATGATTGCTCTACTACCATTGGTATTAAATTATTTGTTAAATTGTCTATTGGATCTTTCATTTAGTTTCCTTATTTTGAAATACTTCAATATTTAATTTTTCAAATTTTTTAATATCTATTTTTTCATTTTTCAACTTAACTTTTGAAATTATACTATCTACAATCTTTTGTTCAAATATTGGTCCGCGAATTGTTTCAATACTTGTTGGGTTTTTTTTGAAATAGTCAATTATTTGTTTTTCTTGACCTGGGTATTGAGAAGCATAATTAATCATACCTTCAGTTAACTCTTTTTCTGTTACTGTAATTTTATTAATACTCGCTATATGCTGCATTAAAACAGCAAGTTTAACTCTTCTCAAAGCTATTTTTTTATATCTTTTCTTTAATTCTTCATCAGATAAATTTTTATCATCTTCATCAAGATTGTTATCTTTTTTAGCTTGATCTAATTTTAACATAATTGAATTAAATTCTTCATCTAATATGCCTTCAGGTACATCAAATTTATTTTTTTTATCTAAAATATCCATTAATTCTTTTTTTTGTATTTGTTTTAGAGAATCTTCATATTGTTTTATTAAATTTTGTTTTAAATTTTCTTTTAATTGCTTTTCATCTTTAAGATTATTTTTTTCTAGAAATTCTTTAGTAATTTTGAATTCATGAAGATATTCTAAAGAAATAATTTCTATTACAAATTCAACCTCTTTTTTTTCTTTTTGTTTTAAAGCCTCTTTTAAATCAAATGTTAAATTAATCTTTTCTCCTACTTTTGCTTTTTTATTTACTAATATAGAACCTATATTGGGTAGTATCTGATAGTCTGAATCTGTAATAATAGGCATATTATTTTGATTTTTTAAAAACTCCGGAACTGATTCATCATTTGTCGTTATATTTGCAATGATTTTATCTGACATCTTTGCAGGTCTAGAATCTTTAACTTTATGATAATGTTTTTGTGAATTGATAAATTGATTATAATTTTCATCAACTCTTTTTTTATCTATATCAATAGTCCTATTAACCAATTCTATTTCTTCCAAAGAAGAAATTTCTATACTTGGCTCAAGATCTATTTTTATTGAAATTTCTATTGGTTGATTCTTTTCATATTTTTTTAATTCAACCTTAGGTTGTCTGAAAGGTTTAAGTTTTTTTTCTTCTAAAAGTTTTTTTGTATTCTGGTCAACAATTTTTTCTATAACTTCTGAAAGAACATTATTTTCATATTTTTTTCTAACAATATTAAGAGGTGCTTTTCCTTTTCTAAATCCAGGCAAAGATACGGTAGGTATTAAATCTTTAATTTTATCATTTATAGAATCATCAATATCTTTATAAGGAATTTGAATTTCAAATTCTTTGAACAATTTTTTTGAATTAATTTCTTTAATATCCATAATCTTACTTTGGTAGGCCGGAAAGGACTTGAACCTTCACACCTCGCGGCATAGGAACCTAAATCCTACGTGTCTACCAATTCCACCACCGGCCCTTTAATTTTTTGCTTTTATGTTGAACTCAATTAATAAACAACAAAGAATATAAATTTAATAAATATTTTAGCTATTTTCTGCTAAAAAAGGGTTAAATATAAGATTTATAAGTAAAAAAAAATGGGGCGAACGAAGGGATTCGAACCCTCGACATCGGGCACCACAAGCCCGCGCTCTAACCAACTGAGCTACGTTCGCCATAAATAATTTGTGTTTTTTATATAATTTTCCGGTATATCAAAAAGAATGCATGTTTCCAAAAGATTATTTGAATTAGAAACAGAATCTGCTTTTGCTATACTAGCTAAAGCTAATAAATTACAATCTGAGGGAAAAGATATAGTTAATCTAGGAATTGGACAACCAGATTTTCCAACTCCTCAAAATATTTTAGAAGCTGCAAAAAAAGCTATACAGGACGGACATCATGGATATACCCCATCTAATGGAATACTACCTTTAAGAGAGGCAGTATCTGAATATATTTATAGTAATTATCAAATATCTGTAAGCCCAGAAAAAATTTTAATTACTCCAGGGGGTAAACCAGTAATTTTTTTTGCTGCTTTAATTTTTGGAGAAGAAAACAAAGAAATTATTTATCCTGATCCTGGCTTTCCAATTTATAGATCTATGATTAAATATAGTGGGGCTAAAGCGGTACCATTAGTTTTAGATGAAAAAGATAACTTTGAGATTAACATTGATAAACTTGAAGATATTATAACTGAAAAAACAAGTCTTATAATAATTAATAATCCTAATAATCCTACAGGGTCATTCATGAGCTTAGACAAAATAAACAAATTGATTAATCTATTAGAAAAATATCCTAATATCGCTATTTTAAGTGATGAAATTTATAGCAAAATTATTTTTGAAAATAATTCTATGCCTACTTTATTAAAATATGAGTCAATTAAAGATCGTTTAATAATCTTAGAAGGTTGGAGCAAAACATATTGTATGACTGGTTGGAGACTTGGGTGGAGTGTTTGGCCAGAAAAAATATATGATTTTGCAAATAAACTTTGTGTAAATGATCATTCATGTCCTAATTCAATAAGTCAATATGCTGGTATTGAAGCATTGAAAGGTAATCAAGATGAGGTAGTAAAAATATCTAGAGAATTTGAAAAAAGAAAAAATTTTATTTATGAAAAATTAAACAACCTTGAAAGAATAAAATGTTTTAAACCTGGGGGGGCTTTTTATGCTTTTCCAAATATTTCCGATACAAACATGTCTGGAAAAGAATTTGCAGATCTTGCATTAGAAAAATATGGTGTAGCTGTAGTTCCAGGAACTAGTTTTGGAGATAGTGTAAATGATTTCATTAGGCTCAGTTATGCAAATTCTATAGAAAATATAGAAAAAGCAATTTATAGATTGTCAAAAATATGAAAAAAATTGAAGCAATAATTAAGCCATCAAAATTATCTAATGTGAAGGATGCTCTTCATGAAATAGGTTTAACAGGTATGACTGTATCAGATGTAAAAGGATTTGGTCGCCAAAGAGGACAGGATGAAGGCTTAAAAAACAATCTTGATTATGATGATGAATTTAGAGTAAAAATTAAAATTGAGTTAATTATTGAAGAGAAGATTGTGGAAAAGGCATTAGAGACTATAAAAAATGCTGCATATTCAGGAAAAATTGGAGATGGAAAAATATTTATTTACACTATTGATCAAGTAGTAAGAATTAGAACAGGAGAAAAAGGCAGTGATGCTGTCTAATTTAACTTTACAAGAATTAAAAAATCAATAAAAAGACAATAATCGTTCAATTTAAATTTATTTAAATCGGAAGTAGATCAAACGATCGAAGGAACGCATGCAAAAGTTATAAATCGTTCAACCTTTGCCAAGGTCGGAAGTAGGCATCAGCTGAAGGAACGCGCATAAAGCAGATTTCATAACTAGAGCATGAATAGAATTAAACTATACTCAATTATGAGTATAGTTTTTTAAAGTGTGAGGTAAATATGAAATATAACTGTAAAACACCTAAAGAACTTTTAAAAAAAATAAAAAATGAAGATATTAAAATGGTTGATCTTCGTTTCACTGATATGCCTGGTTCAACTCATCATATATCGATACCAATTAAATTCCTTAAAGAAGATTTATTTAAAGATGGAGTAGGTTTTGATGGTTCATCAGTAAGAGGTTTTCAATCTATAGAAAATAGTGACATGGCTATGGTGCCAGATGTTACTACAGCTTATATAGATCCCTTTTACTCCGAAAAAACAATTGCATTTTACTGTGATGTAGTTGACCCTATAAGTTATGAAAGCTATGAAAAAGATCCTAGATACATAGCAAAAAAAGCAGAGAAATATTTAAAATCATCTGGCCTGGGTGATACTGCATATTTTGGACCTGAGGCAGAATTTTTTGTTTTTAATGATATAAAATATGATTCTGGTTCTAATTTTTCATTTCATGAAGTTGATTCTACTGAAGGAGCTTGGAATACAGGAAAGGATGAAAATCCAAACCTAGGACATAAGCCAAGACATAAAGGGGGCTACTTTCCTCTCCCTCCATCTGATAGTTTACAAGATGTTAGAACTGAAATGGTATTAACAATGGAAGAAATTGGTATAAATGTTGAGGCTTCTCATCATGAAGTTGCAACAGGTGGTCAGTGTGAAATTGATTTAGAATTTTCTCCACTATTATCAATGGCTGATGATCTTCTTCGATATAAATATGTCGTTAAAAATGTTGCGAAGCAATATGGAATGACTGCTACTTTTATGCCTAAACCTCTTTTCGAAGATAATGGATCTGGTATGCATGTTCACTCCAGTATATGGAAAAAAAATAAAACCTTAATGTATAAAAAAGGTAATTATGCTGATTTAAGCGATTTTGCATTACATTACATTGGTGGAATATTAAAGCACGCTCCATCTTTATTAGCTTTTTGTGCACCTACTACTAATTCTTATAAAAGATTAGTTCCTGGTTTTGAAGCTCCAGTTAATATAGCTTATTCTCAAGCAAATAGAACTGCATCAGTAAGGATACCTAATAACTATACTGCAAGTCCAAAAGCTAAAAGGGTAGAGTTCAGATGTCCAGATCCTTCTTCAAATCCATATCTTGCATTTTCAGCAATTCTAATGGCAGGTTTAGATGGAGTTAAAAATAAAATTAATCCTGGAAAGCCAACCGATATTAACATTTATGAAGCACCTGCAAATGTGCTCGCTAAAATTCCTTCAACTCCTGGTTCTTTAGCTGAATCATTAAATGCACTGGAAAAAGATCACAAATATTTACTTCAAGGCGGGGTATTTACAAAAGATAACATTGAGGCATATATATCTTACAAAAGAGAAAATGAAGTAAGCCCAATGGATCTTAGACCTCATCCATATGAATTTAATTTATATTACGACGTATAATTATAATTAATTTTTTTAAAAAAACCGCTTTGAATGTATCATAGCGGTTTTTTTTATGTCAAATATTAAATAATTTTGATAAATAATTTATATTTATGGCTAAAAGCAAAACCTATGGTGCAAAAGATATTGAGGTGCTAGAAGGCTTGCTTCCAGTTCGAAAAAGACCTGGGATGTACATAGGAAATACTAATATTGATGGATTGCATCATCTTGTTAATGAAATTTTAGATAATTCAATAGATGAAGTAGTTGCTGGATATGCCAAAAAAATTGATTTTAAATATAATTTAGATAATTCAATTACTATTAAAGATGATGGTAGAGGTATCCCTATAGATTTTCATCCTAAATATAAAAATAAAAGAGCGTTTGAGATTGTTTTAACAACTCTCCACTCGGGAGGAAAATTTACAAACAATGCTTATAAAACTTCAGGAGGACTTCATGGAGTTGGTGTATCAGTTGTAAACGCACTTAGTGAAAAACTTGAAGTTAAAATTTATAAAAAATCTAAATTATATTCTCAAATATATTCTAAGGGTAAGGCAAAAACAAAAGTAAAAATAGAAAAATGTAATAAAAATCTTAAAGGCACTGAAATTAAGTTTATTCCAGACAAAGAAATTTTTGAAAGTATATTATTTTCTCCTAAAAAACTATACTCCTTTATTAAAATGAAAGCTGTTTTAGTAAAAGATACTAAAATTAATTTTAATATAAACAAAGAATTAATCAAAGATAAAACCCCAGATAAAGAAGAGTTTTTATATGTAAAGGGAATTGCAGACTTTATGCAATCAAATTTTAAACAAAGAAAAAAAATTACAAATAAAGATTTTTATGTATCTATGACTTTTAATACCAATGAAAAATGTGAAATTTATATATCCTTTAATGAATTAGAACAATCTTCTTTAATGTCTTTTTGTAATACCATTGAAACTCCAGATGGTGGTTCTCATGAGAATGCTCTTAAAAATTCTTTCATGAAGGCAATTAAAATTTTTAGTATTAAAAATCAATTAACTAAATATCAAAATATAAATATCAATGACATATTTGATTATACTGATACCTTGATTTCTATTTTTATTAATTCTCCAAGCTTTGAAGGACAAACAAAAAAAAGAATTACAATGCCAAAATTACAAAAACAATTAGAGGAATTATTGCAAAACCAAATTTTGCTGTGGTTAAATAGTAATAAAAGAGAATCATTAAAAATTATAGAAATTTTAATTGAGCGTGCTTTATTAAGAACAGATTTATCAAAGATAAAAAAATTAGATAGAAAATCTATAAAAGAAAAAAATAGGTTGCCTGGAAAATTAGTAGATTGTACTAACAACACAATACAGAATACCGAACTCTTTATAGTTGAAGGAGATAGTGCTGGAGGATCAGCAAAACAAGCAAGATTTAGATCTACTCAGGCCATTCTACCTCTTAAAGGAAAAATTTTAAATGTTTATAGCGTTTCATTATCAAAAATTGCAGATAATAATGAAATTCAAAATCTTGTTCATTCTCTTGGTTGTGGACTAGGAAAAAACTTTCAATTATCTAAATTAAGATATGAAAAAATTATTTTGATGACAGATGCAGATGTTGATGGATCTCATATAGCTACTTTATTAATTACCTTTTTTTACAAATATATGAGAAAAATTATTGAAGAAGGAAAACTTTATTTAGCAATGCCTCCATTATATAAAATTTCTTATAACCAAGAAAATTTTTTTGCTTACAATGAAAAAGATAAAGACAAAATACTTAATGATAATAAGGGATCGCCACAACTTACACGTTTTAAGGGGTTGGGAGAGATGCCAGCTAATCAATTAAAAGATACAACAATGGATCCTGAAAAAAGGTCTTTAATACAATTAAAATTAGCTGATGGTATTAAATATACTAAACAAACTGAAAAACTTTTTGAGGCATTAATGGGGAAAAAAGCAGAGACAAGATTTAATTTTATTCAAGAAAATGCTAACTTTATAAATAACCTAGATATATAATTTTTAATGAAAAAATTTATAGTTTCTATAGATCAAGGAACTACTAGTTCTAAGGTTATATTATATAATAAAAAATTTCATGTTATTGATATTTTACAAAAAGAATTTAGTCAATTCTTTCCTAAAAATGGTTGGGTAGAACATGACCCTCTAGAAATATTTAAAGATATTAAATTTTTAATAAAAAAACTAATAAAGAAAAATGATATAAAATGCTCTGAAATTATTTCAATAGGTATAGCAAATCAAAGAGAAACAACTGTTCTTTGGGATAAACTATCTGGTAAACCAGTATATAAAGCTATTGTATGGCAAGATAGAAGAACCATACCCATGTGCAAAAAATTAATAAATAAGAAATTAGCTTCTAAAATTCAAAAAATTACTGGATTAGTAATTGATCCATATTTCTCAGCAACAAAAATTAAGTGGCTGTTAGATAATGTAAGAAAAACTAAAAAATTATTAAAAGAAAATAGACTATTGTTTGGGACAATTGATACTTGGTTATTATGGAATTTGACAGAAAAAAAATCTCATTTTACTGATATTACAAACGCATCTAGAACGATGCTTTATGACTCAAAAAAAGAAGAATGGTCTAAATCAATACTTAAACTTCTTGAAATACCCCATAAAATTTTACCTGAAGTTAAACCAAATGTGTATGATTTTGGTTATACAAAAATTTTTGGATCACCGATAAATATTGGAAGTATGGCAGGAGATCAACAAGCATCAGCTATAGGTCATACATGTTTTACTTTAGGAAAAGCTAAAAGTACATATGGAACAGGTTGTTTTCTATTAATGAATATTGGTAATAAATTTAAGATATCAAAAAATAAACTATTAACTAGCGTAGCTTATAAAATAGGAAATAAAAAAATGTATTGTTATGAAGGAAGTATATTTGTTGCTGGTTCTTCAATACAATGGTTAAGAGATAAATTATTAATGTTTAAAGATTCCAAAGATACAGACGAGCTTTACTCAAATGCAAATAAAGATGAAAATGTAATTGCAATACCAGCGCTAACTGGCTTAGGCGCACCTCATTGGCAACCACAAGTAAGAGGTGCTTTTTTTGGTTTAACAAGAAATACATCCAGAAATGAAATAGTTAAATCAATATTAGAGAGCTTAAGTTTTCAAACATTGGAATTAATTCATTGTATGGAAAAAGATTCAAAAATTAAAATTAAAGAAATGAGAGTAGATGGAGGTATGACAAAAAATAATAATTTTGTTCAAAGTTTATCAAACATTTTACAAATGAAAATAATTAAACCAAATAATACTGAAACTACTTCTCTTGGTGTCGCCTATTTATCTGGAATTCATGGTGGTTTAATAAAAAATATAGATGAAATCTCTAAACTTTTGGATAGAAAAAAAATATATAATTCAAAAATAAATAAATCAATTATAAAAAAACAATTTTTTAGATGGCAAGAAGCTACAAAATTATTAATTAAATTTCATTCTTAAGATACTCTAACCAATTTTTAAGTTCAATAGTGTGAATTTTATCAATAATTAAAGTATCTGATATTGATAATTCATCTTTTAGTTTATAATTTTTAAATATATTTGATAAAAAGAAATATAATTTTTCATAATCTTCTTCAGTAGAAAAAATTTTATTATCCAATAATAATTCTTTTCTCTGATTCATTAATCCAGACATCCATTGAGAATTAAATTCGGGATGGTATTGAACTGCCCATACTTTAGATTGATTTTTTGAAAAAGAAATAGATTGCACCTTACTCTGATCATTAGAAGACAATACTATTGTTTCATTAGGCAACTTTTCTATTTCATCGTAATGCCAACAAAAAGAATCAAAAACTTTTGGTTTTCCTTTATACATTGGATGATTATTTCCTTTTTCATTTATAGTTATGTTTTTAGCAATCACTGCTTCTAATCCTTTAGGATTCTTCCTTACAGTTCCTCCAGCAGCAGTTGCTAATACTTGCAAGCCCCAACAACTACCAAATATTTTGTTTTCTTTAGTAAAAAGATTTTTTGCTAAATCGATTTGACGTTCTATAGATGGGCCATAATCATATATATTTAGAACACTACCTGTCCAAACTATGCCATCAAAATCATCCAAATTTATTCCTTTAGGTAAAAAATCGTTAAGATTTGCAGGATGAATAACTACAATATCTAATTCTATATCCGAAATATTCTCTAAAACTTTTTTATATACTTCATATTGAGTAAGCATACCAAGCTCAGTATATAGATCAGATGCAGATTTTTCATTTCCATCAACTATTAAAACTTTCATTATTTATTTATTTAAATTATACTTTTAAATAATGAAATATATAAATAATTATAATAATATAAAAGATTATGAAAATTAATTTAGGAATAGCACCAATAGCCTGGAGTAATGATGATATGCCAGAACTTGGAGGAGATACCCCAATAGAAACTTGCCTAGAAGAAGCCTCTAAATCTGGATTTAGTGGAATTGAACTTGGTGGAAAATTTCCTCGTAATCCTGGCATAATAAAGTTTTTATTAAATAAATATCGATTAAAAATGCCTGGTGGATGGTATGGCTCATTACTAAGAAAAAGATCTGTAGAAGAAGAATGGTCTGCTATGAAAGATCATATAGATCTTCTTAAATTTGTTAAATCTGATGTTTTTGTTTTTGCTGATGTATCTGACTCTATTCAAAGTTTTGGGGATATGCCTTTAAAGTCTAGACCAAAATTAGAAGATAATGAGTGGACACCTTATGGAAAAAAAATATCTGAAATTTCTAATAGGTTATTTGATATAGGTTTACCAATGTCTTATCACGAACATATGGGTACAATTATTCAAACTGAAACAGATGTAGACAAATTTATCAACGAAACTAATGACAAAACTTTTCTTCTTTATGATACTGGTCACTTACTATTTGCAGAAGCAAATTATGAAAATATTTTAAAAAAATATATCTCGCGCATTAATCATGTACATTGTAAGGATATTAGAAAAGATATTTTAGAAATTTCCTTGTCAAATAACTTAAGTTTTAGAGACTCTTTTTTAAAAGGTGTTTTTACTGTTCCTGGCGATGGATGTATAGATTACTTGCCTTTGCTTAAAATCTTATATGAAAATAAATATAATAAATGGCTAGTAATTGAAGCTGAACAAGACCCAGATAAAGCAAACCCATATATATATGCTCAAAAAGGATACTCATATTTGAAAAGTGTAATTGATGCTATTGGGTATATAATTTAATTTGTTTAAATTAATTATTTAATCTGAGATGAGGATTGTATTTCCATTCTAGGTATTGCACTAATTGAACCATTAAAAAATTTAAAAATAAATAAAGTATACCTGCAGCTACAAAAGCTTCAACTGGGGCAAATGTTTTGGCCATAATTTTTCTAGCAATACCAGTCATCTCCATATAAGTTGTTAAACTTACTAATGAAGTTGCTTTAACCATAAGAATTAATTCATTGCCATAAGTAGGAAGAACTTGTCTTAAAGCAATTGGGAAGACTATTCGCCTATATAATTTTATTGTTGAAAAACCTAAGGCTTGTCCAGACTCTATTTGTCCTTTTGTTACTGATTGTATTCCTCCCCTAAATATTTCGGCACCGTATGCAACAGTATTAATAGTTAATGCTAAAACACCACACCAAAAAGGCTCTTTAAGTAATACCCAAAAAATACTTTCTCTTACTGCTTTTATAGATCCTAAACCAAAATAAATTAAATAAATTTGTACAAGCAATGGAGTTCCTCTAATTGTAAAGATGTAACTGGCTACTGCCCTTGAAATTATAGTATATTTAGATATTCTCCCTAAAGCAAAAATTAATGAAAGAACAAAACCTAATGGCAAAGAAATCAAAAGTAATAACAAAGTTTCATCTAATGCACTAAAAACTAATATAAAATTTTTATAAATTAAAGTTTCAGTTATATATGATATGATATTAAAGAGCATTTATGCATAACCTTTTTTTGTTTTTCTTTCTAAAAAATTAAAAAATTTAGAAGAAAAGGTTGTTAGAAACAGGTAAAGGAAAGCCGCTGTTATTAAAAAAGTTAAAGGGGAATGTTCCACATTTGATGCTATTCGTGTTTGTCTCATTATTTCTACCAATCCAGTTACTGAAATTAAAGATGTATCTTTTAAAGTTACCTGCCATACATTTCCCAGACCAGGTATAGCGTGTCTTAATATTTGTGGAGTTAATATTTTTAAAAAAATTTGCCATCTAGATAGACCAAGAGATTTAGCAGCTTCAGCTTGACCTTTGGGAATTGACAAATATGCTGCTCTTAAAACTTCACTTGAATATGTTGCAGAGATAATTCCAATAGCTATTACGCTAATTGTAAGTGCATTTAACTCTATATAACCATTATATCCAAATACCTTAGCTATTTTCATGACTAAAGCACTTCCTCCAAAAAATATTAAATATATCACTAATAATTCTGGAATGCCTCTAATCACAGTAGTATAAAAACTTGAAATAAATTTTAATATTTTTGAAGAAGTTAATTTTGCCCAAGCTGCAAAAATTGCTATAAAAATTCCAAGTCCCATAGACAAAATACTAACCACTATTGTCATGAGCATTGCTAATAGAAACTCATCTCCCCAACCTAAATCACCAAATACTAGTTTTTCAAATTTAAACATATTATTCAATCATGTTTAAAGATCGAAATTTATGTTGTCCAATTTAATCTGATCTTATTGAATTACTTTATCAATAGTATCAATAACATATTTGCTTGGAATAGAATCTATTTTGTTGTTGTTAAATTTAGAGGCAGATATTGTATGTATCATTTTATTATTAGGAGTAAATTTTAAAGATTCTTTTGGGCCAAATAATTTAATTAGAGGGCAATAACTAGTTGAAAGCATATGGCTAATGCCACTATCATTACATAATGCAAATTTAAGATATTTGGTAGAAGCTATAACAGTTTCGATATTAGAAAAATTTGAAATTAATTCTTCAGGAATAATTGCTTCTGGAAATTGATTAAGAATATTTTCTCTTAAATGCTTTTCTTCAGGTCCTAAAAATAAAACAATTTTATAATCTTTATTTAAGAAATATTTTCCAACCTTAATAAAATTTTCTAAAGGCCAAATTTTATTTTTTTCTCCTGCCCCAGGAGCAATTCCAAAATATTTTTGATCTTTCTTAAAAAATTTATTTAAATTCAAATTAAGATCTTTGGGTATTTTAATTTTAAAATTGTCTTCTATTTTGGATTTTTTGATTAAATCTAAAAGAGCAAATAAATCATCTAAATAATATCTTCTTTTATTTTTTTTTATAAATTTAATAGATGAAAAAAGACCATTGGCTGTTGCAGAAATAAATTCTTTATTTTTAATTCTTTTTAAGGCAATCGTTCTATATAAAGATTTTTGAGTATCTAAGATATATTCATAAAAAGTATTTTCAAAATCATAATTTTTAGATACCTTCATCCAAAAAAAAGGGCTTAGATCTGCTTTCTCAATTATTTCATCTATATATTGCTTAGCTATAAATTTTAATTTATCATTATAGGTTGTTGATCCTTTATTAGTAACCCACACTAATTTATGTTGAGGTAGTCTTTTTTTTATTTCATATAAAAGAGGTAATTTTATAATTCCATCACCTATTTTCTCACCGTTAGAAAATACTAATATTTTTTTTTCCATATCATACTATTACAATAAGAATTTACCCTCATGCAAAAAAAAGATGGTGCCCAGACGTGGAATTGAACCACGGACACAAGGATTTTCAGTCCTTTGCTCTACCAACTGAGCTATCTGGGCAAAAAAACTCGTGATAAATTGTTTTTTTAACTTATTCAATTATATTTTTATAATTTAAGATTATTTATTCATTTAAATTTATATAATTTTCATCAGAAAGCCATTTCATTAAATCCACATCACTACATTTTTTTGAACAAAAGGGAGAAAATTCAATTATAGATTTATTTCTACAAATTGGACATTTGGCTATTTTATAGTGTTTCTTGGGCTTAGTTTTTTTATTTTTTTTTACTTCCATCTAAATGTTATTCGACCTTTTGTAAGATCATATGGGGTCATTTCAACGGTTACTTTATCTCCAGCCAATACCCTAATTCTATTTTTTCTCATTTTTCCAGAAGAGTGAGCTAATATTTCGTGATCATTTTGCAATTTAACTTTAAACATCGCATTTGGAAGTAATTCTAATACTACTCCTTGAAACTCAATTGATCCTTCTTTTGGCATTAAAATTCCATAAATATTAAAATACCTATATATTTATTTTTTATCATTTTGTCTAATTTTTACAGATAATTTATGTCCGTCAAGGTTTTCGATATTTGCCATCTTAGCAACTTTAGAAGCATATTTTTGATAGCCAGAAAAATTCATCTCAACTATTGAAGATCTTTTCATAAAATCTAAAACGCCAAGACCTGAAGAAAATTTAGCTGTTCCTGATGTTGGTAAAATATGATTTGTTCCAACAATATAATCTCCAAAAACTTCTGATGAATATTTACCTAAGAAAATAGCTCCTGCATTAATTACTTTCTTATGAATTTTATTTCGATCTTTGTTTTGAAGATGTAAATGTTCAGGGGCAATATTGTTAATTATATTATGACAATTTTTAAAATCATCTACTAAAATTATTAATCCATATTTATCAAGACTTTTTTTAATAGTATTTTTTTTTGGTAAACTTGAAATTAAATCCTGAATTGAAGATAGCACTTTATTTCCGAAATCCCTACTATCAGTTATTAATATTGATTGAGCTTTTTCATCATGTTCTGCCTGAGCAATTAAATCTGAAGCAACCCATTTTGGATCATTTTTAGAATCAGCTACTACGACTATTTCAGAAGGACCTGCAATTAAATCAATGCCAACATCTCCAAAAACTTGTTTTTTGGCGCTAGCCACATAAGCATTACCGGGTCCAAATATCTTATTAACTGGTTTTATGCTTTCTGTACCAAATGCTAAAGCAGCAATAGAATGAGCTCCACCAATTTGATAAACTTCACTTATTTTTAATTCATCTATTAAAGCTAGGATATATGGATTAATCTTGTTTGATTTTGAAGGGGTCATAAGTACTATTCTTTTGACTCCAGAAACTTTAGCAGGAATAACATTCATAATTAATGAAGAAGGATAAGACGCTAGTCCGCCTGGAATATAAAGACCTACTGATTGTATTGGAGTCCATTTAGCACTTGTTTTAACCCCATGTTTTTTGATTTGGAAACTTTTAGGCATTTGTTTCTTATGAAAATTAGTAATATTGTGAATTGCAATTCTAAAAGCTTTTAATATTTCGTCATCTATTTTGTTTTTATAAGATTTTAAAATTTCTTTAGATAATAATATATTTTTTTTATTAATAGATGATTTGTCAAATTTTTTCGCATATTTAAATAATGCTTTATCTCCATGGGATTTTACTTGTTTTATTATTTGATATACTTCCTTATCTACTTTTGTAGTACTATTATACGATCTTTTTTTTAATATAAAATCAAGTTCTTTGTAGAATAATTTATTATTAGTATTTAGAAATTTCATTAAATAATATTCTCTATTTCATTAATAATAGATTCGATTTTTTTGGTTTCCGTTTTATAGGCAGATCTATTAATAATTAATTTAGACTCAACATCAATAATCTTTTCTACTTCTTTTAAACCATTTTCTTTTAAAGTTTTACCCGAAGAAACTAAATCAACAATTCTTCTACACATAGATAAAGAAGGAGCTAATTCCATTGAACCATTAAGCTTTATTGTCTCTACCTGTACACTTTTAGAGGCGAAAAATTTCTTAGAAAGATTTGGATATTTTGTAGCTATTCGAATATTACTCCAAGTAGATGGATCTTCTTTGTTAATAAGCTTTAGAGGAGCTGCCACAGAAAGTCTACAATGACCTATATTTAATTTTAAAGGTGCATAAACTTCAGAATAAGCAAACTCTTGAATAATGTCATCTCCAGCTATGCCTATTTGAGCTGCTCCAAAAGCAACAAAAGTGCAAACATCAAAAGCCCTAACTTTAATATATTTAATATTCTTTTTTTTTGATCCAAAAGTTAATTTTCTTGTTTTTGAATCAAATAGCAATGGGTCAGGAGCAAAAGAAGTTTTATTTAAAATCTTTTTTGCTTCATCAATTATTCTACCACGAGGTACAGCTATAATAATATCTTTTTTCATAATAAATTTAGCTCGTTTTATACTTGTATAAAAAAACTTCTATAAAAAATTTTATTTTTCTCTTCTTATGATAGGTCCACAAATACCAAGAGTTTCCTCAATTTTTTCATATCCCCTATCTAAATGATATACTCTATTTACTGTAGTCTCTCCCTTTGCACAAAGACCTGCAAGTACTAAACTAACACTTGCTCGTAAATCACTAGCCATTACTTGAGCTCCTTTAAATTTTGTATTTCCAGCTACATATGCTATATCTTTTTTAATTTTTATATTTGCACCTAATCTATTTAATTCAGATACATGCATAAATCTATTTTCAAAAATTTTTTCTTTAATTGTAGATGGTCCATTTGCTATGCACATTAAAGCCATTATTTGAGCCTGAAGATCAGTTGGAAAACCTGGGTAAGGAGCTGTTTCTATATTAATACCTATTATTTTTTTTGAGGGTAATATTGTAATATCGTTATCATTAACAATTAAATTGGCTTTCATTTTTATTAGGGTTTGAATTAAAGATTCTAGATATTTAGTTTTAATATTTTTAACAGTAAATTTTTTATTAATCATAACTGCAGCCAAAACATATGTTCCCGCAACTATTCTATCAAACATAATATCATAACTTGAATCATGTAAGTTATTCACTCCTTCAATGTTAATTGTATTTGTTCCATGCCCAATAATTTTTGCACCCATAGAATTAAGACATTCTCCTAAATCTATTATCTCTGGTTCTTTAGCTGCATTATTAATTATTGTTTTTCCTTTTGCTAAAATTGCAGCCATCATTATATTTTCAGTTGCACCTACGCTTGGAAATGGTAAATCAATTATATTTCCCATTAATTCATTATTAGCTAATCCAGTTATAAAACCATTTTCAATCTCAAAATTGATACCTAATTTATTTAAACTATCTAAATGAATATCTATTGGTCTAGTGCCAATTGAACACCCTCCTGGCAACGAAATCTTAGCTTTTTTAAAACGAGCTAGTAAAGGGCCCAGAACTAAAATAGATGCTCTCATTTTTCTAACTAAATCATAATCTGCAATATTATTTTTTAAATTTTCAGCATTTAAAGTAAATTTAGAGTTATTTTCAATAATTTTTACTCCAAAACTTCTTAATAATAATATCATGGATTTAACATCTTGAAGATTTGGAATATTGGATAGATTTAAATTTTTTTTACTCAGCAAAGATGCTACTAATATTGGAAGTGATGCATTTTTAGAACCAGGAATATCTATTGAGCCAAATAAATCTGATTCTCCTTGGATAATTAATTTATCCATTTTTTATCTTCTTAGTATTTTTCTTTCTTTTTATTAAATTCATCTTCATTTTTTCTTCTAATTTTTTAATTCGTAACTTTGTTAATGTCTCTTTATGTTTAGATTTAGATGATCTATCTTTATTTTTAGTCATAATATGAGTTGGCAAATTACAATAAAATATCTAGAATTATATAAAAAGGACATATCATGAATGAAGATAATTTAAATATGGAAATTAGAAAATTTTTAAAAAAAGTAGGAATTTCATCTCAAAGAATATTAGAAAATGAAATTAATTTAGCTGATAAAAAAGGATTAATTAAATCAGGAGATTCTATTGATATTCAGATGCAACTAAAAATAGAATCTATTGGATTAGCAAATACAATTTCTGGAAAGATCAATATAGAATAACAAAACTTTATTTTTAGATCATTTATTCAAAAAAATACATATATCCATATGCAACTAATATAGCTGGTATGGCACTATATAATGTAGCAATTATTGCAGCTTTAGGGGATAGCGCTATAGCAGGAAAAAGCGCATCTCCATCATTTGAAATCGCATTTCCAATTTCTGCTGAAAAAGGAATAAATCCATTAAGATAAAAAGTTGCAACTACAACTTGAGGGCCACATCCAGGAAGGAAGCCAAATAAAATTGCAATTAATGGAACAAATGGAAGCCAAATATTAAAAAAAACTTTCAAATCTATTGAAGAAAAAAACATAAAAATTTCAAAAATTAAAAAACCACAAATCACCCAAGTTGAAACAAAATTTGTTGTATCAACTACTCTAGATAATAAACCTCTTGATTTATCAGTTGAGCATTGGAAATCACTTAAAGGATTTAATGACCACATAAAAATTGATAAAATTGCACCAGCTGAGCCAATGATTGGTAATAAACTTATTTTATCTGATATAATCAAATATTCAGAAATATTAATTTGAAAAGCGACTAAAATTCCTACTAAAAAACCTGGTAAAAAAATAGCCAACCAAAAAAAATTAAATTTAGAAACAAAAGTCTTATTTAATTTTTCTGAAATTTTTATTTTAGAAGTAGGATTAGATAAATAGTTAGAATCATGGATAATATCTATAATATAACCACTTATAATTCCTACTATAGCACCAATAACAAATATTAAAAGACCAGTGCTAGGTTCAATGGCCAATATTAAAAATGCAGCATCTCCCATTGTCGCAGTTAAAACTGCTACTAAAGAACCAAAACCTATTCTTCCTTGAATATACTGTGTAACAACAATAATTGCACCCCCACATCCTGGTAGGGCACCAAGAAGGGCGGCAATTGGAACATGAATTTTTTTAGTTTTAATTAGAAAAGAAGCAATATCAAATTTAGTTAGGCTATCTAAACCTATAAAAATAAATAATGTAAAACCTACAAAAACTGAAACTTGTAAATAGGCGTCAGTCATTGATTGTCTGATTATAATACCAAATTCACCAGGTTGAAAAGCACATGCTAAAATTATTAATCCAAAAAAAGATTTTTTTAGCAATCTTCCATCATTTGCTAAAACAATATTACCTCTGTCTTTAATGGCATTAAAAAGTGCATTCATATATAATTTTTTTTATTTATATACATATATAGCTAAAATTTATAGCTATGGCTATATTTATTCTTAATGAAAAATTATCAAAAATAAGGTATTAGAAAATTATGTCTTTTACAAAAGTAAGAAATGCACATAAAACTGAGAATACAGAAGACTATCTTGAACTCATAGCTGAATTATTAAATAAAAATGGAGAAGCTCGAATTGTTGATATAGCTAATGCTCTAGATATTGCTCAAGCCACTGCCAATAAGACTATTAAAAGATTGCATTCACAAGGTTTTATAAAAAAAGAGCCTTACAGATCTATATTTCTTACAGTTAAGGGTCAAAAGATAGCAAGTATATCAAAAAAAAGACATAATATAGTTTACAATTTTTTAATAAATCTTGGTTTAGATCAAAAAGTAGCAGCAGCTGATGCTGAAGGAATTGAGCATCATGTTAGTAATAAGACATTGATGAAAATGCAAAAGTTCAACAAAATTAAAAATTTATAATTAATAATTAAAAAAAGAAGGGATAACGGCGTATTACCCCTTCTTTTTTAAAATGGTTTAGGATAGAAGATAAACCAAGTGAACAATATCCGATTCTCTATTTTTAAACAAATTTATATAAAATTTTATTAAATCTTTTTTAATAATCCTATCTTAATTTTAATTTTATTATTAAAATCTTTGTTTTTAGGCAAATATAGCAATTTTCTTGATATAAATATATTTTGCCATTTATTTGATAAATCACTTAAAATTTTATCAAAATTTTGTTTCTGCCATAAATCTACTCTATGAGAAAATATAAAAAATCCTGATTTTTTAGTTATATTACTAACTTTTAGTAATAATTTTTGAGGATTGCTATTATAAGTAAGTGAACCTATGCATGTAATTAGATTATATTTTTTTTTAAAAATAAAATTCTTGTTAAAATCATTAACAAATAATCTGTTGTATACTTTCTTTAATTTAGCATGAGATAGAGATTTTGTAGAAATATCTGAACCATCAATAGACGATTTTGGATAAATTTTTTTTAATTCTTTACCAAATAAACCAGTTCCACATGCTAAATCTAATATTTCATTTGGATTTTTATTAAGGAATCTTTTTAGAATTTTAGAGGAAGATTTTGGAGCATTATAATTCCATTGATTTAAAATTTTATCATAATCTTTAGACCATTCATCATAATATTTTTTCGTTTTAACACTCGTTCCAATTCCATTAATAAGAGCGTTATATTTAATCATTATAAATTGATGGAACTCTTTTTCTAACTCTATTAATTTCTTTTAAATCAATAGTCGTATTAATAATCTTAGTTTTTGATGAAGCATGATTTAATTTTATCCCCCAAGGATTAAATATAATAGAGTTACCATAAGTTTTTCTACCAGAATGATGTGAGCCACACATATTTGTAGCAACAACATAAACAGAATTCTCAATAGCTCTTGCTCTTACTAGAGTATTCCAATGAGCTTCACCTGTAGGAACAGTGAACGCAGCAGGTATTAATATAATTTCAGCGCCTTTTTTAGCAAGATATCTATATAAATCAGGGAACCTTAGATCATAACAAATAGTAAATCCTATTTTAACATTTTTAATTTTACTTAATACTTTTCTTTTGCCTTTAATAAAAAAATGAGATTCTCTATGTGTTTCTCTAGAACTAATATTTACATCAAACAAATGTATTTTATCATAGATAGATTTAATTTTTCCATTATTATCAATTAATATTGATCGATTAACTAACTTTTTATTTCCTTTTAATTTAAGTAACAAAGATCCAATATTAATAAAAACTTTATTTTGTTTAGCAAAAATTTTAGCTTTTTTGATAATTGGACAATTATATTGATAAGTGGAATTATTTAATAAATATTTTTTGTCATGAGTTATAATATTGCTACATTCAGGAGTGCAAATTAAATCAGGTTTAAAATTTAAAGTTTTTTGAAAAAGATTTTCTAATAATAATGCATTTTCTAATGGGGTATCTTTAGCTTGAAATTGTATTTGTGATATTTTGAAATTATTCATATATTTAATAAAATTTAAAAAGCTTAACTATCTTTTCTAAAAAAAGGAATTAAAAAAATTATACATGCTACTAAAAAAAAAATACTACCAAACATACTCCAAAAATTTCCTACGCTAGATATCAAGAATCCAATTGCAGAAACTATAAATAATATCCATCCAAGGATGTTTATTTGTCTATTATTCATAACTAATTAAATTAATATTATTTATAAAAATTCGCAAACATTATTCATTTTTTTCTTCAATTTCTAATAAAAATAACCATCTTTCTTCTTTAATTGATAATACTTTTTTTAATTCTAACATTTCACTGGTGATTTCATTGAATCTATTTGCATCACTCAAATACAAATTGGAATTTTTTAATTCTTTAGTAATATCGTTTATTTTATTTTCAAGATCTTCAATCTCTTTTGGCAAATTTTCTAATTCATATTTATATTTAAAAGATAGTTTCTTATTATTTTTTGAAGAAACAACTTTATAATTATTTTTTTTCTTTGAGATCGATTTAATGATTTTTTCATTTTGCTGACTTTTAAGAAAATCACTGTATCCTCCAAGAAAAATGGAGACTTGCCCTTTTTCATCAAAATATAATATCTTATTAACAGTTTGATCTAAAAAATCTCTATCATGAGAAACAATAAGCAAAGTACCAGAATAATTTGATAACATTTCAGTTAATAAATCCATAGTTTCTAAATCTAAATCATTTGTAGGTTCATCAAGTATCAATCCTGTTTGAGGATTAGCGAGCACTTTTGCAAGTAGTAATCTATTTTGTTGACCACCAGATAAAGTACTAATACTATCAGTTGCTTTAGATGGATCAAACATAAAATCCTTTAAATAAGAGCACACATGTCTATCTTTTCCTTGAACCTTTAAATAATCACCTCCACTAGGCACTAATATTTTTTTTAGCGAATTATCAGTATTAAGATCATTGCGTAGTTGATCAAAATAAGAAAAGTTCATATTCTTTTTTAATTTAATTGTACCTTTTTGACTTTTAATTTCTCCCAACAAAGCCTTTAAAAATGTAGATTTGCCTGTTCCATTCTTGCCAATAAGACCTATTCTATCTTTTTTATTAATTTTTAAATTAATATCTTTTAGAATTGTTTTTTTTGGAATTTCATAACCAATACTTACCTTATTAAACTCAGCTATAAATTTAGAATTATCTAAACCTGGAATAATCTTATTTATTTTAACAGTTTGAATAGCTTTACGATATGATGACTCATCTTTTTCAAGTTGATCTTTTAATTCTTTAGCCCTTTCTAATCTTTTAACATTTCTTTTAACTCTAGCTTTTACTCCTTTATTGGCCCATTCAACTTCAATATTAACAAATTGTTTTCTATTTTTTAGTTCTCTTGCTTCTTGTTCAAACATTTCTTGCGACCATCGATCAAAATTTTTAAATCCTGAGGGGCTTACTCTTAAATTTCCTCTATCTAACCAAAAAACTTTATTAGTAAAATTACTTAAAAAAGTTCTATCATGACTTACACAAATTATGGATCCTTTGAAGGTTTTTAAATAATTTTCTAACCAAATAATGCATTCTAAATCTAAATGATTAGTAGGTTCATCTAATAATAGTATATCTGATTCATTAATTAGAGACTTAATTAATCCAACTCTTCTTTTTTGACCTCCTGATAAATTTTTAATAATATCTTTTTTATTTAATTGTAAATTATTACAAAAAATATCTATTTTATATGAGTCTTCTTCATTATCTAAAATATTTAGTAATTCATTTTCAATAGAATAAGATTCCTCTAATTCAAATTTTTGACTAAAAAAACTTACCCGTATATTATTTAACTGCCAAACTTCACCCTGATCTAAATCTTGTTTATCACTAATTATTCTCATAAGAGTTGATTTCCCAACTCCATTTTTTCCAATTAGTGCTATTAAATCTTTTCTATGAATATTAACATCAAGATTATCAAAAATAATTTTTTTGCCAAAACTAACTGAAGTTTCTCTTAAAGAAAAAATTAAATCACTTACCATTTTTTAAGTGCCAAATTTCAAACTCACAATTATTTAGAAAAAAATGAATTATTCTTGAAATAAAAGTACCATGACAAATTACAGCAATAGTTTTTTCTTCTCTTTTTTTTATCCAATTTTTAAATTTTTCTACACGCATATCTAATTCATTTATAGTTTCATGATTAATTTTTTTTTCATTGATAGGAATATCATTGTTCCACCAATATTTATTGATATGTGAAAAGTCATGATTAGGAAAATCTTTTTTCAATAAATGAGGCTGTCTACCTACATCACAAGAGTGTTCAATATATTCTCTTATTAATGGCAAGATTATTGTATTAGAAATGGGTTTTGGAAATATGATATCAAAAGTTTGCAAAGTTCGTGTCATAGGAGAGCAAACCATTAAATCAAAATTAATATTTTTTAGTTTTTCTTTAGCATTTAATGCTTGTTTTTCTCCCGCTGTAGTTATTGGAGCGTCAAAGTAATAAGTAGGATTATCTAAATCTGCTGCTATATTTGCTTCAGATTGAGCATGACGAATAAGGTAAATTTTTTTGGTCATATTTTATTTATCAGGAAAAATCAATTTTTTGGTAATATAATAGAATGCATGTTAATGAAATAATAAAAAAAAATTAAATAAATTCTAATTAATATGTTAACTTAATTTGAACATTTTTTGAAGTATACTATTATTATGATTAATATGTTTAAATTTATAACTATTATAACTCTATTATTTATTTATTCGTGCTCTAATACTTCACCTACGATTGTTCAAAATACAGATGCCCAAAAAGTTACAGCTGTTGAATATGGGACTATCAAAACTTCTTTACCAGTTAAAATTAAAGGAGAGAGTGATTGGATTGGTGCCACTGCCGGAGGATTAATTGGAGCTTTGCTTGGAGCGCATATTTGTGGAGAAGAAGAAGTTGCCGGAACTAAATGTCAAGATATTGGTATAGTTTTTGGTACTGTAGGCGGTGCTGCAGCTGGATCAGTAATACAAGCTGCATTAGGAAACCATGATGGTTTTCAATATATTATTAATATTGATAATTGTGGGGAAAGTACTTTGAGTTGTGAAAATAATCAGGATAAAGCTTTTGTACAAGGTGATAAAGATCCTCTTCCTAACAATCAAAGAGTAATTATTATTTATGGAAACACTATAAGAATTATACCTTATGAAAATTAATTAAATCTAAAGTTTTTGAAATCTATATAAATAAATTAATTTAAATTTGACCATTTAATGCAATCTTCAAGTCTATCATCTCCCCAAAAAACTTCATCGTTATAAATAAAAGTTGGACTACCAAAAATTTTTTTACTCTTCGCTATTTCAGTTTGATTTAAATATTTTTGATTTATATTTTCACTTTTTGCCAATTCTATAGTTTTAATAGGATCTAATTCTAGTTGATTTAGTATCTCAGTAACATTTGGTTCTAAAGCTGGCTCCAAGCTTTGCTGAAACCATCTTCGATAAGTTTTTTTAACATAAGGAATACCCCATTCTTGATCCATACCTAAAACTGCAATTTTATTTGCTAAATCAAATTCTTTTAGAGGGTATGGCGCAGGAACTTTTGCTTCAAATCCATAAAATTTAGCTCTTCTTTCTATATCTCTCCACATGTAATCAGATTTATTTTTCTTTGGAGGTGGTGTAAAAGGAACATTTTCCATCTCAATCATTATTTGTCTTACGCTAAAAGGTTTCCAAATAAATTTAACATTATTTTCTTTTTCAACAGAAAAAATTCTCTCAACGGTTAAATAAGTATATGTACTTCCAATAGAAAACCAAAATTCAATTTCTTTCATAATTTTAATTTAAAACAAAATTCAATTCTCTACAAATATTTTTTATTATTAAAAATAAATAATATTGTTAGCAATGAACAAAAAGAGAAGATTGATGCGTTAATAGATATTGTAAAAAGATCTGTCTCACCTGGACTATTAGTTAATATATATCTCCAAAAATTTAATGAAATAATTAATTGTATAAGCAATATTGTTATAAATAATGGTAGTTGATTCTTTATTCCTTTATATAAAATTATAATTAAACCTATTGATAATGAGAGAAAAATAATACCTAATATTTCTGATAAACCTGCTATAGCATGGTTAAATGCACCAATATTCCTAATAGCAAATTCATCTGTAAAAACTAAAAGTTGAAAAGAATAATAAACAAAAAAAAGAATATTTATACTTAATATGAATAAATCAATTTTTTTAATCTTCATGGTTTTATCATATATTATATGATATTTAGTTAGTAATGAATTTAAAAAAGTTTAAGCGATATCCATTAACTTTTGGAGTAACACCAATAGAGCATTTACCGAGACTTTCTAGAAAATTACAAGGTAATTTAGAAATTTATGCAAAGCGAGATGACTGTAATTCAGGTTTAGCTTTTGGAGGAAACAAACTAAGAAAACTTGAATATATTGTTCCTGATGCAATTGATTCTGGTGCTGATACCTTAGTTTCAATTGGCGGCGTTCAATCCAACCATACTAGAATGGTTGCAGCAACAGCTGCTAAAATAGGAATGAAATGCAGACTTGTTCAGGAAAAGTGGGTTCCACATTATGATGGAGTATATGATCGAGTTGGCAACATACTTTTAACTCGTTTAATGGGCGCTGATAGCCGATTAGTTAATGATGGTTTTGATATAGGTATTAGAAAAAGTTATGAAGAAGCTATTCAAGCTATAAAAGATGAAGGTGGGAAACCTTACGGTATTCCAGCTGGAGCATCAGTTCATAAATATGGTGGACTTGGTTATGTAGGCTTTGCTGAAGAAGTAAAAGAGCAAGAAAAGGAATTAGGATTTAAATTTGATTACATTATTGTGTGTGTAGTAACAGGATCTACTCAAGCTGGAATGATTGTGGGTTTTGCAGATGATAATAGAGCTGACCGTGTCATAGGAATAGATGCTTCGGCAACTTATGAGCAAACAAGATCTCAAGTTAAACAAATTGTTTCTAATACCGCTAAACTAGTTGAGCTTGGAAGAGAAATTAAGGATGATGAAATAATTATAAATCCTGATTATGCTTACCCATCTTATGGAGTACCAAGTGAAGAAACTAATGATGCAATTCGGTTAGCAGCTAAAACAGAAGGAATGATAACTGACCCAGTTTATGAAGGAAAATCAATGCAAGGCTTAATTGATCTCGCTAAAAAGAAATTTTTTCCTGATGGATCTAAAATTTTATATGCTCATCTAGGTGGAGCTCCAGCTATAAATGGATATAGTTATTATTATAAGGATGGTTAAAGATTGTTAATTTATCTATAAGATTAATTAAATGACAGATACTCTCCCTCAAATAAGAAAGTTTTTAGAAAGTACAAATATAGAATTTGAAATAATGGACTGTGATCCTAATATGGCGGACACCCAAGTATTTTGTAAAGAATATAATATTAAACTTGAAGACTCCGTTAACGCCATTATTGTAAAAACTAAAACTGGTGAATTAAAATATGTTACCTGCGCATTGTTAGCTACAAATAAATTAAATATAAATAATGTGATCAGAAAAAAATTAGAAGCAAGAAAGGTTTCTTTCGCTAATGCTGCAGAAACTATTAAATTAACAAATATGGAAATAGGAGGTGTTACTCCATTTACTTTACCAGATAATTTGCCAATATGGATTGACTCAAAAATTATGAATCGAGATTATGTAATATTAGGTGGAGGTAATCGCTCTTCAAAAATTAAAATTTCTCCCAAAATTTTTAATTTTACTAATAATACTGAAATAGTTGAAAATTTAGCAAATTAAATTTCATCAAATATTTTGTGAATAATCTCATTGTTTTATTTTTTTTATAACAAATAATTTGTACTCATGATATTTAGCTAATTGTGCCGCAGTAACTCAGGGGTAGAGTAATTCATTGGTAATGAATAAGCCGGCAGTTCGATTCTGCCCTGTGGCACCATTAATCTTGAATATAAATAGCACTCTAATTTGAGTGCTATTTAATTTTTATAATTATAAATTAAAATACCTAATTAAAATTACAATCATTGGAATTAATGGTCTTATAGCATTTTTAATATGGTGATCATTACCATCATGAGTTGGTAAGATTTTCATAACTAATGAGATATTGTAAACAAAAGCTAAAACAGTGAATATAAATATAGCACCAAATATTTCATTAGCAGATGTTACTCCTGCTATTTCAAACAATGCAAAAAAAGCCATCACAACACATCCAGTCATTAAAAAACCTAACGGTCTACCCATATAAGTTGCCTGAATATTATCAAACCCAAAATTTTTGCTAGCAAAATTCTTATTAAATGCAAAATTTAATCCAAAAAAACCTCCGAATAAAATTAAAAATACGTGGCACAAAAAGGGCACCATTCCCCCTGCAGATTCAATCATAAATTCTCCTATTATTATAATTAACTATATCATTTTAAATATGATTCTGATTAAAAGACAAGTGATTGATTCTGATATTTGTGCAAAGGTAATTAAATTAGAATTCAAATACCAGACTTAGCAAGGGTTAAGCCGGCAGTTCGATTCTGCCCTGTGGCACCATTAATATTTCATATTGAAATATTTAATTCATTAACTAGTTAGATATTAAATATTATGAAGATTCTTATTTTTTTACTTTTTCTTATTCCTAATATAGGATTTGCAGCTTCTATGAATCATATAGGTAAAAAAGGTGAATCTTCTGAGGTAGATAGGATTATTGAAATAAAAATGTATGATAATTATTTTGAGCCAAATGTAATAAATATAAAAAAAGGTGAAACAATTAAATTCTTAGTCAAAAATCTTGGATTACTTGTTCATGAATTTAATATAGCGACAAAAAAAATGCATTTAAACCATCAGCCTGAAATGATGGAAATGATGGAAAACGAAATTTTACTAGGAGACAAAATTGATTATGAAAAGATGAAAGAAATTTCAAAAACTAATCATTCCATGGCTCACTCTCATTCAAATAGTGTTTTATTAGAACCAAATAAGAGTAGCGAAATAATATGGAAATTTAATACTGATCTTATTCTAGAAGCTGCTTGTAATGTACCTGGTCATTACGAAAGTGGTATGATTTCTAAAATCAATATCAATTAAAAAATTTTATTAAATTGAACCAGCTTCAACCATATAATTATTTGCTGTACACATTGAAGCATCATCTGAAGCTAAGAATAAAACCATGCGAGCAACATAAACAGGCTCTATAAGATCTGGTAGACATTGACGCTTTTGTTGATTTTCTAAAGCTTCAGGAGTAACCCATAATTTTTTTTGTCTATCGGTCATAATCCATCCTGGAACCACAGTATTAACTCGAATACGATGCTTACCTAGATCTCTTGCCATTGTTCTAGTTAATCCATGAACTGCTGATTTGGCAGTGGCATATGCTGGAAATCCACCGCCCGCCTCCCACCAAGAATTTGAACCTATATTGATAATTGATCCTCCACCTTTTTTTATCATTTCAGGAGCAACATGCTGAATAGCAAAAAATTGGTGACGAAGATTTGTTGATAATCTTTCATTCCAATAATCTTCTGTTACATCTTTCCAATCGTGACGATCATCATTTGCTGCATTATTAATCAAAATATCAGCAGATCCTATCAGTTTCTTTAAGTTTTTCATCGATGTCTGCATAGCTGAAATACTAGTTAAATCACATATTTCAAAATGAACATTATCTCCCAACTTTTTTGCAAGTTTTTTACTAGCCTCTATATCCAAATCAAGAAAACCAACTTTCGAACCTTGTTTAGCAAAAGCTGTTACAATCTCCGCTCCAATACCTAAAGCTCCACCAGTAACAAAAACAGTTTTTTCTAATAAACTTGGATAAACTGCAAAATTTTTTGACATTATATCCTCAATTATCACAATGAAGTTAAAATTTAAATGGATTAATTTATTTAACTTTTAATTAATATTTTAAACAAGGTATAACTGTCCTCATAAGCGTCATAATTGAAAAGCAATTAAAAAAGTATAATATAAAATAAATTATAATGTCAAATTTGTTATTTAAATTAAATTCATCAAGAATTTTTCAATTTATTGTTATTACAATAATAATTTTAAATGCTATCACACTTGGAGTTAGCACATATGAATTAAATGCATACATTGCAAATTCAATAAAAATACTTGATTATTTAATCACAATTTTTTTTGTTATTGAAATTTTAATTAGATTTATAGGTGAGCCAAAAAAAATTAATTTTTTTAAGAATGGATGGAATATCTTCGATACTTTAATAGTTTTAGTATCTCTAATTCCAATTCCAAACAATTCAAGTTTTCTGTTATTAAGATTATTAAGGGTATTTAGAGTATTAAGATTAATATCAGCTATTCCAGAACTAAAGAAGATAATTGAAGCTTTAATTGATTCTATAAAAAGAGTTTTTTATGTAGGATTATTGCTTTTTATTATACTTTATATTTATGCAACAATTGGATCTATGCTCTTTGCAAGTCATATTCCAGAAAGATGGAATGATGTTGGAGTATCATTAATTACCTTATTTCAAGTTTTAACTCTATCAAGCTGGGAAACTGTCATGCTTCCTTTACAAGAAATATTTTGGTGGGCGTGGATCTATTTTTTTAGTTTTATTATTATTTGTGCCATCACAATGCTCAATCTTCTTATTGCTATTTTAGTTGATGTTGTAATTAACCAAAAAAAACTTTAATTAATTATTTTAAATTGAAATATAAAAAAAGGGAACTAACGGTCATTATATTGACTCATAAGAATTATTTTTCTTATCCAATAATTTAAATTTTTTTTCATGTTTAGATTTTCTACCAGATACTCTCTTGCGCCAAATTCTAAAAGAACTGGGTTTCAGGTTCTTTCTCATTATTAAAATGACCTCTTTTTCAGAAACGCCATATAATCTGAAAATTTTTTCAAATGATGATTTATCATGCCATGCTAATTTGATAATTAAATCAATATTATTATTCATTACTTTCAATATAATAACAAAATTAAAAAATTCTATATTGATTATTATTTAAAATTTATAAATATAAACAAAATTTAATAAAATAATTATATGATAATTAAACCTACAAGAATTGAAGCAAAAAAAAATTTAACATATTTTATTGAAGAAAAGTTGATAAATTATTCTAAATTAAGAAATTTTAAATTTGATATTGATAATAAAACAACAACATCAAATTTGTCTCCATACATTACTCACGGAATTCTTAGTGAAAATGAAGTTATTAGAGAATCTTTAAAAAAACATTCATACCTTACTTCTGAAAAGTTTATTCAAGAAATTCTATGGAGAATTTATTGGAGAGGTTGGTTGGAGTTAAGGCCACAAGTTTGGAAAAATTATTTAAAAAATCTAAAAAAACTGAAAGATGAATTCAAAGATAATAGAAAATATATTCAGGTAACTGAGGGCAATAGCAATATTGAATGCTTTAATGATTGGGTAAAAGAATTAAAAGAGAGTAATTACCTACATAATCATGCTCGAATGTGGTTTGCCAGTATCTGGATTTTTACCTTTAATTTGCCTTGGGAATTAGGGGCAGCATTTTTTATGAAATATTTATATGATGGAGATACAGCTTCAAATACATTAAGTTGGAGATGGGTAGCGGGGATACAAACAAAAGGAAAACATTATCTTGCAAAAGAATGGAATATTAGAAAATTTACCAATGAAAAATATAAAAAAATTGCAATTAATGAAAATGCTTTGCCTATAAAAGAAAATATAGAATATTCTATAATTAATAAAGAATTAAAAAATAAAAAAATAGAAGGAAGTAAAAAACTTTTAATATTTGAAAATAACCTCTTTTTTGAAAATAGTGAATACAATGATAAAATATTTGAAAAAATAATTATTGTTAAAAATGATAATAGAAAAAATAGTTTGTGTAAAAAAGTCATAAATTTTAAAAATGATTTAATCAATGATCAATTAAATAGATTGAATAAAAAATCAATAAGTTGTGATATAATCAACATAGATGATATCAAAAAGATAAAAGAAGATTTTTATATTTTTTATCCCTATGTGGGAGAGAATTTAGATTTTATAAATTTAATTAATCTTACAAAAGTAAATTTTTTGTATAGGGAAATTGATCTATTTGCATGGCAATATTGTAATAAAGGGTTTTTTAATTTTAAAAATTATATTCCAAAAATTATTCAAAAATTTTGTTAGATGAGCATTTTTTTGAACAGTATTTAACTTTATGCCAATTAAGTGACCATTTTTTCTCCAATTAAAATTTCTTTTACATTTTGGACATACTTTACTTGGTAATTTTTTTTTCATTTTAGCTGTTTTCTATTTTTAATATACAATAAAAAAGCTACTATTTCATAAGACAAATTAAAAAAATAAAAAAATATTTTTAATTCAAGTATCTTAGATAACATCCTATATTTTGGAATTTTTTTCCATATAAAAATAAAAGCTTTTGCGCCACAAATAACTTCATTGCCATCAATAACATGTAAGCGTCTTAGTAAATCTTTTTTTGATTTAGAAGTTAATCTTATTGCTTCCTCATTATTTGTTATATCTATCCATTCAAAAGAATTATCAGAAATTTTTTTGTAATGATTTATTTCAAATCTACAAATACTACATGAATTATTAAATAAAACTTTATTTGACATAGGTATTTTTGTTAATAAATTTTTCTGCTTCATTTAATATATAATTTTTTCTTTCAATTTTCATTTTATCAAATATTCTAACCATCATGGATAATCTTGGATTTTTTAAAAAAAAATTTCTATTTTTATTAATAAATCTCCAATATAATCCATCCATAACATCATTCCACTTACCTTTTTTGAAGTTCATCATTTTCATTATATAACTTGATCCACAAATATAAGGTTTTGAAGAAAAAATTCCTCCATCACTAAAAAGTCCCATCCCGTAAACATTTGGCATCATAACCCAATCTGATGAATCCATATTCATTTCCATGAACCAATTATAAACTTCCTTTGGTTTTATCTCACAAAGATTCATTAAATTAGCTAAAATCATCAAACATTCTATATGATGGGTCCATCCATAATTAATTGAATTTTTAATAGAATGATCAAGTGGCACTAACCCAGTTGTTCCTTCATACCAACTATTTTTAAAAAAATTATTATGATTAAAAAAATTATTTTTTTCTAAGTTTTTGTCATAGTTTTGATATATACCTCTTATAAACTCTCTCCATCCTGCTATTTGTCGAAAATAACCTTCAAATGAATTAATTTTTATTTTTTTTTCTACTTTTTTTATTTCTTTTATTATTTGTAATGGTGTTAATAAACCCAAATTTATAAGCGGACTTAGTGCACTATGAAACAAAATATTATTGTCTTTATCAACTGCATCTTCATAATCACCAAATAAATTTAACTTATTTTTTATAAAAAAATTTAACCATTTTTCAGCATCTTTCTGAGTTGTAGGTATCCAGAAATTTTTAATATCACCTGGATGTTTTGAAAATTTTTTTGTAACTATATCTTTTAATTTTTTTGTATGATTAGTTTCTTGAATTTGAGGAATAATTGGTATTTGAAAATTTTTTGGTAATTTTTTTCTATTTTCACTATCATAACTCCATTTACCTCCTCTAGGCTTATCACCATCCATTAAAATATTATATTTTTTTCTTACAATTTTATAAAAATTAGCCATTAATGGTTTTTTAGTAAGATTTAAATAATTCCTAAATTCTTTTCTAGAATTAAGAAACATTGGAGAATCTATTATTTTCCACTTTATCTCAATTGTATTTACTAATTTTCTTATTTTATTTTCAAAAAATTTATCTTCTATTTCAAATGTAATTAATTCAGTAATATTATTTTTAATTATAAAATTTTTTAACTTTCTTTCATATGGAACTTTAAAATCATTATCTAAATCAAAATATTTTATTTTGTATTTTTCATTTTTTAATAAATCTGCATAAGATCGCATTGAGGACAAAAATAATAATATTTTTAATTTATGGTGTCTTTGATAAGTGCAAAGTTCATAATCTTCACGCATAAAAAATGTAGAATTTTTAAAATCACGTATATATTTAGTATCAAATAATTGATTGCCTAAAATTACAAATAAACTTCTCATTTAAGATAGATATTCTAAAAAATTTAAATGAAAAGAAATAAATTTAAAAAAAGTTTAAAAAAATATTTTTAATATGGCAAGCGGGCTGAGCCCGCTATTTTAATAAATAAAATTATTCTGGCATATTAATAACATAACGCATTTCATCAACCATAGTTCCATCTACAAAAACACCCTTGTGTCGTTTTTCTAATTCTTGCCATTTAGGATCTTCTGATACTTTTGCATCATCTTCTCCTAATTTATCCATTTCAACCATTCTTTGACGACAAATTGTTCTTGGATTACCTCCAATTTGAAAAGATACTAATTCATCATTGCCAGTAAGTTCTTTGAAAATTTTAGCTTGCGCAGTTGCAATTTCCATTGCCTCACTAAGCTTATCCATATGAACTTGCATCGTTCGTCTATATATTAGTGTAGCCATATTACCTCCATTTTTATATTATTCTTATTCTGTGATATATGTTACATAAATATTAATAGGTAAAGAGAATAATTATAAAATGACGCGGCTTAGTATTAATGTAAATAAATTTGCTCTTCTTAGAAATTCTAGAGGTACTGATTATCCAAATCTTATAGAAATATGTAAAAAATGTATTCTGTATGGAGCAGATGGAATTACTGTACACCCTCGTCCAGATGAAAGACACACAAAATTCGCTGACCTGAAAGATATTAAAAATTTATTATTAGATAATAGCAAAATTGAATTTAACATTGAAGGATATCCTTCGGAATTATTTATTAAAAAAGTTTTAGAGGCAAAACCTAATCAAGTTACACTTGTTCCAGATCCACCAGAAGCAATTACATCTTCTTTTGGGTGGGACTGCAAAGAAAATAAAATTTTTTTAAAAGAAGTCATTAAAGAGTTTCAAAAAAATAATATCAGAGTATCAATATTTGTCAGTCCTTCTATCAATACTTTAGAAAATTTAGAAGTAATTGAACCAAATAGAGTAGAATTATATACTTTTGATTATGCCCATAATTATAAATCAAAAAAAGATGAGTCTATTAAACCATATAAAGAAGTAGTTAATTATATTAAGAAAAATTTTCCTATAATTGATTTTAATGCTGGGCATGATTTAAACTTAGAAAATCTCAATTTTTTTTTAAAAGAAATTACTTTAATAAAAGAAGTTTCTATAGGTCATGCAATAATAATTGATTCAATTAATTTTGGATTAGAAAACACAATTAAGAAATATCTAAAAATAATTAAAGATATAAATAAATGACATTTTTTATCTGGTCTCAATTTGCAATTGTTTGCATTGCAGGGGCTATGTCTCCGGGCCCATCTTTGGCTATTGTAATAAGAAACAATGTAAATTTCAATAGATTGGCAGGTATCTTAACTTCTATAGGTCATGGCTTAGGAATTGGTGTTTATGCAACATTAGCTGTGCTGGGACTTGGCTTAATTCTTCAAACTAATCAAACAATATTTATGATAATTCAAATTATAGGTTTAGTTTTATTATTTTTGTTTGGATTAATGTTTATTTTTCAAAAAAATAAACAAGATAAAAAAGAAGAAAAACAAAACCAAATTAATTCTTTTTTACAAGGATTTACTATAGCAATTATCAATCCTAAAATTTTGATTTGGTTTACTGCTGTATACTCACAATTTATTGTGATTGATGCTTCTTTTTATTTTAATACAATTCTTGTTCTAACAGCATCTTTAATTGATGCGATATGGTATATTATTGTTAGTATTTTAGTAACAGGATATGGTCTTAAAAATTTATTAATTGAAAAAAAATTAATGATTCAAAAAACTACAGGAATTGTTTTAATAATTATATCCCTAATGTTATTTTATAGAATTATTTAAAATTATTTTCTAAAAGTCTTAAAAAATTTTTTCCCATTATTTTTTCAATCTCTAAAAATGAATATCCTTTTTGATCTAGTGACTCAGAGATTTTTATATGATCAAGACAACTATTCCAACCTTTTGGCAAACAATCTAAGCCATCATAATCACTTCCTATAGCTACATAATCAATTCCAATTAATTTTATAATATATTCTATATGGTCTATAAATAAATCTAAAGAAGGAACAATTTCTGTTAATTTTTTTTGCAAATAATGTTGTTTTTTAATCCATTTTGAATTTGGGTTAGGGTCACTTATTCCTATTTGATCTAATTCTTTTTTAATATTTTTAACATAATTTGACTCTTTTTTTTCAAAATTAGGATCAATAAAAAATGGATATGGATTAACTCCAATAAGTCCTTGAGAATTTTTAATTTCTAATATCTGTTCATCTTTAAGATTTCTAAAATGAGGACATAAATTATAGACACTTGAATGCGATGCAATAAATGGTTTTTTTGAAATAGAAGATATATCCCAAAAACTTTTTTCTCCTATGTGCGAAACATCAATAATAACATTATTTTCATTACAAACATGAATCACTTCTTTTCCAAATTTAGATAGACCTTTTGTCTTTATTTTATCATTATTCTCAAACTCATCCTTGCCGGACGAAACCCAATCTAAAGAATGATTCCAAGTTGGGCCAAAATACAAAATGCCTCTTTCAATAAAATGAAAAAGCTTATCTATAGAGTTTTCTAATGCCTCCCCCCCTTCTATTCCAATTGGAATTGAAAGAAGATTATTTTTTTTATTGTTTATTATGCCATTAAGGTCTTTAGGAATATCTACTAGATCATTGCTATTTGATAGTGCTTCTAATTTATCATACATTTCATTTGCTTTCTGAAATGCACTCTCTGATTTATCTATGGTTGAAACCCAGATAATTAAAATTTCTAAATCAATACAAGATTCAATTAATCTAAATAAATCAGTATGACCATCTTTTGTAAATTTACTAACATCTTCACCAATCATTGCTCTTTGAACAAGATCATTGTGCAAATCAGCAACAAACATGATTTATTTAGTCACAATCTCCATTTTAATAATCTTGTCAGGGCTTTGAGGTGGCTCGCCTCTAGTAATATTATCTACAAATTCCATTCCTTCTATTACTTGTCCCCATACTGAATATTGTCCATCTAAAAAAGAACAATCTTGAAAGCAGATAAAAAATTGACTGTTTGCACTATTTGGATCCTGCGCTCTGGCCATAGATAAAGTTCCTCTTGTATGATTTTCATTAGAGAATTCAGCTGGGATATTAGACATTTTAGATCCGCCTGTACCAGCTCTAGATAAATTAAAATCACTATTTTCTGAATTTCCAAATTCCACGTCACCAGTTTGTGCCATAAAACCATCTATAACTCTATGAAAAACAACTCCGTCATATTGTCCTTCAGAAATCAGTTGTTTAATTTGTGAAACATGTTTTGGAGCTAGATCTGGTCTAGTCTCAATAACAACTACCCCATCTTTTAAAGTCATATTTATTGTATCTCTATCTTCGTTTGCCATTGATAACCTTCCTATTAAAATAGTTAATATGAATATAAACAAAAAAAATAATTCTTTAAATTTAATCATATCTTTTCTTTACCTTCTCTAAAAATGTTTTATAAAATACCTAATGCACTTGTTTGAAAAAAATATCAAGGATTTAGGGCTAGAAATACCAGAACCTCCCTCAGCAGTTGCAAATTATGTTCCATATAAAATTACTGATAATTTAGTATTTATATCTGGTCAAGCTCCTTCAAAAAACGGTCAAATTATTTATAGCGGAAAAGTAGGAGATAAAATAACCGATAAAGAAGCTATATTGGCAGCAGAATTATGCTGTCTCAATATTATTGCAATATTGAAACAAAGTATTGCTGGAGACTGGGACAGGCTTGATAATTTTATAAAAATAGGAGGTTTTGTAAATTGTAATCCAAATTATGCAAATCAACCTATAATTATTAATGGTGCTTCAGATCTTCTTGTAAAAATTTTTGGAGATAAAGGTAAACATACTAG
This sequence comes from uncultured Alphaproteobacteria bacterium, assembly GCA_902577425.1. Lineage (GTDB taxonomy): Bacteria > Pseudomonadota > Alphaproteobacteria > HIMB59 > MarineAlpha5-Bin3. The sequence continues at coordinate 47,065 of CACGZD010000006.1, read as the reverse complement.
AGTTGCAGTAGGATCCATAGCCTTACCTCTTAATATTTCAGTAGAAATAGATGCAATAATAAAGATAAAATAGGTTCTGGCTAATTTTTCTAATTTTATATAATTTCTTTTTCAAGATTAAATATATTTCTATTTGAGAGAAGCGAAAAAGATATGTTAGAAGAATACAGATTACATGTTTAAGATTTCTTCATACATTAAAGTCTTTTTTTTCATTTTCATTGTTCTAGTTTCAAATAGTTTATTTGCAAAAAAAGCTGCTATAGTAATGGATTATGAAACTAAAGAAGTTTTATTTGAGGTTAATGCTGATACATTAAATTTTCCTGCATCTCTAACAAAAATTATGACTCTTTATATAGTTTTTGATTATATACATAAAGATAAATTAAGTTGGCAAACAAAATTAAAAGTTTCAAAATTTGCAGCTTCTGAATCACCAAGTAAACTTTATTTGGAAGAAGGAACAAGTATTAGTGTAGAAGATGCTGTAATGGCACTAATCATTAAATCTGCAAATGATGTAGCCACTGTTGTTGCAGAAAATATATCTGGAACAGAAAAAGAATTTGCACAATTAATGACTTCATATGCTCGAAATCTTGGAATGAACAAAACTACTTTTAAAAATGCCCATGGACTTCCAAATAGAGCACAAATGACAACTGCACGTGACATAGCTATTTTAGCAAATGCTTTAATTACAAATTTTCCTAATGAATATAAACTTTTTAGTAAAACAAAATTTGTTTGGAAAAATAAAACTTATAAAACACATAATAAATTAATGCTCTCTTATGAAGGTGCGGATGGAATAAAAACAGGATATATTAGGGCTTCAGGTTTTCAATTAGCTTTTTCGGCGGTTAGAAAGAATAAAAGACTTATAGGTGTGTATTTTGGTGGAGATACAGGAAAACAAAGAAATAAAAGTCTTGCATTTCTTATGGATAGATCTTTTAAAAAACTAAAAATAGAAAAAACAAATAATCAAAAAACAGTAACTTCTAAAAAAATAAATGTTAATACTTCTAAAAATAATTACATAGTAGTTGTAGGAACATTTAAATATAAAAAAAATGCAGAAAAACATTTAAAGTTAATAAGAAAAAAGTATCCAAAAACAACAAATAATAAAGAGGCTACAGTAACTCTCATTAGGTCTAATGGAAAACAGCTATATGAGTCTAGATTTCAATTCTTTTCAAAAAAGGATGCAAAATTAGCCTGCTCAAGATTAAAAAAGTACAAGCGAGATTGTTTTATTCGTGGCTAAATTTATAATTAACACCACTTAATGATAGCTGATCTTCAATCAAATTTGTTAAAGTTTTAAGATCCTCTTTGTTTAAAGCTTCAGCTCTACAGGTGAGTTGATTTTGAGTATTGCTAGCGCGAATTAAAAACCATCCAAGATTATTTTGTATTCTCACACCATCAATATCAATTATTTCCTCTTTCTTATTTTTTAATCTTTCTTTTATTTCTTCAATAATTTCAAATTTTCTTATTTCATCTACGTCAAACCTTGTTTCAGGTGTTGAAATAGTTTTAGGAAATTGATTTATTAATTCTGACAAAGTTTCTTTTTCTTGTGATAAAATTCTAAGTAAGCGTAAAGCAACATATAAAGCGTCATCATACCCATAAAAATCATCGCCGTAACAAACATGACCGCTCATTTCTCCTGATAAAGGAGAATTCAGCTCTTTCATTTTTTCTTTAATTGGTGAATGGCCTGTTTGATACATAATTGGTTCACAATTAAATTTTCTTACTTCATCAAAAAAAACTTTGGAACATTTAACATCCATAATAATTTTTGGATTTTTATAAATAGATGATATTTCTTTAGCTAATAATAACATATATTGATCAGCCCAAATTATTCTACCTTTATTGTCTACAACGCCTAGTCTATCTCCATCTCCATCAAATGCTAACCCAACATCACAATTATTTTCTTTCACTGTTTCAATTAGTTGAATCATATTCTTTGCTACTGTTGGATCAGGATGATGATTTGGAAAATTTCCATCGACTTCCTTGTTTATAAGTATATTTTCAATATTTTTCATTTTCAATGCAATAGAATCCATAACTACTCCCATTGATCCATTGCCTATGTCCCAAGCAACTTTTAATTTTTTTTTAAAACTAATATTTTCAAGATTACGATCTATATAATGATTTTTAACATCAATAAATTCAAGCTTTCCCTGCCCTTTTATAAGCTTATTAACATCAGCTAAATTCTTAAAATTTTGAATATCTTTTGCATAAAAAGGATTCCTATCTAATACCATTTTAAAACCATTATATTCAGAAGGATTATGAGACCCAGTGACCATAATTGCTGCATTAGTATTTAAAAAATGGTGAGCATAATATGTCATTGGTGTTGGACATAAACCAATATTTTTTACATTTGATCCACTTTCAATAAGCCCTTCACACAAAGCTTTTTGAAGATTTGGAGAAGTATTTCTTCCATCATAACCAACAACAATAGATTTTTCATTAAAACTATTACTTACTATATGTCCAAATATTCTACCGATCGTATAAGCTGTGTTTTGATTAATATCTTTTTCAACAATTCCTCGAATATCATATTCCCTAAGTACTTCAGGATTAAATTTTTCTATAAAAAAATTATTTACCAATTCCATAATACTCAAATCCTAAATCTGATAGTTCTTGTTTATTATAGATATTTCTTAAATCAAAAATTACTAAATTTTTCATAAGGCTCTTTAGTTTTAAAAAATTTAAAGCCCTAAACTCATTCCACTCAGTACCTATTATTATTGCATCAACTGCTTCACTTGCTTCATAGGCATTTTTAAAATATTTAAAATTAGGAAATAAATTCATAGCATTATCATTACTTACAGGGTCATAACAATTGATTGATATACCTTGATCAAATAAGTACTGTGCAATTTTAAGAGAAGTAGAATCACGAATATCATCCGTATTAGGTTTGAAACTTAATCCCAATAAAGCTAATTTTGAATTTTTATTATAGTTTTTTAAATTAATTATTTTTTTTGATATTTCTAATGGTCGATTTTGATTGTATAAATTTACAGCGTCTAAGATTGACAAATTTATATTTTGTTTTTTTGCTGAAGATGTAAAAGCTTTAACATCTTTAGGAAAGCATGAGCCTCCAAAACCAGGTCCAGCATTAAGAAATTTTGAGCCTATTCGATTATCTATCCCCATTCCTTTAGCTACCTCCTGGACATCAGCGCCAATAGACTCACATAAATCCGCAATTTGATTTATAAAACTAATTTTTGTAGCTAAAAAACTATTAGAGGCATATTTTATTATTTCTGAAGATTCTATAGATGAAGAAATAATAGGAGTTTCTAATAAATATAATGGACGATATAATTCTTTCATAATTTTTGTTGATTTTTCATTATCAGTTCCTATGATTATACGATCTGGACGCATAAAATCATTTATAGCTGACCCCTCTCTAAGAAATTCTGGATTAGAAACAACATCAAAATTTTCTTTAGTTACAATTTTTGATATAATTTTTTTAATCTCTTTAGTGGTTCCCACAGGGACAGTTGATTTAGTTACAACTAAACAGTATTTTTTTATATTGTTAGCTATATCTTTTGCAACATTCCATACAGCGCTTAAGTCTGCTTCTTCCTCTAATCTTTTAGATGGAGTACCTACAGTAATAAATATTATATCAGCATCTTCCATGGCTTCAGGCAAAGAAGTTGTAAAACTAAGTAGTTTAGTTTGATCCCTATGTTTTGATAATAACTCTTCCATTCCAGGTTCAAAAAAAGGACAATTACCTTTTTTTAATTCTAAAATTCTAGACTCGTCACTATCAACACAAATTACTTCGTATCCAAATTCAGCAAAACAAGAACCAGATACAAGGCCTACATAACCGGTTCCAACTAAAACTAACTTCATAAAACCCTTATATATTAAGTTTTTAATTTTCTATAAATTAAATAAATACCACATTAAACAAATGAGAATTAAATATAAATAAACTTAATTTTTCTTTAATTTACAAACAGATCCTCTTTCAATGATTTTCGCCTTAGCTAAATGAGTATGAACTCTATTATCTTTATCCATATCTGTCAGAATTTCAATAGCTTTGTGGCCTAAATTTTTTCTTTCATGTGTAATTGCAGTTAAAGATGGGTTAGCTAAAGTCCCAACTACTGGGCCATCAAAAGTAATAATAGATATATCCTTACCAATTTTCTTATTTAATTGATTACATGCCTTGATTGCGCCAACAGCAGAATATTCAGTGGAACAAATTATAGCTGTGATTTTTGAATTTTTGTTTAACATTTTTTGAATGACTGCAGAACTTTGATCAGGATCTTCATGTTTTACAGAAATATAATAATTTTTATTAAATTTAATTTTATTTTTCTTAAGAGAGTCAAGATAGCCTTGCTTTCTTTGAAAGGCAAAATTATAATTTTCTTCAATATTTATATACGCTATATGTTTATGATTTTTTTCAATTAAATATTGCATTATTAATTTAGAACTTCCTTCATTGTCTAAATCTACCCATGAGTAGTCAATCAATCCTTGAGTTCTGCCCCAAGCTACAAATTTAATTTTATTTTTTTTTAACATTCCTATTCTAGAGTCATTTTTTTTTAAATTATGCAAAATAATTTTGTCTACTTTTTGTACATTAATTAGTTTTTCATAAGCATTTTTTTCTTCCAATTTATTATTTGCAAACATCATAAAAAATTGAATATTTTCAGAATGAATCTTGGTAGACATTCCAGCAATAAATTCAAAAAAAGATGCTTGATTCAAAGTATTAGAATTAAGTCCATATAAAGGTATAACAAAACCAAGGGTGTTGGATTTACCTGAAGCTAAACTACTTGCATTAGGATTAGGAGAATATTTATATTTTTTAGCATATTTAATTACTTTTTTTCTTGTAGTTTCACTAACATCTGAATAACCTCCTAAAGCTCTAGAAACAGTTGTGATTGAAAGCCGCAATTTTTTTGCTAAAATTTTAATATTCATAAGATTTTACAAAGATATATACACATATACATATTATCTTAAATATATATTTATTTATAATTGACAACCAAAACGCTTTGGTAAATTATGCTGGTTACATTTATAATTGGAGGGAAGAATGAAAAAAACAATTAAACTAATTCTTGCAGTTGTTACTTCTATTTTTGTTTTAAATACCAGTGCTTTTGCAGGCTCATATAGTGGTCCAGATCTAAGTGGTCAAAAAGTTACAATTTCTGGTCCTTGGTTAGCTCCAGAAGATGGTTATATGAGAGAAATAGCTTCAATTTTTGAAAAGGCTACAGGAGCAACAGTTGAATATGGTGGTTCCGATAGTTTTGAACAACAAATTGTGATTGATATTAAAGCTGGAAGTCCAGCAGATATAGCAATATTTCCACAACCAGGTTTAGCTGCTAACATGGCTGCTATTGGTGGTTTAAGGCCTTTAAGTGATGATGTTAAAAAAGCAGTTATGGACAATTATGCAGCTGGTCAATCATGGGTTGATTTAGCTACATATCCAGATGAAAATGGAAATGATCAATTTTATGCAATTTTTTACAAAGTTAATGTTAAAAGTTTAGTTTGGTATTCACCAGATAATTTTGAAGACAATGGATATGAAGTTCCAACTACAATGGAAGATCTTATAGCATTAACAGAAAAAATGGCTAGTGATGGGAATACACCTTGGTGTATTGGTTTAGGTTCAGGAGATGCAACTGGTTGGCCTGCTACTGATTGGATGGAGGATATAATGCTAAGAACGCATGACCCTTCTGTCTATGATATGTGGGTATCAAATGAAATGCCATTTAATGATCCAAGAGTTTTAGAAGCTATGGATTTTTTTGGCTCTTTTGCTTTGAATGACAAATATGTCAATGGAGGCTCAAAAGCTGTTGCTACAACTGATTTTAGAGATGCTCCAAATGGATTATTTACATCGCCTGCTGAATGCATGATGCATCGTCAAGCAAGTTTTATTCCTGCTTTCTTTCCTGAAGGTGTGGAAGCTGGTGTAGATTATGATTTCTTTTATTTTCCTGCTTATTCAACTAAAGATTTAGGAAAGCCAGTACTTGGTGGTGGAACATTATTTGCAGCAACTAATGAAAATCAAGCTACAATGGAATTTTTGAAATTTTTACTGCATCCAGAACCAAATGAATGGTGGATGGCAAAAGGTGGTTTCTTAACTCCAAATAAAAATGCTGATTTAAGTGCTTATTCAAGTGATACTTTTAGAAAACTTGGAGAAATCTTAACTGGTGCAACAACATTTAGATTTGATGGATCAGACTTAATGCCTGGCGCTATTGGAGCAGGAAGTTTCTGGACTGGTATGGTAGATTATACTAACGGAAAATCTGCAAAAGATGTTGCTGATGCAATCCAAGCAAGTTGGGATTCAATAAAATAATACCTCCTATATTAGACGAGCAATTAACTTGCTCGTCTAATTTTTTAATATAATATTTTCTTGTGACTATTTTTTCTTTATTTGTATATATCTTTATTGGAGTGTTGGTATGCGTTGCATACTTTCATTTATCTAATTTTTTATTAGATTTTTTTACTGAAAAAACTTCTAAAAAATCAATAAATGACTCGTCAATAAGGGTAATAATTTTTATAGCGCCAGGTTTTATTGTTCTCTTAATATTCATTTTATATCCAGTTTTTGAAACTGTAAGACTGAGCTTTTATGATAAATATGGTAGAGATTTTGTAGGAATTAGCAATTATATTTGGGCTATACAAAACCCCGAATTCAAAAGAGCCATTTTAAATAATCTTGGCTGGCTTTTAATAGTTCCAACATTAAGTACTTTTTTTGGTTTAGTTATCGCTAATTTAGCAGACAAACTTTGGTGGGGAACAATTGCAAAGTCTCTTATTTTTATGCCTATGGCAATATCATTTGTAGGTGCTGGTGTTATTTGGAAATTTGTTTATGATTACAGGGGTCCTGGAGATCAACAAATAGGTTTTTTAAATGCAATTATAGTATTTCTTGGATACGAACCTCAAGCTTGGTTAACTATTCCACTTTGGAACAATCTTTTTTTAATGGCAGTGATGATTTGGATACAAACAGGTTTAGCTATGGTAATTTTTAGTGCCGCCTTAAGAGGTGTTCCAAAAGATATGCTAGAGGCAGCTAGAATTGATGGAGCAAATGAATTAAAAATATTTACTTCAATAATTATTCCTTATCTTCAACAAACAATATTAGTTATATGGACCATAATCACAATACTTGTATTGAAAATCTTTGATATAATTTTAGCTCTTACAAATGGTATGTGGCAAACAGATGTCTTAGCTAATCTTATGTACGACTGGATGTTTAGGGGTGGCGGTGATTCAGGAAGAGGAAGTGTATTTGCAATAATTATAATGATTGCTGTTATTCCAATAATGATATTAAACATATACAGACATAAAGAGGAACAAAAAATATAATGAAAAAAAGTTTTTTTTCTTCAATTGTTTCACAAATAATTTTATTAATTTTTGTAATAGTTTGGATTATTCCAACCTTTGGACTTTTAATAAGTTCATTTAGAGATAAAGATTTACTTGCTACAAGTGGTTGGTGGACATCATTATTTACTACTGAAATTAATGAAATTTATAGAACAGCAGGATATGAATCTCAATTTAAAGAAAATAATAATTATATTATTAAAGGAAATATATTTAACACAAAAACTGGAAAAAAAATTAAAAGTTTTGGAATAACTTCTAAAAATATAAATGAATTTTTAATCAATGAAGAAGCAATTTTTAAAGATGGAAGTAAAATAGAAATTAGTGAAACTGGTGACTATATTTGGAAATCTCAAATACCCTTTGAGAATAAAAAAGGTAAAAGAGTTTTTATAACAGCTAGTAGTCCTCCAAAATTTACATTAAATAATTATAAAGAAGTTCTGCTAAATGAAGGTGTTGGTCAGGCATTTATTAATACATTAGCTGTGGCAATTCCATCTACAGTGATACCATTAATAATTTGTTCATTTTTTGCTTATGCTCTTTCTTGGATGAGATTTTTTGGTAAAGATTTGTTGTTAGCTACTGTAATTGCCTCTCTTGTAGTGCCCTTACAAATGTCCTTAATTCCTCTTTTAAGTCTTTATAATGATATTAGTAATTTATTTAATATTAGTTCCAAATCTTATCCCGGTGTATGGATGGCGCATACTGGTTTTGGCTTAGCTTCAACTACTTTTCTCTTAAGAAATTTTATTAAATCTTTACCTCATGAAATGATAGAGGCTGCAAGAGTTGATGGAGCCAATCATTACGATATATTTAAAAAAATTATTTTACCTTTATCGATTCCAGCTTTTGCTTCTGTATTTATTCTTCAATTTTTGTGGGTTTGGAATGATTTATTAGTAGGTTTAGTATTTTTAGATCAAGTACCAAGTGAAATAATTATTACTGCAAAATTAAGAGAGCTTTTGGGATCAAGAGGAGAGAATTGGGAAATTTTGACAACAGGCGCATTTGTATCTATGACAGTCCCTCTTTTGATATTTTTTTTACTACAAAGATATTTTATTAGAGGTTTAGTTGCAGGGTCAGTAAAGGGTTAAATTATGAGTAAAATTGTTTTGATTGGAGCTGGGAGCACAAACTTTGGATTAGGAACAATAGGTGATATTTTTAAATCAAAGATACTTGATAAATCTACAATTGTTCTGCATGATATCAATGCTGAATCTTTAAAAAATACAGAATTAATAGCAAAGAAATATAAAGAAAAATTAAATTTAAACTTTAGAATAGAAGCAACCACCTCAAGAAAAGACGCTATCAAAAATGCTGATTTTTGTATTATATCAATTGAAGTACAACCAAGATTTGATTTATGGGATCAAGATTGGAAAGTTCCTCTTCAATATGGCTTTAAACAAGTTTTTGGAGAGAATGGGGGTCCTGGAGGTCTTTTTCATTCTCTAAGAGTTACACCACCAATAGTTGAAATTTGTGATGATATTAATAAAATTTGTCCAAATGCGTATGTTTTCAATTATTCAAATCCTATGCAACGAGTTTGTCAAACAATAACTACAAAATATCCTTCAATGAAATTTATAGGTCTTTGCCATGAGATAGCATCCATGGAAAGACAACTTCCAGATATTTTAAATACTCCATTTGAAAATATTGAATATAGAGCTGGAGGATTAAATCATTTAAGTATTCTTACAGAAGCAAAATTTAAAGATACAGCAAAAGACGCATATTCAATCATTAGAAAAAAAGGACCTGAATATTTCAAAAATTATGTAAATGATCATGAAATTTGGGGACAAAAGCCTGGTGCAGAAAGAGGAGTTTTTTTTGAATTATTTAATAGATACAATTATCTTCCAATTACAACAGATAGTCATTTAGGAGAATATATTCAATGGGCGTATAGTGTAGCTGATCATGAAGCTATTTTAGAGTTTTATACAAAATATAGAGAAAAATGTCTTACATTTTATGAGAATGAAGAATCATACCAAGATTATTTTGATCTTCAAAAAAAACCAAAAGAACGAGTAGTAAAAATTATTGAGGGAATAATTCAAGATTTAAATTATGAGGAAGCTGCAGTAAATTTACCTAATAAAGGATATATAGAATATTTGCCTGAAAATATTGTAGTGGAAGTACCTGGAAAAATTAATAAAGAAGGAATTCATGGTATTAAATTAGAAAATTATCCTTTTGATTTTTCTACTTTGTTACTAAGTCAAGTAAGCGTAATGAGATTAACAGCTGAAGCAATTCTGGAAAAATCTAAAGACAAAGCTCTAAAAGCCCTTTTAGCTGATCCAGTAGTTAATAATGTAAATAATGCAGAAAAGCTTTTAAATCATATGATAGAAAAACAATATCAACACCTTGGTTATTTAATTTAGTTGCTTCTAAATCAATATTGGAATAAACTAAATCTGCTTGAAAGATCGCTCAAAGGAGGATGAAGTGGCAGATATAAATATAAATACTATAAATAAATATTATGGAGATGTTCATGTTATTAAAGACATTTCTCTTGATATAAAAAGTCAATCTTTTACAGTTTTGGTTGGCCCAAGTGGGTGTGGAAAATCAACGATGTTAAGAATGATTGCAGGATTAGAAGATATTAATTCTGGGACAATTTCTATTGATGGAGAAGTCGTTAATGATCTTCCTCCTAAACAGAGAAATATTGCAATGGTATTTCAGTCTTATGCCTTGTACCCACATATGACAGTTTTTGATAATATGGCTTTTGGGTTAAAATTAGAAAAAAGATCAAAAGATGAAATAAATGAAAGAGTGCAAGAAGCAGCAAGGATTTTACAAATTGAAGATTATCTTCAAAGAAAACCAAAGCAACTTTCTGGAGGTCAAAGACAACGTGTAGCCATTGGTAGAGCTATAACCAGAAAACCAAAAGTTTTCTTATTCGATGAGCCTTTATCAAATCTGGATGCAGCTCTTCGAGTTCAAATGCGTGTTGAGTTAGCTAAATTACATGATCAACTTAACGCAACAATGATTTATGTAACACACGATCAAACTGAGGCAATGACATTAGCAGATGATATAGTTGTTTTAGATGAAGGTATAGTATCACAAAAAGGCTCTCCTATGGAATTGTATAGCAATCCATCAAATCTTTTTGTAGGAGGCTTTATTGGATCGCCAAAAATGAATTTTATTGATTCTAAAATCTTAAGTTCTACGAATAACTCTACAGAAATAGATATTTTTGGAACATCCAAAATCACAATACCAAAAACATCTTCAAACTCATCAAATGGTGACTCAGTTACATTGGGCATTAGACCTGAACACTTATTGGTTAATCAAGATGGTGATTCAAGTTGGGAAAGTAAAGTTTTTGTAGTTGAAAAACTTGGATCTGGTACATTTCTATATTTGGAAAAAGATGGCGAACCTCTCGTTGTAGAAACTGAAGGCGATTCTAATATTAAGGTTGGCGATACTGTAAAAGTTGGATTCACAGCTTCACGTTGTCAATTATTTGATAGTAACAACCAAGCTTTTAAATAATAATAACAATAATTAATCGAATCGGTATATTTATTAATCATTAATAATTTATAAATATTACCGATTCGTTCCTATTTTATTACTCCAAAACGTTTTGGTTATATTATTATTATGAGCAGAGAGTTTCATATTATTTCCTCCTAGAAGTATTCCTCTGGCAAACTTCTCTGCTCAATGATTTTTTTAATAAAATTAAATTTAAATTATATTTAATGACTTTATTTTATTTTATAAACTTATTTATCTCAGCTTCAATTGTATTAGGATTAGTCAAATGTATTGTTTTAAATCCTAGTTTTTTAGCAGCTTCAATATTTACTAACTTATCATCAATAAATACAGTATTTTGTGGATCTAAATTAAATCTATCTATAGCTAATAAATAAATTTTAGGATCAGGTTTAACAAGCTTATCTTCTCCAGAAATCAACAAACCATCAAAATTTTCCATAAATTTGAATTCTTTAGGTATATCTATAAATGTTTCAGAAGACCAGTTAGATAGAACGAAACATTCATAATTATCTTGTTTTAATTTTATTAAAATATTAACTGAAGACTGAAAAATTCCTTTAATCATTTTTCTATGATTTGGATAGTATTGCCTGATAAGATTTTCATATTGAGGAAATTTTCTAATAATATCTTTTTCTCCATCTTCAATGCTGCGCCCTGAGTCTTGGGCTAAATTCCATTCATCATTGCAAACTTTTGTTAAAAAAAAATCCATTTCATCATTGTCAGAAATTATTTTTTTAAAAAAAAATTTAGGATCCCAATCAAAAAATACACCACCTAAATCAAATAAAAATTTCATAAGTTGCTATACTTTCTATATACTCTTAGCTTTAATATAGTAAATTGATACATAAATATTATGAAAAATAAAATTGTCAATTCAATAAGTAATGACTTAAACATTTTAACTAAGAAAAAATTTCCAAAAAAATACATAAGTAAATATATATTACCTATAATTGACAATATTGCTAATTCAAAACAAAAAAAAATTTTGATTTCTGGGTCTCAAGGTATTGGTAAATCAACCTTACTAAAAATTATTGAAAAAAATGTTTCTAAATTTTATAAAAAAAAAATATTAACATTAAGTTTAGATGATTATTATTTATCAAAAAAAGAAAGACTAATATTGTCAAAAAAAATCCACCCACTCTTAATTACTAGAGGTGTTCCAGGAACACATGATATAAATAAATTAACAAAGGATATTATTTCGTTTCAAAATAAGAAGTATCCTATTATTAAACCTATATTTGATAAACTTAAGGATGATCGTTCAAAGAAAAGAGAAAAAATAATAAAAAAAGCTGATATTTTAATGCTTGAAGGATGGTGTTGTGGAACACCCCCAATACAAAAAAAATATTTATATAAAAATATTAATTTTTTAGAAAAAAAAGAAGATCCTGAAATGATATGGAGAAATTTTTATAATCAAAAATTAAAAAATGAATATGCAAATTTATTTAATCTGTTTGGAAAGAAAATTTTTTTAAAATCTCCAAGTTTTGACTATGTTTTAAATTGGAGATCTAAACAAGAAAAAATGATGATAAAAAAACATAATAAAAAAATCATGAATAAAAAAGAATTGAAATATTTTATATCTCATTATGAAAAAATTACTAAATTTATGATTAAAGTACTGCCAAAAAAAGCTGACATAGTGATCAAAATTGATAAAAATCAAAGAATTAAAAATTTAATATATAATTAAAATTTAATATTTCATTTTTTAATTCTTTATCTTCAATATTTTTTTTAGCTAAATTATATAAAATTATTATTTGATCAGAAGTATCTATTACTCTATTTTTGTCTTTAGAGTCGTATTGGGCATATCTATTATGACTTATTAATATTATAAAAAATATTAATAATTTAATCATAACTCTAAATCTCTTATATACTTCTATATTAAAAAATAATCCATTTACTAACAGCTTCTTTATATCTTATGTATTCATCTCCAAAAGTATTAGTCAGATATTCTTCTTCTGGTTTAATTACATAATTATGTATCCATATAAACAATATTATAGAAGTTAAAAAATACATAACATTTTCAAAAACAAGAAACATACTAAAATGGAATAAAACAAAGGATAAATAAATAGGATTGCGAGTATATGCAAAAATTCCAGTTTTAATTAATCTTTTAGAAGCTGAAGTTGGAACAGGGTTTTCTTTATAAGATTTAAAAATTTCAAATCCAGAAATGAAAAATATTAGACTAATAATTAAACCAATTATGCCTATTAAATTAATAATATAAATTAAATGATACTTTGGTAAAATAAATTCCCCAATAATATAACAAAAAAATAATGCATAGACTGAAATTCTTAGAGGATTTCCTTTAACTAATGGTCCTTCAGTCATAAGTCTATAATTTGTTTAGATAAATCAATATAACTATCAATAATTAAATCAGCTCCTGCATCTAGTAATTCTTGTTTTGATCTATTAGGAAACCAATGTCCTCCAGCAGTTAAGCCCACAACTTTTACACCTGCTTTTACGCCTGCAGTTACTCCTACTGCACTATCTTCAATAATAATTGTTTCATCTTTATTTAGTTTATAAGTTTCTATTGCTTTTAAATATACATCTGGCTCTGGTTTTGGATTACTCACCATATCAAAAGAAAATATTTTATCTTCTTTAAAATAACTTTCGAAATTTACTTTTTTTAAACCTATAAGAATTCTTTCTTTCATACTATTAGATCCAATAAAAAAATTACAATTTGAATTTTTTAAAAAACTTTCTACTCCTGGTACTGGTGTTAATTCATTTACAAAAATATCTAAGGCAATTTTCATAATATCATCAAAAAAAATTTTTTGATTTTCAATATTAAATTTTTCAGAAAGTTCTTGAATTATATGTATAGTTTTTTTTCCAGCATAAAGTGCAAATTCTTGTTCAGAAAATGGGATATTTCTATTTATCAAATATTGTGCAAAAGCCTGACCAACAAGTTTCTCACTATCCACCAGAACTCCATCAAAATCGAATATTATATTTTTAATCATTAATAAATTAAAGCTTTTATTAAATAAATTAACATTATCACAGTTTTAATTAACAATTTATTACATATTTATTGTTTTTTTCTCAGTAAAGAATACTATGTATATTGCGATACATAACTCGTCGTAAAATACGAAAGTGGGATCGGTCGCCTACAAAAGTTGGAGGGTAGGTATGAAATTCGGTTATTTTTGTAATTCAACAAATTGGAATAATAAAAAAAAATATAATCAAATCTTAGATGAAATAAGAGAAATATCCATTTATTGTGATCAAAATAATTGGGACTCTATTTGGTTCACTGAACATCATTTTAGTCATGAAGGAATGGAAATATGCCCCAACCCACTAATGTTAAGTGCAGATATAGCTGCAAGAACAAATAATATTCGTATAGGTCAAGCTGCAAGTATTATTACTTTTTGGAATCCAATAAGAATAGCTGAAGATATAGCCTTATTAGATCAATTATCTAATGGAAGAGTCGAGGCTGGAATTGGAAGAGGAATTTATGGAAGAGAAGCCTTAAACATTAATCCGGAGGCAGACACAAAGAATAATGAAAAAAATTTTAGATTATTTGAAGAAACAATAACAATATTAAAAAAAGCATGGTCTGAAAAATTTTTTGAACACAAGGGTGAATTTTATACATACCCTACTCCAAATTTTGAATGGAATCATAGTATGAGCCCTCCTGATGAAGAATTTATGGATATTAAAACAAAAATTTTAAAGAAATTAAGTATTGTGCCTAGAACCATTCAGAAACCCCACCCTCCTCTTTGGCAAGTAGTAGATAGTAACAGTTCTATAGAGTGGGCAGCAAAAAATAATATCAATACTATAATGTGGATACCTACAGTTAAAACTCTAAAAAAACGTTTTGAGGTTTACAAAAATGCTAAATCAAAAATTGAAAAAAGAAATGTCGAAATGGGCGAAGGAATATGTTTGGTAAGAGATATGTTTTTAGCTAATTCGATGGAAGAAGCTAAGGAAAAAGCTGGCGAACAAATGATAAATTATATTAAGTGGGTATGTCATTGGAGAGGCTTAGGTAATCATATGAATCCTGATGAAGAACTTCCAAAAACTGAAAATAAACTTGATTTACTTAATTATGACTTTCTCCATGAGCGTAATATGCTGTTTGGTACAATTGACTATGTTATTTCGAAAATTGAAGAATTACAATCAGAATTAAACTTAAAATACTTGCAAGTGTGGTCAAATTTTCCAGGTGTAAATCATAAAGATTGTATGAATAGTATTAAAATGTTTACTGAAAAAGTAATACCTCATTTTAAAGATAAGAGTAAGGCTAGAATTAAACAAGCATCTTAATGCAAACCATAACCAACAAATTTATAAAAGGTTATGATAAAAATGACACTTACTATGAATACCACTTAGATAAAAAAAATATCCCCACAATTTTTATTCATGGAGTTGGATTAGATAGTTCAGCTTGGTCTAATCAAAAAAAATATTTTAAAAAGAATATTCTTTTCTATGATTTATTAAATCATGGTATGACAAAAAAAAATTTAAAAAAAATAAACTATCAAAATTTAAGTATTCAATTAAATAACCTTATAAATTATCTAGGTTTTACAAAAGTTAATTTAATAGGTTTTTCAATAGGAAGTTTAATTGCTCTCCAATTTTGCAATAATTTTAAAAAAAAAATTAATAAGTTAGTATTAATTTCTTCAGTTTATAAAAGATCAAAAAAAGAAAAAGATTTAGTATTTTCAAGGTATCAATTGGCACTTAAGGGAAGTAGTATTTCAAATATAGCAATTAAAAGATGGTTTTCAGAAAAGTATTTAAAAGAAAATCCTAAAATATATAAAAAATTTTATAAAATATTAGAAAAAAATAAAAAAGAAAATTTTTTACCAGTATATAAATTATTTACTAAATCTAATAATGAAAAAATCAATTTTAATAAATTTACTTTTCCAACTTTAATAATTACTGGCGAAAAAGATATAAATTCTACACCTAAAATGAGTATGAAATTACATAAAGAAATTAAAAACAGTCAAATAAAAATTATTAAATCAATGAAGCATATGGCGTATTATGAAAAATCTAAATTGGTAAATTTAGAAATTAAAAATTTTTTAAAATAGTTTTTTTATAACGTGCAAGACATATCTTCACCACAACAACTTGGTGATTTTATTTTGCCATGATCATTAGGACATTTTGAAACTTGAACAGAAGTACCATTTACATCAATTGTATCATCAATTAATGGATCATCACATTTACCACATGTTGCGTTTACAGACATTCCACACTTAGAACATTCATAAGTAGCCATATATAATTACCTTTTTTATAAAGATTATATATTTTAACTTAATTCAATTCAATCCTATTCAGAAATTTTATAATCTGATGTTTCAAGCCAATTTTTATTAATTTCAACGCCCCATCCAGGATCATCAGAAATTTCAACATTTCCTTCAATAATATTGAATGGATGTTTAGAAAATAAATTTTTCTGCCATGGATAATAATCTTCACCCTCAATACTGTATTCTAAGTATTTACCAGCATTGGGTATAGCCTTTAAAAAATGCATTGTACAAACTGTGACAAGAGATAAATTTGCAGCATGAGGTGTGCACGTAAAACCAGACTTATTAATCATATTAGCTAGCTTTAAGATTCTTGTTAGTCCTCCCATGTACATAACATCTGGCTGAAATATATTAACAATTTTTCTATCAATCATATCTTTCCATATTCTAAAATCACAATCTTGTTCTCCTCCTGTGACATCAATTTCTAGTGCTTCTGTAACTTTTTTTGTTTCTTCTGGGTCCCAATAAGGGCACGGTTCTTCAAAATGAGTTATATTATTATCTATAAGTAACTTGCCAATCTCTATTGCTTGCTCAGAAGAGTAGCAGCTATTTGCATCAACTAGTTTAGATGTAGATATATCAAGTTCTTTGTTAATTAATCTAACAATTTCTTCTGTTCTACCTTCCCATTCATCTTTTCCTCTTCCACATTCTGATCCAATTCTAAATTTGAATGCACTTACACCTTTTTCATCTTGAAGAGTTTTAAATCTTTTTGCTTCATCATAAGGCTGAATATCTCTTTTCATAGATGATCCATAAATTTTTAGAAAACCAGGATTGCCACCAATTAATGAAACAACTGGTAACTTTTTTAGTTTTCCTTTTAGGTCCCATAATGCTGTATCCAAACCAGCAATTGCACGTAATAAATAAGAGCCAGGAAATTTATGTTCTTTTTCTAATATTAAGTTTTCAATGTCTTCAAAATCTTCATAGTTCTTTCCTAAAATCCAAGGACAAACCTGTTTATGAAATATTTGTGCTGTTATATCAGCATGATAAGTTGACATTTGCCCAATTCCAGTTGAGCCATCTTCTAAAGTAACTTTAACAAAACTTACAAATGGTTTGGTAAAAGTTTCTAATTTCTTTATTTTCATTTATATTTTTGTTTTAATTCTTCTATAATAATTTTACTAGATAAATATGATAGCATCATAACAGGGGCATTGATATTTCCTGATGTAATATTTGGCATAATAGAAGCATCCACTATCCATAAATTTTTAATACCATGAACTTTTAGTTTTTCAGAGACAACGCCTGAATTAATATCTTTACTCATACGACATGTTCCACAAGGATGATAAACAGTGCCAGCATTTGATTTAAAGTGGCCAAGTAATTCCTCATTATTTGCATTTATTGGAGTAATATTTACTGATGAATCAATTATTTCTTTTAAGTGTCTATTTGTTGAAAAGTTTCTAATAAAATCAAAAGCCGAATATAAATCATGAATATCTCTTTCATCACTTAAATATTTTGGATCTATACTTGGTAAATAATCTGTTTTAGATGCTCTTAATTTAACTTCCCCAAGGCTTTTTGGCCTACATGAATTAAAGCCAATGATAAAACCATTAAATTTATCAGTTTTAAGTAAAGGTCTATTTTTTTTATAAGAAACTGAATAAGTTAATGGGTTAAAATATAGTTGAATGTTAGGGTAAGGGTCTAAAGAATTCCAATTAATATACCCTCCTCCTTGATTGAGGCTTAATGCAAAAGGACCTGTTCTATTATATAAATATTTTAAAATTGATTTTATTCTTCCACTCCAAGTACCTAGATCATAATTTAAAGTCGTCATAGATGTTTTGTATAAGTAATCTAAACCTAAATGATCTTGTAAATTTTTACCAATATGAGGACTGTGTAAATTGATAGGGATATTATAATTATTTAGTTCTTCGGCATTACCTATACCTGATTTTAGCAAAAGATAAGGTGTCATTATTGCTCCACTTGATAAGATTGTACCTATCTTTGGTTTTACTGAAATTACTTTATTTTTGTGCTTAATCTTTAAACTTATTATTTTATTATTTTCATAATTTAATTTTAAAACTTCTGTTTTAGTAAAAATAGTTAAATTAGGATGTTTGATTATAGGTTTTAAAAAAACTTTAGATGATGAAGTTCTAAATCCGTTAAATATGTTAACATTGTAATTTCCAACTTGATTTTCTAGAGATGTTTTTAGTTGTTTATTAAAGTTAAATTTAAAATCATTAGCTGCATCAAAAAAATTTCTTAATATGAGATGATGTTTTTTGCTTACATCATTTACTGGAATTTTATTAGGAGGTAATATATTTGTTTTATCACTAACAGTAAATTCTATTTGATCATAGGTAGCTTTAATATTTTCCCAAGACCAATCACTACTTAAATTCCAATTTTGAAAATCTGAACTTAATCCTCGTGCATAAATCATAGCATTAATTGATCCAGATCCTCCTAAAACTTTTCCTCGTGGATAATAAATTTCTCGATTATTTAAATTCTTTTGTGCTTTAGAATAAAAATTCCAATTCATTTTTTTGTGATAGAAAGTCATACCATAACCAAGGGGTACTTGGATAGTTGGACTATTATCACCTGGCCCTGCTTCAATTAATAATACTTTTAAGTTCGTATTTTTAATTATTTGATTACTAACTATACATCCAGCTGAACCAGCTCCAACAATAACTATATCAAAATTATCCAAATGTTTTAAAATGTTTCTGTTATTTTTGTTAAATAACGTGGTTTATCAGGATTAAGTCCTTTGCTTAAAGAATAGCGGATGATCCAAGGATAAAATTTTGTCATCATTACCACTGAATCTAATTCAGTTATTTTATTTGGTGGATAGAAAAAGCTTGTTTTGGATTCATTATTTGAAGAAATATTATAAATTAATTTTGTATAATTGGTAATTTCATTACTATCTTTTTTAACAGTTAAACCACTGTTGTCATTCATTTCTAAAATAAAGAGTTTAAATGAGTCTTGAATTAAACTTTTAGGCCCATGCATCACTTCAGCACTACTAAATGGCTCTATCATTTCTTGGCATAATTCTTTAAACTTAAGAGATATTTCATTTGAAAGTGCGAAGCCAACACCTCTGCCAAGTATAAATCCTGTATTAATGGTATTGTCTACTATCTCCGTTTCCCACTGATTATTAGAATCTCTCAAAAGAAACTCACTTAAATTTTTTATATCATCATTTATATCTTTTTTTTCTAAGCAATAAAAAACAAACTTTATTAATATTAACAAAGTTTGAACAAATGATTTAGTTGCAGCAACACTTTTCTCCTCATCAGCAAACATATTAAAAAAATAGTTAGACTGATTATTTATTGGACTATTTTCATTATTTGAAATTAAAATAGTTTTTGCTCCCATTTCTTTTGATTTTTTTTCACATTCAATTAAGTCAGAACTTTTACCTGATTGAGTAATTATAATAACTAAAGCCTCTGAAAAATCAAAATGGGATTTTTCAAGAGTAATAATTGAAGGAGGCATACTATAAGTAGGTAGACCGAGATATTTAGCAAAAATATAAGAGCTATAAAGAGCAGCACAATCTGATGTTCCTCTAGCTATAGTAACAATATATTTAATTTTTTTTTGATTAATCAAATTAGCTGTTTCAATATAAGGATTGTTATCAATATTTGAAAAATTTTCAATTATTGATGGTATACTTAATGCTTCTTCTAATACTTTTGAATTATTCATTAATTTTAATTCCATTTAAATATATTTGTTTAATTTTTAAAGTTTTATCTAAAACTAAAATATTAGATATTTTATTTTCTCCGATATATCCCAGCTCATTTTCTTTTATATATTGAGCAGCATTGTAACTAGTCATTTTAACAGCTTCATTTAAAGAAAATTTTAATTTAATTAAATTGGAAAAAGTATCATGCATATTGATTACACTTCCAGCTAAAGCATTAGTTTTTTTAACAACAGCTTTTTTATCTATTTTTTCAATATCAACTCCAAAAAAATTATATATTCCATTTTCTAATCCAGTAGCTCCCATTGAATCACTAACAGCATACAAATTTTTAATACATTTTTTAGCAATCTTAATAGAAGTTTGATTAACATGATTAAGATCACAAATAATTTCTGCAAAAGATCCTAATTCTAAAGCAGCACCTAAAACCCCTGAACTTCTGTGATGATTACCTGACATAGCGTTATAAAGATGCGTAAATCCAATACTATATTTATTCATAAATTTAGCACAACATTCAAAATCAGCTAAAGAATGCCCAAATTGAATATTAATTTTAAGCTTGTCTAAATGATAAATAAAGTCATCCATGCCATCTAACTCTGGAGCAAGGGTGATAACTTTGATCGGAGCAACATCTATCAATTTTTTAATAAATTCAATAGATGGATTTATCGTTAGCGGAGGTTGTGCCCCTAGCTTGTTTGGATTGATAAAAGGCCCCTCTAAATGAACACCTAATATATTAGTGTTAGTATTCTTAAAGTTTTTAAACTCTTTTAGTGCGTTAAATGTATGTTCTATTGTACTAGTCCAAGTTGTTGGTAAAATAGATGTAGTGCCATTACTCAAATGGTATGCTGACATTTTTTTAATAGAATTCCATCCATCCATTGTATCAAAACCATTAGCTCCATGGCAATGCAGATCTATAAATCCAGGAATTATATAATCTTCATTTTGTATAGATTTTGACCTTGTGATTTTATCTATTTTTTTATTGAAAATTATTTCTCCATTGAAGGTTTCGTCAAAGTTAACAATTTTGCCTTTTAATGATATCAAGATAATTTCCTAAATTAATAATTTTAATTTTTTTTGATTCGTTTTTTCATTATAAGCTATCTATGAAAAACTCTATAGATATTTTTTCTAAAAAATTATCCTCAATATTAAAAAAAATTTCTAAAAATGAAAGAAATAAGATTAAATTAATTGCCAGCAAATTATCCAACAACTATGTTAATGGAGGGATTGTGTATGTTTTTGGTACTGGTCATAATCATTGTATAGCAGAAGAATGTTTGCATAGAGCTGGAGCATTTGCTGGGGTTACTCCAATTTTAGATAAAAGAATAGATTTTTCTTATGGCATAAAAAAAGCATCAGAGTATGAAAGAAATCCAAAATTAGCTAAAAATATTTTAAAGAAATATAATTTTACTAAAAATGACTCTATAATTATTTTTTCAACCAGTGGTATTAATCGATTATCTATAGAAATAGCAAAGATAATGAAAAATAAAAAAATATATGTTATCGGTGTAACTTCTAAAACTTATTCAGATAAGTTGAAAAAAATCAAAAAATCAAAACTTTATTTCTATAACGATATTTATATAGATAATTACAGTCCTATAGGTGATACTTTAATAAATTATAAAGATTTTGGAGTAACTTCATCTTCTACAATTGCAGGAATATTTATTTTGAATTCCTTGTGGCTTGAAATGTCTTCAAAATTAAAAAATCAAAATCCTTTTCCTTTTTACTTAAGTTCCAATTTACCTAATAGCAAAAAACATAATGAAATTTTAGAAAAAAAATATGCTTTTATCAATAATAAATTGAAGTAAAATTATTCTACAGTAACAGATTTCGCTAAATTTCTTGGTTGATCGACATCTGTTCCAAGAAAAACTGCTAAATAATAAGCAATTAACTGGACTGGTATCGAATATAATATTGGGGATGTTAAAAAATTTGTTTTTGGTATTATTACAATTTGATCACAATATTTTTTTACTTTTTTTGCACCATCCCTATCTGTAATCATAATAATTCTTCCACCTCTAGCTTTAACCTCTTGTATATTTGAGAGTAATTTAGAATAATTTTCATCAAAAGGAGCTAAAACAATAACAGGTATATTATTTTCAATTAAGGCTAACGGGCCATGTTTTAGTTCTCCAGCGGCATAACCTTCACAATGCTTATAGGTAATTTCTTTTAACTTTAAGGCACCTTCTAATGCAATAGGATACATGGCACCTCTACCAATATAAAAAATGCTTTTAGTATCGACTAATTTTTTAGCTATTTTCTTAAATTCATTTTCTTTTTTTAAAATTTCTTTAACAGATTTGTGGATACTAAAAATAGAATTAAAAAAAATCTTATTAATATTTTTACTTCCTTGTTGAAGATTAAGTACAAATAGAGCTAAAACAGATAATTGAGAAGTAAAAGCTTTTGTGGAAGCAACGCCAATTTCAGGACCAGCTAAAGTAGGTAAAATAAAATCACTTAATCTAGCAATTGAGCTATTTAAAACATTTACTATAGATATTGTGAAAATATTATTTTTTTTAAATTTACTTAAACATTTTAACGTGTCCATAGTTTCACCTGACTGCGATACAACAATTCCTAGGGAGTTTTTATTAACTTTATTTTTGCGATATCTATATTCAGAGGCTATATCAATTGAAACATTGAAGTCAGTCATCTCTTCAATCCAATATTTTGCCACCATACAAGAATGGTAAGCTGTTCCACAAGCAACTATAATTATGTTTGAAAATTCATTAAATTTAATATTAGTTTTAGGTAAATAAACAACTTTTCTTTTTTTATCAGCAAAATTCAAAATTGTATCTTCAATACTTATTGGTTGATGAAAAATTTCTTTTTCCATAAAATGTTTGTAATTTCCTTTAACTTTAAATTCTTTTTTTGGAATAAATTTATGTTTTTCTCTCTTGATGATTTTGTTATTATTATAAATTAGAATTGAAGTATCATTTACTTCGGCAATATCATTTTCCTCTAAAAAAATAATTTCTTTTGTATTATCTGGCAAACCTAAGACATCAGAACTAACAGCATTAAATCCTTCTCCACTACCTAAAACTAAAGGACTCCCTCTTCTTGTTACATATATTGATTTTGATCCATGGACTAAAAATGCAAAAGAAAATGATCCTACTATTTTTTTATTTAGGTTTTTGATAGCTTCAATAGGATTATTAAATTCATTTAATAACTTATTGTATATTTCAGCAATAATTTCAGAGTCTGTATCTGATTTAATATTTTTTTGTTTTATTGAATAATAATTTATTAAATCTGTATAATTTTCAATGATACCATTATGAACTAAAACACAGTTATCTTTTATAAATGGATGACAATTTTTTATAGAAGGTTTGCCATGAGTTGCCCACCTAGTATGAGCAATTACAACATTTCCAATTAATTTATTATTTTTAACAGATTTTTGTAAATTAGAAATTTTACCAATATTTTTACTATATTCAAAATGATTATTTTTTATTGTTGCTAATCCCGATGAATCATAACCTCTGTACTCAAGAGAATATAATCCAGACAAAATATTATCTATACAATTATTTTTGCTAGCAATACCGACAATTCCACACATTGAATATTATATATACATTAATAATTTAAGATTATTATCTATTAAATATCAAAAATGTTTAGAAAATTTTTATACTAAATAAAAAGGACTGCCAAAAGGCAGTCCTTATTTTAAAATTTGTCTATTTATACTCTTCCAATTCTTCAGCTGCTTCAGCAACTAAATCAGCCGCATCTCCTTCTCCAAGAATTGCTCCTTGAATCATAGAATTCATAACTGATTGAAAAGCTTTATAATCTACAAATAGAGGCTCAGGACCTCCATCTGCAATGGCATCAATAAACATCATCCAATAATCTGTATTGTATGGCGCTACCTTACCAATTTGAGGATATTGCATAATTGGAGTTAGACCCCAACTAGTATCTAAATCATATTGAGCATCACCTGAAGTAAGCTGAGCCACAAGTGCACTTGCCATATCTTCATGACCAGTATTATTAAAGACTGCAACACTATCAGTGATTAAAAGTGTTCCTTGGCTACCATTTGGACCAGCAGGAATTCTTACAGTTTTCACACTAAGTTCTTCTTTGTGTTGCCCAGCTCCCCAAGGACCATTGATATACATAGCTATTTTTTCATCATTAAATAGTTCAGTTAACTGGGAACGCTCCCAAGCTAATGGTCCTTCTTGAGAAACATTTGCTAACTTTGCATAAAACTCTAAAGTTTCAACAGTATTCGGACTATCTAAAGTTATTTCATTAGTATCAGGATCAATTACTTGTCCCCCATTACTATAAAGATAGTTCAAAAATTGATGCATAGTATTATCAAAATCTTTTCCAGTTAAACCAATACCTGCAATTCCTGTATTATTTTTAATAGTTTCAGCCATTGCATAAAGTTCATCCCAAGACTGTGGGCCATTGCAAGCTAAACCAGCTTGTTCAAGAATACCACAATTCATAAAAAGGGCTTTTGTAGAAAAAGCATGAGGGTATCCCCAAATTTCCCCTTTGTAAGATACTGTGTCTAATATACCTGGTTGATACATTTTCTTTTGTGAATCAGGAATATTAACTGCAACAATATGTCCATTTTCAGCTAAACCTTTTAGAGTTCTTGATCCTACATAAGAAAAACTCACAGGATCTCCTGCTATGGCCAAGTTTATAACTTTATCTTGGCAAGTTCCCCAAGGAACAGCTTCCATAGTAACATTAACACCAGGATTATCTGCCATAAATTGATCTACTACAGCTTGGTCTGCAGGTCGAATTTCACCACCACACATAACACCATGCATGTCTGTAGCCATTAAATGAAATGAGCTAAACAGAGACACTACAAAAGCAATAAGTGTTGTTTTAATAAAGGTAAATTTCATATTTCCTCCGTATAATTATATTTATAACTATTATGATTAAGTTAATACTAGAAGTGTATCAAGTAAGAATATTGTTTATTTTTAAAAAAAAAGGGACTGTTTTTCTAGTTTTTTACAGCTCCTGCTGTTAATCCTTCCACAATATACTTTTGTAAAAATAAAAAAACAAGGAGAACAGGAGCTATACCTACTAAGGAAGCAGCCATCATTTCATTCCATTTAACAGTAGTGTAACCAATAAATTCATAAAGACCTGCAGGTATAGGCATAAATTCTTTCTTTTGATTAAATGAAATTGCAAATAAAAATTGTTGAGCATAAGAACCTATAAATGCATAGATACCTACAACAACTAAACCAGGTGTACTTAAAGGAGCTATAACATGTCTAAGTATTTGAATTCTTGTAGCTCCATCACAAAAGGCAGCTTCTTCTAATTCAATTGGAATTTTTTCAAAATATGATTTTAATAACCAAATTGAAGTGGGAATTAAAAAAGCTACTCCTGGAACTATCATTGCTTGATAAGTATTTAACAAACCAAATGTTCTTAATAATTTATATAAAGGTATTAATAGTACAGCACCAGAAAACATATTAATTGCAAGTAAAAGATACAAACTAGTATTTTTTGCAGGAAATTTGAATCTTGCATATGAATAAGCTGCTGGAATAACAAATAATAAAGTTAATAAAGAAGTTACTGTTGCAAGAAAAAAACTATTAAAAATGTAACGTCCAAGCATAGGAACAGTTTTCCACATTTCACTATATGCCCAAAATGAAAGATCATCTGAATAAAATTGATAAGGTGATCTAAATAAATGGTCTAAAGGCCTTAAAGAGGCATAAAACATTTCAACAAAAGGTAAAAGAATAAATGTCATAAATATTAAAATTCCAAAATAAATTAATAATTTTTCTAAAATTGTATATTTATTCATGAGCTACCCTTTTGTTTATTCTCGCAAGTAAAGCTAAATAAAAGCCCGCAAATAAAGTTAACAAAATCATTACTACAACTGCCCTTGCAGCACCTCTTCCAAATTTATAGTTACCTAAAGCTTGCTTATAAGTATCAATAATAAGTGTTGTTGTTGCTCCTCTTGGCCCTCCTTCAGTTAAAATCCAAATAATTTCAAAGGAATTAAATGTCCAAATAGCAGACAGTATTGACATAGTCACAATAACAGGTGTTATTTGAGGTAATGTAATTCTAAAAAATCGTGACCACCTTGAAGCGCCATCACAATAGGCTGCTTCATATAAATCTTTTGGAACACCTTGCATTGCTGCAAGAAAAAAAACTGTTACCATAGGTACACCAACCCAAACATCAGCTATTACTGTTGAAATAAAAGCGCTTTGTTTATAAGCTAGAAATCCAAAAGGTCCGTCTAATATTCCTGTTCGCATTCCAACTCCTGCTATTATTCCGAAATATCCATTATATAACCAAAGCCAGCCAAGCATTCCAATAGCTATGGGCACTACCCACGGGGGCATTACTAAAACTCTAAAAGCTGATCTTCCAAATACATTCGCATTTAATAATACTGCACCTATTAAACCAATTATTAATTTTAGACTCACAGAAAAAAACATCCAAACAAAAGTTCTAATAACAATTTTATTAAATTTTTTACTCGAAATCATTTTTTCATAATTTTCAAAACCAATATATTCTTCTCCAGCTAAACTTGAATTAGTAAAAGATAATCTAACAGTTTCAATTAATGGCCAAGCAACAATACATAAAATATAAATAGCTGCTGGGGCTATGAGTGCATAAGCTAAAAAAGTAGGAGAATTGTATGACCTAAGTTTAGTTTTCATTTTCATTTTTAACCAAGAATACTATCTATATTTTTCCATGTAGGTCTTATATCAATTATTTTACCACTTTTTCTTGATTCATCTATCTTCATGGCAACAATTCCTGCTTCCATACAATCTATTACTCCAACTGGCAATGGTGATGATTCAGAATTAATTAAATGTGCATTAATATCTTTAAGCATTAAACTATCTGCACCATAATGACCTTTTATCATGCCAAAAGCTGCTCCATAATTTTCATCTAATATTACATTATTTTTTTGATCATGAGCTTTTAAAAAACCTCTTACAAAATCTCCTTCAACCATCCCATTAGTTCCAATAACAGCAAATCTTCTAAATTCATCTGGTACACACATGTTAGTATGAAAAGCTAAAGTTGCACCATTCTCATATTCAATAATAGCTACTTGATGATCAACTATGTCTGCATCACTATCAAATACTTTTTCATTTGCCTCCCAACCCTTTAAATTATATCTTGTATATTCCTCAATTGAATCTTTAGGTTGATTGTTGGGAATAAATGAATTTCTTCCTCCAAAACTAGCTACTTTTATTGGTCTACTATTTGTAATCATGGAGTAGAAATCAATATCGTGGCAGCATTTTTCTAACATAAAACCTCCAGAATATTTTTCTTTTCTTCTCCAATTGCGCATAAAGAAACCTCCGTGCCAGGGCATAATATGTTCAGATGCCTCTATTGATATAACGTTACCAATTATATCTCTATTAATTAAATCTCTAACAGATCTAGCATGTTGAGAGTAACGCAAGACTAATCCAACGAGAATTTTATCTCTTCCATATTCTTTAATAAGTTTAGCTAATTCAACAGTTTGATTTTCATCAATGACAATTGGTTTTTCGGCAAAAATTTTTAAACCTGAAGATAGTCCTTCTTTTATGTGTTCTAAATGCAAATGATTTGGTGATCCAATCATAAGTAAATCAAGGGATTCACTACTAATCATTTCTTTTAGAGTAGGGTAACTTTTTTTAGGAAAAAAATTATTTTTTTCTGCATATTCCCTACCTATCGGCAAAGGATCAGTATAGGCAATTAATTCTGCATCTTTATTAATTTGAGATAATTCATGATATACATGTGCTATTCTGTTTCCTAACCCTACTGTTCCAATTTTCATTTTATCACCCTAAAATAATAATCATAATACTAAAAATTATGAAACTTCCACCCCAATTTTGATAAATATTCTAAATTATTTATTAACGATGATCTAAATTGAGACCATGATCTTTTTGCTTTTTTGCACCAAGCTATTTCAGCAAGTGCTGAGAGGCGAGGGTTAATCATTTGATCAAAGTATTCTTTATCTGTAATTGTTTCTGACCAAAGTTGACCCTGAATACCTAACACATTTTCTAAATCATCAGATTCATAATCTTGAAGAGGATTCCAATCAAAAACTTCTTTTACTTCTATTGTGGCAGCCCAACAAATTCCTCTTTCATATGTAGAGTTATTGTAAGCCATATCAAAATATGTTTTATGACCTGGACAAAGAACTGTTTTAAAACCTTTTTTTACAGACATTAAACCGACATCAGGATGCTCCCAAGCAAATATAATGCAATTTTTATCAACTTTTCCTCCACTTCCAGCAGAGCCAATATCATTGTGAGGAGGTAATGCAGCCTCGTTCCAAGCTGCTGTTAGCTTATTTGAATTTTTTAAAATACTAATGATATTGTTCATATAATGATCTTGCAATTCATCAAACGACTCAATATTGTTTTTTTTCATATACTCAATTACTTTGGGTGATCCCTCCCATGACTCTTTTGGTCTTTCATCAACTCCAACATGAATTATGTTAAATGAAAATATTTTGCTTAACTCTTCTAAAATATTTTGTAAAAAGATATTTGTCTCCTCTACTGCAGGATTAATTGTATTATTAGCATAATTACCTACGTCTTTTGAAATTATATTGGAGCTTGAGTCTCTTAACTCAGGCATAACTTGAAGCAATGTCCAGGAGTGTGCTGGTAAATCAATCTCAGGCATAATTTCAATATTTCTTTGTTTTGCATACACAATCAATTCATTAATTTGACTGCGAGAATAATAACCTCCAGTTTTATTGTAACCAGTGCCATAGAAAGGTGGAATTGTATGATTATAACCTCTAAATGCACCCACTTTTGTTAAATTAGGATAACACTCTAATTCAACTCTCCAAGCTTCATTATCTGTTAAATGCCAGTGAAAACGATTTAATTTAAAAAAACACATATAGTCCATAAGTCTTTTTATTTCATCAATGGTATAAAATTGTCTAGCACAATCTAAATGCATACCTCTCCAATTTAAAGCTGGTCTATCTTCAATTAATCCAAGAGGTAGATTTGTATTATAAAAGTTTATAAGCTGTATCAGAGTTATTATTGAATAAAACTTTCCTCCATAATCAGAATAATCGATCGAAATTGAATCTTTCTTAATTTTAATTTTATATTCTTCAGATTTTAATTTTTGTTTATTAAAAATTATTAAATGTCCCACTGATAAATTAAATTTTATGTCAGATACTTTTAGTAAATTATCAAAATTTTTAAAAAAATCATTTTCATCTGGAGGTATTTTAAAATCTAAATTTTTAATATGAATAGTTTCTTTTTCTAATTTTGAAATATTAGGAAGCGGAATTACTGGATCAAATATTTTATCCTGATCATCAGAATATAAAATTTGAGGTATAGGGCTTTCAAATTTTAAGGAATCAATTTTACACTCTATAATTTGATTATTTTTTCCTAAAACAAACAATCCCTCAGGGCCGCATGAAAGATTATAAGAGCCTATCCTTGGTTCCTGTAGTGTAAGAGTTACTTCATCTTGTTCAGAGTATATTTCATAGTATCTACCAATTTTTTTTGATATTGTTCCACCATCAATTTCTTGAATAGAATAAATCAGAGAAAAACAAATTTTAAAATCACCATGTTTGTATTGATTATTAAAAATGGATATTTTTAATTTATTATTTTTAGCAAAAATTGAGTTTATTTTCATTATCAATAATTTATATATTTAGTTTATGAAGAGTTTTAAAGATATATTTAATACTGATTTTTCAGTTGTTAACAGTGCGCATGCAAGAGTAAATTTAATAGGTGAGCATACTGATTATACTGGAGGGTATGTTTTGCCATCTCTTCTAAATTTTAAAACAACTATTCAAATTTCAAAAAATGAAAACAAAAAATATCAAGTTTATTCTGAACATTTTAACGAGCAAATAAATTTTACTGACTTTATTAAGTCAAAAAATAATAAATGGGTTGATTATGTAAAAGGTTCTTTATTTGTATTTTATGATGAAAACAAAAACATACCTAATACTCATTTAAATATTTATATATCCTCAACTATTCCAATAGGTCGTGGCATTTCATCATCATCAGCTCTTTGCGTTGCCGTTTTAAAGTCACTAAATAGTTTTTTTAATACTGAATACACAGAAAAACATATTGCAATTTTAGCTCAAAAAGTTGAACGTAATTATATAGGTGTTTCAGGAGGGATCATGGATCAAATGGTTTCCTCAATTGGTATTCATAGAAAGGCTTTTTTTTTAGATTGTTTAAGTTTAAAATTTGAATTGATAGACCTACCAGATAATTGGGTTTTTTGTTTAGTTGACTCTGCCGTACAAAGAAATCTTAGAGATAGCGCATATAATGAAAGGTATAACCAACTTAAAAAGGCTGAAGAGTATCTTGGCACAGAATATTTAGGTTCAATTAAACCAGGGCAATTTGATCAAAATAAAATAAAAGATGAATTAATATTAAAAAGAGCAAGACATGTTATTACTGAAAATGCTAGGGTCCTCGAAGCAAAGGGGTATATATTAAATAAAGATATTAAATCATTTGGAAAGTTAATGAATGAAAGCCATCAATCATATTCAAAAGATTTTGAAGCTTCAACTGAAGATGTTGATTTGATTGTTGAAAGATCAAATACATCTGGAGCAGAGGGTGCAAGATTAACCGGAGGAGGATTTGGGGGATTCACAGTGTCACTAATACACAAAAACAACTATTATGAATGGAAAACAAATATGAGCAAATATTATGATAATAAAAATATATTTGAGGTTTGATGCAGCAGTTTAAAAATTATATCAACGGTGAATTCACTGAATCTAAATCAGGTAAATCTTTTAAGTCTGTTGATCCATCGACTGAAAAGGAATTTGCAGAAATTTCACTCGCGGAAGAGTATGAGGTGAATTCAGCCGTAGAAGCAGCACATAATGCTTTTTGTGGAGAATGGTCAAAAATATTTCCTAGCAAAAGAGCAAACTATTTAAGAGCAATTGGTGATCAACTTAAGGAGAAAGCAGAATTACTTGGAACAATAGAAACAAAAGATACTGGGAAATTATTTAAAGAAACAAGATTTCAGGCAAATTATATCGCTGAATATTATTATTACTATGCTGGGTTGGTTGACAAAATTGAAGGATCAACGCTTCCAATAGATAAAGAAGATATGCATGTTTTCACCACCAGAGTTCCTGTTGGTGTTGTTGCTGCGATAATACCATGGAACTCACAAATGTTTCTCACTGCAGTCAAACTTGCTCCAGCCTTAGCAATGGGTAATACTATTATTATTAAGGCATCAGAAATTGCCCCTACTCCATTATTAGAATTTGCAAAAATTATTGATAAAGTTGGAATACCAAAAGGTGTAGTAAATATTATAACTGGTTTTGCAGATACTTGTAGCAAGTTACTTACTTCGCATCCAAAAATTAATAAAATAGCATTTACAGGAGGTGTCCATACAGCAAAACATATTATTAGAAACTCTGCAGAAAATTTATCTCAAATATCTCTAGAACTTGGTGGAAAAAGTCCAGTAGTAGTTTTTAAAGATGCTCGTAAAAACAATGCTATTAATGGAATTATGGCAAGTATATTCGGGGCAGGTGGTCAAAGTTGTATTGCTGGTTCAAGACTTTATTTGCAAGAAGAAATTTATGATGAATATTTAGAGGAATTAAAAAATAGAGTAGAAGAAATTGAAATTGGCGATCCTTTATCAACTACAACTCAACTAGGACCCCTTGCTACTTTAAATCAATTACAAAATATAGAAGAAAAAATTAGACAAACAAAGGAATTAGGAGGTAAAATAATTACTGGGGGAAATAAAGTTGATAAATTTAAAAATGGTTATTATTTTGAGCCTACAATAATTGAGTGTGCAAATCATAATTTGCCTGTTGCAGAGAATGAATTATTTGGTCCAGTTTTATCTGTAATGAAATTTAAAGATGAAGAAAATGCAATTAAATTAATGAATGATAATAGTTTTGGGCTTGCCGCTGGAATATTTACAGAAAATAATGGAATAGCAATGAGAGTTTCAAAAGCTGTACAAGCAGGAATTGTATTTGTTAATACTTATCGATTAATTTCTCCAGTTGCTCCCTTTGGTGGATTTAAAAATAGTGGGTATGGTAGAGAGTCAGGATTAGAGGTAATGAAAGATTATTCCAATACAAAAACTACATGGATTAATACATCAACAAAAGAAATTGATGATCCTTTTGTAATTAGATAATTTAATTTTTTAAATTACTTATTAAATTTAATAGATTTTAATAATCTAAGCTTACCTTCAGTAGAGTCGTGATCAATATAACATCCTTGCAAATGTCTAAAGCCGGTACTCACATCATATTCAGTTCGTCCATGTAATATTCTTAAGTTATCAAACATCATAAGCATTCCACCTTCTAACCTAAATTTAATTTCAAATTCTTTTGAAGCATATAAGTTAAAAATTTTTCTTCTTGCAGAATAAAATTTTTCCAATTTTTTTGGCTCTAAATATGTTACAAAATCTAATCTTCCACTAAATCTACTTTGTACATAATTTCCAAAATCATCTAATTCAATTAATTTACCATAATTTTCTAAAAGAATATCTTTGTCAGTAAATTTAAACAAAACATCTGTTTGAGTTAATATTTCAAAGGCTTCTTTGTCAGTCTCTCTTAAATGCTCAGCTATAGCAAATCCATCAACAAGACAAGAATCTCCTCCTTTTGCTTCATTAGCAATACAATGCAAAATTTGAATTCCTGGAATTGGCTTTCTATAAGGATTATCAGTATGAGCCGTAAGACCAAGACTCGTATATGCTAAATCATTAGGATCTGGTTTTGAAACAACATCAAAATGTTTGCCAAAATTTGTTGTTCTTACTGGACCCAAACTTTCAGCAAACTTTATTACAGTGCCTTCAGCTTTTGATATATTTGAAATAATAACAAAACCTAATTGCTGAAAATTTTCTAACATTTTAATTAAATTTTTCTGATTACTTAATTTTTCATGATCAAAAATTGGTAACTTAGTAAAACTATTTTTCCATGGTGTTTTTAATGGAATAGTATCAGTCTTGTTTATTTCAGCTAACAAATTCTGTAATGAGAAAGTGCCTTTTGCGCCATCTGAAAAATAAATATTTAAATTATTTCCTTCTAAAGAATATTCTATTATTTTTAAATTTTGATTTAATAAAGATGGTTCGTAAAGTCTTTGCTTATTATTTGTATCCACATAATCTGGTTCAGATAATCTTTCTCGAAGCCATTGAGGGTGTAACAAAAATTTTGATAGATCATCATTTTGAATTAACAAACAGTTATCATCGTCTATTAAAACTGAGCTCATTTTGATTTTTTTTAATTCTACAAATTTTTATAATATAAAATTCTTCCAATAGCATTCATTAACAATTGAGCTGCGAGTGTTGATGTGGAAAAAGTTGGATCATAATCTGGGGCAACTTCAACTAAGTCCATGCCTATAACTTCACCTTGTTTAATTATAGCATCAAGTAATTCAAGAACTTCATAATAGTAAAATCCACCATGACTAGGAGTACCTGTGCCAGCTGCAATTGAAGGATCAAAAGCATCTATATCGATTGTAATATAATATCTTTTGTTCTTAGGAATAGATTCTAGTATTTTTTCTATACCAAGACGACGAAGGTGCCTGACAGAAAAAATTGAAGAACCTCGTGATCTAGCATCTATGTACCCATCTTTAGAAGTAGATGAAACATTTCTAATACCTATCTGAGTCATTCCTGAAACATATTTCTTTTCAGAAGCTCTCCTCATGGGGTTGCCATGCCCATATTTTACTCCATGTCTTTGATCAACAAAATCTAAATGAGCGTCAATTTGAATAATATGAAAAGGATCTTCTTTTTCAAAAGCATCTATACAAGGAATATTTATAGAATGATCGCCTCCCATAACAATTGGAATAGCTTTTGAGTCTAAAATTTTTTCAACTCCAAATTTTATGTTTGCATGACTTTTTAACGTATCTGTATGAATAATATCTGCATCACCTATATCTACAATTTTAGTAGTTTTTGATGGTAAATAAGTTATATCGTCTTCAAAATCATATGCTCCTGCATGTCCAAATGAAAACAATGTAGACGCCTCTCTTATTGCTCTTGGTCCCATTCTTGATCCTGTGCGAAATTGACTTCCAAAATCAAAAGGTGCACCCATAACTGCAACATCTGCATTAATATTATCCCAATCTTCTACATAAGGGTATTTTCCAAATGTGCATATGCCTACGAATGGTAAGTTCAATCTACCTTTGTCATAAGTATTATCTGTCATATTAAATTTCTTATATCACGAATTTATAAACACTATAGTTTATTTTAAATGAGTTTGTGATAAGGTTTTGTGGATATGATTTTCTTATTCTTTTTTTGGAGCATATAAAGATTATGTCTAATAATATATTTAAAGGACTACCTTCAAAAGCTTATACTGATAAAAATTTTTGGGCTAAAGAAAGCAAAAATATATTTGAAAAAAATTGGGTTTTTGTAGGTTTTAAGCATGAATTAAAAAATAAAGGAGATGTACTTCCAATAAATGTAGCTGAACAACCTATTCTTTTAATTAAAGAATCTGAAAATAAAATTAATGCCTTTCATAATGTTTGTAGTCATCGGTGTTTAAAATTAGTAGATAAAGCAAAAAATGTTGGTCAAATTATTAGCTGCCCTTATCATGCATGGTCTTATGATCTTAAGGGGAATTTGGTAGCTTCTCCTCACTTTGGTGGAACTAATAACCATCAACCTAAAGGTTTTCTTAGAAAAAAAAATGGATTAAAATCTGTGCGAGTAAAGATTTGGCATGATTGGATTTTTATAAATTTAAATAATAAAGCTTTACCATTTGAAAAATATGCTTCTCCTTTATTTAAACATCTCCAAAATATAAATTTAAAAAAAATTAATCCAGTAGCTACTTTGGATTTTGGAAACATTAATACAAATTGGAAATTTCTAATTGAAAATTATATAGAGCCTTATCATGTGCAGTTTGTTCATAAAACAACTACAAGTCAGCCACTTAAAGATCATTACACAATAGTTGATGGAAGATGTTATGGAAGTGCCGTAGATTTAAATGAAGAAAGTACCTCTGCTGATAGCTTATCTGTAAGTTCAAAGTATCTTTCACTGTTTCCAAATTTCATAATTGGAACTTATTACCCTGGACAGATAGGTGTACATTTAAATATTCCTGTTGAGCCCGGTATCACTCATCAAAAGCGTGTTATTTATTTGACGGAAGATATGCAATTAAAGAAAAAAGAGATCAATAAACTAAGAAATTTATGGTGGGATGTTCATAAAGAAGATCATGAAATATGTGAAAGATTACAAATAGGTAGATTATCATCAGCTGCTAAAAATGGTGGATTATTATCCCCGCATTGGGAAAATAGTGTTCGCGCATTCCAAAAAATTGTGATTAAGTCCATAAATAAATCTTAAAAAATCAAAAAAAAATGGAACAGAAAAAAATAAATCAGGGATTCAGATTAGCTCA
Source organism: uncultured Alphaproteobacteria bacterium (assembly GCA_902577425.1). GTDB lineage: Bacteria > Pseudomonadota > Alphaproteobacteria > HIMB59 > MarineAlpha5-Bin3. The sequence goes on along the minus strand of CACGZD010000006.1, from coordinate 10,956 downwards.
TACTATGATGCGTGTTCAAAATCTTGATCAATCTCTAAAATTTTATTGTGAAATATTGGGAATGTCAGTTCTTCGTAAAACAGATTATCCAGAAGGTAAATTTACGAATACATTTATTGGTTATGGACCTGAAACTGAATTTCCAACTTTAGAACTAACTCATAACTGGGATCAAAAAGATATTTACGACAAAGGTAATGGATGGGGTCATATTTGTATAGAAACACCAGATGTTTATAAAGCTTGTGAAGATTTATCAGCTGCTGGAATAAAAATAACACGTCCACCAGGACCAATGAAACACGGAACAAGAGTTATAGCTTTTTGTGAAGATCCAGATGGCTACAAAGTAGAGTTAAACGAAAAGATACAACAATAATGAAGAAAGGAATAAATAAATGGGAAAGAAACCTCAATTATATAAATTTAAAGATATAGAGCACCGATTACATACTTTAGAACCTGGTCAAACTTATATCAAACCTTTTGTCACATCAAAAGTAAGTGACACAATGTGTGGAGGTTTAAATTTTCTAAACAATATTTCTGTACCTTGGGATCTAACTTGTGATGAAATAATTTACTGCATGAAAGGAACTTTTAGACTAATTTGTGATGGAGAGTCTTATATTTGTAATCCTGGTGATGTTTTATATGTACCAAGAGATAATCATATAGCTTATGAATGTGATGAAACTTGCGTAATTTTTTATGCTGCATATCCGCATGACTGGAAGAAAAAAGCTGGATTAACTCATGTGCCAGGAATTGACCCTGAAGATATGGGTTTAGATTAAAAAAGTATAAACATAGGAGAAAATTATACATGAGTAAAATTTATTATGAAAGTTTAGAGGAAGCCATAGAAAGAAATAAACCGAATATAGCCTCAACAAAAAGAAAACTTGAAGATGCTGGGGTCAAGTATGTTTTATCTAGTTGGATTGATATGCATGGCATTGCCAAAACCAAACCTGTTCCCATGAGTGATTTTGAGGAGCTATGCATAGGAAAAGGTCCTCAATTTGCCGTTCATTCAGTATCATTTGTTCCTGAACTTTCTCCAGCTGATCCTGATCAAATTATGCTTCCAGATCTTAATGCAGTTTATGTTTGTCCTTGGGACAAAACAACTGCAATAATTTTTGCAGATTTATTTTGGGAAGGAGCTCCCTATAATGTATGTCCAAGACAAGCTTTAAAAAGAATTATTCAGGAAAAACAAGAGGAGGGATATTCAGGTTTTGCAGGAATTGAACCTGAATTCATTGTAATGAAATATAATGAAAAAGGAGAGCCTGTAAAAGCTATAGATAATGATCCTCCACATGGCATTCGTCCAAGAAGACAAGCATTTGGTTATGATGTTGAATATTCTCTAGACTCAATGCATTTCCTAAAAGAAATGATCGATATTTTAGGAGAGTTAGGGTGGGACCTTCATGATGTTGTTGCAGAAGGAGCTTATTCTCAATTTGAATTAGATTTCCATTACACAGATTTACTTCAAATGGCTGATAGATTAGTGTTTTTAAAGATTCTTTTAAAAGAAGTGGCAAAAAAACATGATATGTTTGTAACATTTATGCCAAAGCCAACTATTGGTGATTGGCGATCAGGAGGTCATATAAATTTTTCTCTTAATGATATTAAAAATAATACAAATATTTTTAAGGATAACAATAAATGGTCTCAAGAATCAATGCATGCTGTTGGAGGATTACTAGCTAACTCAGAAGCAATTACAGCTATTACATGTCCAACTGTTAATTCTTATAATGGACTAGTTCCAACTGTAGGAGGATTTGAAGGAGGTGTACATACTTGGGCTCCAACAAATATAACTTATGGCCATAATAACCGTTCAGCTCAGTTTAGATTACCACAAAATAGATATTGTATAGAAAATCGTGCAGCAGATTTAACAATGAATGTATATCTAGCATTAGGTATGACAATTTCAGCAGCTGTAGAAGGTATTCAAAATAAAATTGATCCTGGTAAGCCTTCTGATTTTGATCTTTATGCTCTAAGTAATCAAGAAATGAAGAAGCTTGGAATAAGACGCCTTCCTAGAAATTTACTTCAAGCAATTGAAGCTTTACAAAAAAATAAAATTGCTGAAAAAGTTTTAGGAAAAGTTATGTTAAATTCATATGTAAATTATAAAAATGATGAATGGGAAAGATATCATCAGGCAGTTACAGACTGGGAAGTAAAGGAATATTTACGATTATACTAATAGAATAAATATATTGTTAGTTTATTAAATGAATAATTATGAATTAGGAGATATAGAGCTCTTATCTGGAGAAACCTTACTCTCAGCTAAGCTTGCATACAAAACATATGGAGCTTTAAATTCAGATAAAAATAACGTTATTCTATTACCTACTTTTTATACAGGTACTCATAAAAGAAATGAAGGTTTCTTTGGTGCGAATAGAGCTATTAACCCTGAAAAACATTTTATTATATCAATAAATTTATTTGGAAACGGACTTTCTACATCTCCAAGTAATGCTGACAAAAAACAAAGAGGATCCAAATTTCCAACAATAACTTTATGGGATAATATTAAATGCCAACATGAATTATTAACTAAAAATTTTAATATAGAAAAAATTGCTTTAGTTACTGGTTGGTCCATGGCAGGTTGTCAATCTTATCAATGGGCTGCTCAATACCCTGATATGGTTGAAGCTATTTTGCCTTTTTGTGCTTCTGCCAAAACTTCAGAACATAACTTTGTTTTTTTAGAAGGAGTAAAAGCAGCTCTTTGCGCTGATCCAATATGGAACAACGGTAATTATTCTTCACCACCTATTGAAGGATTAAAAGCTTTTGGAAGAGTTTATGCTGGTTGGGCATTTTCACAGTCTTTTTTTAGAGAAAAAAAATACAAAGAGTTAGGATTTAAAAACGTTGAAGAATTATTAATTGATTGGGAAAATGATCATGTCAATAACTGGGATGCTAATAATCTTCTAACAAAACTTCTAACTTGGCAACAAAATGATATTAGCACAGGTCCAATTTATAATAATAATTTTACTGAAGCATTGAATAGAATTAAAGCAAAAGCTATTTTAATGCCTTGTAGTCATGATCTTTATTTTCCACCAGAAGATAATGAATTTGAAGTAAAACATATGCAAAATGCTGAATTAAGAAAATTCGATTCTATATGGGGACATTGTGTTGCTAATCCTGGAAATAATAAAAATTTTGAGGTGGCACTAGATAATGCTATTAACGATTTATTAAAATAATGATGAATTATATTTATGAATATTACACTAATAAAAGATAAATGGATTAAATTTTATAAAAGAGGATTTATGACAGGTCTCATGGTTCTTTCTTTTATATGTTTTATTGATCAAATTTTACAAAGTCCTTTCTTTTTTAATAAATTAAATAGTGATAATATTATGCTAACCCTATCTTTTATCTTTTTTGGTTCAGTTTTTTGTGGAATTATAAGTTTTGTTTTTTTAATTTTTATCTCTTTAATAACTGTGCCCAAAAAATAATTTAAATTATTTTTTTTTAAAAAAATCTTTTAAATAAAATTCATTATCTCTTTTGGATAATTTTCTAAGTAAGAAAAACATAACAGCAATCCATAAAACAGCTACTATAATTTTATTATCAAAAGCAAATTGATAAACATTACTAAGAATGTTTTCTACTACTTTATAATTCATAACTTATAATACATTTTTAAATAAAAAAAGGGCAGTAATAATACTGCCCTTTTTGTTTATAAAATTTGTTTACTTGTTGCTATCTGCTACTTCTGACTCATGTCTAGCAGCAGCTATAATCACGGCTAAGCATATTGCAGCTGTAACTAAAGTGAATAGAACAAGCATACCTGATGAGGAAGCCCATGTAAAATAAGCATCTACACCTTCCCAACTATTTTCTGGTCCAGGCCATGTATTCATAATATGTTCCTTTCTCTTTGTTACTGGTTATAAGCTTGAAGCTCAAGCTCTGTTTTGTCAATACCCGCTTCTTGAACGTGATCTGGAACACGTAACCAGCCAGCCATTTTCATAATTAAAGAAATAACATAGCCAGGTACAAATCCAGTTAACGCCATTGTGATGATACCAACAATTTGTCCCATTAAGTTTGATGGAGGTATATCTCCTGCAGCTGGAAAACCAGAAGCAAAGAGACCTACAGCCAACATACCTAGGATACCACACACACCGTGAATTGATACTGCACCTACACAGTCATCAATTTTAAAAGTATTGTGAAGCCAATTATTAGCAGGAATAATTACACAACCAGCAATTGTTCCAAGAATAAAAGCAAATCCAGGGTACCAAATATCAAGACCACCAGCACATATAAATATACCTGCTAATCCTCCTGACATCATCCAAAATGGATTACCTTTACTCCACCAGAAGGCACCTATCATACCACCTGCTAGACCCATTAAAGTATTAAAAGCAAAAGATGATAATGTAGCTGGAGCACCATAAATATTTATCCAACCTCCAAAATCAGATCCTGCCCAAATTAAACAAGCTCCTAAGAATCCAAAGAATCCTACAATTAGAGTTAATAAGCCAACAAATGATAGTACTAAGCTATGACCTGCTAAGTCGTTTGCCGATCCATCATCATTATATTTTCCTACTCTTGGACCAAGGTTTAGTAATACACCAAATGCAAATAATCCTGCAACTGTGTGTACACAACCTGCAGCTGCTACATCATGAAAACCAAATCCTGTTACTAGCCATCCATCAGGATGCCATCCCCAAGAAGCAGCTAAGATCCATACTACTGACCCAAGAATAACTGCTAAAAATACAAAAGCACTTATTCTAATTCTTTCTATTACAGCTCCAGAAAAAATTGAAGCTGTTGTACATGCAAACAGCGTAAAAGCTGCCCAAAATACACCAGTCGCTTGATCACTTAGCATAGGTCCCATTGAAACATTCCATGGAACTCCATATCCTTCTAAATCTATAGGAACAAATCCTCCAGGAAATGCTAGATAGATCCACCAGCCAAATAGCCAAAATGTTGGAATCATAAATGCAAATGCTAATAAATTTTTCACACCTGAAGAAACGGCATTTTTCATTCTTGTTGCCCCTACTTCATACATTAAGAACCCAACGTGAATAATAATCATCAGTCCTGTACACCACCAATAATAAGCTTCCATACCTACATTAGCTTGTGTGGTGACAAAGACATTTAATTCTTCTAACGTCATTAGACCCCCTCTTTTTGAGTTTATCTTTACAATCGTTAATCTATAAAAAGTAATGAAAGTAATTTGAAAACATAAAGGAATGCGTTCCTTCGGTCTCCTAGCCTACTTCCGTCTCATACAACTTATGAGATGAACGATTAATATATCGCTTTATCATATCTTTTACGGGGAGATTCAACCTCTAACTCATTTTTTTTTTGAAAAATGGGTATATTTTTTCCTAGAATTCTGCGATTTTTAATTATTTTAATGAATTATGTTCTACTTTTTTGTTTTCTCTAAGCTCCAGAAATGTGTGAATAAATATAATGATAATTATAAAAACTCCTCCAATAATTGTTTTGTTTGTTGGTTGTTCTTGAATAACGAGCCATACCCAAACAGGGCCTAAAATAGTTTCTAGAACAAAAAAGATTTCTACTTCATAAGCTGGTATATATCTAGGAGCTAGAGTAATCATAGCTAAGGGAATAAAAACTGCAAATACTCCCATCGCAATTATTAAATACAAATTTTTCTGATCTACAAATAATGTTTCAGGGAAGTTTTTCATAAACATTATAGCTATCAACATAATAAAAAACTTAGATAACAAAAGTGCAGGCAAAAAATTAAAGTTTTTGCCATAACGAACAACTACCGCACTACCACCAACCATTACAGCTGTTAGTAAGCCAAAAAAATCACCATATAAACGATTACCCTGATAAGAGTCATAAAATATAAATAAAACTACAGTAAAACAAGCTATTATAGTTAGCCACATTCTTTTACTTGGATGTTCCTTTAAAAAAATTGAACTTAAAATAGCGGTTGCAAAAGGAAGTAATGCAATCATAATTAAAGTATTAGCAACATATGTATTCTCAATTGAAATAACAAATGTAGTACTTCCTAAAGCAATTAATATTGCATAAAATAAGCCAGGGATGCCTAATACTAAAAAAGATTTTATGAATTGTGATCTATAATAAAAACTTAATACAATTAACAAACATATACAAGGAACTAGGCCTCTATAAAAAACTAACTCCCAAGCGCCAAGATCAATTAAACGAATAAATAATGAGTCAGGAGTTATTAATAATACACCTATTAAAGATAATGCTAACCCTTTTTGTTTATTTGTTAAATTCATATTTTATAAATTTAATTTTTTCACTTCTCTTATTGAAATATAAATTCCACTTGATACAATAAAAAATAGACCTAACCATAACCATTTATTTGGAAAGTCGCCAAAGAAATAATAACCAATTAAAATATTATTAACTATTTCAAAGTAAGCTAAAGGAGCAAGCTTAGATGCTTCAGCATAGTTTAATGATAAGATTAAACAAAAATGAGCGAACATTCCAACTGCCGCTAGACTAATCATTAATAGCCATTGATTAATATTTGGCGTTGTCCAATAATATGGAACAATAATACTTATTATTATAGCGCCAAATACACCAGTAAATATTAATGTAAGATAGGGGTTGTCAAAAGATGAAAGTTTTCTGGTTGAAATTACATAAAATGCATAAGATATTCCTGCTCCAAGACTAGCTATTGATGCTAGGTTAATTTTAATAATACCTGGTTGAATGATAATAAGTGCTCCAATAAATCCTACAAATACTGCACCCCATCGATGAATCCCAACTTTTTCTTTTAATAACAAAGCAGATAAAATTGTAACAAAGATTGGAGCAACAAAAGCCAATGTAAGAGATTTTGCTAGAGAAATGACAGAGATAGCATAAAAAAAACAAATAGTTGATAAAAATAAAAAAATACTTCTAGACATTTGAAGTAAAAAATTTTGTGGCCACGTAAGGTATCTTCTAAAAAAGAAAAAAGTGATTGGAAGACTTAATACAACCATAAAAAAATATCTTGCCCATACAACTTCTACAAAATGCATCTGGGTACTTAAATATTTTGCCATTCCGTCCATTATGGGCAATGTTCCCCACGCTATAAGATTCAATATAATTGCTTTCATTTGGATATTTATAGTAAAAAGTATTATCGATTACTTATTAAATGATTTATAAAAAATGTATTTATTAATTATTATTTGAGGTTTATTAATCTGTTATTGAAATATTTAAGGAGTTAAAATGGCTATAAATCTAGCGGAGATTGCAAAAAAGAAAAAAATAAAATACTTTTTGATAAGTTATGTAGACTTTTTTGGAGTACTAAGATCCAAATTAGTTCCTGCTCAATCTATAAAAGAAATGCAAAAAGATGGTGCGGGCTTTGCTGGTTTCTCTACTTATTTAGATATGTCTCCTTCTGATCCTGACATGGCAGCAATTCCAGATCCTAAAAGTATGATTCAACTTCCTTGGCAAATGGATGTAGCTTGGTTAGCAGCTGATCTATGGATGAACGGAAAACCTGTAGAAGCATCTCCAAGAGTGATGTTAAGAAATCAAATTAATAAACTAGCTAAAAAGAATATGTATCTTAAAAGCGGTGTTGAATGTGAGTATTTTTTAATATCTCCTTCTGGTGATACTATAGCCGATCAAAATGATATTGCAGATAAACCTTGTTATGATCAATCTGCTTTAATGAGACAATATGATTTAATTAAAGGAATTTGTGATTGTATGATTATGCTAGGATGGGGACCTTACCAAAATGATCATGAAGATGCTAATGGTCAATTTGAAATGAATTGGGATTTTTCAGATTGTCTTCAAACTGCTGACCGTCATGTTTTTTTTAAATTCATGGTTAGGACATTAGCTGAAAAATCAGGATTAAGAGCTACATTTATGCCTAAACCTTTTATTAACAAAACTGGGAATGGGTGTCATGCTCATTTATCAATTTGGAATAAAAAAAATAAAAATTTATTTTTAGATAAAAAAGATAATTTAGGTTTATCAAAAACAGCATATAATTTTATGGGTGGTATTATGCATTCTGCTGAAGCTTTAACAGCCTGGTTTAATCCAACTATTAATAGTTACAAAAGAATAAATGCTCCAGTAACTGCTTCAGGAGCAACATGGTCGCCAAATACTATCACCTATTCTGGAAATAACCGGACTCATATGATACGTGTTCCTGGATCTGGAAGATTTGAATTGCGTTTAATGGATGGTGCAACTAATCCGTACTTATTACAAGCTGGAATACTAGCTGCAGGAATTGATGGTATTGAGAAAAAAAGAAATCCAGGTAAACCAGTTAATGTTAATATGTATGAGGAAGCTCATAAAGTTAAAGGAGCAAAAAAACTGCCCTTAAATTTACAACAAGCGCTAACTAATTTAGAAAATAGTAAAGTATTGAAAGCTGCTTTTGGTAAAGAAGTAATTAATTCTTATATAACTTTGAAAAAAAGAGAAATAAAAAAATATAACGCATCCAATGAGAAAAAAATTGGATTCAAAGGGGCAAAAAAATCTATTAAATCGAATATTATTACCCAGTGGGAAAAAGACAATACATTAGATTGTTAAAAATTATTGATGCCTAAAGTTGGATGGAGTGACTTTGTTACTTGGCAATGTAGCCTAAGACAACGAAATTTCAGAATGTTTAGTGGAAAACCTTCTGAAGGAACTACTGCAAAAATAATCAATATTAAAACAAATAAAGAGGTTTGTGATGTCCGATCTGTATTAATTGAAAAAGACTGCTTAAATACTGCAAAAATGTTTGAATTTATGATTAAACAAACACATGAACCAGAAATTAGATTTGATAAAGCTGTAAAATTTCTCTCTTCTGAATATTATAATACTCCTGATAATTTTGAAGGTTCTTTCACTGCAACTTTTGATAAAGATTCATTACTTTTTAAAAAACTTCTAAATTTAAAAAAATCAAATGTTCAATTTTATGAAAATGAGACTGGTTTTCTATTTCCTATATCTATAAAAAAACTTAAAAAAAATGATCCAAAATGGCAATATACTTTTTGGCACAACTTTTTCTTCAATCCTGCTCTAAATGAAAATATTGAAATACTTTTTTTTAGTCCATTAAAAAATCAATTAAGTCAAATATCTTAATCAAATTTCTTATAAGCTTTCTTTAATACAACTAAAGGATGATTTGGAGACATTTGAAATTTTATCAATAATTCTCTTGCTATCATATCTCTATCTTGTTGATCTTTGGGTAGCTTAAGATTTTTTGGAGTAGTCACCCATCCATTTATATTTCTATCAAAAACTGCAGGTTTATCATTTTCATAACCCATATGAACATCTTCAAGCCAATTAAGATCATCCCAACCCATAGTTTCTATATATTTTTTTAAAAAAGGTGTAAGTCTAGTATAGTCTGGTAGAAGATTTACATCATATCTATAACCTATATGCTGACCAATCATTTTTTCTCTAGCTGTTTTAATACCTGAGTCTTTTTTCTTTGAGCTAGTTTTATTTTTCTTTTTTTTAGCCATCAGTATTCTCCTAAATTGAATGGAAGTTATCTACACCTACAGTGTACTCTGTTCCTGCTAAAGGAACTTTTGCTAAAGCAGATGCTTCCATAGTTAATGCAGCTAGGTCTTCAGGTTCAAGCGAATGGATATTTGTTTTTCCACATGCTCTAGCTAATAATTGAGCTTCTAGAGTCATGGAATGCAAATAATTATAAACTCTAAGAGCTGCATCATCTGGATTTAAACGTTTTCTTAACTTTGGATCTTGTGTAGCAACACCAACAGGACATCTACCAGTATGACAATGATAGCAAAGACCAGCTTCTACTCCTAGTTCTTTTTCAAAATCAGCTTCAGGTATATCTTTGTTACAATTTAATGCAACTAATGCTCCTGTTCCAACTGCTATAGCGTCTGCTCCAAGAGCAAGAGCTTTAGCCATATCTGCTCCATCCCTAATTCCTCCAGCAAAAACTAAAGTTACTTCACCAGTTTTTCCCACATCATCTAAAGCCCTTCTAGCTTCTCTTACTGCAGCTATTCCTGGGATACCTGTATTTGCAGCAGCAATGTGTGGGCCTGCACCAGTTGATCCTTCCATACAATCTAAGTAAATTGAATCTGGATTACACTTTGCAGCCATACGCACATCATCATAAACTTTTGCTGCGCCTAATTTTAATTGTATAGGAACTTGATTGTCAGTAAGTTCTCTTAATTCTTCAACTTTTAAAGCTAAATCATCAGGACCTAGCCAATCAGGATGTCGTGCTGGAGATCTTTGATCTATACCAGCAGGAAGAGATCTCATTTCAGCAACTTGATCAGTAACCTTTTGACCCATTAAATGCCCTCCCATACCAACTTTTTGACCTTGTCCAATAAAAACTTCAATGCCATCAGCTAGTTGTGCATGATGAGGATTAAATCCATACCTTGATTGTATACATTGATAATACCATAATTGTGAATAACGTCTTTCATCAGGTATCATGCCACCTTCACCAGAGCATGTTGCACTACCGGCCATTGTTGCGCCTCGAGCAAGTGCTGTTTTTGCTTCATATGAAAGTGCACCAAAACTCATACTAGTAATATAGATTGGTATATCTAATTTAATTGGATTTTTACAATTTGGACCTATTACAGTTTTAGTTTCGCACTTCTCTCTATATCCTTCGATAACAAATCTAGTTAGAGTACCTGGTAAAAAAGTAAGATCATCCCAATGAGGAATTTTCTTCATCAATGCCATACCACGCATACGGTATCTACCAAGCTGGGATTTAATATGAATATCATT
>CACGZD010000005.1 GCA_902577425.1 uncultured Alphaproteobacteria bacterium | reverse complement strand
GCAGGTTCAAATAAAAGAATTTCAAATTTTTTTAATAAACCAAAAAGTTTATTAACTTTTAATAAAAATAATTTATCTATTATAGAAAGACTAATTAAAATTCTTGAAAAAAATAATTTTTCTGAAATTATTATTATAACTGGTTATAAAAGAGAATTATTAGAGACTAAACTATCTAATAAGAATGTAAAATTAATTTTTTTTAACAACTATAAAAATACAAACAATTTACAGACACTTTTGTTTGCAAAAGATTATTTGAAATATGAAACTTATTTTTTTTTTGCTGATTTAGTTTTTGATGAAAAAATTCTAAAAAATATTATTGATTATAAAACTGATTTTTTAACAGTTATTGATACAAGTAAAGTTCTAGATGGAACTATGAGGGTAAGAATTAATCAATCAAATTTAATAGAAATAGGCAGTCATATTTCTGTTAAAAATGGGCAAGGGAATTTTATTGGTATTTCAAAAATATCTAAGTATGGAGTAAAAATAATTAAAAAAAATTTAGTATATTTTAAAAATAATAAGAAAGATTATTATACTATAATATTAAATATTATGATTGCAAAAATTTTTTTTGGAAAGAAATTGATAATGTAGAAGATTATAATAATATGAAATATATTATTAAAAATAAAGAATTTAAATATTAAAAATTATTAATCTACTTTACATCAATAAAATTTCTCATCCATAGCTCTATATTAATTAACATCCATATTTTTTTACCTGAAAAATCGTATGGATCCATATTATTACTTTTTATATTAAATAATTTCTCAATCATATTCTTGTTAAAAAAATTTCTATTTAAAGTTCTGCTGTCTAATAGTATTTCTTTTGATCTCTCATCTTTCATCCAATCGTTCATTGGCACCGGAAAACCAAGTTTTTTATCTTTAGATATTTTAGAAGGTAAATATTTTTCACTAATTTTTCTAAGCAAAAATTTATTAGTGTCATATCTCTCAGAAAAACTAAAATTATCATTAAAAATTGATTTAATGATGTTTAATTTAGATTTCCACTTTATTTTATATTTAAAAGGAACAGTATTTATAAATTCTATTAATTCGTGATCTAAAAAAGGAACCCTTGCTTCCACTGAATTAGCCATTGTCATTGCATCTAATCTATCAAGTAAACATTGAAGATGATTTGATTGAAAAAGTAGCAAGCTTTGATCATAATTATTACATGATTTATAATTCTCTATAATTTCTAGCCACGGTTTTTTTACATCTTGAATATCAATTTTATTGTAAATATCTCTATTTATTAACTCTGTCACTTCTTTAAAAGGAAACCAATTATATTTATAAAAAAAATAATCTATAAAATCATTTTTAAGAAAATCAAAATTTTGATCTACTGAAAATAATTTCTTTAATAATTTTGCATTATTAAAAATTCCTAATGTTCTTGCTTTATTAAAATCAAAAGCTGAATTTTGTAATCTTGCATAACCTCCAAAAAATTCATCTGCACCTTCACCACTCAATACTACTTTAGTAGTTTCTCTAATTTTTTTACTTAATTTATAAATTGGGTATTCATGTGGAATAGATAAAGGAGATGTTTTAATTTTTATAATATTTTCAAGGTTGTCAAAAAATTCATTTTTCTCAACTTCAACATATGAATGATCTGAGTCTATATATTTAGACATCATATTTGCTTTATGACTTTCATCATATTTTTTATCTTTAAAACTTACCGAAAAAGTTTTTATTTTTTGTGAATTAAATTTCGATGCAAGAGATGATATTAATGCTGAGTCTAAACCTCCAGATAATAAAATTCCAACGGGAACATCACTTATAAGATGTTTTTTTATAGATTTAGTCATTTTAAAATCTAATTCTTCTAAATAATCATTTAAACTTGTATTTTTATGATGTTCTATTTTAGGAATTTTCCAATAACGATTTTCAGAAAATTTTTTTTTCAAAATATCAATTTCAACATAAGTTCCTGGTTGTACTTTTTTTATATTTTCAAAAAAGTTATTGTTTTTACCTAGAGGATATCTAAAATATAAATAAGAAGCAATTGCATTAAAATTTACAGATTTTTTAAATTTTGAAAAATTAATTATTGCTTTTATTTCTGAACTAAAAACTAATTTTTTATTGTATGATGAATAAAATAATGGTTTTATACCAACCCTATCTCTTATTAAAAAAATTTTTTTTTTATTTAAATCATATATACATATTGAAAACATTCCATTAAATTTAGATATGCAATTTATTCCCCATTTTAAATATGCTGCAGGTATTATTTCACTATCAGAATTAGTATTGAAACTGAAACCATAATCTTCAAGCTCTTTTTTTAATTCAATAAAATTATAAATTTCTCCATTAAATATAGAAATTACATGATCTTTTTTAATAGGTTGATTTCCTTTATTAAGATCTTGGATAGATAATCTATTAAAAGCTAAAGATACATAATCATCATTGTAATATCCTTCATCATCAGGACCTCTATGTTTTAATAATTTATTTATTTTTTTTATTTCAATTTCTTTATCATTAAAAATCTTATCAAAATCTAAAATTCCCAGGATACTACACACGTAAATATTATATATTATAGATTTAAAATTTGATAAAAGAAGTAAAATATATTTTACTACTTAAATTATTGTACTTACCATAAAATTATCACTATAATTAGTCAATTATAAAATTTTAAATGTTAATAAAGCATTAACATTTGAACAAAATATGAATATCATTTTTTTCGCTCTTTCTGCTAATATGTTACTAAATTTAGACAAGTTACTAATATCTAAAATTAATATTATTTGGATAGTTACTAATATGTCTCTTTATAATGAATTGTTATCTCTAGGTATTAATAAAAATAGAATAAAATTAATCTCTATTAAAGGTGGAATTAAATATAAATTTTTAAATTTTTTCTTTGGCAAAAAAATTGCACTCAAAAATAAAATGCAAAGTAATATAAATAAATTAAATAAAGAATTTAAGCCTATCTTTTACTTAACAGATACTAATACGAATCTTTATAACATAGACACAAGATGCCCTAAAGCAACAGTTTTACATGCGTTGTCATATAAAATGCATTTTTTAAATCCTATTAATCTAAAATATGATTTTATTTTTTTGCCAAGTCCATATATCAAAAATAGAATTAAAAAATGCTATAATAGATTTAAGTTTGCTGAAAACCAACTAGAAGTAATAGGAGATTTAAAATTATCCCCATTTATAAATAATCAATCTCTTAACAATAATGATAAAAAAGCATTGTTACAAAACTATAATTTAAATGAAAATTGGACAACAGTACTTTATGCACCAACTTGGAATGCTTTTGAAAATGATAAGATTTTTCCAGATGCTTTTAATGGTCAATTTGAAAAACTTGAAGAACTTGCTAATTTTTTAGAGGAAAATAAAATGAATCTAATTATTAAATTTCATTATTATATGGCTAATTTCACAAAAAATATTTTTATACAAAAAATAAAAACAAAAAAAAATACGAGTATTTTCCCAACTAAAAAACATTTTGATAAAATTGAAGATGGCAGTGATAAAGTATTATTGGCAAGCGATATTGTTATAGGAGAAACTTCTGGTATTCTAAGTACAGCTATATATTTAAATAAAAAAATGATTTTTATAGAACCTAAAAAGAATTTTAATTGGGATAAATCTGATATAGAAAAAGATTTACGACCAGGTTATATTTGTAATACATTTGAAGATTTAAAATTATCAATCATTAAATATATGAAAAGTGATGATTTTTCTAATGAAAGGTTAAATTTTACTAAAAAAATTTTTTATAATAAAGATATTGATGCATATATAAAATTAAAAGAATCTATAATTAGCAAAATAGATAAATATTTATAATTTTATTATATTTATTAATACTTATTAAATAAAATTTATGAAAGAAATAATTGTATACTTCCATCCTGATTGTCTATTGCAAAATAATGGTGATAATCATCCTGAAAGAAAGCATAGATTAGAAGTAATTTTACAAATGATTAATAAAATTAAAAAAATTAAAATTTCTATAAAAAAATCTCCATTAGCAAAATTAGAAATAATTAATTTGGTACATCCAAAAAAATATATTGAAGAAATATTTTTATTAATTCCAAAATCTGGCCTTCAAGGAATAGAAAAAGAACCCTATGCTGATACTTATTTATGTCCTGATAGTAAAAATGCGATTTTAAGATCTTGTGGAGCTGGCATTGCTAGTGCCGATACAATTATGAAAGATAACAATAAAAGAACTTTTTGCTTAATAAGACCGCCAGGGCATCATGCAGAAACAATAAGAGCTAATGGCTTCTGTTTTATTAATAATGTAGCTGTAACTGCAAGATATTTGCAACAAAAATATAAAATTAATAAAGTTGCTATTGTAGATTTTGATGTTCATCATGGCAATGGATCTCAAGAAATATTTTACAATGACAAAACTGTTTCATATGGCTCAATTCATCAATCACCTTTGTTCCCAGGTACTGGGTTAGAAGAAGAAATTGGAGTTGGCAATATTTTTAATGCTCCAATAAAATCAGGTATTAATGGAAAAGAATTTATTAGTATATTTAATAATAAAATTTTAGCAAAATTAGATAAATTTAAACCTGAAGTAATTTTAATTTCTGCTGGTTTTGATGCTCACAAAAGAGACCCCCTTGCTAATATAAATTTAAACTCAAAAGATTTTTATCATATCACTAAGGGAATAGTGCAAATAGCAGAAAATCATTCCCAAGGAAGAATTATTTCTTTTTTGGAGGGAGGATATGATTTGGTAGCTTTATCTGAAAGCGCTTATCAACACTTATTAGCATTAGCTGAAATTTAATTTTTTTTATTATATTTTCAATTGAGACAAATCTACTATAATGATCATACATATATTGTATTTCTAATTATATTTTAAACATATAAAAATTATGAGGATAAATAATATATCAAATAAAAATTTAATTATCATATCATTAATACTTCATCTTTTAGCAGCGTATTTTGTCACTGGTTGGTATCATGCAGATGAACAATCTTGCATTTTAGAATATGTCAATTTTAAGTTAGGATTCTCTTCAAATCCTTGCTTTCTAAATTTTAATCAAGAAAATTATATAGTTTCAGGTATAAAATTTAGATCATGGTTTCAGCCCTCAGTATATTATATCTTAGCTCAAATATTAGATTTTTTTTCTATTAATGATCCCTTTACTTACACTTTCACATTTAGATTATTTTCTTCAATTATTGGTTTTTATTCTATTCATTTTTTTTATAATAAAACTAATTTATTATTTCATAATTCTATAGCTAAAAAATTTTATTTTTTTCTTATTTATTTTTTTTGGTTTAATTTTTTATTTCATACAAGAACTTCTGCAGAAAATTTTTCCTCATCATTTTTTTTAATAGCTCTAGCATTAATTATATCTAACCTTAGAAGTAATAATATAAAAATATTTTTTTCAATAGGCATAATACTAGGTTTATCATTTGTATTTAGATATAATATTGGAGTTTCAATTTTTTTTGTATGCTTATGGTACTTAATTTTTAATAATCAAGAATTATTAAGAAAAATAAATTTACTTTTTTTATTATCTTTAGGGTTATTTTTAGTTTTTTTAATTGAACAATTAATTAATATTTGGGGTTTTTATAATCCTTCTCTTTTTTTAAATCCTAATTTCAATTTAATTAATTTTTTATTTGAAAATTTAACTGCTTTAAATTTTTTAAAATTTGGTTCCCAAAATGATTTTTATAGCAATGGGATATGGGCTATTTCTCCTATATATCATTATTTTGAACTAATTCTTTTAGAATTTTTCCCTCCTTTAAGTATTTTAATAATTATTAGTATATTATTTTTTTGGATTAAAAATCCCAAGGATATTATTGTTTGGGCAACATTTCCTTATTTTATTATTCATTCTTTTATTGCTTATAAAGAACTAAGATATATATTTCCTGTTTTAGCTTTAAGCCCTTACTTTATAGCTTACACTTTTGATAATTCTAAGTATTTGTTAAAAAATCTAAAATTCTCAAAAAAAATTTTTACAGTTTTTTTTATATTTAATTTATTTGGCATTATTTATTTTACTTTTTTTAGTCTTAGACCTGAATTACAGGTACTTAAAAAAATTTATTATAATGAAGATATTAAAAATATTTTAATATTAAATACCAAAGATAATATTGATAAAGGAAACTCAATTAATCCATTTAATATCGAAAATATAACACAAAATTATTATTTTAATTTTAAAAATTTTCTTCTTTATAAAAATAATAATGAAATTATATATTCTGGACTTTGTTCTTCAGGCACTTGTATAAAGATTGAACAAGATAATATAAATTATGATAATAATATCTATTATGATTTAAAGATTGATAATAATGAATTGCAAAAAAATAAAATAAGACTTAATCTTAAATTAATTAATAATGTAAATGATATTTATATTAACAATATAGATTATTTATTAACTGTAGAAAATCAAATAGTTAATAAAATAAATCAAAATCAAAATTGCAAAGTCATATATAAAGAATATCCTCTTTGGATTTCAAAAATAAGTTATAATGATATTAATAAAAGATCAAAAAATTTAGTATTATTTAAATGTTGATTATAACCGATTTAGTATATATATTTAAAATGAGTATATTCATTTACAATAAAAAAAATACATGAATTTTTTTTTCGGAATTCAGAATAATCTTTTTTCCTCAAAATTAGAAATACCTATTTTTAAAAATGATGGAACTTTTTTAGAAGAAACAATTTTATATAAATTAAAAATTCAAGATTTAGAATGGAAAATTGAAATTTTTGATAAGTCTAAAAAGAACAATTTTTTTTTTCATGTTAATAGTTCAGATGTAAATAATAATGATATTTTTTTTATAGGTCGTCACGAAAATTTAAAAAAATTTAAATCGAATAAATTAATTGTACTCAATGAATTTACTTCTCTGGTTCCTCATGGATATCACTACAGATCAAATTTACGTGTAAATATAAATAAGGGGGGATTTTCTTCATATCAGTCTGATTATCCTTACAAAATGACTCCAGTAAAAGGATCAGTAGTTACATCATTGGCATCAGTTACTAATTTTAATGCCGACAAAAATTATATTTTTTTTAAAAATATTTATGAGCTTCCAATACAAGAAAATTTTAAAATTTATATTGTTGATCTTAAAGAAAAAAAAATTAAAACTTTTTTTGAAGCAAAAACTAACTACTCAAATTTTTTTGAAATAAAAAAAGAATATATTTTACCTGAAATGTTTTTAGTTTCTAAAAATTATGTTGGTATTCCTATTTACATTTCCGAAAAAAATGGTCAAATATCTATGGAGCATACTAATCCACCTACTAGTAATATTCTTAATTCAGACAGAATAGATATTGTAAAAAAATTTAAAAGAGAATTAAATGAAATCATTAATTAGAAAAATAATTAATTTAGATTTTTCCATTCAAGTAAGAAATACATTAAATATCATTCCCAAAGGAATCCAAAAAAAAGTATCTAATCAATCTTCAACAAGTGATGCTTTTATTTGGAGAACAGATAATAATTTTACAACAAAGTTCAAATTTTCAGATATTTTAAAATTATATTTTAAAATAAAAAAATCTCATGTTGAATTACATTTTTATTCAAAATTTAACAATTTAATAACTATTAAAAAAATTTATGATCTAGATTTTTCAAATGAAGTAGTAATTAGTAAAAATTTACTTGGAGGAATTGAAGATTATGGTGTTTTTTATGCCTATCATATAATGGATGAAAAAAAATCCCAAAATATATCTGTTAATAATAAATGCTATACAGGTTTTTCAAAAGATAAAGAATTTTATAGTTTTGTTCATGGAAATACATTAGTTAGAACATTCGACTATTATACTAACAATCAAAATGAATTGGTTCAAACTTCGTTTATAAAAAACAAAAATTATTTAATTCAAAAATTTTTTTATTCATCTGAAAAAAATGAACTTTTTTTTACCAATCCAGCAAGTAAATCAGTTAAATTTGATATAAATGGTAAAAATTTTAAATTAAAAAAAGGACACTCAAAGTTAATAAGTATTAATGATAATTTTGTTAAAATTAGATCAAATTGTTTTTATTTTAGACCTATAGCTTTTACTTATAATGAAAAATATTTTGATGTTTATCATTGTTGATGACAAATTAAATATTTTGTTATTTAAAATATAATTTTTTTTGCAATTATTGCATTTTATTTTTTTATCAAAGATTTTAAATTTATCTTCATTTTGCTCGATAATTAAACGATTTTAAAAAAAATATAAGACTTAAATATTAACTGAACTTAATTCCCATATTTGAATACTTTCAATACATTCATCCCAAATCGGTTTTGCTATAGGATTATTGCCTGAAGATAATTCTTTCAAACCTTCTTCATTATGAACTGAGAGTTTAAACATAATGTAACTTTTATCCGGTGCTACTGCAGGAACCGTTTTTTCAACATGAGCAATACTTTTTCTTACACCCATTCCTTCATCAGACTGCATCCATCCCATGAATTTTTCAAACGTTCCCTCTCCCGATTTAAATTTTGCTAATACAAGCATTCCTTTTTCCATATTTTTATCCTATCTTTGTAATTATTTAATACTACTTTAAAATAAACTTATAGAAGTTATCTAAAAAAACAAGAATTTTTTGGAATGTTTTGTAGATGTAAATGAATATTTTTATTTACCACCATGGTATATTAAAAGTGATCTCTCCACATTCAACTCCTATGTTTAAAACACCACTAATTTCATCATTGCAATTATTTAATGCTTCTACAATTGCAGTTGTTTTATCTTTATGGAAACTCCAAGCTGCAAAAAACTCTGAAGGACCAAGACCATGACCAACTGCTAATGTTCCGCTTCCATCTGCCCAGACATAACCAGATAAATATTCTTCATTTGTGTTTTTTCTTAAATATTCAACCGCACCTTCTTCACTTGTATTTATATATGCATATCCTGATTCTGACACTGCCACACCAATTAGAAAATAGAGTTTTATTTTTTCTGCTCTCAAAATATAAGCGGGAAATATATTTGGGTTTTTTACAACTTTACCCTCTACATCTAGCCAACAAGTAGTATCAAAATCACAAAGTTTTGATACATCTAAAATTTCCTCTTTTTTAATTAATTCCATATCTATATCTACATGCTCATCAACATTAGCAATCCTATCAGGTAGATTCACATCTAATAAATAAACTTGCACCTTTACATCTTTTCCAACATAATCTTTTACATCAAAAAGAAAATCTTCATAATCCATGTAACCTTCCTGTTTAGCTTGAAGGCTTTGTATATTTAAAAAATAAATAGAGAATGCAATTAATAATATTAATTTCATAAATAAATTATAGTACTACTTTAGGGTATCTACAACTTGCTTTAAGTAAAATTAGGGAATAATTAATGAATAAAAATGATATTTTCATAAAATTAATTATCTTCTTAGGATTTAGTTTATTTATTTTTTTAAATGAATAGTTCTTGCGACAATATCGTGTAAACCTTGTTTTCTTTTTGTCCAGCCAATCATAAAAAACCCTATCCATAAGATAATATTTGAAAGTCCTGTTGTAAAATATCTTCCAGTCAATCTCCAAAAACCTACTCTATTAAGTTCTTCATCATATATTTTTATACCAACTACCATCATGCCCAATGTTGCTTGTTTTGAAGACATTTGGAATAATACATAATAAAAAAGATATACAAAAATCCATACAATACTTATTCCATATGACCAGTACTCATACACTTCATAACTCACATTTGCCAAAATCATAAAACCAAAACCAAAACCAAATATCCAACTTGATATATATAAAATGACAAAATCAATTAGACCAGCCAAAACCCTATGCCAAAAACCTGCATATTTTTGACCTTCAGGTAATTCAATATATTCTTTTTTATTTACAAGAATGAGTAATAATACCGCAGGAAGAAACAATAATAAAACATAAAAGATTATAAGTGAAGCAATTATAACTGATAACATAATTTATAAGAAATTTTTATGAAAAGAACGAACGTTTCTTTTTTCTCTCTTGTTCAGGTTTTGCAGGTTCTTCTATTTTAGTCTCTTTATTTTCAACAATGAGTGATGTGATTGTATTTAAATCACCCTGCTTCATTGTTTTTTTTAGATGTGAGATCTTATCAACTAATTTTTGATCAGCTTTTGTACAGTGTAAATCTGAATAAACACTTGCCCCTTCTTCAACAGAAATTATATCATACCTAAGGGTACCGACTACTGTAGCAGTTTTTTTTATTGTTGCTTTTCCATTTACTTGGATACCCCCACTTACTGATCCATGTATTTCAATTTGATTACATGTAATTGGTCCAATAATTTCTGCAGCAGAGCCGACATAAATAATTTTTGAGTGAATACTTGTTTCCACTTTTCCATATATTTCAATATAATCAGTGTTAATATCAGAACCTTTAAAAGATGTTCCGCTCCCAATAACCATTTTATTAGGATTATCTCCAACACGATCATTTATATTTAAAAAAACCTGTTTACCTTCATCAGCAGCGTTGTTAGGTAAAGTTTCTAATTTTGTTTTTTTATCCATATATTTACTAAGCGCGTACTATCAAATAACATCGATTGCAATAACTCAATTAGGAATTTTGCGACTTTAGTGTGTCTGCTAAGTGTTTTCTCGTTTTAAAATAAAAAGTAAGAAGAAATAAAGGTTATTTTAAAGAAAGGGGCGTTCTGTAGAACGACCATTAAATCATTTTTAACAGAAAATAAAGACTTTTGGAAACTTCTTCGTAGAAACTTCAAAGTAAGTTTTCATTATTTGTTAGATTTCTTGTTTTGATTCTTCCTAGTCTTTGTCATTCTCTAATATTGATTAAACATCTTTTGTTTCGATCATGTTTATAAAGTTCTCAGAAAGATTATTTAGAATTAAGTGATTTTATGATTTGCTTTCCAATTATTTCTCCCAATAATGGTGGGACCGCATTACCTATTTGAAGATTCTTGCTAGTTTTACTTCCATAAAAAATAAATTTGTCAGGGAACCCTTGTAATCTTGCGCCCTCCCTTGTTGATAGTGCACGGTTTTGAAACGGGTGGATACACCTTGTAGATGATGGAGTACCAAAGTTTCTTGTTATTGTTGGAGAAGGTTGTGTTGGATCTATTCTAGCATAAACATTATTAAAATATTTTTTTGGTCTTAAACTAAGAGGCAAATCACTAATGTTTCCATTTGGTGGGACTAAACTGATAATTTTTTGCATTCTCTCTCCATAATTTGAACAATTGTGTTCTGTTAGTATTTTGATATTTCCCCTCATTTTTTTTTGATAATCATTTTTTGGTTCACAAGAATATTTATTTTTTTCTTCACCAACATTTAATTTGGGCAAGTCAGATATTGCAGACATAATTGTTAAATATTTATCTTCAAATAAATTTTTATTCTTAGATCTAATAGTTTTTGGAAATTCAAATGTACATTCTTTAGTAATACCTACAACAATTGTTCTTTTTCTAAGTTGTGGTAATCCATAATCAGCAGCATTTAAAACATCTGTAAATACCTTATATCCAATATTTTCAAGTTCTTTAATTAAGGTTTCATATGCTTGTCCATTATAGAGTGACTTAAAACCAGCAACATTTTCAAAAATAACTGCTTTTGGTATAGTTTCATTAACTGCTCTTAAAAATTCCCAAAACAAAGAATTTCTTTTATCTTTTTTATTTTTACTTCCAACGGTACTAAAACCCTGACACGGCGGTCCACCACATAATATATCTATAGTTTTATATCCAATTTTTTTTAATTCATTTTTAAAATCCACATTATGAATATCTTCATTCAACATCTTTGTTTTAGGATGATTATGTTCAAAAGTTTTTGCAAAATCTTTCTCTATCTCATTTGCCAGAACTATTTTTATATTATTTTTACTTAACCCAAGAGAAAAACCACCAGCACCACAAAACAAGTCTATACCAATTAATTTTTTCAAAAAAATCTCCTAAGTAATGTTAAATACTTTTAATAATTTTTAAAATATCTTTTAAACTTTTTAAATGTTTTTTAATATTATTATTTGTATAACCTATCTTTCCTCCATAACCCGATATTCTAGTTTGTTCCCAATCACTCTGCTCTTTCTCGAAATCAATTAAAAAAGCTAATGATGACATTGGTTCAATGCCTAAAAATAATGCTTTATGCTCTTTTAATTTTTTTAATTTACTATCCCTTAAGTCAATATGTCCCTTTTTATTCCAAGTATCTTTCCAACTGAACATGATTTCTAAGAGTTTTTTATTTTTTTTATTTGTTTCAATTTCAATATCAGGTTGAGTTGAAATTTTTCTAGGATGTAGAAATTCTCTATATCTATCATTCCCAGTTAAAATTGAATGAATTTGAGACTGTTTTAAAAGTTCTAAAACACCATCTTCAATTATCCATCCCAAAACTAAATCAATACCATATTCATATGGTTTTCTATGATCTCTAAAATGTTGCAATTTTTCTAATTTATTATTCATATAGGTTATATGTTCTTTCTTTAAATCTTTTTTTAAAATTGAATTAAAAAATTCACTTTTATCAATTTCGGATTCAGGCATTTTATTACCTTTGTAATTTTTAATTATAGTTTCAAGTTGAATTTCTAACTGAGTTAATGCATTTAAACATGAGTTTATTTTTTTTGAATAAGTTTCCGAAATCATTATTTATTTTTAATAATAGGTCGATATACTAAGTCTCTGTACTCTTTAAACTCTACTTCTTGACCCCAATTATTGCATTCCACACACATTGGCACAATATTAAATTTATCATATGATTTTGACTTTAAAACATGTCCCTTATCGTAATGTTTCATTTTTCTTCCACATACTGCACAACCTCTATCTTTAAATTTATCTAATATTGCTTTCCATTCTAAATCAGATAAATTATTTATTCTCTTTTGATTGTGTCTGCTCCATACAGGATTAGGTTCTTTTACTGAGTGAAGACAAATCTGATTTCTTTTAAAATTTTTTTCATAAATACCTCTTGTAAATCTTATGTTCCCAGATTTTATGTACCATCCTGCATCAGACAAATGTCTTGCTTGTCTTTTATATTCCTTACCATTTTTGATATGCCATTTTTCAATCTCATCTTGTGAAATAGGATTGGGCATATGAACAAACAAACAAATTAATTCAATTAATTTGCTTCCAGATGGAAATTTTACACCTTTTGATTTTAAATTTTTTTCCCATAGTTTTGTTATTTTTGATTTAAGATTAGTAAAATTATTCACATAATATTAATAGCATATTATGATTGGAACTGTTTAATGAAAAATAAAATAAAAGAATTAAAGAACTGGGATAACAAAACATGGTTATCTTCATCGGCTTATATTAATTCATTTAATAGTTTTTTACTTAAGAAGAAAAAACTTAATAAAAATTCAAAAATATTAGACATTGGATGTGGTAGAGGTAAAATTTTTGGTACTATATCTAGGAAGATTAAACTACTTAATAAACCAATTGGAATTGATCCGATAGTTCATAAGGATGTTGATAAAAGTATAGATTTTAGAAATGAAGATGTATTTAAATTCTTTAAAACTAATCAAATTAAATTTGATTTAATAATGATTAAGCAAACCCTTCATTTTTTTAATAAAAATAAAAGATCTAAATTAATAAAAGTTTGTAAAAATAATTTAAAGAAAAATGGTGTATTAATTATATTTTCTTTAAATACCATAAATAATGAAATCCCATGTTTTAAACTAATGAAACAAAAACTAAATAAGGGATTGATTAGAGATTCTATAATGATTAAATCAACTTGTAAAATATTAAAAAATTATAAGATTGATAAATTTAAGTTTAAAGTTTCAATAACTAAAAGTAGATATATTCAAATGTTAAAACATAGATACATTTCATGTCTTGTTAATCTAAATAAAGACCAAATAAATAAAGGAATTAAAGAAATCAAAGATATTTATCCTAATAAGATTTTATTCAAAGATATTTTAATTTGTTTAAAATATAAGAGTTAAATTATTGGGGCGTTCTGTTGCCCGGTGCCCCTGACCGCGCTAACCTAGAATCTAGGCAGCGATAGCTAATCTATTATCGTTAGCATTTATAAAAATAGTCCGATAACGGTGGTACAATACCGAGTAAAGTCTTTATCTTTTGGTCAACGTCAAACCTATTTCGCCCCCATATTTAATGGTGGAGGCGCCGGGTACCGCCCCCGGGTCCGCACAACCTATTACATAAAGCGTTTATCACTATAGTTGGTAAACCAACATTACCTATATAAACCAAAGATAAGCAACAAGAAAGGGTTGTGTATTAACCTAATATAAAGTGACTATTTATTGATTGTCGAAGGCATTTTTAAATGAAATAATAAGTAAAATTAAATTCATTAATTTATGTTTAAAGCAATAATGGCAGTAGATGATAAAGGTGGCATAAGTAAAGATGGCAGTATGCCATGGCCTAAAAATTCATCAGATTTAAGGTGGTTTAAAACAAACACCTTAAATGCAGTTGTTGTAATGGGTCGGGCTACTTGGGAAGATCCTTTTATGCCATCTCCTTTAATCAATAGATTAAATATCTTGATCACAAATCAAGATAAAAAAAAATATCCTGGTGCAGATGAATATATTTCTGGAAATATTATTGATGGCATTATTAATTTAGCTCAAAAATATAATAACAAAGACTTTTATATTATTGGAGGATCAGAAATTCTAAATCAACTTTTTGAGTTAATTGAAGAGTTTTATTTAACTAGAATATACGGTGATTTTAAATGTGATAAAACAATAGATTTAAATATGATAAATAGATCAATGAAAATGGTTAAAAAAATAGATAATGACAATACTTGTCATTTTGAAATTTGGAAAAAATGAAACAGTATATCGAAGCTCTTAAATATTGTTTTGAAAATGGTTCTGATGTTGAAAGTAGAGCTGGCAAAGTTAGAAAAAATTTTGGGTTTCAAATGAGATTTGATTTACAAAAAGGTTTTCCTGCTATGACCACAAAAAAACTTGCATGGAAATCAGTTGTGTCAGAACTCTTGTGGTTTCTTGAAGGATCAAATGATGAAAGACGTCTTGCTGAAATATTATATGAGGATAATAGAGAAAATTTAAAAGATAAAAAAACTATTTGGACACAGAATGCTAATTCAAATTATTGGATAGATAAAGCTAAGTTTGAAGGAGATGTTGGGAGAATTTATGGAGTGCAATGGAGAGATTTTAATGGTGTAGATCAGGTTAAAAATCTTATTAATGGAATTAAGTCAGATCCAAATGGAAGAAGACATATTCTATCTGCATGGAATCCTGCAGAACTTCATTTAATGTCATTACCTCCTTGTCATGCTTTTTCACAATTTTATGTTGCCCAAAATAAAATTAGCTGCCAATTATATCAGAGATCATGTGATATGTTTTTAGGTGTTCCTTTCAATATAGCAAGTTACAGCCTATTTCTTCATTTACTTGCAGCAGAATGTTTATTGGAAGTTGGAGAATTTATACTTACTTTAGGTGATTATCATATATATCATCAACATTTTGAGGCTGTAGAAGAACAAATTTCGAGAAAACCTAAACAACTACCGAATTTAGTGTTTAATAAAAAAAATATATTTGACTATTCTCTAAGAGATTTTACTTTAGAAAATTATGATCCTCATCCAACTATAAAAGCAACTATGAATGTTTAATTATTAAATTGTAAATTAATTTTATTGGCAATCTCAAAATATTTTTTTGCAATTTCACTCTCTGGATTTGAAATACAAATAGGAAATCCATCATCAGAACCTATTCTTAAATTTTGATCTATGGGTAATTCTCCTAAAAAATTAACTTTTTGTTTTTTTGATTCTTCTTTTACTCCTCCATGAGAAAATATCTCATGTCTTTTATTGCAATTAGAGCAAATAAAATAACTCATATTTTCTACTATACCTAAAATATCTACTCCTACTTTTTTAAACATATTAATTCCTTTTTTTGCATCAATTAGAGCGACATCTTGAGGGGTTGATATTATGATTGATCCAGTTAGTTTTGAATTTTGAGCAAGTGTGAGTTGGGCATCTCCTGTGCCAGGGGGCAAATCTATAATTAAGTAATCTAACTCACCCCATTCAACTCCATTATACATCTGTTCAAGAGCCTTCATTACCATTGGTCCTCTCCAAATAGTTGGTGTATCAACTCCTACTAAAAAACCAATAGACATGCATTTAATATCATTACTTATTAGGGGAATTAGTTTATTATTTTCATTTGCTTTTGGTTTATCAGACACACCCATCATTCTTGGAACACTGGGTCCATAAATATCTGCATCTAAAATACCTATTTTTTTCCCATTGATTTTTAAAGCTGCTGCAAGATTGACTGCAAATGTTGATTTTCCAACTCCACCCTTACCACTTGCAATTGCTATAATATGTTTGGCATTAATATTAAATTTTTTATTTGAAATATTTGATGTTTTTAATTTTTGTTCAGCAGTAAAAACTACATTGACAGATTGTAAATTACTTATATTTTTTAAACTATTTTTTATATCAATACTGAAATTTTGAAATTTGTCTTTTTGATTTGGATTAATAGTTAGTGAGATCAAGGCTTTTTCATTTTCTATGACTATTGATAAATTAGGATTTCTTTGATCTAGCGGCATTTTTGAAATAGGATCTTGTAAATTTTTTAATTTTTCAAAAATAGCTGTTTTTAATTGTTCCGACATACTTGAATTTTCTATTTTTAAACAAATATAAGTAGATAATATAGAATTAAATGGTAATAGAATGAAATATATCAAATTCAAGCTTTTCTAATGAATTATAATAAAAATAATAACAATAATAACCCTTGGGGTTCTGGTAATGGAAATAATCCATGGGGTGGTAGTGGTGGTCCCAATAATATGGATTTTGAGGACTCAATTAAAAAAGCTAGAGAAAAATTTACTAGATTTAAAATTGGCGGACCTAGAAATGTATCTCTCTTAATTTTAGTAGCTTTGTTACTTTGGCTAGCAACTGGATTTTATCGAGTTGAGCCAGATGAACAAGGAATTGAATTGTTATTTGGTAAATGGAATCAGAATACCACTCAACCTGGGCTTCATTATTTTTTTCCCACACCTATAGGGCAGACTATTACTCCAAAAGTTGAAGTCATAAGAAAAATTAATGTTGGCTTTAGATCTGCTTCAGATTTAGGCTTCTCTGCAAATACAAATGCTGAAAGAAAAGTCATTGAAGAAAGTTTAATGCTAACTGGAGATCAAAACATTGCTGATGCAAGATTTACAGTACTATATAAAATCAAAGATGCTGGAAACTTTTTATTTAAACTACGTAATCCAGAATTAACAGTTAAGGATATGGCGGAAAGTGTAATGAGAGAAATTGTTGGACAAAGAGATTTACAATTTCTTTTAACTGAAGGTAGGCAAGAAGTTGAACAAGATGTAAGAAATTTATTACAAGATATCTTAGATAGTTATGAAAGTGGTATATTAATTCAATCTATACAATTACAAAGTGTCGATCCCCCTGATCAAGTTATTGATGCTTTTGATGAAGTTCAAAGAGCTAGGCAAGATAAAGAAAGATTAGTAAACGAGGCTAATTCCTATCTTAATAAAATTGTTCCTAATGCTCGAGGAGAAGCAGCAAAACTAATTGAAGAAGCTCGTGCTTATAAAGAACAAGTTGTAAAACAAGCCGAAGGTGTAGCACAAAACTTTATTGATGTTTACAATAGTTATATTGAAGCACCAGAAGTAACAAAACGAAGAATACTATTAGAAACTTTAGGAGAAGTTTTAGAAGGTCCAAATAAAATTATTTTAGATGACTCAGGCAACGGACAAGGAGTTGTTCCTTATCTGCCTTTAAATGAATTAAAAAATAGCAAGGTTAATAACTAATGAATTTTAAACCAAGAAATATCATAACTATTTTAATAATTTTTATAGTTTTTCTTACTTTTACTGGAGCTTTTTTTATTGTTAATGAAACAAAACAAGCAATTGTTCTTCAATTTGGAGAACCAAGACAGGTAATTTCAAAACCAGGCTTACAATTTAAAATTCCTTTTATTCAAGATGCAGTATTTTTAGATTCAAGAATGTTGAATCTTGATCCTCAACCTGAAGAAATGATTTTATCAGACCAAAAAAGAATTATAGTTGACTCTTTTGCAAGATATAGGATTACTGATCCTTTAAAGTTTTTTCAAACAGTCAGAAATGAAGCTACTTTTTCAGATAGATTTGGTAGAATTATAAATGCTGCGGTAAGAGGTGTAATAGCTCAATATTCTCTTTCCTCTTTATTGAGTGAAGATAGAGCAACAATAATGGCTTCAATTCAGGTACAAATTAAAAATGAAGAAAAAAGCTTTGGTGTTGAGATTATAGACATAAGGATTGGAAGAACAGATTTAACAGAACAAGTTTCAAATAATGTGTATCAAAGAATGAGATCGGAAAGAGACAAAGAAGCAAATTTACTTAGAGCTGAAGGTGAGGAGCTTTCAAAAGAAATCAGAGCTTCAGCAGACAGACAACAAACAGTTATAGTAGCTGAGGCAGAAAGAACCTCATCCATTCTTAGAGGTGAAGGAGATGCGCTTAAAAATAAAATTTTAGGTGATGCTTATGGCTTGGATCAAGAATTCTTTGATTTTTTAAGAACTATGCAAGCTTGCAAAGAAACATTTGGAGATACAGATATGTCAATGGTTATAGTTCCTGGCCAGGTTTGTGAAAAATTTTTTGGGGAAATAGAATCTGACAATTAATGCTTGAGTTATTTCTTTTTGGAATAGGTTTTGTTTTGTTATTTGAAGGTCTGGTTTATTTTTTCTTTGCAAAAAAAATCAAAGGAATGTTAGAAATGGTTAAAGATATAAAAGCAGAAAAAATACGTAATTTTTCAAGTATTTTAATAATATTAGGTTTGTGCCTTATTTATTTCACTTTAAAATTTTATAAAACATAAAAATTGATAGTATGAAAAACAAAATTTTTTTAAGTTTTATCTTTTTTGTAAATTTTTTTATTTTTTCTTTTAATGTTAAGGCAACTCCAGATAGTTTTGCAGACTTAGTTGAAGAATTATTACCTGCTGTTGTTAGTATTGCTTCCACTACTATTGTGGAAAATAAAAATAATCAGCCCATTCCCCGTTTTCCCGAAGGATCACCTTTCGATGAATTTTTTAAAGAATATTTTGATAATGAAAGACAAAGTTCTCCAAAACAACGTCCAATGGTAGGTCTAGGTTCAGGTTTTATTGTAGACAATTCTGGAATTATTGTAACTAATAGTCACGTTATTGAGGGCGCAGATGAGATTACAGTCATATTACACAATCAAAATGAATACAAAGCTACTTTACTTGGCAGAGATCCTAAGGCAGATTTAGCAGTTTTAAAAATTGATTCAGGAAAAGAAAATTTAAAAGCTGTCAAATGGGGTGATTCTGATACTATTAGAGTAGGAGATTGGTCTATTGCAATTGGAAACCCTCTTGGACTAGGAGGAACAGTTACTGCTGGTATAATCTCAGCTATTTCTAGAGACATAGGTAATGGTCCTTATGTTAAATTTTTACAAACAGATGCTTCTA
Organism: uncultured Alphaproteobacteria bacterium; assembly: GCA_902577425.1. Taxonomy (GTDB): domain Bacteria; phylum Pseudomonadota; class Alphaproteobacteria; order HIMB59; genus MarineAlpha5-Bin3. The sequence goes on along the minus strand of CACGZD010000005.1, from coordinate 73,093 downwards.
TTAATAGAGGTAATTCCGGAGGTCCTTTATTTAATATTAATGGAGAAGTTATTGGTATTAATACAGCTATTATTTCTCAGACTGGTGGAAGTATAGGCTTAGGTTTCGCCATACCATCTAATAGCGCACTTAAAATCGTTAAGCAACTTAAGGAATTTGGAAGAACTAAAAGAGGATGGTTGGGAGTTCAAATTACACCAGTTTCAAAAGAGATTGCTGAAAGTTTAGGTCTTCCAGATGAAAAGGGTGCATTTATATCTAACATTAATCCAAATGGACCATCAAAAAAAGCAGGTCTGCAAGAAGGAGATGTTATTTTAAAATTTAACAATATTCAAATTAATAAAATGACAGATCTTCCAAGGGTCGTAGCTGAATCAGATGTAGGTTCTATAGCTATAGTTGAATTATGGAGAAAAAATAAAACTATTTCAATTGAAGTTAAACTAGGAGAATTACCCGAAGAAAGCTTTGTAGAGAGAAAAAACATTAAAGATGAAATTGACAAAGAAATATTCATTTTAAAAAATTTAGATTTATCTATTAAAGATAGCAAAGAAAATTTTGGAGTAATAGTTACTAGTAGTAATTCAACTTCAAATCTTCAAGAAGGAGATATAATTAAAGAAGTAAATAGAGAAGTAGTAAATAATTCTAGAGAATTTATAGATTTAATTAATGATATTGAAAAAACAGGAAGGGGTTCATTATTATTAAGAATTCAAAGAGAAGATCAATCACTCTGGGTAACTATTAAATTTGTTAAATAATTTAAACCAAACTCTTTATTTTATTGCAGGCCCAACTTGTATAGGTAAATCATCTTTAGCAATTCGTCTTGCAAAAAAAATTAATGGAGTAATTATAAATGCAGATAGCATGCAGGTATATTCAAATTTAAATATACTAACTGCAAGACCATCAAAAAAAGATCTCTTAGAAGCAAAACATGAATTATATGGTTATGTAGATGCTACAGTTAGATACAATGTATCAAATTGGTGTAATGATGTTTTAACGATTATAAAAGATAATGAAAAAAATAATCTCCCTTCAATTATAGTTGGAGGGTCTGGGATGTATGTTGATTCTCTTTTAAATGGACTTATTCCTATACCACCAATTTCAGAGAAATATAAAAATGATTCTTTGTCATTGCTGAAAGAGGTTGGTGCTAAAAAATTTACAGAAATTATTAATAAGTTTGATTCTGAATCTTTATCTAAAATCTCTTTACAAGATTCTTCAAGAATAAGAAGAATATGGGAAGTATACCAATCTACTGGAAAAAAATATAGTTATTGGATGAATAAAAAGAATAAAATTTTTCTTAAAAATTTTTCTAATAAAATTTTTTTATTTATTCCCCCAAGGGATGATATTTATAAAAAAATTAATTCTCGTTTTAATACGATGATAAATGAAGGTGCTATAGAAGAAGTTAAAAAATTAATTTCACTAAAACTAGATGTATCTTTACCTATAATGAAAGCTCACGGTGTACCTGAGATTACAAGTTATTTATGTGGAAAAATAGATCTTGAAGAATGTATTAAAAAAAGTCAGCAGGTAACACGTAATTATGCCAAACGTCAGCTAACTTGGTGGCGATCTTCAAGACTATCTATAAATAAGGTTTTTGATCAATTTCCAAATGAAATTGATGAAAAATTGATCAAAATATAGGCTAAAATTAACTAATTTATTGATTTTGTTTTATCCACAGCCTAAGAGGGCATGGAAATGACAGATAATATTACAGGAGCTGAAATTGTACTTAAATCTTTGACGGAGCAAGGAGTTGAAGTTGTATTTGGTTATCCGGGAGGAGCGGTATTGCCTATTTATGATAGTTTATTTAAACAAAATTCAATCCGTCATATTTTAGTTAGGCAAGAAGCAGGTGCAATTCATGCTGCTGAAGGATATGCTAGATCATCAGGAAAAATTGGAGTTGTTTTAGTGACTTCTGGTCCTGGAGCTACAAATGTAGTTACAGGATTAACCGACTCTATGATGGATAGTATTCCTATTGTTTGCATTACTGGTCAGGTACCTCAACATTTAATTGGAAGTGATGCATTTCAAGAATGCGATACAACTGGAATTACAAGACCTTGTACTAAACATAATTATTTAGTTAAAGATGTAAATAAACTCTCTTCAGTTTTTCATGAGGCTTTTTCTATTGCGGCAAATGGTAGACCTGGACCTGTTTTAATTGATATTCCAAAAGATATTCAATTTGCAAAAGGTAATTATCAAAGTTCTAAAGAAGTAAAAATTGATTCCCATAGATTATTTGAACCAAAAATTAGAGCTAATGATCAAAACATAGAAGAAGCAACAAAGTTAATAGCAAATGCAAAAAAACCAATATTTTATATTGGTGGAGGATGTATCAATTCTGGTCCAAAAGCTTCACAGTTAGTTACAAAATTTGTTGAAGAAACAAAAGCTCCTGCAACTATGACACTAATGGGACTTGGTGTAATAGGAGCTAAAAATAAATATTCTTTGGGAATGTTAGGAATGCATGGAATGTATGAAGCGAATATGGCTATGCATGAATGCGATGTAATGATTAATATTGGAGCTAGATTTGATGATAGAGTGACTGGAAGACTTGATGCTTTTGCTCCTAATTCTAAAAAAATACATATTGATATAGATCCAAGCAATATTAATAAAACTATAAAAATAGACGTTCCTATTATTGGAGATATTGAATCTGTTATGAATCAAATTTTTTCATCTTGGGAAAATAATAATTATAAAAGTCAAAAAGAAGATTTAATAAAATGGTGGAATAAAATAGAAGAATGGAAAAAAATTGATTGTTTAAATTATGATCAAGGCGAAGGATCAATTAAACCACAACATGCTATAAAAAGATTATATGAACTGACGAAAGATAAGAAAACTTTCATTACAACAGAAGTAGGTCAACATCAAATGTGGGCAGCCCAATACTACAAATTTGAAGAACCTAATAGATGGTTAACATCTGGAGGTTTGGGTACTATGGGTTATGGTTTTCCAGCAGCTATTGGAGCACAAATAGCTAACCCAGACTCTCTAGTTGTGGATATTGCTGGAGATGCATCAATTTTAATGAATATTCAAGAAATGAGTACTGCTGTACAGCATCGACTTCCAGTTAAAATTTTTATTTTAAACAACGAATACATGGGCATGGTTAGACAATGGCAAGAATTATTGCATGGAGGAAGATATTCTGAAAGTTATACTGATAGTTTACCTGATTTTGTAAAACTTGCTGAAAGCTTTAAAGCTAAAGGTCTAAGAGCTAAAAATGTTAATGAACTTGACGATGTTATTTTGCAAATGATTTCTTCTAAAGAAACAGTTATTGCTGATATATGGGTAGACAAAGAAGAAAATTGCTTTCCTATGATTCAAAGCGGATCTGCACATAATGAAATGTTATTAAATAAGTACCAGAAGCAAGATGAAACATCTGCAGAAAAAGGAAAGGTATTAGTATAATGAATAAATCAGTTTATGACTCTCCAAAACAAGTTGAAGATATTAATAGGCATATATTAACTATTTTAGTTGATAATGAACCTGGAGTTTTAGCTAGAGTAGTTGGGATGTTTTCAGGAAGAGGATATAATATTGATAGTTTAAATGTAGCTGAAGTTAACAACCAACATTTATCAAGAATAACTATAGTTACTCATGGTACAAAAGAGGTAATATATCAAATACAAAGTCAATTAATGAGAATTGTGCCTGTTCATAGTGTTTCAAATTTAGATAAAGAAGATAGTTCTGTTGAAGCAGAGGTTGCATTAGTGAATATGTTTATTAATGAAAAAAATAAAAAAGAAGCCTTTCAAATATGTGACTTGTATAGAGCTAGAAAGATTGAAAATGAAAATAATACTGTTATTTTTGAAATAGCAGGTACTTCTCAAAGAATTGATACTTTTATAAAAGATATAAGTAAAATTACAGAAATAGAGGTAGTGAGAAGTGGTCCAGTAGCTATTTCTTCAATACAAAAAAATGAGGAGGAAAAATAATGAGAGTATATTATGATAGAGATGCAGACATTAACTTAATTAAAGATAAAAAAATTGTTATTGTAGGGTACGGCAGTCAAGGGCATGCCCATGCTATGAATTTAAGAGATTCTGGAATTGAAGATGTTGCTATTGCTTTAAGAGAAGGTTCACCATCTAGAAAAAAAGCTGAAAATGCTGGATTTAAAGTAATGACGCCTTCTGAATCTGCTTCATGGGCAGATATTATTATGATGTTAACTCCAGATGAATTACAATCAGAGATTTATAATAATGAAATTGCTGCAAATATAAAGAATGGTACAGCCTTAGCTTTTGCTCATGGATTAAATATACATTTTGATTTAATCAAACCAAATGATAACATAGATGTGATTATGATGGCTCCAAAAGGTCCTGGCCATACAGTTAGAGCAGAATATGTTAGAGGAGCCGGTGTCCCATGTCTTGTTGCAGTTAATCAGAATCCTTCTGGAAATGCCCTTGAAATTGCAATAGCTTACTCTTCAGCAATAGGCGGTGGTAGAGCTGGAATAATAGAAACAACTTTTAAAGAAGAATGTGAAACTGACTTATTTGGAGAACAATCAGTTTTGTGTGGAGGTTTAACACATTTAATTATAGCTGGTTATGAAACTTTAGTAGATGCGGGTTATGCTCCAGAAATGGCATATTTTGAATGTCTTCATGAAGTAAAGTTAATCGTAGATCTTCTTTATGAGGGTGGTATGGCTAACATGAGATATTCTATTTCCAATACAGCTGAATACGGTGATTATTCTAGAGGTCCAAGATTAATTACTGATGAAACAAAAAAGGAAATGAAAAAAATCTTATCAGAAATACAATCTGGTCAATTTGCTAAAGAATGGATGGAAGAGCATAGAGCTGGTCAAACTAAGTTTACCACAATGAGAAAAAAGCATGCTGAACATCCTATTGAAAAAGTTGGAGAAAAATTAAGAACACTAATGCCTTGGATAGCTGAAGGAAAAATGGTTGATAAAAGTAAGAATTAATATGATTATTAGTATATAAAAATGGTTGATTATGACTGAGAAGGTTTACATTTTTGATACCACTTTAAGAGATGGTGAACAATCTCCAGGTGCTTCAATGAATTTAGAAGAAAAAATTCAAATAGCTGAAGTTTTGTCTGATTTAAAAGTTGATATTATTGAAGCTGGTTTTCCAATAGCTTCTAATGGAGATTTTGAGGCTGTTTCTGAAATTAGTAAAAATATTAAGGGACCGACTATTGCTGGATTAGCTCGAGCAAAGTTAGGTGACATCGAAAGAGCATGGGAAGCAGTAAAATTTTCAGATTCTCCAAGAATTCATACTTTTATTGCTACAAGTCCGATTCATATGAAATATAAATTAATGAAATCAGAAAATGAAGTTTTAGAAGCAATTAAACAAACTGTAACTTTTGCTAGAAATTTATGCCCAAATATTGAATGGAGTTGTGAGGATGGAGGAAGATCAAATTTAGATTTTTTATATCAATGTATTGAATTGGCCATCGAATGTGGCGCTACTACAATTAATATTCCTGATACTGTTGGCTATACTTTACCTACTGAGTTTGGTTCAATATTTAAGTCAGTAAAAAATAATGTATCAAATATAGACAAAGCAATTTTATCTACTCATACTCATAATGATTTAGGTCTAGCTGTTGCTAATAGTATAGCTGCAATTCAAGAAGGAGCCCGTCAAGTTGAATGTACTATTAATGGATTAGGCGAAAGAGCTGGAAATGCTGCTTTAGAAGAAATAGTAATGGCTTTAAAGGTTAAAAAAGATCTTATACCTTTTCATACTGATATTAAAACTCAATCTATTACAAAAGCATCTAGACTAGTATCATCTATAACAGGTTTTTCTGTTCAACCTAATAAAGCTATAGTAGGAGCAAATGCATTTGCACATGAAGCTGGAATACATCAAGATGGAATGCTAAAAAATGCTGAAACATATGAAATTATGACTCCAGAAACAGTAGGGTTGACTGAATCCTCATTAGTTTTAGGTAAACATTCAGGTAAGCATGCATTTTCTGAAAAATTAAAAGAATTAGGATATGAATTGGGAGACAATGCTTTAATGGAACTATTTGGAAGATTTAAAGATCTTGCAGATAGAAAAAAAGAAATTTTTGATGAAGATTTAATTGCCCTAGTAGGAGACAGAGCTGCTTCATTTAATGAAAAAATAAAATTTGTTAATTTAAATGTTAATGCTGGATCGTTAGAAAAACATCAAGCTAAGCTTACAATATTAATTGAAGATAAAAGTGAAGATATTGAAACTAATGGAAATGGCCCTGTAGATGCAACATTTAACGCTATTAAATTATTAACTAAAACAAATTATAGACTTAAGTTATATCAAGTTCATGCAATAACTGCTGGGACTGACGCACAAGGTGAAGTTACTGTGAGATTAGAAGATGATCAATTAACTTCTCAAGCAAAAGGATCAGATCCGGATATTATTGTGGCTTCAGCTAAAGCATATATAAATGCATTAAATAAATTGATATATAAAAAAACAAGATCAAAAAATGAACAAATTTCTGAATTAAAAATTGAAGGCGTATAAAGAAAGGTAATATTGATGGTTTTAGATAAATTATTTGGAATGTTTTCTCGAGATATGGCAATAGATTTAGGTACTGCAAATACCCTTGTTTATGTCAAAGGAGAAGGAGTAGTATTAAACGAACCATCAGTGGTAGCAAAAATTGAAGAGAACGGAAGAACTCAAGTTTTAGCAGTAGGAGATGAAGCAAAACAGATGTTAGGGAGAACTCCAGGAAAAATTGAAGCAATTAGACCTATGAAAGATGGAGTTATTGCTGATTTTGAAGTTGCTGAACAGATGATTAAGCATTTTATTCAAAAAGTACATAAAGGAAGAACCCTTTCGAATCCTCAAATAGTAATTTGTGTCCCATCTGGAGCTACCAATGTTGAAAGAAGAGCAATTAGAGAATCTGCTGATGCCGCAGGAGCTAGAAGAGTTTATCTAATTGAAGAGCCTGTAGCTGCGGCAATTGGAGCAGGCCTTCCTGTAGCAGAACCTACAGGATCTATGATTGTAGATATTGGTGGAGGAACAACTGAAGTAGCAGTATTATCATTAGGTGGTGTAGTTCTATGTACTTCTGTAAAGTCAGCAGGAGATAAATTTGATGATGCAATTGTAGAATATATGCGAACTACTCATAAATTAGCTATAGGTGAAACAACAGCTGAAAGAATGAAAAAAGAAATTGGATCAGCGTGTCCGCCTGATGATGGTGATGGCACAACTATGCATGTAAAAGGTAGAGACTTAATTACTGGGTTACCAAAAGAAATTAGCATATCTCAAAGACAAATAGCTGAAGCTTTAGCTGAACCTGTAGCCCAGATTATTGATACTATTAAGAGGGCTTTAGAGCAAACTCCAGCAGAATTATCTGCAGATATAGTTGAAAGAGGTATTATGTTGACTGGAGGAGGTTCTTTATTAGGAAATCTTGACAAAGTGCTTCGTAGATCAACAAGTTTACCTGTTTCAATTGCAGAAGACCCTTTATTATGTGTTGTTATGGGAACTGGAAAAGCACTTGAACAAAAAACAAAACTAAGTGATGTTTTTGCATCTGATTAATGATGTTTAAGAGATTTAATACTAGTTCTTCTACTAAAAAAAAATCAATACCAAGTTTTTTATTACCCTTATTATTTTTATTAACTTTTTTTTTAATTATTTTCAATAAAACAGATTACTTTCTGATTGATAAAGTAAAAGGTTATGGAGTTGATTATTTGTTACCAGTAACAAAAATTATTTCTTCTCCTATCACTACTATAAATAATTTAAATTTACGTATTCAAAATATTCAATATTTAGAACATGAAAACTTGAAATTAAAAGAAGAAATTATACGTTTAAAGAAATGGCAAACTTTAGCTATAAAAAACTCTAGGGAAAATAGAGTTTTTAAAAAATTATTAAATTCTACTTCACATCAGGTTGATATTATCAAAACAGCTGCGGTGATTAATCAAACCCCTGGCATATATACAAATCAAGTAACAATTAATGCTGGTTTAAATTATAATATTGTAAACGATTTAGCTGTTATTAATGAAAAAGGGCTAGTAGGAAAAACTATATTATCTACAAATTCTAAATCAAAAGTATTATTAATAAATGATTCCTCTTCTTCAGTTCCTGTAAAAACCTTATCGGATAATTCTTATTCTATGCTTACTGGTTCTGCAGATGGTAAATTTTTAATTAGTAGTTACACTCAAAATAATAAATTGCCTAGACTTGGAGATTTACTAGTAACAAGTGGAAATGCAAAAATATTTCCAAGAGATATATTGGTAGCTAAAGTGATAAAAGTTAATGCAGATCATTATATCGCCTTACCTTATGTTGATTTTAATAATCTTAACTATTTGCAAGTTGTAAAATCAAAATAGATGCGATCTTTTTTGCATCTAACTTCTTTTCAAGTTTATAATATTATTTTGTTAATTATTTTTGCAATTGTTGTAAATCCAATAAATGATCTTTTAATAATATATTATTCTCTATATTGCGTTTTTCATTATTTAATTATTTATCTTGGGATTTATCATTTTAGAAAAAGTCTTTATTTTATTTTTTTTTTATATGGTTTAGGTTTAGATTTATTATGGATTAATGAAATAGGCCCTCATCTATTAACTTTTGTGTTTGTATTATTAATATTGCAGTTTTTTAAAAAATATATCATAAATTTTAATTATTTAAGAATTTATTTTTTTTTAATATTTCTTCAGATATCAATGATTTTTATTGAAATATTTTTATCTTTTATTTTATTTAGTTATCCAATAAATTTATTTTTTATGATTAAAGTTTTTGTGTTATCTTTAGTATTATCTTATCCTTTGTTTGTAATATTTTCTAAGATTGATTTAATTAAATAATGCAATATTTTGATCAAAAAAAACAAATAAAAAATTTAAATAGAAGGTCTTTTTTTTTATTATTAACTAAACTTGGTCTTTTTTCTGTAATATCTTATAGACTATTTGATATTCAAATTACTAATTCTTCAAAATATGAAACATTATCAAAAAACAATCAAATAAATGTTGAGATTTTATATCCTGTTCGAGGAATAATCAAAGATAGAAAAGGTAATATTATAGCTTCAAATTTAAAAGTTTTTGATTTGTATATAACGCCTGAACAAACAAAAAATTTAAATAAAGCATTAAATGATTTATCAAATTTTATTGATTTAGATTTTCAAACTAAAAGAAAAATTATTAATTTAAGCAAGACTGTTAAAAAGTTTGAAAAGATTAAAGTTAAAGAAAATTTAGATTGGAAAACTTTAGAAATAATTGAGACTAATAAAAATTATTTAGAAGGAATCTCTTTAGTAGAAGATTTTCAAAGATTTTATCCTCAAAATGAATATTTCTCCCATTTATTAGGTTATGTTAATAAGCCATCAAAGAAAGATTTAAATTTACCCTATATCTCGAATATGCCATTATTAAATATAGGTAAGCAAGGTTTAGAAAAAACATTTAATGAATTATTAGTTGGTCAACCAGGCAATAGAGAAGTAGAAGTAAATTCATCTGGAAGAATAATCAGAGAAATTTCAAAAAAATTAAGTACTAAAGGAAAAGAAATTAATCTATCTATAGATTCAAAAATACAAAAATATTTAGCTGGCAGAATTGCTGAACATAAAGCAGGTTCAATTGTTTTATTGGATATAGAAACAGGAGAAATATTATCTATGGTTTCTACTCCTAATTTTAATTCTAATTTAATAATTCAAAAACCAAATGTAGATTATTGGAATTCTCTACTAAATAATTATTTATCTCCTTTAACCAATAGATCTATCCAAGGATTATACGCTCCTGGATCAACTTTTAAAATGATAGTAGCTATAGCTGCTTTAAAAGATGGATTAATAGATAAAAATGATAAAGTTTTTTGTGAAGGTAAAATAGAGTTTGGCGATAGATTTTTTCATTGTTGGAAAAATAAAGGACATGGTAATATGAATATTGTATCAGCTATACAAGAGTCATGTGATGTTTTCTTTTACAATTTATCCATTAAAGTTGGCATTGATAGAATTGCAGAAGTAGCAAAAGATTTTGGTTTAGGTCAAACTTATAATGTTCAATTATTAAATCAAAAAAAAGGAATTATTCCAAATAAAAAATGGAAGAAAAATACATATAAAGAAAGTTGGTATGGAGGAGAAACTTTAAATGCAGCAATAGGACAGGGGTATGTTTTAACATCTCCACTTCAGCTAGCTATAATGACAGCAAGAATTGCATCAGGGGGAAAAAAAATTAATCCTTCAATTTTAAAAATTTCTCAGAAAACAAGTTTTAATAAAATGAACAAATATTCAGAGTCTCTAAAAATTATAAAAGAAGCTATGTTTAAAGTTGTTAATGAGCCAAAAGGAACCGCTATTAATTCTAAAGCTAGCAATTTTGATTTTTCAGGTAAAACAGGAACTTCGCAAGTAAAAAAGATTACAATGGCTGAGAGAGAAAGTGATAATTTTAGAAAAAAAGAAGTTGAGTGGAAAAATAGAGATCATGCATTATTTGTGGGCTATATGCCCTCAGAAAAACCTAGATATTCTTTATCTGTAGTAATTGAACATGGAGGATCCGGGGCCTCAACAGCTGCGCCAATTGCTAGAGATGTATTTCAATTTATCAAGGATACAATATAGTGATTATTTTTAATAATTTTTTTAAAATAAACTTTCTACTTATTTTTCTAATTATTTTAATATTTCTTATTGGCCTTGCAGCTTTGTATTCTGCTGCAGATGGTAATTTTTATCCTTGGTCAGTAAGACATTTAGTAAGATTTTGTGCACTTTTTATTTTTATGTTATTAATTGCATTAATTGACATAAAATTAATTTATAAATATGCATATCCATTTTTGTTGCTTTGTTTAATTTTATTGCTTTCTGTTGAAGTTATTGGATCGTTAGGTAAAGGCGCTGAAAGATGGATCAAAATTTTTGGTATCAGCATTCAACCTTCAGAAATAATAAAAATTGGAATACTTATAAGTTTAGCTAAGTATTATAATAACATTAAATATGAAAAAATTGGCAATGTAATATATTTATTTTTTCCTATACTAATTATAGGCATACCTTTTGTTCTTACATTATTACAACCTGACTTGGGTACAGCATTAACTATATTAATTTTGGGAATAATGGTAATGTTTATTTCTGGTGTTAAAATATGGAAATTTATAGTTGGCTCTATATCCGTTTTAATTTCGATTCCTTTTTTGTGGAATTATATTAAACCATATCAACAGAAAAGAATTTTGTCTTTCTTAAATCCTGAAAATGATCCTCTTGGGCAAGGATATCAGTTGATTCAATCAAAAATAGCCTTAGGTTCTGGAGGCCTTGCTGGAAAAGGTTTTTTACAAGGAACTCAATCATATCTAGAATTTCTTCCGGAAAAACAAACTGATTTTATATTTACATTAATTGGAGAGGAATTTGGTTTTATAGGGACTATTTTTGTTCTGATTTTATTTTCATTAATAATTTTAATTTGTTTTTATATAAGTTTTAGATCATTTCATATTTTTGGAAGAGTTTTAAGTCTTGGCATAGCATGTAATATATTTTTATATGTGTTATTAAATATGTCTATGGTAACTGGCTTAATGCCAGTAGTAGGAATCCCCCTACCTCTTATTTCGTATGGAGGAACTGCTATGCTTGCTGTAATGATATCTTTTGGTTTATTACTAAACATTGATATAAATTATAATAATAAAAAATTAGAAAACTAATGTTAGAGATTAGAAATATTAATAAAAATTTTGGTGGGCTAAGAGCTGTAAATAATGCTTCCATGAAGATTGAAAAAGGTTCTATTACAGGTTTAATTGGACCAAATGGAGCGGGCAAAACAACACTATTTAATACTATAGCTGGAGTTTATGTTCCAGATGAAGGAGAAATATTTTTAGAAAATCAAAATATTACAGGATTAAAACCCCATAATCTTTTTAGCAAAGGTATCTTAAGAACTTTTCAAATAGCTCATGAATTTTCAACTTTAACGGTTCTAGAAAATTTAATGATGGTACCTCCAAATCAATATGGAGAAAATTTGATTTATGCATGGTTTCGAAATAATGATGTAAAAAAACAAGAGGAAGAAATTCGAACAAAAGCAATTGAAGTAATAGAATTTCTAAATTTAAATCACCTTACTCAAGAACTAGCAGGTAATCTATCGGGAGGTCAAAAAAAATTACTAGAATTAGGAAGAACAATGATGGTTGATTCAAAAGTAGTTTTACTTGATGAGGTTGGAGCAGGTGTTAATAGAACATTATTAAATGATATTAGTGATGCAATATTGAGATTAAATAAAGAAAAAAACTATACTTTTTTTGTTATAGAACACGATATGGATTTAATTGAAAAAATTTGTGATCCTGTAATAGTTATGGCTGAAGGAAGCGTATTATTTAAAGGCAAATTTTCAGAGGTTAAAACTAATGAAGATGTAATTGAAGCGTATTTGGGTAGAGGGTTAAAAGTTAAAAAAGTATAATATGATTAGTTTATTAGCAAAAAATATTACTGCAGGTTATGGAGGAGTAGACATCATTAATGATCTTAATCTTTTTGTAAACCAAGGAGAGATAGTTGTTATAGTTGGACCTAATGGAGCAGGAAAATCTACTGCCATGAAAGCAATGTTAGGAATGCTTAAGTTGTCTAAAGGATCAGTTGAGTTTTCAGGTAATGAGATAGATAGTATGCTTCCTCAGCAAAGAGTTAGTTTAGGTATTGCCTTCGTTCCTCAAAATCAAAATGTTTTTACAGGTCTAACTGTTGAAGAAAATTTAGAAATGGGAGCTTTTTTACGAAAAGATAATATTCATGAAACAATAGAGCAAATTTATGATCTTTTTCCAATATTAAAAGAAAAAAGAAATCAAAATGCAGGTGAATTATCTGGTGGTCAAAGACAACAAGTAGCTTTTGGTAGAGCGTTGATGACTATGCCAAAGATTCTTATGTTAGATGAGCCTACGGCTGGTGTTTCACCAATAGTTATGGATGAGCTCTTTTCTAGAATTATTGAGGTTGGCAAAACTGGAGTTGGTATTTTAATGGTTGAACAAAACGCTAAACAAGCTCTGAATATAGCTGATCGAGGATATGTGTTAGTCAACGGCAAAAATAGAAATGAAGGATCAGGAAAAGAATTATTAGAAAATCCAGATGTTCGTAAATCATTTTTAGGAGGATAAAAAATGATAGATTTTTTAAATGCTATTGTTGTCTTGCTTAATTTTGTATTTATTCCCGCTTTATCTTATGGCTCTCAACTTGCTTTAGGCGCACTAGGTGTATCATTTATTTATGCAATTTTAAGATTTGCTAATTTTGCCCATGGTGAATTGATGTCTTTTGGTGCTATGACTACAATTTTAATTACTTGGTTTTTTCAATCATATGGAATTAATTTAGGCATTTTACCTACTGCATTATTAGCAATACCATTTTCAATTTTTTTTACCATTATATTATGCCTATTAACAAATAGATTAGTTTTTCGTTATTATAGAATTAAAAAAAGTGCCCCTGTTGTAATTGCAATGGCATCTATAGGAGTAATGTTTGTAGTTAATGCAATCATTAGAATTATTATAGGACCAAATGACAAAAAGTTTTTTGATGGTCAAAAATTTATCATTAAAGCAAAACAATTTAAGGAAATGACTGGCTTAAATGAAGGTTTAGCTTTGAAGTCTACACAAGTAATAACTATTTTTATCACTATTGTTTTGTTGATTTTTTTATTTTGGTTTCTTCAAAAAACAAAAACTGGAAAATCAATGAGAGCATTTTCTGATAATGAAGATTTAGCTTTGTTATCAGGAATTAATCCAGAGAAAGTTGTTTTTATTACCTGGTTAATTGTTGGAACATTAGCTTGCGTAGCTGGAACTCTATACGGACTAGATAAGAGTTATAAACCTTTTACATATTTGGGATTAGTATTGCCAATTTTTGCTTCTGCAATTGTTGGAGGTATTGGCAGTCCAGTTGGAGCAGTAGTAGGGGGGTATGTTATAGCATTTTCTGAAATAATGATTACTTATGCATACAAGAAATTTTTAAAATATATTCTTCCAGAAAATTTAGAACCCTCCGGTCTTGTTCAATTGCTTTCTACAGATTACAAGTTTGCTGTCTCTTTTTCTATTTTAGTAATTGTATTGTTAGTGCGACCTTCAGGAATTTTTAAAGGAAGAACTTTATGATTAAAAATAAAAGTACTGAAACTATATCAATTGCAATAATGGCTTTGTTATTTTTGTTTGTAGGTATTTTTCAGTCATGGTCTTTAAGTCTATCGATATTAAATATGTGCATTATCTCAGCAATCATGAGTATGGGAATAAATATGCAATGGGGTTATGCAGGGATTTTTAATGTAGGAATTATGGGCTTTACAGCTCTAGGAGGACTAGCCGCTGTATTAGTTTCCTATTCCCCTGTTGGAGAAGCCTGGAGAGTTGGAGGAAGAGGCATGATTACAAGTCTTATTCTTTTAATCGCAACAGTTTTTTTAATAATATTCATCAACAAGAGATTTAAAAATAATAAAAAAAAATATTGGTTAATTGCTTTTATAATCATTGTAGGCATTATAATTATAAATATTTTTTATCGCCCTTCTGTTCATGCAATTGAAGCAGTTAATCCTGCAATAAGTGGTTTTTTAGGCGGTTTAGGATTACCCATAATTTTTTCTTGGGTAGTTGGTGGACTTTTTGCAGCTGGAGTTGCTTTTATTATTGGAAAAATAACTCTTGGTTTGCGTTCAGATTATCTAGCAATAGCTACTCTCGGTATTTCTGAAATAATTATAGCTGTATTAAAACATGAAGACTGGCTATCACGAGGTGTTAAAAATGTTATTGGATTAAAAAGACCTGTCCCCTATGAGATTAATTTACAGCAAACTGATTGGTTTATCTCTTTTGTAAGTTTTTTTAATAAAACATCTTTAGAGAGAATTACTGATTCTAGTGATAGACAGTTATATTTAACCAATTTAGTTATTGATGCATCAGGTATATTTGTAAAATTATGTTATGCAGGTTTATTTTCTATCGTTTTACTAATTATTTTATATTTAGCTAATAAAGCCCAAATATCTCCTTGGGGTAGAATGATGCGTGCAATAAGAGATAATGAAGTTTCTGCAAATGCCATGGGTAAAGATATTGTTAAGAGACATCTTCATATATTTGTTATTGGTTCAGCAGTTGTAGGAATTTCAGGTGCAATGTTAATTACTTTAGATGGCTTATTTACACCTGCAAGTTTTCAACCTTTACGATATACTTTTTTAATATGGATTATGGTTATAGTGGGAGGTACAGGAAATAACTTAGGCGGAATATTAGGGGGCTTTATTATTTGGTTTGTTTGGATTGAAGCTGCTCCAGCTTCACAATTTATCATTGAAAATCTTACATCAGGATTAGCTCCAGATAATAAATTTAAATTACATTTATTAGACAGCATTCCTTATTTTAGATATTTAATTATGGGTTCAATATTACTATTAATAATGAGGTTTAGACCTAAAGGAATCTTACCTGAAAAAATAAGATATTCATAAACATGTTCAAATCAAAAAAAAGAAATCTAGTATTGATTTTAATAGTTATTTTTTTATTTCCTGTAAAATCATCTTTTGCTGATAATAAACTTCTGATGATAACAGCTGATTATTGTGTTTACTGTCAAATTTGGGAAAAAGAAATTGGTGAAATTTACCCTAAAACTGATATTGCCAAAAGCTTCCCTTTGGAAAGAATTGAGCTTGATAAATACTCAATAAGCAATGACTCAGAAAATTATGAAACAAAAATTACACCAACATTTGTTTTTTTTAAGGAAAAAGAAGAAATTGGACGAATTATAGGATATTCAAGTGCAGAAATGTTTTGGTGGCAAGTGGATGAAATTCTTGGTTTTGATTAAGTATTTGATTGATTTGAATAAATTCATTATTAAATAATATATTGTATATTTGCGATCTTTATGACGAGGAGAGTATAAATGAAGTTAAAAAAATTAAGAAAAATTTCAAGAAGAAATGCTTTGCTACTTATTGCTGGTTTTACAGGAACAGCAATTTTTCCTTCAATATCATTTGCTCAATCTAGCCAAGCTTTAGATAGAATAAATGAAATTACAAAGGGATTGGGAGCAACTGAAAGTGACATTTATTTTGACTTACCAGAAATTGCAGAAAATGGTAATCAGGTAAAAGTTACTTTTGAAATAGACAGCCCTATGACTGAGTCTGATCATATTAAAACTGTTTATATTTTAGCAGATGGAAACCCTTCACCAAATGTTGCGAAATTCTCTTTCACACCAGAAATGGGATCATGTTCTGCAGCAACAAGAATACGATTATCAAAAACACAAAATGTTTATTTATTAGCTGAAAATAATAATGGTCAATTTCTTATGACCAATGCAAAAGTAAAAGTCACAATCGGTGGATGTGGTGGATAATATAAGGAGTAATTATGTCTTCAATTAAACCAAGAGTAAAAGTACCTAAGGAAGTCTCTATTGATGAGATTATCGAAATTAAAACATTGATTAGACACCCCATGCATAGTGGTAGAATGAAAGATAATAATGGTCAAATAATACCAAGACAGATAATTAATTCTTTTAGTGCTAAATTCAATGGAAAAGAAGTTTTCCAGATGGATCTTGAGCCGTCTATATCAACTAATCCATTTATTGTTTTTCAATATAAAGTTAAAGAAAGTGGTAAATTTGATTTTGAATGGATAGACGATAATGGGGAAAAATATTATATTTCAAAAGAAATGACTGTTTCTTAATAATGAGAAAAAATAAAAAAAATGAAGTGTCTAACTCTAATAAAATTAATCGCAGAAAGTTATTAATTGGTGCTTCAAGTATTGGAGCGATTTCATTGGCTTCAAAAAACCTTTTGTCACAAGAGGCAAATCCTGAAAACTTACCACCTAACCTTCCGGAGTGGACACAATACCTTGGTGATGGAGTTGATGTAAATCCTTACGGTATGCCTTCAGAATTTGAAGGACATGTCATCAGAAGAAATGTTGAGTGGCTTACAGCAAGTGCTGAATCTTCAGTCAATTTTACTCCATTACAAGATCTTGAAGGATTTGTAACTCCTAATGGCCTATGCTTTGAAAGACATCATGGAGGTGTTGCGATTATTAATCCACAAGACTTTAGATTGATGATCAATGGTTTGGTAGATCGAGAAATGATATTTACTCTTGATGACTTAAAACGCTTTCCACAAACAAATAAATTTTATTTTCTTGAGTGTGCTGCAAATGGCGGTATGGAATGGAAGGGATCTCAATTAAATGGCTGCCAATACACATTTGGAATGGTTCATAATGTTCAGTATACAGGTGTTAAATTATCAGACCTTCTTTTAGAGACAGGCTTAAAAGAAAAAGCCAAGTGGGTTTTAGCTGAAGGAAGTGATTCGTCAGGAATGACACGCTCTATTCCCATAGAAAAAATTTTAGATGATTGTATCATTGCATGGGCAATGAATGGAGAAGCATTAAGACCTGAGCAAGGTTATCCAGCACGCCTTGTAGTTCCTGGTTGGGAAGGTAACATGTGGGTCAAATGGATTAGAAGACTAGAGTTTGGTGACAAACCTTACTTAACTAGAGAAGAAACCTCTAAATATACAGATTTATTAACAAATGGAAAAGCTAGAATGTTTACATGGGTTATGGATGCTAAGTCTGTCATAACTTCTCCAAGTCCTGAAAAACCAATACTTTCAAAAGGGGTACATCAATTAAGAGGTCTTGCTTGGTCAGGTAGAGGTAAAATTAAACGTGTAGATGTTTCTATTGATGGTGGCAAGAATTGGAAAACTGCCCAACTTCATTCGCCCGTTTTAAGTAAATCATTAACTAGATTTACCTTACCATTTGAATGGAATGGTGAGGAATTATTATTACAATCAAGAGCAATTGATGAGACAAATTATGTCCAACCAACTATTGGTGAACTTCAAAAAATCAGAGGTGTAAATTCAATTTATCATAATAATTCAATAGCAACTTGGCTAGTTTCTAAAAATGGAAAGGTTGATAATGTCAGGCTTGGTTAGATTCATACTAAGCTTTTCATTAATAATATTTTTAGTAAATACAACTTTTGCTAGTGAAAGAAAATTCAATTTAGGGCAGATTGCAACTAAAGAAGAAGTTGCAGGATGGGATATTGATGTCAGGCCTGATGGATTAGGCGCACCAATTGGAAGCGGAACTGCTTTACTTGGAGAAGAAATATACACTGAAGGATGTGCAGGATGCCATGGTGATTTTGGTGAAGGAGCAGATAGGTGGCCCCCACTCGTTGGAGGTGAAGGCAGTTTAGCTTCACATGATCCAGAGAAAACAACTGGAAGTTACTGGCCCTATGCATCTACAATATATGATTATATTTACAGAGCAATGCCATATGGTGATGCACAATCTCTATCTTATGATGAAACTTATGAAATTGTAGCCTATCTCTTATATATGAGTGACATAATCGAAGAAGATTTTGTTTTATCAGATAAAAATATTGGTGAAATAGAGATGCCAAATAAAGATGGTTTTTTATTGCCTGATCCAAGACCAGACATCAAGAATACACAAGGGAACCCTTGTATGATTAATTGTCAAGTATCTACAAAAATTATTGGAAAAGCTAGAGATATTGATGTAACTCCAGAAGACGATAATTAATAAAGGCAATTTTTTAGAGCAACATAATGCAATCAAGACGAGAGTTTCTCCAATTAGCTTCAATTACAGCAATGTTAATTGGTGGTAAAAGTTGGAGTGCTGTTGCTGCTAAACAAGAAATTTCTGAAAATGATCTTTTAAAATTTGACTCAAAAGGTCAAATTACTTTGTTGCATATAACTGATATACATGGCCAACTTAAACCTGTTTTTTTTAGGCCGCCATCAGAAAATTTTGGTATTGGAAAATTCGAGGGTATTCCGCCTCATCTTGTTGGAAAAGTTTTTTTAGATTATTTTGGCATTGAACCCAACACACCACTTGCTTACGCACATACTATGTTGGATTACGTACCATTAGCCAGAGAGTACGGCAAGTTAGGAGGGTTAGATAGAACAGCAACCTTGATTAAAAATATCAGGGCTGAAAGAGGAGAGGACAAAGTACTTTTATTAGATGGTGGTGACACATGGCAAGGTTCATACACTTCTCTAAAAACTCAAGGTGAGGATATGTTAGAAGCAATGAACCTCTTAAAACCAGATGCTATGGTAGGGCATTGGGAGTTTACGCTTGGCAAAGAACGTCTTAGTGAATTAATTGATAAAATAGATTTTCCATTTCTGGGTGGGAATGTTTTTGATACTGAATGGGAAGAACCTGTCTTTGAAAGCACTTCTTATTTTGAAAAAGGGGGTGTTAAAGTTGCAGTGATTGGACAACACTTCCCATATACGCCTATTGCTAACCCAAGGTACTTAGTTGATGGTTGGTCTTTTGGAATAAGACCAGAAACCATTCAAAAAAATATAAGTAAAGCAAAAAAGAATGGTGCTGAAGTAGTGGTTTTATTATCGCATAACGGGTTCGATGTAGATCAGAAATTAGCGTCTATTCTAGATAATGTTGATGTTATATTAACCGGACATACTCATGATGCAATTCCAAGAGCAATTAAAATTAAAAATACTTTGCTTCTTTCATCTGGGTCTCATGGCAAATATTTAGGTAGGATTGACCTAAAAGTTGATAATGGCAAAGTTGTTGATTTCTCATCAAATTTAATACCTATTTTTTCAGATGTAATTCAACCTGATCCAGAAATGACAAGATTGATTGATAAAATTAGAGAACCATATGAAAAAGAATGTAACCGTGTGGTTGGGGAAGCTGAAACTTTACTTTACAGAAGAGGAAATTTTGGTGGACCTTGGGATAGTGTGATTTGTGACGCAATTATTCAGGAAAGGGATACAGAAATTTCATTAAGCCCAGGTTTTAGATGGGGAACAACTTTATTACCGGGGCAAAAGATAACTATTGACGATATTTTTTCACAAACTTCAATGAATTATCCAGAAGTATATAGAACTGAAATGAATGGTGAGAATATAAAAAATCTTTTAGAAGACGTATGTGATAATATTTTTAATCCTGACCCTTTTTTCCAGCAAGGTGGTGATATGGTTAGAGTTGGAGGAATGACATATACTTGCCAGCCAAAGGAAACAATGGGAAAAAGAATAAGTGATTTAAAATTATCTAATGGTGAAAAAATTGAATCACAAAAAAAATATTCTATTGGAGGTTGGGGATCAATAAATCCTGATGTTAAAGGACCTCCTATTTATAAACTATTAGAAGATTATATATCTGGTGAAAAAATTATTAAACCAAAACATAACAATCCAGTAACAATTAAGGGAATTTAAAAAGGCGGCTAAAAGCCGCCTTAATTTGTTTCTATTAATTAAGTAGTTTTAAGAAAACATATCAGCAGTTATACCATTGTACCAATCTATAGATTCTTGATAATTCGCTGCTCTTGTTTCACTACTGTCATCAGCTTGTGAAATAAATTTACTTTCAACATCAATAAGTTCTGCGCCAGCAACATAACTAGCACCAACTTTAACATCATCATCAGGTGCAATTAGTGACCAGCAGGTATTTGAATAACGAGCATCAAATACTTTACTTCCTGTCAAAGCACCTCTGATATGATTAGCTGCTACTTTAGCTTGGCTGTTGGCTGAAAAACCAGACTTAGGCATTGATTTAGCCATAGACGCATCACCTAAAACATAAATGTTTTCATCTGCTTTAGATTGCATAGATGCAGGTTGAATAGGACACCAGTCACCATCGTTAACACCTGCTGCCATTGCAATAGCACCAGCTTTTTGAGCTGGAACAACACATGCAGCGTCAGCTTTAAATGTATCTAAATCTGTTACAAACTCCATTTTAGTAGCATTTACATTTTTAATTCCACCATGATCTTCTGAGCTAATCCACTCAATCATTCCTGGATAATGTTTTTGCCATCCTGCCTCAAATAAACCTTGTTTCGAAAATTTAGGTTTAGGATCTAAAATAACAATTTTTGCTGTTGGATTAGATTGTTTAAATTGATGAGCGATCATAGACACTCTTTCATATGGTCCAGGAGGACATCTATATGGATTAGGTGGAGGAACCATTACAAAAGTTCCACCTTTTTTCATATTCATAACCTGATTTCTCAATAATTGTACCTGAGTACCAGACTTCCATGCATGAGGCATTTTATCTTGTACTGCAGCAGAGTATCCATTGATAGAATCATATTTAAGATCAATTCCTGGTGAAACTACAAGTTTATCATAATAAAGTGTATTTCCAGAACCTAACGTGACAATTCTATTAGCTGGATCAACTGATACGGCCCACTCATGAACAACATTAACACCTTGGTTTACAGATAGACCATAGTAATTATGCCCTATTGAACCATAATTTCGAAATCCACCTAGATAAATATTAGAAAAAAAGCATGTGTAATATCGCTTTGATGCCTCAACTAGTGTAACATCAACTGCTCCACCAGAATCTTTAGCAATATATCTTGCAGCGGTTGCACCACCTGCTCCACCTCCAATAACTACAACTCTTGGTACAGCACCAAGCGAAATAGATGGAAATGCAAGTGTTCCAACTGAGGCAGCGGCAAGACCTGAATTAAAAAGACGTCTTGAAATTTTTGACATTTTGTCCTCCCCATTAATAAAATGAGAAGATGTTATCAGCTTTTAGCCTTAAGTAAATGAAAATATGGTCATTTTGGAGGTTCTAATTGACTAAAATATAGCGCTAATGAGCCAATTTGTTCATCATCAAGTCTCCCAGCGATCATTTGCATAACTGGATTCTCCATCTCTTTTGATCGGTAAGCAAGCATTAAAGCAACGAACACCTCTGCATCCATACCATTAATTGCAGGAATTCCTTCACTTGCTCCTGTCTGTTGATGACATGATGCACATTCAGCGCCTAAATATTGTCCATATTCTATATCGCCCATTTCAATAATTTGTTGTTCATCTGAATGCTCATCTGAAAATGCAAATTTGCAAAAAGATGTCAGCAAAAAGATCACAAATACTAATATTTTCATTTTTATGTTTTAAAACAATTCAGATTTGATTTGTCAATGAGTTAATTTACTTATTAATAATGCGCGACTTAAAAATCATAATATTTATTCTATTTTTTTGTAAATTCTCCCAACATAGGCAAATAGGGTTAATGCTCTTGCGATAAAGAAGATACTGAATGATATCCATAATCCTAAATTACCAAAATTACTGATTAGATATACGGCACTCATAATATAGATACATACAGAAATAATCATGGCATTTCTTAATTCTTTTGTTTGAGATGCACCTACAAAAATTCCATCAAATTGATAACAAAATGAAGAAATTAAAGGAATAATAACAACCCAATAGGAGTAAGATAAACTAATTATTTCAATATTAGGCAGATCAGTCATCAAAGAAATAAAATAGTTCTTACTAGAAAAATATAATAGGGAAATTAATAAACTTGTAAAAACACTTAACATAAAAGAATTCTTAATAACATTTCTTAGTAATGTAATATTTTTTGATCCAATTGAATAGCCAACAATACCTTCTGTAGAAAAGGCATAAGCATCAAGAATAAAGGCAGATAAAAAAATAAGATTAATTAAAATAGTATTAGCAGCAACAACATCTTCACTAATTGTATTTCCTAAATAGGTAAAAAATAAGAAAGAGAAAGTTAGAAGAACTGATCTGATAAAAATATTGAAATTAATATTAAATATATTTTGAATTTTTTTAATATTAAAAATTTTTTTGATATCAAAATTTACAATTATTAATTTTTTTAATTCAAAGAAAGTATAAATTAAAAATATAAAAGAAGTTAGGGTTGAAGAGACTAATGTACCTAAGGCAACACCTGTTACATTCAACTTTAAATATAAGACAAAAAATAGACTAAAAATTATATTTGTAATAGAAAAGAAGCCAATCATTAAACTTGAGGTTTTTGTTTTTTGCAGGCCAATAAATAATCCTGTTATAACAAAAATAGTTAATTCACCGAAAGATGAATAGATTCTTATATAAAAATAATCACCAAAATATTTTTCTGTGTTATTTGACAAATCAAAGATTTGTAAACCCAAATTAAAAATGAAATGCTTAAAGCAAACTAAAAGTAATGATATAACAATTATAAAAGTAATATTTCTAAAAACTAAATCTATTATTTCATTATATTGTTTTGATCCATAGGCCTGAGCCACCATTCCTACTGTTCCCATTCGCAAAAATCCAAAACTTAAGAAAATCATAGAAAACAAACTGGAAGCAATACTTGTTGCAGTGAGATAGCTTGCATCATCTTGATTTCCCATCAATCCTGTGTCAACAATAGCAACTAAAGGTAAGGCAAGATTTGCAAAAAAAATTGGTATCGATAAATATAAAAGATTTTTAATGGATGATTTAGAGGACATATAAAATTATTCTAACACCAGTAACAAGAAGAGTAATTGAAAATAAAAAAACCCCAGATAAACTGGGGTTTTAAGAAAATATATATTCTTATTAGTCTTATAAAGGACCAACAGTTACAAAGGTACCACCGCTTACTTCTAGTTCTTTAAAAGCACCAGCAGCATCACCAAATGCATTAAATTCTACATCTGTTGCACCTTCATAATTAATTTCGTTTCCTTCAGCTAACATTTGTAACCCATATGATAATTGACCTGGTTGAATTTTAATTCCAGGCGCATTAGAAACTTGGGAAATGTTTGAAAGGATTGATTTTCTATCAGCAGATCCACCACGTTGAATTGCAAGTGCAATAATTGCAGCAGCATCATAAGACTCCCCAACATAAGGTGCACTTCCGTCCATACCATTAGCAGCAGCTAGTTCACCAAATTTTGCTGAACCTTTAGAAATTGCTCCTGGCATTGAACCAAAAGATCCCTCTAAGTCACTACCTATAGCATCAACAATAGATTGACCAATCATTCCATCAGATAAAACAAATAAATCAAATGCTCCAGAATCAAGAGAAGCTTCAATCATTCCTTTACCACCTTGGTCTAAATAACCAATAACAAGTAGAGCGTCTCCACCAGCTGATGCTAATACACCAACTTCAGAAGAGTAATCAGCTTTTCCATCTTCATGTGAAGCAACTGCGGTTACTTCTCCACCACCTGATTTAAATGCAGCTTCAAAAACATCTGCAAGACCTTTTCCATAGTCATTGTTTGTATAAGTTATAGCAATACTATTAACTCCTCTGCTAAGTGCAAGGTTAGCAAGTACTTTACCACCCATTGCATCTGAAGGAGCTGTTCTCCAAAAAGTTCCACTATCAGCAATTTTGCTTAGACCTGGTGAAGTTGCAGAAGGAGATACCATTAGTACTCCATTAGGTACTGCAACATTAGCATTGATTGCACCAGTAACACCAGAACAATCAGCTCCCATAATTGCAGCAACACCATCAGCAACAAGACCTTCTGCAGCAGCAGTAGCAGCAGCAGAATCAACACATGTTGAATCACCTTCTAAAATAGTGAATGTTTCGCCATCTAGTAAATTTCCTGAGTTAGATGCTTCAAGAAACGCTAATCTTGCACCATCTCTCATAGCAGGAGTTAAAGATTCAATAGGTCCTGTGAACCCAAGAATAATTCCCACTTTAATTTCAGCTACAGCAGCAGTCGAAATAGTCGACAAGCTAATTATAGCTGCAAGAAGTAATTTTTTCATATTTCCTCCAAGAAATTATATAATTATATAACTTCCCTATAATCTAATTTAAAATCGAGGTACAGTAGTCAATTGTTATGTTTTTCTTATTATTTTGCTTAAAATTTCAAATAAAAGCTGATTTTTAGTCAGAATTAGCTAAATATGCATCTAATCTTGGTATTTATATGAAAATCGGAATAATCGGTGGTGGAGTATGGGGTAGTGCAATAGCAAAACTGCTTAGCAATAATAAAGTCTGTATTATCACTAGAGATACAAAAATAGCTACTTCAATTAATGAACATCGTTTTAATCCAAGATTAAAATATGCTGTTTTTAATGAAAATGTTTCTGCCACAGCTGACTTAAATGAAGCTAAAGATATGGATTATTTATTTTTAACACTACCTTCTCAGAAAATTAGAAATGTTTTATCAAAAGTCAAACTATCAAACAAAAATCAAGAAATAATTATAGCTTCAAAAGGAATAGAGATTGAATCATGTTCTTTCTTAAGTGATGTAGTTCAAGAAGTTATAAAAAATAAAAATATTAATATACTTTCTGGTCCTTGTTTTTCAGAAGAAGTTTCTCAGAACTTACCAACAGCTGTTACCTTTGCTTCAAACAATAAAAAAACTTTTGAAAATATAAATGTTTTATTTCATGATAAAAATTTTAGGATTTATTATTCAGATGATTTAATTGGATGCCAGATAGGGGGAGCGCTAAAAAATATTTATGCTATTGCAGCTGGTATAACTCTAGGATTAAATTTAGGAGAAAATGCAAAAAGCGCATTGATAACTAGATCTTTTGTGGAAATTACTAGATTTGGTGAATCTATGGGAGCAAAAAAAGAGACAATTTTTGGCTTATCTGGCTTAGGAGATTTAATATTAACATGTAGTTCATTAAAATCTAGAAATACAAAATTTGGCCAACTAATTTCAAGTACTAATAATCCTAATATAGAGGACATATTAAAATCTCAGCAAATTACCGAAGGTTATTATACTGTAAAAGCTGTAAAAAAAATTGCAGATGATAAAAAAATTGAAATGCCTATTATGGAGGCAATTTATAATATTTTATATAATCAATACAGTATTCAAGATGTAATTAATAATTTATTAGAAAGACCAATTAAAGATGAAATCTAATAGAATTTTTTTTGATTTAGATTTAAATTGGATCAATAATATTAATGTTAATTTGAGTGCTGTAGAGAGAAGGACTTCAACATTAGTTAAAAGAAGATCAGTAAAAAAAGAATATCAAGCTTCTTGGTTATTAAAAGCTATTACGTTAATAGATTTAACCACTCTTAGTGGTGATGATACTTTTGGTAAAGTTGATCGTCTTTGTAAAAAAGCATTAAGCCCTATAGCTAATAATATTTTAAGTAAGCTAGAAATAAATGAAGATGAGGTAAGAGTAGGGGCAGTATGTGTTTATCATCATTTAGTTTGTCAGGCTAAAAATCAATTAAATGGTCAATTACCTATAGCTGCTGTATCAACTGGTTTTCCAGCAGGATTATCATCATTTTCAACTAGAAAAAAAGAAGTTGTTGATTCAATAAAATCAGGCGCAAACGAAATAGACATAGTTATTAATAGAGGTTTTGTAATTCAAAATAATTGGAAAAAACTTTATGAAGAGGTGAAAAGTTTTAAATTGGCTGCAAATAAAACCAAAATAAAAGCTATTTTAGGAGTTGGAGACTTAGAGACAATGCGTAATGTTGCTAAAGCTTCATTAGTTTGTATGATGGCAGGAGCAGATTTTATTAAAACCTCTACAGGCAAAGAAAGTATAAATGCTAATCTAAATAATAGTTTGGTAATGTTAAGAATGATTAGAGAATTTCATGAGTTTTCAGGAAAAAAAATTGGTTTTAAACCAGCTGGAGGAATATCAACCGCAAAATCTGTTTTAGAATTCTTAATCCTAGTCATGGAGGAGTTGGGTGAAGATTGGTTAAATCCAAATTTATTGCGAATTGGTGCATCTAGTTTATTAATCGATATAGAAAGACAATTATATCATCATGCTTTTGGCAGATATGCAACGCATGATAAATTGGCGATAGCATAAATGAATAAAATAATTAAAAATTTTAAAAATATTAAATATGGTCCAGCGCCAGAGGATGACACTGAAGTAATTAATTGGATTAAAAAAATTTCTTCTTCAAATAAAAATTATATTAATGGAAAATGGAATACTTCTAAAGGATCAAAAAAGATTAAGGTTATAAATCCTTCAACTAATAAAAAATTATTTGATTTAACAATAAGCACAAAAAAAGATGTTGATCTTGCTGTTAATTCTGCAAGAAAGGCTCAAAAAAAATGGTCTTCTATTAGTTCTTTCCAAAGATCAAAATATTTATATGCTATTGCAAGATTAATACAAAAGCATTCTCGTTTCTTAGCTGTATTAGAATCAATTGATAACGGAAAACCAATTAGAGAAACTAGAGACATTGATATTCCTTTAGTAGCAAGGCATTTTTATTATCATGCAGGTTGGGCAGAAAAATTAGATAAGAATTTGAAACCAATTGGTGTTGTAGGACAAATTATACCTTGGAATTTTCCTTTATTAATGCTTGCTTGGAAAATAGCACCTGCAATTGCTTGTGGAAATACTGTAGTTTTAAAACCAGCTGAATATACTTCTCTTACAGCTTTATATTTTGCAGAATTATGTATTAAAGCAAATATACCCAATGGTGTTATAAATATTATTACAGGAGATGGATCTACAGGTGAACTTATCACTTCGCATCCAGAGATACAAAAGATAGCATTTACTGGCTCAACTGAAATTGGAAAAAAAATTGTTCAATCAACATCCACTACAAACAAAAAATTAACAATGGAATTAGGAGGAAAGTCCCCTTTTATTGTTTTTGAAGATGCTGATCTTGATAGCGCCGTTGAAGGAGTGGTCGATGCAATATGGTTTAATCAAGGACAGGTTTGCTGTGCAGGATCAAGATTGTTAATACAAGAGAGTATAGAAAAAAAATTTATTAAAAAACTTAAACAAAGAATGGAAAAATTAAGAATTGGCAATCCATTAGATAAATCAATAGATATAGGAGCTATAGTTGCACCTGTGCAATTACAAAAAATAAATTCACTTGTTAAAAAAGGCATTAAAGATGGAGCTAAATTGTGGCAACCTTCTTGGTCATGTCCAACAGAAGGTTTATTTTACCCCCCTTCATTATTTACAAATGTTACACCTGCATCATTTATAGCCCAAGTAGAAATTTTTGGTCCAGTACTTACTAGTTTAACTTTCAGAAAACCAAGTGAGGCTGTTGCAATTGCAAATAATACTCCATATGGATTAGCAGCAAGTATTTGGTCAGAAAATATTAACTTAGCTTTAGATATTGCTCCTAAAATTAAAGCGGGAGTAATATGGATTAATTCAACAAATTTATTTGATGCTTCATGTGGTTTTGGTGGTTTTAAAGAAAGTGGTTTTGGAAGAGAAGGAGGAAGTGAAGGGATTAGAGCCTATACTAAAAACAAACTTCCTGAGAAAAAAATTAATAATAAGGTAAATAAAAAAACAAAATATAATTTACCGATAATTGATCGTACACCAAAATTATATATTGGTGGAAAACAAAAAAGACCAGATGGAGGTTATTCATTTGGATTAAATTCAACCAATGGTACTTTTATTTGTGATATAGCTCAATCTAATAGAAAAGATGTAAGAGATTGTGTCGAAATAGCAGCTAAGACTTTTTTAAAACAGCTTAATAATTTTAATAGATCACAACTCTTATTTTATTTGGCAGAAAATTTACAGATTCGTAAAAATACATTTATTGAACTTATAGTTGCTTTATCAGGTTCTACTTTATCAAATGCCAATAAAGAATTCGACGCTTCTTGTGAGAGGTTATTTTATTATGCTTCAATGGCAGATAAGTTCGAAGGAAATATTCATAACCCTCCAATGAGAGGATTAACTTTAGCTGTAAAAGAACCTCTAGGAGTTATAACTTCGTTACTTAATGATGATTTGCCTTTATTAAATTTAATTACTGTATTAGGCTCTATATTTTCTACTGGCAATACAAATATTATTGTACCAGGTGAGAAAACATCGCTTATAGCAACTGAGCTTTATCAAGTTTTAGATACTTCTGATATTCCTGGTGGATATATTAATATTTTGACAGCTAAACAAAATGACTTAACCGCAACTCTTTCGCTTCATGAAAATATTGATGGAATTTGGTATTTTGGACACGAACAATCACAAAAAAGTATTGTTAAGAAGAATTCTATTTCAAACCTTAAAAGATTTTGGTGTCCAGATGAAAAAAATATTGATTGGTTTTCCAATAATGATCAATTTCTTAATGAATTTTTATATCAAAGTACTCAAATTAAAAACATTTGGATTCCTTATGGAGAATAATATGCTATATTGCTTATATGTTAATTAACGTAAATCCTTTATTAAGCCCTGATATTTTGGCAACTCTTCGATCAATGGGTCATGGAGATAGATTTGTTTTAAGTGATGCAAATTTTCCCTCATTCTCACATACAGATAATCTTTTAAGAATGGATGGATTAAATATTCCTCAAGCAGCTGAAGCACTTTTATCTGTTTTCCCTTTGGATAGCTTTATAGCTGAGCCTGTAAAGAGAATGGAAATTGATGGAAAACCTGATGAAATAAATGATGTTCATCAAGATTTAATTGATACTGTGCATAAAGTATCTGGTCCAAATTGGAAAATAGGTTCTATTGAACGTCAACAATTTTATTTAGAGGCTAAAGAAACTTTTGCCGTTATTACTACAAGTGACACCAGACCTTATGGTTGTTTTATATTTACAAAAGGCGTACTTAAGCCTGATGGCAGTGTTTGGATGATCTAAAAAAATTTTTTTATTAGAAGCATTATAATTATGAGTAAAAAATTTAAAGATTTATTCAATACAAGTAAACCAATAATTGCAATGGTACATCTTCCTGCTTTACCAGGATCTCCTCTATATGATTCTAAATTAGGTTTAGATCATATTATTCAAGTGGCCGAAAAAGATTTAATATCTCTTCAAGATGCAGGCGTGGATGCTGTTATGTTTGGTAATGAAAATGATAGACCATATGAATTTAATGTTAATCAAGCATCATCATCTACTATGGCCTATGTAATTGGAAATTTAAAAAATAAAATTAAAATTCCTTTTGGAGTGAATATTTTATGGGATCCAATGAGCACTATTGCTGTAGCTGCTTCAACGGGAGCGCACTTTGTTAGGGAGATATTTACTGGAACATATGCTTCTGATATGGGATTTTGGAATCCTGATGCTGGAAAAGCAATGCGTTATAGAAATAGTCTAAACAGAGAAGATTTACTGATGTTTTATAATATCAGTGCTGAATTTGCTTTTTCACTTGATAAACGTTCAGTTGCAGATAGATCTAAAAGTGTTGTATTTTCTTCTATTCCTGATGCAATCTTGGTTTCAGGACAGATCACTGGCGAGTCTGCAAAATTAAGTGATTTATATGCAGTAAAAAAAATTATTCCCAAAACACCCGTGCTTGCAAATACTGGGGTGAATTTGAAAAATGTTGAAGAAACTTTAGGTATTGCAGACGGAGTTATTATCGGTTCATCTTTAAAAGTTAATGGAGATACTTGGAATCAAGTTGATCCAAATAGAGCTAAAGATTTTATGAATAAAATAAAATCAATTCGATAAAGATGAACGTTGATCAAATTAAAAAATATTTACACGATTTATGTTTGATTTCAGGATTATCTGGCTATGAGGATGAGGTAAGAAAATATTTATCCTCACAATTAGATACAAATAAATTGGAAAATACCTCTGATGTTCTTGGTAATTTAATTTGTACTTTGACAGGCAATGATAATTTACCTTCTGTAATGTTATTTGCACATATGGATCAACTAGGGTTTGTTATAAAAAAAATTGAAGATAATGGATTTATAAGAATTGAAAGATTAGGGGGTGTTCCTGAAAAAGCTTTAACATCACAAGAAATGGTTATTGTTAATAATAAAGGACAATACTTTAATGCTGTTATTGGAAATAAATCCCATCATGCAACAACTATAGATGAAAAATATAGAGTTTCTTTAGTGAAAGATTTGTTTTTAGACGCAGGATTTTCAAATAAAAAGGAGGTTCTAGAAAATGGTATTAATATTGGATCACCTATAACCTATTTACCCTCATTTAATGACATGGGATCTAATTGTGTTGCCGGCACAGCAATTGATGATAGGGCAGGTTGTGCAGTAGTCTTAAATATAGCTAAAAGATTATTAGATGAAAAAAATCGACCTACGGTTCACATAGTTTTTTCAGTTCAAGAAGAATTCAATTTAAGAGGTGTTCTTCCTGTAGCTCAAAATTTAAAGCCCGATGTTGCTATTCAAATTGATCTTATGCTTTCAAGCGATACACCTGATATGATAAATCAAGGAGATATATTTTTAGGCAAAGGTCCATGTATGAGTTTATACTCCTTTCATGGCAGAGGTACTTTAAATGGACTTATACCACATCCATCTTTAGTGAATTTATTTGAGGAAAACGCTAAAAAAAACAATATTAATTTACAACGAAGTGCTACATCAGGAATTTTAACAGATTCATCTTATGTTCAATTAGTTGATAAAGGAATTGCATGTATAGATTTAGGATTTCCAATGCGTTATTCCCATTCTTCTAAAGAGGTTTGTGATTTACGAGATTTATTTAATTTAGAAAATCTACTTTTTCATTCAATTACTAGTATTGATGAGAATTTTTCTTTAAAAAGAAATTAGTAATGACTGAAAAATATTATTTAGGAATAGACATAGGAACTTATGAGACAAAAGGCGTTCTGGTAAATATAAAAGGAGAAGTAATAGCCCAATCAGCAAAAAAACATGAAATGATAGTTCCTCAAAGCGGATGGGCAGAACATAGACCGAATGAAGACTGGTGGGGTGATTTTACTTTTGTATCTAATGAATTAATTAAAAAGTCTGGATGTAATCCCAAAGATATTAAAGCGGTATCAGCAAGTACTATTGGTCCTTGCATGTTACCAGTTGATAAAGACGGTGAACCATTAATGAATGCAGTATTATATGGAGTAGATACTAGAGCTTATAAAGAAATTGATTACTTGAATAACAATATTGGAGAAGAAAAAATTTTTAAATTCAATGGCAATGCGCTTACTTCTCAACAAGTAGGCCCTAAGATCTTGTGGCTAAAAAACAATCGTCCAGAAATTTTTAATAAAACTTTTAAAATCGTTAATGGTACAGCCTTTATCAATTCTAAATTAACTGGGAATTATACAACTGATCATTTTTCTGCTGCTTTTGTTAGTCCATTTTATGATATCAATAAGCAAGATTGGAGCAATGAACTTATCAATGATTTAATTGATCTAGAACAGTTACCAAAACTAGTTTGGACTGATGAAGTTATTGGAGAAGTTTCAGCTAAAGCGTCTAAAGAGACTGGCTTGGCTGAAGGTACGATAGTTAGCTCAGGTACAATTGATGCTGCAGCAGAAGCTTTAAGCGTCGGCGTTACTGGATCAGGTGATATGATGATGATGTATGGTTCCACAATGTTTTTCATATCTATTACTGACTCAATTTTATCAGACTCAAGATTATGGTATGCCCCATGGCTTTTTAAAGGAGAACATAGTTTAATGGGAGGTCTGGCAACAAGTGGAACTTTGACTCATTGGTTTAAAAATAACTTTGCAAAAGATTTACAAGGTGATGATATATTCATTAAACTTGCAAATGAAGCTGAACAATCTCCTCCAGGAGCAAAAGGAATAATATTTCTTCCTTATTTTTCAGGAGAAAGAACGCCTATTCATGATACTCATGCGAAAGGAAGTTTTTTTGGATTGGATTTAACTCATAATCGTTCTGATATGTATAGATCTATATTTGAAGGCATAGCTTATGGAACAAAACATGTTTTTGATACTTTTAAAGAATTAAATTATGTTCCAAGGAAACTTTATAGTGTTGGAGGAGGAACAAAAAATAAAATTTGGTCTCAAACTACTTCAGATATTATTGGTTTAAATCAAATTTTACGCAAAACTACTCTAGGTGCCTCATACGGAGATGCTTTTTTGGCTGCTCATGCTTGTGGAGATTTAAAAAAAGATGATATCAATAATTGGAATGCTGTAGATTATGAAATTGAAGCAAAAACTGATAATCTCAATATTTATTCTAAAGGATATAAAAATTTTCGAAAATTATATGAGAGTACAAAAGATTTAATGAAAGAGATGGACAATTAAATTATTGTTTTACTGCTCCAGCAGCCATTCCTTTTACAATATATCTCTCTAAAAAAATTGCCACTATAATTAATGGAAGGCATAAAGCAGCTGAAATAGCTGCCATGTTCCACCATTTTATACTCTGTGAGGAAATTTGAGATGCAACCATAACAGGCATTGTTTTAGCATCAGTGCTAGTAATTAATGCTGCTAAAAAATATTCATTCCAGCACAAAATTAAACATAATATAAAAGCACTAGCTATTCCTGGCAAAACAATGGGTAAAACAATTTTAAAAAAACTAACCCAAACACTTGCTCCATCAACCAATGCTGCTTCCTCAAGTTCAATAGGCACTGCATTAAATTGATCTCGCATAATCCAAATAACAATTGGAAGGACAGTCAACGTATATAGTAAAATCATTCCAATATGCGTATCTAATAAATCAAGCTCTCTGTATAAAACTAATACAGGTAAAGCCAAAACTACTGGAGGTAGTATTAATTGCGATAAAAAGAAAAATGATATGTCAGGATTTCTCATAAATCCAAATTTATAATTAAATCTACTTAAGCCATAGGCTGCAAAAGAACCAAGAATAACAGCTAATGCTGAAGCAGAGGAAGATATAATTGCGGTATTGAAAAAACGAGCTAAAAACTCCTCTCTAGGATTTGATTCTGTAAAAATAGTATCAGGAGAAAATCCAAGATTTCTCCATCCCTTCCATGAAGGTTCAAAATCAATCCATGGTATCAATAATCCTTGAGTAACACTTGCGGCAGTTTTAAAAGATGTTGTGGCAGTCCAATAAATTGGAAAAAGACAAATAAAAGTCCATAATAAAAGAATTCCATAAATTAAAATTTTTTCACTAAAACTACTTTTCATTAAGCTGCCCTCTGTAACCATCTATTAACAAAACGGATTAAAATGGTCATAAATATGATTATCAAAATTAAATATACAAAAGATAGTAGTGTGCCATAACCAACATTTGACCTATCTCTATATTCTCTAACTATAAAGCTTGTTACGCTATCAGTTGCACCTCCAGGTCCACCAGCTGTTACAATAATTATTATATCAGCTAGTTTTAATTTAAAAATTATTCTAATAACTAATGTTGTTAAGGATACAGGAAGCATAATTGGAAATATTATATTTTTAAACATCGTCCATTTATTAGCTCCATCAACTTTTGCAGCTTCAAGCACTTCTTTAGGTAAAGCTTGAAGTCCTGCAAGTAACATGATGATCATTAAAGGAATAAATGTCCATGCATCCATACACATCATAGTCAATCTTGCTATTTCTGGACTACTAAAGAAAGTAGGAGTCTCCCAACCTAAAAACCTTCCTAAATTAGCAACTGGACCAAAGCGTTGTTCTAACATAGATTTTCCAACCATCCAGCTTACTGCTACTGGGCTTAACATTAAGGGAATTAGGAAAGCAATTCTAAAAAATTTTCTACCTCTAATCTGTGAATTCAATAATAGAGCTAACAAAAAAGCTATTGCAAATTCAACCAAAACAGCAAGAACATAATAAATCATATTCTTCAAAGCATTCCAATAGTATGGATCAGAAATCATTTGATAGAAATTATCTAGTCCATTAAACTCTCTTCCATCTATGGAGCTTAAATTCCAATCAGTAAAAGAAATATAAAGACCAAAAAGCATTGGAAAAATAACAATTGATAAAATAAACATTACTGCAGGAAAAACAAACAGTGTTCGTTTTCCTTTTTCTCCATAAATTAAAACTCTTGAATATCCAATTGCACAAGCCCAAAGAATATATGCATAAAGAACAGGTCTCCATGTCTTAAAACCAAAAGTAATATATTCATTGGTATTAAGAAATTGTATAATAGCTAATAGAAACATTAAGGTAAATGTTCCCCAAACAATAATATGACCAAATCTTTTAGTTTTGTTTGTAACTATAGGCGGAGCTACAACATACAAAGGATCGCGTTCAATTGAAGTAGGTTTAGTCATTACTAAAGTTAATTTATAATACTAGAACTAGCGGCTTTAAATAAAGCCGCTAGAAATTTTAATAAAAAATTAAAGACCTAATGAAGCTTTATAAAGCTTTATTTGGTTTTCTCTACCAATTTGGTCAGTAATTTTGTCCCAAGCTGCAGCGATATTATCTGCACCGGTTTGAGCATCATATTCACCAGCATAAATTTTAGACAATTCATCTTCCGCTATGCTATAATATTGGAATATACCAGGAATTCGTGGTTCAATAGCTGCATTTGGATGATTATAAGAATCAGCTTCTGATGCAAGATAATCTGAAGCAAATGCATTAGTGTAACCAGCTCCAACCCATTCATCAATATTGAAATGACTGTTTCGATATGGTTGGAATCCTGATGGATACATAGACATCCATAATGATAGATCTTTTCCACCAATATGTGCACATGCAGACCATGCAGCTTTTCTTTTTGTAGTGTCCATATCTACAGTTTTCATGCAGTATAAACCCCAACCAATATAAGCCATATTAGGAGCATAGTTTGGACCACTTGATAATGTTTCCCATTTTCCAGTTTTCCAATTGTATACATCATCAGAACCTGGCAAGATGTCAAAACCTACATTACCTTGAACAAGTGATTCATCAGAAGTGTTGGCATTAGATCCAACGTCTCCCCACCAAGATACCATAGATCCTGTTCCAGCTAAGAATTGACTAAATCCAGTTACACCAGGATCAGCATTAATTTGATCTGGTGGCTGACAGTCTCTTCTATCTAGAACATCTTGAATAGCTCTTACCCAAGCTGGATTATTAACCATAGGTTTCATAGTATCAGGCTCAAATAAGAACGCAGGACTATCTGGATGTTTTGCATAAGCAGTAGCAATACTACCTAAGAAATAAAAACCAAATCCACCCCAACCTTTTTGGACATCTAGATATCCATAAGCAGGGAATCCGGCATGCTTCTTACCTTTTAAGAATTTTGATACTTCTGTAACTTTTTGCCATGTTGTTGGAACTTCCCAATTACCAGAATGACCTTCATCTTTCCAAGCTTTAGCTAAATCTTCATTTTCGAAGTAATCAGTTCTATAGTTGAAATTATGACAGTCTCCATCAATTGAAATTCTGTAAGTTTTACCATCCCAAGTTCCAGTTGGAGCTTGAAGATATCCAACATAGTCTGCTAAATCAATTTGATCAGCAACCCATCCTGGCATTTCAGATGTTAAACCTTTACCACACAGATCTCCTTCATATGGAGCTCCTGATTGTACAATATCAAAATCAACAGTTCCTGTAGCAATCGATTGTTGAAGTCTTGCATTGTAATCAGCTTGAGCTAAATCAATCCATTTAATTTTTGCTCCAGTGTATTTTTCCCAAGGCTTTAAAAAACCTCTATGAAGCATATTGTGAAGATTTAAGCTGTCTAAACCTAAAAAGCTTATTTCCACACCATTAAACTCACCTTCTTTAACTCTTTCTTTAGTTCCGCCTAAGCACATTTCTCCAACTTTTTGCCAATCTGCATCACCTGGAGAACCAACGCCTACGCCTGGTATTTTCAGAATAGCAGATCTAAGATCACTTGAAGCAAAAGCATTGCTTGCAACTGAAGATAAACCGCCACTCATAGCTGCAACAGCACCAGCACCAGCAGCACCCTTTAGAAAAGTACGTCTAGTAGCTTTGCTTTTAGCTATGGCATATTCATATAGTGATTTTTTCATTTTCCCTCCTATGAAAAATTACAAAAAAAAACATATATTACTGGATATAAAATCAATAAAATATATTTTTTATATAAAATTAATATACATAACTGAGACATATGAACAATAACAAAAATCCTATATTTATAAAAAAAATTAAGGAAAATGATTGATGTTAGGTGAAAAATTTGCAACTAGATTGAACTCTTTTGCTTCAAAACCAGAAATCTTTTGGAAAAGTGACATTCCACCCTTAACTCCTGAAAAACTCATTGAAAGAGCAGGCTCTGTAAATGGCCTTACTAATTTAGATTTAAATTATCCAGACCATTCAGAAAATAATCTTAGTGAAATCCTTAAAATTATGAATGCGAATGGCCTTGCAATTAATGGTTTTGCTATGCGTTATTATACTAATTCTGCTTTCAAATTAGGTGCTTTTACTAATCCAGATAAAAAAATCCGACAAGAAGCAATTGATTTAACTAAAAAAGGTATTGATGTTGCCAGACAGTCTAATTCAAATTTAATGACCCTATGGCTTGGACAAGATGGTTTTGATTATGGTTTTCAAGCTGATTATAAAAAATTATGGCAAGATGAAATTGATGGAATTCGAGAAGTAGCATTACATGATAAGGAATGTCAGATAAGCATTGAATATAAACCTAATGAACCAAGAGCATACTCTCTTTTATCAAATCTTTTTTCTACTTTATTAGCTATTAAAGAAGTAGATCTTCCTAATTTAGGAGTAACTCTTGATTTTGCTCATGTGTTGTATGCTGATGAACAGCCAGCTTTTTCAGCAGCTATGATTTCTAAAAATTCAAAAATATTAGGTTTGCATTTAAATGACGGATATTCAAAAAGAGATGATGGCCTTATGGTTGGATCAGTACACCAATTAGCAACTATGGAATTATTATATCAGGTTTATAAAGATGGCTATGATGGTGTAATTTACTTTGATACTTTTCCTGATTCAACGGGCTTAGATCCTGTAAAAGAATGTGAAGCCAACATTGGAACTGTAAAGAAAATGCTAGAGGTGGTAAAAAAATTATCTGGAGACAATAATTTAACGCACGCAATTGCCAATCAAGATTCAATAACCTCTAATCAAATATTTAACAAAGCTTTGTACAATTTAAATTCTAGCTAGAATGTCTTTAAAAGAAGTTTTAGTTATTGGAAGTTTGCATTATGATATTTTTTTAGAATCACAGCAATTACCTCGTATAGGAGAAACAACAAGTGGTCAAAAATGGTATCCTAAATTAGGTGGTAAAGGAGGTAACCAAGCAGTTGCAGCTTCTCTTTATCCTGTTCCAACAAAGATCTTAAGTGCTATCGGCAAGGATGATTTTGCAAATTATATTTTAAAAAATTTACAAAAAACTAATGTTGATATTTCGTATATTCAACAATTAGATCATCATAATTCTGGTATGAGTGTAGCTATTTCAAATAAAGAAGGAGATTATGGTGCTATAATTGTTTCGGGATCTAATCTTCATATAGATAAAAATGCTCTTTTAAATAATAACTTATGGAAAAATATAGGAGTATTGATGATTCAAAATGAAGTTGATGAACAATTAAATTTATTAGCAGCCAAAAAAGCAAAAGAAAAAGGAATTAAAGTTTTTTATAATGCAGCTCCTGCTAAAAACATACATTCTGATTTATATCAATATGTAGATATTTTGTTGGTCAATACTATAGAAGCAGAGGATATAACTGGAATGAAAATTACAAAATTAGAGGAAATTTTAAAAAGCTCTCAATCTTTATCAAATAGTTTTTCTAATGTTATTATATCTGCAGGCGAACAAGGAGTAGTCTTCTGTGAAAAAGACAAACAACCAATACATTTTGAAGGTATTAAGGTTAAGGTAAAAAGTACTCACGGAGCAGGGGATACTTTTGCAGGCACTTTTTGTGCAGCATGGATGTCAGGCAATAATATGAATGAATCTATCATTATAGCAAATAAAAAAGCTGCAGAATTTATTTCAAATTAATAAAAGTTGCTTGAAAGTTATTAAAAAAATATTTAGTTTAATTCAAATCATTAAATGAAAACAATCTAATGAAAAATTTAAGTATTTTAGGAATCTTTGTAGTAGATTTAGCTTTTTTTGGAAGAATTCCAGTAAAGGGTGAAACAGTGATGGGTGAAGAATTTGTTACTGGTCCAGGAGGCAAAGGTTCCAATCAAGCAGTAGCTGCTGGCAAGGCTGGGGCTAATGTGAGTTTTATTTCAAAGATAGGAAATGATGATTATGGCAAAATGGCTACAAAAATTTATGATGAGTCTAATGTTGGCACAAAAAATTTGTTTGTTACTGATGATAATAATACCGGCGTAGCAGCAATACTTATAAATAAAGAAACAGGAGACAATGCTATTTCTGTTGTTACGGGAGCTGCTGGAGCACTTACAATTGATGATGTTAAAAAAGCTGAAGATGAAATAAAAAATGCTTCATTCTTTTTAACAAATTTAGAATTACCAATTGATCCAGTTATTTATGCTTTAAAATTAGCAAAAGATAATAATGTGACAACGATACTTAATCCAGCACCTGCAGCAAAACTTGAAAAAGAAGTATTTCCATTAATTGATTATTTTACACCAAATGAAACGGAAGCAAGTTTTTATTTAAATCAAGAAATTACGAATGAAGAAGATGCAAAAAATTCATCCAAAGATTTATTAGATCTTGGTATAAAAAATGTAGTAATAACTTTAGGTGAAAAAGGAGTTTATTTTCAAAACAAAGATAATAGTCTTTATGTTCCTCCTTTAGATTTAGGCAATAAAGTAGTTGATACATCTGGGGCAGGGGATGCATTTAACGGTGCTTTTGCAACTGCACTGTGTGAAGATAAAAGCATTAAAGATTCATTGATATTTGCCAATACTTTTGCAGGCATCTCTACAACAAGAGTTGGAACAGCAAAATCAATGCCAACGCGAGAGGAAATTGATAAATTACTTTAAATACTATAAAATAAATTAATGCAGTTATTTCTTGAGAGATTATTATATTTTTGGGCAGCTATTACTGCTATTGGATTGCTAATTGTTGTTGCCTGGTGGGCAATTTCTACAATAATATATGTTGCCTTTATTTCATTATTTGTTGCTATAGTTGCTGCTGCATTTTATCACTTTTATTGGTCAAAAGGAGATTAACTACATTCCTAGTAATTTTGGCAAGTCAGCAATTGACTCAATTCGATGATGAGGTTGAATAACATTATCCAAATCTTTTTTTTGAAATTTTCCTGTTTTTACCTGAATGGCTTTTAGGCTCGCATTTATTGATCCCTCTATATCAGAGCTAATATCATCACCTACCATTAAAATATCTTTATTACTTTCTTCTACATCTTTCACAGCTAATTCAAAAAATTTTTTTTCAGGTTTTCCCATTAAAATAGATTTTTTATTACTTGCATATTCTACTGCCTTTACAAAAGGACCAAGATCAAGAGATATTTTATCATCTCGCATGCAATATTTATTTTGATGTAAAGCAATAAGCGCAGAATTATCTAAATATACTAATTTAAATATTTGGTCTAAAATTTCCCAATTAAAATTTTTATAAATATCTCCCATAATTACAGCTTCAGGATTTTTTTGTGTTATTTCATAATCATTAAACTCTTCAATAATTTCAATACTAGTAAATAATGATATTTTTTTGACTCCATTATCCCTTAGATAATTTTTTGTAGCTATTATCGGAGTAAAGATTTCTAATTCATCAATATCAAAGCCAAAATTTAATATTTTTTCTAATATAAATTTTCTAGGAGCCGTTGTTGTATTTGTCAGAAATCTTAATTTTAGGCCTAGTTCTCTAAATTTTTTTATAGTTTCAACAGATCCAGGTATTAATTTATTATCACTGTAAAGAACGCCTTCAAGATCAATTAATAGTGCTTTAATATTGTTAAAATTAGTCATCTCAACGATTATATCATCTATAAAATAAGGAAATTGTTTTTTTAAAAACTTTAGTGTTTCTAGGCAAAAAAATAACAAATCCAGAATCTTTATTATTTCAAATTTATAACAATAAAGTAAAAGTAATATTTTATGGCTGGAAAATATATTTTTTATGACTTGGAAACTACTGGAAGAGGTAAAAAAGAAAGCCGCAATGCTTTTGGCACAACACCAAAATGGGAACAAATATTACAAATTGCAGCAATTGTTACAGATGAAAATTTTCAACCTACAAATAAAAATATAAATGAATTCTGTAGGCCTAGAACTTCTATCATCGCTCAACCAGGTGCATTAATTACAACCAGAAAAGGTATTAAAGAAGCATTAAATGCAAAATTATCTTCTTATGAACTTATAACTAAAATTAATTCTACTTTTGATGAGTGGAAAAAGGATAATGATGAAACTGTTTTTATTGGCCATAATATTATTGAGTTTGATGAGTCAGTATTAGAATATAATTTATTTAATAATTTATTTTTTCCTTATATTACTCGTAAGAATAGAGGAGATACTTTAAGTTTAGCAAGAGCACTTTATGCTTTAAATCCATCAAGTATTAAAACTCCGATAACAGCAAGGGGAAATCCAAGTTTTAAGCTTGATCAATTAGCAGAGTTAAATAATTTGCCTGTTGAGTTCGCTCATGATGCATTTAGTGATGTAAAAACATCAATAGCTTTGACCAAATTTGTGCATGATATGGATCAAGAGAATTGGCAACAGTTACAAATGACCATGAATAAAGAAAACGCTATTAAATATGTTAATGACAACAGAGGTTTTTGTTATATGACAAGTTTTGCTGGAAAAGTGAAGCTTCAAGCACTCTCCATGGTATGTGAATCACAATATAGTGGTTGGTTTCATACAATTGATTTAGCTCATGATCCTGATCCATTAATAGAAGCGAATCATGAGGAATTTAAAAAGCTTATTAAAAAGAAAAATAGATATGTGATATGCAACCAACACCCAATATTACTCTCAGGAAAATTAGCTATTAATCATGAGCCTTATAATGACCTAGGTGCTGAAATATTAAATGAGCGGGCAAAAAAAGTTTATAAGAACAAAGTTCTTGCAGATAAATTTAAACATATGGAAATTGATCGTCAAATTGAAAAAGAAGATGAATCATCTCAAGATAATATTTTTCCTGAAAGTAAAGCTAATTTATTTACAAAGTTTGGTCAAGGAGAGGTGTTAAGAGAATTTCATGACAAAAAAACTTGGGAAGAAAAATATAAAGTGGCTCTTACTATACGTGATGAAAGAGCTAGTTTTATTTTAAAAAGATTAATATTTGATGAAAGCCCAAACACATTATCGGAAGATGATTTTAGAAATGTTCACCACGAACTTCATGATAGACTGGTAATTAATCAAGAAAGACCTTTTACCACTATTCCAGAAGCGATGATGCAAATTGATACTGAACTTTCAAATTTAGAAGATAGCGAAGATGAATTAAAAGATGAAAAATTACAAATTTTAAATGATTATAATAAATATTTAGTTTTCTTAGAAAAGTATTTTCAAGATAAGAATGCAAAGCCACTTAAAACAGGGCCTGCATTGGCAAAACAAATTTTTGAATAGTGTTTGAAATTCAATTCATTGTTATTGGCTTGATTCAGGGAATAACTGAATTTTTACCAATCAGCTCTTCTGGTCATTTAATTCTAATTTCAGCATTTACAGAATGGAATGATCAAGGAATATTTACTGATATAGCTGTACATGTAGGAACATTAGGAGCTGTAGTGATGTATCTTCGTAAATACATTAAAAATATTATTATTGATTTTTTTTCTTTTAAAAAAAATTATTTTACGACAAATCATTTATGGGGAATTAAAATTATTATCGCTACTTTTCCTGCACTTATAGTTGGTTTTATTGTTTATGAATATTTAATGGATTACTTAAGGAATGTTATAGTTATAGCCTGGTCTAGTATAATTTTTGGTATTATTTTGTATTTTGCTGATAGAAAAAAAAATTCAACTAAAAAATGGGAAGATTTAAATTTTTTGGAAGTAATTATTATTGGTTTTTTTCAGGTTTTAGCTTTTATACCTGGAGCTAGCAGAGCAGGTGTTACCATAACAGGAGCAAGAATATTAAATATAAAAAGAGAATCAGCAGCAATTTTTTCTATGTTGTTATCCATTCCTATTATTATTGCTTCTTTAGCTCTAAGTGTAATAGATATTTATACATCAAATAACAGTGAACTTAATTTGATAGGTCCACTAGTGGCAACAATCATTTCTTTTATTACAGCTTTAATATCTATTCATTTTATGATGAGAATATTACATTATACGAACTTTAATATTTTTATAATCTATAGAATTATACTCGGTATTACTCTATTATCAATTTATGCATAAAATTAATGGTATCTATAGTGCCGCTTTAACGCCTATAAATGATGATTTATCAATAAATAAAAATTTATATCTTGAACACTGTCAATATTTGATGAAACAAGGTCATGATGGTTTAGCAATATTTGGAACAACAGGGGAAGCAAATAGTTTTAGTATAAAAGAAAAATGTGATGCAATTGATTTTTTACTTTCAAAGAACCTAGACTCTAATTTACTAATTCCAGGAACTGGATCTTCTTCTGTTGAAGATGCAATTAAATTAACAAAATTTGCTGAAAAAAATAAAAGCCGAGCTGTACTTTTATTGCCGCCTTTTTATTATAAAAATGTTAGCGATGATGGAATAATAAATTATTTTAGAAAAATTATTGAAACAGTTGGTTCATCTGATTTTCATTATTTACTATATAATATTCCTCAAACAACTTCCGTAGTGCTAAATTTTAATATTATTGAGACATTATTAAAATTATACCCAAACAATATTGTAGGGATTAAAGATTCAAGTGGTAATATAGATAATATGCTGAAAACAGTTAAGTATTTTCAAGATTTAGCATTATTTTGTGGTCATGATAGCTTAGCTTTGAAGATATTTAAAAGAGGTGGGGCTGGGGCCATTACTGCTGGAACAAATATAGCTGGAAGACTTCTTTCTTTTATAATTAATAATAGCAATAAAGAAAAAGAGATTGAGAATTTTAATAGTTATCAAGCTTTATTAGAAAAAATTAGAGAAACTATCACATCTGAAGAGCCTATAAGTGTCATGAAGGCATATTTTTCAATTATTAATAACAATCCAGATTGGAATAAGTTAATGCCGCCTTTAAAATCTTTAGATACTCCCTCTAAAAATAAGACGATTATTAGACTTATTGAATTAACAAATAAAATGGATGAATTAATACCGTCTTCGTGATTGAAAAAAATTTTTAGCTTTTAGAGCTACAAAATTTTGAACTGGTTTTAAAAACATTGCAAATCCAATACAATCTGTAAAAAAACCTGGAGTAATTAAAAGCAGTCCTGAAATTAATAAAAATATTCCTCCTTTTATTTCTTCAGTTGGCATTATTCCTTCTGATAAGTTTTTCTGAGCATTAAATAGTAAATTTAAACCCTGTCTTCTCACAAAGTATATTCCTATAATTGCTGTAAGAAGTATGATTGAAACTGTATTTAATATTCCTATTTTT
This sequence comes from uncultured Alphaproteobacteria bacterium, assembly GCA_902577425.1. GTDB lineage: Bacteria > Pseudomonadota > Alphaproteobacteria > HIMB59 > MarineAlpha5-Bin3. The sequence continues at coordinate 28,330 of CACGZD010000005.1, read as the reverse complement.
GATCCTATAGTTATAAAAATTGAAATTTCTATTATTGGAATAAATATAAACGCTAAAAAAATCATAAATTAAATATCTTGATTAATTTTTTCTTCTTCTGAATCATTTATTTTAATTTGATTTTCAAATTCTCTTAAACGGCGATAAACACTAGCTAATTCGATAATTGCAGGCCATGATTTTAATAAATATTGCATTGAACCCTCTACTCTTCCGAATGCTCTAATGATTTGTTGCATTACACCAAGAGTAACAACACCTGCTACTATCGCTGGAGCTAAAAAAACATAAGCAGATAATACATTAGCTTGCAAATATGCCATACGACCAATATTAAAATATAAATATCGAAGATAAGCTAAAAAATAAATAGATCGAACTTCATCAAATAACTCTTCTATTGTTTTTGGTCTAACAGTCCCATCATCTTCTGCTATAACAAGTAATTTTCTATATGCCGCTTCTTTTTTTTGTATATCATATTCTATACCAACAAGGCGCAATATCCATCCTAGAACTATCAAGAATATAGTACCACCTATTGTCCATATTAATGCTCCTGTAATTAAACCATATTGCCAATCACCAAAAAAGAAAATTGGAATACCAATTGATAATCCCAACAATATTGGAATAAATTGAATTAATACCATGATTGATTCAATTAAACTGGTTCCCAGGGATTCTAAAAAACGTGAAAACTTTACAGTATCTTCTTGAACCCTTTGAGCAGCTCCCTCTATTTTTCTCGCTTTGTCATAGACGCTATGATACCATTCTACCATTGAAGTCCGCCATCTAAATAAAAAATGTTGAGTAAAAAAACTTATTACAACAAAAACAGCAACATAAATTCCAGCTAGAGTAATAAATGAAAATAAACTTGCCCAATATTCAGATATTGTAATTGAGTTTGGTGCGCCTAATGCTTTTTGAATCATATCATAAAATTCACCAAACCATTCATTGATCATTACATCAATTTTAACTTGTATCCATAGAGTTGATAATATGACAGCTGAACCCAACCAACCCCATAAAAACCATTTTCTAGTTGTAAAAAATCTAAACATAGTTATCTTTTCTTAAATTTTGATGGTTTATATAATTGTTTTTTTAGCATTCATTTTAACATGGTTTTTTATTGAAATAACCCTTTTTCTTGCAAATAAAAATTTTAAATCTACTTCTATAGTAGGTATTGTTAGCTATAATAAATTTATAAAGAATTTAAGAATAATAGCTATTCTGTTATTTTTATTTACTACAGCATATATGTATAATTTTCAAAATGATATGTTTTTAGAAGCTATTGAGTACTGTTTAGGAATTATTAAATGACATCTTCAAAAAAAAATTTAATTCCCCTTTTGGTAATTATTGGCGGTAGTGCATTATTATTAATTTCATTTGGACTGAGACATTCTTTTGGCTTGTATCTTGTACCAGTTTCAGAACATTTAAAGACAGGAAGAGAGCTTTTTTCTTTTGCCTCTGCTTTGAATGTATTGATGATAGGTATTGGATCTCCATTGTTTGGAGCTTTATCTGACAAATATGGTTCAGGAAAAGCATCAATACTTGGAATAATATTAGTAATAATAAGTTTATTTTGGATGGCTAATGTCGAAGGTGCATTTAGTATCATTGGAAGTCAAACTCTTTTTGGGCTAGGAAGTGCTGGATGTGGAACTGCAGTAGTATTGGGTGCTGTTGGAAGATCAGTTCATTCAGCTAATAGAACTTTATCATTAGGTATAGTGATGGCTGCTGGTTCATTTGGTCAATTTATAATGGTACCCTCAATTAGCTATCTAATAGAAATATTTGGTTGGTCATATTCTCTTTTTTTATTATCTTTTGTGGCTTCAATAATGATTATTTTTTCTTTCTTTTTAAATTTTTCAGAAAAATCTGAATCTTCAAAATCAGGTACTAGTCAAACTTTAACTGAGGCAATTAAAGAAGCATTTAAGAGTAAAAGTTTTAATCTTTTATCATTAGGATTCTTTGTTTGTGGTTTTCATGTTACTTTTGTGGCTGTACATTTACCAGCATTTGTTAAAGATGAAAATTTACCTTTTTGGGTAGGAGGTTGGGCATTAGCTTTAATAGGAATTTTTAATGTTATTGGCACAATTTATTTTGGATACTTAGGAGATAGATTATCTAAAAAAAATCTTCTTGCACTTTTATACGGATTAAGAGGATTGTTATTTCTTTTATTTATTTTTATTCCTAAAACAGAATTAACAGTTTTAATTTTTGCTAGTCTTTTAGGAATTCTTTGGTTATCTACCGTTCCATTAACAAGCGGTATAATAACTGTTTTTTTTGGTCCATATTATATGTCTATGCTTTATGGTTGGGCATTTTTTGTTCATCAAATAGGTTCGTTTTTTGGTTCTTGGTTTGGAGGTAGACTTTTTGATATTTATGGATCCTATGATTTAATGTGGTGGATTTGTGTAATCTTAGGAATTGCAGCTGCATTACTTCATATGCCTATAATAGAAAAACCAGTTGAAAGACTACAAAATCAAAAAACTTAATTTTTTTTATTTTAAAAAAGAATCAACTTCTACTTGATAAGATTCAACTAGCCTATTTGTTTCATTTGCCATAGCTACAACTGCAATTAACTCTTTTAACATTTTATCAGTTAGACCCTTTTTTTGAGCTGCTTTTGTATGAGAGCGAATACAATATTCACAACTATTAGTCATAGAAACAGCAACATAAAGCATTTCTTTTGTTAAAGGATCTAAAGCACCTTTTTGCATGACTTGTTGTAATGAATTCCACGTACGCTCCAGTGTATCTGGATCATTAGCTAATGATTTCCAAAAATTAGGTATTTTAGTTATTTTTCTTTTTGACTTGATATCTTCATAAATTTTTTTAACTTTGCCTTTAGCTTTTTTTTCCGTAATTGGTTTTAGAATAGACATATTTCCTCCATTAGTTTTAAAAAATATAAAACTATTAAACTAATGATAAAATAAAATTATAATTTTAGATAGAAAATATTATTATTTTTTCTTTTGGCGCCTTTTGTTTCTTCTATATTTAGAGCCTCTTTTGCGTCTTCCTCTATGTTTTTTAGGATATCCCATAATAATGAGCTTACATATACAAAATTAACAAATTAAGTCAAATGTCTAATTGAATTAATTTTATCTTTATATTCTTCTTTTGGGGCACCATATACATATGATCCTGCAACAAGAATATCTGCACCTTTATCTATGCAGATTTTACTTGTTTGAAAATTAATGCCACCATCAATCTCTATTTCATAATTTGCATTTATATTTTTTCGAATTTCTTTTAATTCAGAAATTTTTTGTACTTGATCCTCTAAAAATTTTTGACCTCCAAAACCTGGGATCACAGTCATTATAATGACTAAATCTACATCATTAAGAAACTCTTTTATTTCTTCTATTTTTATATTTGGATGAACAGCTATTCCAACTTTGCAATTAGATTTTTTTATTATTGATATAATTTCTTTTGTATTTTTATCTGCTTCTGGGTGAAAACTTATAATATCAGAACCCGCATCTATAAATTCTTTAATAAATGGCTCTACTGGGCTTATCATTAAATGAACATCTAAAACTTTATTGGTAATAGGTCTAAGAGTTTTAACCATATTATAACCAAAAGAAAGATTTGGAACAAAATGGCCATCCATTATATCAATATGAATGAATTCAGCTCCAGCATTATCTGCATTAATCACTTCATTTTTAATATCTAATAAGTCTGCAGCAAGTATAGAAGGAGCTATTTTGACCATAAAAAAATTATAAGAAATTTAAAATAATAATATATACCATTTAATCAATTATGACATCAATTGTTTCTAAGCCTTGGGGGTCGTATGAAGTTCTCCATACAGGTGATAATTATGCTATTAAAAAAATTATTGTTAAGCCAGGCGGCATACTCTCTTTACAAAGTCATAAATTTAGATCTGAACATTGGGTTGTAATAAAGGGTATTGCAGAAATAACAATCAATGATGATGTATTTGAGCGTAAGGAAAACGAAAATATTTTTATTCCCTTAAAAGCTAAGCATCGTTTAACAAATCATCAATCTGATGACCTTGTTGTTATAGAACTTTGGTTTGGAGATCAACTTGATGAAGAAGATATAATTAGATATGAAGATATATATAATAGATAAAATTCATGTTAGTTAATACACCTATATCCATTGGGGAATTGATAGATAAAATATCAATTCTAATTATTAAAAAGAAAAATATAATAGATGTTAATAAGCTCAAACATATAGAAAAAGAATTATCTTTATTAGAGTCAACTTTATCTGATTCAGTTAACGATAAAAAAGTTAAAGAATTTAGAGATAGTTTGATAGAAATAAATTCTACTCTATGGAAGATAGAAGATGATATAAGAAAATGTGAAAAAGATAAGGCATTTGATCAAAAATTTATTGACCTTGCGAGATCAGTTTATCAAACAAATGATAAAAGATCTGAAATAAAATTAGAAATTAATGAATTTTTTGGATCAACATTAGTTGAAGTAAAATCTTATGAAAAATATTAACTTAATCGATTAAGACTTGAGTAAATTAAATTCATTAATGCACTTTTATATTCATTTTCATTAAATATTCCTAAACTATCTATAGCAACATTAGCAAAATGTTTTGCACGTTCTATAGTATCAGTAATGCATTTATATTTTGTCATAATCAAAAATGCTTCATAAAAATCATTTTCTTTTTGATCTAATTCTATAATTGTTCTTTTCCAAAATTCTTTTTCTTTTTTATTAGATCTAATATAGGCAAGAATTACTGGTAATGTAATTTTACCTTCTTTAAAATCATCTCCAATATTTTTTCCTAATGAATTTTTATCTGAAGCATAGTCTATAGCATCGTCAATAAGTTGAAATGCCATTCCAAAGTTAGTGCCAAAAGATTTGAGTGATTCAATTTCTTTATTAGTTGCCTTAGCACTGATACCTCCAACTTGACATGCAGCACTAAATAGTGAAGCAGTCTTAGCATTTATAACTTTGAAATATAAATCTTCATTAATAGTAGGATCTCTATCATTACTTAATTCTAATACTTCTCCTTCTGCAATAACTACACTAGTGTCTGATAAAATTTTTAAAGTTCCAATATCTCCATATTTTGCCATTAATTGAAATGCTCGACTAAATAGAAAATCACCTACTAAAACACTAGTTTTATTTCCCCATACTTCATTTGCACTAAGATTACCTCTTCTTCGTTGACTTTCATCGATTACATCATCGTGAAGGAGAGTTGCCGCGTGAATAAATTCTACAGCTGCAGCTAGACCTATATGTTTTTTATTTTTATCTAAATCATTAGTTAAAAGATGATAGCTACATGAAGTTAAAAGGGGGCGAAGTCTTTTACCTCCTGAAAGCACTAAATATGATGCTATTTCTTTAACAAGAGGCACATTACTATCCAATTTTTCAATTATTAGGGTATTAGTAGATTCAATATCTTCCTGGCATAACAACAACATCTTTCTGATTTCTGTATTGAAATCATCATTTGTTTTTTTTAAATTTAAGATTTGAGCCATATTTATTAATGCTTATCAATAATATATTGTTAGATACAAGTTTTTTTTGAAAAAAACAGTTCATTTTGAATAAAAAAAGATTGAATAATTGGCTTTCTAGTCAATATAAGATTTGATAAGAGAAGCTATGTTAAAATCTTTTTTTTCTAAGAGTATAAATATTCCAACATTACGTTTATCCGGCGTTATTGGTCAGGCTGGTTTTATGAGATCTGGCTTAAATATTTCTACTTTAGATAAATTAATTGAAAAGTTATTTGCGGATAAAAAAAGCCCAGCTGTATGTTTAATTATTAACTCTCCAGGTGGGTCTCCGACTCAATCATCTTTAATTGCTGATAAAATAATTAAAAAATCAAAAGAAAAAAATAAAAAAGTTTTTTCTTTTGTAGAAGATGTTGCTGCATCAGGAGGATACTGGCTAGCATGCGCGAGTGATGAAATTTATGTAGATACTAATTCAATCTTAGGTTCCATTGGAGTTATTTCGCCAGGTTTTGGATTTGTAGAACTATTAAAAAAAGCAGGAATTGAAAGAAGGGTATATACTTCTGGAAAAAGTAAAAGCTTTTTAGATCCATTTAAAGAAGAAAAAGAAGAAGATATAAATCGATTAAAAAAAATTCAAGAGCAAATACATGAAAATTTTATATCCTATGTTAAATCAAGAAGAGGCAATAAAATTAAAGAAGAAAACTATGATGAAGTCTTTAGTGGATTATTTTGGGTTGGTCACAAAGCAATAGAATTAGGTTTAGCAGATGGTATTGGATCCATTAATGATGTTTTGAGACAAAAATTTGGAAAAAAAGTCAAAATTAAATTAATAGATCAAAAAAAATCTTTTATTCAAAGAAAATTATCATCTTCATTAATTGATAGTGAAACAATTTTACAAAAAATTGAAGAAAAAGCAATGTGGTCTAGATTTGGATTATGATTACTAAAATAGTTCTTACACTTTTAGTATTTGGGATAGTATTTTATGGCTTACGTTTTCTTAAAAAAATTAATTTTAATAATAATTATGAAGCAAAAAAAGATGAGAAAGTTGTAGATTTGGAAAAAGATCCTAAGACTAATCAATATAAACCTAAGGATTAATTGATGGCTGCTAAAACAATGGAAGAACTGGTTTCTCTTTGTAAAAGACGAGGTTTTCTATTTCAATCAAATGATATCTACGGTGGTATTAAAGGCCTTTATGATTATGGCCCTATGGGTGTTGAGCTAAAAAATAATCTTAAACAAGCTTGGTGGAAATCAATGGTTTATGAACGTGATGATACTGAAGGACTAGATGCAAGTATTCTGAGCGCTCCAGTTGTTTTAAAACATTCTGGTCATGAAGATACTTTTTCGGATCCATTGGTAGATTGTAAGATTTGTAAATCTAGATTTAGAGCTGATCAACTAGAAAATAGTGATTGCCCAAGAGGAGGGCTTTTGTCTGACTGTAAAGTAAAAGATTTAACTGAACCAAGACCGTTTAATTTAATGTTTAAGACTGCGATTGGACCAGTTGATGATGGTTCTTCTTTTGCATATTTAAGACCAGAAACATGTCAGCAAATTTTTACTAATTTTAAAAATATTTTAGATTCTACTTCTAGGACTGTTCCATTTGGAATTGCTCAAATGGGAAAAGCATTTAGAAATGAAATTACACCTCGTAATTTTATCTTCAGAGTAAGAGAATTTGAACAAATGGAATTAGAATTTTTTGTAGTACCTGGAACGGATGATAAATGGCATGAATATTGGATAGATAAAAGAATAAATTGGTGGGTAGATCAAGGAATTAAAAAAGAAAATCTTAAAACAATTGAAGTCGAAAAAAGTGAACTTGCTCATTATTCAAAAAGAACAGTTGATATTAATTATTTATTTCCTCACGGTGAAGAGGAACTTGAAGGTATTGCGAATAGAACTGATTTTGACTTAGGATCTCATACTAAAAATCAAAATGAATTTAAAATTGAGTCAAAAGTCATGAAAAATTCTTCATCCACAACAAAATTGGCCGTTCAAAATTTAGAAGAAAAGAAATGGTATATACCATATGTAATTGAGCCTTCAGCTGGTGTTGATAGGGGTGTTCTCGCTTTACTAAATGAAGCTTATAAGGAAGAAAATACTGATAAAGATAATAAAAGAATTCTTTTATCTTTAAAACCACATCTTTCGCCGATTAAAGCTGCTGTTATTCCTCTTAAAAAGAATAACGACGAATTAGTTAATTTATCTAAAGAAATTAAATCAAATTTGCAAAAACTTGGATTAGGGAGAGTGGTATTAGAAAATTCAGGGAATATTGGAAAAAATTATAGAAGACATGATGAAATTGGAACTCCTATTTGTATTACTGTAGATTTTGAAACATTAGAAGATAAGTCAGTGACAGTAAGAGATAGAGATACAATGGAGCAAAAAAGAATTAACTTAGATGGTTTAGAAAATTATTATAGGGATTATTTTAATTAACTTGATCAATTATTAGTTATTTCAAATAAAATTTTAAAAATCTTATGAAAAAAATCAATGATATTATTGCCTGCAAAGCACTTTTTTTTATTATGGCTTTTTCAATTGGTCTTTGGACAATAAGAATTCCAACCATAAGAGATCAAATTCAAACTGATTACTTAGGTATAGGTTATATCATGGCAACATTTGCAATAGGATCAATAATAATGATGCTTTGTGCAAATTATTTTATTTCAAAGAGTTCATCAAAAAAAATTATAATTTATATTGTTATTGCTCAGTGGCTATTATGGTTACCTGTTCCCTTTATAAAAGATTTAGTAACATTTATGATTCTAGCATTTATGTTTGGTTTTTGTTTTGGACTTTTTGAAATATGTATTAATCTTAAAGCATCTAAAATAGAATCTCGTGAAGGCAAATCTATGATGTCTGGCTTTCATGCTTTTTGGAGCTTGGGTGTATTAATAGGATCATTTTTTACAAGTATTTTTCTTCAATTAGAAATTTCTATTTTAGTTAATACACTCATTTATATAATAATTATGTTGCCGATTAATCTTTATTTTGCTTTTAAATTACAGGAAGACGAAAGAGTGCCCTCTTCAGATCAAAAGAATATTTTTTTTATATGGCCTATTTTGTTATTATTGCTGGCAGTAATTGCAATGTCAAATGCTTTGGCTGAAGGTAGTGTTGACTCGTGGGGAGCGCTTTATATGAAAGATTTTATTCATGTAGATGGTTTTAAAGTTGGTATAGCTACCATAAGCTTTAATATTTTTATGGTTATTGGTAGACTTTATGGAGATCGGATTAGAGATCAAATAGGAGTATTTAATTTTTTATCAATATTATTTTCCTTAACTATTTTGAGCTTATTAATTCTTATCAATTTTAATTCAGTATTTTCATCCATTATTGGCTTTGCTATATTAGGAATTGGAGGATCTTCAATTGTTCCAATTTCCTATAGTATGGCTGGTAAAATTAAAGGAATTGATAGCGGGGTAGGTATTACAATTGTATCAGTTGCAGTTTATGGAACTTTCATAGGGGCACCAGCAAGCTTAGGATTACTCGCTAATACATTTGGCGTAAATAATGTTTTTACTCCAACATTAATAATATTTTTATTATTAATTATACCAATGATTATTTATAAAAAAGAATTTAAATTATAAAATTTTCAAAATCACAGAATTATTAAATTCAAAATTTTCTTTCTTATTTAATATTCTCTCTACTAACTCTATTTTTAACATACATAGTAGGTATTGATTTACTTTAGATATTACTCTCCCATAATTTATTTCATCTAAAACAATATCATCGTTTATATTGATTTCACCTTTAATTATTTCAAGTGAATAAAGTTGTTTTTTTAAGAGTGCCCTATATTTCATTCTTGCAGTTATTTCTTGTCCTACATAACATCCTTTACCCCAATCAATAGCATTTAAATTATCAAAGTTATTTTCCAATAATAAAGATTTATCTATTGTTAAATCATCAGTTGAATTTATAACTAAATTTTTCATTAATATTTCTTTATAAGTTTCATAATGCTCCATTTTTATATTTTTTATTTTTTTTAATTCATCTTTATCAATATAAATTTTATGACCAATATTTTCATTTCTAGGATCTGCAAAGGATTTTATAATATTATCTAAATCAATATTTTCCTTAGAAAATAAAATAATGGAACATATGTTTTTATTTTCCATAATATCTACCTTAGATCTAAGTTTGTAAATTTGTATTTTAGAAATAAAAGATTCTAAATATTTTTCATGAATTTCAATTAAATATTTATCAGACTTTTGAATTATAAAAAAATCTGCTAAAAATTTGCCTTGAGGTGATAGCATACAAGAATATATAGGATTATCTGATTTACATTTATAAATGTCATTAGATATTAACCCTTGTAGGAATTCAGCCTTATCTTCTCCTGAAATTTCTAAAAATTTAGAAAAAGAATTTAATATAAAGAAGTCTTCTTTCATAAATAAAGTGATATATATTCTATTTATAATAAATTTATATAATAACAACTTGTGAAAATACTAATTATATCATCAAACTTAATAGGGGATACTATTCTTTCAACGGGTATTGTAGATTACTTTAAAAATAATAACAAAAATTCCAAGTTCACTTTTATAATTGGCCCAAGCGCTTCTCAAATTTATAAGAATTTCCCTGCTTTAGAAAGAATAATTGTAATTAAAAAGAGAAAATTTAATCTTCATTGGTTTGATATGTATAACCAATGCAAGAAAACTAAATGGGATATCATTATAGATTTAAGAAGTTCGTTATTGTCTTATTTGTTAAAAACAAAAAAAAGGTTTATTTTTAAAAAAGATAAAAAATATCACCATATTGATCAATTAAATAAATACTTTAAAATACAAAATACCTTACTTAATATTTACACAAACAAAGAAGAAGAAGACATTGTTAAAAAAGATTTAAGTTTAAATAATAAATATGTTGTTATTTTTCCAGGAGGAAATTGGACACCAAAAATTTGGTCATCAAAAATGTATAATGACTTGATAAAGAAAATTTCCAATAAATTTAATAACATTAAATTTATACTTGTTGGATCACAATCAGAAAAAGATAGGTATTATAGAGAAATAACTAAAAATATTGATGAAAATTATTTTATTGATCTTTTTGGTAAATCTATAACTTTAACTTCAGCTTATATGAAAAAAAGTAACCTTTTTATTGGAAATGATTCTGGACTTATGCATTTATCTTTTGCTTCTGGTTTAAAAACAATTAGTTTATTTGGTCCTACTAACGATAAGCTTTATGGACACACAAAAAATGACTGCTTTGTTATTCGAACTAAAGAAACTTTTGAAGATTTTAATAAGATAGATATAAATCCAAAAAAATCTTATATGAATTCAATAGAATCTAATAAAGTATTAGAATTAATAATAGAAAATAAATTGTTATGACTGTTAAATCCTTGAAAATTACTAAACCGGATGATTGGCATGTTCATTTGAGAGAAGGCAACTTATTGAAAGCTGTTATTGATTATTCTTCAAGAGTCAATCAAAGATGTATAGTCATGCCTAATTTAAGCGATCCTATTACAACTACTTTAAAAGGCATTGATTATATCAAAAAAATCAATTTACTTTCAAATAATAATTTTACTCCTTTACTGCCGTGTTATTTGACTGAAGATTTAGACTTAATAGATTTTAGCAAAGGTCTTGATGAGAAAATATTTATCGGAGCCAAGCTGTATCCCAGTGAAGCCACAACAAATTCAAAATATGGAATATCAAATACTGAAAAAATATATCCAGCTTTAGAAATACTAGAAAAAAAAGACAAAATTTTATTAATACATGGAGAGAAAGTGGACAGTGAAATTGATATTTTTGATAGAGAAAAATACTATATTGACCAAGAATTAACTATTATAAGAAAAAAATTTCCTAACTTAAGGATAGTTTTAGAGCATGTTTCATCTAAATATGGTGCTGAATATGTAAATCATAGTCAGAATATAGCAGGGACTATAACTCCCCATCACATGATGCTTACAAAAAAAGATGTATTTTTTGATAAATCTATTAATCCTCATCATTTTTGCATGCCTGTTGTAAAAAATGAAGAAGATTTAATTGCATTAAGAAATTTTGCCACATCTGGAAACAAAAAGTTTTTTTTAGGGACTGATTCAGCGCCTCATCCAATAGAATTTAAGGTTCCAAATCTTAAATCTAAACCCGGGATTTTTTCTGCGCCATGTTCAATAGAAATTTATGCAACAATATTTGAAGAAGAAAAATCTCTAGATAATTTAGAAAAATTTTGTTCAATAAATGGTCCTATATTTTATAAGCTTCCAGTAAATGCAGATCAAATAGAATTAATCAACGAAAGATGGACTGTGCCTGAATATACAATGTATCAAGAAATTAAAATAAAAAATTTTATGAGTGGAAAAGAATTAAACTGGAAACTCAAAGCATAATATTATAAAGATATATTTATGAGTATAAGCACTTTATTATACACTTGGGTTTTTGGTAAATTTGTTGGCCAAGATGAATTTGATAATAAATATTATTGTAATTCAAAAAAATTTTCAAATAAAGATTTTAAAAGATGGGTTATTTTTAATGGTAAAATTGAAGCAACTAAAGTCCCTCCTCATTGGCATGCTTGGCTGCACAAAACAATTGAAGATCCACCTTTGAATTATTCTCATAAATATTTTTGGCAAAAAAATCATGAAGAAAATCTTACTGGCACTGAAAAAGCCTATTATCCAGAAGAACACCCTTTATCAAAATCTAATAAAAATAAAGTAAAAAAAAATGAATATGAATCTTGGAGCCCTTAGGTCATTATTCTTTTTTTTGTTTATAAGCTTTTCTCCACCTTTGTTTTCCCAATACATTGAAAGTAACAAAGCTGAAATAAAAATATTAGATAAAATAACTACAAAAGTAGAATCTTTTGAGATCCATGTAAATGATTCAATAAATTTTAACTCTCTTCATATAGAAATATTTGCTTGTTATAAAAATCCTCCTGAGGATATTCCTGAAAATTTTGTTCTTTTAAAAATATATGACAAAATTATTAATTCACAAGATAAAGCTATTTATCAAGGCTGGATGATTTCTTCAAGTCCATCAACGACTCCTCTAGAACATCCAATTTATGATTTGTGGTTAGTTAAATGTAAATAAAAAATCTGATAATTTTATTTTAAAAAAAAATTTTTATTCAAATTTTGACATATAATTTATATCATATTTGCCAGATAAAAATTCACTTGATCGAATAATTTTTTGATGCAATTGAATATTTGTATCAATTCCAATGATTACATATTCTTCTAAGGCTCTTTTCATTTTATGTATACATTCATTTCTATCTTCACCATACACAATAAGTTTAGCAATCATGCTGTCATAATGTGCAGGTATATTATATCCTTGATAAATTGCAGAATCCACTCTGACACCTAATCCTCCAGGTTGATGATATTGTATTATTTTTCCTGGAGAAGGAATGAAAGTATCAGGGTGTTCAGCATTAATCCTGCACTCAATTGAATGACCATTTAAACTAATATCTTCTTGTTTGAATTTGATCTCATTTCCATTTGCTACTTTTATTTGCTCTTTAACTAAATCTTGCCCTGTTATCATTTCGGTAACAGGATGTTCAACTTGAAGTCGGGTATTCATTTCCATAAAATAAAATTTATTATTTTCATATAAAAACTCCAAAGTTCCAACACCTTCATATTTAATTGACTTTATTGCATCAATACATAGGTTGCTAATTTTTTCTCTTTCCATATTAGTTAAAACAGTGCTTGGACTTTCTTCAATGATTTTTTGATGTTTTCTTTGTATAGAGCAATCTCTTTCTCCTAATGTCAAAACATTTCCATTACAATCAGCAAGAATTTGTATTTCTATATGTTTTGGATTAACAAAAAATTTTTCTAAATAAACTGTGTCATCATTAAATGATTTTTTTGACTCGATTTTAGCTGCATTTATAGATTCCTCTAAGTCTTCTAATTTATTGACTACTCTCATACCTTTACCACCACCACCACTAGCTGCTTTAATTATTACTGGTAGCTTAACCTTTTCTATAAATTCTAAAACTTTTTTCATATCTGAAAGATCATTTAGTCCAGGTACAGTAGGTACCTTATTTTCTTCCATAATTTTTTTTGCAGCTATTTTATTCCCCATTATTTCAATATGTTCTGATTTAGGACCTATAAATTTTATATTATGTTCCTCAATTATTTCTGCAAATCTTTTGTTTTCACTTAAAAAACCATATCCTGGATGAATAGCATCAACATTTGATATAGTTGCGGCTGTTATTATTGCAGGAATATTCAAGTAGCTTGACTGAGCCGAAGCAGGCCCAACACAAACACTCTCATCTGCCATCCTTACATGCATCGCTGTCTCATCTGCTTCAGAATGTATAGCTACAGTTTTTATTTCTAGTTCTCTACAAGCACGTAATATTCTTAAAGCTATTTCGCCTCTATTAGCGATTAAAACTTTTTTAAACATCTATTCAAAAATAATTAAATCGTCACCAAATTCAACAGGTTGACTGTTAAGAACTATTATTTCTTTTACTATTCCAGAGATTGGAGCTTTAACCTCATTAAAAGTTTTCATAGCTTCAATTAAAAGTAAAGTATCTCCTTGTTTTACATGCTGACCTATCTTTACATATGGTTGAGAAGAAGGATCAGCTGACAAATAAGCTACTCCAACCATAGGTGATTTGACTATATTTTCTAATTTTTTTATGTTTTCTTTAATAGTTTTTTTATCTTTTATTTTTTCTTCTATATTTTCCGAATTTAAAACATTTTTTGTTATACTTTTAGCATCTGATGATAATTCTATTTCGTAATTTCCTTTTTTTATTTTGATAGTATTAATATTCTTAAGTTTAAATTCTTTTTTGATTAAAGAAATATTATCTAAATCAGTTTTGTTTATTTTTGTCATATTTACTTATTATAAATCAAATTACTTAATGCTTCTATAGCTAGAATATAGCTTAAACTCCCAAATCCACAAATTAGACCATCTACGCCCTCTGAAGTAATGCTTTTTTTTCTATATTCTTCTCTAGTATATATGTTGGATAAATGAATTTCAATTTTAGGTTTATTTATAGATCTAAGGGCATCTAATAGTGCTACTGAAGTATGAGTAAAAGCTGCTGGATTAATTATTAGGCCATCGTATGAAGATTCTACAGAATGTATATGATTTATTATTTCGCCTTCATCATTACTTTGGCAAAAAAAACAATCAATATTCAAAGAATTAGATTTTTGCTTTGAAATTTTTTCTATTTCATCAAGAGACTTATCGCCATATATTTTTTGTTCTCTATTTCCTAAAAGATTTAAATTAGGTCCATTAATAATCATTATTTTCTTCATTTTGTTATTTTTAAACAAAGTGTTTGCTCAACGCAAGACCTTGATTCTGATAATTAGAATTTATTTCTTTACCATATAATACATTTGATTCTTTATTCAGAGCTTCATATTTTATTCTTGCTATTGATTGACCATCTTCTAATATAAAAGGAACTTCATTTGTTTTTACTTCTAAAACAGCATATGAGCCATTTTTATAACCAAATCCAGGATCAAAAAAACCTGCATAATGCACTCTAAAATCACCAATACTTGTATCATATGGAACCATTTCACCAGCCATATTTTTAGGAATTTGTATTTTTTCCTTAGATCTCAAAATATAAAAATTATCTTTTCTAATAATTAATCTTTTATTTAATAGTTTTAATGATTTCCAATATAATTCTATTTTATGGTTTTTAACTTTTCTAAATACAAGTAGGGGAGTATTTTTTTTCGCTACAAATGCATTTATTTCATTTTCAGAAGATAGATCGACACTTATTTTTAGACCATTGTTAAGATTAGGTTTAACTTTATTACTATTATTATCTAAAGTTAGAAAAAAATTCTGATGATATTTTCTTAAATACATATCATCTAAATACATATGTTTATTATATATTAATCTCATTTGATTAAGTGAATCTCCTTTTTGAAATTCAATATCAAAAGAACGTGAAGTAATTTCTAAAAACATTTCTCCATGATAATTTTTTGGAATTTTTTCATATTCATCATTATGATTTAATATTGTTCTACAAAAAATATCCAATCTTCCTGTGCTACTTTTAGGATTACAAAAACCAAAAATATCATGTGGTAAGTTTATTATTTCATTTAATTTTACTAAGTAAATTCTATTTTTTTTAAAAACATGTTTTTTTTCTAAATCAATTTTTGTTTTCATAATATCTTTTAAATTTTCCCTTATATTTGCAGATGAACTTAAAAAACTAGCACTTATTTCATAACATTCTTCACTTAATGTAAGATCAATACTTGAAGGTTGTATTTGATTTTTATTAAAATTTTTGGAATATATATATTTTTTTTCAATCAGTAGATGATAATCTTCATTAGTAAGTGAACCTTGATATGTAGTCATAAATTTAGAGAATTATCTTATCAATTAATCTAATTAAATCATAATCAGAAGTATTTTTTTTAATTTTTTTAAGCTCATTTAACAAAATTTTTTGATCATATTCATTATTATTAAGATTTTGTCGAATATTGAAATAATTTATCCAATAAGTGAAATTATTTTCTGTAGCAAGAACCGATAACTTTTTAATTAAATCTTGATTATTATAAAGATTATTTAACAAAAACTTGTATTCATTAAACAAGGCTTTTGATTTATCTTTATCATTAGGGTCTAAAATTGAAAATTTAATATCAAAAATTCTTTTTTTTACATAATAATTTTTAGGATTTTTTTTAATTGAAATATTGTAAAAAAGTAATGCTTCTGAAAAAAAACCATGAGAGTATAAAATATCAGCCTTTGTTTCTATTAAATGTATGTTGTTTTGATTATTCTTAATTAGATTATTTAAACTTAATAGAGATTTTTTAAGTCTTCCTTTTTTTGATAAGATTATAGAATAAGCATAATCATAATATTCCTCTTGAAGAAATTCTTTTATATAATTTATATTGTCTTCAGTATAACCAAAAAATTTTGCTCTAATAAAATTAAATCTAGCATTAATATCTTCTTCAAATATTATTTCATAATTATCTGCATTTTTAATTATCTCGAATCTTTCTTTGTAAATTGGATGAGAGGAAAATTTATAAAATTCATCTTTCATTCCTTGTTTTACTGCATCATTTTCCAATCTATTTAATAAATTTTTTAATGGAACTCTAGATAGTTGAAGCTTAGCTAATGTTTCAATTGCGTAGAAATCAGCTTCTCTTTCTTGTTCTCTGCTAAAAGATTGAAAATAATTTTGAATACTTAATTTATTTCCTATTAAAGATTGAAATATATATTCACTATTATTAGATATTAAAGATCCTGCTAAAATTGAAATATTTGTTAGGTTATTTAAATTATTTAAATCTTCTATGGATTGCTTTCTTTTAGTTACATGGAATTTTTCAATATGTCCTATTTCATGTGCTAAAACGCCTACAATTGCCTCATATGATTCTGAAAATTTTATTAATCCAGAAGAAATAATTATATTATTATTTTCTGTAACAAATGCATTAGGTCTATCATCTAATATTACAATAAAAGAAATGTTTTTGTTTAAATTATTTACCTTAGCAATTGAATCTATAATTTCCTTAAAAAAAATATTTGTTTCATAATCATAGACAGTATTGGCTTGTACATTTGAAAAAAAAAAAAAATAATAAAATAACTTTTTTCATTTACTTTTCAGACCACCATCCTGATTTTTCATTATCATTAGTACTTGGTATTTCATTAATATTTTTTGCAGAAGCTTCAATAATATCATTTTTAGAATCTTTGTTATCTTTCTTTTTCTTAATTATTCTATCACCCTTTCCTTTTTTTTCTTTAGTCGTTTTCTTTTTAACTTTTGGTTTTACTTTTATATCTTTTTTTGTAATTGTTGTTTTTTTCTTTATAGATTTTTTTTCAGAATTTTTATTGTTTACTTTTGTAACCTTTGGATCTTCTATTTCATTAATAGTAGGTTCATGAAGAGAATAATGATTATCAAAATCAAAAAGAATTTTTGAGTTATACTTTTCTTCAAGTTTATTAATTTCCATTCTTTTTTCATTCATTAATGTTTCAGCAAGGGCTGAATTACATTTAACTTTAATTTTAAAATCTTTATTAGATATTAATTTCTCATTTATTAATTTAATAATTTGCTCACTAATTGAGTTTGTATTCAATATTAAGCCTGTTCCATTGCAATACGGACATTTCTCAAAAGATCTATCAATAAGACTCGAACGAAGACGCTGTCTTGATAGTTCAAGTAGTCCAAACATACTAATTCTACCAACTTGAACTCTAGCTCTATCTTTAAAAAGAGCATTTTTAATAGCTTTTTCAACTTTAAAGTTATTTCGATAATCATCCATATCAATAAAGTCAATAACTACCAAACCACCTAGATCTCTGAGTCGCAGTTGTCTAGCAACTTCTGTAGCTGCTTCTAAATTAGTTTTTAAAGCAGTACTTTCAATATTTCTTTCTGAAGTATTTTTTCCTGAATTTACATCAATTGCTACCAATGCCTCAGTAGTATTTATTACTATTGAACCTCCAGATTGTAATTTAACAGATAGACTGAATAATTCATTAATTTGATTTTCAATATTGTGTTCACTAAATAGTGATTTATCTTTTCCTTTGTAAAGCTTTACTTTAGTTACTTTTGTAGGAACAATATTTTTTGTTAATTTCTTAGCAGTATCATAACCATTTTTTCCTTCTATTAAAATTTCTTCTACATCATCGGTTAATAAATCTCTTATTACCCTTTTAATAATACTACCTTCTTCATAAATTAAATTAGGAGCTTCAGATTTGATAGTATTTTCTCGTATTTTATTCCATTGATTTGTCAAATATGACAAATCTTTTGAAATTTCTTTTTTTGTTTTACCAATTCCTGCTGTTCTAACTATTACTGACATATTTTCAGGAACATTTACATTTGATAAAATAGTTTTTAATTTCTTTCTTTCTTCAATGTCACCAATTTTTCTTGAAATTCCATCATTATTCAAGCTATTAGGCATCAACACACAATATCTTCCTGCAAAAGAAAGAAAAGTTGTTAAGGCCGCTCCTTTAAATCCTCTTTCTTCTTTATTAACTTGTACTAGAATAACTTGTCTAGGCTTGATAACATCTTGGATCTTATATTTTCTAAAAAAATTTATATATTCTTTTCTAGGGTCCTTTAGATTAATTTTTTTTTCTAAATTATTTTCATCATTAGATTTATCACTAACATCTTTTTTACTATTTTCATCAATTTCATCATCTTCTTCATTCTTATTAGATCGTAAATTTTTTAATAGAATTGATAACTTTTCTTGATCAGCGATTGGAGTTTTAAAATAATCTGGATGTATCTCAGTTAATGGAAGAAAACCATTTCTGTTAGAGCCAAAATCAACAAATGCAGCCTGTAAAGATGGTTCAACCCTTGTAATTTTAGCTAAATATACATTTCCTTTTACTGCAATTTGTTTTTCTGATTCTATTTCGTAATCATCCAACTTCTCTTCGACTGTGACAGCAATTCTTGTTTCTTCATTTTTTGAAGTATCGATAAGTATTCTTTTTCCCATAATTTTGAAACCTCGTTAATTTTTTGTATTGAATTATTCATTATTTCTTACTTTTTAGTAAATCTGTGTGTTATTTGTTTATTAAAATATTAATTTTTTTGTATTTGCCTATTGTCATATTTTTAACTCTTTCACAATCTACAAATTACTATCATGAAATATTTCTTTATTTTTTTAAAAAAAATCATAATTATCTCCCTTTTTTTTGGGTTATTTTCCTTTTCAATAATTTTATTTTTTCTATGGAAATATACCCCTGATCTCCCAAGTTATGATGAATTAAAAAATTATAACCCTAATTTATCATCAAGAGTTTTTACATCAGATGGCGTGTTGTTGGATAAGTATTTTATAGAAGAGAGAATATTTGTTCCTATTGATAGAATACCAAATAATTTAATTAATGCTTTTATTTCTGCTGAAGATAAAAATTTTTTTTCTCATAAAGGAATAGACCCTTTAGCTATTACCAGGGCAATTTATACAAATTTATTTAATAAGATAACAAAAAAAAGAATGATTGGAGCTTCGACTATTTCTCAACAAGTTGTTAAAAACTTATTATTAACAAATGAAATTAGCCTTGAAAGAAAATTTAAAGAAATAGTTTTAGCTATTAGAATTGAAAACATACTTAGTAAAAAAGATATTTTAGAGCTCTATTTAAATGATATTTATTTAGGTTATGGTTCTTATGGAGTTGCTTCAGCAAGTATGAATTATTTTAATAAAGCTTTAAATGAATTATCTCTTGATGAATGCGCTTTTTTAGCTGCCCTTCCTAAAGCTCCAAATAATTATAATCCAAATACTAATTATAAAAAAGCTTTAGAAAGAAGGAATTGGGTTTTAAAAAAGATGCAAATAAATAATTTTATTGATTTAAAAAAAATGAAATTGTTATCTAAAAAGCCACTTATTACATCAAAAAGATTTGAAGAAAGCTTTGAAGAAGCTGAATATTACAAAGCAGAGATTAGAAAACAACTTAAAAATATTCTTGGCAATAAATTGCTTTATGAAGAAGGTTTAATTGTAAAAACATCTATAGATACAAATTTACAAAAAATTTTAGATCAAGTTTTAATTGATAGTTTAATTAATCAAGATAAAAAATATGGTTGGCGAGGTTCAATTGTAAAAAATAATGAAACTAATACTTTTGATTCATTTGCCAAAAACATTAAAAATCCTTTTCCAAAAAAATGGTTAATATTTAAAGTTATTAATGTTAACAAAGATTTTTTAACAGTAGTAGATCAAACTTCAAAAAGGTATAACATTGATCTGAATCAAGAAGAAAATAAATGGCTTTTAGATGAAAAGTTTTTAGATAATGATGTTTTTTTTGCTGAATTTGTAAATTCCTCTTTAATTATTAGACAAATTCCAGAAGTAAATGGTGCTATCGTAGCAATAGATCCACATACTGGAAAAGTTTTGGCTTTATCTGGAGGTTTTAGTTTTAAATTAAGTGAATTTAATAGAGCTACCCAAGCTTATAGGCAGCCAGGATCTGCTTTCAAACCTTTTGTATATATTTCTGCTTTAAAAGAAGGATACACTCCATCTACTCTGGTTTTAGATGCTCCATATGTAGTTGATCAAGGTCCAGGGCTGCCTAAATGGAAACCGTCTAATTATACTGATAAATTTTATGGATTAAGTACCATGAGGACTGGAATAGAGAAATCTAGAAATTTAATGACTATTAGACTCTCAGATAAAATAGGTATGGAAAAAATATTAGATACTGCAAAAGATTTTAAAATAGCTAATTATATGGATGAAAATTTATCAATGTCTCTAGGTTCTGGTTCAGTAAATTTAATAGATTTAACTAATGCATATGCGATGATAGTAAATGGTGGAAAAGATATAAAACCTACATTAATTTTAAGTGTACATGATAAAAATGGGAAACAAATTATTAATAATGAGATAAATAAATGTATTAATTGCTTACAAAATAAAAAAAAATTAGATTATAATTTACCTACTATTGCATCTTTACAAAAAAATATTTTGGATCCGCGATTTGCCTTTCAAATAACTTCTATGCTTGAAGGCGTAGTATTAAGAGGTACTGGAAAAAAAATATCTTCATTAAATACTCCATTGGCTGGAAAAACAGGAACTACCAATGATAATAAAGATGCTTGGTTTATTGGATTTTCTCCAGATTTAGCTCTTGGAGTATTTGTAGGTTTTGATAAACCAAAAACCTTAGGTTACAAGCAAACAGGTTCAGCAGTAGCTGTGCCAATTTTTAAAAAATTTATGAAAGATGCCAATATAAATTCAAATAAAGTTCCTTTTAGAATTCCTTCTGGACTTAGTTTTGTTAAAATTGATCAAAGCACCGGATTGATGACAAAAGATTCAGATGGAATTTTAGAACCTTTTATAGTTGGTACTGAGCCGTATAATAATAATATAATAAAATTAGATAACCTGAGTTCAATTAATAATAATTCCATTTCAGGTACAGGTAGTTTATTATTACAATAATTATGTTTAACGAAGAAATAGAAAAAAATATAGAATTAATAAAAGATAATTTTAATCTTTTAAGGAGGGGTGTTTGACTACACTAAATTATCTGCAGAACTTGAGTCTTTAAAATCAAAAACTAATAATCCCAACATATGGGAAAATCCTAAAGCAAAAATATTTTTTCAGGAAATAAAGTTATTAGAAGCCAGAATAGATGATTTCAAAAGAATTAAGCAATCTTTAAAAGATCTAGAAGAATTTTATAAATTAGCTATTGATGAAAAAGATGAGGAAGCTCTAAATTCTTTAATTAATGATTCTAAGAAAATTTTAAATGACTCCAACAACATAAGATATTTAAATTTAATGAATAATGAGGCTGATTCAAATAGTGCTTTTTTAGAAATTCATGCTGGCGCTGGAGGAACAGAAAGTCAAGATTGGGCAATGATGCTACAGCGAATGTATATTAGGTGGGCCGAAGATAAGAATTTAAAAGTAGTTTTATTGCAAGAATCTAAAGGTGAAGAAGCAGGAATTAAATCTTCAACTATGAAAATTATAGGATCTTTTACTTATGGATGGTTAAAAAAAGAAAGTGGAATTCATAGATTAGTAAGAATTTCACCTTTTGATAGTAATAAAAGAAGACATACTAGTTTTGCTAGTGTTTGGGTATACCCTGAAATAGATGAGAATATAGATATTTCAATCAACGAGGCTGATATAAGAATTGATACTTACAGGGCATCTGGGGCTGGTGGACAACATGTAAATAAAACTGATAGTGCGGTTAGGATTACTCATTTTCCCAGCAATATAGTTGTTCAATGTCAAAATGATAGATCTCAGCATAAAAATAAATCTAATGCTATATCAATGCTAAAATCAAGACTTTATGAATTAGAAATGCAAAAAAGAAAAGAAGAAGAAAATAAAATTAATAGTGAAAAAAAAGATATTGGTTGGGGTAATCAAATAAGATCTTATATTTTGCATCCTTACAAATTAATTAAAGACTTAAGAACCAATCATGAGTCATCAAATGTTAATGATGTATTAGATGGCAATATAGATAAATTTTTAGAAAAATCTCTAACACTTTAATTTTTTAATTTAAAATATTTTTTAAAAAATTATTCTATTTTTTATAAATTTTAATGATACCAAAACTTTTTTTACCAACACTAATTCTAATTTCATTTTTAGAAGAATATTGCGATAAAGAAAAGTCACTTCTGGTATAGTTTTCATTATCTATTTTTATTCCTTTAGATTTAATCAATCTTTTTATTTCACTTCTACTTTTAACTAAGTCAAGTTTTTCAATAGCATCTAATATAGAAAAAGAAGAATCTTTCATTTTATTAGATTCTATTTCTAATGAATTAATACGTTTATCGTTCATCTTATTTAAAAAAATATTTGTACTTATTTCTTCAGCTTCTTTTGCTTGATTCTCGCCTCTTGTAATTTTGGTTACTTCAAAAGCTAAAATCTTTTTTGCTTCATTTATTTCTTGATCTTTTAACTTAGAAAGTTTGTTTCTTTCTTCAAAAGGTAATTTTGTAAACAAATTAATAAATTTTGGCACATCTGAGTCATTTACATTTCTCCAAAATTGATAAAAATCATAATTTGATAATTTTTTTTCATCTAGCCAAATTGCACCATCTGCTGTTTTGCCCATCTTTGATCCATCATTATTAGTGATTAAAGGTGAAGTTATTGCAAATGCTTTTTTATTATTTAGACGACGAATTAAGTCAATTCCTGCTATTATATTTCCCCATTGATCAGAGCCTCCTAATTGTAATTGGCACCCATATTCTTTATTTAAGTGAAAAAAATCATATGCTTGAAGTAGCATATAATTAAATTCTAAAAACGAAAGTGGCTGTTCCCGATCAAGTCTATTCTTAACAGAATCAAAGGTTAACATTTTGTTTATAGTTATTTTTGATCCTATATCTCTTAAAAAATTAATATAATTTAAATTGGACAACCAATCATAATTATTTATTAGTTTAGCCTTACTTTTTAAGTCTATAAATTTATTAAAAGTAGATTCTATTTTATTAATATTTTTTTCTATATCTATCTTTTTAAGTATTTTTCGAGTTTCATCTTTTCCTGAAGGATCTCCAACCAATGTAGTTCCACCTCCCATAAGTGCTATAGTTTTATGGCCATAATAATCTAACCAATGAAGCAACATTAATTGTACTAAACTTCCAATATGAAGACTGTCATTAGTAATATCAAAGCCTATATATGCTGTAATTTTCTTTTTAGATAATATATCATCTAAATCATTTATATCGCTTGTTTGATATATAAATCCTCTTGAACTTATTTCATTTAAAAATTCAGATTTATAATTCATTTAAAAAATTAATATATTATTAAAAGTCATTTTAATTCATTTAAAGAATTTTTGATATAAGTATCAATTGTAGATAAGAATTGATCAACATAATTTTCATAAAAATGATCAGCTCCTTTGATAGACTTAAACTGAATATCAACCTTTTTTTGTTTTTGAAGTTTCTCTGACAATATTTTTGTTGAATCAAAAGAAGCAATATTATCTTTATCACCATGAACTATTAAACCAGACGAGGGACAGGGAGCAAGAAAGCTAAAATCTCTTAAGTTGGCTGGAGGGGAAACACTTATAAAACCATTTATTTCTGGTCTTCTCATTAGTAGTTGCATCGCAACCCATGCTCCAAAGGAGAAGCCTGCAACCCATACTATTTTAGAATTTGTATTATATTGTTGCAGCCAATCCAATACACTAGCTGCATCACTAAGCTCTCCTTCTCCATCATCGAATATTCCTTCACTTTTTCCTACTCCTCTGAAATTAAATCTTATTGTTGAAAATCCATTATTTACAAAAAGTTTATATAAATTGAAAACTATTTTAGTATTCATTGATCCCCCTCGAGAAGGATCAGGGTGTAAAATTAAAACAATAGGAGATTGATCATTGTTATTATGGCTATACTTAGCCTCAATTTTACCTTCTGGACCAGGAATTAATAAATCTACCATTTAATTAAGGGTATTATTGAACTAAAGCAATTTTGTAAATATAGATTAAAACTTATTTTTATATGAATAGTCTTGGATTTAATAAAAAATGTAAGGATACAAAAGTAGTAGTAGCTATGTCTGGAGGGGTAGATAGCTCTGTTGCTGCAGTTATGCTTAAAAAAGAAGGTTTTGATGTAATAGGTATAACTCTAAATTTATATAGTCAAACATCCTCTAAAAGTTCTAAATCTTGCTGTGCAGGCAAAGATATTAACGATGCAAAAGAAGTTGCAAATCAATATGGATTTCCTCATTTAACTTTGGATTATCAAGATAAGTTTTACGAAGGAGTAATAGAAAATTTTTTTGATAGTTATGCTAGTGGTGAAACGCCAGTGCCTTGTATACAATGTAATCAAACAGTAAAATTTAGAGATTTGCTCAATGAAGCAAAAAGATTAAATGCTGATACTTTGGTTACTGGACATTATGTAAGGCGTTCAAAGGATAGGTTTAATGCTAAATTGTTTAAAGCTAAAGATGAACAAAAAGATCAAAGTTATTTTCTTTTTGCTACTCTTCAAGAACAGCTAGATTATATTAGATTTCCTCTAGGCAATTTTTTAAAATCTGAAATTAGAGATATGGCCAAAAATTTTAATTTACCAGTTAAGGATAAACCAGATAGTCAAGACATATGTTTTGTAACTTCAAACTCTTACAGAGATTTACTTCAAAAACTCAAACCAGAATTAATTAATGAAGGGAACATTATTGATATAAATGGTAAAATTATAGGTAAACACAAAGGTATAGCTAATTATACAATTGGACAAAGAAGGGGCATAGGAATTAGTGGTTCTGATTCTCCTTTATATGTAATCGATGTAAATAAGGAAAAAAATGAAATTATTTTAGGTGAACAATCTTTGTTAAAAAAAACAGTGATAGAATTAAATAATATTAACTGGCTTGATAGTGAAATTACAAAAAAAAATTTAAGATGTTCTGCGAAAATTAGATCAACACAGAAAGAAAATCCAGGAACTTTGAATATCTTTTCAAATTCAGCTGAATTTATATTTGACTCTAGCATTTTAACAACTTCGCCAGGACAAGCTTGTGTTTTTTATTTAAATGAGCAGGTTTTGGGCGGAGGGTGGATAACAAAAAAAAAATAACAATTTAGAATTAATTCTAAATTCACTCATTTTTTATTGAAATAACTGGATTTTTTGTTTTTTTGAGTTATTTGATATCTGTGAATTCTAGTAAAGTCCAAAATCAGATAGATAACTATGCTCAAAACAAATATAAATATGGTTTTGCAACAGAGATTGAACTAGAGAGACCAGAAAAAGGTCTTAATGAAAATTTAATAAAATATATTTCATCAAAAAAAAATGAACCTAAATGGCTTCTTGAATGGCGATTGAAATCATTTGAAAAATGGAAAACTATGAAAACTCCATCCTGGGCAAACATAGATTATCCAGAAATAGATTATCAAGATATCTATTATTATGCAGCCCCAAAAGGCTTTGAAGAAAAACCAAAAAGCTTAAAAGAAGTTGATCCAAAGTTATTAGAAACTTACAATAAATTAGGCATTCCCCTTGAAGAGCAAAAAGTTTTAGCTGGTGTAGCTGTAGATGCTGTATTTGACAGTGTTTCAGTAGCTACTACTTATAAAGGTGAGCTTGAAAAGTTAGGTATTGTATTTTGTTCAATTAGTGAAGCTGTTAAAACTCATCCTGAATTAGTAAAAAAATATCTTGGCTCAGTGATTCCTCCTGGAGATCACTCATTTTCAGCTTTAAACTCAGCAGTTTTTACTGATGGTTCTTTTGTTTATATTCCTGAAAATACAAGATGTCCTATTGAACTTTCAACATATTTCAGAATTAATGCAGAAGAAACTGGTCAATTTGAAAGAACTTTAATTATTGCTGATAGAGGAAGTTATGTAAGTTATTTAGAAGGATGTACTGCTCCTCAGAGAGATACTAATCAATTACATGCGGCAAATGTTGAGTTAATTGCCCTTGAAGATGCAGAGATAAAATATTCTACAGTACAAAATTGGTATCCTGGAGATGAAGAAGGTAAAGGTGGT
Organism: uncultured Alphaproteobacteria bacterium; assembly: GCA_902577425.1. Lineage (GTDB taxonomy): Bacteria > Pseudomonadota > Alphaproteobacteria > HIMB59 > MarineAlpha5-Bin3. Next base: position 1,297 of record CACGZD010000005.1, on the reverse strand, counting down.
ATTTATAATTTTGTTACTAAAAGAGGATTATGCAAAGGGAATAATAGCAAAATTTCTTGGACTCAAGTTGAAACAGGATCAGCTATTACTTGGAAATATCCAAGTTGTATATTGAAAGGTGATAACTCTATTGGTGAATTTTATTCAGTTGCTATAACAAATAATTTTCAGCAGGCTGATACAGGAACTAAAATGACTCACATCGGAAAAAACACAAAAAGCAAAATTATATCTAAAGGTATTTCTTTAGGAAAATCTCAAAATACATATCGAGGCTTAGTTAAATTTTTAAAGAAAGCTAACAATGCCAGAAATTATACGCAATGTGATTCTCTATTAGTTGGCAATAATTGTGGGGCTCATACTGTTCCGTATATAGACTCTAAAAATAATAGTGCAATTGTTGAACATGAAGCTTCAACTTCAAAAATTAATGAAGAACAATTATACTACTGTCGTCAAAGAGGGATAAGCCATGAAGATGCAATATCTTTAATTGTTAATGGTTTTTGTAAACAGGTTTTACAAGAACTGCCAATGGAGTTTGCAGTAGAAGCTCAAAAATTAGTTGCTATATCTTTAGAAGGAAGTGTTGGATAATGTTTTTATCAATAAAAAATTTATCAGCAAACATAGATGGCAAGACCATACTTAATGATTTTTCTCTTAACATAAATGAAGGAGAAATTCATGCCATAATGGGACCCAATGGATGTGGAAAAAGTACTTTAGCAAATGTTTTAGCGGGTAAAGAAGATTACGAAATTACATCTGGAGAAGTAGTATTTAAAAATCAAAATCTTCTAGATTTAAATATTGAAGAAAGATCTCAACTTGGATTGTTTTTAGCTTTTCAATATCCAATTGAAATCCCAGGGGTAAATATAACACCTTTTTTAAAAGCCTCTTTAAATTCAAGGTTATTAAAAGAAGGACAGAAAGAAATTGATGCAATAGAATTTGCAAAAAAACTTAAAACAACTGCTAAAGATTTAGGTATTCCTTTTGAAATGTTATCTCGCTCTGTTAATGAAGGTTTTTCAGGTGGTGAAAAAAAGAGATATGAAATTTTACAAATGAGTATCCTAAATCCATCTTTAGCTATATTAGATGAAACTGATTCTGGTCTTGATGTGGATGCATTTAAAACAATTACAAAAGGTGTTAACAAAATTAAAAATCAAAATAATTCTTTTTTAATAATCACTCATTATGAAAAACTTTTAGAAAATATTGTGCCAAATTTTATTCATATTATGAAAGAAGGCAAAATTATTAAAACAGGAGATAAATCTCT
>CACGZD010000004.1 GCA_902577425.1 uncultured Alphaproteobacteria bacterium | reverse complement strand
GGAAGAGCCTTTTAAAAAATTAGTTAAAGATAATAAAAAAAAATTTTTAAATGCAAAAAATCTGGGTAGAATATCAATTGCTTTAAACATACATCATAATTTAAAATTGAAAGAAATACATATGATATGCAAAATTCTTAAAATCATTTTAAAAAAAGCTTCAATATAATATCAAAATGTTAAAATATTTAATGTCTTTATCCAGAAAAAGTAAAACAGCAATTCTAATATTTATAGATTTAATAAGCTCTTATATAGCTTTATATATATCTATAGCAATTTTAACAACAAAGCTTTTTTTTAATGTTTTAGAATTTCCTATTATTATTTTTTTTGTATCCATCTTATTTATTCCAGTTTTTTTATCAACTGGACTTTATAGAGATATACTTAGATTTTCTGGTTTTAACTTTATTTTAAAGATTTTTTATGGAACATTTATTTATGGTTTAATTTTTTATGTTTTTAATTATTTTATCTTATTTTTTTATGGAAATTTAATTATTGGAATTCTTCAACCTTTACTTTTTTTTATTTTAATACTTTATTCAAGACTGATTATTATTTTTATTCTAAAGGAGAAATCAACAATTACAAAAGAAAATATTATTGTTTATGGAGCAGGAGAGGCAGGTTATATTATTTCTCAAAAGTTAAACAATATCAATATTAACTGTTTTGTTGACGATGATCAAAATAAAATTAATAATAAAATTAATAATATTCCAATTTATAATTCTAAAGATTTAAAGAAATTAATAGATAAATTTCAAGTTAATTTTTTACTTATCGCAATACCAAGTTTATCTCTTAATAGAAGAAATGAAATATTATCAAAATGTTATTCATATGGAATTAAGGTGAATATATTACCTACATTAGATGATTTAATAATGGGTAATTTAAAATTTACTCAATATCAATTTATACCATCTGATTTTGTAAAAAGAGATATTGTGTGGGATAAAGAAAAAATTTATAATTTTATTAGTAATAAAATTATATTTGTTTCTGGTGCAGGAGGCTCTATAGGTAGTGAATTATCTAGACAGATAATACAAATGGATCCAAAAATTTTAATTTTATACGATAATAGTGAATTTAATCTTTTTAAAATCACTAATCAAATGAATAATTATTTAAAAGAAAATAAAAATTGTAAAGTAATTTTAAAGCCAATTTTAGGAGACATAGTTAATATAAATAAATTAAATGTTGTTTTTAAAAAATATTCCCCAAACCTTGTTTATCATGCTGCAGCATATAAACATGTTAATATAATGCAAAATAATAAGATTGAATCTATTAGAAATAACATATTAGGAACATATAATCTTATTAAAATGTCAGTTAGTTATAATATTAATAATTTTATTTTTGTTTCAACAGATAAGGCTATCAATCCAACAAGTGTTATGGGTGCTTCTAAACGAGTTTCAGAAATTATTTTGTTAAATTATTTTAATACCAATAAAACAAAACTTTCATTAGTAAGATTTGGAAATGTTATTAATTCTAATGGTTCTGTTATACCATTGTTCCAAGAACAAATTAAAAATGGAGGCCCAGTAACTGTAACACATCCAGATGTTACTAGATATTTCATGTCTATTGCTGAGGCTGTTGGATTAGTTTTGGAGTCTAGTATTAAATCTAAAAATAAAGATAAATTTATTTTGAATATGGGAAAACCTATCAAGATTCTAGATATAGCAAAAAAAATGATTACTTTATCCGGACATTCCAATTCTTTAGATAAAGATAATGGGGATATCAAGATAGAATTTGTTGGCTTAAGTCCAGGTGAAAAAATGCATGAAGAACTAACTATGGATAATAATTTAGTTAAAACAAATCATGATTATATTTTTAAAGATGAATATGATGACACAATTGATGCAAATATTGAAGAAATAATAAATGATATTAATGAAATTTTAGAAAATCAAAATGAAGATCAAGTGTCTTTATTTTTTAAAAAATATATTAATCATTGCAACTTAGTTTAAATTAATATAATTTTTTTACATGGAATTTAAAACAAAATTTATTAATAAAAATATTATTAATGGTTGGTTATCTATTCCTAATAGCTTTATTGCTGAAGCAATGAGTAAAATGGGTTGGGACGCATTAACTATAGATATGCAACATGGACAAAATGACTATTTAAGTTCTGTATCAATGTTACAAGCAATTTCAAAATCAAATATAATGCCCTTTGTAAGAGTTCCATGGAATGAACCAGGTATTATTATGAAAATGCTTGATTTAGGTGCTGTAGGAATAATTTCACCAATGATTAATTCTAAAAAACAATGTGAAGATTTTGTTTCATATTGTTATTATCCTCCAAATGGTCAAAGAAGCTTTGGGCCAATGAGGGCTCAACTTATTTATGGCTCTGATTATTATAATAATTCAAATAAGGAAATATTTTCTTTTGCAATGATTGAAACAAAACAGGCAGTAGAGCAAATAGATGAAATCTTATCAGTAAAAAATTTATCAGGTATTTATGTTGGACCAGCAGATATGGCTTCTTCATATGGAATGGGACCTAAATTTGATATTAAAGAAGATCCTGTATATTCTAACATAAAATTGATAGCACAAAAATGCAAAGAAAAAAATTTAATTGCAGGCATACATACGGGTTCTACTTCATATGCTAAGGAAATGTTAAAAATTGGATATAATTTTGTAACTATTTTATCAGATTTTAGAATTATGACCGACAAAGCCCAAAAAATAGTAGATGAAATGAAAAGTAAAGATAGTAAGAACTCAAACTCAACTTACTAATTCTAATATATCTCTTTCAAAGCATAAATTAATTTGTTCACATCTTCACTAGTATTGTAATGAACCATACTAATTCTTATTACCCCATCTACAGTATCTATACCAAGAGCTTTTAAGCATCTCCATGCATAAAAATTGTCATTTCTGGTAGCAATTCCTCTCTTTATAAGTTCATTAGATACTTCTTTCGAAGATTTATTATCAAAAATAAATGCAACTGTAGGAGCTCTATTTTTGTTTTTTATTTTGTTTTTTCCAATTAATCTAATATCCTTTCTTGTATCTAAATAATCTAGTAAGGGATTGGCAATTATTTCTTCATGTTTTGCAATTAAATTATTTACTTGTTCAATCTTATTTCTAATTGAAATATCTTTATTAGCAAAATGATGATTATATAAGTTATCAAAATATTCGTGAATACCTATTAAACATGATAATTCTTCGTGATTTGGACCACCTGGATTTAGTGTATAAGGTACTTCACCTTCTAAAAATTGATGATTTTGATTAGGAAGTTTATTTAATATACTTTTTTTCCCATATAATAATCCTAAATGAGGGCCAAAGGTTTTGTATAAACTAAATGTATAAAAATCTATATCAAGATCTTTAACATCTGGAAAACCATGGGGAGCATAAGATACACCATCTCCTACAATGAAAGCATTATGATCATGGACTATTTTTGAAATTAATTTTAAATTATTTACTGAACCAACTATGTTTGAACAATGAGTTACAGCAACCAATTTAGTTTTACTTGTTAATAATTTTTTTAAACTATCAATTTCTAACTCAGCATTAATAGGATTCAATTTCCACTCTTTAATAACATAGCCATCTTTTTCTAATCTTCTCCATGCACCAATATTTGCTTCATGATCTTGATTAGTAACAATAATTTCATCTCCTGGGCTAAGAATTCCTTTAATTGCATTAGACAAGACATACATATTTAAAGTAGTAGAAGCACTTACAATAATTTCATCTTTATCAGCATTGATTATTTCAGCAAAAAGATTAGTGGCCTTATCCATATTTTCTCCAGCAATTTTTGAAATATCGAAATCAGCATATGGTTGCACTTTAGTTGACGTCATAAAAGTATTTAGATGATTAATTACATTTTTAGGAACATAGCTTCCTCCTGCATTTTCAAAAAAAGTCCATTTTGAGCTTAAAGGATCTTGAAAGGCTGGAAATTGAGCTTTTACATAATCGGTATCTAAAGAAATATTTTTTACTGACATTTATTGTTTATGATTATAAATTTTTGATTTAAAAGTAAAGTATAATGAATTCAAAAAAAAACTATAGTAAGGAAGAATGGTTAAATAGGGTGGATTTAGCTGCATGCTATCATCTTGCCCATCATTTTGAGATGACTGATTTAATTTGGAATCACATTACTGCTAAAACTTCTAAACAAAAAGAAACATTTTTAATAAATAAATTTGGTCTAAGATATGATGAAATAACCGCATCAAATCTTTTAGAAATTGATTTAGAGGGAAATATTATTAATGGAGAAGGTGATATAAATTATACAGGATATGTTATTCATGGAGCTGTTCACAAAGCTAGAAAAGAAATTAGTTGTGTAATGCATACGCATACGCGAGCTGGATTAGCTATTTCTTGTTTAAAAGATGGATTAAAACCAATTTTTCAAGATGCAGCTATTTTTCATAATAGAGTTAGCTACCATGATTGGCAAGGTATGTCGACTGAGATAGAGGAATGTAAAGATATAGCTAAGAACCTGGATAAAAATAAAGTTATGATTTTAAGAAACCACGGTTTACTAACATGCGGTGAAACAATAGGCGAAGCTTTTATTCTTATGTATTATTTAGATAAGGCATGTAAAAATCAGCTTGATACTTTATCAACTGGATTAGAAACCATTGTGCCTTCAGATAATATAATGGAGTATGCCGCAGGACAATATGAAGATCCAAGATTTAGATTAGGTAAACATGAATGGCCAGCATTACTTCGCTTACTTGATGATAAAAAAAGTATTTATAAAAATTAATTAAATCATAGTTTTATTAAAATAATTTAATTTTGAAATTATTTCTTCACGCTCTATATAATATCCTTGTAAATGTCTATTTCCAGAATGAGCATCAAATGATGTTCTCCCATGCAGAACTCTTCTATTATCAAAACATAACAAATCACCTTTTGATAATCTAAATTTAACTAAATATTTTTTATTCTGTAATAAAGAATAAAAAAATCGATATGCCTCATAAAATCTTTTCATTTTATTTGAGTTTATATCTAGAGTAGCCATCGCACCTAAATTAATTCTAATTTCATCAAAATTTTTTTCTAAATTTAATTTAATTATTGGTGAATAAAAAATTCGTAGAGATTTTTGAGTATAATCATTATCTTTAAATTTAACTTCAGTATTCGTTAAAATATTAAAAATTTCTTTTTCATTTTTTTTTATATAATTAGCAATACTAAATCCATCAACTATTGTTGAATTGCCACCTTTAGCAGTATTTTTTAAACAATGTAAAAATTGATATCCTGGTACATATTCATAGTAAGGCAGATCACTGTGATTTGATAGTGTATCAGAAGTATAAGCTTGATTATTAGGTTTTGGGATACTGACTACCTCAAAGGGTGTTCCAAAAAAAGTTTCACGGTGATGACCAATTTTATTTAACAATTTAAAAGCTGAATTACTATTTGTTGGTGAATTTTTAATTATTGTTACACCATAGGAAGCAAGTAATTCAAGCCATTTAATAAAATTTTTTTCATATTTAATAATTTCTTTATAATTAAAAGATATTAAATTTAGTTTTGATTTAAGATTATTTTTCCAAAAAATATGCTTAGAAATAGTTCTATGACTATTGTTATTAGTATAACAATGATTTCTTAACCATTTCAGATTATATTTACTTATGTGATTATTCTCACTCCAATGAATTATTAAACTATTATTTCCTTTTTTTATCTTCATAGGATAAATATCTTTTGAAACAGATAAAATATTAAATATTCTCATTCTAGTATCTGGGTGAAATGAAGTAGGACAATTATCTCTAAGCCATAAAAAATGAAATACACTTTTTTTGCCATCTTCCCAAATGATACTAACAGCAGTAGATGATAATGTAACTTTCTTTATGGCAAACGCTTTATTATTCATCTATGTAAAAATAATTTAATAATTAAATATAAACTTTTTTTTTTAAATTAGAAAACATGAAAAAAATTAATAATAATATTTTAGGTATAATTTTTATGACTATTGGCATGTTATGCCTCAGTATTAATGATGTCATAGTCAAAGGCTTAAATAGTTATTTTCCTGTATGGGAAGTTGTTTTTTTTAGAGCCTTTAGTGGTATTTTGGTTTCTTTACTTTTAATATTTACCTTTGGTGTTAAATCAATAAAAACTAAAAAACCAATTCGACATTTTGTTAGAGCTTTTTCAGCTGTTGGCTGTGTAGTTTTTTATTTTTTTGGTTTAAAATATTTATCTCTTACAGAAAATATTGCAATTGTTCATTCTGCTCCAATTATTGCAGCATTGCTAGCAGTACCTATTTTAGGTGAAAAACTTGGTATACATAGAATAAGTGCAATAATAGTGGGCTTTATAGGAGTTATTATAATTGTAAAACCAGGATCTGATGTATTTAAACTAGTATCCTTATTACCTTTAATATCAGCATTGTTTATGGCTAGCGTTTATCTAAGTACTCGTTCATTAATGAATACTGATTCAAGTATAGCAATTATTTTTTATTATTCTCTTGCTCTTTTGATAACCTCATTAATTTTTTTCCCCAAAGACTTTGTTTTCCCTGAATTACCTCAATTAATTTTTTTAATGAGTTTAGGTTTTACTGGCTCACTAGGTCATTATTTTATGTCTCAAGCTGCAAAATACGCTGAAGTAGTTGTTATTTCGCCTTTCGAATATACCTCTTTTATTTTTGTAGGTATTATGGGGTATTTTTTTTATAATGAAATCCCAAATTCTTCTATAGTTATAGGGGCTATTTTGATTGTATTAGGAGGTTTATACATAGTTTATAGAGAAAACAAAATTGAAAATACTCTTAAAGTAAGATAAAAAATACACTTATTATGTTAGATAAAAGACAATTTTATATAAATGGAAAATGGGTAGACCCTACTACCCCTAATGATCTTGAAGTAATTAATCCATCTAACGAAGAAGTTTGTGCTATAATTTCATTAGGTAGTTCATCTGATACTGATTTAGCAATTGAAGCAGCGAATAAAGCACTACCATCTTGGAGTAAAACTTCAAAAGAAGAAAGACTTAAATTAATTGAAAAATTATATGAAATTTATAAAGCTAGATGGAATGATATGACTGAATCAATTTCATTGGAAATGGGTGCACCTTACGATTGGGCAAATAATGAACAAAGTAAATCAGGCGCTAATCATATTAAAAATTTTATTAAAACATTAAAGAAATTTGAATTTGAATCTTCTTTCGACGAAGAATCAGATAATCATATAGTTTATGAGCCTATAGGAGTATGCGCTTTAATTACTCCTTGGAATTGGCCTATTAATCAAATTACTCTAAAAGTAATTCCAGCTTTAGCTGCTGGATGCACAATGGTATTAAAACCTTCTGAAATTGCTCCTTTATCTGGAATGGTTTTTGCAGAAATGGTAGATGAAGCAGGATTTCCTGCTGGAGTATTTAATTTAGTTAATGGAAATGGCGAAGGAGTGGGAACTCACTTATCTGGTCATCCAAAAATTGATATGGTTTCATTTACTGGGTCAACTAGAGCAGGTAAATTAATAACTAAAAATTCTGCTGACACAATTAAAAGAGTTACTCTTGAACTGGGGGGTAAAGGAGGCAACATAGTTTTTGCAGATTCTGACCCTGATGCCGTTAAGCGAGGTGTAAAGCATGTAATGGGAAATTCAGGGCAATCTTGTAATCATCCAACGCGTATGCTTGTAGAGAAATCAATTTATGAGAGAGCTGTTAAAGAAGCTATTGAACAAGCACAAAATACTAAAGTTGATGTAGCTTCTAAAAAAGGTGACCATATAGGCCCAGTAGTTTCAAAAGTTCAATATGATAAAATTCAAAACTTAATTCATACTGGAATTAAAGAGGGTGCAAATTTAGTTGCTGGTGGCCCAGATAGGCCTGATGATTTAAAGAAAGGATATTTTGTTAAGCCAACAATTTTTTCAGATGTAAATAATGATATGACTATTGCTCGTGAAGAAATTTTTGGTCCTGTTTTATCAATCATACCATTTGAAACTGAAGAAGAGGCAATAGCTATCACTAATGATACTGATTATGGACTAACTAACTATGTCCAAACTCAAGATAAAGAAAAAGCTCAAAGAGTAGCTCGACAACTTAAATCTGGCGGTGTTGAAGTTAATGGTAAAGGTGTATCTGGCGGAACTCCTTTTGGTGGTTTTAGACAATCTGGAAATGGGCGAGAAGGTGGAAAATGGGGACTTGAAGAATATCTTGAAGTTAAAGCCATTACAGATTGGAAATAGGCCTATTCTATACAATAAAACTTCAAAAAAACCTTATAATAACTGACTTTTTTTAAATTTACTGTTGTATTTCTTCTTTTAAATTGTTTAAGTGCATCCAATTAATTAATTAATTTTTTTTAGGAGGAAATTTATGAAATTCGTAAAAAAATTTATCCTATCTTTAGTTTTACTATCTGGTATTTCACTAGGTGCATCTAGTGCAAAAGCTGGTTGTAGTGTTCACTTAGGTGATTTTGACTGGGATAGTGCAAACATTCATACTGCTATTGCATCATTTATGATAGAAAATGGATATGGATGTGATGTTGAAGTAACAAAAGGAAGCACAACTCCAATTATGGCAGCTTTTTTTGATAATCAAATTGATATTGTTACAGAAGTTTGGGAGGATAATTTAGTTGAATTATTAAAACCTGAGTTTGAAAGTGGAAACATTGTTCATTTAGGGATTAATACTCCTGCATCTGAGCAAGCATTTTGGGTTGATAGAGCAACTGCTGAAAAACATGGTTTGAAATCTGTAGAAGATATGAAAAAACCTGGAATTTGGGAATTGTTTAAAGATCCTGAGAATCCATCTAAAGGAAGAATGACTAGTTGTATTTCTGGATGGACTTGTTACACAATTAACTTTGTTAAACAAAAAGAATATGGATTAGATGAGTTCTACACAAACTTTGATCCAGGTTCTGGAGGTGCACTTGATGCAGCTATAGCAGGTGGATTTGCTAAAGGACAGCCTGTGTTCTCTTACTATTGGACACCAACAAGTTTAATGGGTAAGCCTGATATTGATATGGTAAGACTTGAAGAGCCAGCATATGATGCTGACTGTTGGCAAGCTATGTCAGTTGTTGTTGAAGATATTAAAGCAAATGGACAAGAGTCATATGTTCCTTCTTGTGCATGTGAATACAAGGATATGGCTTTAACTAAAATGGCAACTTCAAAATTTGCAGATGCTAATCCTGAAATTACAGCAATGATAAAAGCTTATTCTTTGCCTACTCCTGTAGTTAACGAAATGTTAGCTTATTATGTAGATGAATCAGGTGGAGATATGGAAGCAACCGCTATGCACTTCTTATCAACTAATAATGTTTGGGAGTCTTGGGTTTCAGCTGATGTAGCAGCTAAAATCAAAAGTGCTCTTTAATTAATTTTAATATTTTCTAGGGGACTTTGTCCCCTAGATTTTTAAAAAAATGTTCAAAAAATATAAAAAGTATTTTAATTTTGGTTTCTTATTAATATTTATATTACTATTAGTAGTAAGTTATAATTCTAGTAAGAGAAAACCTGATAGTGTTGGAGAGTTATTTACGGATTTAAGATGGTTAAATAATTTTCCTAAATGGTTAGATGTTCCATTCATGGTTTGGATTAATGATGGGTGGAGAGCATTTAGCGCTAAGTATGGACTTATTTTTGATGCTATTGGTTATGGATTATTGCGTTCTTATTCAATTATAAAAAATTTTTTAGTAGATGTTCCATGGCCAATAATAGTTTTTGCAGTTATCCTTCTCACTTTTTATGCAAGTGGAAAGAAGTATGGAACTACTATATTTGTTGGATTATGTACTTTTTCAATTGGATTTCTAAATCCACGTTTTTGGGATAAGGCAATTGAAACTACTACAATTGTATTTATTGGAATTGTACTCTGTTTAATTGTAGGGATACCTATAGGTATTGCAATGGCACGAAGTCCAAAGGTAAGAAATGCGATTTTACCTATATTAGATTTAATGCAAGTAATTCCGGCTTTTTGTTATTTAATTCCTGGAATCATTTTATTTGGTCTAGGAGCTATCCCAGCTATCATAGGTATCTTTATTTATTCATGCCCTCCATTAATAAGACTTACTGATCTTGGAATCAGATTAGTTGATAAAGAGATTTTAGAAGCAGCAGAGTCTTTTGGAGCTAATAAAAAACAAAAATTATGGGGCGTTCAATTGCCGCTAGCTTTACCAAATATAATGCAAGGAATAAATCAATGTACAATGATGGCATTAGCTATGGTTGTTGTCGCTTCTATGATTGGTACAAGAGGACTTGGTGATGAAGTCTTACTTGGTTTACAGCAATTAAATGTTGGATCTTCTTTAGAAGCAGGACTTGCTATAGTTTTATTGGCAATCGTTTTTGATAGAATTACTCAAGCTTATGGAGAAAAAATACAAGAAAGAACACAACCAGCTAAAAAGAAAAAATAATTGTGTCTAAAATTGAAATAAAAAATATCTATAAAATTTTTGGAACTGATCCAGCTAGTGTCTTACCAATGGTACAAAAAGGTGCTTCAAAGGAAGAAGTTCTTGAAGAAACAGGTCATACAGTAGGTCTGGATAATGTATCTATATCTATTGAAGAAGGTGAAACTTTTGTTTGTATGGGTTTATCTGGTTCAGGTAAATCAACTTTAATCAGACATATTAATCGTTTAATTGACCCTACGCATGGGGAAGTAATAGTAAATGGTACTAATGTTATAGATTTGAATGAAAATCAATTAATTGACTTTAGAAAAAATGAAATGAGTATGGTATTTCAAAGATTTGGATTATTTCCTCATAAAACTGTTATTCAAAATGTTGCATATGGTTTGGAAATACAGGGTAAAAAATTAGAAGAAAGAAATGAAATTGCAATGCAGCAAATAGAAGCTGTTGGTCTTTTGGGTTTTGAGAATCAATATCCCAGTCAATTATCTGGAGGAATGCAACAAAGAGTTGGATTAGCAAGAGCTTTAGCAACTAATCCAGGTATATTGTTAATGGATGAAGCTTTTAGCGCTCTTGACCCTCTAATTAGAAGTGATATGCAGCAACAATTGATTGAATTACAATCTGAATTAAAAAAAACAATAGTTTTTATAACTCATGATTTAGATGAATCTCTAAGACTTGGAGATCATATAGGAATTTTAAATGGAGGAAGATTGGTTCAAGTAGGAACACCTGAGCAAATTATAATGAATCCTGCTGATGATTATGTCGAAGCATTTGTAAAAGATGTTAATAGAGCAAAAGTTTTAAGAGCTAAAACTGTTATGATTAAAGCAGATCAATTTAATGCAAAAGATTTGAAGTTATCTGATACTTACAAAGTAAATGAAAGTGTATATATTGAAGAGTTTCTTCCTAAAGTTTTATCTGATAGATCTACAATTGTTGTAGTTGATAATAAGGGCGATACAATGGGTTATATAACAGAAAAAGAATTAGCCATTTCACTTAGCAAAACCGCTCATCAAAAATAAAATAATTTAATGCTAGAAGTATGGGGAAGAAAAAATTCTAACCAGGTCATACATGTCATGTGGACTGTTGGGGAGTTGAATTTAGATTACAAAAGACATAATGTTGGTGGATCTTTTGGAGGTTTAAAAAATGAAGATTATAAAAAGTTAAATCCAAATTTATATATACCAACTATAAAAGATGGAAATTTTGTTTTATGGGAATCATATGCCATTATTCGTTATTTATCAAAAAAATATGGATATGGTTCTTTATGGCCTAAAGATATTTATGAGGCTGCTTTAGCTGATCAATGGATTGAATGGTTTCAAGAAGCACTTATGCCAAAATTGTTTCCTATTTTTTGGAATAAAGTTAGAGTTCATCAAAATGAGAGAGATAACAATAAAATAGAAGAAATGATTAAAAATTTAAATTCTATTATGGAGATTTTAGAAAAACAACTTGAAGGTAAGAGTTATATTATAGGAGACTCATTTACCATGGGAGATATTCCAGTTGGAGCAGGAATGTTTAAGTATTTTGAACTTGATATAAAAAGACCATCTTTTCCTAATATAGAAAAGTGGTATGAAAAATTATGCCAAAGAGAAGCTTATAAAAAACATGCTATGAATAAATTTGGAACAAATCCAGATGAATGGCTTGAAATAGAAAAAAAGGGATAATTTTTTTGAAAGAATTTACTAAACTTACGAAGGATGAAATAGAGAACCAATATTATTTAAGAGGTTTAAGGCCTAATTATCAAACTGAAATAGTTCCTAATTGGATTAAAAAATCTAAAGATTATTCTGAAAAAGTAAAACCAAGATTTAACTTAAAATATGGAAAGAATGAAAGAAATGTTTTAGATTTATATTCTGTAAATAATAGTAAAATCTTTTTACTTTATATTCATGGAGGCTATTGGCAAAGAGGCGATAAATCTGTCTATAGTTTTTTAGCAGAACCATATAATAATTTAAATATTTCAGTTGCCTTTGTAAATTACCAAATGTGTCCTCAAGTTAAATTTTCAAATATTAAATATCAAATTCAACAAGCAATTACTTATCTTTGGGAAAATGCAGATGAGTTAGATATTAATAAAAAAAATTTTAATTTAATGGGCCACTCTGCAGGTGCTCATTTAACAGTTGAAATGGTAATGACAGATTGGAGTAAACTTAATTCTTTAATGCCAAAAAAATTTATAAATTATTCTGTAGCTGTTTCAGGAATATATGATTTAATTCCTTTATTGCAATGCTCAGAGAATGAAAGATTAAAATTAAATCATAAGGAGGCCTTAGATGAAAGTCCATTTTATAGAACATTTAATTTAAAGGACAATTTACTTATAGCCTATGGATCTAAAGAACCTCCCGACATGCAAAGACAATCTATTGATCTATTTAAAAAATTTTCATCTTCAACAAATTCTATTTCTTTATTGCCTATTGAAAATTGTGATCATTTTGATACTGTAGATTGTATTGGTGATTCAAATAGTAAGTTATTTAAGAAAATTATGAATAATATTGTAAAGACTTTATGAGATTTGATTTTATCCCTTTTTTTAATCCTGGTGAAAATATTCCTTGGATTGAAACTACTAAGATGATGAGAGAACAAACTCAACTAGCTGAAGATGCTAATTTTGAAACAGTATGGTTAACTGAACATCATTTTGCACATAATGGATATTTAAATGCCCCACCAAATCCTATATTAATGTGTGCTGACCTAGCAGCCCATTCAAAAAAAATTAGAGTTGGTCAAAGCCCAGTTGTTTTGCCTGATTGGCACCCTCTTAGAGTTGCTGAAGATATAGCGGTATTGGATCATTTAACTGAAGGAAGAGTTGACTTTGGTGCAAGCAAAGGAATTAATGAAAGAGTGTGTATACAGTTCAATAAAGATGCAGACAGAAGAGATAATAAAAAAAGTAATGATTTGTTTAAAGAATGTTTAGATATAATTTTAAAAGCTTGGACAGAAGATCCTTTTAAATATGAAGGACAATTTTACAAATTTCCAGAGCCAGGATGGAAAGAGACAAATAGATTTTTTAATCCTTTGGACAAAAAATATCATACAGAAGATGGCGAATATATAGGCATGTATATACATCCAAAACCTTTTCAAAAACCACATCCGCCTGTTTGGTTAATGTCTAATACTCCTCAAACTTATAATCTTGCAGGTATGATGGGGTATAATGTTATTGGAATGTCAAATCCATTAAATAAACTTAATACTTGTTGGGAACAATATAAATCATCAGCTTTAAAACATAGAAATGATAAAATTGATTTAGGAAAAAACGTAGGTATTTGTGTTATAATTTATGTAGCAGATTCTTTAGAAGAAGCTCGTAGAGATGTTGAACAATCAATTAATCTATATTACGAATTTTTAAGTGGAAGTAGGCCTTCAGGTGAATGGTCAAGAAAATCATATTTAGATGAAGGATCTGAATTAACAAACAATGATTTAAATAATAGTTGGTTCGATTTCTTATTAGATCATGATCTAATTTGGGTAGGTGATAGCAAATACATTAAAGAAAAAATTAATTACTATATTGAATCAATTAATCTTCAACATATTGTTTTATTACAGCAATTTCCAGGTATAGAATATAAAAAAATATTAAAAAGTATGAATTTATTTTCTGAAAAAGTAATTCCATATTTTAAATAATTTATATGAAAATTAGTTTTAAAAATAAAAAATTTATAATTTCAGCAGCAGCAGATGGTATTGGTTTTTCTATTGCAAAAAAAATTATTGATCTAGGAGGTTATGTTTTTATTACAGATATAGATAAAAAAAAAATAGATAAAATTCAAAAGAATAAGAAATATAAAAATAATATTCATGCTTATCATTTAGATGCTAGTGATTCTTTACAGGTAAAAAAATATTTTGAGTCTATAAATTTTATAAAAAAAATTGATGGCTTAATTAATAATGTTGGTATTGCAGGTCCAACAAAATATTTAGATAAAGTTACAAATACTGAATGGGAAAATACTATATCTACTAATCTAAATAGTCATTTTTATTTTTCAAAATATTCAATTCCATTATTAAAAAAAAATAAATCTGGCTCTATTATTAATATATCTTCTTCTGCCGGTTTATATGGATTTCCTCAAAGGACAACTTATGCAGCAAGCAAATGGGCAATTATAGGCCTTACTAAAAGTATGGCTATGGAGTTAGGCGAACATAATATTAGAGTTAATGCTGTTTGTCCTGGATCAGTAGAAGGTAAGAGAATGGATAGAGTTATTAAAGCAAAAGCTAATCTTTTAAATAGTAAACCCTCTATTATAAAAAAAGAATTTGAATCTATGGTATCTATGAGATCATTTGTTTCAAAAGAAGAAATAACTTCTATTATTATTTATTTGCTTAGTAACTTTTCAAAAAATATATCTGGTCAATCTATAAGTGTGGACGGCAATACTGAAAGAATGATTTAGTGAATAAAGAATTCGATTATTTAATAATTGGTGCAGGGTCTGCTGGATGTGTTCTAGCTAACCGTTTAAGTGCTAATGAAAAAAAATCTATAGCACTATTTGAATCAGGACTAACGGACAATACTTGGAAAGTGAATATGCCAAGTGCCCTTTTGTATACAATGCATGATCCAAGCATGAATTGGAAGTACTATTCTGAACCAGAACCATATTTAAATAACAGAAGAATTTTTTGTCCAAGAGGAAAAATGATTGGAGGTTGCTCCTCACATAATGGGATGGTTTTCGTAAGGGGACATCCAGAAGACTTTAATAGATGGGCATCCTATGGTTTAAAAAAATGGAGCTATGAAAATGTTTTGCCATATTTTAAAAAATTAGAAACATGGTCTGGAGGTGAAAATCTTTATAGAGGAGGTTATGGCCCATTAAAAGTAAATAGATCTAAAATTAATGAAGTATTTCCATTATTTCAATCTGTTTTAAATGCAGCCAAAGAAGCTGGATTTGAATTATTTGAAGATTCAAATGGGTTTAAACAAGAAGGTTTTGGTACATTTGATGTGACTATCAATCGAGGACAAAGATATGGAGTTGGAAAAGCCTATTTAAATACAATTAGAAATAAATCAAATTTAAAAATCTTTACAAATTCTAATGTATTAAAAATTTTGTTTAAAAACAAAATTGCAATTGGAATTGAAGTACAAGTAAATAACAAAAAAGACAGATTTTTTGCAAGAAAAGAAGTTTTATTATCTGCTGGATCAATTAATTCTCCTAAATTATTGCAATTATCCGGAATAGGTGACGCAACAGAGCTAAAAAAAATGGATATTGATATAATTAATGACTTGCCAGGAGTAGGTCAAAATCTTCAAGATCATTTTGAAATATATATACAACACAAATCAAAGAAAAAAGAAACTTTATACAATTTATCAACTAATTATATCACACAAGGTATAGAAGGACTTAAATGGTTTTTGTTTAAAAAAGGGATGTTAGCTCATTCACACCTTGAATTAGGTGGTTTTGTTAAAACTAACTCTAAATATTCACATCCAAACATACAATTCCATTTCTTTCCATCTTTAGTAATTAATCATGGATTAACTAATCCTTCATTTGATGGTTTTCAATTTCATGCATCTCCTAATAGACCTAAAAGTAGAGGTTTTGTTAAGCTTCGCAGTAAAAACGCTAATGATGATCCAATAATTCAATTTAATTATTTAAAAGAAGAAGAAGATTTAGAACAAATGCGAGAAAGTGTGAAAATAGCAAATAATATTTTTAGTCAACCAAGTTTGTCTTCTTATTTAGGTGAGCAAATTCGACCAGGAAATGATTGCCAATCTAATGAACAACTAGATGAAATAATAAGAAATACTGGAGACACAGCATATCATCCTTCATGTACTAATAAAATGGGTATTGATAAAATGTCAGTTGTAGATGAAGAAACTAAAGTTCATGGTATCCAAAATTTAAGGATTATTGATTCTTCTATTATGCCAGATATTGTTAGTGGTAACTTGAATGCAGCAACAGTAATGATTGCAGAAAAAGCTTCAGATTTAATTTTAGGAAGAGAAGAAGCACCTTTAAAAGCTGAAATTTATAAATAATTTAGATTTAAAATTTTATTTATTTAGTTAAGGCTTTTATGTGTCTTGGTTTAATTTCACAGCAACCGCCCAATAAAGTTGCGCCATCTTTTAATTTATCTTGAACAAATTTTTTGAATACTTCTGGATTAAATTCATTTGCACGTGTGCCATATCTTTCTGTCGGATATCCATTATCATATAAATCGGCATCCAAAGGATCATTCTCAGGTATATTTTTAAATGCATTAACTTTAAATCCGAAAGGTAATTTTTGATTTGTTAATTTAGGCATTGCAAGATTTACTATTTCTGGCGAAACACAAGCTGCTATTATTCCACAAGTATTAAAATTATTGGTAATTGGTAATAAATCATCGATTGTTTCTCCTGAAGGCAAATAACCTTTATTATTTAAATGAACACCAATTAAAATTGGTTTTTCAAAATCTTTAATGGCCTCACAGGCAATTTTAATTTCATTAATACTACTCAAAACATCTAAATAAAATAAATCAACATTAGGATCTAAAATTTTAGCAGTTTCATTAAAGCCATTATATATTTCTTTATCATCTGCGACCCTTTTTGAAAAATAAACAATTTCTTGAGTAGGAAGAGATCCTGCTATTAAAACATTTTTTCGAGAAATATCTTTTGCCTTGTTAGCTAGTATAGCTGAATCATTGGTAGCTTGTTCAAAAAATTCTAACTTATTATATTCTAAAAACCTTCTTTTTCTTACAGAAAAATTACTAGTTACGATTAAATCTGATCCAGCATTTATAAAATCTAAATGCATATTTATAATCATTTTATGTAAATTTTTATTAATTAAAGCTGTGGCTGACCAAAGTCTTCCTTCTGGCTTAAGGCCCATTTCTAGTAGCGTTTGTCCAGAACCACCATCCAGAATATATTTTTTCTTTTTCTCAATCATTATTTTTCTATACTAATATAGTTTTGCTAAGTATACTAATGCAAAATAGATAAATTTCATTAAATGAAAAGTTACAAAAATATTATCTTATCAATTAATAAGAAAGGTATTGCTAAAATTATCTTAGCTGAACCTTCAACTTACAATGCTTTATCTTTTAAAACGATATTATCTTTAATAGAAATTTTTAAAAAATTAAATTTAGATAATAAAGTAAAAGTAATTATAATTGAGGGTCAAGGAAGAGGTTTTTGTGCTGGACATGATTTAAAAGAAATAAGAGTGTTAAAAAGAAAATCTGAATATCAAAAATTATTTAATAAATGTTCTGAACTAATGCTAAATATAGTTAATCACAAAAAACCAGTTATAGCTAAGATTCATGGTGCGGCATTTGCTGCTGGATGTCAATTAGTTGCAAGTTGTGATTTGGCCTACAGCGATAGCAAAGCAATTTTTGCTACCCCAGGTGTTAATATTGGATTGTTTTGTAGTACTCCTATGGTTGCTTTGAGTAGAAAAGTTAATAGAAAAAAATCTATGGAAATGCTTCTTACTGGTGAACCAATTACTGCAAAATATGCCAAAGAAATAGGCCTAATAAATGATTTTTTTATTTCTTCAAAGTTAGATAAAGAAGTAACAAAAATTGCCAATTTAATTTCTTCGAAATCTAATTTAGTTTTAGCTATTGGTAAAGAAGCTTTTTACAAACAATTAGAACAACCTATGAAGCAAGCGTATACATATGCTAGTAAGATTATGACAGAAAATATGATGAAAAAAGATGCTATTGAAGGAATAAACTCATTTATTGAAAAAAGATCTCCAGTTTGGAAAAATAAATAATTTATAGTGGAATCTAATATTAAAAATATATTAAAAAATAAAAAATTAATTTTATTCAAAACAAGTGTATTAAAGTAGAGTACCAAAAGTTATTTAATTAAATTACCTTTTTTTAATAATTTAAGTTAAATTTATATTAGAAACTCATTAGTTTTGCGTAAAAAATCATCTGTATTTATTAAAATATTAATATATTAATTTTTCTAAATTATCTTTTTTACATATAAAAAAACTTTATGATAAAAAAAATTGAACTTTCAACTACTATTCATCTCTTAGGAGAAATATTAGGTAGTGTTATAAAAAAACAAGAAAACACTGCTATTTTTGATAAGATCGAAAAGATTAGAACTCTTTCAAAATATAGTAGAGGAAGTAATGAAAGATTAAATAAACAATCATTTAAAAAATTAAAAAATCAAATTTCAAATCTTACTGCGACAGAAACGTTAATTATAGCTAAATCATTTAGTAGGTTTTTAGATTTTTCTAATATTGCTGAATCATTGTATAGTATTCATAATATTCATGATCATGTTATTCGTAAGACTCAAGAGACTAATGAAATAGTAATTTTAGAAGAAGCATTATTAGATGTTCAAAAAAATCCAAATGTTTCTAAAAATAAATTTTTTAATGTAGCAAAAAATATAAGTATTGATTTAGTCTTAACAGCTCACCCTACAGAAGTTAAAAGAAGAACCTTGATACAAAAATATGCCAATGTAAATAATATATTAGACGAATTAAATAATTTACAAATTCTTAAAAAACAAAATATTAAGAGAGAAAAAGGAATACTTGAAAAAAAATTAAAAGAAGAAATTACTTCAGTATGGAAAACGGATGAAATAAAACGATCTAGACCTACTGCTGTTGAAGAAGCTAAATGGGGTTTGGCTGTAATTGAGGACTCACTTTGGAATTCGATTCCTAAAATATGTTCAAGATTTGATAATGCAGTTAAAAAATTTACTAATCAAAACTTACCTATTAATTATTCCCCAATTAAAATTAGCTCTTGGATGGGTGGAGATAGAGATGGAAATCCAAATGTTACATCTAAAACAACTATGGAAGTAGTTTTGTTATCTAGATGGGAAGCTGCGAGCTTATATGAGAAAGAATTTACTAAATTAATTCAAAGTTTATCATTATTTGATTGCTCACAAAAAATAAAAAAACAAGTAGGTAAAACTTGGGAACCATACAGGGTTTTTTTAAGACCTATTAGAAATAAGTTACAACAAACTCAAAGAGAAATAGAAAATGCTCTTTTAGAGAAAAGAGCACCTAAAAAACAATTATTAGTTAATTCTATAAATGAAATTCTTGATCCTTTAAATGAAGTTTATAATTCTTTATGTTCAGTAAAATGTGATATTATAGCTAATGGCTTAGTTCTCGATATAATAAGACTTAGTCATACTTTTGGATTGAATTTAGCAAAATTGGATATTAGACAAGAGTCATCAAGACATACTTCATTATTAAATACAATTTGTAAAAAATTAACATTAAAGGAATATACAAAATTATCAGAACAAGAAAAAATAAAATTTTTAACTAGAGAATATAAATCTAAAAGACCACTAATACCTAACAAAATTAAATTTAATGATACTGATAAAGAAACATGGGAAACTTTTAAAATGATTGCTAATACTTCAAACGAATTTTTAGGAGCTTATGTTATTTCTATGACATCTAAAGTTTCTGATATTCTAGCTGTTTTACTATTGCAAAAAGAAGCTGGAGTTAAAAACCCTTTAAGAATAGTGCCACTGTTTGAAACATTATCAGACTTACAAAATTCATCTAAAATTGTAGATAATTTATTTAAAAATAGATGGTACACAAATATTTTTTCAAATGAGCAAGAAATAATGATTGGATATTCAGACTCAAGTAAAGATGCTGGAAAATTTGCAGCTAGCTGGGCTCAATATTGTGCTCAAGAAAAATTATGTTCAGTTGCTAATAAGCATAAAATAAAATTGAATTTTTTTCACGGAAGAGGGGGGTCAGTTGGTAGAGGTGGAGGTCCAGTTTATGCAGCACTTTTATCTCAGCCTCCTGGAACTGTCATGGGAATGACTAGAGTAACTGAGCAAGGAGAAGTAATACAACAAAAATATGGGTCTGAATCTATGGCTGAATATAGTTTAGGGACCTATATAGGAGCAGTACTTGAAGCAACTTTATCCCCTCCTAGCAAGCCTAGTAAAGAATGGAGGGCATTAATAGATTCCATGAGCATTATTTCAAGTAAAGCATATAGACATTATTTATTAGAAGATGAAGATTTTTTAAAATATTTTGATAAAGTCACCCCAAAGAATATTATTGGCAAATTATATATAGGATCAAGACCTTCTAAGAGAAATGCTTCAAAAGATATTAAAAGTTTAAGAGCTATACCTTGGGTTTTTGCCTGGACACAAATTCGAATGTTATTACCAGCATGGCTGGGCACATATGAAGCTTTAAATTTTGCTTCAAAAGGAAAAAATAAAAAAATTTTAGATGAGATGATTAAAAACTGGCCATTTTTTTATGAAATGATGGATATGTTAGATATGGTTTTAATAAAAACAGATCAACGAATAATTAGATATTATGAAGAATGTTTAGCAAATCCTGAATTAAAAAAAATTGGAAATGAATTAAGGGCAAAACTTACTGAATTAATTGAAATTAATAAAAAAATCATTCCTAATCATATAATAAATCAAAGAAAAGCTTTCAGAAAATCAATCAAACTAAGAAACACCTATGCAGAAATTTTAAACTTACTTCAAGCAAATATAATGAAAAGATTAAACAAGAAAAATATAAACACAAAAAGCAAAAAAATACTAATGGATGCAATGATTGTTACTATTTCAGGAATTTCTGCATCAATGAAAAATACAGGGTAAATATAAAAGCTAATCTAACCGATAGACTTTCTTAGAGTCCAGCCATATCTATTTGAGTAATAGGCTTCTGTACCTCTTAAATTGTCTAAATTATAAGACTTTTCGATATCTTTTTTTGTAAACTCACTAGTAATGAGAGTTTTATTAAGATCTTCACTTTTGATCTTTTTCTTAGTTTTTTCTTTTTTTTTCATTATTTTCCTTGATAATTGACATTATTTACTAATTTAAAAAAAATCAATTTTTTTTTTGAATTTCAGCCATAATTTATGTAAAGAACATGATTGTAAAAAATCTTAATTTGTAAATTTTGTAAATATGAAATCTTCTGAATTAATAAACTTAGGTCCTAGAATTAGAAAAGAGCGGAGATCAAAGGGCATATCTCAATCTGATTTTTCAAAAAATCTTGGTATATCAGCAAGTTATTTAAATCTTTTAGAAAACGGTAGAAGAACACTTACTGTTCCTCTTTTGATCAAAATAGGTAATGAGCTTAACCTCTCTTTAAAAGATTTAACAGTAGAGAGTAATAAAAGAATATTAGCTGACACAATGGAAGTTTTAAGTAATGAAATATTTGATGACTTAGACATTACTAATTTAGAGACTGCTGAATTTATTGGTAGCAATCCTAATATTGCTAAAGCATTGTTGATGCTCAATGATTCTTACAAGAGCTTAAGAGATGATATGCAAAATCGTCTTGAAATTATGGATGTAGAATCAGGTATTTCAGAAAGAAAATCTACTCGTTTGCCAGTAGAAATTGTTTCAGACTTTTTGCAAGAAAATAAAAATTATTTTGATTCTTTAGAAAAAAAAGCTGAGTCATTAAGAGATAAAATTGGTTTACAGTTTGGGCCTGGAATAGGGTCTACTGAAATCAAATTTACAAGTTATTTACAAAGCGAGCATAATATAAAAGTTAAAATAGTACCACCAGAAGAAGATGAAAAATCAGTTAAAAAATTTGATGACAAAAATAATACTCTTATTTTATCAGAAATGCTTACCTATACTGCTAGAAATTTTCATCTAGCCTACCAAATAGGTTATTGCGAATGTCAAAAAATTATAGAGCAAATAATTAATAAAAATAAATTTTATTCAGATGAATTAATTGCTTTACTTAAAATATCATTATTAAATTATTTTTCAGCTGCACTATTGATGCCTTATGATGATTTTCTTAAAAGTGCAAAAAAATATAAATATGACATTGAGATATTAATGCATCATTATGCTGCTAGTTTTGAACAAATTACTCATCGTTTAACTAATTTACAAAGACCTGGTGCTGAAGGAGTTCCATTTCATTTTTTAAAAACAGATATAGCAGGGAATGTATCTAAAAGATTTTCTTTATCTGGTATTCATATTCCAAGACATGGAGGCTCATGCCCCAGATGGAATGTATATATAGCTTTTTTAAATCCAGGGAAAATTCATCCTCAAATATCAAGAATGCCAGATGGAAAAGTGTATTTTTGTATAGCTAGAGCTTTTGAAAAAGGAATAGAAAAACATGGTATGCCAAAAAGTTTTGTTTCTATTGGCTTAGGTTGTGATATTCAATATGCAAAAGAATTAACATATTCAGAAGGAATGGACATTCAAAATAAAAACTTAGAGACACCCATAGGAATTTCATGCAGGATATGTCCTAGAATTAATTGTCAACAAAGAGCATTTCCTCCCATAGATAAAGATTTAAAATTAGATATTAATTATAGAGGGACGTCCCCTTATGTGACTGTTTAGATTTTAACAATCATTTTGCCTATATTTTTGCCATTTAATAAGTCTAAGAAAGCTTGAGGTGAATTTTCAATCCCCTCAACAATAGTTTCTCTCCATTTAATTTTTTTATTTATTACCCAATTGCTCATATCGTTTTCAAAATCTTTATAATCATCATAGTGATCAAATATTAAAAAACCTTTAATAGTTAATCTCTTTACTAAAACATGAGCCATATTTTTTAATCCTTCACCAGGTGAAGTTGCATTCATTTGAGAAATCCTTCCACAAATAACAATTCTACCAAAATTTTTCATTCTAAAAATTGCCGCCTCAAGAAAATCTCCTCCAACATTATCAAAGTAAATAT
Source organism: uncultured Alphaproteobacteria bacterium (assembly GCA_902577425.1). Lineage (GTDB taxonomy): Bacteria > Pseudomonadota > Alphaproteobacteria > HIMB59 > MarineAlpha5-Bin3. The sequence continues at coordinate 71,829 of CACGZD010000004.1, read as the reverse complement.
CAAAACCTTCTGGACAAATATCTTTAAAGTGCAAAACTAGATTATCAATTTTTTTGTAATTAAAAGCATGATCAACACCAATTTCTTTTTTTAGCCACTCTACTTTTTCATCACTACCAGTACTTGCAATAACTTTACATCCTAATATTTTAGCAATTTGACAAACAGTAGATCCTACACTTCCTGCTGCAGAAGAAACAAGAATAGTTTGGTTTTGTTTTATTTTTGCTATTCTAAAAAGTCCAATATATGCTGTATGACCAGTAAAACCTAAAGGACCTAAGTATGTTTGTATAGGAACATTAATAGGGTTAATTTTTTTAAGCGAGTCTGAATTTGCAATAAAATTATCTCTCCAACCAAATTCACTTAGTACGAAATCTCCTTTTTTAAAATTATTTGATTTACTCTCAATTATTTCTCCAATTGCTGTTCCTTCCATAGGTTTTCCAATTTCAAAAGGAGGTTTGTAATTTTTTCTTTCAGTCATCCTAGCTCTCATATAAGGATCCACAGATATCCATTTATTAGCTACTAAAACTTCATCATTATTTTTTAGAGAAATTGTTTCAGATTTTAAATCAAAATGAGATAAACTAGGATTTCCCATAGGTATGTATTCTTTCAAGGCAACATATTTTGATTCAATACTCATAAAAATTTAAAAATTTTTTTTTAATTTTAATTTTTTCCTTACTTCTTCAGGATTTAATATCCTAGCACCCAAATCATCAACTATTCTTGCTGCTTTTTCAACTAATTGACCATTTGATGCTAATACTCCTTTTTTTAAATATAAATTATCTTCAAGACCTACGCGAACATTTCCACCTAAAATTACAGCTTGAGCAGCCATAGGCATTTGATGTCTTCCTATACCAAAACCAGCCCAGATACCTTCGGGAGGTATCATATCTGCCATTACTTTCATTGAGCTTGTATCAGCTGGAGAGCCCCAAGGTATACCTAAACATATTTGATACATTGGAGGTCCATCAACTAATCCTTCTTTATATAATTGATTTGCAAACCATAAGTGCCCCATTTCAAAAGCTTCCATTTCTGGTTTAACTCCTAAATCTTGCATTTTTTTTGCAGCAGCTCTCAATTGAATTGGAGTATGGACAAATAACATATTTGTATCTCCAAAATTCAAAGAGCCACAATCTAAAGTACATATTTCTGGCAATAATTCCTCAACATGTTCTAAACGATCAAGAGCATGCACCATATCAGTGTTAGGCCCTATAGGATTTAAAGGATCTTTTCCTTCTCCAACTTCAAAGTCTCCTCCCATACCAGTAGTAAAATTGATTACAACATCAGTATCGCTTGATCTGATTCTATCTGCAACCTCTTTATAGTATTCAAGTTTTCTACTAGGTTTTCCATCTGGTTCTCGCACATGCATATGAGCAATAGCCGCTCCCTCTTTAGCTGCCTCAATAGCCGCATCGGCTATTTGTTTTGGAGTTATTGGAAGTTCAGGATGCTTTTTAGCAGTATCTCCAGAACCAGTAACAGCACAACTTATTATAACTTCATTGTTCATTTTTAATATAATTTGATGTATCTCAGAATAAGGAATTAGACAAGTGAGTATTTATTTAAAAACAGGTCGAGTTAAGTCTGAATGGACTGATTATAATGGTCACATGAACCTCGCTTTTTATATTCATCTTTTTGATTCTGCTTGGGAAGTTTTACTGCAAAAATTTAATATAGGAGAAGATGCAGCTAAAATTGAAAAAAGAACTACTTTTGCTGTAGAATCGCATACAACTTATGACATGGAAGTTAAGGTTGGAGATGAAGTTGATATTAATTTACTTTTTATTGATTTTGACAAAAAACGTATTGTTTATAAACTTGAAATGATTCATAAGTCAGAGAAATACCTAGCAGCCACAACCGAAGTTTGTTCACTATATGTAGATTTGAATTCTCGTAAAGTAACAGAATTTGAAGAATCTAAAAGTAATTTAATTAAAAACTTTATAGAAGATAACAAAAGCAATTTTAATCCAGGAAATTTACATCTTATAAATAAATTAAAAAAATAATTTAATTAAAGTCCTAAATATACATGTTTGTGAGGGACTCTATTAAAAATTTTATAAACTATAGGAATAAAGTCTTTAAGGGGGATGGTATCATAATTTGGATTAAAGGAATTTTGATCCCACCTTGAACAAAAATTAACAGTATCTTCAAAAAAAGGATGATCTTTATATTTATCTCTTAAATTTCGATCATTACCATAATAATGATTATAATAATAAGATTGAAATAATCCATGTTTTTGAACTATCCAATGAGTTTTTTCAGAAACAAAAGGTCTTAATACTGCTGCAGATATTTCTGAATGATTTAAAGGTGCTATTTCATCTCCAATATCATGAAGTAGGGCTGCAACTATCATTTCTTCTGAGGCATTATCCCTCAATGCTCTTGAGGCAGTTTGTAATGAGTGTTCTAATCTAGAAACTTTGTATCCACCTAATGAACTATCTAGTCCTTTTAATATGCGAATAACTCTATCAGCCGTACCTTCTATGTATTTATCTTCAAATTTAGCAAGCAGTTCATAATCTTCTTTGTCACCATCTTTCATTTCATTGAATTTTACAGTTTTCATATTTTATAACTCTAAATAGTAATTATAATATTCTTTATCTCTTTTATATTCAAGAGATTCATAAAGTGATTGAGCCTTCTTATTAGTAATTGCAGTAGATAATTCTATTATTTTAATTTTCTTTTTAACAGCAAATTTTTTTGCAGTATTCATTAATTTTCTACCTATTCTTTTTTTTCTAAAAGTTTCTTTTACAAACAAATCATATAAGATTAATTTTTTATTAATATTAAGGGAATCAAAAGTTTCATATAATTGCACAAATCCGCATGCCTCCTTATCTTGGTAACATACAAAAATGGTTGAGTCTTTTTTGGAAATTCTCTCTTTAATATATTTTGTAGATTTTTTTAATTCAGGATTATATTTATAAAATTGCCTATATAAATCAAATAGAATGCCAACATCATTAATATTCTCTTTTTTTGCTTTAATTATTTTTATTGTCATTTTTTAAAACTGATCTGATAAATCCAATTATTATACTAAAACTAGTAAATATTAATAGGCTATAAATAAATCCATTATTTCCAATACTGTCCATAACTATACCTACGGAAATAGGCCCTATGAATTCTCCTGCTTCATATATTATGATGAATAATGAGGTAGCTATTGCTATTTCCTTTATTTTTATCCTTTGTCCTAAATAGGCCAAAGTCACAGTATACAAACTAATACTTGAACAACCCCATATAATTACTGATAAGTAAACAGCGTAATCTAAGTTTATAGTTTTTAATAGGAGTAGTGGCCATATAATATTTCCACAAAGAAAAATAAAAATTAATTTTCTTTTATCTATTTTATCACTTAATGCTCCTACAAAAGGTTGAGATAAGACACCAGCAAAAGCTCCCAAAAAATAATAGAAACCAATTTGTCTGTCAGAAAAGAATTCATTTATCATAAATGCTGGAAATAAAGCACCGAAAGTAGAGTCATTAATTCCCCCAATAAATATAGCAACAAAAACAAAAGGGGCCATTACAATGAATGAAAAACTAATTTGTTTCTTTTGCTTAGGTATTTCTACATTTTCGATATGTTTCTTTATTAAAATAATCATAAAAATTCTGAAAGCCATTAATATTAAGCATATAAAAATTGGTAAAGATCCTTTACTTCCTAAAACAGCTACAATTAATGGCCCTACACCAAAACCAATTGAAATTGCAGAATTATATAAACCTATAGATTTCCCTCTATTATTGTTATTAGAAACAATATTTACCCAAGTATCCATTGTCATCCAATTCATGCCTCCCGTAAGTCCCATGATAAAATGACAAATGACAAAATTTATTGGATTAAAATATACAAACATAGAAATAACACATAAGGCTTGAATACATACTGAGAATATCAGTGTATTAAATAATCCAAATCTATCTAAAGTTTTAGACACAAAAAATCCTGCAGACATTAACCCAAAAGAAAAACTAGAAGCAATTAAACCAATTATTGATTCTGAATAACCTGCATATTTTTGTAAAATTACTATTATTGTGAAAAAATAACCAAGGACTGTGCCTGTAAAGAAAGCAACAATAGATAAATATTTTATACTAGAATTTATTGAACTAAAGTCAAAATATCTTTTAATATTGGAAAGCATTAAGAAGTTTTAACCTTTCCATAAGCCCTCTACTTCTAATTGTGTTATTGTATTTTTAATTGCTAAATATAATTTATCTACAAGAGTATCAATTTGATTTTTTGAAATAATTAAAGCAGGAGATAAAACACATATATGATAAAGTGGACGAATTATTAATCCCAATTTTAATGACTCTTCGTCAATTCTAGAGCCTATGGCTTTATCTAATACTAAAGCCTCTTTACTATCTTTATTAATCACGCATTCTATTCCAGCCATAAGTCCTTTGCCTCTTATATCTCCTACAATTGGTAAATCGTATAATTTTTTTAATTGTTGATGAAAGTAAGGTTCTATATTTTGAACATGTTCAAGAATTTTATCTCTTTTAATAATTTCTATATTCTTCAATGCTGCTGCACAACAAGCGGGGTGACCTGAATATGTATATCCATGAAAAAAAAGAGCAGAATCATTTTTGAGATCATTAAGCAATTTATCTGAAAATAAAACAGCGCCCAAAGGCATATATCCTGAAGTGATACCTTTAGCACAAGTTATAATGTCAGGTTTTATTCCAAATACTTTTTCTGAAGCAAAAAAATGACCTATTCTTCCAAAGCCAGTAACAACTTCATCAGATATAAAAAGTACATCATTTTTTTTACAAATTTCCCAAATTTTTTTTAAATAACCTTCTGGTGGAACTATACATCCTCCAGATGCCATAATAGGTTCTGCTATAAAAGCAGCGACATTTTCAGAACCAAGCTCAAGAATTTTATTTTCAAATTCTTTCACCAGATCATCACAAAACTCTTCCACAGTTTGATTATCTTTTCTTCTATACTCTAAAGGAGCACTTAAATGATGGATAAAATCTTTTTCAAAATCAAAATTATTTTTTTCTCTATCTTTCCCAGTTATTGACCCTGTTAAATAGGTACTGCCGTGATAAGCTTTATTTCTTGTAATGATATGTTTTTTATTAGGACGACCTAGCATATTATTATAAAACATTATAAATCTTAAAGCAGTATCATTTGCAGTTGATCCATCGGTGGTAAAAAAAACTGTATTCAGATCACCGGGAGATAACTCTGATAAAACTGAAGCTAATTCAGCTGATATTTCAGTAGATTCTGAAAAAGGACTACAATATTCTAATTTTTCAAGTTGTTTTTTTACGGCTTCTCCAATTTCCTTATTGCCGTGGCCAATATTATTACACCACATTCCTCCAGGACCATCAATATATTCAGTCCCATTTTCATCATATAAATAAATATTATCTGATTTTGTAATTAGTTTACGGTTATATGTTCCTCTTGTATTTGTATCTTCATAAGGATGAAGAACTAATCTATCTTTTTTATGAATTTCACTAATATAATCGTTTTTCATTAAGTAGTTTTATCATTCACTGAATGAGCATTCAATGAAATAATTAAAATTGTTAACTATTTATCTTTCCAATTTGGATCAGTTTTTTTTACAAAAGAAGAGGCGCCTTCTTTTAAGTCTTCACTTCCATAAACCTTCTTTACAGTTTCTAAGGATCGAAGAATATCAAAAGAAGGTATCTCCTTTTCATTTTCTGTCTCTCTTAAAACTTCTTTGATTGATGAATATATTAAATTAGGTCCTTTTGAAATTTTATCAGCAATTTCCCAGGATCTTTTTAATAAATCTTTTTTATCAACTATTTCATTAACTAAACCCCAGTGCTTTGCTTCTTTGACATCCATCCATCTACCTGTCATTAAAAATTCGACGGCTACATGGTAGGGAATTCTTCTTCTTAGTTTTATAGTTGCCGCATCAGCTATGACACCCACATTGATTTCAGGTAAAGCAAAAGTAGCGTGATCTGCAGCAATAATAATATCTGCTGAAATCATGATTTCAAAACCACCTCCACATGCAATACCATTAACAGCAGAAATAATAGGTTTGTTCATATTTGGTAATTCTTGCAATCCTCCAAATCCACCTACGCCATAATCTGCATCAGCAGCTTCTCCTTCATTTACTGCTTTAAGATCCCATCCAGCTGAAAAAAATTTCTCACCACTTCCAGTTACAATAGCAACTTTAAGATTTGGATTATCTCTAAAGTCCGCAAAAATATCTCCTAAAATTATACTAGTTTTTGCATCAATGGCATTAGCTTTTGGTCGATCAATAGTTACTTCTAAAATAGAGTTTTCTTTTTTTACTTTAATTGGATCATTCATATTTTATTTTATTTCTTCTAAATAATGTATCAGTGCGTCTGCAGCAATGACTCCTTTTCCTTTATTACAAATTATTAAAGGATTAATATCTGCTTCTACTAAATTTGATGCATTTTTTTCAACAAATTTACCCAGTTTTAAGACTGTTTCGATAAGAGCATTAATATCACCTTCTTCTTTTCCTCTATATCCATAGAGTAATTTACTAATTCTTAAATTGTTTATTGCATCTAAAACAACTTGTTCTTTTAAGGGAAGTAAAAGTGTAACACTATCATTAATTAATTCAGTATAAATTCCACCTGATCCAATGACAATTAAAGGACCAAATTGATCATCAACTTTTATTCCTATTATAATTTCAGCTACTTTATTCTTGATCATTTTTTCTATTAAGAAACTATTTCCAAGTTTAGAGAGATGATTAATATTCTTTTTAACTTCAGTCTCTGATTCTACATTAGTAAAAACACCTTTTAACTCAGTTTTATGAATTATTTTTTTTGAATTAATTTTTAAAACTAATGGAAAACCAATTTGTTTGGAGTCTTTTATAGCTTTATTTCTATTTGATAAAATAGAATTAGGAATCTTAATTCCATATTTATGTAAAATTTTTTTTGATTGAAATTCAGTATAAGTTTTTATATTTTTTTTATTACTTTTCTTATACTTAATTTTTTTTAAAGAATAAGATTTAGTCCAAGCCTTTTTTACAACAATAGAACTATTGATTGCAAAAAGAGCTTCTTGCAATCCCTGTAATGGAACAATTCCTGATTTAAAGCATTTATCTCTAATATGTTTGGGTAAAGTTTCAGGTAGGGAAGCAATAAGCGCAGCTTTAGTTTTTTTTGATTTATTTGATAAAATAAATTGTTCAACAATGGCTTCCCATTCTTCAACATCACAATCTTTCATATTTGGAAAATCTAACATTAAAGCAATTAAATCAAAATTTGCCTTAAACATTAAATCAAAGGTCTTTCTTAATGATTTAGGGTCATTCCAATTATATGTTTGTAAATCAAAAGGATTAGAAATTATAACACCTTCATGATTAACTTTTTTTAGACTATTTGTGATTGATTTTGGAATATCAGAATAATTAATAGAGAGCTTCTCTGATAAATCACCTATCATTGCCATATCTCCACCAGAAGGACCCATTATCGATATTTTGTTACTTTTTAATATTCCAGCTGTATGAAATATCTTTAGAGTTTCAGAAAGCTCAGATAAAGAATTACATCTTGTCACTCCCATTTGTTTAAAAATAGAGTCATAAATATCTTCTTTGCCACTTAGAGAGCCTGTATGAGACATAATTGTATCCGAAGCAATTTTTGATCGACCAACTTTAACAATAGCTATGGGAATCTTTTTATCCTTAGCTTTTTTTAAAACTTTAAAAAATAAATCTATATTAGTAAAACTTTCAGCATATACACCTATTGCAGTTATTCTTTTATCATTCAATGTATAGTCAATAATATCTTCTATTGTGATACAAGTTTGATTGCCAACAGAAATAATATAACCAAGTGGAAGTGATCTTTCATTAAAACTAATAGTGTTACCTATAGTTCCACTTTGACAAATAAAAGCAATTCCTTTTTTTGTTGGCTCACCAGCAACTTGATCAGACCAGACAGATACTTTATCAAGATAATTAATAAATCCATAACAGTTTGGACCTAAAAAGGGCATACCATTAGCATTTTTTATTAATTGGTTAGTTTTTCTTAAACCTTCTTTAGAATTTGTTTCAGAAAATCTAGAAGCTAAGCATACTGCTCCTCCAGTTCCAATAGATTGAAATTCTTTTATAGCATCTATAGTTAAATCTCTAGATACAGCTATGTATACACAATCAGGTATACCAGGTAATTCTTTTATACTTTTATAATATTTATTCTTTTTATCACTTTTTCTATTTGGGTTAATTCGCCAAATTGGACCTTTGAATCCTAATTTACGATTTCCCTCAACAACAAAATCAGCCCAATAACCTCCAACAATAGCTAAACTTTTAGGTTGAAAAAGTTTTTTAAAATTTTTGGACATTAAGCCCCAAGTGGTCTTAATAAAGAGCGGGATATAATATGTCTCTGTATCTCACTCGTTCCTTCCCATATTCTTTCTATTCTTGCATCTCGCCATATTCTTTCTAGAGGTATATCTGCCATTAACCCCATACCTCCACAAATTTGAATTGCTTCATCTGAAACTCTGCTTAACATTTCCGTACAAAATAATTTTGTCATAGCAGCATCTTGAGAAGTAAGTGTTTTTTGATCAATTTTCCAAGCTGATTCCATTAACATTAAGTTTCCAAGCTTAATTTCAGTGGCCATATCAGCTAGTTTAAATGAAACACCTTGAAACTTTCCTATTACTTTTCCAAATTGTTTTCTATTAGCAGACCAATCTAAAGCTATATCAAAAGCTCTTTCTGCTCTAGAAACTGAAGTTGCAGCAACTGTTAATCGAGTTGCTTCCAGCCAAACATTCATTAATTCAAAGCCTTTATCTTTCTCACCCAAAATATTTCTTGCTGGGATTCTGCAATCATTAAAATGTAATATATTATTAACATAACCTCTGTGAGAGACACAGTCATACCCTTTAGCAACTTCAACTCCTTTTTGTTTTAAATCAACTAAAAAACATGAAAGTAAATTTCTACCTTTATCATCTTCACCTGTTGAAGCGAAAAGAACAACAAAGTCAGAGATGTGAGCATTAGATATAAAATGTTTAGTTCCGTTTATAATCCAATCATTATCGTCTTTAACTGCCTTTGTTTTCATCCCACGTAAATCTGAACCTGCTCCAGGTTCAGTCATTGCAATACAGTCTTTTCTCTCGCCAGTAATAGTAGGTTTTAAGTATTCATTTACCAGCTCACCTTCACAAGCCATTAGAATATTTTGAGGTCGCCAGGCAATTTCTGCTAAAGCTAGTGATGCAAATCCAAGATGTTTTTCTACTAAAGTTAAATCAAAAGCATTTAAACCACCTCCACCATGTTCAGTTGGCATATTGCAAGCATATAAACCTGCTTCAATACTTTTTTTCTTAATTTCATCATACAATTCTTTTGGCAAATTGTTTGTTTTTTCCAACAATTCTTCATGTTGTAATAGTTCTGCCTTTACAAATGATTTAGTAGTATCAATTAAAAGATTTTGTTCTTCTGAAAGATTAAATTCCATAAAAAAATGTTTTTTCCATTTTATGTTAATGCGGGTATAGCATTTTTTCTTGGATTGTTAAAAAATTGCTTTTTAACCACTTTGCATTCAGCCCAAATTTTTCTGTAATCCAACTCTTCTGGATGATATATTTCAGCATAAACATTTGACCCTAAATTATAATGCTCTTTGTTTACAAATCCAATCGCAATATTAGATTTTAGGACAGGGGACCACATTGCTGCAGTAACTATACCAATTTCTTTGGCTTGATTTTTTTTAATATTATCGTACAGTACAGAGCCCACAGCAGGCTTATCTCCTTCGACATCCAATCCCACGAGTTTTTTTTCAGGCCCATTTTCTTTATGTCGAATTAATGCTTGTTTTCCAGTAAAGTACTCTTTTTCTAGATTTACTAACCAACCTAAACCTAATTCATAAGGATTTCTCATTCTATTTGGTCTTAAAGCTTGTTCCGCAGACATAAAATCTACATTAGGTTGAATAAATCCAGCTTCAATTCTCACCATTTCAAGTGCGTTCATTCCTGCTGCTAGTACTTTATAATCTCTATTAAATTTAAATAAACTATCCCATACATCAATAGCTTGAGAAGGATCACACCATATTTCATAACCCAAATCTCCAGAAAAACCTGTTCTAGAAATTGTGACATTATGTTTTTCAAGATTAAAATCATTAAAATGAAATGGTTTAAGATTTTCAATATTTTCTACCTTTAATAAATTTAATATTTTACAAGATAGAGGACCTTGAAATGCTAGGGCTGCTATTGATTGACTGATATCTTCAATAGTTACATTAAATCCAGTAGCTGTATCACAAAACCAATTAAGATTTCGTTCTGCACAAAAAATTCTATAATGATTTTCATTTAAACAAAATATTGTTCCATCATCAATCACCATTCCATCTTCATTGCACCATATACCATATGCAACTTGATTAGATTGAATTTTAGTAATATCTTTTGTAATTAACTTATTAATAAATGATTTTGCATCTTTACCTTTAATTTCATATTTGTGCATTGGAGTAATATCTATTACTCCTGCAGTATTTCTCATTGAAGTGTACTCAAGTTCTGTTGAAGAGTATTCTTTTGCAACTTTATACCCAGCCCATCTATACCAATCATTTGCAAAACAGTGCTCAAATGTTCTTTCATGAAAAGGTGTTTCTAATAGAGGTTTTTTATATGAAATTTTTTCTGTATTCATTATTTTGTGTCCTCTATTAATTTTTTTGCTGCATTAATACCATTGATACCAGTTAATCCTCCTCCAGGATGAGTGCCAGCACTACATAAATATAAACCGTTAACAGGAGTTGAATATTGAGAAGATCCATAAAAAGGTCTCATCATAAATAATTGATCTATTTCTAAATCACCGTGATGCCAATGACCACCAGCTATATTATATTTTTCCTCCATTTGATTTGGAGTAATAAGTTCTTGTTTTTTTATTTTCATATCTGGAATAAATTTCCTTAAAATACCAACACACCTTTCAATTACTTCATTTTCTTGATGACTAGCATTAACTAAATATGGAACATAATAAATGTTGGCTGACAAAGTATTAGCATTAACATAAAATTCCAAACATGGATTTTTAGAGTACTGATTATACTTATTAGCATTAAATGCATGTTCTATATATTTTATACTTGGAGCGTAAATAAATTTTCCATACATTTTCTTATCAATATTTTTAATATTAATCTCATTTTCTAAAACTAATTCAAGTTTAGCAACATTTCCTTTGTTTCTAAAATTTTTAATTCTTCTAATAAAATCAGTATCTAATATTTCTGCACCTAATAAATTTAAGTAAGTGGTTTTAGGGTCGGCATTAGACATAACATATTTTGATTCTATAATTTCGTCATTGTTTAATTGAATGCCAGTAACAGAGTTATCCTTAGTTACTATTTTTTTAACCTCAGAGGATTTAATGATTTCTACTGTATTTTTTTTACAATAATCTTCTAATTGATTAATATAGTTGGTAACTTCTATATTCTTTAAATTAAAAATATTATCATTGATTGCCTGCTTATAAAGTAAAGTTAATATTGAGCCAGGAGATCTAGGCCCCAAGTTTGAGCCCAAAACTGATTCATGGGATAATAAACTCTTTAAGTTATCATTATTTAAATTATCTTCTAAATCATCAGCAATATTTAAACCAATTACTCTTAATAGCTCTCGCATATTTTTTTTACCTAATTTTCTAATATTCCATCCCATGGAAATTAATTGAAATAAGTCTGACCTTTTTCCTGATTTAACTCTTGGGGGTTTTTGATACATAAAAGAACCAAGAGTTTTTGAAAATAATTTATAGTTATTAATAATTGATAAAAATGTTTTCTGATCACTTTGATCAGCATTTGTTTTTATAAAAGATAGTTTATCTTTTTTATTCTCTAGTATTGTATGATTTTGATTATCTTCAAGAGATATAATGTAATTTGTATCTTCAATATTATGAATATTGATATTTAATTCTTTTTTAATGATTGGAGAAATACAATTTAGTGAATTTGCATATTCCGCCAATCCTCCAACATGCTCATTTTTTTCAATTACCAAAACTTTTTTACCTTTTTTGGCTAGATATGAAGATGCAACTAAACCATTGTGCCCACCTCCAATTATTATTACATCAAATTTTTTCATATATAATGTGTTGATATCTTTTTGTTTAAATCTTTTAATATTTCTCTTGCAGCATTTGCTCCAGGTGCTCCCATTACTCCTCCGCCAGGATGGGTGCTAGAACCACACATATAAAGATTTTTTATAGGTGTTTTATATTGAGCATAACCAGGTACAGGACGATTAAACATTAACTGATCCATGGTAAGCTCACCTTGAAAAATATTTCCTTCAGTTAATCCAACTTCTGCTTCTAATTCTTTAGGAGTTCTAATTTCTGCATGATTAATGATATCATTGAAGTTTGTTGAATAATTTCCAATCCTACTCATCACATGTTTGCCAAATTCAAGACGCTTTTCTTCTGTCCATCCGCCATCTGCTAAATTGTATGGAACATATTGAATAAAAACAGACATATAGTGTTTTCCTTGAGGAGCCATAGTGGGATCATTTATACTTGGAATACACATATCAACATACGGAAATTGAGACCACTTACCATCTTTCCAATCATCATATGCTCCTTCCATCTCTTCAATATTTTGCGTTATATGTAAATCACCTGTTCCAGCTGGATCACCCTCTGGAATACTTTTCCAAATAGGCAGATCATCAAGAGCAATATTTAATTTTCCTGAAGAACCTCGAATTTTAAAATTTTTTACTGCTTTGTAAAAATCATTAGGTAATTCTTTCTCCTCAACAACTTTTAAAAAAGTTCTTTTGACATCAAGGTTTGAAACTATTTTATCAGCATAAATTTCATCACCATTTTCAAGAACAAGGCCATAACTTTTATTATTTTTAATAAGAATTTTTGTGACTGGTGAACTAGCTTTAATTTCTCCATTTTTTGATTTAAAAGAGGATGCCATAGCTTTTGTAATTGAACCCATACCCCCTCTAGCATAACCCCACGCCCCAACAGTACCATCTACTTCTCCCATATAATGATGCAGCAATACATATGCAGATCCTGGAGAATAGGGACCTAGCGCTGTTCCAATAATTGCAGAACCAGCTAAATGTACTTTGACAATTTCTGATTCAAAATATTCTTCGAGATAATCTCTGACGCTCATTGTCCAGAAACGAATTGTGTCATATATTTCTTTTTCTCCTAAACCTCCAAGTTCATCTTTAGCAGCAAAATATTTTGCAAATTCAAAAAGACCCATTATATCTTTTGGCTTAAAAGAAGTTGGGTCAGGAGGTGTCATTTTTAAAAGAGGTTTAATAATTTTACATTGTCGCATCACATCTTTTCCAAATCTATCATAAGCCTCAGCATCCTTTTTTGAAAATTGAGCAATGGACCTATAAGTTAAATCGTGATCCTGATAGTGAGCATAAAATCTCCCATCATTAAGCATACTAGCACTACCTTCATATGGAATGATTTGTAATCCATGTTTGGATAATTCTAAATCTCTAAAAATTTCAGGTCTAAGTAAACTACAAACATATGAACAGTTTGAATAAGTCCAACCCGGATGAAGCTCTCTACTGACAGCAGCTCCTCCCACATAATCATGTCTTTCTACAACAATAACCTTTAGTCCAGCTTTTGCTAAATAACATGCTGTTGTAAGCCCATTATGACCTCCACCAATAATCGCAACATCATATTTAGATTTGTTCATAGTATTTTCTTATATTTCTTTGAATGACCATTCAACCAAATTTCTTGTAAAATCAAGCTTTTTATGAAAAACTATTAATGTTTTTATAATTTTATGAGACACCGAAATATTAGATTAGAAAATAAGAAAAATAGTAATTTAAAATTGATATCTTCAACAATTAAGAATTTATCAAAAAAAGGAATACACCAATTAACAATGCAAGATGTCTCTCAAGGGGCAGGTTTATCTCAAGGTATAGTAAATTTTCATTTCAAAAGTAAAGAACTGTTATTAATTGAAACTTTAAAATTTATTTCGAATGAATATCTTCTCTCATTTCAAAAAAGTATTTCTAAAGCTGGAAGTGATCCAAGAAAAAAAATAATAGGAATTATTAAGAATGATTTTAGTAAAAAAATCTGTACCAGAGAAAAAATAGCTGTTTGGTTTACTTTTTTTAGTGAAATTAAATACAAACCTTCTTATCATCAAATATGTAAAGATCGTGATTTATATTATCAATCAGTTACTGAAAATATCTTTTTGGATTTAATAAAAAAGGAAAAAGTTAAATTGTCTGAAAAAAATATAGCAAGAGGTTTTCAAGCTTTAATAATGGGTTTATGGTTAGATCAATTAGAAGACCCTGATACTTTTAATAGAATACAATCAAAAAAAATTTGTTTTGAGTTTATTAAATCAAATTTCCCTAAACAATTTAAAAGAATTTTATAACTATGTATAGTGGAATGACTCCAAAGGCCCTAGAGTGGCAAAAAAAAATAAGAAAATTTGTTAATGATGAGCTTATACCTTGGGAAGTTCATGCTGAAAAAAATGATGGAGATCTACCAAAAGATATAGAAAAAAAACATCGAGATATTGCAATTTCTCTGGGACTTCCTGGTATGGGAATATCAAAAGAAAGTGGTGGGTTAGGATTAAATATGTTTGAGCAAATGATTATTTGGGAACAATTAGGTCGTGTTACTAATGCTTTATGTTGGTGTTTTTCAGAAGCACAAGATTGGATGGAAGAAAATTTCAATGACTTTCAAAAAGAAAATTATTTAAAGCCACTGTTAAATGGAACAAAAAAAGAATGTTATGCAATTACTGAAAAAGGTGCAGGCTCTGATGTAGATGGCTCTATAGAGACTACTGCTGAAAAAAAGGGAGATCAATACATAATCAATGGTGAAAAATGGTATGTGACTAGTGCAAATCTTGCAGATTTTTTCTTTTTACAAGCAAAAATTAAATCTGGTGAAAATAAAGACAAACACTCACTTTTTATAATTGATAAAGATACAGAAGGTATTGAATTAATAGATACTCCTAAATTTAGTCATACTTATGCTCATCATCACAGTATTTATCGTTTTAATAATGTTTCTATACCTTCTAAAAATATAATAGGTAATGAAGGTATAGGTATGGATTATACTCATTCTTGGTTTAGACATGAGAGACTGGGAATAGCAGCAAGATGTTGTGGGGCAGCAGAGAGATTAATAGATGAAGCAACAATTTTTGCAAAAGAAAGAGAGTCTTTTGGAGATAAAATATCAAATTATCAAGCAATACAATTTATGCTTGCAGATTGTGTCAATGAATTAGCTTCAACTAGATTAATGCTCTATGAAATATGCAAAGCTCATGATTCAAATCAAGATGTTAAAATTTTACATGGAAAATGTTCCATGATAAAATTATTAGCCTCTGAAATGGCTAACAAAATTGCAGACCGTGCAGTACAAATTTTTGGTGGAAGAGGATATATGAGGGAAAATGTTGCTGAAAGATACTATAGGGAACTACGAGTCGATCGTATTTGGGAAGGGACAAGTGAAATTCATAGAATAATAATTGCAAATTCTCTTTATAAAAGAGGTTTGAAATCTTTAATTGAATAAATAAGGAGTTGTAAAAGAAAATATGATAGGCTTTTTGAAAAAAATTTATGCAAAACATGATAATGTTAAAGCCTATTCTTTATTATCACCAGCTTTAATTTTAGTTATTTTAGCTATGATCGTCCCAATGGCCCTAATGCTGAGCTTTAGTATGTTTACTCAAGTTAGTATGATGGAGATTGATTATACTTTTACATTTCAAAGATATATTGATTTCTTTCAAAAAAAATTATTGGTCACACTTCTAATAAAATCAATTAAAATATCATTTCTCGTAACACTAATTACACTTATAACAGCATACCCAGTTTGCTATTACATCGCTTTTTATGTCAAAAAAAACAAAATGCTGTGGCTTGTTTTACTTACTTTACCTTTTTGGACTTCTTATTTATTAAGAGTATTCTCTTGGAAAATTATCCTTGGAACAAAAGGAGTGATAAACTCTTCATTGATTAATGCTGGAATTCTTAGCGAACCTCTTACATTCTTAATGTATTCAGAGACCGCAGTAGTTATTACTTTAACTCATGCATGGGCAGCGTTTGCGTTACTACCTTTATATGTTTCGTTAGAAAAAATTGATTTTTCTTTTATTGAAGCTGGAAGAGATCTTGGGCTCTCTCGATTTGAAGTATTTTGGAAAATTACATTTCCATTATCGTTACCTGGTGTAATAGGTGCAATATTAATCATATTTATTCCAACAGTAGGTGATTATGTAACTCCAGCTTTACTTGGAGGAACTGATGGTCGTATGCTTTCAAATATGATTCAGGCTTATTTTGGAAAAATAAATAATATTCCTCTTGGAGCAGCTTCAGCTACAATTATGTTAACAACTGTTGTGCTCATAACTATAATTGTTTCGAATGTAACAAAAAAACTAACACAAAGGTTAACTTAAAAATGAACGAAAAAAATAATACATTACTGATTTATACTCTTTTATATTTTGGGTTTCTGTATGTGCCAGTTTTATTCTTGCCTATATTTAGTTTTAACGACGCAAATTATATGTCATTCCCTCTCGCTGGATTTACAACGGAACACTACGAAGAGATGTGGTCAAAAAGAAATCTACATAAGGCTCTATGGGCGAGTATAAAAGTAGGAGTAGTTGCGAGTGTCATTAGCACAATCATTGCACTTTTTGCTGCAAAGGCATTTGCTCGATATAAATTTAGAGGGGAAAAGATCTCTTATGGAGGTATAATGATGCCATTTTTGATACCTGAAATTATTTTGGCTGTAGCTATACTTATAATTTGGGTTAATCTTGGATTTAAATTAGGTCTCGTTCCAGTCACAATTGGTCACACTTTATTTTGTACACCTTTTGCAATGTTAATACTTATAGCTCGTATCGAAGGTTTTGATTTTTCACTTGAAGAGGCCTCTAGAGATTTAGGGGAAAATGCATGGGGGACATTTTTTAGAGTTTCATTTCCATTGTATTTGCCTGGAATAGTTGCAGCTCTTCTTCTCAGTTTCATAATTTCTTTTGATGAATTTATTCTGGCATTCTTTTTAACTGGAAGTGATGCAACACTTCCAATGTATATGTGGGGTCAAATGAGATTTGTGCAAAAGTTACCTCACGTACTGGCTTTGGGAGCAGTAATAATTGTTTTTACTACTTTTATTGTTTTGTTAGCATTCTGGTTAAGAAATGTTGGACAAGGTAAACTAAAGAAAGATATAGCTATGAAATTATAATAAATTATGAACAATTCATTTATACAGATCAATAATATTTCAAAACACTTTGCAGATGTAAAAGCAGTTGATGATGTTTCATTTGAAATAAAAGAAGGCGAATTTTTTTCTCTTTTAGGACCTTCTGGATGTGGTAAGACCACATTGTTAAGGTTGTTGGCAGGATTTGAATATCCTACTTCTGGAAATCTATTAATTGATGGAACAGATATTACTGCATTACCACCAGACAAAAGACCTACAAATATGGTTTTTCAAAACTATGCAATTTTTCCTCACCTTAACGTAGAAAAAAATATTCAATTTGGACTAAGAAAACTTGGCTTAAGCAATGATGAAATAGGTAAACGCGTTAAAGAAGTTCTTTCATTAGTTAAGCTTGAGGGATATGAAGAAAGATTTAGCAATCAATTATCTGGTGGTCAAAGACAACGTGTCGCTCTTGCAAGAGCATTAGTAAGGCAACCAAAAGTTTTATTATTAGATGAACCTCTAGGAGCTTTAGATAAAAAACTAAGAGATGAAATGCAATTAGAATTAAGAACTCTTCAAAAAAATATTGGAATTACTTTTGTATTCGTCACTCACGATCAACAAGAAGCTATAAGTATGTCAGACAGAGTTGCAGTTATGAACAATGGAAAAATTCAGCAATTATCAGCACCAAATGAACTTTATAAGAATCCAAAAAATATATTTGTAAGTGACTTTATTGGTGAAACAAATTTCCTTAAAGCTGAAACTAAATCAAGTGATGGAGAGTTTATCAATGTTTCGATTGAAAAATTGGGAGAGTTTAAAATTAAAAATAATTTAAATATAGCAACAAATTCTTCTGATGTTGTTTGCAGTGTTCGTCCAGAATCAATGATGATTTCTAAAGTGAAATCTGACTGGGATATCTGTCTTGATGCTAAGATTAGTCAGACTTCTTATTTAGGAGAAATGACTAGATTTTACGTTGAAGCGAAAGGAATAAATAAAATAATCACTGTTTCTTCGCAACATTTTGACAATCAATCTTTTGAAAATAATGAATGCTTTATAAGTATTAGTTTAGAGGATATTTGTTTGTTGAATAAAAAATAGCCTGCCTCAAAAAGAGAACAGGCTATTTTGATATTGAACTAATTTTTGATTAACCGCCAGCAACCATTTCAGCCCATTGAGCTTCCATGTAATCAGTTACTTCATCTGAAGGCATCACAGAGAACATTCCATTTGAAAGGTGTTCTGCAGGATTAGAGGCTACTCCACGCTCAGCTAATTCATCAGCAGTAATGGTGCTAAAACCTTTCTTGTTTGAATGACCATAACCCCACTCACTAAGTAAGTAAGCTGAAGTTTCAGGACTAGTAGCTCCGTTAATCATTGCATATGCTTTATCAAGGTCTGCACCTTTAACAATTGCAAGTCCACAAGCCCAAGTCATTGTTCCATTAGCAGGTTGCATCATTTTCGCTCCAGCATTCCATGCAATTTCGTTCCATCCAAGAGCTACATCTATTTCTTCGTTACCTAACGCTTCTACCATTGAAGAAGTGTCTCCAAAGAATGCACGTATTTGTCCGTTATCTCTCATTTCACGAAACTTATTGATACCTTTATCAATAGCAGCTTTGGTTAATTGATCTTTTTCTCTGATATCAATTCCAAGATGATGCATCATTAAAAATAATGAGTCAGCAGCTGAGTCTAGTATACCAACTTTACCTTTTACTCTTGGATCTTCCATTAGATCAAAACTTTCGTTATCTGCATTCATCCATGGAACACGATCAGCCATGTAAAATAAAGTTGTATCACCCCAATCGATAGGTGCAAAATAGTTCTGACCATCAACAATACCGCTTGGTAGGTCTCTGACTTCAGGGAACATATCATCCCAGTGATCTATACGAGAAGTGTCCAATGGTTGAAGTACTCCAGCTCTGACCCATCGAGCTATTTCACCTTGGCATGGCCAAGCTAAATCAACTTCAAAGCCAGCTTTTAATTTTTGTAACCCTTCTTCGGCATCACCAAATGTTGAATATTCAGGTGACCCATGTTCTTCTACATACGATCCAAATAATCCATCATCATCATAACCACCCCATAGAAAAACACTTCCAGGTTCATCAGCAAAAACCTTTGATGTGGTAAATAATCCGGTTACAAAAACCGTCAATATTGCCACCCCTAAAGTTTTTACTAAAAAATTTTTAGTTTCATAGTATTTAGGCATTTTACCCCCAATAAAAAATTAATTAATTAATTTCTATATGAACAATAATTTGAGAAAATTTCAATAAAAAATAACAAATTTTATAAATTAGGTTTTAATTTATTATTTAGAAACCATGGATCTATCTGCTCTAATTGATATCCTGCTTGGAAAACAGGTATATCATCATAGGGTTTTCCAACTATTTGTATTCCAGTAGGAACACCATTCCTAGCTATACCTGAAGGGATTGACAATACTGGTAATCGACAGAGTATATTAAAAGGATAACACAAAGTCCATCCAAGATCTGGTGAATTTATTTTTTTTCCATTAATTAATATTTTATCCTTAAACAGATTTATATCTGCCTTAACGGCAGGGATAGATAGGGTAGGACAAACAAATGCATCATATTTGTGTATTATAGGACCAAACTCTTCATACATTTTACCAGCTACTTTATTGCATTCATATAATGTCATACCTAAATCAACTCCCATAGTAGGATGATTAATTTTTTTTCTTTCCATTAATGCTTTATTAATTATTCTAGCTGTTGAACCAACATCTCTAGCGTAATCTGTCAGTTCTTCTTCATATTGAGGGATTAATTCTGCAACAAAATTGGCAAAAAGGTGGGCATAGTAATTATAACAAGTATCTTCAAGCTCTTTTTTATTCCAGTTTATTTTAACTTCTTCAACTTGTGCGCCTAATTCTTTTAATTTATTAATTATGTCGAGTGTATTTTTTTCTACATCTTTATCAATTTCAAAAAAACCAAGATCCATTGAATAAGCTATTTTCCAATTTTTAATATTTTCAAATTCATCAGGGATATTTAATTTAGGTTTTAAGCTAGTAATGTCTTTGGGGTGCGGTCCTGACATTACATTTTGCATTAGAGCACAATCTTTAACTGTTCTTGCCATTGGGCCAACCACACAATATTGATCATGATTAAAAGGAGCTTCTTGAGGATTTCGACCATGAGGAGGCTTGAATCCAACCAAACCACAAGCAGAAGCCGGTATTCTTATTGAGCCTCCAATATCAGAACCAGTTGCTAGAGTTGAACATCCTGCAGCTAAAGATGCACCTGACCCTCCTGAAGAACCTCCAGGTGTATAATCCAAATTCCATGGATTTCTCGTAACCCCCCATAATTTTGAATGAGTGAAAGAAGTAGTAGAAAATTCTGGGGTAGTTGTTCTGCAATGAATAACTGCTCCTGAATTAACAATTCTTTCAACATCAATCATAGTTCGATTAGCTATGTGATCCTTTAATATCAACGATCCATTAGTATTTGGTTGGCCTTCGATATCCTCCTCATCTTTAATAGCAACAGGTATTCCTTCTAAGGGCAGAGTTGAGGAATTTGTTAAATATTTTTGTTCTGATTTTTTTGCACATTCAATTGCTTTTTCATAAAAAGTAAAGTTATGAGCATTTATTTTAGGATTTATCTTTTCTGATCTTTCAATTATAGAATTTATAAGCTCTACTGGAGATAATGATTTATCTTTGAATTTTTTTATAGCTTCAACAGCAGATATATAATGTAGCTCCATAGATATTACTTTAGTTTAATTAAATAGACATTCAATTAATTTTTTCATATAAAAATATATGACTTTTCAAAATAACGAAGTTTTACTAGCAACAATCGAAGAATTTAATTCTTTTAGAGAAAAAAATCCTGAAATTAAATATATTGATGCTATTTTAAGCGACTTATCAGGTGTAATTAGAGGCAAAAGATTACCTATTAACGATGCTAAAAAACTTTTTAAGTCAGGAATTCAATTTTGTTATTCTACTTTTTTATTAGATGTTACCGGCTATTGCCCTGATGCAGCTGGAAGAGGTTTTACTGATGGAGATCCAGATGCAACTTATTTTCCTGTAGCTGGAACTTTAAAAAAAATGCCATGGCATAAAGATGCCTTAGGTCAAGTTTTAATTACAATTCAAGATGACTCACGTTATAGTTCTATAATAGATCCGCGAAATGTTTTATCTAGAGTTCTAGATAAATTTGAAGATTTAAATTTACAATTTAAAGTTGCTTTTGAATTAGAATTTTATCTTTTTAAAAAAAGAAAAAATATTTCTGAAAAACCAGAACCAGCAATATCAAATGAAACTAATAAACAAAGTGAAGGAACTCAAGTTTATGGAATGCGAGAATTAGATGAATTTTATGATTTTTTAGAAGATGTTAATGAATTTTGTAAAATACAAAATATTCCTGCATCAACTGCCTCATCAGAATTTGCTCCAGGACAATTTGAAATAAATTTAAATCATACCAGTGATATTCTTAAAGCCGCAGATGATTCTGCTTTACTCAGAAGAGTTATAAAAGAAACTGCAATTAAACATGATTATGAGGCAAGTTTTATTTCTAAACCATTTGTTGAGCAGACAGGTAGTGGTATGCATGTTCATATAAGTTTGTTTGATGAAAAAAATAAAAATATTTTTTCTGGAACTAAAGAAGAGGGAAGTGAACAATTACATTATGCAATTGGTGGTTTACAAAAAACATTATATGATAATTTTTTAATTTTTGCTTCTAATGTAAATTCTTATAGACGTTTTGAGCCTGATCAATTTGTGCCTGTAAATAGTTCATGGGGTCCTAACAATAGATCAGTAGCTTTTAGAATTCCAAGAAGTGATGAAAAATCTAAAAGAATTGAACATAGGGTAGCTGGAGCCGAAGCTAATTCTTATTTAGTTCTTTCAGCTATTTTATCTGGAATTCATTATGGTCTTATAAATAAAATATCTCCTACAAAATTTAGAATTGATAACGCTTGTACTGATCCTGATCCTAAAATGCCCAAATCAATTGAAAAAGCTATTGAATTATTTGAAGACTCAAAATTTTGTATTGATTATTATTCAAAAGAATATGTAACAATGTATGCTGATTTAAAAAGAAAGGAAATAGAATCTTTTCGTTCTGAAATTTCTGATATCGAATATAAGTGGTATCTTAATCTTTAATTTTACCTTCAAGGGTTAATATCTCTTTATACAAATCTGTTCTTCTGTCTCTAAATAGTCCCCAATTTCTTCTAAATAAATGATTTTCTTCAGTATCTATGTCAGCTAGAATAATTTCTTCTTTATCTTTTGATGCTTCTTTAATAATTTTTCCTGATCGATCACAAATAAAAGATTTTCCATAAAATCCATTTACTTGACCTTTTACTGACTCAGAACCAATTCTATTAGAGGCCACAACTGGCATTATATTTGCGGCTGCATGACCTTGCATAACTCTTTGCCAAGCACCTGAGCTATCATATTCACTCATTAATTCATCACCAATTGCCGTAGGATAAAATAGTACTTCAGCTCCTTTAAGTGCCATAATTCTTGCAGCTTCTGGAAACCATTGATCCCAACATATACCAATACCAATTTTTCCAAAAGCAGTATCCCATACTTTAAAACCAGTATTGCCTGGATTAAAATAATATTTTTCTAAATAACCCGCACCATCAGGTATGTGAGATTTACGATATTTACCAAGAATATTTCCGTCAGAATTAATTACTGCAATAGAATTAAAATATGCATTATTGTCTTTTTCAAAAAAACTAATTGGCAGAACAACATTTAATTCTTTTGCTAAATTTGACATTTCTTTTAAAACTTTGTTATTTTCATAAGTTTGAGCTAACTTAAAAATTTCTTCATCATATTGAATACAAAAATATGGAGTTTGAAATAATTCTTGAAGTAAAATTATATTTGCTCCTTCTTTTGCTGCCTCATAAATAAGTTTTTTTGCTTTAGAAATATTTTCTTCAATTTCCCATGTACAAGTCATTTGAGTTGCAGCAACTTTAATTTTCATCGTCAATCCTTTTATTTTTTTGAAGATAATTATATAAATTTATTATTTTATTGCTTGCACTTTTTTCAAATAAAGCAGGAATAAGAGAGTGTATAAACCCCATTAGAGATGCTAGTAAAAGACTAGATGATATTTTTATTGCAATTATCATATGTTGAAAATAAGTTTCTTTAGCATTATCACAATGTTCTTTTGATTTATAAAATATATTCATCTTATAAACTTTTTGGTTGTTGTTGTGTAATACAATGTACATTACCTCCGCCCATAGATATATTAATACCATTGATAGCAATGATTTTTCTATCAGGAAAAACTGATTGTACAATATTTTTTGCCCTGTAATCTGCTTTTTCATCTTCAAAACTCGGCATTACTATACCTTTATTAGCTATATAAAAATTAATATATGAACTAGGCTCATCATCATTAGGTATTAATCTCTTATAAGACATTTCTATTTCAATAACATTTAATTTTCTACCTTTGTTATCAGTAGAGGTTCTTAATATTTCTAAATTTTCATTTATTCTTTCATAAAAAGGATCATTTCTATCATTACAGGAAAGAGCCAACACTGTTCCTGATTTAACAAAACATGCAATATTATCTACATGACCATCTGTACCTTCATCAGTACCATTTTTTAGCCAAATTATTTTATTTATATTTAAATATT
The DNA here is from genome assembly GCA_902577425.1 of uncultured Alphaproteobacteria bacterium. Classification (GTDB taxonomy): domain Bacteria; phylum Pseudomonadota; class Alphaproteobacteria; order HIMB59; genus MarineAlpha5-Bin3. The sequence continues at coordinate 47,440 of CACGZD010000004.1, read as the reverse complement.
CTTTTAAGTTATTTTCAATTTCCTCTTTAGATAATTTTGGATTTCTATTTTTATTAAGTAAACATTGTTCAGTAGTTAAAAGGGTTCCTTCTCCATCAACATGAATAGATCCTCCTTCTAAGATCATATTATTTTTAAAATAAGTAGCTGATGATTTTTCTATCATAAATTTAGCAACTTTATTATCAGAGTCAAATGGTTTAAATTTACCCCATCCATTGAATTCCCAATCAATTCCACCAAGTTTATTTTCTTTATTTAATAAAAAAATAGCTCCACTATCTCTTGCCCAACAATCATCAATTTTTAGTTGAATAATTTCAATTTCGGAATTTAGTAATTCTTTTGCTTTTGATATTTCATCAGGATGAACAATCATCTTAACTTTTTCAAATTTAGAAATAGAGTTAGCCACATTAGACCATGCTAATCGACCTTTATCAAAATCAAAATGAGACCATGAAGGTACAGCTCCATATCCATCAAGATTAGGGTTGTTATAAGGCCATTGCATCCAACAACATTCATGTTGATACCATTCTGGAGGCATATAAAAATTTTTTTCTTTAGGAGTATTCATTTAGTTATTTGAAATTTTACAACTTTTACATTTTCTAAAAAAAAAATCATCTTTTTTCTCATTACTTATCTTTAAAGTTTTTTTCTTGCTGTTTCCAAAGGCTTGAATACAATCCATTAAATTCTAATAATTTTTTGTGATTTCCTGTTTCAGCTATTTCTCCATTATTTAATACAATTATATTGTCAGCATTTTTAACAGTAGAAAGTCTATGAGCTATTATTATAGTTGTTATATTTTTTGATAAATGTTCTAGATTATTTTGAATTTCTTTTTCTGTTTTTGTATCTAATGAAGAAGTAGCTTCATCAAAAAAGAAAATTTTAGGTTTTTTGAGTAAAGCTCTTGCTATAGCAACTCGTTGTTTTTCACCTCCAGAAAGTTTCAAACCTCTTTCTCCAACTATAGTATTATATCCATCAGGTAAGTTCTCAATGAATTCATGTAATTTTGCCATTTTTGTAACTTGAATGACTTCTTCTTTAGATGAATTTGGATTACCATAAGAAATATTATAAAACAAAGTTTCATTAAATAAGACGGTATCTTGAGGCACCACAGCAATTTGTTTGCGAAGAGATTTTTGTGTTACTTTTCTTATATCTTGATTATCAATTAATATTGACCCAGAGGTAGGATCATAAAATCTAAAAAAAATTTTACTTATTGTTGATTTTCCTGCACCAGTAGGTCCTACTATTGCGACAGTTTGATTAGGATAAATTTTAAAAGATATATTTTTAATAATTTTTCTTTTTTCATCATAATGAAAAGAAACATTTTTAAAGGTAACTGATGCATTTGAAATTATTAAATCTTTTGCATCAATATTATCTTTTATTTCTGTTTTTTCATTTAACAGAGTAAACATATTTTCCATATCAACTAAAGATTGCTTTATTTGCCAATATACAAAACCTATAAAGTTTAGGGGAATTGATAGCTGAATTAAATAGGTATTAACTATAATAAAATCTCCAATAGTCATTTCATTTGATTGAATTTGATATACGGTTAGGATCATCATTCCAATTATTCCAATTGTAATAATTAATGCTTGTCCTAAATTTAAAAAATTTAAACTTATTGCACTTTTGATAGCAAATTTTTCATATTCTTCTAAAGATTTATCATAATTTGAAGATTCAAAGTTTTCATTATTAAAATATTTTACTGTTTCATAATTTAATAAACTATCAATTGATTTTTGACCTCTAACATTATCAGCATCATTCATTTTTTTTCTAATTTGAACTCGCCATTCTGTCACGATAAATGTAAAAGCTATGTAAAAGAGGATTACAAAAAAAGTAATAATTGAAAAATACCAACTAAATAAATTTAAAAGAATAAGACAAACTAAAATTATTTCCAATAATGTTGGAAAAATATTAAAAGTTACAAAGCGAAGTATAAAATCTATTGCCCCTATCCCTCTGTCTATAATTCTACTTAAAGCTCCTGTTTGTCTATTTAAGTGAAATTTTAATGATAAATTATGAAGATGCTCAAATACTTTTAAAGCAGCTCTTCTAATTGCATTTTGTCCAATTCTTGCAAATAAAGCATCTCGTATTTCACCAAAACCAACATGCAAAAATCTTGCAATTCCATACGCAGCAATAAAAACTATAGGGATAAAAATGATTAAAGAATTTTTATTAAGTCCATCTAGTGAATCAACGGCTTTTCCTAAAAAAATTGGAACCGAAACATTTGCTAATTTGGCAAAGATTAAAAAACAGATTGCTAAAATCAATCTTATCTTAAAATTTTTATTATTTTTAGGCCACAAATATGGCATTAAATATAATAAGGGTTTAAAAGTTTTCATTTAAAGATTTGCTAAGTAGTAATTATCATAAGTTTATTTATCCATTAATGAATGATATGCTAAATACATCTTTAGATAAAATAATCTCAATTTTGGAAAAGGAAACCTTCTTGGTAATCCTTGATAAAATTTTGAAATGTTAAGTTCTTTACTATTTGATACGATTAAGTTTGCAAGTTCCTTGCCAGACCAAGGAGCAGTATTAACTCCATTTGCTTGATAACCAAAACTATAGTAAATTTCATCATCGTCTAATTTACCAATTGAAGGAGTAAATTTTGTAGTTACAGCAACAAGACCTCGCCAATGATAATCAATTTCAACATTTTTCCATTCAGGAAAAACTTTTTTCATTTGTTGTTCCATTTTTTTTGATTTTATTAGAGAAGACTCTTCACTTCCAACTAAATCACCTCTAGCACCAAATAAGAAACGATTATCTTTTAATAATCTATAATAAAAAAGTAAATTTCTATTATTTAAGATAGGGTTGTGTGTAACAAAATTATGAGCCAAAATTTGATCATTTGTAAGTGGTTTTGTAATAATAATATTAGATATTACAGGGAGGATTCTATTATTAAGTTTTGGAAATAAATCATCTTTATAAAATCCATTAGTGGCCATAACTATTTTGTTCGATGTAATTTTGTTTTCATTTATAATAATATTATACTTTCCATTCTTTTTTTCTATTTTGCTAACTTTACTATTTTGATAAATTTTAACACCAGATTTTTTTGCTTCTTTGGCTAAACCCAGTAAAAATTTTAGAGGATTAATTGCAAATCCAGGCTTATAAGAAAAAGCCCCAAATTGCTCTTCACCTGTATGTCCTATTTGATTAAATTCAGATTGAGAATAAATTTTTGTTTCTATTCCAAATTCTTTTTTATATACATCTGCTTCTTTTTTAATAGATTGAAAGTAGTCTGGATGAGGAGCGACTTCATAATTACAATCTCCCGTTAAGTCGCAATCAATATTATATTCTGATATTAAATCTTTTGTAAAATTTGATCCTTCAATTGTATTTTGAAAAAATTTTTTAGTTTCTTCTTTCCCATATTTCTTAAACATTTTTGATACCGACATTTTTGCAGGGGGTATGCAGCAAAATCCTGCATTTCTTGCTGAAGATCCCCATCCAATATGTCCTGCTTCAACCAAAGTAACTTCTTCATTATATTTTTTTGATAAACTTAAAGCACAGGATATGCCAGTATACCCACCTCCAATAACCAATATATTTGTATTAATATCTTCTTTTAATTTGTTATATTGATTTTTTGTATTAGCAGTAGTTTCCCAATAACTATTTATAGGCTTTTCAAATTTATATATATCTTGATGGTATAAGCCTGTCATTAGTTGCTTATAAATTTCATTGAATGGATATTCAATCAATATTATATATATATTAATGAATTATGATATTTTAAAAAATTTGATAAAAAAACAGAAATCAAATTACACATTAGATCAGGAATTTTATGTCGATGATTATATTTTTGATTTAGATATAAAAAATATTTTTTCTAAACAATGGGTATTTGTGGGACATGTCTCAAGAATTCCAAAATATGGTGATTACTTTCTTTTTAATATAGGAAAAGAATCAATAATAATTATTCGTGATAAAAATGATAAAATTTATGCTCATTATAATGTTTGTCGACATAGAGGATCACATATTTGTTTGGAAGAGTCAGGAAATAAAAAATTATTAGTTTGCCCTTACCATGCTTGGAGTTATAATTTAGATGGAACAATAAAGTCTGCTAGGTTGATGAATGATAATTTTAAGAGAGAAGAATGGTCATTAAATAAATGTAACTTAAAAATTTTTGAAGGACTTATATTCATCAATTTGTCAGATAAACCAAATAATTTTAATGAATTTATTGCTCCTACTAAAAAATTTATTGAATTACATGGTTTGTCTAATGCTAAAATTGCGCATAGACAGATGTATCCAACAAATGGAAATTGGAAGCTTACACTTGATAATTTTCATGAATGTTATCACTGTCAACCCGCTCATCCTGAATATTGCAAGGTTCATGATAAAGAATATATTATTGCTTATGGTGCTGGAAGTAATACAGGACCTTCATCAAAAAAGTTTGATAAAATTTTAGAAAATTGGAATGAAAAAGTAAAAAAAATGGGTCACATTACTGGAGAATACTCTGAAAGTGAATTTAATGATTATTCTAGAAGTGCTGAGAGAACTCCGCTTAAAGAAGGAATGTTTACAGAAACTAAATCCGGAAAACCTGTTTCAAAGTTAATGGGAAATTTTAAAGAATATGATTGTGGCTATACATCTGTTGGAACATCTCCTTTTAATAGTTTACTTATGTGCAATGACTTTGCAACGCTTTTTACTTTTATTCCCATTTCTTCATTGCATACTCAAGTAGAACTAATGTGGCTAGTTCACAAAGATGCAGAGGAGGGTAAAGATTATAACATAGAAGAAATGATATGGATGTGGGATTTGACAACTATTGCCGATAAAAAGATAATTGAAAACAATCAAAAAGGAGTTTTGTCAAAAAAATATACGCCAGGACCTCTATCTCAAATGGAAAAGGGATTAGAAAAATTCAAATCTTGGTATTTAAAACATTTAGAAATTTCTATCTCTTAAACATTTAATAGTAGAAATTCTCTCTCCCACGAACTAATGACTTTAAGATATGCTTGATTTTCAACTTTTCTAATAGCAGCTATAGTTCTTACAAATTTTTGATTAAATACTTCATTAATTTGGTCATCTTTTTCAAATAATGAAATAGCTTCCTCCATCGTTGTAGGTAAAGAGCTTTGCTTTTGCCCAAATACACTTTTTTTAGTTTCGTCAGTTGGCTTAATTTTATTTTTAATCCCTAAATATCCTGCTGCTAGATTTGCAGCAATTACTAAGTAAGGGTTAGTATCAGAGCCAGAAATTCTATTTTCAATTCGCATACTATATTCTTCATTCGAAGGAATTCGGAATCCACATGATCTGTTACCTATCCCCCAGTTTGTATTTCTAGGAGCATCCCAAGTAGCAAATAAACGTCTATATGAATTAATATTTGGAGCATGAATTGGCATTAATTTTGGAGTGAATTCTTGCAAACCTCCAATATAATTTTTCATTAAATTGGAAATTGTATTTTTCTTATTAAAAAAAACATTTTTTTTATTTTTTGTATTAAGCAATGATTGATGTAAATGTAATGAGCTTCCAGGTTGATTCTCAATTGGCTTTGCCATAAAAGTTGCATATAGTTTATGTTTAATAGCTGCTTGTCTTAAAGTTCTCTTAAAAAGAAATACTTGGTCAGCTAATTCTAGAGGATCCCCATGTTGAAAATTAATTTCCATCTGCGCAGAGCCACTTTCATGATTTATTGTATCTATTTCTATATTCTGTTGTTCACAATAATTGTAAACATCTTCAAATAGATTATCAAATTCATTAACTGCATCAATTCCAAATGCCTGTTTACCTTTTTCTTCTCTTCCTGATTGTCCTATAGGAACTTCTAGAGGATAATCTGAGTCAGGATTAGGTTTTACTAAATAAAATTCAACTTCCGGTGAAACTATAGGTTGGTATCCTAAATCATTAAATTGTTTAATTATTTTTTTAAGAACAGTTCTACTAGAGTTTATTACAGTAGAGCCATTTAAATTAACAGCATCGCAAATTACTTGCGCTGTTGGATCTTCATACCATGGCACATTTCTTATTGTATTAAAATCAGGTCTTAAAATGACATCAATATCTGTAGGGTTGTAGACATCATTTGGAAGATCTTCTTCTTCATTCGCATAACCTCCAGAAATTGTTTGAATAAATACTGATTGAGGCAATCTATGACTATCATTCTCCATACCTTTTAGAAATTTATTGGAAGGAAGAATTTTACCTCTCGCAATACCTCCTAAATCAGGTACTAAACACTCAACTTCAGTAATAGAATTCTCTTTAATCCAATTTTGAAAATTTTCAGACATTATGATTATTTAAATTTGAAATATGTAATTCTTGTTTTGAAAAGGAATTACGATATTATTGTTTCATATTATTATGTTATTTAACAAAAAAAAGACCTATGAACAACATGATAATGAAAAAGAAAGTTATTATAAACATTCTGTAAAACCCTATAATTCAGAAGATTTTTTAGAAGATTATTTAGAGGTTGATATTTGCATTATTGGAGGCGGTCTAACAGGAATATCAAGTGCATTAAACTTAGCCAATAAAGGATATTCTGTAGCTTTATGTGAAGCAAGATTGATTGGCTGGGGCGCTTCAGGAAGAAATGGTGGCCAATTAGGTAATGGAATGCGAAAAGATCAATTTTTTCTTGAAAAAAAATTAGGATATGAAACTGCGAGAGAATTTTGGAATTTTGGGCTAGAAGCAGTACAATATTCAATTGATTTAATAAATAAATTTAAAATTGATTGTAATTTACAAAATGGAGTAATTAGTGCAGGATGTTTTAAAAAAGATATAAAATATTTTGAAGAAGAAAAAAACCATTTAGAAAAATTTTATAATTATAAAAATTTAAAACTTTTAAACAAATTTCAAATAAAAGATGAAATTCAATCTAATATATATGAATCTGGATTAATTAATTATGGTAGTTATCATATTAATCCTTTAAAATTTTTACTAGGTATAGGAAATCAAATTAAATCTACAAAAATAAAAGTTTTTGAAAACACACCTATAACGAAAATAATAGAACATAAAAATTCTATTTATTGTTATTCAAATCTCAAAAAAATTAAATCTAAAAAGGTGATAGTAGCTTGTAACGGATATTTAGATAATTTACTTAACAATATTAGACAAAGGTTTATGCCTATAAATAATTATGTAATTGCTACAGAACCTTTAGGAGAAAAAAAAGCCAGAGAACTTATAAAAAATAATCATGCTGTATGTGATACTAGATTTATAATAGATTATTACCGATTTTCAGAAGATTGGAGATTAATTTTTGGTGGTGGTGAAACTTATTCTGCTATGTTTGTGAAAAATTCTAAAAATCTTGTTAAAAATAGAATGGATAAAGTATTTCCTACACTTAAAGATTTCAACATAGATTTTGCTTGGGGTGGTACTTTAGCAATAACAATTAATCGACTTCCACATTTTGGCACTTTAATGAATAATAAATTAATTTATGCACAAGGTTATTCTGGTCATGGGCTTGCATTAAGTACATTTGCAGGAAAATTGATTTCTGAAAAAATTGAAGGAAAACCAGAGAGGTTTGATTTATTTTCTAATATAAAACATTTAATAATTCCAGGAGGAGATTTTTTTAGAAGACCTATTTATTCTTCAGCTATTTTTTATTATAAACTAAGAGATTCAATAAAATATAAATTTTAATTATTCTTTTTATAGGAAGCTCTTTTTAATTTATCATTAATGGTTTTTCCTAATCCATAATTAGGTATTGGTGCAACAGCAATTTTTGAGCATTTAGTATTGTCAAGAAGATGCAAATAATAAAAAAAATTTTTACTTGCTTCTTTTAAATTAGCTGAAGAACTAAGGTTATACTCACAAATATTAGATTTAAGATTATTTTTTCCAAAATTTAATAAACTTTCATTCTTCTTTATTTTTTTTACATTTATTCTTATTGGCAAGTTAGGTGCATAATGTTTTTTTTGATTTCCTGGAGAAATTTTTGATTTATTATTTGACATAATTATTTTCACATTAGGTAATTTTGATTTTATTTCTTCTATACTAATACTTCCTAATCTTAATATTTTAATATGTTTATTAAAAGTTTTTATAACTGTTGATTCAAGTCCTAATTTAGATCTACCACCATCTAAAATAAAAATTTTTTTCTTAAAATATTTTAGTAATTGTAAGGGGTGAGTACTCGAAATTTTTGTTGCTATATTAGCACTAGGTGCTGCTATAGGAAAATTAATTAAATTTAACAAGCTTTTAGCAATTTTATTATTTGGTATACGGCATCCAATAAAATTCATGCTATTTGAAACTAATGGACTAATTGAACTTGTTTTTTTCTTTTCTAAAATTAACGTTAATGGACCTGGCCAAAATAAATTAATTAATTTTTTATCTAATGTTTTTATTTTACAATTTTTTTTAACTTCTTTTATATTTTTAAAATGGCATATAAGGGGGTTGTTTCTAGGTCTTTTTTTTAATTTAAATATCTTTTTAAGCGCTATATTGTTTGTTGCATCTCCTCCTAGTCCATAAACAGTTTCTGTAGGAAAAATAACTAATCCACCTTTCTGCAAGGTTTTTTTGGCTAATTCTAACATTTTTTTCATAATATTTTGTGTTATTTATAGAATTTATATAGACATAAAATTGTTATTGTCTTACAAATTTTTTACAAGTTTTAATATGGGTAAAATTATATCATTTGCTAATCAAAAAGGTGGATCAGGTAAAACTACATTATCTGCAAATTTAGCAGTATTATGGGCAAATAGTGATTATAAAGTTGCTGTTGTTGATGCTGATGCACAAAAAAGTCTTACTTATTGGTTAGATGCTAGAAAAAAATATTATGGAGAAGAGCCTACAGGTATTGATAGTTACGCTTTTGATCCAAGAAATTTAAAGGAAGATCTTAAAAAAATTAAAAGAAAATATAATTTTATTATTATAGATAGTCCTCCTTCAATTACTTTTGAAACAATACAAATCGTCAAATCATCAGATTATATTTTTGTGCCTGTTCAACCTAGCCCATTAGATCTTATGGCCACAATTCCTTTTTTAAATGTTGCTAAAGAAGAAAGAAAAAAGACAACTGTTATTTTAAATAGAGTTATGCCAAGAGCAAAGTTAACAGATGCTATGATTATGAGATTAAGATACGCAGGAGCAAAAATTGCTAGATCTAGGGTTTCCGGTAAAATAATTTATGCTGAAACATTTTCAGTTGGTAGGGGGGTAGTTGATATAAGTGTTACTTCAGATGCTTCTAAAGAAATTATTAATGTTGGTAATGAAATTATAAGAAATTTCTAAATTTTGCTAACTTAAAAATGAAAAAAATAACTACTGTAATTTTAGCTGCTGGAAAGAGTACAAGATTTAAGCATAAAAAATCAAAAATTTTTCAAGATCTTGCAGGAATTGAAATTATTAATCATGTTTATCTGGTTGCAAAAAAAATCTCTAATAAAGAAGTTATTTTTGTTTGTAATAAAGAAAATATCATTGATATTAAAAATAAATTTCCATTTGCAAAATGTGTATTACAAAAAAATCAAAAAGGTACAGCAGATGCAATAGTTTGTGCCAAAAAATATATCAAAAATAAAAATGTTTTAATTCTATTTAGTGATGTTCCTTTGCTATCTTCTACTACAATTACAAAACTTTTTAATAATTATATTAAAAATGGATCTGTAGGATCAATGATAGCCTTTAAGACTAAAAATCCTTATGGATATGGCAGAGTGAAAGTAACAGAAAACAAAGTTTTATCTGTTGTTGAGGAAATAAATACTACTTTAACTGAAAAAAAAATATTGCTTTGTAATTCAGGAGTAATGCTATGTAATACTAAATTATTATTTAGCAATATTAACAAAATTTCTGATAAAAATTTAAAAAAGGAAAAATACTTACCAGATATATTTCAAATATTTAATAATTTAGAGAAGAGTTTTAGTTATATTATTTGTCCCCAAGAAGAAACATTAGGCATTAATACTATAGATGATTTAATATTAGTTGATAAAATACTTCAAAAAAAACTTAAAGCTAATATTATTAAGAATGGTGTGATTTTACAACAACCAGAAACTATACGTTTATGTGTAGATACAAAAATTAAAAAAGGATCCATAATAGAACCTTTTGTAACTTTTAAACCAAGGGTACTGATTAATGAAAATGTATTAATTAAAAGTTATAGCGTTATTGAAGAGTGTTCTATTGGAGAAAATTCTTCAATAGGTCCTAGTGCGAGAATAAGACCAAAAACAAAAATTGGAAAAAATACAAAAATAGGTAATTTTGTTGAAATTAAAAATTCTGTTATTGGAAACAAAAATTCAATTAGTCATTTATCCTATATTGGGGACTCACATTTGGGAAACAATGTAAATGTTGGGGCAGGAACGATTACTTGTAATTATGATGGAAAGAAAAAAAATAAAACTATTATTAAGGATCAAGTTTTTGTTGGTTCTAACAGCTCTTTGGTAGCTCCTATTACTATTGGAAGAAAAGCTACAATAGGAGCTGGAAGTGTTGTTACTAGAAATATACCTGCTAATTATTTAGCACTTGAGAGATCTGATCTAAAAATTCTTAGAAAACGGCGAAAAAAATAATTATATTGGACTTGTTTCAAGATTCTTTAGAGTTTATTACGCACTTATAAATATGAATAAAAATTGGAAACCTAGCTCTTGGAGAGAAAAAAAGGCAAAACACTTGCCTAATTATTCTGATGAAAAAGAATTAAATCTAATTACTAAGAAACTTAATGCATATCCGCCTTTAGTATTCGCAGGTGAATCAAGAAATTTACTAAAGCAATTAGGAGATGTCGCTAACGGAAAGGCATTTTTACTTCAAGGTGGTGATTGTGCTGAAAGTTTTGCAGATTTTAATCCTAATAATATCAGGGACTCTTTTAAAGTTATGTTACAAATGGCTGTAGTTTTAACTTATGGCGCTTCTTGCCCAGTTGTAAAAGTTGGTCGTATTGCTGGTCAATTTGCAAAACCGAGATCCCAAGATACAGAAAAGTTAGATAATTTAGAATTAGAATCTTATAAAGGCGACATTATAAATGGCATTGATTTTAATGAAAAATCTAGAACTGCTGATCCAAAAAGATTGATACAAGCCTATAATCAGTCAGCAGCTACTCTTAATTTATTGAGAGCATTTGCTCAAGGAGGCTTTGCAAATTTAAAACAAATTCATCAATGGAATTTGAGTTTTGCAGATGACAATCAGTATAAAAAAAGATTTGAAGATATGGCAAATAGAATTGATGAATGTTTAACTTTTATGGAAGCTTGTGGAATAAATGATGAAAATGTTCGTCAAATGAATGAAACAGATTTTTACACTAGCCATGAAGCTTTATTGCTACCTTATGAAGAAGCGTTGACTAGAGTAGATAGTACTACTGGCCTTTGGTATGATGTATCTGCTCATATGCTGTGGGTAGGAGATAGAACAAGACAACTTGATGGCGCTCATATTGAATTTATTAAAGGTATAGAAAATCCAATAGGTATAAAAGTAGGACCTTCTACAGAAATTAGTGAGCTTTTAAAAATTATTGAAGTTGTTAATCCAAATAATATTTCTGGAAGAGTTACTTTAATATGTCGTATGGGTGCAGACAAAATTTCTTCAATTTTACCTCAAATAATTAAAGAGGTTAGTAAAACTGACTATAAGGTGGTTTGGGCTTGTGATCCCATGCACGGAAATACTATTAAGTCTAATACAGGGTATAAAACCAGACCTTTGACTAATATAATTTCAGAGATAGAGCAGTTTTTTAAGATTCATCGTTCAGAAGGAACATATCCTGGAGGAATTCATCTAGAAATGACTGGTCAAGATGTAACCGAATGTATAGGTGGAATTAGAGAAGTTACTGAAGATGACTTAAAAAGCAGATATCATACTTACTGCGATCCAAGATTAAATGCCTCCCAATCTTTAGAATTGGCTTTTATTCTTTCAGATTTTTTAAAAGATGAAAGAATTAGATTACAGCAGTCTTCCAATCTATAAAATAACATTTATATATTAAATAGTATGTTGGTTAATGAGAGAATAGAATTTATAGTTGATTGGATAAAAGGTTACTCAGACAAAGTTAAGTATAATCCAGTTTCTTTGATTATAGGAGTATCAGGAGGAGTGGACTCTGCAGTAGCAAGTACTTTATCAGCAAAAACAAAATTAAAAACAATCGCAGTATCTATGCCAATAAGACAAAATAGTGAGCAACACTATTTAAGTTTACAGCATTTGGAATGGTTAAAAAGTAAATATAATAATGTTGAAACAAAAATTATAGAATTAGATCATGTTTTTAATTCTTTTGAAAAAGAAATGAGAGAATATGAAAATAAATTAGCATTTGCAAATTCTCGTTCAAGACTTAGAATGATTACTTTGTATCAAATTGCGCAATCTAGTAATGGTATAGTAGTTGGAACTGGAAATAAAGTAGAAGATTTTGGTGTTGGTTTTTATACTAAATATGGAGATGGAGGTGTAGATATTTCACCAATTGCAGATTGCACAAAATCTCAAGTTTGGGAAATGGCAAAAGAGTTAGAAATTAATAAAGACATAGTAAATGCTCCACCTACGGATGGTTTGTGGGATGATAGCAGAAATGATGAATCTCAACTTGGATTAACCTATAAGGAAATAGAGGAAGCTATGGAAAATAAAGATAGTCCTCATTTTGAAAAATATAATAAAATTAGAGAACAAAACTTACATAAAATGATATCAATTCCAGTTTGTAAATTTGAAAAATAAAATGAATTCTTTATCAAGGTTTGCTCCTAGTCCAACTGGTTTAATACATATTGGAAACGCTAGATCAGCAGTTTTAAATTGGGCTTATATAAATAATAAAAAAGGAAATTTTATCTTAAGAATTGATGATACCGATCTAGAAAGAAGCAAGAAAGAATATGAAGAAAAAATAAAAAGAGATTTAAGTTGGCTTGGAATTAGTTGGAATAAATCATTTAATCAATCTGATAGAAAAAAAATATATGATCAAAGTATAGAAAAATTAAAAAAGGATAATAGACTTTACCCATGTTTTGAAAGCCAAGAAGAGCTATCACTTAAAAAAAAATCACAACTTACTTCTGGTAAACCACCTATTTATGATAGAAGCTCTCTTGATCTAACTGAAATTGAAATTAAAAATCTTTTGCAATCAGGTAAAAAACCACATTGGAGATTCAAACTTGAATATAAAACTATTGAATGGAATGATTTGATAAAAGGAAAAGTGTCATTTGAAAGTAAGAATTTAAGTGATCCTGTATTAATTAGAGAAGATGAAACATTATTATATCATTTACCTTCTGTAATAGATGATATTGAAGAAGGAGTTTCAGAAATTATTAGAGGTGAGGATCATATTTCAAATACAGCATTTCATATACAAATTTTTGAAGCCTTAAATTCAACTATTCCAACTTTTGGACATCACCCTTTTTTAACTGATGAAAACGGAAAAGGATTTGGAAAAAGATTAGGTAGTTTGTCAATTGAAAAACTAAGAGACACAGGATTCGAAAGTTTAACAATATTAAATTATCTTTTAAGTGTTGGCACAAGTTCTAATATTAGTAGTGAAACAGATTTAACTAAATTAATAAATAATTATAATATATCTAATATTTCAAATTCTTCCCCTAAATTTTCAATTGAAGTTCTAAAATTATTAAATAAAGAAATATTACAAAAATATACATATTCAGATGTAAAAAATAAATTTCTTGATTTAGGAATACATGCTGATAATAATTTTTGGATTTTTGTTAAAAACAATATAAATTTTTTCTCAGAATGTTTAGAATGGTACAATATTATTAAAACAGAAAAATCATTTTATACAGAAGATAAAGAATTTTTAAAAGATGCTGCTGATTTATTGCCTAAGGAACCATATACTATTGATAGTTGGGATGAATGGATTTTGGAAATAAGTAAAAAAACTGGGAAAAAAGGAAAAGATTTGTTTATGCCTTTAAGAATGGCATTAACTGGAAAAACAAAGGGTCCTGAGTTAAAATTATTACTTCCTTTACTTACAAAAAACAACATTATGAAGAAATTAGGTGTAATTACTTAAAATAACTCATTAAATTTTGAATTAACTCGACATTAATTATCTTTTCATTTAGCAGGCCTAAAATAATGGAAAATAAGATTTATTTATTTGATACCACTCTAAGAGATGGTCAACAAACAACTGGAGTAAATTTTACTGTTAGTGATAAAATGATTATTGCTAATGCTTTAGATGAATTAGGTGTTGATTATGTTGAAGGAGGTTGGCCTGGTGCAAATCCAACTGATGATGAATTTTTTAATAGAGATATAAAATTTAATAATTCATCTTTTACAGCTTTTGGCATGACTAGAAGACCTAGTAAAAGTGCTGCCAATGATCCAGGACTTAATACTTTAATAAACTCTAACGCGACATCTGTTTGTTTAGTCGGCAAGTCTTCTTTGTTCCAAGTTACCGAGGCTTTATCAATAGATAAGAATGAAAATCTACTAATGATATCAGAAAGCATTAAAGAAATAGACAAAAAAAATAAAGAAGCAATATTTGATGCAGAACATTTTTTTGATGGATTTAAATATAATGAGAAATACTCTATTGAATGTTTAATGGCAGCTTATGAGTCAGGTGCTAGATGGATAGTTTTATGTGACACAAACGGTGGAACATTGCCCAATGAAATTTTCGAAATTGTTTCTAAGGTTATAAAAGAAATACCTGGAAAAAATATTGGTATTCACGCTCATAATGATACAGAAAATGCCGTTGCAAATTCTCTTGCTGCAATAAATGCAGGTGCAAAGCAAATTCAAGGTACAATTAATGGGCTAGGAGAAAGATGTGGAAATGCAAATTTAATCTCTCTTATTCCTACATTAGTTCTTAAAACTGATTATAAAACAAATATTAATAAAGATAAACTCAGTGATATTACTAAATTATCTAGATTAGTTGATGAAATATTGAATGCCCCTTCAAAAAAACAAAGCCCTTATGTAGGTGAATATGCGTTTTCTCATAAGGGAGGACTTCACGCATCAGCTGTAGAAAAAAATCCAGAAACTTATGAACATATTAATCCAGCTATAGTTGGAAACTCTAGAAATGTTATTATTTCCGATCAAGCAGGAAAATCGAATTTAATTACTCAGTTAAATAAAATGTCAATTAATCTTTCAGATGATAAAATTAATAATATTCTTAGAATTATTAAAGAAAAAGAATCTGAAGGTTTTTCTTACGATACAGCTCTAGCTAGTTTTGAAGTTTTAGTTAGAAAAGAAATAGGAGAAATAGTTGATTTCTATACCCTTCAAAAATTTAGAGTTACAGATGAAAGAAGATGGAATGCAAAAGGTCAACTTATAACAGAATCTGAAGCTACAATTAATGTTCATGTTGCAGATGAAGAAAGAATGACAGTTGGAGTTGGCAATGGTCCTGTAAATGCAATTGACAGTGCTTTAAGAAAAGCTTTGATTAGTTTTTATCCAACTTTAAAGAATTTAAAGCTAACAGATTTTAAAGTAATGATCTTATCTTCTGACAAAGGAACAGGAGCAGTGACAAGAGTTTTAATTGAATCAACTGATGATAGCAATAGTCATTGGACAACAATTGGAGTATCTCCAAATATTATTGATGCTTCTTACAATGCTATTCATGATAGTATTACTTATAAGTTATTTCATGATCTAAAATCTTAATTGTGAAAATTATTAAACCTTCTGTTGTTTTAGTTAAGCCTCAACTCCCAGAAAATATTGGCATGGTTGCAAGAGCTATGGATAATTTTGGATTAAATAGATTATTAATCGTTAATCCCAGAGAAGGGTGGCCCAATAACTTAGCTATTAAATCTTCTGCTAATTCTAAAAAAATTATTTTAAATGCTAAAATTTATAATAATTTAAATAAAGCATTAGAAAATTTTAGTTATGTTGTAGCTACTTCCAATAGAAGAAGATATTTAAATAAGCCAAGTCTTAGTAATGTGAATAGTTTATTTTCAAATTTTCCTAAAACTAAAAAGGTAGCTATAGTTTTTGGACCCGAAAACTCCGGTCTATCTAATGAAGATTTGATGCTAGCAGATATAATCTTTTCAATTGATACATCAAAATCTAATCAATCTTTAAATTTATCGCATGCTGTTTTATTAATGTGTTATTGTTGGAGAGATTTTTTTCAAAAAAATAAGAAATTAAATATTAATAATGAAATAATTGAAAAAAAAGCTTTAAATAAAGATTTTTTATATTTTATGAACTTTTTAAAAACTGAGTTAGAAGAAGTGGGTTTTTTACGACCAAAAAATAAATGTAAACAAATGTTTGAAAATATACAAACATTGTTTTTAAGGAGTTCTCTTAGCAAGATTGAAATTCAAACACTTTGGGGAATGATAAAAAAGCTAAGAAAATAGTCAAATATTTAATAATATAGAATTGACATGTAAGATTATATCTCTATATATCCGCGAGATATATATGACAAAAAGAATAGCTGCTAAATATAAAATAGACCGTAGATTAGGTTGTAATCTTTGGGGCAGACCAAAAAGTCCATACAATAATAGAAACTCTCGACCTGGCCAACATGGAGTAACAGGTCAAAGAAGAAAATTATCTGACTACGGAAATCAATTATTTGCTAAACAAAAACTACGTTTTTATTATGGCGATTTAACAGAAAAACAATTTAGACGAATATATAAAAAAGCATCTAATACTAAAGGTGATACTAGTGAAATTTTAATTGAACTTTTAGAAAGAAGACTTGATGCTATTGTCTATAGAATGAAATTTGTTCCAACAATTTTTTCAGCTAGACAATTTGTCAACCATGGGCATGTTAAAGTGAATGGAAAAAGAGTTAATATTCCATCTTATACAGTTAAAGATGGTGATGAAATTTCTATAAAAGATAAATCAAAAGAAATGAATTTAGTTCAAGAAGCAATTGTTTCTCAAGAAAGAGAGATACCTGAGTACCTTGAAGTTGATATAAAAGAATTTAAAGGTAGATTTTTAAGAGCTCCATTAATTCATGATGTGCCTTATCCAGTAACTATGGAACCTAATTTAGTTATTGAGTTTTATTCTCGATAGATTTATTTTCATTTCTCAAACTATCTATAATAAAGATTAATACTCCAAACCAAATTATTATAAAGGCTATTAGCTTAGATAAACTCAAAGTTTCTTCTAAAATAATTATTGCAGTAAAGAAATGAAGTGTTGGGGCTAGATAAAAAATAACTCCTGCAAAGCCCAATGTAATAAATTTTACACCTTGATTAAATAAAAATAAAGGAAATACAGTAATTGCTCCTGTTAAAATTAATAAATAATTTGTGTTCATTGATTCATTTAGAAAAAAACCCACATTAACACGATCAATATAAATTATATAAGGCAAAGCTAGTAAAGTTATTAAAAATGATTCATACAAAAGACCAATTTCAGATGAAATATTAATTTGTTTCTTTAATAAACCATAAACTCCCCATGATGTGCCAATTATAAAGGCAAGTATTGGCAAAGTTTTTAAACTAATAATTAAAAAAAATATTGCAGATATCATCAATAAAATTGATATGAATTTAGCTTTTGATATTTTTTCATTTAAAAAAAAATATCCTAAACTTATACTTACTAGAGGAGTTAAAAAATAACCCATTGATGCATCTTGAACTCTATTAAGACTTACGGCAAAAATAAAACCTATCCAATTAATAGAAATTAAAATAGCACCCAAACTTAAAAGAATTAAAATTTTATAAGAATTGAATATTAACAATAAATCTTTAATTCTTCCAATAAATGTAATTATCAGAAAAAGAAATATAAAAGACCACAAAGCTCTGTGACTAACTATTTCTATAGCTGGAATATATTTTATTTGATTAAAGATTAACGGTTGAGGTATTCCCCAAAAAGTAGAAGCAAAGGAAGAAAAAAAAATCCCCTTTAAAAGATTATTTTTTTTCAATGTTAAGTTGGGCTAACTTGTATTCCTCTTGAGTTTAATAACTCTAGAAGCTCTCCACTTTCATACATTTCCTTAACAATATCACATCCACCAATAAATTCTTTTTTAACATATAATTGTGGAATAGTAGGCCAATCAGAAAATTTTTTTATTCCTTCTCTCATGTCATTACTATCTAAAACATTAACACTGCTAAAGCTAATTCCTAGGTTTTTTAAAACTTGAACAGTAGCAGCTGAGAATCCACACATAGGGAAATCAGGAGTTCCTTTCATAAATAAAACAACATCATTGGTATTTAATTCATTATTTATACTTTCTGTAACGTCAATATTAATATTATTCATATTTTACTCCAATTTTGTTTTTAACATTAAAGCATGCAATTCTTTACCCATTTTACCCTCTAAAGAGTTATATACCATTTTATGTTGCTCTATCTTACTTTTTCCATCAAAAGTTTTTGAAATAACTGTTGCGCTATAATGATCCCCATCACCCCTTAAATCCTCAATTATTACTTTAGCGTCTGGAATAGAACTTTTAATTAGTTCTTCAATTATTTTTTTTTCTAAAGGCATTAAATATTAAATAAAGTATTTATGTGCAAAAGAAAAGTAAGAATTAAATTTTAAATTTATTTTTATAAATCCAATCAATACTATCTTTTATATCATCATTTGTTAAAAGCTTCTCTATTTCTTTCTCGCTCAGAAATTCATTTATCTTATTATCTTTTAATAATAATTCTATAAATTTTTCTTTTGTATTCCAAGCTTTTGTGCACAAAGATTGTACATTTAAATAAGCTTCTTGACGAGAAAGTCCTTTTTTAATTAGTGCTTTTAAAATGTCTTGACTTTTGTGTAACCCTCCTAAACTATTTAAATTTTTTTCCATATTTTCTGGGTAAACAATTAAATTTTCAATAATATTAGAAAGTCTATTTAATGCAAAATCCACTGCAATATTGATATCCGGCGCAAGTATTCTTTCTACACTAGAATGACTTATATCTCTTTCATGCCACAAAGCTATATTTTCCATTGTAGGAACAGTAGCACTTCTTATATATCTAGCTATACCAGTTAAATTTTCACTTAAAATTGGATTTCTTTTATGGGGCATTGCTGAAGAACCTTTTTGACCTGAACTAAAAAATTCCTCAACTTCTAAAATCTCAGTTCTTTGCAAATGTCTTATTTCAATAACTAATCTTTCAATAGACGAAGCAATGATCCCTAAAGTAGAAAAATAAAATGCATGTCTATCCCTTGGTATAACTTGAGTTGAAATGTCCTCAGTTTTTAAATGTAATTTTTTTGCTACATATTCCTCTATTCTAGGGTCTATTGAATTGTAAGTTCCAACTGGTCCAGAAATAGAACAAATAGAAATTTCTTCTTTTGCAATTTCTAATCTTTTTAAATTTCTCAAAAATTCAAAGTAAAAAGAACCCATCTTTAAACCAAATGAAATCTGTTCAGCATGCACACCATGACTTCTACCAATCATAAAAGTATATTTGTGCTCAATAGATTTTTGTTTTAAATTATTAATTAATTTTTTTAACTGTTCAGTAATAATTTCAGCTGTTTGTTTTAATTGATATGAAAATCCAGTATCAACAATATCACTTGAAGTTACTCCAAAGTGAAAATACTTAGAATTTTCACCAATATAGGTACTAACATTATTTATATAAGCCACAACATCATGCTTCGTTTCTTTTTCAATTTCTTTAATTTCATCAATATTAAATTTTGCTTTTTTTCTTATATCTTCTGCTGCTTTATTTGGTATCTCACCAAGTTCAGAAAGTTTTTCAGCTATCAAGCATTCGATTTCAGTCCAAATTTTAAATTTATTTTCATCTGACCATATTAATTGAATTGCAGGTCTATTATATCTTGGAATCATTAAGATCTTATAAAGGATTTATTGGAAAATCGGAATTATTATGAGAAAGAGTAAATATTTCATTACCTTTTTCAGTTATACCAATTGTATGTTCAAATTGAGCTGACAAAGATTTATCTTTTGTAACAGCTGTCCAACCATCGTTTAATATTTTTGTTCTCCAATCTCCTAGGTTTATCATTGGTTCTATTGTAAAAAACATTCCTGGTTTTAATATTGGTCCTTCTCCAAGATTTCCATAATGCAAAACACTAGGAGGCGTGTGAAACTCCTTTCCTATTCCATGTCCACAAAAATCTCTTACAACTGAGTAATGATTTTTTTCTGCATGATTTTGTATTTCATACCCTATATCTCCTAAGTGTTTTCCTGGTAAGGCGTTTTCTATACCTATAAGTAGGCACTCATATGTTATTTTTAATAGTGAATAAATTTTATTGTTTATTTTTCCAGCAACATACATTCTTGAGCTATCACCATACCAACCATTTAAAATAACAGTGACATCAACATTAATTATATCATTATCTTTTAATATTTTCTGATCATTTGGAATCCCATGACACACAACATGATTAACAGATGTACAGATTGATCTAGGGAAACCTTTATAATTTAAAGGCGCTGGAATAGCATCATTTTTAATAATTAATTCATGACAAAAATCATTTATTTCTAATGTAGATATACCGGGTTTAATAAGTAATTTTAATTGATCCAATATTTTTGCAGCAAGAGAGCCAGCTTTTCTCATACCTTCAAAATCTTTAGATGTATAAATAGGTATATTGTTAGACTGCATCAAATTTTCTTTTATACTAATAATTAGAAGTATTAAACAGATATCAGATATATATTTAATTGAATCTTTTAATTGTATAAAAGTAATAATGGCAATTTTAAAAGCAGGAATACTGGTAATAGGAGATGAGATTTTATCTGGTAGAACTCATGATACAAACTCAAATTTTATAGCAAAAAAACTTACTGAATCAGGAATTTCTTTAGAAGAAATTAAAATTATTCATGATCATAAAGAAACAATCATTATTAATATAAAAGAATTTCATAAAAAATATGATTATGTTTTTACTACAGGAGGTATTGGTCCAACCCATGACGATATAACCTCTGAAAGTATTGCTGAAGCATTTAATTTAAAATATTGCTTTCATGATGAAGCTTATAAAATATTAGAAAATTATTATCCTAGTGGTCAGTTTAATGAAGGAAGAAAAAAAATGGCAAAAATGCCAGAGAATGCAAAATTAATAGAAAATCCTCTTACTGTTGCCCCAGGTTTCATTATAAAGAATATTTATGTATTACCAGGTGTTCCAGAAATTATGCAAAAAATGTTCATTAGTTTGCTAGAAAAAATACAAAAGGGTTCCCCAAAAAAAATCATAACAATTAATACAAATTTATATGAAAGTACTATTTCAACAGATTTAGAAAAAATTCAAAAAAAATTTAAAGAATGCAGTATAGGTAGCTATCCTTTTTTTAATTATATTACAAAAGTGGGAGGTGTAAATATAGTTATTTCTTCTTGGACAATTGGAAACCTGGACGAAATTTCCAAAGAAATTCAAAATATGATTTCATTATTAGGTGGAAAAAGTTCAATAGTCTGATAAATGCATAATTTTGGCCTCGTGGTGGAATGGTAGACACAAAGGACTTAAAATCCTTGCCCTTTTGGGAGTGCCGGTTCAAGTCCGGCCGAGGCTACCAAAAAAAAATTAAATAACCTATTTTCATATGATTAGATTTGTAACTTTAGGAACTAATGATTTAAAAAAAAGTTCTGATTTTTATGATGAAATTTTAAAGATATTAAACATTATTAGAGTTGAAGAAGAAGAAGGAAGATATGTGGGTTATGCAAAAGAAAAAACAGACAAGTTAGCATATTTTTATATTATGAGCCCATTTAATAAAGATAAAGCTACAATTGGTAATGGAACGATGATTTCATTTGATGCTCAAACGCCAGAAAAGATTAATGAAATTCATAAAAAAGCTATTGAACTTGGAGCAATAAATGAAGGTGACCCTGGGCCCAGACATGGTGAAAATTATTATGGATATTTTAGAGATTTAGATGGAAATAAAATTTGCGTGTTTACTGAAAATTAAAAATTTAAGAATAGAATTGTTCTTTTAATACCCTTTCTTCCATTGAATGTTTTGAGTCTAAAAGTATTTTACAAGAACTTTTTTGAGAAGAAATAATATCAACTTTTACTATATTTCGAAATTCACTATGATCTGCTGTAACGCTTACAGGTCTATTAATATTATCAATAACTTCAAATTTTATATTTGTATTATGATGTAATAGGGCACCTCTCCATCTTCTAGGGCGAAAAGCACTTATAGGAGTTAAGGCTAGCAAATTAGAATTAAGTGGTATGATACTTCCATGAGCGGAGAGATTATATGCAGTACTACCTGCAGCAGTTGCAACTAATACACCATCACATACAAGTTCTTTAATTCGTTCAATTTTATTTATCTTAATTTTAATTTTAGAGGCTTGATGAGTTTGTCTCATCATTGAAACTTCATTAAATGCAATCGAAGTAAAAGATTTATTGTTACTATCAGTAGCATTCATTTGAAGAGGATACAAAATTGTTTCATGTGATTGTTTTACTAATATTTCTAAATCTTCATCATTTTTAGAATTCATAAGAAAACCAACTGAGCCACAATTTATACCAAAGAAGGGTTTACTTAATTGATGAAAATCATGTAAATTTTTAAGCATAAAACCATCTCCGCCTATTGGTATTATTATATCTGCATCCTCAGGCTGATTTTGTCCATATTTAGATACTAAGTTTTCCTTAGCTTCTATTGCTTCTTTTGATTTTGAATTATTAAAATAAAATTTCATTATCCACCTGTAACATTCATATGTCTTTGAATATAAGGCTTATTATTTTCTTCAATTAAAAAATCATGTCTCTTAGGTTTAATTTTTAAAGCATAATTAATTTTTTCTTTAATATAATTATCGCCATAATCTTTTCTTAAGATATCTCTAAAATCAATATATTCATTTTGTCCTAAGCACATAAAAAGTTTTCCAGTACTAGTAATTCTAATTCTATTACAGGATGAACAGAAATTATTACTTAAAGGTGTTATAAAGCCAACATTTATAGATAATTTTTTGCTTTGATAGTATAAAGCTGGACCACCAGTATTTTTATCAATTTTTTTAAATTCAAAAATTGAATTAAGCTTATTAAAAGTTTGATCTAATGAAATAAATTGATGATATCTATCAACTCCTGTTTCGTCCATTGGCATAACTTCAATGAAAGTTATATCTATTTTTAATTTGTTGGCCCAAATTATCAATTTTTCTAATTCATTTTCATTAAAGTTTTTCAATGCTACAACATTTATTTTGACTTTTATTTTATTCTTTATTGCTTCTTTTATACCTTTGATTACATTATCTAAATTTCCAAATCTTGTAATTTCTTTATATTTGTCTGGATTTATAGTATCTAGAGAAATATTAATTCGATTAACTCCAAATTTTTTTAATTCTTTTGCATATTTTGTTAATAAAGTTCCGTTTGAAGTTAATGTAATCTCTTTTAAATTAGTTTTATTTTTTTTAAAATTTAGTTTTTTTATTAATTCAATAATATCTCTTCTTACTAATGGCTCCCCACCGGTAATTCTGATTTTACTTACACCAAGTTCAATAAAGTTATCACAAAGTCTTTCAATTTCTTCTAGAGTTAATATTTCACTTTTTGGTAAAAAAGTCATTTTTTCTTTCATGCAGTAAACACATCTAAGATCACATCTATCTGTTACGGAAACTCTCAGGTAGTTTATTTTTCTACTGAATTGATCAACTAATGTCATTATAATTTATAACTTCTAAATTAATTTCGTTTATATTGATAACTTTTTTGCCAACATTTTCAAAATTTACTGTTATTTTATTGGCTATTGATGATTGTATTTGTCCAATACCCCATTCAACATTATTTTTGTTAATTACATAACTACCTGGAGTTAAATCCATCCTATTTTCATCAACCATCTGATTTACCTAATATACTTAAAAAAATATCTAATTTAATTTTTTTTCAGCTTTTTCATGCATTTCTTGAGCTTCTAAGCTTAATGTAGCAACTGGTCTTGCTTCAAGCCTTTTGATACTTATAGGTTCCCCAGTTTCATCACAATATCCGTAACTACCATCTTCAATTCTTTTCAAAGCAGAATCAATTTTATTAATCAGTTTTCTTTCTCTATCTCTAGTTCTTAATTCAAAAGATCTTTCTATTTCTTCTGAGGCTCTATCTGTAACATCGGGTTTTGCAGTATTTTCTTCTTTTTGAAGATTAGCTAGAGTTTGACTAGATTCTTTCAGTAAATCTTTTTTCCAATCAATTAATTTAATGCGAAAATATTCTTTCATTTTTGCATTCATAAATTTTTCTTTTTTTGTTGGTTTATAGTTTTTAGAAATTTTAGTCATTTTTTTTTGGACATGAGCAAATATCAAAAGATATCAATTATTCAAGAAATATAATGTTTGAATTTATAAATTCAATTTTTAATATAAAAAAATATATATATTTATCAATTACTTATATTAAATACTTAAAAAGAACAAAAATAGAACTTTTCAAATAAGAACAAAACATGTACAAAATCAAAAATTTGCAAGAATCTTAATAAAAAACTAAGGAACAAAGGAGAAAGTTAATGTCTCAAACTAAATTTAAAGTAATAGAAAATAATAATATGGATAAAGAAAACAGAAATAAATCATTGGAAGCTGCCGTAGGATTAATTGAAAAAAACTATGGAAAAGGATCAATCATGAAGCTTGGTTCTAAGACAAATGTGGAAATTGAATCTATTTCAACAGGCTCATTAGGACTAGACATTGCTTTAGGCATTGGCGGAGTACCGAAAGGAAGAATAGTAGAGATTTATGGACCTGAAAGCTCTGGCAAAACTACTTTAGCTACCCACATAGTTGCTGAATCGCAAAAACAAGGAGGAAATTGTGCCTTTATAGACGCTGAACATGCTTTAGATCCAGCTTATGCTAAAAAACTAGGTGTAAACTTGGAAGAATTATTAATTTCTCAACCTGATACGGGAGAGCAAGGTTTAGAAATTGCAGATTCATTAATCAAATCAGGTGGTATAGATGTTTTGGTTGTAGATTCTGTAGCAGCACTAGTTCCAAGAGCAGAACTTGAAGGAGATATGGGAGATTCTCTACCAGGATTACAAGCTAGATTAATGAGTCAGGCTTTAAGAAAATTAACTAGTTCTATAGCTCAATCAAATACATTGGTTGTTTTTATCAATCAATTAAGAATGAAAATAGGAGTAATGTTTGGAAGTCCTGAAACTACAACTGGCGGTAATGCTCTGAAATTTTATTCATCAGTTAGATTAGATATTAGAAGAATAGGGGCTATAAAAGAAAAAGATGAAATTATAGGTAATCAAACTAGGGTTAAAATAGTTAAGAATAAGGTCGCTCCTCCATTTAAAGTTGTTGAATTTGATATTATGTATGGAGAAGGAATCTCTAAATTAGGCGAGCTTGTTGATTTAGGCGTTAAGGCAGAAATTATTGATAAATCTGGTTCATGGTTTGCTTACAATAATCAAAAAATTGGGCAAGGCAGAGAGAATGTTAAAACTTTTCTTAAAGAAAATCCTGAAATTAAAAAGGAAATAGAAAATAAAATACTTCTAAATGCTGGAATAGTTGAAAAAGCTATGATGGAAGGTGAAGTTAAAAATAAAGATAGTAAAACAAAAGAAGAATAATAAATATTAATAAATTTTTAAAAAAGGGAGTGTTTATCTCCCTTTTTTTTGTATTAGACTTACTAAAAATCTAGTAATAATACATGCTAATGAATTCCAGCAAAATCAGATCAACATTTTTGGAGTATTTTAGTAAAAATGGACATGAAATAGTTCATTCTAGTCCATTAGTTCCACATAATGATCCTACATTAATGTTTGCAAATTCTGGTATGGTTCAATTTAAGAACATTTTTACAGGAAAAGAAAAAAGAAACTATAAAAGAGCTGTTACATCACAAAAATGTGTAAGAGCAGGTGGCAAACATAATGATTTAGAAAATGTAGGGTATACTGCTAGGCACCATACATTTTTTGAAATGTTAGGTAATTTCTCTTTTGGTGATTATTTCAAAAATGATGCAATAGAATTTGCATGGAATTTAATAATTAAAGAATTTGGTATCAATAAAGATAAATTAATTGTTACTGTTTTTAATGAAGATGAAGAAGCTTATAATTATTGGAAAAAAATAGCAGGATTAACTAATGATAAAATTATAAAAATTAGCACCTCTGATAATTTTTGGTCAATGGGTGACACTGGACCTTGTGGCCCATGTTCAGAAATTTTTTATGATCATGGAGATAAATATCCAGGTGGCCCTCCAGGCAGTAAAGATGAGGATGGAGATAGATTTATAGAAATTTGGAATTTAGTTTTTATGCAATATGAGCAAGTAACATCCGCAGAAAGAATTAACCTTCCTAAACCATCTATCGACACTGGTATGGGCTTAGAAAGAATATCAGCTTTATTAAATGGTACAAATGATAATTATGATACAGATCTCTTTATTCCATTAATTAATAAATCTATAGATTTATTAAATGATGATAGTCAATCTAATAGTCCTAGCCATAGAGTTATCGCAGATCATTTAAGATCATCATCTTTTTTAATTGCAGATGGGGTTACACCATCCAATGAAGGAAGAGGTTATGTTTTAAGAAGAATTATGAGAAGAGGAATGAGACATGCTCACACTTTAGGAAATAAAGATACAGTTTTTGATAAAGTTTTTCCTACTTTACTTAATATTTTTAAGGGCTCATATCCTGAATTGAAAAGAGCTGAAGATTTAATCATTAATACATTTATAAATGAAGAAACAAAATTTAAAGAAACTGTAGAAAAGGGCCTAAAGCTTTTAGAGGAAGTTATTTCATTATCACCTAAAAAAATTGATGGAGAAATTGCATTTAAATTATATGATACTTATGGTTTTCCTTTAGATTTAACTCAAGACTACCTAAAATCAAAAAACATTGAAGTTGATATTGAATCTTTCAATAAGAAAATGAAGGAACAAAAAGATAGAGCTAGAAAAAATTGGAAGGGTACAGGTGATCAAGAAGATCAAAAAAAATGGTTTAAAATTACTGAACATTTAAATTCTACTGAATTTCTAGGTTATGATCAAATAGAGTCTGAAAGTGAAATTATTTCTATAATTAAAAAAGATAGTGAAATTGAGAATCTATTAGAAGAAGAAGAGGGAATTATCATTTTAAATCAAACTCCTTTTTATGCTGAAAGTGGTGGGCAAATAGGAGATAGTGGAAAAATTATTTTTAACAATAATATTTTTGAAGTATCTGACACAACAAAATTATTTGGATCTTTCTATTTACATCACGGCAAGGTTAAAATTGGTAATTTTAATAAAGGCGATAATGTAAATGCTATTATTGATATAAAAAAACGTGAATTAATAAAATGCAATCATTCATCTACTCATTTATTACATTCTTCTTTGAGACAAATATTAGGCAATCATGTTTCTCAAAAAGGTTCATTAGTTAATAATGAAAAACTTAGATTTGATTTTAGTCATAATGAACCAATAAGCATAGAAGATATTGTTAAAATTGAAAATTATGTAAAAAAAGAAATTGAAGCTAATACATTAGTAGATACAAAAACCATAGATCATCAAAAAGCAATTGATGAAGGAGCTATGGCTTTATTTGGTGAAAAATATGGTGATGAGGTTCGGGTCATTTCAATGGGTACTAGAGAAAATAATAAGATATTTTCAAAAGAACTTTGTGGTGGTACTCACGTTAATAAAACCGGAGATATAATTGATTTTAAAATAATTAATCAATCAAGTGTAGCTTCTGGCATAAGAAGAATAGAAGCTTTAAGTAATGTTACTGTTAATAATTATAAACAAGAGCAAATAAAGTTAATAACTCAAAAAAAAGAAGAGAATCAAATAAAAATAAAAAAACTTATAAAGGAAATACAAAAATTTGATGCAAATTTTTCTTATAATCTTGATAATAATGAAGATCTTTCTATTTCTATTAAAGAATTAAGGAAAGATTTAGATTTAAAAAAACAAAATCAAAATAAAGAACAAATATTACAAAATATCGTTAATGAAAAAATAAATGATATTGAATTTGTTTATTTGATTGCTGATGATTATCCACCCAAATTACTAAAACAATTTGTTGATGATCAAAAAGATAAATATAAACAAAAGTGTGTTTCTTTAATAATATCTAAAAATGATAATAAATTATCAATTGTACTCGGTGCTACTAATGATTTAATGAATAATTTTGACTCTTCTAAAATTATTCAAGATGTCTCAATAATTTTAGGAGGAAAGGGCGGTGGAGGACGTAAAGATCTTGCACAAGCTGGTGGTCTAAGTTTGGATAATATTAATAAGGCTATTACTAAAATAAAAAAGAGCCTAGAATTTTAATTTATTTTCCAAATTTTCTTTTAAAGTTTTAAGAAAATCCTCAGTATTTAACCAATCTTGATCTGAATTAATTAAAATAGATAGGTCTTTGGTCATTTTTCCAGACTCGACAGTCTCAATACAAGTTTCTTCAAGATTTTTGGTGAATTGTATCAGATTATCATTCTTATCAAACTTTCCTCTAAAATAAAGTCCTCTAGACCATGCAAATATCGATGCTATAGGATTGGTAGATGTTTCTAAACCTTTTTGATGGTTTCTATAATGTCTTGTTACTGTTCCATGAGCAGCTTCTGCTTCTACAGTTTTTCCATCAGGTGTCATAAGTACACTTGTCATTAATCCTAGTGAACCATATCCTTGAGCAACAGAGTCCGATTGGACATCACCATCATAGTTTTTACAAGCCCAAATAAAATTTCCTTCCCATTTAAGTGCAGTAGCAACCATATCATCTATTAATCTATGCTCATAAACTATATTTTTTTGTTTAAATTTTTGAGCAAACTCAGTTTGAAAAATATTTTCAAATATATCTTTAAATCTTCCATCATAAACTTTTAAAATTGTATTTTTTGTAGATAAGTAAACAGGCCATCCCAAGTTTAGTCCGTAAGTAAAACAAGCTCTAGCAAAATCAATAATTGATTGATCAAGGTTATACATTGAAAGAGCTATTCCTTCTTTTTCAAACTCATATACATCTTTTATAAACCCTTCACTTCCATCAGTTGGTTCAAAAATCATTTTTAACTTTCCAGGTTTTTTTATTAAAGTATCCGTTGCTCTATATTGATCTCCAAAAGCATGCCTAGCTACGACTATTGGTTTGTTCCAGTTAGTTACAATTCTAGGAACATTTTTACATATAATTGGTTGTCTAAAAATAGTTCCACCTAATATATTTCTTATTGTCCCATTAGGTGATCGCCACATTTTCTTTAAGTTAAATTCTTTTACCCTATCTTCATCAGGAGTAATTGTAGCACATTTAATGCCAACACCATATTTTTTTACGGCTTCTGCTGCATCTATTGTAACTTGATCATCAGTTTTATTACGATTTTCTATTCCTAAATCATAATATTTTATATCTATGTCAATATAAGGAAGTATTAATTTATCTTTAATGAATTCCCATATAACCCTTGTCATTTCATCACCGTCCATTTCTACAATAGGATTTTTTATGATTATTTTAGACATAGTTAAAATATTCTTTTAAATTCATTCAACGTATTTATACATAAACATATATCATGAAAATTTTTATTTGAAAAATTTTTTTCTAAAGAATGATTGTAAAGATTAATTAAGTGATCCCAATAATTTTTATAATTGAAAATTATAATATCTTTATTATGTAATTCTAAATTTTTCCATGCAATAACTTCTGTAGCCTCTTCTATTGTTCCAGGGCCTCCTGGCAAAATAAGAAATGCATCACCTAATTCAAATAATTTTTTTTTTCTTTCACTCATATTGTCTACAATTAAAGTATTCGTAATTTTTTCATTTTTATTTTCTACATTTATTAAAAATTCTGGGATTATACCCTCAACTTCACCTCCTGCAGATATTGCTGAATTAGATAAAGCACCCATCATGCCAACATTACCTCCACCATATATTATTTTAATTGATTTTTTAGCTAGAAATACCCCTAAATCATTAGCTAAATCATAAAAATCTGATTCTAAATTTTTTGAAGAAGAGCAATAAATTGTTAAAGATTTTATTCTCATAATTCTGTATGTATCTTTTTAAATATAAATCAATTAGAAAATGCAATATAAAATTCATAATGAAGGATGGGTGTATTTGGTTATCACCTTAATTATAGCTATTATTTTTATTCCTTTTTTTATTATACTTAGTTTTATTTTTTTCTTTTTAAGTTTTTTTATTTATTATTTTTTTCGAGATCCAATAAGATCTGTACCTGTTGAAGAATTAATAGTATCGCCTGCTGATGGAACAGTTACTTTTATTGATGAGGTTGATGCACCAGAAATATTAAATTCAGATTCAAAATATATTAAAATAAGTATTTTTTTAAGTATTTTTAATGTTCATGTAAATAGAATACCATGTAATGGAACAATTAAAAAAGTAAATTATATAAATGGAAAATTTTTTAATGCTTCTTTTGATAAATCAAGTAATGAAAATGAAAGAAATGAAATAATTTTAAAAAATAGTGATAATGAAGAATTTTTGATAGTTCAAATTGCCGGATTAATAGCCCGAAGAATAGTTTGCAATATAAAAGAAAATCAAGATGTTTTTCAAGGTCATAGATTTGGAATAATTAAGTTTGGTAGTAGAGTCGATTTATTTATTCCTAAAAAATATACACCTTTAGTTGTTGAGGGACAAACAGTTATTGGTGGTGAAACTATTTTAGCTAACCCAAATAATATTCAACATATATCTAGTTCGATTAAAATTTAATTATGCAAAATAATTCTAGTTATTTATCAAAATATATTCCTAATTCTATTACTATACTTTCATTGTGTTGTGGATTAACTTCTATTAAATTTTCTTTGTCACAAGATTGGAAAATTTCTATTTATTTAATAATATTTGCTGCAATTTTTGATTTTTTTGATGGTTGGTTTGCAAGAAAATTAAAGGGTAGAAGTAATTTCGGAGCTGAATTAGATTCATTAAGTGATTTTATATCTTTTGGAGTCGCGCCTAGTATATTAATATATTTTTGGACTCTTACTTCTTTAAATTCCATAGGATGGAGTGTTGTATTGTTTTTTGCTGCATGTGCTGCTTTACGATTAGCAAGATTTACAGCTGATATATATCTTACAATTAAACCTATTGATACAAATGTTTATTTTACTGGTATTCCTTCTCCTGCAGCAGCAGGTTTAACTTTACTTCCACTTTTTATATATTTTGAATTTGATTTATCCATAATAAAAAATTCTTATTTAAATTTTTTTAATTTAGCAATTATTGGCTTTTTAATGATTAGTAAAATACCTACTATATCTCTTAAGAGTATTAATTTTTCAAAAAAAATTGCCCCATGGATTGTTTTATTAATTGTTTTAATATGTATTGGTCTAATTTCAAATTTATGGTTAACTTTAATTATTTTAGCTTTTACATATATAATATCTATATTGTATACCGTTATAAATAATAGATAGATTAAGAGCTAATTTTTTTATTATACCAATTTTTAACATTTTCTCTTAACATTAAGGCTGAAGGTGTAACTATTAGAGTTAAGAGAGTGGCAAAAATTAGACCAAAAACAATAGCTGTTGATAATTGTACCCACCATTGTGTGTCTGGTGAACCTCTTGTAATTTCTCTAGTAATAAAATCTACATTTGTCATTGTAACCATAGGGAGCAGACCAAGAACTGTAGTAGTAGTTGTCAGTAAAACTGGTCTAAGTCTTTGTGCCCCAGTTTTAATTATTGATTCTCTTATATTGGAATTTTTTGTTTTTAAAAAATCAAAGGTATCTATTAATATTATATTATTATTAACAACAATACCTGCAAGAGCAATAACTCCTACCCCTGACATAACAATACCAAAAGGTTGGGCAGTTACCATTAGCCCTATAAAAACACCAGCTGTAGACATTAAAACAGCAAAAAGAATTAATAAACTACTATAAAAACTATTAAATTGTAAAAGCAATATCATAAGCATTAAAAATAATGCAACTCCAAAGGCTTTAGTTAAAAATTGTTGAGCTTGTTTTTGATCTTCGTTTTCTCCAATTAATTCAACTTTAACTTTATTATCTAATTCATATCTAGGTAAATCTAATGATCTTCCTCTCCAAGACGGGGCATTATCTGAAATTCCTAAAACATATTCTAGTTCTTTAACTTTTCCATCTGGGTAAACACCAGGCTCTACATCTGCTTGAATATTTATAGCATTTTTTGAATTAACTCTGATAATATTTCCAGTTCTATTATTTGGTTCTATATCAACGAAATTAGATATTGGAACTAAACCACTTGATGTAGAAACTCTTAAATTATCTATCCTATCTAGCGTCCTACCTTCATTTGGATATCTTAAGAATAAAGGGATACTTTCATTACTATCATCTGGTCTATATTCTCCAAGTTTTAGTCCATTTGTTGCAAGTTTTATTACATTTCCTATTGATGTAATATTAGCTCCAAATTTTGAAGCTTGCTTTCTATCTACATTTATTTCCCATTCAATTCCAGGAGCAGGTAAATTATCCTCAATATTCATTAATTTAGGATAATTATCTATAAACTTTTTTAATTTGATCCCTTCAGATATTAATAGTTTTTTACTATCACTTGTTAATTTAATATTAATTGGTTTTCCTTCTCCAGGCCCACCTTGCTGTTCTCTAGATTCTACTTTTATACCATTAATAGTTTTTGCTTTATTTAAAATTTCAGCAAGAATAACTTTTGATTTTCTTCTTTTATCCCAATCATTATATTCTAAACTTATAGATCCAATAAAATCTTCAGAAGCTTCAGATTGCTCACTAACATTTCCACTTAAAGAATAAATATTTTTAAATTCTTGGTTTTGAGATTGAATTTTTAAAATAATATTCTCTACCCTTGATACATAGTCTCTTTTTTCTTCAACAGAAAGGTTGCCTCTTGCATAAACTACAATCTTAGCAAGATCTGGTTCAACATCAGGAAAAAATTCAACTCCTTCTCCAACTTTGGTATAAGTATAATTTACAGCAATTAAAATTATTATAGCACTTATAATAACCTTTAAAGGATGATTAAGTAAAAAATTTAATATTTTAGCATACAAACCTACAAAACCAGTAACATTTAGTATTGGTTCATTAGATTCTGATGATAAAATTTTTGCATTTAAAGATATATTATTATCAGTTGAATTAACACTTTCAGAAATTTTATAAACTCTAGGAATTATTTTAATAAATATAAATATAAACAAAGATAAACTTAATAAATATTTTAAAATAGTTAGAATGAAATTGTAACTGCTTAATTCTAACATTCCAAATATAAAAGTTAAAATATTAAAAAAGATTAATGATAATAACAAAGGAATAATTAACTGAAGTATAATTCTTGATACTGTATTAAGTATTGAACCTAAAACCGGAACAAATAATAAAGCCATAAATAATGAAGATATTAAAACACAAATCAGAGTAATGGGTAGATATTTCATAAACTCACCAGCAATACCAGGCCAAAATATTAATGGAAGAAATGCTGCTAAAGTTGTTGCCGTTGAAGATATTATTGGTAAAGACATTTTTTTTGAAGCATTAGCAAATGCCGCTTTTACACTAAGTCCCTCTTTAATTTTTCTGTCAGCATACTCAACTACCACAATAGCGCCATCAACTAAGAGACCAACTGATAAAATTAATGCAAATAAAACTACAATATTTATTGTAAAACCCATTATCGATAATGCTAGCAATCCTGAAAGAAAAGAACCAGGAATAGATACACCAACAAGCAATCCTGATCTAATACCTAGAGCTCCAAGTATTATTATTAAAACAAGAATAATGGCAGCAATTACATTATTTTGTAGACTATTAAGCATTGTCTTAATACCTTTTGATTGATCGCTACCAAATGAAATATCAACATTGTCAGGAAAATCTTCTGAAGTTTTATTTGTTACTTTTTTAACTTCTTTAATTGTGTTTATAATATTTTCCCCAATTCTTTTTGAAACATCTATAGTAACTGAATTAGATCCATTTACATTTGCAAAAGATTGTCTATCTTCAAAAGTCCTCTTAACTTGAGCAATATCTCTAAAAGTAATAACAGAATCACCATCAGTTTTTACAGGAGTATTTAAAACATCTTCAATTGTTTCATATAAGCCTGGAACTTTGATATCAAAGCTTCCATCACCAGTATCTTGACCACCAGCAGATACCATTTTGTTATTTTGTCTTACAATATCAATTAAGCTTTCTAAATTTATACCATAACTCTCTATTGCTGTTGGATTAATTAAAATATCAACTTGTTCATTTCTTTTTCCTCCAATTTTAGCTTCAAGTACGCTGGGAATAGTTTCAATATCATCTTGTAAAGTTTCAGCTAAATCTTGTAATGTTCTGTTAGGAACCTCTCCACTTAAAGAAATTGATATAATAGGGAATGTGCTTATGTTTACTTCATTAACTGTTGGTTCATCAGCTTCATTGGGAAGGTCACCTTTTGCTCTATCAACCTTTTCCCTTATATCAAGCATGGCTTGATCAGAGTCAAAACCAGCATCAAACTCTAAAAGTACGTTGCCACCACCTGAATAAGCTGTAGATCTTACTTCTTTAACACCTTCTACGGTTTTAACTTCATCTTCTATTGGTTTAACCAATAGTCTTTCTGAGTCTTCAGGAGAAATTCCATTTTGATGAAGTGATATATAAACTATAGGGATACTTACATCTGGAGATGACTCTTTAGGCATTGATATATAAGTAGAAGCTCCAGAGATAAGTATAAAAAAAAGCACTCCCATAAAAACTCGAGAATGATTTATTGCGTAGTCTATAATGTTCATTAATATTTTAGTTTATTTTTTCACCAATACTTATGTATTCTTGTCCGCTGATAATTAGATTTACTGATTCAGGTAGTCCGGAAACCCACATTCCATCAATAGTATCTTTTATTGTTTTAGTGGGATAAAAAATCACATTATTTTCTTTATCAACAGCTTTAACGCCTACGGTTCCATCATCTAACAAAGTCAAAATTGAAGGTGGTATTTTATGAGCTTTAAGTTCTGAACCTTTAATAATTATCTTAGTTGTAATACCACTTTTATAAGTTAAATCTTTATTGTTAGCTTCAATAGTAATTTCAAATGTTCTAGTACTTATTTCAGCAGATGGAGAAATAAAAGTTATTGTGCCATTTTTCTTAATACCATTGCTATCTTCAATTATTGCATTTGTTCCTACACTAACTTTATTTACATCAAATTCTGATAAGTAACCTTCAATTTTAATTGGATCCAAGTCAATTATAGTAAATAGGGGAGTGCCTACTGAAATAAATTCAGTTTCCTCTACCATTTTTTCAGAAATAATTCCATCAAATGGTGCCGATATGTCAGTTTTTGCTATATCAAGTTTAATATTTTTTAGTAAAGATTTTACATTGCTAATTTGGGCTTCTAAATTAGCTAAAGTTGATTCAAATTTAATTTTTATATCTTCTCTATCTGCTTCAGCATTAGCTAAGTTAAAAGAAGCAAGGCTTAGTTTAGATTTAGAGCTTAAACCTTTATCTATTAGCTGTTTAGCAGAAGCATATTCAATTTCATACAATTTAATTTTTTCAATATTTTGTCGTAATAAATTATCTCTATTTTTTTCATTTAATATTAATTCTTTTGATAGTCTCTCTAAATCTTTTTGAGCACTTAATAATTTTTCTTTTCTGTCATCCATAGATATTAAAATTAAACTTAAATTTTTATTAACTTTATCTCCTCTAGAAAAATTAATTTCACTTATGTTTCCAGAAGTTTCAGACTTAACATCTATTTTTTTGTTATGTATAGTTTGACCTTGTAGTTCAATTGACTGATCAATTAGACTAGCTTTAAAAATTTTAGTTTCAACTGAAAAAACCAGCTCTTCATTTTCATTAGAACTATCATCTGATTTATAAGAATTTTTTTCTTTATCTTCAGTAGTATTCGAATTTGCTTCATCTTGAGCATTTACATTAGTTATTTGTCCTGATCCTAGCCATCCGACTACACCGGCAAGAATTAGAAATGCGACTATTATTGATCTTTTCATTTTAGTTTTGCTAAAAGACATATATATTAAAGTTTCTAAAAAACAATTTTTTGTTATTTTTTTATCGTTAATTATGAAATCAAAAACATGGATTTTAAGACAAAAAAATGATCAGTTTGTAAAAAAAGCTAAACAAATAGGTTATATTAGTAGGGCAGCTTTCAAATTAGAAGAAATAGAAAAAAAATTTAATTTGATCAAAAATTCAAGAAATATATTTGAATTTGGTTCATCTCCCGGAGGATGGACACAAGTAATTCTTAATTCAAATAAAAATATTAAAATAACAAGCATTGATTTACTAGATTTAAAAATAAAACATAAAAATATACGTTTTTTTAAAGAAAATTTTCTAACTTTTAATTTTGATATACTTAATGAGGTCTATGACTTAGTTTTATCTGATATTGCCCCAAATACAACTGGTCATCAATCAACTGATCACTTAAGAATAAGTCAATTAATTTATGAAATAATAGATAAATTAGATATATTGTTAAAACCTAAGAGTTCATTCATTTGTAAAATTTGGAAAGGAGAAGAAGAAAAAGAAATTATAAAAAAATTGAAAATATTATTTGAAAATGTTGAATACTTTAAACCTCAATCATCAAGAAAAGAATCTAGTGAAATATTTATTGTTGCTAGAAATTTTATGTAATTATGGATAAAAAATTAGAAAATATTTTAATTATAGATTATGGGTCACAGTACACTCAGCTTATTGCTAGAAGAATTAGAGAATTAGAAGTTTTTTGCTCAATTTATCCATATAATAAAATTACAAATAAATTAATAACTGAATTAAATCCCTCAGCTATTATTTTATCTGGAGGTCCTAAATCTGTACTTGATAAAAATTCTCCAAAATTAACTTCAAATATTTTGAATTTACAAAAACCAATTCTTGGCATTTGTTACGGAATGCAATTATTGACTAAAACCTTAAGCGGGAAAGTTAAACGTTCTACTAAGAGAGAATATGGATATACTTTAATTAATATTAAAAAAAAATCTTTAATTTTTAAGGGAATAAAAAAAAATAAAATTAAGGTCTGGATGTCTCATGGAGATAATATTAAAAAAATACCTAATTCTTTTTCTATATCGTCTATTTCAGATAACAATATAATTTCTTCAATTGAAAGTAAAAAAAGTAAGATTTATTGCTTACAGTTTCATCCAGAAGTATTCCATACAGATAATGGATTAAAAATAATTTATAATTTTCTTTTCAATATATCAAAAATAAAGAATAAATTTAAAATTAAAAATTTTATTGATGATAAAATTCTAGAATTAAAAAATAAAATTAAAGATAAAAATATTATATGTGGTATATCTGGAGGAGTTGACTCTACTGTTACTGCTTATTTATTAAGCAAAGCTGTAAATAAAAATTTATTTTGCATATTTGTAGATCATGGTCTTTTAAGAAAAAATGAATCAAATCAAGTTGAAAAAATTTTTAGAGAAAAATTTGGAAGAAAATTTATTAAGATTAATGCATCAAATATTTTTTTAAAAAAATTA
Organism: uncultured Alphaproteobacteria bacterium; assembly: GCA_902577425.1. Classification (GTDB taxonomy): domain Bacteria; phylum Pseudomonadota; class Alphaproteobacteria; order HIMB59; genus MarineAlpha5-Bin3. The sequence goes on along the minus strand of CACGZD010000004.1, from coordinate 9,324 downwards.
AAGAATATTTCTGATCCTGAACAAAAAAGAATAATTATTGGTAAAACATTTATTGAGTTATTTGAGAAAGCTGCAAAAAAAATATCTAATGTACATTTTTTGGGACAAGGAACTCTCTATCCAGATGTTATTGAAAGCATTCCTTTTTTTGGAGGCCCAACAGCTAAAATCAAAAGTCACCATAATGTTGGTGGTTTACCAAAAAAAATGAAACTCAAAGTTGTAGAACCATTAAGAGAATTGTTTAAAGATGAAGTAAGAAATGTTGGTAAAAAATTAAATATAGACAAGCATCTTCTTCTTAGACATCCATTTCCTGGACCTGGATTAGCGATTAGAATACCAGGAGAAATAAACAAAACAAAAATTAAAATTCTTCAAGAGGCTGACTTTATATTTGTTAATTATTTAAAAGAGAAAAAAATTTATAATAATATCTGGCAAGCATTTGTAGTTTTACTACCTATTAAATCAGTAGGGGTTATGGGAGATAAAAGAACTTACAATTATTGCTGTTCGATTAGAGCAGTTACTTCTGTAGATGGCATGACTGCTGATTTTTATATGTTTACAAAAGATCAAATACAAGAATTAACAGGTAGAATTATTAATAATGTATTAGGAATTAATAGAGTATTATTTGATTTTACCTCAAAACCTCCTGGAACAATTGAATGGGAATAATAATATTTTTTTAAATGTTAAAACTTTAGGAACTTATGATTGAGTTACTATTGAATGGAAATAAAAATATTGTATATCGTTTAAGCCAATAATTTTTATATTTAAGAGTGAAAAATTTTATAACTATAAATGAACTTAAAATAGATAGTAATTTATTTAATTTTGTAAATTCAGAAATTCTTCCTGGAATTGATATAGTACAAGATCAATTTTGGAAAAATTTTTCAACAATAATTAAAGAATTGGATCCTATAAATAAAACTTTACTAGAAAAAAGAAAGAACCTTCAATTAAAATTAGATAATTGGCATGAAATTAATCAAGGAAAAGAAATTAATATACATGAGTATAAACAATTCTTATCTGATATTAATTATCTTGTAGAAGAAAAAGAAGATTTTAAAATAAATACAGAAAATGTAGATGATGAAATTGCTAATATATCTGGCCCTCAATTAGTTGTTCCGATTACAAATGCTAGATATGCTTTAAATGCAGTAAATGCCAGATGGGGTAGTTTATATGATGCTCTTTATGGAACTAATGTGATTGATGAAACTACTGAAACTTCTCAATATGATCCTAAAAGAGGATTAAAAGTTATAGAATATGCAAAAGACCATTTAGATAAAATAGCTCCTTTAAAAGACTCATTGTGGAAAGAAATAACTAAGATAAAAATTGACAATAAAAAAATTAAATTTTTTTATTCTAAAAATTCATTTACTACTTTAATTAATGAGAATCAAATAATTGGTGTAAGATATGAAAATCAATATGCAATCAAAGAATTAATTCTATTAAAAAATAATTTACACATCAGAGTTCTTATAAATCCCAATCATCAAATAGGTAAAAATGATTCTGCTAATATTTCTGATATTCTAATTGAATCAGCTATATCAACTATTTTAGATTGTGAAGATAGTGTAGCAACAGTTGATGCTGATGATAAAATTGTTTCATATAGAAATTGGTTAGGCCTCATGAAAGGTGATTTAAAATCTGAATTTATCAAAAATAAAAAATTAGTTAATAGAACTTTAAACAAGGATATAGAATATTTTTCTTTATCGGGAGAAAGAAAATTTTTAAAGTCTAGATCATTAATGCTAATTAGAAATGTGGGACATTTAATGACAACTCCTGCTATTTTAAATAATGATGATCAAGAAATAGGTGAAGGATTAATGGATGCTATAATTACAAGCTTAATTGCTCTCCATGATATTAAAAAGCAAGACGGAATGATTAATTCGTTAAAAAAATCTATTTATATTGTTAAACCTAAAATGCATGGTCCTGAAGAAGTTGAATTCACTGTTTCATTATTTGAAAAAACTGAGAAACTACTAAACCTTGAGAAAAATACAATCAAAATTGGTATTATGGATGAAGAAAGAAGAACAAGTATAAACTTAAAAGAGTGTATACGTGCTGCTAAATCTAGAGTAGCTTTCATAAATACTGGTTTTTTAGATAGAACTGGAGATGAAATACACACCTCAATGTTTGCTGGTCCTTTCGTTACTAAAGGGGAAATGAAAAATTCTACTTGGATTAAAGCTTATGAAAGCAGAAATGTTACTATAGGTTTAAAATGTGGACTTCAGGGTAAAGCTCAGATTGGCAAAGGAATGTGGGCAATGCCCGACTTGATGAAAGAAATGATCGAGCAAAAGATTAATCATTTAAAAGCTGGGGCTAATTGTGCTTGGGTTCCAAGTCCAACAGCTGCTACTTTACATGCTCTTCACTATCATCATCTAAATATAATAGATGTTCAAAATGATATAATGACTAAAGAAGAAAAAAATACTATCGAAGATCTAATTACATTACCATTGCTTAACAGAAAAAATTTATCAGAAGATAAAATTAATGCTGAGATAGAAAATAATGTTCAAGGAATTTTAGGGTATGTAGTGAGATGGGTTGATCAAGGCATAGGATGTTCTAAAGTTCCCGACATCAATAATATAGGTTTAATGGAAGATAGAGCTACTTGTAGAATTTCTTCTCAAGCTTTAGCTAACTGGCTTAAACATGAAATTATTTCTGAAAAACAAGTTATTGATGTGCTTAAGAAAATGTCAAAAATAGTGGATATTCAAAATGCTAATGATCCAAATTATAAATCTATGTCAGAAAATTTTAATTCATTATCTTTCATTGCTGCAAAAGAGTTGATTTTTGATGGTATTAATCAGCCTTCGGGATACACGGAACCAATACTTCATGAAAAAAGATTGCAGTATAAAAAAAATGATTGTTAATTTTTAATATACAAAAATTAAATTATATGAAGTTCCCTTCTTTTTAAAAATGCTAAAATATCATCAATTTTACTATATTTTTTTTTTAAAGAGTTTTGTATTTTGAGATTATAAATAATACTGTTTTTCTTATTTTTTGATATTTTTGTCAAAATACAATCTGGAGAAGCATAAGAATGTTTAAACATATAAAAGGAAGCCTCTTGTTTTCCAAAAATTATTGCATAATCTTTCCAATTTCCTTTAGAAACTCCTAAAGAATAGCAAGAAAGAATTTTGCTTAATTCAATTTTTGAAAAAAATAATTTAGAATTGTGGAATTTTCTAACAGATGGTAGGAGATCCATAATATTATACTATATCAATTTTTTTATGCCTGTAAACGCTTCAAATTCCGACCTAAACTGGCAAGCTCCAGATTTTAATTTAATTTCTGTGGATGAACAATATTATTCCCTCAGCAAATTATCTGGAAAAAATGGTACTTTAATAGCTTTTATATGTAATCATTGTCCTTATGTTATAAGAATTATAGAAAGATTAGTTAGCGAATCAATAGAACTTCAAAATATTGGAGTTTCAACAATTGCAATTATGTCTAATGATGCAAAACAATACCCTGAAGACTCATATGAAAAAATGAAAGAATTTTCTCTAAAATATCATTTTAAATTTCATTATTTATATGACGAAACCCAACAAGTAGCAAAAGATTATAAAGCAGTATGCACACCTGATTTTTTTGGCTTTAATAGAGATCTTCAATTAAAATATAGAGGAAGAATTGATTCTAAAGTAGTTGAAAATGATAATAATGATATAAAAAGAGAAATGTATGAAGCAATGAAATTAATTACAGAAACAAATCAAGGACCTATAAAACAATTTAATAGTTTTGGATGTTCAATAAAATGGATAAATAATGAATAATATAGATACTAAAAATAATATTATAGATCGATTAAAAGAAAAATATAAAATAATAATAGGAATATTTTTATTTATAATATTTATAGCTGTTATATTTCAAATATATTTATTTTATAACAATAAAAAAATATTAGATACAAGTATTGTTTATAATCAAATAAAATCAGATTTAGAAAATAGTGAATTTGTTGATTTATTAGAAGAAGTTTCAAAAGAAAAAAACTTTTATGGAGTTTTAGCTTCAATAGATAAAATTAATTTAAAATTAAAAAACAATGATTTAGAATCAGCGTATCAAGACTATATAATTTTATTAAATCAAAATAATTTAAATAATTTATATAAATCTACAATTTCTATTCAAGCTTCATATAATTTTTTAAGATTACTTTCTCATGAATCAAATAATAATAAATTATCTGAACTTAAAACAAAAATAATTGAACTATTATCTTTTGTAGATCCTTCAGTAGACTCTTATATTGGTTTTAATTTAGAAATTTTATATTTATTATCAATATTTGAGCAAGATTTATCTAATTCTTTATCTTTAAGCAATGAAAGTAAAAATTTATATCAACAAATACAAGAGGGTGATAAAATTTCAGCATTCATTAAGGAGAGAGTAAAAAAAATAAATGATTTTCAAAAATATAAGTAAATTAATTCTTTTCATTCCCTTTTTTGTATTATCATGCAAATCATTAGATTTGATATCAAAAAAAGAAGAAAAAATAATTGATTATAATGACGAAATTGAAACATCTGATATTATTCAATTAAATTCATATTTAAAAAATAATTCTGTTTCTAAAGACTCATATGATGAATTAATAATTTATAAATGGAATAAAAATAATTATAAAAAGATTAAATCTATTAATTCATTTGGATATTCATATTTTGAAAGTAATCCAATTTTAAAAATTATTGTTAATAATAAATTAATATTTTTTAATCATAAAAAAGAAATAATATTTTATGATTTAAATAAATATAAGATTGTTAAAAAAGTTAATTTAAAATTAACAATAAAAGATAAAGAGATTTTTCCAACTTCTTTAGCTTATATATCTGATAACTATATAATGACTTTATCTAATGGATCTATATTTTCATTCAAATTAGATGGATCTATTATATGGAAAAGAGATTTTAATGATATACTGAAAACTCCAATTAAAATTTTTGATGATAATATAATAATTTTACTATCTAATAGAATCATATCTTTAAATTATTTAAATGGAAATACTAATTGGGAGTTCCTAAGTAATAATAATAATCCTATTAATGTTTTAGGTGGAGATATAGCCATCTTAAATCACTATATATTTTTTACATTACCAAATAATAATTTTGGGATGGTTGATGGCATAATGGGAGATCAAGTAAATATAGATTATCAAAACTTATTTAAAAATAATACTGCTACTAGCTCATTAAATTCAATTTATTCTTTTAATAATATACTATCATACTATGATCAAAATAAATATTTAACTTCTATAGATGTAAGTAATGATAAGATTTTATTAAATCGTGAAAAAATTAAAAATGTTAAATCATCTTTATACTTTAATAATTCATTAATAACTTTAAATAATGACAATACTTTAAAAGCTTATAACATTTTTAATAAAAATCTATTTTGGAAAGTTAATATCTCAGAAAAAATTAAAAAGAATACTAAAATTGTTAGTATTGCAAATTTTAATAATTCAATCATAATTTTTTTTAATAATGGTTTAATTTTAGAAGTTAACTCTAAGAATGGTAAAATTATTTCTGAAGATAACCTTAAAATTAAAGATATAATTTCTATTCAGAATGCAAATGAGTATCTTTTAGTTGATCAAATAAATGGCAAAACTACAATTTTTAAAAAATGAATTATTTTTTAGTTGGTAGACCAAATGTTGGAAAATCGTCAATTTTTAATACATTTTCTTATTTCAACCGTAATATAATACATAAAAATGAAGGCACGACTAGAGATTGGCATAAAGAAATTATTAAAAATACCTCTTCTTATATATTCGATACGCCTGGTTTAAATATTGATAAAAAAAAAAATAATCTAAAAATTTTATCTTTTTTTAATAAAAATTTTATATCAGATATTGATATTTTTCTTTATGTTATAGATTATAAAAGTGGTTATAATCAATTAGATCATTACTTAATTAATCAATTTAGAAAATATAATAAACAAATAATTTTATTAATTAACAAATTTGATAATCCAGAATTTAAAATTAATAATGATTTTGTTAATTATGGAATTAAATCAATTTTTTATTTATCTTGTTCCCATATGTATGGATTAAATAATATAAATAAATTTTTTAAATTAAATGATACTAAGAATAAAATAACAAGAAAAGAAGATTACTCAATTGCTATATTTGGAAAGCCAAATGTTGGAAAAAGTACTTTTTTAAATTCTTTACTTGGATTTAAAAGATCAAATACTAGTAAAAAAGCTGGAACAACTTCAGATTATGTTGTTGATTTTATTCAATATAAAAAAAAATATATTAAATTTATAGATACTGCAGGTATTGGTAAAAAATCTAATATTCTTAATAAAAGTATAAATTATTATTCTACAAAAAAAACTTTTGATAATATTAGAAAAGTAGATTCAGCATTTATAATTATTGATTCTATAGGTGGTATAGATAGACAAGATAAAAGAATTATAAATTATGTTTCTGATAAGTCTAAATCAACTATTATAATTTTTAATAAAATTGATTTAATAAAAGATAAAATAAATTTCAAAAAAGATATTGTTTTAAATTTACTCAATAATATTAAAGAAGCTAAAAATATAAAATTATTTTTTATAAGTTCCTTAAATAAAAAAGATCCTAAAAAAGTTCTTCAATATTTTTATAATTTTGAGAATTTTTCTAATGTTATATCAACAAGTAATTTGAATAAATGGCTAAAAAAAGCAATTCAAGATAATCCACATCCATTAATTGATCGAAAAAAAGTAAATTTTAAATATGCTGTACAAGTTAAAGAAAGGCCAATAACAATAAAGATTTTTTCTAATTATGCTCAAAGAATTAAAATATCTTATAAAAGATATTTATTAAATAATTTTAATAATAAATTTAAAATTTTAAATCAAAAAACTAATATTATTTATACTACTTCTAAAAATCCATATATTTAATTTACAAATTTTCTTCTGTTTTGTCACTTATATTGTAAATAAAATCATAGTTAAATTTATCAATACTTGCAATTATATAAGAATTATCATTAAGAAAAGATTTAAGTGACTCTAGTTCAAATTTGTTTAATAATATTAAAATCGCAGTAATTAAAATATATGAAAACAATAATCCATATAATATACCAAATAATTTATCAAAAATAATTCCTAGTATTTGTTTATCTAAATCTGAACTAATAATTTTTCTTAATCTTTTTAAAATAAACAAAGAAATCAAAAATATTATTGGTACAGAAACAATTATTCCTAAAATACTCATTTGATATTCTAAATTTTGAAAAAACTCAATTTTTAGAATCTGTTTAGTTATAAAGTTTGCAAATGAATCATAACTATAAATAGTTATTAATATTGATCCTACCCAAGTTAAAAGCCCCAATACTGATTGTATAAAACCTTTTATAAAACAAAAAATTATTACTAATAAAATTATAAATAATAAAATATAATCATATGGTAAAATTAAATTACTTATTAGCATTTTTATATTTATAAATTAATGTAGGTAAAGTGATTAGCACTCCTAGCATAGCTAATATCATTGCCAATGCTGTAAATAGTCCAAATAAAATTGTAGGTATAAAATTTGATAATATTAACACTGAAAATCCAAAAGCGATTGTTAGAGATGTTGTCAAAACTGCATTTCCTACATTGTTATGAGCTTTTTTAATTGATTCTTCTATTATATTATTTTTGTTTTCTTTTACTCTATAAATATAATGAATGGTATTATCTACAGCTATACCTATCGTTATTGCTGCTATAGTTATAGTCATGATATCTAGAGGGATTCCCAAATTACCGATTAGACCTAAGATAAAAGTAGAAGCTATAATGTTTGGTATTATCCCAAATATACTAAGTTTAATGGATTGAAATAATATTAAAAACATAACAAAAATTGCTAATAATATAATTCCGAATGATTTTAATTGAGAGTCAAATAATGATTGTAGCATATTATTATACAAAACTAAAAGTCCATTTATTTCAAATGTATCTACATTATTAAATTCTGATTCAATATATTTTTTAATTTCAAAAATTAATTGATTTCTATTTATTTCATAAGAATCTTTAACTCGAGCATTAATTTTTACCATATTATTTTCAGTGGATAAGAAAGGATTAATTAATCTTATCTTATAATTTTCAGGCATTTCTTTATATAAAATAGAAATTTCAAAATTAGTTAACTCTTTTTTATTAATTAAATTACCCATTTCAATTAATGAATATATAGATTGAACTTTTCCTATTTCTTTTCTTGAATCTAAATATTGGTGTATTTTTTTAATAGTGATTATTTTTTCATCTGTAAACCATGAATCTTCAGATATATTTTCTGAAAATAAATCTTCTTCTAAGAATATTTCATTTTCAAATATTAAGTCTTCATCATTATTTTCAATATTATCATTAATATCTATATCAAATTCATCTTTATCAAATTTTATAATTACATCAATTGGTGTTGTTCCACCTAATTCTGTATCTATTAGTTTCATTCCTTTATGTATTTCTGTATTAGATTTAAAATAGTTAATAAAGCTATTTTCAACATTTAATTTATTTATTCCATAGATACTAAAACATACAAAAATTAAATTGATAAAAAAAATTATATAAGTATTTTTAATTGATATTTTATAAAATAAATCTAAAATAAAAAATTTCTTAATTTTATCTTTTTTAATCTTTGGAAAAAAAGAGATTAGTAGAGGTAAGATTGTAAATGAACTTAAAAATATAAATAATAAAGCAAATACCATTATAAACCCAAAATCAATTATTGGCTTTATGTTAGAAAATAACAAAGAACTAAAGGCAACTATTGTTGTTAACCCTGTATACAGGCATGGCCAAAACATTTTAGTCATTGTATAATAAAGTTTGTTTGTAATAGTATTATCTATTGAATGAATTCTATAATGGTTGACTATATGTATGTTCATTGAAATAGATAGTATTAGCATTAATGATATAAAATTAGATGATATGGCTGTTATTTCCCATTTCATAAATCCAACAAATCCTGTCATAAAAAGCACAGAATATACTGTGGAAATTAAAGGAATAATGACCCATTTTATTTCCCTATAGATAAGAAACAAGACAAAAATAATAAAAATTAAAACTGCAAAACCAAATATTTTAATATCATTTTTTACAAAACTT
>CACGZD010000003.1 GCA_902577425.1 uncultured Alphaproteobacteria bacterium | reverse complement strand
ATTTTTAGTTATGTTATGAACTATTATAACTGAGATAGTTATAATCAAAAAAACTAATATTCTTTTGAAATGATAATTATTATCTTTTATATTCAAATAATAAAAAAATAAAATTATGGTTAAAATTAACAAAGTATCAATAATCTTTTCAAAGATTACTTTATAGTCTTTATTTTGTATAGATTTGTAAAATGTAACAGTATTTTTATCTAAATTTGAATAATAATTATTTTTTTTATTTGGAAATGTAAATTTATATGTATCAAATTTAAGTTTTTCAATATTAGAATCTTTAAAACTTAATTTAAAACCATTAAAAAGATTAAATACTATTTTATTCTTATTATCTTCTAAAATAGCATTTTCTGCATAAATTTGATTTTCATATTCATCATTAAAACTAATGAATATATCTTTAAATTTTTCTTCGTCTTTTGTGAAATCTATAACTGTGTTTTCATCAATTTCAATAAAATTAGCAATATTGATTTTATCAAAATTAATTAAATTTCTAAGTTCAAATTCTTTTTTTTTATAAATATCATATACAACTGGAGATAAAAAATAGTTAAATGATATATAAATTATACTTATTATTATTGTAAAAAATATTATTGGTTTCCTAATTTCTTCAATGGATAATCCTAGGCTGAATATTGCGATAATTTCCTTATCTTTATCCAATTTGATAAAAGCTATTATTATTCCAAATATTACAATAAATGGTAATATAACATTTATTAAATTAGGTATTAAAAATATTGATAAATTCAAGATATCTAAAAATTTAACCTGAAAATTGCTTAAATATGAAAATAATCTCGAAATTTGAAGCAACCAAGCAATTGATACAAAAATAAAAAAAACAAGTGTACAAGATTTAAATATTTGAATAAAGACATATTGATTTATCTTTTTCATCATGACTTTTAAAATAGAATATCCAAGTAAATTAACTGCAAATAATAAGGATATTGTTATCTTTGTATCCAACTTATCGCAATTAAAAAATACTGATTTTCTGCCAGATTCTGATTTTTACCTCAAATCTAATCAATTTATAAAACAAATTAATAACAAAAATTACTTTTTGCTTCAAAATATAAAAAAAAATAATTCTTTGTTAAATATATTGATAGTTTTAGTCAAAGGCTCAAATAATAGCAAAATTGAACTAGGCAGTAAAATATATTCAATTTTTTTTAAATCCAACAAAGAAATTTCTAAAAATTTAAGCTTTATTTTTTCAAAAAATCTTATTACCAAAAATAAGAACATTGTTTCTAATATAATTTTTGGTTTTTCTTTAAGATGTTATTCTTTTGATAAATACAAGGGAAAGAAGAATTTAAACTTTTCAATAATATTGAACCTATATAAATTACCTTTATTTAAAGAAATTAAATACAAATTAAATTTAATTGAAAGTATTAATTTTACTAAAGAATTAGTATCTGAGCCCGCTAATAAATTAAATCCAGTAATTTTTGCAGATAAATGTTCTAAGCTTAAAAAAACGGGTTTAAAAATTAAAATTCTAGATAAAAACCAATTAGAAAAAATAGGTATGAGAAGTTTATTGGGAGTTGCACAAGGTAGTATTAATGATCCACGTGTAGTAATATTAGAATGGAATATTAAAAAAAATAAACAACCTATAATTTTGGCAGGAAAGGGAGTAACATTTGATTCAGGTGGGATATCTTTAAAACCTGCGGGTGGAATGGAAGAAATGATAACTGATATGTCAGGCTCAGCAGTTGTAGTAGGTTCTATGATGAATGCTGCATTAAATAAAAGTCCAAAATCATTAGTTGGAATTATTGGATTAGTTGAAAATATGCCAGATGGTGAAGCACAAAGACCTGGAGATATAGTTAAGTCTTTATCTGGTCAAACTATTGAAATTTTAAATACTGATGCTGAAGGAAGATTAGTATTGGCTGATATATTAACATATGTACAAAATAAATATAAACCAAAACAAATTATTGATTTTGCTACTTTAACAGGAGCAATAATGATTGCCTTAGGAACTCATAGAGCAGGATTATTTTCTAATAATGATTCTTTATCTAAAAAATTATTTAAAGCTGGAGAAATTACTGGAGAAAAAATTTGGAGAATGCCTTTAGGAAATGAATATGATAATGAGATAAACTCCTTAAGAGCTGATATGAAGAATATAGGTTCTACTAGATTTGGTGGATCTACACAAGCTGCGCAATTTATTCAACGTTTTATTAAAAATAATACTGCATGGGCTCATCTTGATATTGCCGGTGTATCTTGGTCAATGAAAGGCGGAAATAGTATGCATTCCAATTTACATTCTCCAGGGGCAACTGCTTTTGGAGTACGTTTAATAGATGAATTTTTGAAAGGAAGTTAATATGCAAAGAACATTTTCTATTATTAAACCTGACGCAACAAAAAGAAATATTACTGGATCCATTAATAAGATTATAGAAGAAAATAATTTAAGAATTGTTGCACAAAAAAGAATACAATTAACTAATGAACAAGCTGAAAATTTTTATGATATTCACAAAGATAAACCTTTTTTTAAAGACCTAATTGAATATATGACTTCTGGACCAGTAGTAGTGCAAGTAATTCAAGGCGATAATGCAATTACTAAATATAGAGAAGTCATGGGAGCAACTAATCCTGATAATGCTAAAGAGGGTACAATAAGAAAAATTCATGCATTAAATGTTCAAGAAAATTCTGTTCACGGATCTGACTCAGAAGTAAATGCTGTAAAAGAAATAGATTTTTTCTTCAATTTAAACGAAATAGTTGGATAAAAATTTAATATTATAATTAATTTTTTTCATTTTAAAAATTATCTTTTTTTAGCCTTATGTTAGTTTTAATATAATTTAATATTTTTTTATATGAAATTAATTTTGAAATTATTCTTTTTTTATTTTTTTCTTTTTAATGTTTCTTATGGAAATGAAAATTTATATGAAACATCTTTTCATAAAATAGAAATAACTAACAAAGATTTTACTCAATCAAAAATTGAAAAAATAGAAGAAATAAAGGTTATTACACTTGAGAATATCTTATACAAAATTTTAACAGATCATAATTTCAAAAAATTAAATAAATTAATAGACATTAATAAAGAAAAAAATTTTTTAATAAAAAATATTTTGATAGAAAATGAATTTATTTCCTTAAATAAATATTCTGCTGAAATAAAAATTAATTATGATCAAGATGCAATAGTTCAAATACTTAGAAAGTATAAAATTAATTATACAGATTTTAAATCACCAAATTTCTTATTAATTGCTAGTGAAAAAGATAATATTTATAACATAGGTCTAACTCATAATAATAGATTTTATAAACAATCTAATTTTAATTATTATGGATTATTAAATTTTATTTATCCAAACCTATCTTTAAATGACAGATATATACTACCTTATAATAAAATTATTAATAAAGATTTGAACTCATTTATTGATATTTCATCAAAATATAATGTTGAATTTATTTTTTTAATTTTTGTAGAAAAAAACAATCAAAATCTATTTTTAGAATTAGATTTGTTTTCTTTATCTGATAAAAAATTTTATAAAATCAAAAATTTTCAACTTAAATCAAATGATGATTACATAAAAATTATTTTTGATTCTTTAAATAATTGGTGGAAAGAAAAAAATACTATTAATAATAAAAAAATTACTAAAAAAAATTGTTACATAAAAAATGCTAATATTTATGAATTGCATTACATAAACAATACAATAGATGCTATTTCTCAAATTAAATCTAATAAATTAATGAAAATTAATTTAGGTTTAAATTTAAATGAACTTGTTTATTATGGAGATTTTTTAATACTTTCAGATAAATTATTTAAAAATAAAATTAAAATAAAAATTGAAAACACAAATGAATGTATTATTTCTGTGATGAATTAATGGAACAATCTTTTTTTAATTATCAATTAAAGCCAAATTTTTCAGAAAATGATTTTTTTGTAGGTAATTCTAATATTGAAGCTTATAATTTACTGATTAAGACTAAAAAGATTAATAATTTACTTTTGATTGGACCACCAAAATCTGGAAAAACTCATTTATCTTTTATTTGGCAAAAAAAATTTAACGGAATAATTTATAATAAAAATATTGACCAAATATTAGAAAATAAAGCTAATGTAATTATTGATAATATATTTAACAATATTAATGAAGAAGAAATATTTCATATTATAAATCATTGTTCATCAGTGAAATGCAAAATTTTAGTTACATCAAGTATAAAATTAAATGAACATATTTTTCAATTAAAAGATTTATCATCAAGATTAAAAACTTTTATAAGTGTAAATATTGATTTACCTGATGATGAGTTGTTGGTTAATTTGATGACTAAACTATTTCATGATAAACAAATTATTGTAAAGAATCCTGAAATATTTCATTATATAATTAAAAGAGTTCATAGATCTTATGAGAAAATTTTTGATTTGATTGATAAAATTGATAATTTACTTATGAAAAAAAATAAACAATTAACAATACCAATAATAAAAGAATTGATATAATAGGCTCATTTTATGAGTATTTATAGATCACATTTATGTTCAGAATTAAATATTAATGATTTAAATAAAGAAGTCACTTTATCTGGTTGGATAGATACTAAGAGGGATCATGGAAATTTATTATTTATTGATTTGCGTGATAATTATGGAATAACACAATGTGTTATAGATACTAAAAATTCAATATTTCATGAAGTTAGTAATCTAAATCATGAAACTGTTATTAAGGTTATAGGAAAAGTAGTTAAAAGATCAAAAGAAACTATTAATAATTCATTAAAAACTGGCCAAATTGAAGTAGAAATAATTTCTTATGAGGTATTATCTAATTCTGATATTTTACCTTTACCTGTCAACTCAGATATTGAATACGGAGAAGAAGTTAGACTTAAATACAGATATCTAGATTTAAGAAGAAATAAATTACATAACAATATCATTCTCAGAAATAAAGTGATCTCATCTATTAGAAAAAAAATGATTGAAAGAAATTTTGTAGAGTTTCAAACTCCTATACTCACATCTACTTCTCCTGAAGGAGCTAGAGATTATCTTGTTCCATCTAGAATTCACCATGGTCAATTTTATGCTTTACCTCAAGCCCCTCAACAATTTAAACAATTATTGATGATAGCAGGATTTGATAAATATTTTCAAATAGCACCATGTTTTAGAGATGAAGATAGTAGGGCTGACAGATCCCCAGGAGAATTTTACCAATTAGATTTTGAAATGAGTTTTGTTGAACAAGAAGATGTTTTTAAATCAATAGAACCTGTTTTATTTGAAATTTTTGATGAAAATAAATCTTTTAATAGAAAAAATGAAGCTAAGGTTAGTAAATACCCTTTCCCTAGAATTCCATATCACGAGTCTTTATCTAAATATGGGACTGATAAGCCTGATCTTAGAAACCCACTAATAATAAATGACTATACAAAAGTATTTGAAAATTCAGGATTTAAAATTTTTACAGAAAAAATAAATAGTGGCTGTATAGTAAAAGGCATCGTTATTGGAAAAACTTCTGAAAAACCAAGAAGTTTTTTTGATAAATTAAATAATTGGGCTAGAGATGAAGGATCAGCAGGTCTTGGTTATATATCTCTTATAAATGGCGAATACAAAGGGCCAATTGCTAAAAATCTGTCGAATGATAAGTTGCTAAAATTGAAATTAAATGAAGGTGATTCTGTTTTTTTTATTTGCGATAATTTAAAAGAAGCAGAAATTTTTTCTGGTAAAGTAAGAGATAAACTTTGTTTAGAAATGAACTTACTCGATAAAAATTCTTTTCAATTTTGCTGGATTGTTGATTTTCCTATGTACGAGTTAGATGAAAAAACAAATAAAATTCAATTTAGTCATAATCCTTTTTCTATGCCTCAAGGTGAGTTAAAATCTTTAGAATCAAAAGACCCTCTAGATATAAAAGCTTTTCAATATGATATTGTTTGTAATGGAATAGAATTATCTTCTGGAGCTATTAGAAATCATAAACCTGAAATTATGTATAAAGCTTTTGAAATTGCTGGGTATAAAAAAGAAGAAGTTGAAAAAAAATTTTCAGGAATGCTTAATGCGCTAAAATTTGGAGCACCTCCTCATGGGGGTAGTGCCCCAGGAATTGATAGAATAGTTATGTTGTTAGCTGACGAACCAAATATCCGTGAGGTAATAGCCTTTCCTATGAATCAACAGGCAATGGATTTGATGATGGGAGCACCAGCAGAAATTAATAAAGAAAGATTAGAAGAATTAGGACTAAAACTAATAGAGAAAAATTAAACCTGTACCGATAATTGCAATTAAAGTTCCAAACCACGCACCTTTAGTAGGTATTTTATTAGTAATTATCCATATTAAAAATAAAATCATAATCGGACTTGTAGAAGATAAAGTTGCCACTATTCCAGCATCTGCATTTTTTAATGCAATTAACAACAAGCTCATACCTAATGCCATTCCTAAAAAACCACTTAAAAAAGATTTTAAAATAATTGAAAAATTAATAGGAATTGGAGATGTAAAGTATTTAGAATTTATTAAAAAAGTACAACTTATTATTAAAAAAGATATTGTAGTTCTTATTGCAGCAGAGGCAATTGGTTCAGCTCCTAAATCTAGTATAGGTTTCATTATTATTAAACCTATAGATTGACATAAAGCAGCAAGTATTGCTAAAAATACACCAATCTTTAAAGATCCTTCGATAACCTCCCATCTATGATCATTATCACTATCAGATCCATAAGCTATAGCTATTACCACTCCAAAAAAAACTGTAAAACATCCAAGTATAGACAATATAGTCATGCTTTCTTCTAAAAAGAATATGTTTAAAATTACTGTAAAGGGTGCTGCCAAGGAAAATAATATATTATTTCTTCTAGGACCTATTTTTTGTAAAGCTACAAATAGTAAAGTATCGCCTAAAAAAATTCCTATTATTCCTGATAAAATTATTTTAAATAAATATTCATTATTAATTGTATCCCACGAGCCAATTAATGTGGCATATAAAATTAAAATTATAGATACAAAAAAAAGTCTTAATCGATTAAATGCTAGTCCTCCAATACTTCTAGTAATATCAGCAGATATTAAAGATGAAATTGACCAACAAAAAGCAGCAAGAATAGCTAAAACAAAATAAAAATTCATTTAAAAAAATTAAAAAAATTTTAAAATAGTTTCTATAGGTAATGACAAATAATATCCAAGTCCATGTTCTTGCATAGGAATTCTTGTTATAAGTCCTGTCATTCTAAAAAAAGCATAAATTATTAATATCCATAAATAAATTCCAAATAAAAAATTAATATATGATAATATTTTTTTTAATTTATTATAATAACCCATATGAAACCTAAATATTGGAATAAAGGTAAAATTTATTTATCAAATAAAGATAAAGTTTTGAAGAATTTAATTAAAAATTTTCCTAAAGAACATATGATATTAAATTCTAACTATTATCATGCCTTATTAAATTCAATTATTGGTCAACAAATATCTGTTTCAGCTGCAAATGCTGTTAAAATTAGATTTTTTAAACTTGATAAAAATATGACTCCGAAAAAGTTATTAAAAATTGATATTAGAACTTTAAAAAAAATAGGTTTATCTAGACAAAAAATCCAATATATTAAAAATATTTCTATTTTTTTTATTGAGAATAAAATATTTATTAATAAAATTGATCAATATGATGAGTCAGTAATTAGATCAAAATTAATTGAAATTAAAGGTGTTGGTAATTGGACTATAGATATGTTTTTAATTTTTAGCTTAGGCCATTCTAATATTGCTCCTAGAGGAGATCTTGGTTTTAATAAAGCAATTTCAAAATTATATAAAAAAAAATTACCTTTAAGTGATAAATATTTATTAAAAATTTTCAAACTTTGGTCACCTTATAATTCGATGGCTACTTGGTATTTGTGGAGATCTTTAGATCCTATTCCAATTAGTTATTAATTGGAGCTCCTGCTTTAATCCATTCAGCTAATTTTTGTCTTTCATTTTCAGTCATTCCAGTTAAATTTCCTGGAGGCATTATATCTGAGTCAATAGATTGGGATTTAATTCCATCTATATTATTTAATATATCTTGGGTATTATCAAAGACTAACCCTGCAGGAGGTTCTTCATAACCATCAAATGTTGGTTTATTGGCATGACATACTCCACATCTATATTTAATAATATTCTCTACTTCATTAAAAGTAAATGTTGCTAAGGCAGTATTTGAGTCTTTATTATTAATTTTAGGAATAGAAACATATAACATTAATAAAATCATCCCAATAGATGCAACTGGTAAAATCCAAACCTTATGCTGTTTTTTATTTCTAAGATTAAAATAATGTCTAACCAAAGCTCCTATTAAAGAAATAAATGCAAGAATTAACCAGTTATATTTATGACCATAAGTAAAGGGAAAATGTGAACTTATCATTATGAATAATACAGGGAGAGTAATATAGTTGTTGTGAATAGATCTATTTTTCGCAGATATACCTTTTTGTAAATCAGGTTTTACATTTGCCAATGCAGCATCAACCATATTTTTTTGCGAAGGAATAATCACTCTAAATACATTAGCAGCCATAATTGTTCCTAAACATGCTCCTACATGAATATATGCTGCTCTCGATCCAAAAATTTTAGTTAGAAAAAAAGCTCCAATTGTTGCTATAAGAAAACAAGAAATTGTAAATAAAAGAGAATTGTTTATTAAACTAGATTTACATAAAAAATCATAAATCAACCAAGAACCTAAAAGAAATGATAAAGAAATGACAATTGCTATAAAGACATTAATGTCATTAACATTCTTGTCTATCATAATTGATTCTGCATTTAGATAATAAACTAAAATTAATAATACAAATCCACTTATCCAAGTTGAATAAGCTTCCCACTTAAACCAATGTAATTCTTTAGGAAAAGTCGTTGGAGGGCCATTTAGTTTATTGATATGGTAAAAACCACCTGAATGGACTGACCATAATTCTCCATCTATTTTTTCATCTTTTAAGTCTCTATCTAATCTGCTATCTAACCAATTAAAATAAAATGATGTACCTATCCAAGCTATTCCTACAATTATATGAAACCATCTAACTATTAAATCTAACCAATCTAAAATAAATGGATATAGCGAGGTAAGAAAATCCATTAATATTCCTTTTTATCAATTTTAAGCTCCCAGTTTTCAAAAGCTATAATCGCATCATTTTTATTTATTTGTTCCATAGGGATGAGTCTTGTAGATAGATCTTTATTTAATTCTTCATATATATGATTGTCATCAAAACCAATATTTGCAGCTTCCAGCCTAGTGTTTCCATAATATATTTTGTCTATATGAGACCAATATATAGCACTTAAACACATAGGACACGGCTCACAGCTTGTATATATCTCTGTTCCTTTCAAATTAAAGTCATTAATACTTTTGCATGCATTTCTAATAGCTACTATTTCAGCATGTGCAGTTGGGTCATTTAAATTTGTAACTTGATTGTTACCTTCAGCAATTATTTTATTATTTTTTACTATAACACATCCAAATGGACCTCCATTATTATCGACACTTTCAATTGAAAGCTCTATAGCTCTTAGCATAAAAGAATTTTTATTATTCATTAATTTTTTTTAAAATGTCTTTATCATGATTTTTATAATTTTCTATCTGAGATCTATATTCAAGTAGTCTGCCTATAATTGAAATAGCTATTTCTGCAGGTTTTTTACTAGAAATATTCTTTAAACCAACAGGACATTCAATTTTAGAAATTAAATTCTCTTTATGACCAATTTTCAATAGTCTATTTTTAAATCTATTAAATTTAGTTTTAGATCCTATTAGTCCTAAAAATTTAAAATTTTGTATCTTTAAAATTTCATTTATAATTTTAAAATCATAATCATGACTGTGAGTTAAAATTATAAAAAATGAATTTTTAGGTAAATTTTTTATTAAAAGCCAAGGCGAATTAGCTAAAATTTTATTTACATTATCTTTTTGTTGTAAATTTAAAAAATCAATTCTTGAATCCACTAAGTTTATTTTAAAATCTAAATCTATTAATCTAGAAGATAGTTCTTGTCCTATATGACCTGCACCAAAGATATATAGTTCTTGAAAGTTAATATTTTTACTTTTTTCATTTTTAAGACTGTTCAATCCATTTTTAAATTTTTCAATACTTACTCGTACATATCCCCCACAACATTGTCCTATGGAAGGTCCCAAAGGAATATTAACTATTTCTTTATTAAATTTATCGTTTAATAAATTTTTTTTTGAAATTTCAATAACACTATATTCTAATTGGCCTCCACCAATTGAACCATAAATATGATTTTGAGAAATTAACATAAAGGTCCCTTGATTTCTCGGAACAGAACCTTCAGCTGAAATTATTTTAGCTTTTATAATTTTATTATTACAATTTTTGGCTTCTGTTAATTTTTTTAAAGTCATCTATTTATAGCCATTAAAATGTTTTCTGGGTTTGCGGGAGCTTTTAATTGTTTATTTGATGTAGCATTCTTAAGGGCCATAAAAGCAGATATAGCTAACATTAATGGAGGTTCTCCTACAGCTTTTGATCTATTAACAACATTTTCTTTATTTTTACCTTTTTTATAAATTTTAACATAAAATTTTTCTGGAATATCATTTGAGACAGGTATTTTATATGTAGAAGGACTATGCGTTAAAATTTGACCTTTTGAATTCCAAGATATTTCTTCATTTGTTAACCATCCTAATCCCTGCACATATCCTCCTTCAATTTGTCCGATATCTATTGATGAGTTAATAGAATTTCCTACATCATGTAATATATCTACACGTATAAGTTTATTTTCTCCAGTTAATGTATCTATTATTACCTCGCTTACAGCTGCACCATATGCAAAATATAAAAAAGGCCTCCCTTTAAAATTTTTATTATCAAAAAAAATTTTTGGTGTTTTGTAAAATCCTGATGCAGAAAGTGAAATTCTTTCAAAATAAGCATTTGAAATTAATTTCTTAAAATCAATTTTTTGTTTACCAAAGTAAACTTTATTATTTTTGTATATAATTTTTCCTTTATATTTAAATTTCTTGCTTATATATATTTCTATATTTTTTTTGATTTTATTTATAGCATCTATTACAGCACCTCCATTTATATCTGTAGAAGCAGAAGCAGCTGAAGCAGAAGTATTAGGAACTTTTTCTGTATGTGTTGAACTAATTTTAATATCTTTAAGCGATACTCCAAATTCATTAGCTGCAATTTGAGAAATTTTAGTCATTAAACCTTGGCCCATTTCTATGCCACCATGATTTAAATGTATTGATCCATCAGTATATATATGTACAAGTGCACCTCCTTGATTCAGGTGAGTAGTAGTAAAAGAAATACCAAATTTGACTGGAGTGATAGATATACCTTTTTTTAAAATTCTATTTTTATTATTAAAATTAATTATATCTTTTCTTCTTTTTTTATAATTTGATTGTTTAATCAAGTGATCAAAAATATCATTTATAATATTATCCTCTATCTTCATTCCATAATGAGTAATGTTTTTAGTATTTTTTTGATAAAAGTTATTTTTTCTTACAATGGAAGAATCAATTTTTAAAAATTCAGAAATATTTTCTACAATATTTTCAATACAATACATTCCTTGTGGCCCTCCAAAACCTCTGAATGCTGTATTAGAAACTGTATTTGTTTTACATCTATAAGATATCAAATCTATTGTAGGTATATAATAAGCATTATCAATATGAAATATTGCTCTATCATTTATTGCTCCAGATAAATCAGGTGAAAAACCACATCTTGATGCAAGAGTTATTTTTAAACCATTAATACAACCATCTTCTCTAAATCCAACTTTATATTTATAATAAAAATCATGGCGTTTGCCTGTTATTATCATATCGTCATCTCTATCAATTTTTAATTTAACAGGTTTATTAGTATGTTTTGATAGTAATGTTGAAATTACTGAAAAAATAAAAGATTGAGTTTCTTTACCTCCAAATCCTCCTCCAATTCTTCTCACTTTTACTTTTATAGAATTAAATTTTTGATTAATTGATTTGGCAACTATTTGTTGTGTTTCAGAAGGATGTTGAGTTGATGCATATATTAAAAAATTATTATCTTCTTGAGGAATGGTCATAGAAATTTGACCTTCTAAATAAAAATGATCTTGACCACCTGAATACAATTCACCTTCTAAAGTATGTTTTGATTTTTTAATTTCATTAATTGCATTACCTTTACAAATTTTGACAGGTTTTAACACAAAGGATTTTTTCTTTATTGCTTGTTTAATATCTAAAATAGGTTTTTTTTCTAAATATTGTATTTTAACTTTTTTTACTGCTTTTCTAGCTAATTCATTTGTTTTTGCAGCAACAGCAAAAATTGGTTGACCATAATATTCTATATTATTTTCAATAAAAATAGGATCACCTTTAAATACTGGCCCTACATCATTAACACCAGGTATATCTCTATAAGTTATAACTTTTTCTACTCCCTTAGAATTAATTACTTCACTGAGATCAATTTTTTTAATTTTTCCTTTTGCTATTGTGCTATATCCTATAGCTCCATGAAGTAAGTTTTTGGGTTCTAAAATATCATCAATATATTTTGCTTTTCCTGAAACATGTTTTTTGGAACTTTCATGTTCTTTTTTAATACTAAATAAATTATTAGATTGCATAAAATTAAATTCTTACTTTATTATTATTAATTTCTAAAAATAATCGATCCATTAAATTTTTACTTACTAATTTTCTATAATAACTTGAAGCACGAACATCCGTTAATGGATTGAAATCTTTTTCAATTATTTGTTTGGATTTTTCTATATTTTTTAAATTAAGTTCTTTTCCAATTAGATATTTCTGTGTTTTAAATGCAAAATTAGGTATTGAATCCATACCCCCATAAGCAATATTTACATCGATTATGATATTATTTCTTAATTTTATTAAATAAGCAACAAATAAACTTGAGATATCATCATCAATACGTTTACTGATTTTATAACATTTAAAAATATGATTTTTTAAAATAGGAATTCTTATTTCTTTAATAAATTCGTTATTTTTTAATGCTGTTTTTCTATAAGCTTTAAAAAAATATTTTATGCCTAATAATCTTTGATTTTTACTTTGTAATATTAGTTTAGCATTTAAAGCTAGAAGGGCTGGCAAACTATCACCAATCGGAGAAGCACTACCTAAATTACCTCCAATTGATGCTACATTTCTGATTTGTGTTGAGCCATATCTATAAAACATTTCAGCAAAAGAAGGGTAATATTTTTTTAAAATTGGAATTATTTTATTGATAGGGGTAGCAGAACCAATATTTATATAGTTTCTTTTAATTTTTATATAATTTAAATCTTTATTATTACCTAAATAAATTAATGAGTTAATAGTATTATTTTTTTTAGTAACTTCTAAAGCAATATCAGTGCCACCAGTCACAAATTTATAATGTTTATTATTTTGAATGTATTTTATTAAATTTTTAAGATTTAATGGAATATAAAATTTATTATTATTTTTTGAAATTAAAATATCATTATGTTTAATTTTTTTTAATAATTTTATTATTTTATTTTCATTTTTTGAAAATTTATCTTTTCTCCCATAAGAATACATTTTTTTGGCTGCTTTTTTAATTGAATTGTAACCTGTGCATCTACATAAATTTCCAGCTAAATATTCATCTATATTTTGATTGGATGGTTTGACTTTATCTTTATACATTCCAAACATTGACATAACAAATCCTGGGGTACAAAAGCCACATTGAGAACCATGATTATCGACCATAGATTGTTGAACAGGATGTAACTTGGTATTTGATAAATGTTCTACTGTAATTAATTGTTTGCCATGAAGACTATAAAGAAACATTATACAAGTATTTACTGCTTTATATTCTAATTTATTATTTTTTAGTTCTGCTATAATAGCCGTACATGCCCCACAATCACCTGAGGCACAACCTTCTTTAGTTCCAGTTAATCTCTTATTAATTCTTAAATAATTAAGTACACTAACATTAGTATCAACATTATTAATATTAATTAACTCATCATTAAGAATGAACTCTATCTCATTCTTGATCATTAACTTCCTCTATAAGTTGAATAACTCCATGGTGAAACAAGTAAAGGAATATGATAATGCTGAGTATCATCATTGATTCCAAATCGAATTATTACATCATCTATAAAAAAAGGTTCTTTTATTGTAACAAAATTTTTGAAATATTCTCCACAGTAAAATACCAATTCATATTTACCTTTTTTAAAAGCCTCTTTTTCTAGAATAGGGGATTCTAGTCTACCATCTTGATTTAATTCAAAATCCTTAATTCTATTACTTTTTTGATTTTCTATTATAAAAATTGAACCTTTTATCCCTTTTCCAGGGATTCCATTATAGGTATCAAGTACATGAGTAGTTAAATAACCGTTCGACATAAATATATATACAATTATACAGTATTTATTTAAATATTAAATGGGACATTAATATCAATGAATAAATCAAGAAACTTAGTTGGTTATGGTCAAAAAGATTTTAAAATAGAATGGCCAAACAAGGCTAAAATAGCAGTTCAATTTGTGTTAAATTATGAAGAGGGTGGTGAAAACTGTGTTTTAAATGGAGACAAATACTCTGAAACTTTTCTTTCTGAAATTATAGGAGCAAAAGCAATTGAAGGTCGACATATGAACATGGAGTCAATTTATGAATATGGTTCTAGGAGAGGTTTTTGGCGTATTTACAAAAATTTTAATGATAGAAAAATACCGCTAACAATTTTTGGTGTAGGTTTAGCATTAGAAAAAAATAAAGAAATCTGTTTAGCTATCAAAGAATCAAATTTTGAAATTGTTAGCCATGGATATAAATGGATTGATTATCAGTTTATTAACGAAGAAATTGAAAAAGAACATATAATAAAATCATATGAAATCATTAAATCTATTTTTGGTGAATATCCTTTAGGGTGGTATACGGGTAGGACAAGTCCAAACACAAGAAGATTAGTTGTAGAGAATACTAATGTTATTTATGATAGTGATTCTTATAGTGATGATCTACCTTATTGGGAAAAAGTAAATGATAAACAACATTTGATTATACCATATACACTAGATAATAATGATATGCGATTTGCAACTAATCAAGGCTTCAATAGTGGTGAACAATTTTTTCAATATTTAAAAGATTCATTTGATTGTTTATATAAAGAAGGTGAAACTAATCCTAAAATGATGTCTATTGGTTTACATTGCCGTTTGATTGGAAGACCTGGAAGAATTCAATCTTTATTAAAATTTTTAGATTATATTCAACAATTTAAAGAT
This sequence comes from uncultured Alphaproteobacteria bacterium, assembly GCA_902577425.1. Lineage (GTDB taxonomy): Bacteria > Pseudomonadota > Alphaproteobacteria > HIMB59 > MarineAlpha5-Bin3. The sequence continues at coordinate 82,674 of CACGZD010000003.1, read as the reverse complement.
GTTTGGATTTGTAAAAGAAATGAAATAGCTGATCATTGGTATCAAAATTATAAATAAAATGAATATCAAAGATATTAATCAAATGTCCGATGATATATTTATTGATTATTTTAAAAATATTTTTGAAAAAACTCCTCTTTTAGCAAAGCTAGCATTATCAGATAAGCCTTTTAAAGATAAAAAAAATTTAATTATTATTTTTATGAATAGTTTTGAAAACTTAGATAAAAAATCAAAGAAAAATATAATAAAAAATCATCCTGATTTAGGAAATAAACTCAAAATAGATAATAATTTAACAACATTATCTAAAAATGAACAAGAAAATGCTGGATTAAATAAATGCACACCTGAAGAATATGATTTTTTTCATAAAATGAATAATGAATTTAAATTAAAATTTGATATACCGTTTATTTTTGCTGTTAAAGGTTCTAATAAAAATATTATTATTGAGGAATTTAAAAGAAGATTATTTAATGATGATGTTAATCAAGAATTTGAAGAGTCAGTTAAACAAGTAAAAAAAATTGCACTTTTTAGATTAGAAGATAGTATTGATGACTAAAAAATATATTATAAAAAATTATACTGATTTAGCAAATCCTATTTTAGGAACTAAAATTATTTCATGCTCTGATGAATTTTTTGCACCTGCTAAAAGATTAATCAATCCATTAAAACCTATATTTAAAGAAAATGTCTTTGACAATCATGGAAAATGGATGGATGGATGGGAAACTAGAAGAAGACGTTCTCCAGGTTTTGATTTTGTCATAATTAAATTAGGTAACCCAGGAAAAATAAAAACTGTAGATATAAATACTTCTTTTTTTAATGGAAATCAGCCTGAATATGCGCAATTAGAAGGATGTTATTCAAATAATGATAATATTAAAAATATAAAATGGACTAAAATTATAAAAAAACAAAAAATTAAACCAAATTCCAGTAATTTATTTAAATCACAAAATTCAAAAACTTTTACACATATAAAGTTAAATATTTTCCCAGATGGGGGTGTGGCAAGATTAAGATTATTTGGCAATATAGATCTTTCACTTCATAAATTTTTAAAAAACAAAAATTTTGATTTAGCAAGCATTGTTAATGGATCAGAAATACTTGCTTGTAGTGATGAGCATTTTGGTAATGCTAACAATTTAATTCTTCCAGGTAAATCTATTAATATGGGTAATGGTTGGGAAACTAGAAGGAGAAGAGGCAAAGGTTTTGATTGGGTATTAATTAAATTAGGATATCCTGGAACAATAGATTATTTTGAAATTGGTACACATTTTTTTAAAGGAAACTACCCTGATAATTTTAGTATACAAGCTTTTAGTAATAATAAAAAAATTAATATTACTTCACTTATTAAAAATAGTAATAAATGGGTAACTTTGATTTCTAATCATAAACTGAAAGCTAATTCAAATATTCGAATAAAAAATACAAAATATATGAATAAAAATTTCAATTTTATAAAATTAAATATTTATCCAGATGGTGGTATTTCAAGATTTAGAGTTTTTGGCAAAGTTTAAAAAAAAATGAATTTGACTATAAAAAATATTAATAAAGAAAATTTTTTGCAATATGGTCAATTAATTTCTACAAAAGATATTAAAAGTGAAAGTATTAATTCCAATACAACTAAAAGCTTTTATGATTTGGTTGATATTGAGGTTTTAGGTGAAAATAATCAATGTAGAGTAAATGTTTTTAAAGCAAAAAAAAGAATATTTCCTCTTGAAATTAATATGTTGGAAAATCATCCTCTTAGTTCGCAAGCTTTTATTCCTTTGCAAAATACATCTTTTATTGTTGTGGTAGCACCTATTTCTAATACTCCTAATCTAAAATTATTAGAAGCATTTATAGTTTCTGCAGAAGAAGGTATTAATTTTAAGCCTAAAGTATGGCATTTTCCACTTATAGCGCTTGAAGATTCAAATTTTTTAACAATTGATAAAAAAGATTCTGAAAATAATCTTGAAATTTATAAATTTCAAAATAACGATAATATATTTCTTAATTATGAATAATACATTTATTAAATTTAACAATATAACAAAAAAGTTTCCAAGAGTTATAGCTAATGATGACATTTCTTTTGATATTAAAAAATCATCAGTACATGCTTTGTTGGGAGAAAATGGTGCAGGAAAATCTACTTTAGTTAAAGTTTTATACGGTTTACTTGCATCTGATCACGGAACTATAACTTTTAATGATCAAGAATTAAATATATCCTCTCCTTCTGAAGCTAGAAACAAAGGTATTGGAATGGTATTCCAACATTTTTCTCTTTTTGAATCATTGACAGTTAGAGATAATTTAATTTTAGGAATTGATAAAAAAATTTCTTATTCTGATTTAAAAAATCAACTTGAAAATATTTCATCTAAATATAATTTACCTTTAGATCTTGATGCTCCTATAACTTCATTATCTGCTGGTGAAAAACAAAGAGTCGAAATAGTAAGAATTCTTTTACAAGATCCTCAATTATTGATTATGGATGAACCCACATCAGTACTTACTCCTCAGGAAGTTGAAAATCTTTTTGTAACATTAAATGCTCTAGTTAAAGAAGGTAGAACAATTCTATATATTACTCATAAATTAGAAGAAGTTATTACTTTATGTAATGATGTTACAATAATGAGAAATGGTAAAGTAATTGATTCATGTTCAACTGATAATCAAACTGCAAAATCACTGGCAACTAAAATGTTGGGCGAAAAGTTAGAAGACTTAAAAACTGATTATTCTCATATAAAAAATGAAATAAGCTTTTCTTCTAAAAATATTTCTTGCTCTTTTAATGATCCATTTTTTACAGATTTAAAAAATATTTCTTTTGATGTCAATGTAGGAGAAATTTTTGGTATAGCAGGTGTAGCTGGTAATGGCCAATCTGAATTAATGGATATTTTGGTTGGAGAAAACACTTTAATAGATAGTGGTGAATTAATTTTTAATAATAGAAATATTGAATTTCTTAACCCTCAGAAAAGAAGAGATTTATCAATGGCTTTTGTACCTGAAAATAGGTTGGGTCATAGTGCAGTACCAGAATTAACTTTGTCTGAAAATATTCTATTAAGTCAATTTCCAAATAATAAATTTTCAAAAAATGGAATATTAAATCATAATTCAATAGAAGATTATGCAATTAAAGTAATAGAAAACTTTAATGTAGTTACACCCGGATCTGATGCAAAAGCTTCAAGTCTTTCAGGAGGAAATTTACAAAAATTTGTAATAGGAAGAGAGATATCATCCAAACCTAAACTTTTAATTATTTCTCATCCTACTTGGGGCATTGATGCAGGAGCAGAACATTCCATCCGAGAATCTCTTATTGATCTTTCAAAAAATGGAACATCTATTATAGTTTTATCTCAAGATTTAGATGAATTAATTGAAATTACGCATAGAATTGCAGTTATTTTTGATGGAAAATTATCAAAACCAATAAATACTAATGAAGTTGATATAGCTAAATTAGGATTACTTATGGGTGGAAAAAATGAATAAATTTATACCAATCATTATTTCACGACCTCAATCTTCTAATTTAATGAATGTATTAGTTCCAGTTATTGCAGTTATTTTAACTTTACTAACGGGCTCTATTATTTTTTCTATTATGGGCTTTAATCCTTTTTTTGCTCTTCATACTTTTTTTATATCTCCAATATCTACATCCTATGGAATTTCTGAGCTATTAGTAAAAGCCACCCCTCTAGCTTTAATTGCAATTGGATTAGCATTTTGTTTTAAGAATAATATTTATAATATCGGTGCTGAAGGACAATTAACAATGGGAGCTATTTTTGGCGGAGGTATAGGTATATATTTTTATGATACTAATGCATTTTGGTTATTGCCTTTAATGATTTTAGGTGGAGCAATTGGTGGTGCTTTGTGGGCAATGATACCTGCATTATTAAAAACTAAATTTAATACTAATGAAATTTTAACTAGTTTAATGTTAGTTTATGTAGCACTATTAATATTAGATTACTTAGTTGTTGGACCTTGGAAAGATCCTCTAGGATATAGTTTTCCTAAAACAAGACAATTTAGTGAATCAGGACGAATGCCTTTACTCTTTGCAGGTTTAAGAGTTCATTTTGGTCTTATCATTACTTTAGTTTTGATTTTCTTCTCATGGTTTATTTTTTCTAAAACAATTTTTGGTTTTCAATTAAAAGTTTCTGGATATAGTCCTACTGCAGCAAGGTATGCTGGATTTAGTCAAAATATTCTTGTTTATTTAGCATTTGGTATTTGTGGAGCTTTTGCAGGAATAGCCGGTTTATCGGAAGTCTCGGGTCCTATTGGTTTGTTATATAGAGATATTTCACCAAATTATGGATTTACCGCTATCATTGTTGCTTTTTTAGGAAGGCTTCATCCAATAGGTATTATTTTTGCTTCATTGATTATTGCATTAACTTATTTAGGAGCAGAAGATGCTCAATTATTTATGCAAATACCTGCAGCAGTTGGTTTTGTTTTTCAAGGTCTAATACTTTTTTATTTATTAGGAGCAGATCTTTTAGTTAATTATAAATTGGAGTTTAATAAATAAATGGATTTTGAATTATTATATGGAATAGTAAAGATAATTTTAATTGCAACAACGCCATTGGTTTTTGCAGGAATTGGAGAGCTAGTTACAGAGAAATCAGGAGTTTTAAATCTTGGTGTTGAAGGTATGATGTTAGTAGGAGCTGTGACAGCATTTGTTACACTTGTTATAACTGGTAACTATATTTTAGCTTTTACATTTTCTATCTTATCAGGCGTTATTATGTCTTCATTATTTGCTTTTTTAGTTTTGATTTTAATGTCAAATCAAATTGCAACGGGATTAGCTTTAACAATATTTGGTATTGGTTTAAGTTCTATGATTGGAAAAAATTATATTGGAACACCTATAGAAGGTTTATCACCTTGGTTTTTTGTAATTTTTTCTTTTGTCATAGTTTTTTTTATTAGTTATTTTTTCTATAAAACAAAAGCAGGGCTTATTTTACGTGCAGTAGGAGAATCTCATAATTCTGCTCACGCTTTAGGATATGGCGTTCTTAAAATTAGATTTTGCTCAATTATTTTTGGGGGTGCTATGTGTGCTCTTGCTGGCTCTTATATGTCCATTTGTTATGCTCCTATGTGGCAAGAAAATATGACTGCAGGAAGGGGTTGGATCGCTCTAGCATTAGTAGTTTTTGCTACATGGAAACCTGGAAGAATTTTGATAGGAGCTTATATTTTTGGAGGAGTTTCAATATTACAGATGAATTTTCAAGCATGGGGTTTGAGCTTGCCTGGTCAGTTTTTTAATATGGCTCCTTATTTAGCTACTTTGATAGTTTTAGTATTAATTTCTAGTAATAAATTGAGAGTCAAACTTAGCGCTCCAGCATCTTTAACTATACCTTTTTTTAAAGGAAGATAAGATATCCACTAAATTAGTAATAATTATTTATAGAATCGTTGAGTCAAATATAGAAAGAGTATTGAATACGAATTATTTTTAACAGGTGAGGTTAAAGTGATTAAATTATATAAATTATTATTATTATCTCTTACTTTTTTTGTTTTTTCATTAGGGTCAGCCTATGCAGATCCGAAAAAAGTAGGTTTTATCTATATCGGTCCTCCCGGTGATCATGGATGGACTTATATGCACGATGTTGGTCGTAAACATATGCAAAGTCAATTAGGAGATGCAGTAACATCTACTTATATTGAAAATGTACCTGAAAATGCAGATGCTGTAAGAGCTATTAGAAAGTTAGCTTCTTCTGGTCATGACTTAATTTTTACAACTTCTTTTAACTATATGGATCAAACCCTTGAAGTTGCTAAAGAATTTCCAAATGTAAAATTTGAACATGCAACTGGATATAAAAGAGCTGATAATGTCTCAACATATTCTGCTAGATTTTATGAAGGTAGAACAATATCTGGTCATATTGCAGGTCATATGACTAAAACCAATACAATAGGTTATATTGCATCTTTTCCTATTCCAGAAGTTGTTAGAGGAATAAATGCTTTTTATTTAGCAGCTTCTAAAGTTAATCCAGATATTAAAATTAAAATTATTTGGGCTTTTACTTGGTATGATCCAGGAAAAGAAGCAGATGCAGCTAATACACTCATTAATCAAGGAGCTGATATTTTAGTTCAGCATACTGATACTTTTGCACCATGTCAGGCAGCAGAAAAAGCTGGCGTATTAGCTTTTGGACAAGCATCTAATCAGGAAGAATTTTGTCCTAATGCACACTTAACTGCTATTGAAGATATTTGGGGGCCATACTATGCAGCAAGAGCTCAAGCTGTTGTTGATGGAACTTGGTCTTCTGAAGATACTTGGGATGGAATGGCTGAGGGTATGGTTGTAATGTCCCCATATAACACAAAACTTATGCCAGCCAGCTTAATTCAGGAAGCAATTAATATGGAAGTGGCAATTAAAGATGGTAAGTTACATTCTTTTGAAGGACCAATTTATAATCAAGCAGGAGAACTTATGGTAGCTGAAGGCGAAGTTGCTGATGATGGTATGCTTGCTGGAATGAATTGGTATGTTCAGGGAATAGACGGAGAATTACCTCAATAGATTATTTTAACAAAACCCTCCAATAATCTTGGGGGGTTTATAGGAATTTAATATTATGTCTGATTTATTTGTTTCATGGGAAGAGTATCATCAAAAAACTGAAGAGTTAGCTATAAAAGTTCATGATGATGGTTGGGAATTTAATCAAGTAGTCTGTATTGCAAAAGGTGGCATGAGAGTAGGGGATGTATTTGCAAGAATTTTCAATGTGCCTTTAGCGATTTTATCAGTTGAATCTTATAAAGGTGAGGGAGTAAAGAATCAAAGAGGGGCAATAACATTTTCAAGAGATTTAGCAAAAACAAGTCCTAACATTGGTTCAAAGGTTCTTCTTGTTGATGATTTATCAGATTCTGGAATAACTCTTAAAAAAAGTATTGATTGGCTTCAGCATTTTTATGGGTTTTATCTTGATGAGCCAATTAGAACAGCTGTTCTCTATCACAAGGCAGTTTCTTCTTTTGTACCTGATTATTATATTGATTATCTAGAGGATTCTCCATGGATTCATATGCCTTTTGAAAAATATGAAGAAATTACAATCGAGGAATTAAAAAACACTAAAAAATAGTACTAATCTCTTCTAATTTTTTTTTATTTTTTGCAAATGTTGGAATTTTACAATCTTTATCTGGATATCCTACTATTAATAATACAAAAGGTTTTTCATTACTAGGTCTACCAAGGATTGTATTTAAAAAATTCATCGGACTAGGTGTATGAGTTAACATACATAATCCTGACATATGTAAACAAGAAATGAGAATACCCGTAGCTATGCCTACAGACTCTCTTACATAATAATTCTTAATTTTTTTCTTTTTTTGAAAAGAATACTTTTTTTCAAATATAGCAATCAAAACTGGAGCATTCTCAATAAATTTTTTATTTTGGTCAGTTCCTAGAGGTTCAAGAGCTTTTAGCCATTCTTTTGGAGCTTTTTTTTCATAAAACTCCTTTTCTTCGTTTTCAGCAGCTATTCTAATTTTTTTCTTTATCTTTTTGTCTTTAATTATAACAAAGTGCCAAGGTTGTAAATTTGCACCATTGGGGGCAGATCCAGCAGATAAAATAGCATTCTTAATAATTTTTAAATCAATTTTTTTACTATCAAATTCTCTAACAGATCTTCTTTTAGAAATTATTTCATAAAATCTTTTAGATTTTACAATAATATCTTTAATTGGAATTTTATTGAATTCTAATTTTTCATTTTTAAACATCATAATTTATCTTATAAGTATTAATTAATGTTTCATTGGCTTACTATTATAATTGGTATCTTTTTATTGTCATTATCTATTAGTAATCCTTTATATAAGTTAATAACTAAGAACCTTTTCAAATTTAATTTAATAATAAATATATTAATTAGATTTTTTTTATTTTTTATAAGTATTTTGTTGATTTTTTTGGGTTTGTGGCTTGAAAGTAAATTTTAATATCTTCTGATATTCCTATCTATTAATGCGGCCCATGCATCAATTCCTCCAAGTACATTGACACTATGTTCATATCCTTGAGCTTTTAACCATTTTACTACTGTTTGACTTCTAGTACCTGCATGACACATCACAAATATATTTCTGCTTTTATCTAATTCAGTATGTCTTTTAGCTATCTCAGATAATTTGATATGTATAGTTCCTTTAATATATGCATGGTCTCTTTCCGTATCTTCTCTCACATCAAGAATTTGAATTTTTTTATCCTCTTCTCTTAGCTCATTCAGTCTATGAACCGTAATCTCACTATTTTTATATAATTCCATTATATCTATTTTATATAATTAAGCAGAAAATTCTACAAAAATTAATTGTGTTAAATCCATAAATAAGTATAAGCAATAAAAATTCAGATTTTTATGGCTAAACAAATTACTTTTTCAGCTTTTGGTAGAGACTCATATTATCATCGTGAATGGTTTAAAAAAAATGGATTTAAGTTTGATAGAAGCTCAAGAAGATGGGTTGTTGAAAAACTTCCAATTGAAAATGCTGAAGAATTTGCAAGTTATTGCAGAAAATATGGACTAACATTTGAAAGATCAGATAGAATAATTACAGAATTTGATTATTCGGATTATCTTTGGGATGGTCAAAGAGATGATTTTATGCAACCTTATGAAACAATTGATATTCCTCAGCCAAAAAATAAAAGTTAATTTTTGATAAAAAATTTTTTTACAAATAATCTTACTTTATTAATTATTTTAAGTGCAATTTGGGGCTCAGCATTTATCGCAATTAAAATATCAGTACAGTTTGTAAATCCTATTTCAATAGCTTCTTTAAGATTAATTATAGCTTCTTTGTTCTTACTTATTATTTTTTTTTATAAAAGATATTCTTTTAATTTTAATATAAGATTAATTATCTTTGTAATAATAATAGGTATCATTGGAAATATTATCCCATTTTTTTTAATTAATTGGTCAGAACAATTTATACAATCTAATACTACTGCTTTATTACTATCTGTTGCACCTATTTTTACTTTAATATTAGCCCCTATATTAACTAGAGATGATAATTTTACTCTATTAAAGTTTATTTCAATTATTATTGGATTAGTGGGAGTTTTTTTTATTATTGGTTTTGATAGTATTAATAATTTTACTGATACTGAATCTTATTTTATTCCTAAATTTGCAATTATTATTGCTGCTATGGGTTATGTAGTATCATCTATTCTTGCATATAATTTAAAAAATATAGATACTATGACTTTAACAACTTTAGTAATAACTGCTGCAGCAATTATTTCATTGCCTTTTATGATTTATGCAGAATTAGTTTATCCCTCATCATTTAATAGTACATCTTTTTTAACTATATTATATTTAGGATTATTTCCTACGGCTATAGCATTTCAATTAAGATTTCATATAATTTCTAAAGCTGGTCCAATATTTCTTTCATACGTCGCATATTTAATTCCTGCTTTTGGAATTTTGTGGGGATATATTTTTTTAAAAGAAACAATAACTTTTAGTATTGCTATTGGTCTAGTTCTTATTTTAATAGGAGTTTTTATAAGTCAAAAAAAAATTAAATTACTTTAGTGTAAGTAATAACCAATGAAAGCATATGCTATTAACAATATTGCTATAAATATAGTTGTAATTCCAGCATTAAATTTCATTTTCTATTGATCTTTTTTATTTTTTAGTTCAATATATCTTTATTATGACTGAAACAATTAAATACTTACTAGAAGAATCTAAAGCGCCAAAATTTTGGTACAATATAAACGCCGACTTACCAAGTCCGCCTCCACCACCTTTACATCCAGGTACAAAACAACCTGCAGGACCTGATGATTTTGCCCCTTTATTCCCTATGGGACTGATTCTTCAAGAAGTGTCTACTGAAAGAGAAATTGAAATACCTGAACCTGTAAGAGAAATTTATAAACAGTGGAGACCTTCACCATTATATAGAGCAAGAAGACTAGAAAAATTCTTAGATACTCCTGCTAAAATTTATTATAAATATGAAGGAGTCAGTCCAACAGGCAGTCATAAACCAAATACAGCTGTACCTCAGGCTTTTTTTAATAAAGAAGAAGGTGTAAAAAAGATATTTACTGAAACTGGAGCAGGCCAATGGGGTAGTTCATTAGCTTTTGCAGGCCAAATGTTTGGCATAGATATTGAAGTTTTTATGGTTAAAATTAGTTTCGATCAAAAACCATATAGAAAATTAATGATGCAATCTTTTGGTGCTAAATGTAATCCTAGCCCATCTTCTTTAACTGATTTTGGAAAAAAATTATTAGAAGAAAATCCTGATAATCCAGGAAGTTTAGGTATAGCTATTTCTGATGCTATTGAAGCAGTTGTGAAAAGTGAAGGTAAAGCTAAATATTCTCTAGGTAGTGTTTTAGGACATGTATTAATGCACCAAACAATAAATGGAAATGAAGCTATCTTGCAAATGGAACAGGCAGGTGATTATCCTGATATTATTGTGGGATGTACTGGGGGAGGAAGTAATTTATCAGGTTTAATGTTCCCTTTTTTGGGTCAACAATTACGTGGTGGTAAAAAAATAGATATTATTGGATGTGAACCTTTATCTTGCCCTTCTTTTACAAAGGGTAAGTATGCATATGATCATGGCGATATGGCAAAAATGACTCCACTAATAAAAATGCACACTTTGGGTTCAGATTTTTTACCTCCAGCTAATCATTCTGGTGGTTTAAGGTATCATGGTATGTCCTATCATTTAAGTCATTTATATGAACTTGGATTAATGAGAGCTAAAGCATATGGTCAAAAAGAATGTTTCGAAGCCGGTGTCAATTTTGGAAAACAAGAAGGTATCATACCAGCTCCAGAAGCTACTCATGCAGTAAAAGGTGCTATAGATGCAGCATTAGAATGTAAGAAAAACGGTGAATCTAAAACCATTCTTTTTAATCTTTGCGGTCATGGTCATTTTGATATGTCAGCATATGATGACTATTTTACTGGTAAACTTGCAGACGATGTTTTTGAAGAGGAATCAGTCAACAATGCTATGGCAAATTTACCTGATGTTTCATAAATACTAATATTTTTGAATTTACATATATTATTTATTCATAAAATATATTAATGTTTTATTACATAGGGAGAGATTAATTATATTAACGCCGAAGGAGCAACGTCCCGGAAACTCTCAGGCAAAAGGATCTATGTAATTAATATCTGAAGATTATTTATAATCAACAGAGGGCTAGATAAAAGAAAATGGTAGATATTTGGCCTTTCCACGGTACTCGTCCATATAGTCAAGATGCAAAAAATTTAATTGCCCCATCTACAGATCACTTAAGTATAGAGAATATAGAAATTTTTAGGAAAAATAATTATTGGAATTATTTAAAAGTATTAAATCCCGTTGGCCAATTAAAAGAAAAAGATTCATTGTTTGAAGCACGAGAGCATTTTAAAGAAATGAAAGATTACGATGTAATTAAAAAAGACAAGGAATTACATTTTTATATTTACCAAATTCAACTTGATAATCACTCTCAATTAGGATTTCTATGTCTTGCATCTATTGATGACTTTAAAAAGAATATAATTAAACCACATGAAAAAATTTATGAAAGTAGAAAAATTGAAAGAGCTGATCAAATGATGAATATTAACACACAAATTGGTCCAATTTATGTTTCTTACCCATCTGATGATAAAATTGCTAACTTACTTTTGTCTATTACAAAAAACTCTCCAACATATGATTTTGAAAGTTTTGATAAGTCAATTCATAGATTGTGGTGCGTTAATGATAAAAATTTTATTCAAGAATTTAAAAATATAGCAAAAAATATTAATCATTTATATATTGCAGATGGTCATCATAGAATGGGTGCTATGCAGCACATAAAAAAAATGAATCCATTAAATGAAAGATTTATGATTGCTGCTTTTCCTTCAAATGAATGTAAAATATTTGATTATAACAGAGTTATAAAAGATTTAAATGGTCTTTCTAAAGAACAATTTATTAAAAATTTATCAAATGATTTTAAAATTTTAAAAACAGATAAAGCCTACAAACCAACTACTAAAAATGAATTTGGTATGTATCATGATAATCAATGGTATATTCTTGAATTTATAAATCCTTTTACTTTTAATAATTTTATTGATGCTTTAGATATAAATATATTAAATCAATTTTGTTTAACAAAAATGCTTAATATTAAAGATGTTAATAATGACGAAAGAATAAGATTTATAGCAGGTTGCCATGGACTTTACCCCCTGGAAAAGAAAGTTGATGAAAATCCTGATAGTGTAGCTTTTTCAATCTTTCCTTCTACGATAACAGATGTTATTAGAGTTGCAGATAACAATTTGACAATGCCACCTAAGTCAACTTGGTTTGATCCTAAACCTCTTGATGGATTGGTTGTTTATGAGTTTAATTAAAGTATGGAAAAACCAACTAAAAAACCTAACAATCCAAATTTCTCAAGCGGTCCTTGTGCAAAACGGCCTGGTTGGAAGATTGAAAATTTAATTAATGCTAATACAGGGAGATCTCATCGATCTGGTGAAGCAAAATTAAAATTAAAGCTTGTAATTGACAAATCAAAAGACATACTAAATCTGCCTAGTGATTATGTAGTAGGTATTTTGCCAGGATCAGATACTGGCGCTCTTGAAGCTTCTTTATGGTCTTTATTAGGATTAAAAGGAGTTGATATATTAGCTTGGGAAAACTTTGGTAAAGACTGGGTTAAAGATGTTTTAAACCAACTGCAATTAACAGATTTAAATATTCACGATGTAAATTATGGAGATTTTCCTGATCTAACAAAAGTTAATTTTAAAAATGATGTAATCTTTACATGGAACGGTACTACCTCTGGAGTAAAAGTTCCAGATTCCAAATGGATACCCGATGATAGAGAAGGGATAACTATTTGTGATGCTACATCAGCAATTTTTGCAATGCCTATTGATTATTCTAAATGTGATGTTCTTACTTGGTCTTGGCAAAAAGTTTTAGGAGGAGAAGCTGCTCATGGAATGATTGCTATGTCTCCTAGAGCTTTAAATAGATTAGAAGAACATACCCCTAAATGGCCAATTCCAAAACTATTTAGAATAGCTGATAATAATAAAATTATTAAAGGTATATTTGAAGGAAGCACTATCAATACTCCTTCGATGATATGTGTTGAAGATGCTCTAGATGGACTTAATTGGGCTGAAAAAAATGGTGGTTTAAAATTTTTACTAGAAACTTCAAAAAAATCATTTGATATAATTTATAATTGGATTGAAAATAATAATTGGGTAACATTTTTATCAAACAATAAAAGCAAAGAATATTTATCTAATACTAGTATTACATTTAAAATTTGTGAAGATTGGTATTTATCTAAAAATGAAGATGATCAAAAAATAATTGTGAAACAAATTTGTAAAATACTTTCAGATGAGAATATTGCTTATGATATTAACGGATATGCAAAGGCACCTCCTTCTTTTAGAATTTGGGGTGGCGGTACAGTTGAGCCAAATAATATTGAATTATTATTACCTTGGTTAGAATGGGCTTATAGTAAAGTAAAAGAATCTTATGCCTAAAGTTCTTATTTCAGATGCAATGGATAGTATTGCTGAAAAAATACTTTTATCTAACAAAATTGAAGTTGATGTTAAAACAGATTATTCTTTAGAAGATTTAATTGCAAACATTTCAATATATGATGGATTGATTGTTAGATCTGCAACAAAAGTAACAAAAGAAATTATAGAAAAGGCTAAAAATCTAAAAATTATTGGCAGAGCAGGAGCAGGAGTTGATAATATAGATTTAATATCTGCTAAAGAAAATAATATTGTAGTGATGAATACTCCAGGAGGCAATACTAATGCAACTGCAGAACATACGCTGGCATTACTATTGTCATTATATAGAAAGATTTCTAAAGCAAATATTACTACTCATAATGGAGAGTGGGCTAAGAAAAAATTAAAAGGTAATGAGATAAGAGGAAAGACATTGGGAGTCATTGGTTTTGGAAATGTAGGAAAAAGATTTGCTAAAATTTGTCATTCTCTTGGCTTAAGAGTTTTAATAGTTTCTAAATTTTTTGATCAAATTAAGGATAGCTTTCCTGATTATACATCTTCTAATTTAAATAACGTTTTAAAAGATGCTGATATTATAAGTTTTCACTGTAAACCAAATAAAGATGGATCTTCTATAATAAATACTAATGAAATTAATCAAATGAAAAGTAATGCAGTTATTATTAATACTGCAAGAGGCAATCTTGTATCAGAAATTGATTTATGTGATGCCATAAAAAATAATAAAATAGCAGGTGCCGCTATTGATGTTTTTGATTCAGAGCCAACAACCAAAAATATTCTTTTTGGTTTAGAAAATGTATTATTAACACCACATATTGCAGCATCTACAAGTGAGGCACAAATTATTGTAGCGGAAATGGTAGCTAATCAATTTGTTGAATATTTTTTAAAAAATAAAGTTACTAACTCCGTTACTTAATAAATAGATCAGTTAAATTTTCCATATAACTACTTGGGTTTGACAAAATATTCCCATCAAGTATATTTGCTTGATCTAAAATTATTTGAGATACTTTTTTGTGATCAAAATTATTAAGATTTTCAGATATTTTTATTATCATAGGATGTTCAGCATTAATTTCTAAAACTTTTTTGGATTCTGGAGTTTTTTGATTGTGCATTTTCATTAACTTTTCCATGTTTATATCCATCCCTGATTCTTCAGCTACTAACAAAACAGGACTTTTAACTAATCTGCCAGAAATTATTACATCAGATATTTTATCTTTGAGTTCTTTCTTTAATAATGAAGTTAAATCATTGATTTTATTATTTATTTTTTTATTAGATTCTTTTTTATCTTTTTGTTTAATACCTAAATTAGATATATCAACCTTACCTTTAGAAATTGATTTAAATTCAAATTCTTTATATTTTCTAATATTTTGAAGCCAAAATTCATCAACAGCATCTGTCATAAATAAAACAGGGATTTTTTTTTCTACAAATGCTTCTAGCTGTGGTGAATTTTTAATATGCTCTTTGTCTGTATTTGCAAAATAATAAATTTCTTTTTGATCTTTTGTCATATTTTTTACATAATCATCCAATGACATTGAGTTATTACTATATGAATTTTCAAATCTGAGTAGTGATAGTAATTTTTCATGATGATCATTAAATTCATAGAGACCTTCTTTAATTACGGCTCCAAAATTTTTCCAAAAATCTAAAAATTTTTTATTATCTTTAGTAGAAAGAGTATTTATTTCATTTAAAACTTTATTCGTTATTCCTTTTTTTATTTTATCAATTACTGGATTGTTTTGTAGCATTTCTCTACTTATATTTAGTGAAATATCTTGCGAGTCTACAACACCGGGAACGAAGCGAAGCCAATTTGGCATTATTTCATCACATTCATCAGTAATGAACACTTTTTGTACATATAATTTTATCTTATTTTTTCTTTCAGAATTAAATAAATCCATAGGTTGATTAGTAGGAAGATATAAAAGGGCTTTATAATTTATTACACCTTCGGCATTAAAATGAATTGTTTTTAATGGTTCATCAAAATTAAATGAAATATTATTATAAAATTGTTTATAATCTTCTTTTTTTATATCCTTTTTGTCTTTTAGCCACAGTGGATTGCCTTCATTTATTTTTTCTTCTTTATCCTTTGTGTCTAGATCTTTTAAATAAATTGGAAAAGGAATATAATTTGAATATTTAGAAATTATAGATCTAAGCCTCATACTATCTAGAAATTCTTCAGAGTCTTTTTTTATGTTAAGAGATATTTTGGTTCCTCTATCTTCTTTTTTTAGTTCCTCAATTGTATAATTATCTTTTCCGTTAGAAATCCATAAATGTGAAGAGTCATTTTCAACATTTTTTGAATGAACAGCTACTGTATCAGCAACCATATAGGAAGAATAGAAACCAACTCCAAATTGGCCTATTGCAGATATATCATTAGTTTTTTTGGATTTAATTGATTCTATAAATTTATTTGTTCCAGATCTTGCAATTGTACCAAGATTATCAATTAAATCTTGACGAGACATTCCGATACCATTGTCTTCAATTTCTATTATTTTTCTTTTTTTAGAAACTTTTATTTTAATTTCTAAAATCTTGCTCTCTCCTAAAATATTTTTTTTTGATAAAGCTAAATATCTTAATTTTTCACAGGCATCGGCTGAATTTGAAATAAGCTCTCTAAGAAAAATTTCTCTTTCACTGTACAAAGAATTAGCTACCAAATCTAAAAGTTTGCTAACTTCTGCCTGAAAAGTTAAATTTTCTTTATTTCTAGTAGAATTTTCCATAATCTTTACAAGATTTAAGCATTCATATTAAATATTCAATATCTTACAATCTTTTTTTGCCATATTTTTGATTATATACATATATTTATGTTATTAAACCTATCTATGCGTTTAGAAAAAATTCTAATTTTATCTTCAATTTTGCTTATTTTCATTGTCGCATGCTCTTCAATTGATAATATTAATACGGCAGATAGTTGTATTATTTTTGAAGAAAAAAGAAGTTGGTATAAATCAACAAAAAACAGTTATACAAAATGGGGCACACCAATATCGTTACAACTTGCAATAATTAATCAAGAATCTTCATTTAAACAATTTGCTAAACCAAAAAGGAAAAGATTGTTAGGATTGATACCAGGGAGTAGACCATCATCAGCTTTTGGATATGCTCAGGTTACTAATCCCACATGGGATTGGTATAAAAATCGTACTGGAAATTCAAATGCTTCTAGGGCTAACTTCAAAGATATTACTGATTTTATAGGTTGGTATACTACTCAAACTGAGAATATTTTAGGTATATCAAAAAATGATTACTATAATCAATACTTAGCATATCACGAAGGTCACAATGGATGGAAAAATAAATCTTATAATTCTAAAAAATGGTTGATTGATGTAGCTAAAAATGTTGAAAGAAAAACAAATATGTATAACAATCAATTAAAAGAATGTGAAGATAGATTAAATAAAAAAGGATTATTTGGAATATTCTAATGCCAATATTAAATAGTATAAATCAAATGCAAAAAGAAATGCAGGAGTGGAGAAGGGATCTTCATAAAATTCCTGAAATAGGTTTAAAAGAATATAAAACATCATCTTATATAAAAGATAAATTAAAAGGATGGGATGTAGAATTTAAAGGCGGTTATGCTGATACTGGTTTAATCGCTTGGATAAAAGGATCAAAAGGTGATAGTAAAAAATCAATAGGTTTACGAGCTGATTTTGATGCTCTTCCTATGAGTGAAAAAAATAATTTTGATCATAAATCCTCAAATGAAGGTATGATGCATGCTTGTGGTCATGATGGTCATACTTCAATGTTATTAGGAGCTGTAAAATATTTAAAAGAAAACAATGATTTTAATGGAACAGTATATTTTATTTTTCAACCAGGAGAGGAAGGTTTTGGCGGTGGTGAAATAATGATTAATGAAGGTCTTTTAAATGATTTTAATATTGATGAAGTGTATGCATTACATAATTGGCCTGAATTACCTTTAGGTCATTTTGGTGTTTCTGCAGGTCCAATGATGGCAGCAGTTGATGAATTTGATATTATTGTAAAAGGAAAGGGGGGGCATGCAGCAATTCCTGACTTAGTAGTAGATCCAGTTATCATTGCAGCACAAATTATTAATGCAGTTCAAACAATAATTAGTAGAGTTACTAGCCCAATAGATAAAGCATTAATTAGCATTACCAAAGTTCATGCTGGAAGTGCATATAATGTTATTGATGATGAAGTCTTTTTAGGTGGTACTGTTAGAACATTTAAAGAAAAAACAAGATTATTAATTCAAAATAAACTACTGGATACAGCTAAAGGAATTGCTCAAGCAAATGGGGGAGATGTAGAATTTATATATAAACCTGGATATCCACCTACAATAAATAGTAAAGATGAAAGTATCTTTGCAAGCGAAGTAGCTAAAAATTTAGTTGGTGATGAAAATGTAGTAACTGATGTTGAACCTTCAATGGGAGGAGAAGATTTTTCATATTTTTTAAATAAAAAACCAGGCTCTTATTTATATATTGGTCAGAAAGATGAAAATCATAAAGCGCACTTACACACTACAAAATATGATTTTAATGACAATCTTTTACCAATAGGAGTAAATTTTTGGGTAGATTTAGTAAAAAGTTTTTTTGCTAAATAAGTATGAGTAACTTTAGTTACTTATCAATAAAAACTATAATTATTCATGAAATTAGAGAATATTTTAAAGAATTCCAATTTACAATTATAGCTCCTTTAATAACTACAATTATATTCGTATTTATTTTTTCAACTCTTGATACATATTATTCCCTAAACTCTTCAAAAGGAATTTATCTTAATTTTCTTATTCCAGGAATTATTATGACAGTAGTTATGCAAACAAGTTTTAATTATATTTCTGAAGTAATAATCAATATGAAACAAATTGGTTCTTTTGAAGATTTTTTAATGTCTCCAATATCTAGAATTGAACTGTTTTTTTCCTTTATGATTTCATCAATATTTATAGGTTTGTGTGTAGGCTATATTAACTTATTAGTTCTTTGTTTTTTTTCTGAATTTGAAACTATTAATTATTTTTCATTAAATTATTATTTACTACTTTGTATTTTAATTTTTTCATCATTAGGCGCGTTAACAGGTTTTTTATCATATAGTTGGGATTCACAAAGTACTGTATCAAATTTTTTTATAGTCCCTATAAGTTTTCTTTCTGGTTCTTTTTTTAATATAAATAATATTGATAGTAATTATTTATTTATACTTAAATATAACCCTATTTATTATTTAGTAGATGGTTTTAGATCATCATTTTATTTTGATAAACAAATAAATTTATACAGCAATATCTATATTTTAATAATTATATTTTTAATTATATCTTCTAGCCTATATATATTTAATAAAGGTTTTAGAGTTATTAAGTAATATGGATTTTATTTTATATTTTTTAGATTATATTCAACTTAAAATAGAACATAATTATTATTTTAGCTTAATAATATTTCTTTCTTTAATGATATTATGCAATTCTTTTTCTCTTCCAGGTAATCCAATTTTTATGACTTCAGCAGGTTTTCTATATGGAATTGGAATCGGATTTTCAGTATCAATTATTGGAATAGTTTTGGGAAGTTTAATATTTTATTTATTTGTATCTTTTTTATTTAAAAAAATATTTCCATCTTTTTATAATAAATATTCATCCAAAGCTCATTCATATTTATCTGATTCTACATTTGAATATTTAATTATTTTTAGAATGATCCCTGGTTTTCCATTAATTGTTCAGAACTTAGTGTTAACTATTTTGAAAATAGATAAACTAAAATTTCTTATTTCATCATTTATAGGTTTTTCACCACTTGTTTTTGCTTTTGTTTATTTTGGTAAACAATTAAATAATATAAGCAAATTAAAATCATTTACTTTTTCAGATATATTTTCTCTAGAAATTTTAATTTTAATTTTTTTATTAATTTTGTTAATTTATATGAGAATTATCTATGTAAAAAAAAGACCCTCTAAGTGAAGAGGGTCTTTTAATAATATATATTATTTTCTATCTTCTAAATAAAGCGTAAAGAATACCTAGAGTAATTATTCCAATTAAGCCACTTCCACCTAAATCAGCAACAAGTGCAGAAATATTATCTATAGTATCAGCTCCAATAAAAGGAACTGCAGGGCCAAAAATTACACCCAATACTACACTAAGTGGAATAACCGTCATAGCTACATCCATTACACCTCTAAGAAAACTTTTAACATTATCCATCATGGTTAAACTCCTTCGTTTTTAAGAAGATTATCTACGCAAATATAGCCAAACAATGATACCAATGGCAATAATACCAACAAGACCATCTTGACCTAATTTTGCAGTTAGCGCGATAATATTGTCTAGAATCCCAACTCCAATATATGGAACTGCAGATCCAAAAATAATTTCGAGTACTACGGCCGCAGCAATTAATAGAAGGCCTACTTCAGTTATTTGCCTTAACCAACTCTTAACAGTATCTAACATACCTATTCTCCTCGAATTAGTTTATCACGTTACTTAAGCTTTTCTTAAGTGAGCATCTCATTATATTTTTTGTTTAATGTTTCTAATTAAAAAAACTAAAATATTATAAATTATTGAAATATAATAATTATTTTAAATATTTTTTTTATTTTTTCATTGGAATCGCAAATATTTCTAGCTAACTGTTTAAATTATTGAAATATATAATTTATTTATAAAAATTCTTTATTTTCTGTGTTTTTAATTGATTTTTTATTGTTTGATAAAATTGGCTTGTTTTAGCCTTTTTTATACCTTGTTTTCTTACATGCTTAATTTTACCTGAAATACCTAGGATATTTTTTCTTTTTTTAGATAATTTCGTTTAAAGGAATATATTATTAATTCTGTATATTTATGATTAGATTACTTTTTTTATTTTTATTAATTTTTTTTATTTTATTAATTTTTAATTATAATGCCAAAAAAAGAAATAAAAACTCAGGTATATATAAAAAATTAATCATAGCTTTAATCATATTTGCTGTTATTTTTTTACTTGCAACATCAGGTAGATTTATTTTACCTCAAATTTTACAAATATTAAAAATTGGCGCACCTTTTTTAACAAAATTTATTGGCCTTTAATTTAATGCTTAGATTCAACAGAGGCAATCTCCCTTTAGATAAAAAAATGCAAGATTTTTGGGATAATAATGGTTTTTTGGTTATAGAAGATTTTTATACACATGAAGAATGTGACAAGTTAATTAATAAATCAGAAAAACTAATAGAAAATTTTGATGCTGAATCAGTAAAATCTATTTTTGATACAAAAAATCAAAATCATGTAGATGATAAATATTTTTTAGAATCAGGAGATAAAATCAGATTTTTTTTTGAAGATAAAGCTTTTGATAATGAAGGAAATCTAGTTAATGATAAAAAATTTGTAATTAATAAAATTGGTCATGCTCTACATGACTTAGATGAAGATTTTTATCATTTTTCACATAGATCAGATTTGGATCAAATTGCTAAAAATATTAATATTTC
Source organism: uncultured Alphaproteobacteria bacterium (assembly GCA_902577425.1). Classification (GTDB taxonomy): domain Bacteria; phylum Pseudomonadota; class Alphaproteobacteria; order HIMB59; genus MarineAlpha5-Bin3. The sequence continues at coordinate 61,341 of CACGZD010000003.1, read as the reverse complement.
TAAACCTTTATTGTTACAATCTATGTATATTTTTAAACAACCAAATATTGGAGGCGAAGTAGTGTGTCATCAAGACTCTACTTTTTTGTATACTGAACCAGAAAGTGCTGTAGGTTTTTGGGTAGCTCTAGAAGATGCTAATATTGATAATGGTTGTTTATGGGTAGCACCAGGTGGGCATAAAGGTCCACTTAGAAAATTATTTACTAAAATTGATAATGTAATGACCCTTAAGACACTAGATAATACTCCTTTTGAAAAAACAACAACTCCATTAGAAGTTAAAAAAGGATCTTTAGTAATGTTACATGGAAGATTGCCTCATTATTCTTGTGAAAATACCTCTAATAAATCACGTCATGCGTACACTCTACATGTTATTGATGGAAATTGTAAATATTCATCTAATAATTGGTTACAAAGATCTAGTATGCCATTAAAAGGATTTATTTGATAAAGAAAAAAATTATTTTAGATTGTGATCCTGGTCATGATGATGCTGTAGCTATAATGCTTGCTGTTGCAAGTAATGAAATTGATTTATTAGGTATTACCTGTGTTGGAGGTAATGCAACATTAGAAAATACAAAACTAAACGCTCTTAAAATTTGTTCATTACTAAAAAGACAAGATATACCAATTTATGCAGGTTCTGATAAGCCATTAATTTATGATTTGGTTACAGCTGAGCATGTTCATGGAAAAAGTGGTTTGGATACCGATGGTGACCCAATACATTTAGAGCCAAATCATCAGATTGAAGAAATGAGCGCCATAGATTTTATTATTAAAGAATGTAATGGATCAGATGAACCAATTTATTTATGTCCTACAGGTCCTTTAACAAATATCGCTTTAAGTCTTCAAAAAGATCCATCAATAAAAGATAATATCAAAGAAATAGTTCTAATGGGTGGTGCCGCAATGTGTTTAGGTAATATTACTCCAGCTGCAGAATTTAATATCTATGTTGATCCACATGCAGCAAATGTTGTTTTTAATTCTGGCATTGAAATAACTATGATGGGCTTAGATGTCACACATAAAGTAAATGTTAATGATGAAATTATAAACTCTATTAAATCAAATAATAATAAAGCATCTATTTTCTTTGCTGATTTGATGAAATTTTACTCTAGATTTCATAGAGATCTATATAAGTCAAATGAGTCTCCACTCCATGATCCATGTGTCATTGCTTATTTAATCAATAATAAAATTTTTAAAGGTAAAAAAGTTCATGTTCAAGTTGAAGAAGATTCCAATTTAACAAGAGGTGAAACAGTAGTTGATTGGTTAGGAGTGAAAAAACTTAAATCTAACTGCAATGTTATAACTGAAGCAGATTCAGAAGCTTTTTTTAAAATGTTAAAAAAAGAACTTGCTAAATTAAACTAAATTTTTTAGCAATTTTTCCTGCTAATAAAGCGTTATTAATAATTAAAGCTGTATTAGCTTCTAAAGACTTGTTTTGTGAAAGAGAATTTATTTCTGAGATTAAATAAGGTGTTAAATCTTTACCTATAATGTTTTTAGTTTTAGCTTTATTGATTGATAGATCTATCCAACTCTCAATTAAATTTTTATCAATTGCTTTTTCTTTTGGTACTTTGTTAAAAATTAAAACAGAAGATTTATGTTTTAAATTATTAATAATTCTTAAATAATTTGCAATATCATCAATGTTATTAAAATTTTTATCTACTTTATAATTAGTCTCTTCATACCAAAACCCAGGCATAAAATTTGAATTGTATGCAATTCTAGGTATCCCGAAAGTCTCTAATGTTTCAAATGTTTTTTCTAAATCTAAAATTGATTTTGCACCACTAGATATAACAAATATTCTATTTCTGCTTAGTTCTGTCAAATCTGCAGAAACATCTTTGTTTTTTTCTACACCTAAATGTACACCACCAATACCACCAGTAGCAAAAAAATTAATTCCAATTTTTGAAGCAATATTTATGGTTGTGGCTACCGTTGTTGCGGCATTTTTTTTTTCATAAATTGATAAAGCAATATTATGCAAAGAAACTTTTTCTACATTTTTACTAGTAGCTAAAATTTCAATATCCTCATTCTCTAAACCTACTTTTATTTCTCCTTTGATAATACCAATTGTAGCAGCTACTGATCCACTTTCTTCAACAGCTTTTATTGACTCATTAGCAACTTTAATATTCTCAGGATAGGGAAGACCATGACTAATTAAAGTGCTCTCCAACGCTACTACTGAATTATCTTCATTTATGGCTTTGCTTATTTTTGGATTTATTTTAAACTTATTAAACATTTAAATTTTCTTTTTGAATCTTAATTTTGTTACTTATTTTTTTTAAGTCATCTGATTTAAATTTAATATTTTTCTTGTTTTTAGCATGTATACTTCCAGTTGCTACACCTAATAATAAAGATTTTTCTAATGTAAAATTCATATATCGATAATAAATATAATTTCCTGCCATAGTATCTCCTGCACCATTTTCATTTAAAACTTTGATATTAGGCGGTTTCACAGAAACAAATTTTGATAATTCATATCCATATGCTTTATTAGCACCATTCGAAATAACTAAATTGATATTTGAGTTTTTTTTAACAATATATTTTATAGATTTAAAAATATTACGTATATTTGTTAATTTAAATAATTCCTCTTTATTTAATATTAAACAATCTATTTTTTTCAAAAGACTTTTTATTTTATAAATTTTAAATGGTGATGTCCCACAGATTATAATTTTGTTATCATTTGAATATTTATTTATTATTTTTTTTATTAATTTTTCTGAAAAATTTAAATCTATTATTATTAGTTTTTTATTTAATTTAAAATTAATTAATTTTCCTTCAAATTGCTCATATGCGTCTGTATTTGCTATACCTAGTTGTAACTTTTTAAATTTATCTAACAAAATAGCATAATATCTTTTTTGAATTTCTTTATTTAGATTAATAAATTCAATTTTATTTTTTCTTAAATAATTGATAGTTTCATTATCTGAATTAATTGAAACCAATGACACCTTTTCTTTTTCAGCCACTGCTTTTGCAATATTATGAGCAACTCCTCCATAACTTTCATAATGTTTAATAGGATTTGTTCTATATTTAATCAAATCATTTTTTAATTCAAAAACAAAATCTTGATGAACTGCCCCAAAGAATATAAAATTATTTTTAATTTGTTTCATATAAATATATATCAATAATATGTCAGTTTTTGATGAACAACCACCTTTAATTAATGTAACAAAATTTTCCCTTTGGTTAAAAAAAAATTATAATTTTTTTAAATCAAAAAATTTCAAATTATCAAGATTAAATAGTGAAAGAGATATAAATTTTCTAATTAAATTTAATAGTTCTAAAGAATATGTTGTTAAAATCTCAAATCCAAAAGAGTCTTTAAAACAACTAGAATATCAAGACTTGTTAATTAAACATTTGAGATCTAATAAACAATTAAAGCAAATTTATCCTGAAATTTTACATAAAAATATTTTATTTTATCAAGATAAAAAACATAGAGAGTGTGCAGTTAGAATTTTAACTTACATAGATGGAAATATGTATGCAAAATCAAAAATAAATAATCATATTGAAAGATCATTAGGAGAGTTATTGGCATTACAATCTAAACAGCTAGATAGTTTTATACATAATCAAGCAATAAGAAAATTTGAATGGGATCCATCAAATATAGATTGGGTTAAAAAATTTATAAATTTGTTTAGTAATTTAAAAAAAACTGTGATTTTAGATTTAATTAATGATCATGAAAAATTTGTTAAAAAAAATAAAAAAAACTTAAAACACTCTGTTACTCACGGTGATCCTAATGATTATAATATAGTTGTTAAAAATGAAAAAATAGTTGGATTAATTGACTTTGGGGACTCAATATACGCTCCTTCAATAAATGATCTCGCAATTGCACTTTCATATGCCTTAATGCAAAGTAAAAATTTATTTGATACTCTTAATAATATAGTTGGCTCATATAATAAAATTTATCCTATTTCTGATAATGAGATTTATTCTTTATTAGGCTTGATTAAGTCACGTTTAGTAATTACTCTCATAATGGCAGCTAAACAAAGAAAAAAATATCCTGAAAATAAGTATCTTAGTATAAGCGAAAAGAATGCATGGAATTTAGTCTTTAAACTCCATAAAATTGATTCTTATTTTTTTATAGCTGTAATTAGAAATATTTGTAATCGAGAACCTATTAGTAATTTTACTCAAAGATTAAAATTTATAAAAAAACAAAAATTTACAAATATTTTTGATTTTGATCTTAATGAAGTTAATAAAAAAATTATTCATTTTGATAAAACTAGTATCTTGTTAAAATCAAACCCTTCAAATAAAAAACTTAATAGCTTGGTTAAAAAATTTTTAAACAAAGGTATTGGTATTGGTTTATATAAAGAGAAAAGAAAAGTTTATAAAAGTGATCATTACATTTCATCCTTTAATTCAAGTAAAAGAAGAAATGTTCATTTAGGTATTGATATTTTTGTTGATGAAAATACTCCAATTAAATCTCCTTTAAATGGAAAGGTCGTCGTTTTACATAATAATGATTTTAAATACGACTATGGACCAACTGTTATTTTAGAACATAAAATTAATAATTATAAATTTTATACTTTGTACGGTCATTTATCGAATAAATGTATGAGGAAATTAAAAGTTGGACAATCTATAAATAGAGGTCAATGGATTGGTGAAATTGGAGATTATAAAGTTAATGGTAATTGGACGCCGCATTTACATTTTCAAATTATGACAACACTTTTAGATGAAGTGAATAATTTTCCTGGAGTTGGAGAAGAATATTTACTCAAGATTTGGGAGCAAATTTCCCCTGATCCAAATATCATTTTAAAAATTCCTGAAACTTTTTTTACCAACAAATCTAAAATAAAAAATGTTTTATCCAAAAGAAAAAAGAATATTGGTTTAAACTTATCAATTTCATATCAAGAACCTCTTCATATGTTGGAAGCAAAAGATCAATTTTTTTATGATGAAAATGGGAGAAAATATCTAGATTGTGTGAACAATATTTCTCATGTTGGTCATTCAAATAAATTTGTTCACAAAGCCCTTGTCGCTCAAAATCTAAAAATGAATACTAATACTAGATATCTTTACAAAATTATTAATGAATATAGTGATAAATTATTAAAAACTTTTCCCAAAAAACTAAATAAAATATTCTTTGTTTGTACAGGCTCAGAAGCAAATGATTTAGCATTAAGAATTGCTAAAACATATACAAAAGGAACAAACATATTAGTTATGGATAATGCATATCATGGCCATACAAATTCATTAATAGATATAAGTCCATATAAATTTAAAAGTAAAGGTGGTGAGGGTAAAAAAAATTATGTTCACGTATTAAGAATGCCAGACTCTATAAGAGGTAAATGGACTGAAAAAAATAAAAATTGGGTTAATAAATATATTGGTGAAGCTAGTGAAAAAATTAATAATAGTTTTAATAATAAAAACAAATTATCTTCATTTTTCTTTGAAAGCATTTTGGGATGTGGTGGTCAGGTAGTATTACCTAAAAATTACTTAAAAAATATTTTTAAAATTGTAAGAAAAAAAAATGCACTTTGTATAGCTGATGAAGTTCAAACAGGTTTTGGAAGAGTGGGAAATAATTTTTGGGCCTTTGAAGATCATGATATAATTCCTGATATTGTTACACTAGGAAAACCTATGGGCAATGGACATCCAATAGCAGCAGTTATTACTACTGAAAAAATAGCTAATACTTTTAATAATGGAATGGAGTATTTCAATTCCTTTGGAGGAAATCCTGTATCTTGTGCAGTAGCCAATGCTGTATTAGATTTTATAAAGAAAGAAAATTTGCAAAATAACGCAAAGGTTGTTGGAAATTATTTTATTAAGGAATTAAATAAAATAAAATCAAAATTTCCAAATTTAATTAGTAGTGTCACTGGAACAGGATTATTTATTGGAATTGATTTAATTACAAGTGGAAATCCATTGGCTCCTAATTCAAAACTAGCTAAAAATTTAATTAATAATTTAAGACATAGAGGAATTTTATTAAGTACTGATGGTCCATATAATAATGTTATTAAAATTAAGCCACCAATGATTTTTCATAAAGACAATGTTGATTTTGTCTGTAAAGAAATAAAAGATTTTTTAATTCATGAATACAAAAAATAAACCATATAATAGCATTAAGACTCCCATTACATTATCAATATAAAACCAAACTTTTTTAGAATTAATGTATTTTGATAAAAATTTTGAAAAATAACCTAAGGTAAAAAAAAATAAAAAACTTGAAATTATTGCACCCAATCCAAAAGATAATTTGTTATCAAAATTTACTGAAATTGATCCTAGTAATACAACTGTATCTAAATATACATGTGGATTAGCATAAGTTATAGCAAGTGTTGTAAATATTACTTTACTAAATGATAATTTTTTAAATTTTTGATTCTCAATAATATTATTATTTGAATTTTTGATTTTATTGATCCCATATAAAATTAACCAAATTCCACCAATCAACTTCATAGTAATTATTAATGACTCATTTAAATTAAGTAAACTATTTGATAGATAAATTCCGCAAATAATAAGTAAGCTATCTGATAAGCTACATAATAACACTACAGTTAGAATGTAATTTTTTTTTAATCCTTGGTTAATTACATATAAATTTTGTGGTCCAATGGCAATAATTAGAGATGACCCAATTATAAACCCTTGTATAAAATCTGATATACTCATATTGTAAAAATCATAAATTAAACTAATTTATATAAATGCGAATAATCATAACTATATCATTTATTATGTTTTTCACCACATCTCTTAGTGCTGAAATGAAAAAACCTAATCCTAACATTCAACCTGAAGATGTAGTAAAAATTCAGTTAAATTCATTAATGAAAAACAATGAACCTTATTTAAATGCTGGTATTGAACAAACTTGGGAGTTTGCCCATCCTTCCAATAGGGCGTTTACTGGACCAATTGAGAAATTCACTCAAATGATTTATGCTCCATTTTACTCTGTAATGATAAATCATGAAAAACATAATATTCTTGAAGTTAAAGTTGAAGAAAACACAGCATATTTTTTTATAGAACTTACATCCAATGAAGGAAAAATGTATGGATTTCAATGGACTTTAAATAAAGTTTTGGAAGATGGTATATATAAAAATTGTTGGATGACTATAGGGGTATCTCAACCAATGCTTTTATCAAGTTCTTCTTAATTTGTTTTTTAAAGGATATAATTAAAATTATGTGTGGACGATATATTCAGTTAATTAACTCTAATAAAATTAAAAAAAAGTTTGATATAAAATCATTATTTAATGAAAATTTTCAGTCATATAATATCGCTCCTTCTCAAAATTCTCTAATTATTATTAATAATGAAAAAATTGATTTAGAAAGTGCAAATTGGGGATTTACTTTTAATGATAAAAAAACAAATATTTTAAAAAATGTAATAAATAGTAGAATAGAAACTTTAAAAGAAAAATATCTATTCAAAGATTCATATTTAAAGAGAAAGTGTTTAATACCTTCTAATGGTTATTATGAATGGTTTAAAAATAAAAATGAAAAAATTCCTTATTTTATTAACATACCTAATTGTGAGACAATGTATTTTGCTGGAATATGGAAATATAATAATTTTGAAGAGAATATAAATAAAAATTTTACCATAATTACTAAAAAATCAAATTATAAACTTAACAAAATCCATGATAGAATGCCAATTATTTTATCACAAAATGAGGGAGAAAATTATATCAATGACTATAATTCTTCCTATTTAGACAATGATTTTACTTCATCAATTGAAGAGAATATTGATTTTTATCCTATTAGCAAATATGTTAATAATCCTTTAAATAATTCTATAGATTGTATAAAACCATTAAATTAATATATATTTTATTTTTACATTAATTAACTATGCAAACTCTTAAATATTTTATTCAACTTAGATTTTTAGAAAAAAATGAAACCTGGATGATGTTGTTTTCTTTAGGTCTATTGTATTGGTTATTTAATCCATCTGTACCAATGACTTTGGTCATGATAGTACCTTTACTATTTGCTGCAACTCTAAAGAAATAAGCATTTTAATTATTTTCTTTTAACATTAATATATAATAACTATTTACTTAGTATATTTTTTATAGTAGATTTATTTAATTAGGCTTAATGATGTTTGAAAAAAATAAAAAAAACCAAGACTCAGATAATGGTTCAATGGATGTATTCAGACCCGCAAAGGGTAGTGCTAAAGTTATTATTGGCAATGGAGTAACATTGAAGGGTGATATTACTCAAGCTGATGAAGTACAAATTGATGGCAATGCTGATGTAACTATGAAAACTGATAACCTAATTGTTGGAGCAACTGGTAAAACCAAAGGAACTATTGAAGCTCATAATGCCGATATATGGGGAGAGGCGGATGGCGATATCAAAGTTTCAGGAACTCTTACTATTCAAGAAGCTGGATCTGTTTCTGGAACTATTGAATATCAAAATTTGCAAATAAAATTAGGTGGAAAAATTAATGGTGATATTAAAGTTTCTGATAAAATTAAAAATATAAAAGATAGTTCGAAAAAAGAAGACACATCTACAAGCAAATCTCTTCAAGACGGTATATCTAACTAAATAACTTCCATTTTGTGAAAATAATTCCTAATATTAAGTTAGACTTAATTAATGGTGAAATATTTGATTCAAAAAAAATAGAAAACAAAACTATTCTTTTTTTTTATCCTAAAGCTGATACCCCAGGTTGTACTATTGAAGCCAATGAATTTCAATTAAAATTAAATCAATTTAAAAAGATAGGTTTTACAATTATTGGTTGTTCCAAAGATCCTGTAAAAAAAAATATAGATTTTGCTAAAAAATTTAATTTAAAATATCAATTAGCTTCTGATTTAAATGATGCTTGTGAGAAATTAGGAATATGGATTGAAAAATCTATGTATGGAAAAAAATATTTTGGAATAGACAGATCAACATTTATTATAGATACTAATGGTAAAATTTTATTTTCTTGGAATAAAGTTAAAGTTAAGGGGCATGTAGATGAAGTATTATCAGTTGCCAAAAGTTTATAACTAAATATTTATTCTATTTTTCCTAAATCTTTTTGTCTTTTAATTACAAAAATACCACTTAAGGTTATTATTACTGCTCCAATAATCATATTTAAAGTTGGAATTTCTTTTAATATTATATATCCAAATATTATTCCAAATATTATTACTGAATATCTAGATGTAGAAGTTAATGACAACGGGGCATAAAAAATAGTCATAACTGAAAAAAGATAACCAAAAGTTAAAAAAATACTAGAAAAAAATATATTTAAAATTTGATTTAATTGAATGTTAAAACCAAAATATATAGAGCATATTCCTGAAAATAAAGTCATTAAAATTGAAGTAACTAATATTATTTCAAAGCTATTTTTTTTGGTAACAATATTTTTTGTAAAAATATCTCTAATAGTTAAGAATATTGCAGCTAATATTGGCAAAACAAATAGATAATTAAAATTTATATCTTGAGGTCTAATCACTATTAAAACCCCTATAAACCCTATAAATACAGCTGACCATCTTTTAATGCCAACTTTTTCTTTTAAAAAAAGATAGGCAAAAATTGTCACAAACAATGGATTAGTCATTAATAATGTGTAAACTAGAGAAACAGGCATTAAAATTAATCCTGTAAAGAAAAATAAAGCTGTAATTACTTCATAAATTCCTCGTAGATTATATTTTCTATTTTTTATAATTGCTAAAACATTTTTTTTTTCAAATAATATTAAATATGAAATTATAAAAAAAGTTGTGATTAAACCTCTTATAAAAATTATATTAAATATTGAATAATTATTTTCTATATCTTTTACTTCAAATTTAACAATAGTATCATTTATTGCAAAACATAATTGTCCAGCAATCATTAATATTATTCCTATTATTGAATATGAAAATAATGTATTAGCTTTCATTTAAAAAATATTTATAAGATAATTATGTTAAAATCTAATTCTTCACATCATTTATATGGTTTTACTGATTTAAAGTCATTAAATGAAAGAGGCCCCTTAATAATTAATTCAGGAAAAGGCATATATGTTTTTGATATTCATAATAAAAAATACTTAGATGCTAATTCAGGATTATGGAATGCTTGTGCGGGATTTGATCATCCAGGTTTAGTTGAAGTAGCAAAAAAACAATATGAAAAATTTGCAGGTTACCATTCTCTTTTTGGACGACTATCAGAAGAAACTTTAACTCTTTCTGATAAAATTATAGAAGTTTCTCCATTTGATGATGGCAGAGTGTTTCTATGTAATTCAGGTTCTGAAGCTAATGATACTATGATTAAAATGTTGTGGATGTTAAATTTAAGAAAAGGAAATCCTCACAAAAGAAAAATTATATCAAGAATTAATGGTTATCATGGTGTTACCTTAGGAGCTTCATCTCTAACAGCTAAACCCTACAATGAAGTTTTTGGATTTCCTCTTAAAGATTTTATTCACACTGATTGTCCTCATTTTTGGAAATATGGTTTAGAAAACGAAACTGAAGAAAACTTTACTAAAAGAATGGCTGATAATTTAGAAACTTTAATTTTAAAAGAGGACCCTAATACAATTGCAGGATTTATTGCCGAACCTGTTCAAGGTGCTGGTGGCGTTATTCCTCCTTCAAAAAATTATTTTGATTTAATACAGCCTATTTTAAAAAAATATAAAATACCATTAATTGCTGATGAAGTTATTTGTGGTTTTGGAAGAACTGGTAATTTATGGGGCTGTGAAACTTACAATATAAAGCCAGATATAATAATAGCGTCTAAATGTTTAACGGCAGGTTTTTTTCCAATGGGTGCAGTAATTGTTAAAAAAGAATTAGCAGATGAATTTCAAGACATTTCAGAAAAAGAAGAGGAATTTCCACATGGATTTACAGCTGGTGGACATCCAGTTGGTTGTGCAATTGCACTAAAAGCCATTGATATAATAATAAATGAAGGATTGTTAGATAATGTTAAATATGTATCTCCTTATTTCCATGAAAAACTTAATGAATTTAATGATTATGAACATATTGGTGAAACAAGAGGTATAGGATTAATGGCTGCTTTAGAAATGGTTAAGAATAAAAAAACTAAAGAACCTTTTGATGGAAATATGAATATGGGGGATAAAGTAGCCAATATGTCGATTGATAATGGTCTTATATGTAGACCTTTAGGTCCAGCTATTGTTTTGTGTCCTCAATTTATTATAACTAAAAATCAAATAGATGAAATGTTTGATAGTCTACACAAGACTATAAAACAAGCTTTTGTATAATTTAATTACTATCGTATTTTACAATAAAACCTGAATATTTTACATTACTGATAATTTGATTTGGAATAACACCTTCTACTAAAGATAATTGAGGTCCATTTTTTGATTTTTCAGTAATGTTTAATATATCTTTAATTTTTCCTTGGACAATTGCCTCAACTTCGTCTTTATTATTTAAATTTTGAATGTAGCCATTTAAGCCTAATGAGATAGCTAAATCGCTAAACCAATGTCTAAATCCAACATTTTGTACTTTTCCTTTAATAATCAGTCGATAAGTTTTAATTTCTATATCATTCATAAGTTTATTTTAATATAAGTATTAAAATTCTAGTTACAATCTAAACGATAAAAATAATGCAAAAAAGTATATTAATCGCTTCTCTTTCAATTATCATTTCAAGTATTTTTTTTGTTATTAATGATGCTATAATAAATTATCTATCAGTAAATCAAATTCAATTTTATCATTTTGTTTTTTATGGAGCCCCAGCTTATCTAATAGTTCCGTTATTTCTTTATTTTAAGGGAGATTTTAAAAAACATTTATCTTCAAATAATTATTACATCCTTTTAATTAGGAGTTTATTATTTGCTCCTATGCCATTTATAACTTTTATAGCTTTAAAAAATATTAGCCTTCCAGAATTTACTACTCTTAATATGGCATCTCCTTTATTTGCCTCTATTTATGCTTATTTTTTTTTGAATGAAAAATTTAATAAATATTTATATCTATCATTATTTATTGGCTTTTTAGGAGTAATTTTTGTAGTCCAACCAGGATTTGAAAATTTTAATATTTATTTTTTAGTTGTTTTATTTGGTGTCATATTAATCACTTCAACCACAACAATAGTTAATAAATTTCATAATATTTCAACAGCTTTAGGTTTTTTCATATATGGTGGTTTGATTATTCATATTTTATCATTTTTTTTATTTTTATATGATCCAATAAAAATAGAGCTAGATGTTTTTATTTTAATTACAACTGCTTCAATTTTAATAAATATAGCAATATTTTTAGCAACTTTTGCATTTAAAAAAGCACAGAAACATTATTCTTCCGTTTTTTGTTTAGTCTATCTTCAAATTGTATGGTCATCATTAATTGGATATTTTATTTTTAATGAATATCTTAATACTTTAGCTTTATTAGGTGCTTTATTCATAATAATTAGTGGTTTAATTTCTATACCAGGTCAATTTTATCAATTAAAAGATAAATCTAGTGAATAATCTCATTTATATATTTGTTTTTCTTTTTATTTCTAATTTAAGTTTTGCTAATGAAGTTGAAATTCTATCTGACATTCCTGGTAATGGTTTAAAGATTGAAGAACATTATAAAGTCACTGTTAATTACCGAGGTTTTTTGGAAAATGGAATTGAATTTGATAGTAGTTTTAAAAGAAATCAACCTTTTGTATTTCAAATAGGATTAAGACAGGTAATTCCTGGATGGGAAATAGGTTTAAAAAATATTAGAGTTGGAGGTAAAAGAAAAATAAAAATTCCACCAAACTTAGCTTATGGAACAAAAGGGGTAGGGGAATTAATCCCACCAAACTCTACATTAATTTTTGAAATAGAGATTATTGATGCTAAAACTCCTGGCTACAAAAAAGTTTTTCCTTATCAATTATCAAGTAAAAAAAAAGATGGATTTAAGATTATAGATATAAGAACTTTAGAAGAAAGGGAAGAAACTGGAGTTATAAAAGGCTCACTTGAAATGACAGCTTTTGATAATTTAGGAAATTTTAATTCTGAGTTTGTAAAATTTTTTGAAAAAAAAATTAAACCAAAAGACCATGTTATTTTTGTTTCAAAAAAAGGAGATATTTCATCAATTTTGGCAAATGGTTTTGTGGAGCAATTAGGAAAAAAAAATATTTATACTTTAGTTGGTGGTATAGATAAGTGGATTCTTGAAGGAAGGAAATTAAAAAAATAATTTAGACTCCTTCAATAATAATCAAATTTCCTATTGAATTTTCTTCTCTTATTTTTTTTACTGGCTCATATTCTTCAGAATTATGAAAATCTTTCGCTAACTTGAAAGAAGGAAACTTAATTACTACCGTTCTTTCATAATCCCAATTTCCAAGCATTTTTTCATATTTTCCACCTCTTACTAAATATTCTCCACTATATTTTGTTACAATAGAAGTTACTTTATTAAGATATTCTTTATACTTTTCAGTGTTTGTAATGTTTGCCTGTACAATTATATATGCTGACATATTGCATATATTTATTTCATATAACTAATATATGCAATAAATTAGATAATAATAATTTTTACTTAAATACTATTGATTTTGCTTTAAACTATAATAATTATATAATTAAATAAAATAAGGAGCTTTATTTAATGATTAGATTACTTTTTGTATTTTTTGCTATTATTACCTTCAATAATCCTATTTTTGCTGAGTCTAGACTTCAAACAATTCTTAAAAATGGAGAGATTAGAGTCGGAACAACTGGAGATTGGAATCCCATGACTGTTAAAGATCCTGCTACTAATGAATATGTAGGATTTGAAATAGAAATAGTTCAACAATTAGCAAAAGATATGGATGTAAAACTTGTTATTGTGCCAACAGAGTGGAAAACTCTAGTTAATGGTATTGTTTCTAATAAATACGATATTTCAACTAGTGCATCTCTTAGTGCAAAGAGGGCTCTTTCTACAGGTTATACAGACTCATATTTTAAACTTGCAACAGTCCCTCTAACACTTAAAAAGAATTTAAATAAATTCCAAAATTGGAATGATATAAATAAACAAGGAGTTAAAGTTGCTGTTACCTTGGGAACAACTCAAGAAATTCAAGCTAAGGAAATTTTTCCCAATGCTACATTGAATATAATTGAATCACCAGCTAGAGATTTTCAAGAAGTCTTAGCAGGAAGATCTGAAGTTCACATAACTTCTAATATTGAAGCTGCTACTTTAGTTGAACAATATCCCGAAATGGCTATAATTCCAGTTAGCGAGCCTAAATATCCAACACCCCTTGCTTGGTTAACACCTCAAGATGATCAAGTATGGATTAATTATTTAAACCATTGGATTTCTATTAAAAAATCACAGGGTTTTTTTCAACAAATGATGGAAAAATATCAACTTAAAAGTTTGTAGTAACTGTTTTTACTTTACTAATTTTTTTTTTCTATAATATAATTACTTAGTGAAATTTATTTATATTTTATTATTATTTTCATTAACTTCTTGTTCTAGTAATTATAATTGGGGATGGTATATTTTAGATCCTAGGCTTGAAAATGGATTAACTAACCTTGAGTTTTTAATTGGTGGATTAGGAATAACAATAAGTATTTCATTAATATCTATAATTATTTCTATTATCATAGGTTTTTTTATTGCATTACCTGGTTTAAGTAACAATAAATTATTAATTGTAGTTAATAGGTCTTATATAGAGTTTTTTAGAGCTGTTCCTTTATTAGTTCTTTTGCTTTGGGTATATTATGGTCTGCCAGTAATTTTTGGAATTAGCATAGGTGCTTTTGTTGCTGGTATAATTTCACTTTCATTAAGTGATGCTGCTTTTGAAGCTGAAATCTTCAGAGCTGGATTGCAATCTATCGGTTTAGGACAAAAAGATGCAGCAAAATCTCTTGGTCTAAGTAAATCACAAGAAATGAGATTGATCATTCTACCTCAAGCTATAAGAATTATTCTTCCTGCCATAGGCAATCAATTTGTTTATGTTTTAAAAATGTCTTCTTTAGTGTCTATTATTGGTTTAGCTGATCTAACAAGGAAAGCTAATGAATTAGTAGTTACAGTTTATAGACCTTTGGAAATTTATACCTTTTTAGTCTTAGAATACTTTGTTTTAATTTTAATTATTTCTTATTTTATAAGAAAATTAGAAAAAAAATTAAAAATCAATTCTTAAATTTTTTTCTGCAGCTAATTGAATTATAAATTGCCACGCTGTTCTTCCTGTTCTATTACCTCTTTGAACTGACCATTGAATAGATCTTTTTTCAATATCTTGATCAAAAGAAATTTTATAATGCTTACAGTAATTTTTTATAATATCTAAATAAATATTTTGATCTAGATTATGAAATCCTATCCATAATCCAAATCTATCACTTAAACTTATTTTTTCATCAACACTTTCATCTGTATGTATAGCTGATGATTTTTCATTATCAATCATATCTCTTGGCATTAAATGTCTTCTATTTGAGGTTACATAAAGAATTATATTCGTAGGTTGATTTTGAATACTTCCATCTAGAGTAGATTTAATAATCTTATATTCATGATCAATTTTTTCAAATGACAAATCATCAATAAAAATAATAAATCTCTTATCTGAATATCTAGAAATTTTTTTATAAATTGATTCAATATCAAAAATATCATTTTTATTTAGTTGAATTAATTTTAAATTTTCATAACTTTTTGATAGTTTAGTGAATATAGATTTAATTAGAGTACTTTTACCATTACCTCTAGAACCCCAAAGTAAAGCATTATTTGTAAAATTACCTAATGCAAAATTTTCAGTATTTTCTAAAAGAATTTTTTTTTGTCTTTCAATTCCAATAATCAAATTTAAATTAATTGTTTTTATATTAATAATAGGATCAAAACTGTTTTTATTAGTATTCCAAATAAATGCATTAAATTTGTCTATTTGACTTTTTATTAATAAATTAGCAAAAAAACCCATTTTAATCTTTATTTAACTATAATTGCATTTTTCTTTTACACAGTATAAGAAAATCCTCAAATTAAATAAAATAGGATTTTTATGGAAGGATTAGGAGCTTTTTTACCACTAATTTTAATATTTGGTGTGTTTTATATCTTATTAATAAGACCTCAGCAAAAAAAAGTTAAGCAACACAAAGAAATGCTTAATAATTTAAAAAAAGGAGATAAAATAATCACTTCTGGTGGGATCATTGGTAAAATAAGTAAAGTTAATGATAATAGGGAATTAAATGTAGAAATTTCCAACGAAGTAGAAATCAAAATTGCACCTGGTATGGTAGCTGATTTATATATTACACAAGAAAAACCAAAAATAAAAACAGATACTTCTACTGAAAAAAAAGGTGGAATTTTTTCAGGGTTATTTGGTACAAAAAAATAATATAGATGAAAAATTATCCCTTGTGGAAATCATTAATAATATTTCTTGTAATATTTTCTGGAATCATTTTTTCTATCCCTTCTATTTTATATCAAGAAGATTCAGAAAATTGGTTTTTAGAAAACAAGATTAATTTAGGTTTAGATTTGCAAGGTGGATCATATTTATTGTTAGAAGTACAATCAGATGTTCTTTTTAAAGAAGAATTAGAGAATATTAGTGATTCTATAAGATTTATATCAAGAAACTTTCAAATAAATATAACAGATATAAATTTTCAAGATGATCAAATATCATTTAGATTTATAAATTCTCAAAAGCTTGAAGATATACGAAAAGAATTTATAAAAAATTATAATAATGTTAATGTTGTTATAAGCAATAATATACTTAAAGTTATTATTAATGATAATTTTAAAAAATCTATTAGAGAGGCTGCTTTAAAACAATCTTTAGAAATTGTAAGAAAAAGAATAGATGAATCAGGAACTAAAGAACCTCTGATCCAAAGATCTGGAAAAAGCAGAATTCTTTTGCAATTACCCGGCGTAAAAGATCCAGAAAGAATAAAAGAATTATTAGGCAAAACGGCTAAATTGACATTTCATATGGTTGATGATGAAGATCAAACATCATTACAATCAAATAAAGCTCCATTTGGAAAATTAATTGTTTCTGATTTTTATGACCCTAGTACAAAATATTTAGTAGAAAAAAAATCTAGAGTAGGAGGAGAAAATTTAATTGATGCAAAAGGATCATTTGATCCTCAACAAGGTCATGCAGTTTCATTTAGATTTGATACAACAGGTGCACAAAAATTTGGAAAAGCTACTAGTGAAAATGTTGGTAAAAGATTTGCAGTGATATTAGATGGAGTTGTTATTACAGCTCCAGTTATTAACTCTGCAATAACAGGAGGTTCAGGAATAATTACAGGTAATTTTACAAGTCAGGAAGCAGCTGATTTAGCAGTTCTTTTAAGAGCTGGTGCTTTGCCTGCACCTTTAGAAATAATTGAAGAAAGATCTGTTGGAGCATCTTTGGGATCTGATTCTATTGATGCAGGAAAAATTGCATCTATTATTGGTATGATTTTTGTTTGTATATTTATGATTTTAATTTATGGGATTTTTGGTTTATTAGCTAGTATATCTCTTATAATAAATTTATTCATTATAATTGCTCTATTAGGTATTATTGGCGCTACTTTAACTCTACCAGGTATAGCAGGGATAGTATTGACCATAGGAATTGCAGTAGATGCAAATGTATTAATTTTTGAAAGAATTAAAGAAGAATTTTCAAAAAAAACAAAAACTTTATCTGCAATTAAAAATGGGTTTGACAAGGCTATGTCTACAATTTTAGATGCTAATATAACTACATTAATTGCTTCATTGCTATTATTTGTTTTTGGCTCGGGTCCTATTAAGGGTTTTTCAATAACTTTATCTTTAGGAATATTTGCATCAATGTTTAGTGCTATTATGTTTACAAATTTTTTAGTCTATTTATGGTATTCTTTCTCTAAAAAAAAGGAAATTAATTTATAATGTTTGGTTTAAATAAAATAATTCCGACTAATTCTAATTATGATTTTATGAAATTAAAAAATTATTTTATTTATTTATCAATTTTTTTAATTGTTATTTCAGTGTTTCTTTTATCATTTAGAGGATTAAATTTAGGAATTGATTTTAAAGGGGGAACATTAGTTGAGGTAACTACGAAAAGATCCGATATTGGAGAATTAAGAAGTATTTTATCACCTCATTTTAATGATGTTTCTTTACAAGAATTTGGTAATTCAGAAACTATAATTATAAGATTACAAAATAATTCTAATGAAGAAAGTATTGAAACAATTAATAAAGTTAAAGATTTAATAAATGATAAAGTTGAAGAATTTAGAAGATCTGAATTTGTTGGACCGACTATTAGTTCAGAATTACTTTGGAAAGGCCTTCAAGCCATCTCTTTTGCGCTAATTGCAATTTTATTTTATATTTGGTTAAGATTCGAATGGCAATTTGGTTTTGGTGCTGTGGTTGCTTTAACACATGATGTATTATTTACTTTAGGTATTTTATCTCTTTTAAAAATTGATTTTTCCCTTGCTAGTATTGCTGCAATATTAACTATATGCGGTTATAGTATTAATGACTCCGTTGTTGTGTATGATAGAATTAGAGAAAATTTAAGAAAATATAAAAAATTAGATATGAAAGAACTTTTTAATATTTCTATCAATAATACTTTATCTAGGACTGTAATGACAAGTTTAACAACTTTAATTGCATTATTCTCATTATATTTTCTAGGCGGTGAAGTTATTAGACCATTTGCCTTTGCTATGGTTATAGGTGTTATTGTAGGAACATATTCATCTATATTTATTGCGGTCCCAACCCTTTTATTATTTAAGTTTAGACCGCAAGATGATGAATAAATTAAACTAAGTTTTGTGCCAATACCATTGATAGTAACATTGGTATTGATAATAAAGTATTAGTTCTTGAAAATAGCATTGCAGTTCTAGCAGATTTAGCTTTTTCATCTGCGCCAACTTCAATAATTCCTAATGCTTTTTTTTGATTTGGCCATATGATCATCCAAACATTATAAGCCATAATAATACCTAGCCACATACCTATGCCTATAGTTATGCTTTTAGGATCTCCTCCCATAAAACCAATACTTAATGCTTCATGAATATATTCATTTAAATAAGCTACTATTAACCCTGTAATAATTGTAGATAAAGCCGCCCATCTAAACCAAAATAAAGCAGCAGGAGCAATTACTTTTCCAATAGCAGGTTTTTGTTCATCTGGTATATTGGGCATATTAGGTATCTGTACAAAATTAAAATACCATAATAGACCTATCCACATAACTCCTGATAATACATGTAGATATCTAAAAATAGCACTCCAAAAATATTTATCTGTAAACCAACTTTCACTTCCAGGCCAAATTGTTAGCAGTATTATAAAAAATACAATTGCTAAAAAAACACCAGCCATTACTGTTCTGTTAAGAGATTGCAAAATACTAGCCATTTTTACCTCCAAAAATTAAACATATTTTCTTAAGTACTTACCTGTAAAGCTTTTTTTATTTTTTGCAACCTCTTCAGGTTTTCCCATGCTGACTATTTCCCCACCTTTAATGCCTCCTAAAGGTCCTAAATCTATAATATAATCTGCAGTTTTGATTACATCTAAATTATGCTCAATTACTATTACTGTGTTACCATCATCAACTAATTTATGAAGAATCTTTAATAGTTTATTGACATCTTCAAAATGCAAACCTGTAGTTGGTTCATCTAAAATATATAATGTTTTTCCTGTTGATCTTTTAGATAATTCTTTAGATAATTTTATCCTTTGAGCTTCTCCGCCAGATAAAGTAGTAGCTGATTGTCCAATCTTTATATAATCTAAACCTACATTCATTAATGTTGCTAGTTTTTGTTTTATTGCCGGTATTTTATCAAAAAATTTATACCCTTCTTCAACAGTCATGTTTAAAATGTCTGATATTGATTTTTCCTTATATTTTACCTCCAATGTTTCTCTATTGTATCTACTGCCTTTGCAAACATCACATTCAACATAAACATCTGCTAAGAAATGCATTTCAATTTTTTTGACTCCATCACCCTCACATGATTCACATCTTCCTCCTTTAACATTGAATGAGAATCTACCAGGTTTATAACCTCTTATTTGAGATTCATTTAAACTAGTGTACCATTCTCTTATAGGTGTAAAACAACCAGTATAAGTTGCAGGATTTGATCTAGGAGTTCTGCCAATTGGAGATTGATCTATATCGATTATTTTATCTATATTTTTAATTCCACTAATATTAAAATTTTTTTCTTCTTTGTTTAAAGACTTATTAAAGTATTCATCTAGTCGTTGATATAATGTATCTATAACTAATGAAGATTTTCCACTACCAGATACTCCTGTTACACAAATAAAATTACTTAGCGGAAAGTTCACTGATAAATTTTTAAGATTATTTAAATTAGCTTTATGTACCTTAAGCACTTTATTTTTATTTATCTTCCTTCTTATTTTAGGTAAAATTATATTTTTTTCTTTATTTAAATATTGTCCAGTTAAGCTTTTTTTATTTTTAATAATATTTTGTATTGATCCTTCAGCTATAATTTCTCCTCCATGAATACCTGCACCAACTCCAATATCTATAATATGATCTGCATTTTTAATCGCTTCTTCATCATGTTCTACAACTATAACTGTATTACCTAAGTCTCTTAATCTGAATAAAGTTTCTATTAATTGATGATTATCTTTTTGATGTAAGCCAATAGAAGGTTCATCAAGAACATATAATACCCCAGTTAATCCTGATCCTATTTGACTAGCAAGTCTAATTCTTTGACTTTCTCCTCCAGACAAAGTTTTACTAGCCCTTGATAAAGAAATATAATCTAAACCAACTTTATTTAAAAAATTAAGCCTTTCATAGATTTCTTTAATTATTGTTTTTGCTATAGTTAATTGATTTTTATTTAATTTTTTTGATAAATTTTCAAACCAATCTAGACATTCTTTTATTGATTTTTTTGTTACTTCTCCAATATGTGTATTATTTATTTTTATTGATAATGGTTTTTTATTTAAACGAAATCCTTTACAAATTTCACAATTTCTTTCTGATAAATATTTCTCTAATTCATATTGAACCCACCATCTTTCAGTTTCATTATATTTACGATCAATATAATTTATAATACCTTCAAAATTATCTAAATTTTTTATTTCATTTTTTTGGCTCCCATTAAGAATGATATCTTTGATTTTTAATGGAATTTTTTCCCAAGTTGTATTTATTGATATTTTATAATTTTTTAATATTTTATTTATAGTTTCTATAAAAAATTTCCTTTGCCTACCAAAAACTTTTGTCTCCCAAGGTTTAATTGCTCCTTGATTTATTGATCTTGTTTCATCAGGAATAATCTTTCTTTCATCAAAATATTTTTCTATACCTAAACCATCACATTCTTCACAGGCTCCCTGAGGTGCATTAAAGGAAAACAATCTTGGTTCAATTTCTTCAATAGTAAATCCAGAAACAGGACAAGCAAATTTTGATGAATAAATTTCTATTTTATCATTTTCTAGATTTTGAACATATATAAGTCCATCTGATAATGTTAAAGCTGTTTCTATGCTTTCTGATAGTCTTTGCTTAATATTTTCTTTAACATTTAACCTATCTATTAAAACTTCAATATTATGCTTATAATTTTTTTTTAAATTTGGAGCTTCATCTATCTCATAAATTGTTTTATCAATTCTTAATCTTTGATACCCTTTTCTTTTAATTTCTTCTATTTCTTTTTTATATTCACCTTTACGATCTCGAACTATAGGTGAAAGAATATATATTTTTTTACCTAAATTTTTATTTAATATATTGTCGGTAATTTCACTTACAGATTGTGATTTTATAGGCAATCCAGTAGTTGGGGAATAAGGAATACCTATTCTTGCAAATAAAACTCTTAAATAGTCGTAGATTTCGGTTACTGTACCGACTGTACTTCTTGGGTTTTTTTGAGTAGTTTTTTGTTCTATTGAAATCGCTGGTGACAAACCATCAATACTTTCGACATCGGGTTTATCCATCATTTGTAAAAATTGTCTTGCATAAGCAGATAAACTTTCTACATATTTTCTCTGGCCTTCAGAGTAGATTGTGTCAAAAGCTAATGTTGATTTTCCTGATCCACTAACACCAGTTATTACAACTAATTTATTTTTTGGAATTTCTAAACTTATATTTTTTAAGTTGTGTTCTTTTGCACCTTTTATTATTATTTTATCCAGATTCATTGAAAATATAGTTAGTGAATTTAATTATTTTGTTATAAATAGATATATATATTAAATTTTTTTATGGTTGGTAGTGTAAATAAAGTAATTCTATTAGGAAATCTTGGGAGAGATCCTGAAATAAGATCCATGCAATCTGGTAAGAAAATGGCATCATTTTCCATTGCTACATCCAAAAGATGGAAAGACAAAAACACACAAGAACAAAAAGAAAATACTTCTTGGCATAATATTGTTGTATTTAATGAAGGGCTTGTAGATGTAATAGAAAAATATGTTAAAAAAGGTTCTAAGATTTATGTAGAAGGAGAGCTTAACACTAGAAAATACCAAGATAAAGATGGAAATGACAGATATACTACTGAAGTAGTTCTACAAGGATATAATAGCAATTTAACAATGTTGGGTGGTAATTCTGCTACCCCTTCACAATCTATAGAAAATTCTTCTAATGAATCCTTTGAAAGTGAAATAAGTGATTCTTCATCTACTGATGAAGACATTCCTTTTTAATAATTTTTATTAATTATATATTATAAGATATTGAAATAGTTAGTTTTTTAATCATTATAATTAGATTTATTACTATTGTTAGTAATAGTTTTTTTTGATATAAAATTTTAAAGTTTTTACCAGAAAATAAGGATTTTTTATATTGTCTGATAACATTGATACGTCTAAATCTTCTTTAGAAGAAGATAAAATTACCAATATCTCATTAGTGGAAGAAATGAAGAAATCGTATTTAGATTATGCGATGTCCGTTATTGTTTCTAGGGCTTTACCTGATTGTAGAGATGGCTTAAAACCAGTTCATAGGCGCATTCTGTATGCTATGAATGAATCAGGCTATAATTATAATAAATCTTATAAAAAATCTGCAAGAATAGTAGGTGATGTTATGGGTAAATATCATCCCCACGGAGATTCAGCAATTTACGATTCAATGGTAAGAATGGCACAAAATTTTTCTATGAGATTAGAGTTAATTGATGGGCAAGGAAATTTTGGATCTTTAGATGGAGATCCTCCTGCTGCAATGAGATATACTGAAGCAAGACTGTCTAAGATATCTGAAAAAATTGTTACAGATTTAGAAAAAAATACTGTAAATTTTCAACCTAACTATGATGATACAACCAAAGAACCGAGCGTTCTACCTGCACAATATCCTAATATTTTAGTTAATGGGGCTTCTGGAATTGCTGTAGGGATGGCTACAAATATTGCTCCACACAACCTAGGAGAAGTAATAGATGCTACTTTATTTTGTATTGATAATCCAGATTCTTCCATAGATGATTTGAATAAATTTATTCTTGGCCCAGATTTTCCTACTGGGTGTCAAATAATTGGGAATAAAGGAATTAAAGATGCTTTTAATTCTGGAAAAGGAGCATGTATATTAAGAGCAAAAACTTCAGTTGAAAATTTCAAAAAAGATAGAGAAGCAATAATCATAAATGAAATTCCCTATCAAGTTAATAAATCTAAATTAATTGAAAAAATAGCTGAAACAGTGAAAAATAATATTATTGAAGGAATATCTGACCTTCGAGATGAGTCTGATCGTAATGGAGTTAGAGTAGTGATAGAATTAAAAAAAGATGTAGATACTAATGTAGTATTAAATAAACTTTATAAACATACATTACTGCAAACTACTTTTAATTCTAACATGCTAGCCCTTAATAAAGGCAAACCTGAGCAAATGAATTTAAAAGATATATTGCTATCGTTTATAGATTTTAGAGAGGAAATTGTAACCAAAAGAACAGTATATGATTTAAATAAAGCGAGAGATAAAGCTCACATCTTAATTGGTTTAGTTGTCGCTAATGATAATATAGATAATATTATAGATCTTATTAAGAAATCTAAGGATTCAAAAGATGCAAAAAATAAGTTAATTAAAACTAAATGGAAATTGTCAAAAGAGAACATAGATTTTATTAAATTAATAGACGATCAAACAAGTCAAATAAATGGTAACAGTTTTCAATTAACAGAAAATCAAGCAAAATCTATTCTTGAGTTACGTTTACATCGTCTCACAAGTTTAGAAAGAGAAGACATAAAAAAAGACTTAGAAAAAATTATTTTAGAAATTAAAGGTTTTTTAGATATTCTAAGTTCAAGAAAAACCCTTTTAGAAGTTATAAAAAAAGAATTAAAAGAAATAAAAGAAGAATTTTCAACTTCTAGAAGAAGTGAAATTATTGATAAAGAATATGAACAAATTGACGATATTAACTATATTCAACAAGAAGATATCATCATAACAATTTCAAATAATGGATATATTAAAAGATCATTGTTAGAAAACTATAGAGCTCAAAAAAGAGGTGGCAAAGGAAAGACTGGAATGTCTACTCGAGAAGAAGATTTTGTAAAAGAAATTCATCTTGCTACAACTCATAATAAACTATTAGTTTTTTCTTCTTTAGGTAAAGTTTACTCCTTAAGATGCCATGATATTCCTGAAGCAAGTTTGAAAGCACGTGGTAAGCCAATTGTTAATTTATTACCTTTTGCTAATAATGAAAAAATAGCTACTTTTTTACCTTTGCCTATTAATGATAATGAATGGTCAAAATTATTTGTAGTTTTTGCTACAAAAAAAGGAATGATTAGAAAAAATAATTTATTAGATGTTGCAAAGAGTGGAAAAAGAGATTTACGAGAATCTGGAAAACTAAGTATTAAGTTAAATGATAATGATGAATTAATAAATGTAAAGATTGCATCTAATAATGACGATATTCTTTTATCTACAAATAATGGCAAATGTCTAAGATTTCCTTTATCAAAATTAAGATTATTTAGTGGCTTAAACTCTGCAGGAGTAAGAGGAATTAAAATGGATAATAATAATTTTGTTATTTCTCAATCAATATTAAAACATTCAGAAATAGATATGAAAATACGAAGTGATTATTTAAAATTTGCGTCTGAAAATAGAAAATCAAAAAATTTATCAAAGCCTGAATATAATGATTTGTTAAATAATGAAGAGTTTTTATTATCAATTACTTCAAAGGGATATGGAAAAAGATCATCAGCTTATGAATACAGAATATCTAATAGAGGAGGAAAGGGAATTACTGGTATATTATCTACCAACAAAAATGGAAAAGTAGTTGATTGTTTTGTAGTGAACGAAAAAGATCAAATTATTTTAGTAAGCGATAAAGGTCAAATAATTAGAGTAAATATAAACCAAGTAAGAATAGCTGGAAGATCTACTCAAGGAGTTTCAATATTTAAAATTCCTGAAAGTGACAAAATTGTCAATGTTTCGAGAATTCAGGAATTAAAAGAGGCATAATGGACAAAATAGGAATTTATCCTGGAACATTTGATCCATTAACATTTGGACATATTGATGTAATAAAACGTTCATTGAAAATAGTTGATAAACTAATAATTGGAATAGCAGATAACGATAATAAGACCCCCTTATTATCAATTGAAGAAAGAAAATTAATTATTGATAGTGATATAAAAGATTACTTTAATCAAAATGATAAAATTATTATTAAAAGTATCGATGGCTTACTTACTGATTTTGCAAAATTAAATAATGTTACTTGTATTATAAGAGGATTAAGAGCTGTGTCAGATTTTGATTATGAATTTCAAATGACTGGAATGAATTATCAACTTAATCCAGATTTAGAAACTATATTTTTAATGTCTTCAGATAAAAATTCATTTATTTCTTCTAACTTTGTTAAAGAAGTTCATAAATTAGGAGGTGATGTTTCCAAATTTGTTTCAATAAATACAATTAAAATTTTAGATAATAAAAACACGTAAAGATAAAGTCTTGCTTTCACAATATTTGAACTATATAGATTACATCTTTGTGGGCCCTTAGCTCAGTTGGTAGAGCAATTCCCTTTTAAGGAATGGGTCACAGGTTCGAATCCTGTAGGGCTCACCATTTTTCAATGAAACAAACTATAATAAAAAATATCGCAACTGGAATCACTAAAAAATGCGATATCCTTAATAAAAATAATAATTTTTTAGAAGTTGTTTTAGAGGGTACTACTATTAAACTAACTCTTAAAAGAAAATCAGATGTTTACATAGGTTTTTATAAAGGTATGGAATTTATTTCTGAGGGATAATTCTATTTTCTAGTATTAATCTTTCGTTTTTAGAATCTTCTTTCAAAAATTTTTTAATACTATCAGATTTAATTTTATTACCTTTCCCTATGCCTGGACAATTAATAGAAATATCTTCATTCCATACCTTTGGATTCATATTCTCATTCCAAAATGGCCATGTTCTACATTGAGATGGTCTGCTTTTATATACTGAGCATTTATTATCTTTTAGAAATATACATTTTCCATTCAGATTATTTTTTTCAATTAAATGAATCAAACCATCAGTTATTTGACAATATTTTTCCTTAAAAATTTTTATTGATATATTAAAATCTTTTGCAAATCTTTTTAGATCGTCTGGACTTAAATAAACAAATCCATAAGAGTCTCTTGAAACACAACAGTTTCCTGAACCTTGACATTCAAATCTTATTCCATCTTTATAATCAATGTTAGTCATTATCCTGCATTTAGTGTTTTAATTGCTGTATCTCTTTCATGAATATATAATAAATCTTTTAGATTTTTATTTTGATCTAACTGTGGATCATAACTTATAATATTTTCTGCATATAACTTAGCCTCTTCTAGTAAGTCACCATCATAGCTTAAATCTGCAATATTAAAAGATGGTAAACCAGATTGTCTTTTTCCCAAAACTTCACCTGGTCCTCTAATTTTTAAATCTTCCTCAGCAATAAGAAAGCCATCATTAGTATTTGTCATAATATCTAATCTTTTCTTTGCCGTATCATTAATATTTTCTTTATGTAAAAGTATGCAATATGATTCTTCATCATTTCTTCCAACACGACCTCTTAATTGATGAAGTTGAGCTAATCCAAATCTTTCAGCATGTTCAATTATTATTGTAGTAGCAGATTTAATGTCAATACCCACTTCTATAACTGTTGTTGCAACTAAAATTCGGTAATCTTCATCTTTAAATTTTTCCATTGTTAATTCTTTATCCTTTTCACTTAACTGACCATGTATAAGCATTACTTTATTTTTAAATATTTTGTTAAGTGCGATATAACGATCAGTAGCTGCCTTAAGATCTAGTTCTTGTGATTCTTCTATAAGTGGGCATATCCAAAAAAATTTATCTTTTGAATTATTAATTTTCTTTTTAATTCTCTCAATTAAATTCTTTTCTTTTTTTAAAGTTAGTGATGATGTTTTTATAGGTTTTCGACCAATCGGCTTTTCAATTAATCTACTTTCATCCATATCACCATATGCTGCTAAAGTTAAAGTTCTTGGTATCGGAGTGGCACTCATAACTAATATAGATGGACGAAAACCTTTATAATTAAAAGCCATTCTTTGATATACGCCAAATCTATGTTGTTCATCTATTACTGATAAGCCTAATTTATTAAATTTTACTCCTTCTTGAATCAAGGCGTGAGTTCCGATTATTATTTGTGTTGTGCCATCTTTTATTTTGTCTAATTTTTCTATTCTTTTTTTCCCTTTATCTTTTCCTGTAAGAATATCTATCTCAATTGGTAGATTTAAAATAAGTTTTGAAATATTTTCATAATGTTGATAAGCTAGTATGCTTGTAGGTGCCATCAATGTTACTTGATAACCTGATTCTATAACAGTGAGCATTGAAATTAAAGCTACGATAGTTTTTCCTGAACCTACATCTCCTTGAAGCAATCTAATCATTTGCTTATTTGAAACAAGATCTTTTTGAATCTCATCAACTACGTTTATTTGTGAATTAGTAAGTTTGAATTCTAAATTTTCAATTAAATCATTTTTTAATTTATTATTGTTTTTAAAAACAACAGATACCTTTTTATTGTCTATAGTTCTTATAATACAAATAGCTAATTGGTGAGCTAATAGCTCATCAAAAGCCAATCTTCTTCTAAATATATTTTTTTCACTATAAGTATCTTCAATTTCAGGATTGTGTAATTTCTCTATAGCTTCTTTCCAAGAGATAAAATTATATTTTAAAAGTAATCTTTCCTCAATCCATTCTTTTAAATTTGGTATTGAATCCAAAACTTGATTTGATAATTTTATAAAAGTTTTCATGTTTAAGCCTGCAGTTAAGCTATAAACGGGTTCTTTTTCTCTTAATAACTGTATATCTGTAACATTTTCTATATTTGATGGATGAGTAATTTGAAATTTATTTTTAAAAAATTCTAATTTACCAGATATCATTTTAAAACTTTTAGGAGGTAAAATTGATCTAATAACAGGATGCCTTGCATTAAAATAAACTATATCAATCGCAGTTTCATTTGCTAAACAGCTAACACGATATGGTTGTCTTCTGAATTTAGAAGGATAATGTTTTATAACCTCTATTTTTAGAGTTACAAATTGATTAAGGGGAGCATCGTGAATATTTTCGTAATATTTTTTTTCTATAATCTTATATGGAAAATGCCATAAAAAATGTATGTTTAAATTTATACCCAACTTATTAATTATATTTTCTATTTTTGGTCCAACACCCTTTAATTTATTGATTGGAGAGAGTAATAAGTCTAAATGTGCTGGTCTCATAAATTATAATAATTTATTTACTATATTATATTGAGAATCATATGAAATTAAATTCACTTAAAAAAATTATCAAATATCGCTCATCTTATTCTGGTACAAAAGAAACTGACATCATGTATGAAAGATACTTTATAAGAAATTTAGAAAAATTTAATAAAAATGAGTTAAATCTATTAGTATCTGTTTTTGATTATTATTCAGATAATCTGATTTTTCAAATATTAACTAAAAAAATAAAACCTGATAATAAATTCAAAAGTCTATTTGATAAAATAGATAAAATATAAATGAAATCAATAGGTCCGATTATTGAATATACTGAATCATTTCTTATTTCTGAAATATTTAATCAAAAAGAAAATTCAATTGTTTATATAGGCAAGGATGAGAGAGAAATTATAAATATTAAAAAAAAATTAAAATGGTTATTGCCAAAACAAAAGATACTACTTTTCAAAGCTTGGGATCAAATACCTTATGACAATATTTCTCCCTCTAAAGATGTTCAAACTTCAAGATTAGAAACTCTTTATTATTTAACTACTCACACAGATGAAAAAATTATAATTCTAACAACTATTAATGCAATCATTCAAAAAGTTATTCCAAAATATGAATTAAAAAAAAATTATATAAAAATTTCTAAAAGTTCAAAATTAAAAATTGATAAATTGTTATCTTTACTTATCAAACTAGGTTATGAAAGAGTTTCAATTGTAAGAGATAAATCCGAGTTTGCGTTGAGAGGATCCATTATCGATATTTTTCTCCCTCAATTAAAAAATCCTATAAGAATAGATTTGTTTGATAATGATATTGAATCTATATTTGAATTTAATGTAATTACCCAAACAAGAATATCTAAGTCAAATTTAGATAATTTATCTATTAATGCAAGTACTGAACTAATAATTGATACTGAACATTTAGAAATATTTAGATCAAATTTTAGAGAGAAATTTCAAGATTATAGAAAAAGCCAGGTATATAATTTATTTTCAGAAGGAATTATCCCATCTGGAGGAGAACAATATTTACCTTTATTTAATAATAAGCTTGATACTTTATTTGATTATTTAAAACAAAATATCTTAATAGTTAATAATGATATAAATGAATTATTTGAAGAAAGAATTGAAAATTTATATGATTATTATAATGCAAGAATAGACTCAGATGATAGTTTTTATCTAGATCCAAGTTTTTTATTTATCGATAAAAAATTTTTTGATAAAGCAATTGAAAATTTTGAATTAATAGAACTTTCACCATTCTATAATGATGGCTTTATTAAAACTAATTTAAAAAGAGTTAATAATTTATCTTCAATTCGTAAGGAAATAGATTTTGCTTTTATCAAAAAATTTTTTGAAATTAATTCTAAAACAGATAAAATTGTAATTTGTTGTAATTCCAAAGGTTCTTTAGAAAAAGTATTCAAGATTTTAAGTGAAAATATATTTATTTCTCCAATTGAAATTGAAAATTATAATCATTTATCTGATGAAAAATTATTTATTACTGTATTAGAAATTGAGGAGTCATTTCAATTATACAATACTATATATATTAATGAAAAATCTATTTTTGGATATTCTTTATCTGTAAAGACTTCTCAAAAAAAACAAAAGACAAAATTTCTTTTTGAAGAATTAAATAAACTATCTCATGGATCCTTACTTGTGCATTCTGATTATGGTATTTGTAGATTTAATAATATAAAAAAAATAAATCTAGATGATTTTGTTCATGATTGTTTAGAACTTGAATTTGCTGATAATCAAAAACTTTTACTACCTGTAGAAAATCTTAATTATATTACTAAATATGGAGAAGAAGATGAAAATAATATTAGTTTAGATAAATTAGGAGCATCTCATTGGCAAAAAAGAAAAGCAGAAGCAAAAAAGAAAATTAAAGATGCGGCAACAAAATTAATTAAAATTGCATCTAAAAGACTTCAAACAAAATCTTTTCCGATTAATATTAATCATCAGGAATATGATAAATTTTGTAGTACTTTTCCCTATATTGAGACTGATGACCAATTAAATGCAATTAATGATGTTATTAATGACTTTGATAAGAATATACCTGGAGATAGACTCATAGTAGGTGATGTAGCTTTTGGTAAAACTGAAGTAATAATAAGAGCATTATTCCTTGCTGCAAAATCCAAAATACAATCTATAGTTTTTGTTCCCACTACTTTACTTTCACGCCAACATTTTAATAATTTTAAAAACAGATTTAGTATTTTCAATATTAAAATTGCTGAAATTTCACGCTTAGTTACAAATAAAGAAAAATTACAAATTTTTGAAGATTGTGCGCAAGGAAAAATAGATGTTTTAATTGGTACTCATGCACTTTTAAATAATAAATTATCATTTAAAAAACTAGGATTAATAATTTATGATGAAGAGCAAAAATTAGGCACTTTACAAAAAGAAAAATTTAAAGAAATTTCACCTAATGCTCATGTAATAGCCTTATCAGCAACACCTATACCTAGAAGTTTATCTATGTCTTTATCAGGTATACGAGATTTAAGTTTAATATTAGCTGCTCCTTTTGAAAGATTGGCTGTAAGAAGTTATGTATCAAGTTTTGATGAAATTACTATTACAGAGTCAATTAAAAGAGAAGTTTATGGTAGAAAGAATGGAGTTTTTTTTGTAACTCCTAGAATGAAAGACATACCTTTTATTGAAAAATTTTTAAAAGAAAGATTACCTAAAATTAAATATGTTGTTACACATGGTCAATTATCTCCTTCAGTACTAGAAACTAGAATTACTAAATTTTATAATCAAGAAGTTCCTCTTATGATTAGTACCAATATTGTAGAAAATGGACTCGACCTTCCTCATGTAAACACTATTATAGTTTATAGATCAAATTTATTTTCTTTAGCCACTCTTTATCAATTAAAAGGCAGAGTCGGCCGATCTTCTAAAAGAGGATATGCATATATGACATATAAAGAAAATGAATTAAATGATAATGGTAAAAAAAGACTATCAATAATTAACTCCACAGATTCTTTGGGATCTGGTTTTAACATAGCTTCTCAAGATTTGGACATGAGAGGAGGAGGTTCAATAATTGGTGAAGAACAAAGCGGATTTATTAGAGAGATAGGAACAGAATTATATCATCAAATGTTGGAAGAAGAGATTATTTTCCAAAAACAAAAAATATCAAAAAATAAAAAGATTAAAAGTGTTTTTCAACCCACTATTAAAATCCCTGAAGAAATATTTATCCCAGAAGATTTTATCGATGATCTTGATCTAAGACTTTCTATTTATAAAAGAATTTCTAGTGTTAATAATGATAAGGATTTATCTAGTTTAATTATAGAACTTCGAGATAGATTTGGAGATATTCCCAAACCATTATTAAATTTATTTAGTTTAATTGACATCAAAATACTTTGTATAAAATACAATATTGATTTATTCGAGTTTACTAGAAAGGGTATTGTGATAGGTTTTTATAATAACAAACCAACTAATTCTCAAAAATTATTAGATTTAACAATGATTAGGAATAGCCAATATATATTAAGACCAGATCAAAAAATATTTTATGATTTTAGAGGTAGCTTAGAGGATAATCGATTTAATCTTTCTAAAAAAATTATTGAACAAATAAAGTAAATAATAGGTATATAAATGGCGGAGAGACAGAGATTCGAACTCTGGAAGGTGTT
The DNA here is from genome assembly GCA_902577425.1 of uncultured Alphaproteobacteria bacterium. Taxonomy (GTDB): domain Bacteria; phylum Pseudomonadota; class Alphaproteobacteria; order HIMB59; genus MarineAlpha5-Bin3. The sequence continues at coordinate 28,477 of CACGZD010000003.1, read as the reverse complement.
GCCACCTTGCCGGTTTTCAAGACCGGTGCTTTCAACCGCTCAGCCATCTCTCCTTTTTTTGAGTTTATTATATACATGCAAAAAAAAAGTCAAAATATATAAATATTTATTTAATATATCCAAATTAAGATACTTTTGGTATCAATAAAAAATAATGCATTTTATCTACATTTTACTAGTAAATATATTTACCATTATTTTTTCTTTTCAAATATTAGCAAAAGATTGCTCTAAACCCACGATGCCCTCATTAGAAGAATGGAATATTTGGCTATCAGAAGTAAAAAAAGAAGCATTATCTCTAGGAATTTCTCAGGAAACAATTGAGAATGAATTAAATAATGTAAAACCTCAAGAGAAAATTATTTTAAGAGATCGATGCCAACCTGAATCTACAATTACTTTAGATGAATATCTTTATTATAGAGTTGACAAAGCTAGAATTGTAATTGGAAGAAACATGCTTAAAGAATATAAATCTGAGCTGTCAAAAATTGGTGAATACTTTGGAATACAACCACGCTTTATAGTATCAATTTTAGGTATGGAAAGTTACTACGGAAGAAATCAAGGAAAAATTAGTACTATAAATGCTGTAACCACTTTAGCATTTGATAGAAGAAGAAGTAGTTTTTATAGAAAACAATTATTTGCTGCTCTAAAAATTATTGACGACGAAATGATACCAAGTAATAATTTAATAGGTAGTTGGGGAGGTGCAGTAGGAATGACTCAAATGATTCCAACAACATTTTTAGAAAGTGCTTATGATTGGGATGGAGGAGGAATAGATATATGGAATAGTTACCTTGATGCTTTTGCGAGTACAGCTAATTATTTAACTTCTATCAATAAAAATCCATGGTTAAATGACAGTACATGGGGTAGGGAAGTTTTACCTCCAAAGAATATAAAAGAATTTTTTGAAAAAATTCAACAAACTAACGCAAAAGGATGTGGCGCTGTTAAATCTAGATCTATCCCAAAATTTTTAAATGAATGGTCTAAATTAGGTTTTTTAACTATAGAAGGTAAACCTTTACCATCTAGAAATAATTTAGAAGCTAGGCTAATTGCACCAGATGGAATTAACGGAAGAATGTTTTTAGTTTATCCAAATTATAAAAATCTTCTTTATTATAATTGTAGTTCTTATTATGCTGTTTCTGTAGGATTATTAAGTGATAAAATTAGTAACTAGTTTTTTAATTATTTTTCTTGTTTCTTGCAAAATGCAACAAACTGATCAAATTTTAGATATTATACCTGATAAAGAAGCAATTAAAAAGATAGTTAAAATTCCAGAAAAGAAAGTTATAAAAAAATCAACAGATAAATTAAATCAAAAAAAATCAAATTTAATTAAATATCATATTGGAGATCCATATTTTATTGAAGGTGTTGAATACATTCCTGAAGAAAATTATAATTATAATGAGATTGGACTAGCTAGTTTTTATGGAAAAGAGCTACATAAAAGAAAGACAATAAATAATGACTTTAATAATGTCACAGAGTTATTAGGCCGTCATAAGACTCTTCCTATACCTAGTATAGTTAAAATTACTAATTTAGATAATGGGCTATTTCTGACAATAAAGATAAATGATAGACATGATGACAATTCAAGCTTAATTCAAGTATCTAGAAAAACTGCTCAATTACTTAGATTTTATAAAGATAAAATAGCAAAAGTTAGAATTGAGGTTTTATCTGATCCTAGTAAACAAATGAAAATTGTTACTCAATCAATGAATGAGATTAATTTTAACGATACTATTGATTCAGCACCAACTGAATCTGTATCAATTTCTGATATTGACAGCAATAAAATAGAATCAAACAAAAATGAAATTATTAATGAACCAATAGAAATAGGATTTGAAGAAATATCTGATAATGATTTTTTACTTAAAGTATATGAATTTCAATCATATAATGAAGCAAAATCTATTTTCACTGAATTTAATTTGAATTATAAATTTCTTATTCAAAAAGAAGAAGAATTATATAGTTTAATTGTAGGTCCATTAAATAATGAAGAAGCTAACAAATTAGTTTTATCTTTCATTTCTAAAGGTTATAAGAAGACTGAATTTATATTGGAGTGACGAACTTTTGTCATATTTAAATTGTAAATGAAATTATGAAATTATTTATTTTACTTGTAATTAACTTACTATTTTCTTTAAATGTATTTGCAATTGATACAAAAGCTGACGAAGCTATTGTTATTGATTACAATACTGGAGAAGTATTATTTGAAAAAAATGCTGATAAAAAGATGCCCCCAGCTTCAATGACTAAAATTATGACTGTTTATGTAGCTTTTGATAGATTAAAGCAAACAAATTTATCTGTTAATGATGAATGTACAATTTCTCCAAGAGCTTACAAAATGGGAGGGTCAAGAACCTTTCTTGAAATTGATGAAAGAGTTTCTATTGATGTTTTGTTAAAAGGTATAATTGTTCAATCAGGTAATGATGCATCGGTTGCTTTAGCTGAGTGCCTAGCTGGTACTGAAAGTGATTTTGCACAATTAATGAATGTCTATGCCCAAAATATGGGTATGTTTAATACAAATTTTATTAATTCATCTGGATGGCCAGATGAAAATCATTTTTCTACAGTAAGAGATTTAGGAATTCTATCTAATACTATAATAAGAGATTTTCCTGAAATGTATGAATACTTTGCTATGAAAGAATTTTTATATAATGAAATTAATCAGCCAAATAGAAATAGATTGTTAACACATGTTGTTGGCTCAGATGGTTTAAAAACTGGATATACAAAAAAATCAGGTTGGGGAATATCAGGATCTGCAAAAAGAGATAAAAGAAGAATTACCGTAGTTATTAATGGAACTAATAGTTCAAGATCCCGTTTAAATGAATCTTCTTACTTAATTGATTGGGCATTTAATCAAACATCAGAAGTTACATTGTTCAAAAAAGGTGAAGTAATAAAAAATGTAGATGTTTGGTTAGGAAATAAGCCTACAATTAATCTCGTTATCAAAGAAGATGTTATTTCAATATTATCTTTTGATCAAATCAAATTAATTGAATCATCTATTAACTACAATAAACCAATTGATGCGCCAATAAAAAAAGGAGATAAATTAGGTAATATAATTCTAAGCATACCCGGTAAAGATAAAATCGATGTTCCTTTAATTGCTCAAAATGATATTAAAGAAGTTAATCCTCTTATGAAATCATTTGCAGCTATAAAATATTTAATTTTTGGAACTAGTTTAGATGAAAAACAATAAAAATTTATTTGTATCTTTTGAAGGACCAGAAGCAAGTGGTAAGTCTTCTCAAATAAAATTATTAGCAAAATATTTAAAAAAAAATAAAATTCCTCATATTATAACTAGAGAACCCGGTGGTACGAATATAGGAGAAAAATTAAGAAAAATTATTCTTGATAAAAAGGAAAATATTTCTCCTTCTGAAGAAATATTATTATTAATGTCAGCAAGACTAAATCATATTAATAATATTATTTTACCTGCACTAAAAAAAGGGAAAATAGTTATTTGTGATAGGTTTGCTGATTCAACATTTGTTTATCAAGGTTATGTAAATAATTTTGGTCTAAGTAAGACTTTAGATCTGCACAAAAAATTATTGAATAATTTCTTACCTACAAAAACTTTTTTATTTATACTTAATTCGAATGAAATTAATCGTAGATTGAAATTAAGAAAAAATAAAAATAAATATGACAAAATTGATAAAGATTTTCATAATAAAGTTATCAGAGGTTATAAAAAAATTTCTAAAAACAATAAAAGATTTTATACAATTGATGCCACGCAATCTATAAATTCTATTAATGAAAGAATTATTAAAGAAATTATAAAATTAAATGATTAATTTTTCAAAAAATATTCTTGGTCATCAAAATATAATAGATAAATTATTATATAAATTTGAAAATAACACTTTACATAATTCTTTAATTTTTTTTGGTCAAAATGGCATAGGTAAAACTACTTTAGCTTTTAATTTTATTAGTCAGGTTTTAAAAAAAGTTGATTATAATAATTATAATAACCATATAGGTTTATTATATAAAAATTCTCACCCTAATTTAAGATATATAACTAGATCTTATGATGAAGCGAAAGATAAAACCTCAGAATATATATCTATTGATCAAATTAGGAGTTTGAATAATTTTATCAATCAATCTTCTTTTAATAATATACCTAAATTTATTATTTTTGATTCAGCTGATAATTTCAATAAAAATTCTTCAAATTCATTACTGAAGATTTTAGAAGAACCAAGTAATAATACATATTTTATTTTAATTTCTCATCAATTATCAAATATTTTACCTACTATTAGATCAAGGTGTATAAAATTTTATCTCAATAATCCTTCTAAAGAAATTTTCCATGAAATTATTAAAAATGAAAATATAGACATTAATAATAATGATATCGATTTTTTATATTTATTAAGTAATGGATCTCCTGGAACAGCTATTAAAATCAGTTCTGATAAAATGAATGAGTTATACGATTCAATAATAGAAATAATTAATTATAATAAAAATGATCTTTCTAAAAAAATATATGATTTATCAGAATATGTTTCGAGTTTTTCTAATGATGAATATAAAGTATTTCTAATGTTACTAAGATTTATACTCATTAATATAATCAAAGATAATTTAGGTATATTATCTGAATTTTCAACAATAGTTAATGAAAGCTATATTACAAAGTTTATTTCTTTTGAAATATTAGATTTTATTGATAATAATGAAAAAGATCTTTTTATTTATAATTTAGATAAAAAAATATTTTGTTTAAATATTTTTATACCATTAAAAAAATCATATGAATAATTTTTATATCACTACTCCAATTTATTATGTCAATGATCGCCCTCATATAGGCCATGCTTATACTAGTATTGCATGTGATATATTAGCTAGATATTATAAATTAAAAAATTTTAATGTTTATTTTTTATCAGGAACAGATGAGCATGGTCAAAAAGTTGAAAAAGCATCTACAGAATCAATGATGAATACTCAAGATTTTGTTGATAAAATGTCAGTATCTTTTAGAGAATTAATCCCTTTTTTAGGTTGTGAAATTGATGATTTTATTCGCACAACAGAAAGTCGTCATAAAAAAGCTGCCCAAGCTTTGTGGAATAAATTAGAAGAAAATAATCAAATTTATTTATCTAATTATGAAGGTTGGTATTCTATTAGAGATGAAGCTTTTTATTTAGAATCTGAACTTATTAAAAAAGGAGATACTTTTTTTACTCAATCCGGAGATCCTGTTGAATGGATTAAAGAAGAAAGTTATTTTTTCAAACTGTCATCTTGGGAAAATAAACTTTTAGAATATTATAAAAACAATCCTAATTCTATTGCACCTAAATCAAGATATAATGAAGTAATAAGTTTTATTAAAGGAGGTTTAAAAGATCTATCAATTTCAAGAACTACTTTCAAGTGGGGTGTTAAAGTTCCAAATAATGAAAATCATGTCATGTATGTTTGGATTGATGCATTATGCAATTATCTTACTTCTATTGGTTATCCTGATTTAGATAATAATACATTTAAAAATTTTTGGCCTGGCTTTCATATGGTAGGTAAAGATATACTACGCTTTCATGCTGTTTATTGGCCAGCTTTTTTGATGGCTGCAGAAATAGATCCTCCCAAAAGAATATTTGCTCATGGTTGGTGGACAAATGAAGGTAAGAAAATTTCAAAATCTGTTGGAAATGTAATTGATCCCTATGAAATTATTAATAAATATGGATTAGATCAAATTAGGTTTTTTTTATTTAGAGAAGTTCCGTTTGGTAATGATGGAGATTTTTCAAAAGATGCTATTTCTAATAGATTAAATGCTGACTTATCGAACAATTACGGAAATTTAGTTCAGAGAATTACTACTTTTTGTATTAAAAATTGCAATTCTAAAATCAAAAATAATTCAAATTATACTAAACAAGATAAAGATTTAATAGAATTTATGAATTTAAAATTTGATGAATATAAAAAATTCATGAATGAAGAAAAAATAGACAAATCAATTAAATGTGTTTTTGAATTATTATCACAAACTAATGCTTATATTGATACAGAGGCTCCATGGAATTTAAAAAAAACAAATAAAGATAGAATGAATGATGTATTATTTTTAACTCTTAATATAATCAAAAACTCCTCAATAATGTTGATTCCAGTAATGCCAGAAAGTGCAAATAAAATATTAGATATACTAAATGTTAACAAAATAGAAAGAAATTTTGATCATATTACCATATCTAAAAATGAATATAAGATTAACGACCCAAAACCTATTTTTCCTAGAATCGATTAGTGATAGATTCACATTGTCATTTGAATTTTCATTCAATTAAAGATGATTTTGAAAATATAATATTAGAGATAAAAAAAACTAATTTAACTTCATTATTAACTATTAATACTCTTCCAAGTGAATTTACTGATCATTTAAATTTAATAAAAAACTATAAATCAATATATATTTCATATGGTTTACATCCTCAAAATGTTGATAATAAAATAACAATAACAAAAGATGAAATATTAAATAATATATTATCTCCAAAAGTTATTGGCATAGGAGAAACTGGATTAGATTTTTATCACTCAACTGATTATAAAACAAATCAATATAAAGTTTTTGAAAATCATATAGAGGCTTCTATAGAATCTAAATTACCTCTCATTATACATCAAAGATCATCCGAAGATGAAATTATTAATGTTTTAAATAATTATCAAAAAAACCATAAACTTTCTGTTGTTTTTCACTGTTTTACAGGCTCAAAAAAGCTTTTAAATTTTTGTTTAGATAATTTATATTACATTTCTTTATCTGGAATTGTTACCTTTAAAAATGCTGATAAGTTGAGAGAAATTATAAAATTTGCTGACAAAGATTATTTACTAATAGAAACTGATAGTCCTTTTTTAGCTCCTATGCCTATGAGAGGAAAAAGCAATAAACCTTCTTATGTAAAATATACAGCTGAATTTTTATCAAATTTTTATAATATTTCTTTCGATAAACTAGTTGAAATTACAGATAATAATTTTTACAAATTGTTTTCTAAAGCAAAAAGATATAATGAATTTCAATGAAGATTAGAATATTAGGATGTGGAGGATCTTTTGGATCACCTTTAGCATGGAATAGAAATGGTAATATAGACATCAAAAATAAAAAAAATATCCGTACTAGATCTTCACTATTACTAAATCTGAATAATCATAATATTTTAATAGATACTAGCCCAGATTTACGAAATCAACTTTATGAAGCTAAATGTACAAATATTGATTCTGTAATTTTTACTCATTTACATTCAGATCATACTGCTGGTCTCCCAGATATGAGATCTATGTCATTAATTAATGACAAAATTATACCTGCTTATATGCCTTCTTCAATGATTGATAGTATATTGACTCATTATAAATTTATTTTTAAGGGAGTAAAAGATTACAGTCCATTTATGAAAGTTAATTCAATAGAGGATGAATTTATTGTTAACGGAACAAAAATCAATACATTTAAACACAATCATGGTTCTATAGATGTGCAAACCTATAGAATAAATAATTTTGCATATTCTACTGATTTAAAAAAATTTTATAATAACGATATAGATAAGTTAAAAAATTTAGATTTATGGATTGTAGGATTATTAAGAGAAGACTCTCATCCATCTCATGCAGGTTTTGAACAAATTATGGAATATATTGATTATATTAAACCTAAGAAAACTATTCTTACTCATATGACTGCATTATTAGATTATGATAAGCTTTTAAAAAAATGTCCAAAAAATGTATTTCCTGCTTATGATGGAATGGAAATTAATTTATGAAAAAATATAATGTTGGTTTTATTGGTCTTGGAAATGTTGGTTCTAAAATAGCCAATAATATTTTAAAAAATAAAAACAATTTATTTATTCATGACTTAGATAAAAAAAAAGGTTTAAAATTGATCAAAGATGGAGCTGAATGGTCAAATAATCTTGAGGAACTATCTCAAAAATCAGATATAATTATCACCTGCTTGCCTTCTCCCAAATCTGTAAATAGCGTTATGTCTAATTTGATTACATTTTTAAATCATAGACATTTATGGATAGAAATGAGTACAACAGATGAAGAAGAAATGATTAGATTATCTAATTTATGTCAAAAAAAAAATATTGAAACATTAGAAGCTCCAGTTACTGGAGGTCAACATAGAGCTGAGTCTGGAAATATTTCTATTTTAGTATCAGGAAAGAAAAAAACTTTTAATAAAGCTTTTAATTTATTGTCAAATATTGGTCATAATATCTTATATTGTGGTAAAATTGGCAATGCCTCAACTTTAAAAGTTGTCACTAATTACCTGGCATCTATTAACCTTTTATCTTTAGGTGAAGCACTAATGGTATGTAAAAAATATGGATTAGACTTGAAGACTTCATATCATGGTATTGCTATTAGTTCAGGAAATAGTTTTGTGCATGAAACTGAATCACAATTAATTTTAAGTGGTTCATATAATGTTGGTTTTTCTATGGACCTTGTTTGTAAAGATGTTGGTTTATTTAATAAACTTACAAATAAATATAATATTAAAGCTGATATTAGCAAGTTATTAAATAGAAAGTTTAAGTTAGGTAAAAAAAAATATGGAGGCCAAGCACAAAGTACAAGCATCACAAGATTAATTGAAGACTCTTGTAACACAAAACTAAGAGCTAAAAGTTTTCCTAAAATTTTAACTGATAATGAAGAAAAAAAACAAGGTGTTGAAATTAAATTTTAAAAATAATAAGTTGATTTATAATTTATAAAAATAAAATGAATTTAAAAAATTTAAAATGTGATTCATGCAATTCTAATACTCCTAAGCTTTCCTTACAAGATATTGATACTCATTTAAAATCACTAAATAAATGGTCTTTAAATGAGGATCAAAATATGATCTTTAAAAAATATACTTTTAAAAATTTTTCTAAAAGCTTATTATTTGTTAATGCAGTAGGTAAAGTTGCAGAAGATGAGAAGCATCATCCTGATATATCATTGGGTTATGGATATTGTCTTATAATGATACATACGCATGCCATTTCATCATTATCAATAAATGATTTTATTCTTGCAGCGAAAATTGATAATATAAATTTAGATTCTTAATATTGAATTAATAAACCAATATATAATCCAATACCAAAAATAAAATGAGCAATTAAATTTTGTGCTAGGATTTGAATTTGTTCTTCTTTTTTAGAGGCAAAAAATCCAATATTATATGTATAGGGCATTATTATACACCAACCTCCTAAAACAGTAATTATACCAATGATTAATGCTAAAATTAATGAAGGTTCACTATAAAATATTAGATTTATTGAAACATAAAATAATCCAAAGATCGAACCAATAGCATAATGAACTAAATATCCAATTAATAATTCATTATCTATAATTTCTTCTTCCTCTATATTATCTACAAAAAATTTATTATTCTTTATTACACCAATAAAATATCTACCTATTAAATGCCACTTTGATTTATTTATATTATAAGCATAACTTAATGATATCTGAAATAAATCAAATATTAATGTTGCTATAATTCCTGCTATCAATCCATAAATTAAAAACATAAAAATATTCAACTATATTGTTATAATAAACTTTGAAATATATAAATTATATATTAATTATCGCAAGTAATGGATTACAGTAAGTATTTTAAAGATTATACTAAATCAATCAATGATATTTTAGAGAATGTTGACTCTACTTTAATTGAAAAATCAGTTAAAATTATCAATAAAAATATAAAGCAAAATAAAAAAATATTTGTAATTGGAAATGGTGGTAGTGCTTCTATTGCTAGTCATGTCAGTGTTGATTTTGCTAAAGTAGCAAGGGTTAGATCTTCAACATTTAATAATTCAAATCTAATAACTTGCTTTGCAAATGATTATAAATACGAAAATTGGATTACAGAAGCTATTAGAGCTTACTGTGATAACAAAGATTTAATAATTTTAATTAGTAGCAGTGGAACATCAAAAAATATTGTTAATGCTGCTAAATATTGTCAAAAAAAGAAAATGAATTTAATCACATTAAGTGGATTTAATAAAAATAATCCTTTGTCAAAATTAGGATTAGTAAATTTTTATATTAATTCTAAAAATTATAATTTTATAGAAATGTCTCATCATATAATACTTTTGTCAATTGTAGATATTTTTGCAAATAAGAAAAATTAATATTTTTTAAAATGAATATTTTCTGTTTAGTTTTTTTTTGTTTTTTCTTAATTACTTTTAATATTAATGCTCTTGAAAGAAAAATCATTATTGCTAGCACAACATCAACTTATGATAGTGGTTTATTAAAATATTTGAATAAACATTTTATGAATAAACATAAAATTAATGTACAAACAATAGTTCAAGGAACAGGTCAAGCAATGAGAACTGCTAAAGATGGGAATGTGGAACTTCTCCTAGTTCATCATAAGAAATCTGAAATTGAATTTATGAAAAATGATTATGGCCTAACAAGATTCAATTTAATGTACAATGATTATGTAATTATTGGTCCAAAAGAAGACTTAGATAAATGTCAAAATATTCAAAATAAACTTAAAAATATTATAGAAAATAATTTAAAATTTATTTCACGAGGCGATGATAGTGGTACTCATAAAAAAGAATTAGAATTGTGGTTATTATTTAATCTAGATCCTGAAAAATTTTCTGATAATTATTTATCAGTAGGGCAGGGTATGGGTCATACATTACTTATGGCTAATGAAATGAAAGCTTATACAATTTCTGACCGTAGTACTTGGATTGCATTTAATAGAAAAGATAATTTAAAGGTAATCTGCGAGAATAAACCGCCTTTATTTAATCAATATGGCATTATACTTGTTAATCCTAAATTAAATAGAAACTTGAATATTAAAGATGCTGAGATATATTTAAATTGGATTATCTCTGAAGAAGGAAAATTTTTAATAAATAACTATAAAATCAATGATCAACAACTTTTTTATTTTAATTATGATAAATAAATATTTTTTTTAATTTTATTATGGAAACTTCTTCATTAAAAAATGAATCTTTTAATTGGACATGTAAAAAGACATGGAAGAAAAGTGCAAAAAATACTCTATGGTGTTTGCTTGGTTGTAGTATTGGTGATTTTGGTACTATATTGTTTTTTCAAATTAATGATTATGGATGGTCAACTATTTCCATTATGATTTTAGCTATTATTAATGGTTTGATTACAAGTATTATTTTAGAAACTTTTATACTTCTTAAACAAATGCCAATTATTAATGCAATTAAAACTGCTTTAGGTATGAGTTTTATTTCAATGATATCAATGGAAATTTCAATGAATTTAGTTGACTGGTTAATAATGGGTGAAGCAAAAATAAATTTGTGGATCCTTCCTATTATGCTTTTAGCTGGTTTTTTAACACCTTGGCCTTACAATTATTGGCGTTTAAAAAAATTTAATATTAGCTGTCATTAATTAATAATTAAATATATTTATGTGCCACAAAAAGTTTGGTATTTTTTAGTAAATTCAAAACTCGAAGGTTGTTGATAGTTTGCATTATTTTCTAGTTTTTTATATGGATTTTTATATAATTGAATTAAAGAATTAAACTCCTTCATATTATTATTAATTGTTGCCTCATATAAACTTTTTTCGACAATATGATTTCTTGGAATATAATAAGGGTTATTTGAAGCCATTATTTTTATAACTTCTTTTTCAGAGCATTTATTTTTTCTAATTCTATTTTTCCATTCAGCATAAATATTTTGAAAAGTTTTTGACTTATAATGTGCATCATTATTATTTTGTGAGTTCATTAAATATAAAAATGTATTTGTATAATCAACTCTATTATTTTCCATCCAATTTAGAAATTTAAAAATTAATTTTTCATCGTTAGGTATATCATTAATTAATCCTAATTTATTTTTCATCATTTTTAACCATTGAGATTTAAATTTATCTCCAAAACTATCAATTATTTTTGAGCCAATTTTTATAGCCTTATCTTCATCATTATTTATTAATGGAATTAATGTTTCAGCAAATCTAGATATATTCCAGTGTGTAATAATTTCTTGATTATTAAAAGAATATCTACCTTGATGATCAATTGAACTAAATACAGTTTTAGGATCATAATAATCCATATATGAACATGGTCCGTAATCGATTGTTTCTCCTGCTAGTGATACATTATCAGTATTAAGTACGCCATGTATAAAGCCAACTCTCATCCAATTAACAACAAGAGAAATTTGTTTTTCTATTAATTTTTCTATGATTTGAATTGCTTTATTTTGACCTTTATTTTCTAAAATTTCTGGATGATGTCTTTTCATTGTATAATTTAACAATTTTTCTAATATATCTTTCTTTCCTTGCATTGCTGCATATTGAAAAGTACCTATTCTAATATGACTTGATGCAATTCTAGTGAGTATTGCCCCATCCATTTCTTTTTCTCTGAAAACTTTTTCACCAGTTTTGACCACTGCTAAAGCTCTTGTAGTTGGAATATTTAGTCCATGCATTGCTTCACTAATTAAATACTCTCTTAACATAGGTCCCAATGCTGCCCTACCATCACCATTTCTTGAATATGGAGTCTTTCCAGAACCCTTTAATTGAATATCAAATTTATTATTTTCTTTATTTGTATGCTCTCCTAATAAAACAGCTCTTCCATCACCTAATACAGTAAAATAACCAAATTGATGTCCTGCATAAGCTTGTGCTATACATTCAGAACCATTTGGAAGTACATTACCAGCAAATATTTTTGCTATTTCAGTATCGCTGTTAGATTTAAAATCTAAATTTAAATCATTTGAAAGATTTTCATTAAAAATAATAAGTTCAGGAGAAGAAACTTTAACAGGATTGATTTTAGATAAGAAAATTTCAGGAAGATTTAAATAAGTATTATCAAAATTCCAACCTATTTCATTATTAGATATATTCATTTTTAATTAAATTTCTTTAATTTATCTAAGCAGACCATATTTATATTATTTTCTATTAACTTTTTCTTTAATTCTATAGCTATTGTTAAAGCTTCTTCACCATCTCCGTGAATACACACAGTATCAATATTACAATTTATTTTCTTACCAGAATAAGTTTTAATTGTAGATGTATTAATCATTTCTAAAATATTATTTGAAGCTTCTATTGGATCATTAATAGATGCATAATTTTTATTTCGAGAAACTAATTGTCCATTATCTTCATAATTTCTGTCAGCAAATATTTCGCATGCAAATTTTAGATCTAATTTTTTAGCTGCTTTTTCCATTTCATTTAATGGCAAAACTACATAAATTAAATCTTTATTAAAATCCTTAATTGCATTTCCTATAATCATTGAAATATCTATATTCTCACAAGCCATATTGTTTAATGCACCATGAGGTTTAACATGTGTTATTGGATATTTATTTTCATTTGCAATCTTATCAATTATTTCTAATTGCTTAATGATAAGATTGTATAATTCATTTTCAGAAAGATTGATTCTTTTACGACCAAAATTTTTAGGATCATTAAAACCGGGATGAGCCCCTATACTAACTTGATTTTTTTTTGATTGCTTTATTGTACTGTCAATTATTTCTATATTTCCTGCATGATAACCACATGCAATATTGGCACTATTGATTATTTCTAATAAGTAATTGTCATTTTTGCCATCATAATGGATAGATTTCTCTCCAAGATCACAGTTTAAATTAATTTCCATTTCTATATTGTATCATAAAATTATGTTTAAACATATTTATCAAATAAACGAACAAGCATTTATTATAGATTTTGGATCAATTATTAATACTGAAATTAATGATATTGTAATAAATTACCATAATTATATTTTATCTAATATTGATAAAATAAAAAGTTTAGGAATTAAAAATTGCGTCCCATCATATAATAAAATTTTAATACAATTTGATCCTTTTTTAAGAAATAAATCAAAAATTTTAAAATATCTAAATTCAATTAAGATTAAAGATATTAATAATATTAAAAATAATAAGATTATCAAAATACCAATATGCTATGATGAAGAATATGCGATAGATCTTAATGATGTATCAAAAAAAACTAAATTATCTAAAAATCAAATAATAGATATTCATTTAAATACAATTTTTCATGTTTTTATGATTGGATTTATGCCGGGTTTACCCTTTTTAGGGATCTTAGATAAAAAACTTTCAGTTCTTAGAAAATCATCTCCAAGAGTAAATGTAGAAAAAGGTTCAGTCGCTATAGCTAACAAAATGTGTGTTATTTATCCTAATAATTCTCCTGGAGGATGGAATATTATTGGCAAAACACCTTTAGATCTTTTTAATAAAAATAAAAAAAATCCACTTTTAATTCAACCAGGTAACAAAGTTCAATTTCATTTAATGAATAAAAAAGATTTTCATTTGTATGATAAATAAATATTTTAAAGTATTGCGTTCAGGAACTCATACAACCTTTCAAGATAAGGGATTTGTTAATTTACAACATCTTGGCATAACTACTAGCGGTGTTGTTGATAATGAATTGGCTTTTATTGCTAATTCTTTAGTAAATAATAATATTTATGCACCAATAATAGAATTTGCATATCAGGGACCTAAATTAAAATTAATTGAAGGTAGTTGTCGTTTTGCAATATCAGGAAATGTCAATTTTAATATTATAAAAAATAATCAAACTATTATTGGTAAAACCAATCAAACATATAAGTTGGAAAAAGGTGAAATACTGGACATTTTATCTACAATTAAATCAAATTACGGTTATTTTGCAATTGAAGGAAGTTTTAAGATTAAAAAAGAATTTAATAGTAGTTCAACATTAACTAATTCAAAAATTGGTTCAAATAATGGAAATTGCATAAAGGAAAATCAAAAAATTTATTTTACTAAATCAGGATCTAATTACAATTCATATATTAATATAAATCAAAGAGAAATTGATAAATTTATTAGAGTGGTACCAGGACCTCAAATGAATTTTTTTATGTTAAAAGTAATTAAAAAGTTTTTTAACAATTATTTTATTGTAAGTAAAATTACCAATAGAGTAGGGGTTAGATTAGAAGATAATATCATTAAATCAATTAAATCTCATAATATTGCTTCTGAAGGTATTACAAAAGGCGCGATTCAAATACCAGCTAATGGAAATCCTATAATATTATTAAATGATCATCCTACAATAGGCGGTTACCCAAAAATTGCTAATGTGATATTGGCTGATGTTTATAAAATAGCTCAATACCCAATAGGAACTAAGTTTTTATTTAAAAAAGTTAATTTAGATGAAGCAGAAAATATATTATTTGAAAAAGAAAAAAATCTAAGGAAGATATTAAATCAAATTAAAATTTTATAATATTAAGAATCGAACTAAAAATTTATAGAATTTAGTATAATTATAGATCATTTGCTTTTTTAATTTAAATGAAGAAACGAAAAAAACTAACCTATTATGCTGAATGTTTATGTAAAGGTATTAAGGTTAAAATTAAAGATACAATCAGGCATGTAAGTAACTGTCATTGTATACAGTGTATGAAAACTCATGGTAATTTTGCTTCATACACAGCTTGTGAAGAACAAAATATGTCCTTTATTAACAAAAGAACTCTTAGGTGGTTTAAATCATCAAAAATAGCCAAAAGAGGATTTTGTGTAAAATGTGGTGCTAGTTTTTTTTATAAAAAATATAAATCAAAAAATATAAGTATAGCTGCTGGAATGCTTAAATCACCAACTAAACTAAAAACTTATGCAAATATCTATGTAAAGAACAAAATGGATTACTATAAGCTAGATCCTAAAATACCTAAATTTGCTAAGTTGAAATAATAATATTAATTATTTTGAAATATTGATGATAATTTATGAAATGCATACATCCCTGGATCATCTAAATCTTTAGATTTTTCTGCAAACATTCTTGCTCTACCAATTTTACATTCTTTACCTTTAAATTTATTTAAAGCGTCAATAGTAGCTTTATATACATTTTGACCTAAATTATCTTCAGTTTTTGATATTGAAGTTGATATTTCATCTAATGTATCAACAAAAGTTTTATCTCCAATTTTACTTTTTCCTCTTGCACATACTGCTTCTATAACTTTATTAATAATATCTGGTAAATCATTAGGATTTAGTTCTTTTTTCCCTTTTGTCTCTTTTGCAATAGTCATAAATGAGATCGCCATAAGAGTTCCAAAACTTGAACTTGAGGCTTTAGTAAAACATTGAGCGCAAACCATGAAAGTTTTACCTAAATCTTCATCAAATTGAGATAAATTATCTTTAATTGATAATAATCCCTTAGATATCGTTATTCCTAAATCCCCATCTCCCAATTGACCATCTAAAGTATTAAATTCATCATAATTTTCTAAAGCAATATCTGCAATTTTCTTAAAAAATAATTCTAACGAAGATTTTGTAATCATTAATACCAAAAAGGGCAATTAGCTTCTTCTAAAAGTAATTTTTCTAATTCATCATCTAATTTTAACATTGTAATTGACATACCGGCCATTTCCATTGATGTTGCATATCTACCAACATAGGATTTTGAATTAGCAATACCGTTATCATTTAAAATATCATTAAATTTATTAGCAACAATAAATAATTCTTCATGAGGCGTAGCACCTAAGCTATTAATAAGTATTGAGACTTTATCACCTTTACTAAGATCTATATCACTAAGTAATTTTTCAGATAGCTCTTCAGTAATTTCATTGGCTGTTTTTAATTTCCCTCTTCTTATTCCTGGTTCACCGTGAATACCCATACCAATTTCCATTTCATCATCACCAATTTCAAAAGTAGGTTTGCCAGCTTGAGGAAGTATAGTGGGGGTTAATGCAATACCCATAGTTCTAATATTTTCATTTGTTTTTACAGCCACTCTTTTAACTTCATTAAAATCAGCTCCTGATTCAGCAATGGCTCCAGTAGTTTTAAAAACATATAACATTCCTGTCACACCTCTTCTTTTCTCTTTTTCTTCCTTTGAAGCACTTGCTACATCATCAGCAACAACTACAGATTCAACCTTAATATCTTCCATTTCAAGCATTTCACTCGCCATGTCAAAATTCATTACATCACCGCCGTAATTCCCATAAATACAAAGAACACCTTTTTCAGAATTAGCTGACTTAATAGCAGTAGAAATTTCATCTACAGAAGGTGAAGCAAAAACATTACCAATTGCACAACTATCTAAGAGTCCTTTGCCAATATAACCTGTAAATAAGGGTAAATGTCCAGAACCTCCGCCACTTACCAAACCAACTTTGTTATTACCTTTAACTGATCTCATTAAAACTTTATTAGTTTCAGAAGAATATTTATATATTTCAGGATATGATTTTACTAAACCACTTATACTTTCTTCAACAAAATTATCTGCATTATTAATTATTTTTTTCATTTATATTCTCCTATTGTTTATATTTTACCAATCTTATTATATGGTTCAAGTATAATTTATAGATAATAGGGGCATTAATAATGCAATATTCTTTTCGATGGTATGGACCTAAAGATCCAGTAAAACTCACAGATATTAGACAGTCTAATGCTAATTACATTGTTACATCCTTACATCAAATACCTACTGGGGAAAAATGGAATTTTACAGATGTCGAAGATAGAATAAATCTCATCAATAGATCAAATAATGATTATGCAAATCAACTAAAGTGGAATGTAGTTGAAAGCATACCTGTTCATAATGATATTAAATTAAGAAAAAACAATTTTAAAAAATATATTGCTAATTATAAAGATACTATTGTTAATATAGCTAAAAATAAAATCCCAATAATTTGTTATAACTTTATGCCAATAATAGATTGGACAAGAACTCAACTTGATCTTCAATTGCCAACTGACGGACTTGCGTTAAGGTTTTCTTATATTCAAATTATTATATTTGAAAAATATATTTTAAAATTAAATAATTTAGAAAGTAGATACAGTGATGAGTTATTAGCAGAAGCTTCAAATCAATATAAATTAATGTCAAATAGTGATTTAGAAAACCTAAAATTTTCTATAATGGGAGGGCTACCAGCAGCAGAAAAGAAATACACTTTAGAAGAATTTAAAAAAATGCTCTTATCATATAAGGACATAGATAATGATGAACTAAAAAATAATTTTTCTGAATTTCTAAAAGAAATAATACCTGTTGCTGAAGAAAATAATATCAAGATGGCATTACATCCGGATGATCCACCAATTTCACTTTTCGGTTTACCTAGAATTGTATCAAATCAGGAAGATTATCAATTTGTTTTAGATCAATATAAAAGCCATAATAATGGAATTACTTTTTGCACTGGATCATTAGCCTCTAATTACAACAATGATATTTATAAAATGTTTGATCAGTTTAAAGACAAAATACATTTTATTCATTTAAGAAATGTAACAATTGAAAAAGATAATATTAGTTTCATAGAATCAGATCATCTAGAAGGGGACATAGATTTTGTTAAAATTATTAATATGATTTTAATTGAAGAAAAAAAGAGAAAAGAAAAAAATAAAGATTATAATATTCCTATGAGACCTGATCATGGACATAGTTTACTGGATGATAAAAAAAAGAAGTTAAATCCAGGATATTCTTGTATTGGTAGAATGAAGGGTTTGGCAGAAATTAGAGGTATTATAAAAGCCCTAAATAAAGAACAATCACAAAACTAACATATTTAAATCATTAAATAGTCTTAGTTCATCAATATATAAACTATGTGGCAAAGTCTTAATTTTCATAAATAATATTCATTAATTAAATCCTCTTATACTTTGCCACTTTTTATTTTTTTGCATAAAATCAATAGAAACTGTCCTTTATTTGTAATGATGAAAAAATCATGATAAAATCAAATCGTTTTGGAAAATTATATACCAAAATATTTAGTTCGGTCACTAGCCCTAAATATAAATAAAAAAAGGCCATAGATATATATGAGTCACTTATTATCAAAAATAATTATTACTTTATTAACAATAATTGGTATTGTTATTCTTGTAGGTGAGTTATTTAACTTACATATTTACTTTCCACTAAATTTAGCTGAAAATAATGAGATACCATATCACAGGATGCAATCTGTACGATTATCTGCAATTGTAACTTTTATATATTTTGGTCTTAGATATATATTTTGGAAATCAATTAAAATGTATCCCATTCAATATTTAAATATTTATTTAAAAGCTTTAGCAGTATGCTCACTATTAGTTTTTTATTCTTTTCAAGTAGAGTTAAGAGAATATTATTTTGTACTTTTTTTCTTTATAGTAGCAATTATTCTTCACTTTGCTTCTCGACCAGAGATTAGAAGATATTTTAAACATAAATAAATTTTGGTTGTGAGCAAAACGTCTGCTCATCAAATAGATTTTATAAAACTTTCTTTTTTTATGCATAAGCATTCATAAAAAAAAGAATTATTAACAAGAGGATAAAGATAAATAAAATTATTCTTTTGAATATTGCCTTGCCCACAAACTCTTTTAAAATCTAAATGTGTAAAAATTTCGTCAAAAAAAAGATTTTATTATTTTAAATAATCTTTTTTTCACCAAACTTTCAGCATTATTTTGCCTTCATTATTTTCTAATAAGAAATAAGAGAAAGGAATATGATGTCATTAATTAAATTAAAATCTAAAACTGAACCTAAATATATTACCAAACCTATTGAACCAAAACAAAGAGAACATTTTTCTAAAGCAACAGATAATAAAGCAAGAAAACCCATTAATTCTGAAAGTTCTCTTCAAATTGGAAATGGAGTTACTATTACAGGAAGTATTAAAGCAGATAATGAAGTTACTATACAAGGTACTCTAGATGGTGATGTTGATTGCCACTGCCTTATAGTGAGTAAATCAGGTAACATTAAAGGTAAAATAAAGACTGAAACGATGACCATTGAAGGAAAATCTGATGGTGAAATTACTGTTAATGATCTATTTCAAATTAAATCAACTGGATCAGTAAGTGGAAAAATTTTTTACGGCAAAATTCAAGTAGAAGATGGAGGCAAATTAATTGGTGAAATTAATTACCGTGATAAAGAGCATAAACAAGAAGAGTTCAAGGATTGGAAAGCTCTATGATGATAGATTTAGCACTGATTTGCTTAGTTGGATTAGCAATGACTCTTTATGCATATAATTAAAAACTTTTGACTTATCTCAGCAATCTATTTTGGATTAGAGCCAAATCTATTATCTCCATCATCACTATTTTTGCAAAACCAAATAAGTATAAAAATCCATCCAATAATAGGAATAATTATTAACAAATACCACCATCCAGAGTGATTAGTATCATGTAATCTTCTAACCCCAACTGCAATCGAAGGTATGATTACTAATAAACTAAAAATATTTGCTAAAACAGCCTGGTCAGTATTTGGAAAAATTCCCATATAACCTTCAAAATAAACAAAAAAAGAAGTAGTCAATAAAGTAAAGAGAGCAAAAAACCAATATTCAGAACGCCTAGCCCTACCACTAAAATTAAAATATTTAGAAAAACAAACTTCAGTAGCTTCAATAAAGCCCATACATTATATTAAACTTATATATGTATTATTTCTATATATTTTCTCTTTTTTAAAATTTTAAGTTTAAATAATTAGTTTTTACACAATTTTATTATAAATCTTATTACTTAAAAAATATTTATTTTATTAGATATACTAGTATCATTATTTTATGAGTAAAAAAATTATCTCCTTCATTTTTCTAGTAACCCTATTTTTTTATCAATTTAGTCATGCAGAAATTGTAACACTAGATGATGGACGTGTAGTCAAACTTCATGAAGATGGAACATTTACTGTTTTATCAGAGTCTAATACTGATACAAATACAAATAATAATTCAAGTTTTGAAGATTCAATTATAAATATTTTTAATCTACTAGGAATACAATATGAAACAGTTAATTATGTAAATAATTCAAATTTAATTATAAAAAATATTACAATTGAAAATATTAATATTGAAGAATTAATTATAGAAAAACCAAATGAAAAATACTTTAATAATATTAATATTAATTCTTTTAATAAATATGAAGGAAAATTTTTTGATAAATTAATTATTAAAAAATTATCACCAACTAATAATGAAGAATTTTATATAGGTCATTTTGAGTTAACAAAATTAGATCTCAAAGAAATTAAATTATTAAAAGACATGGTAATAGGGGAGTCAACTGATTATGTTTTTGGAATAGCGAATATTATTGATAGTATTTCATTAAAAACTTTAAAAATGAATGATGTATCTTTTGAATTTGAAACAGATTTTTATGCATATGACTCAATTACAGTAAATAATTTAAAAAATTCATCATTGGCGGAATTAATTTACAAAGGAGCTAAAATTCAAAGATATGACGAGTATGCTGAATTAGAGACAATGGAAATACGGAATTTAAAATTTAATTCACCATCAACTTATATTTCTGAATTTAATTATATGGAACATCCAAGAGAATTATTTTTATTTTTTGATTCTTTAGGTAGTTTTAAATTTAAAAACTTTTATCAGGAAGTTTATGAAAGAAACGGTTTAAGTTACATAATTAATGTTGACACATCAGAAATTTCTAATTTTAAAACAAAAAAAATAAACGGATTAAGTATTCCTGTTTCTTTTGATAGTACTACTTCTGGAATTGCTATTACATCAAATGATCAAATCATTAAAAATTATTTTGATGGATTAGGCTATAATGAATTAAAGTTTGATTATAGTACAAATTTTAAATGGAGCCCTAGTTCAGAAATTTTTACATTTAATTTTAATATAGGCATGCAAGAGGGAGCTGAAATATTATTTAATACTAAACTTGATGACATTGATTTATATAAATTGATCAATGATAGTACCACTCCAATAATTTTAGACTATCTTCAAACTACACCTAAAATATCATCAATTGACTTAACACTAAAAGATAAAGGTTTAACACCTAGAATACTAGAATATGGAGCATATGAAATGGGAATGAGCTCAGATCAATTAGTGACTTTTATAACTAGTCAATTGCAAGCCTATTCAGTGTATGTAGAAAGTCCTTTAACTAATGAATTTATTATTTCATTACAAAATTTTTTAGAAAATCCTAATAGTTTATCATTTAAAATGCAGCCTAAAGCTTCTTTGTCTTATGATGATATACTTAGTCTCTCATATAATCCGTCGTTACTAGTTGAAGTACTTAATATAAAAATTAGATAAAGATAATATTGGTATTTTAAAATTTGCAATACTATTTTTTAATTTCAACAGAATAACCTTGGGGGATCAAAGTGTTAATAGATGCGCTATCAAACTTTCTTTGAATAGAGAATAATTTATAAATTACCCATTGTAAAAAAAATATTATTTTTTTACTAAAAAAATTAATATTTCTTTTTGTTTTCATATCAATTAGTAAAAAATTATCAATAATATTTGAAGTGCTGCCAATTTCTTCAATTAAAAAATCTGAAAAATTCGAATTATTTAAAAGCCTTTTTAAAGCATGTCTTGTGTATCTAAAATAATCAAATGGCTCTTGATGAAGTTTAATTTGATAAGGTACAAGTATTAAGCATTTTCCATTTGTTTTTAATATTCTATAAATTTCGTTTAAAAAAAACTGCGGACTAAATATATGTTCTAAAACATTTGATAATAAAATAAAATCAACAGAATTATTTTTAATCGGAATTAATTTTTCAAAATCACATACTATGTTTACAGAATTAAATTTTGCTCCATCCATATACAGAGTGGTATCAAATTTATTAAGTAAATTTTTATTTGTCATAGGTCCGCAACCTATGTCTAAGCATAATTTATTATTTGGAATTGTTTTGGTGTATTTTTTAATTTTTAAATAATTAAGTTCTCTCCATAATAATCTTTTATGATTATTTTTTTTTAAAGTAAATATATCTTCATCTACCTTATTAGGCTTATAAACTTCTTCAAAAACCACCTGATTATTTTTTTCATTATAAGAAAAATTACTATTACAATTGTTGCAAATTATTTGATTATTTTTAGAAAACTGATTTGATTTACATTTAGGGCAAATTAAAATTTTTGTTATATCCATTTTAATAGTTACTAGTAAATTTAATTGAATACATAAATAATATAACCATATATCCTCTTTTTTACTAAGAGTAGATAAAGATAAACTAAATTCTTTTACAATAAGGTTAAGAGTAGGGAAGACAATAGTATCCTTTTCTTCTTAGACATTTATGAATTCAGTATGTGCTAAATTTAATGATTCTGAACTTTTAATCACACCTTACTACATAAAAAATTAATTTCTGATTCTTAGGGCTAAAATCAACTAAATCATCTACAAAAATGGAATAGCGTTAATAATATCTTTAATATTAAAATAATTTAAATTGAAAATAATGTTTATTTATCATATATTTACATTTATATTTTAATACTTTAATTCAAATATATATATTCATTATCAATATAAATGGCGGAATTTAGGTAAAAAATAAATAATTTATTATTTTGAATTTTTTGAATAAGCTTTACAAATCTTCTTTATTTAAAGATCTCTATATTATACCAGTTTTCCCACAATTAATTCACTATATATAGTCGTTTGTTACACGTGAAATTCTATACCTACCTTAGTATTTAATGTATATTATTAAATAGTATTAATAAATTATTGATAAATAATTCTATATTTATTATCTTGACTATATGTTACGATAACTGTAATTATCGTAACAAATAATAATGTGAGAATATATGGGAATTAAGATACCTAGAGACCCAACTGTAGAAAAACTTAAATTGAAGTCTAAAGCAGTTAAAACACAACAAAGTTATGATGGAGATTGGCTAAAATTCGTACAATATTCCAAAAATAGATTTAATGCTGATCCTTTAGATGTAGATGCAATTCAAGATGCTTATAACTTAACTGAAGGTTATTTAAACTGGCTTCATACAAATAATGATGCGATTAAATTAAAAGGTAAAAGTGAAAAGAATAATCCAAATGCACCCTCCTCTAATTCTGATAATAAATCATATAAATCATCAACAATTAAAAGAATTTTGGCATCTATTACTTATAAATATAGAGTAAATAATTTTGATTTTGATAGAAAAAATCCGCAAATAGCAGAAACTATGGCAGCTATTTCTAGAAATAAAGAAATAAAACCTGGTCAAAAAAAGGAATTATTAAAAGAAGATATAGTTAAAATTGTAGACCCTTTGTTTGACTCTGATAATGCAACAGATATTAGAGACAAGGCACTGATATTGTTAGGTTTTTATAGTTTTTGTAGAAGATCTGAAATTTTAGCTATTCAGTATGAAGATTTAATATTTTCTGATGATGGGTCAATTCAAGTACGTATAAACTTTTCAAAAACTGATCAAACAGGAGTTGGTAGAGTGATTGATTTGCCAAAGAAAAAAGATAAATATTGTCCTGTTAAGTCATTGAATGAATGGTTAGATGTAGTTCAGGTTAAATCAGGTCCCCTATTTTATAAAATTAATAAATCTAAAGTAATTGAAAGCCATAAACTAAATGAAAATAAAGGTTTTGTTAAAAGAAGTTTAACTGCTGCTGGTTTTGTTAAAATATTAAAACAAAGATCTACAAATGTTGGCATTGATTCAATTAATATAGGAGCTCATTCTCTTAGAATTGGGGCAATTACACAATCAAGAATGGATAATGTACCTACTCATGAGATAATGGCACAGTCGGGCCATTCTACAACTCAGATGATAGATAGATATACAAAGGTTACAGATATAAAAAAGAATTCAGCAGCTAGAAAAATATAAAAAAAAGCTGAGTTAAACTCAGCTTTTTTAATAAAATTATATTTTGTATTATTTAATTAATGATAATAAATTCTATCTGAAAGACCAGAAATTAAAATTACATTAATAACAATAAATACAATAGCTATAATAGTGTCAGAACTTTTATTAATAACTTTATATTTACTATCAATTATTTTCATTCTAGATCCAAGATCATATAATAATTGGAAAGCAGATATCATAAGTCCAGATACAAAATAGATCCAAGCTCCGTTGATTGAAGTAAATAGTAAAATGATTCCTATTACAACATAAGATAAAACAAATGACCCTATTACTCTTATAAATACAATAGAATCATCTCCTGTTTCATAATCATTAATTAATTGTTTTGGATTTAAATAAGTCAAGTAAGTGTAATAAATTAAGCCAAGTAAATTAATTATAAAAATAATTAAATAAAAAGTATTTCCAAAATCTGCCATAAAATTATTCCCCCTTTGATAAATTATATATGTTTTTAATCTAGATTTGTAGCACCAGTTTCAGATCTAGTAATTTTTCCATCCTTAATTGTATAAACAACTAAAACTGCTTGCCTGGAACCATCTTTAAAAGTAACAAACGAATGTCCTACGCCAATTTCATCATTTTCGTATATAATCCTGCTATTTTCAGATTTAGGAGCATCTTCACTCATGAACCATTTACCCAATTGTTCTTTTCCTATGTGTTCACCTGTTGAATGTTTAACCCATACAAAATCATCACTTAGAACTTCATTCCATTGATCAATATCTTTGTTTTCTTCTGCATTCCAAAATTTTTGTATTAATGACATAAAATAATCTCCTAATTTTTATTTATTTTTAATAAATATATATTGTTATTATATATTTTAACAAAAAAAACTCCTTATTTTTAATAATTATTATTAAATCTAAAATATTATAATATTGAATTATAATTAGATATAGGAGACAAAAATATGTCAGTAGCTAGAATAACAACACTAAGCTTTAAATCAAAAGATGGTGCAGACCAAATTGAAGAAACTTATAAAATAAATGCACCTAAAGAATTTGCAGAAGCCGAACAATTATTAGAAGTTCGTGTAGATGATACAACTTTAATGTTTGTTTCATTATATGTTGATAATGATGCAATGGAGAGAGCTTCAGCTGCAAGAACAAAAAGAATGGATTTAAATAAAGAGCTTATTGAATCAGTTGAAGGAAAAACAGGTGAAGTAATTTTAAATCACAAATAGTAAATTAAGATTTATACATAAGGGCATTAATGTAACCTATTATATTCAATAAAATTTTTTAAAAGATCAAACCTTACTATTTAACTTTAAAATAAAAAACCCTCATTAAAGAGGGTTTTTTAATATTAATTTGTAAAAAGAAATTAAGATGATGAGTCTTTAACTGCTACATTCCATATGATAAGTCCAAAAAGGATCTTATTTACAAAATCAGCTAAGTTATAAATACCATTTAACGTTCCAGGATTTACACCATCCATCATGTAACCAAATACATAACCTAGAGGGTAAATAGCCCATCCTATTAAAACTATTAGTCTCATTGCGTTGAATGCGGATTTTACTGATTCATTTGCAGCAGCAGCTTTACTAGCTTCTCCTCCAAATATTTCCCAGATAATTATTGCCCAACCAATCATTCCAATAACGAAACCAAGAGTTGCGTTTATATATCCTGCTTCTCCAAGATAACCACCAATAATCATAACTAAAGTTCCAGCTAACAATCTCCAAAAAGAATTAGCTGAAACAGCAGCTCCGACAGCTACTAGTATTAAAAAGAATTCAATCATTTGAAGAGGTACTGTTAATACCCAATCTATATATCTGTATACAATAGGTGATTCACCAAAAGTAACCCAATATTCTCTCATGTACATATAATGAACAGCTGCAATAAAAGTTATCAAAGCTGCAACAACAATTGAAGTTCTCCATTTTGCCGATACTCTCATTCCTTCATAAAAGAAAAATAGAGTTGCTGCCCACATTCCAATAGAAACTATCCAGAATGTAATGCCTACAAAGTCATTACCTTGTAAAAAACTATGATCCATAAAATCCTCTCCTCGTAATTTGTAGGGTATATATAATTAAAAAAAATAGTTTTTTTAAGAGTTTTTTTTAACTTATTTATAAAATAATATTAATAATTAATAGTTTTTTTTATTTCTTATGATCTTAAAATATTTAGAATCATTATAAACTTATTAAATTTTTAAATAAATGACTAATTTATTAGATAAAAAAAGTGTCTTAAGAGTTAAAAAATTTTTAGATAAAAACAACCTAAACATTAAATTAATAGTTTTAAAAGAAACTGCTAAAACAGCTATAGATGCAGCTAATTCTCTTGGAACAGAGGTTGGTGCAATAGTTAAAAGTTTAATTTTTAGAAATCATGAAGATAGTAAATATTATTTATGTTTAGTTTCTGGTGATCAATATGTATCTTTTGATAAACTAAATAAAATAATTGGATATAAAATTATAAAAGGAACAGCTAAAGAATGTAAAGAATTAACTGGTTTTTCAATAGGTGGTGTATCTCCTTTTGCACATACAAATTCTCCAGAAAAAATATTTATAGATAGTAATTTAAAAAAATATGA
Organism: uncultured Alphaproteobacteria bacterium; assembly: GCA_902577425.1. Taxonomy (GTDB): domain Bacteria; phylum Pseudomonadota; class Alphaproteobacteria; order HIMB59; genus MarineAlpha5-Bin3. The sequence goes on along the minus strand of CACGZD010000003.1, from coordinate 789 downwards.
TGTAATTTATGCTGCTGGTGGTCATCCTCACGTTGTTTTTTCAATAACTTATAAAAATTTAATAAAGTACTCAAATGCTGTAGAACAATCTATAGTAAAATAAAAAATATTTAAATATTATGAATAATAAAATAGATAAAAAAAATTTAGTTTCTCAATATAATTACTTTCCATACCCCCCTGTTCCTATTGAGGATATAAAAATAGATTATATTGATAAAGGTAAAAGGCCAATGGGAGATCCAGATTTTAGCTGGCATTTATTATGGCCAGAAAAAAAATTTCAAAGAAAAAAAATAGAAATATTAATAGCTGGATGTGGAACTGATCAAGCAGCAATACAAGCTATGTTAAATCCACATTGCAATATAGTTGGAGTTGATATTTCTGAATTAAGCATAAAGCATGAAAAAAAATTAAAAGATAAACACAAATTAGATAATCTTAAATTAATTTGTGATGATTTTAGAAATTTAAAATTTGATTATAAATTTGATTTGATTATTGCTTCTGGAGTAATTCATCATTTATTAGAGCCTCTATCTGCTTTAAAATATTTTCATAATATTCTTAAAGACGATGGAGTTATACATTTGATGGTTTATGGAAGCAAACAATCCTATGCGTTGAATGAAGTAAAAAAAATATTTAGATTATTAGAATACAAACAAGATAAGAATTCAATTAAAAATGCCAGTGAATTAATTAAAAATCTAAATAATCAACATCCTGCTAAATGCTTTAATCAATCTAGAGATTTACTATACGACTCTGGTATAATTGATCTTT
>CACGZD010000002.1 GCA_902577425.1 uncultured Alphaproteobacteria bacterium | reverse complement strand
TGGATGCGAAATGCAATTTAAAGAAAATCCAAACATTGCAAGCATTAATTCAACTATACAAGGTAATAAAGCTTTACCTCCATTAGCTGAAAGGCTTCCTGAAGAGCCACTAGTTGTTCGACCTTATGATTCAATTGGTAAGTATGGTGGTACTATAAACTTCTTATCAAATGCAACTGAAGCTGGTACATCAGATATGTTGTCAACTCGTCACGTCAACCTAGTACGTTTTGCTGATGACTTATCTACAATTGTTCCAAACGTAGCTAAAAGTTTTGAGTGGAATGATGATTTTACTACTTTAACTTTTACTCTTAGAAAAGGTCATAAGTGGTCAAATGGTGAACCGTTTACAGCAAGAGATGTAGAGTTTTGGTATGAAGATATGATGATGAATACAAACATCAGGGAAAAACCATATCCTTATCTTCTTGTTGGTGGAGAGCCTATGACTGTAGATGTAATTAATGATACAACTGTAAGATTTAATTTACCATCTCCTTTCCCAGGACTTTTAGCAACACTTGCATGGTCTTATAACCAAGCATTTATACCTGCACATTTCCTAGAACAATTTCATCCAGAAATAGATTCAAATGCTGATGCTAACGCGCAAGCACTTGGTTTTACTGATGGTTGGGATGCTTTAGCTGCTTATTATGGTAACTCTGGGTGGACTGATACTCCTACACCTATGTTGAGAAACCCTGATTTAGTTGCTGGTTTAGAATATGCCGCTTATCCTTCTTTAGAAGCGTATATGACAATTGAAGATACGACTGAAGGAAGAATATATGCTGCTAATCCTTATTTCCACCAAGTTGATACTGCTGGAAATCAATTACCATATATTGATTATCAAAATGAGAGATATATCAATGAAAATGAGATTAGACTTTTAAAACTTGTTAATGGTGAAGTTGATTATAAATCTCAGTCAGTTCAGCTTGAATCTGCACCTCAATTATTAGACGGTGCTGAGTCTGGTGAATATAGTTTGCAAATCAATCCAGGTTGTGGTGCTGCATTATTTAGCTTTAACGTTACTCATCCAGATTTGGAAAAACGTAAAGTTTATGGTGATATTCGTTTCCGTCAAGCGATGTCAATTGCTTTAGATAGAAATGAGATCAATGATGTAGCTTACTACGGAATGGGTGTTGTAGAGCAGTTTGTAGGTATTTCACCTGCACCAGATTTTGTCCCTGATGAAGTTAAAATGCATATGACTCAATACGATCCAGCTGCTGCTAATGCACTTCTTGATGAAGTTGGATTAAAAGATGTTGATGGTGATGGATTTAGAGAACTTCCAAATGGAGCACCTTTTGCAATGAACATTGACTATGCTACTCAAGGTATAGGTGGTGTTGAAGTTGAACTAGTTGCACGTATGTGGAACGATGTAGGAGTTAAAACTTCTTTTAAAGAGGTAACTCCAGATGAATATCGTGGCTCTCAATCATCTAATGCTCTTGATGTACATGCATGGGATAAAGGACAACCATTGGCGATTATTGCAGGTAATCCTGAAACATTTAAAGCGCCTTTTGGTAACTACTTTAATCATACTCAAGGTATGTTATGGGCAGCATATATTGATAGTGGAGGAACAGATGGCGTAGAACCTCCTCAGTGGGTATATGATTTAAGTGATGGGATTGATAAATTCCAATCATATGAATTAGGTACTGCTGAATCAAATGAGTGGGGAGAAAAAATTACAAGAATGTTAACAGAACAAACATTGTTAATTGGTACTGTAAAAGCTCCTTTCCCAACATATCATAGAAATGCTTTGAAAAACTTTACTCAATTCAAAACAACTTCTTATGAGTATTACAGAACTTATCCATATATGGCTACACAATGGTGGCTTGACGAATAAGTTGGGTAGATAAATATCTTAAAAAAGCGGCAATTTTATATTGCCGCTTTTCTTTTTTTAATTATTCTTATCTAGCAATTAACTGATTTTATACTATGATTAATTTTATACAGTTTACATTAACAAGAGCTTTTTTAGCTATAATAACATTACTCATAGTTTGTTTTATTGTTTTTTCTCTAATGGAATTAGTTCCAGGTACATGTGCAGAAAGATATTTAGCTTTTAAGAATACTCAAGGTTCCCAGATCACATTTGAAGATATTGAAGCAGAAAAAGTAAGACTAGGTTTAGATAAGCCTTTTTTCTATCGATATGGAAAATGGGTTTCAGATATTGTTGTTAGACAAGATTTTGGAGATAGTTGTATTCTTCGGATGAACATCAATGATCTTCTTAGTGGAAGATTTGTTCTCTCACTGACTATTTGTTTGGTAGCATTAATATTTTCTTATTTAATAGCGATACCAGTTGGTATTATTTCCGCCACGACAAAATATGTTTCTTTAGATCAAAGTCTAAAATTTATTAGTTATCTTGGAATTGCTTTACCTAATTTTTTAGTAGCATTATGTATTATGCTTTTTATGACAGTATATTTTGGCGATACAATGACGGGTTTATTTTCTCAAGAATATGAAAATGCCCCATGGTCTGCAGCTAAACTTAAAGATTTTTTAGGTAGAGCTTGGCTACCTATTTTTGTTTTAGGTTGGAATGCAACTGCATTTGCTTTGCAAACAGTTAGAGCTCTTATGCTTGATGAAAATGATAAACTCTATGTAATGGCAGCTAGAGCAAGAGGTATATCAGGTATGAGTTTATTGTGGCGTTATCCTGCAAAACATTCGTTAGGACCTGTAATTAATTCTATTGGTTTTGATTTAAATAGAATTTTTAGTGCTTTGCCAGTCGTTGCATTGATTTTAATTTTGACAGAAGCTGGCGCACTATTAATTGAAGCATTAGCAAGATCAAATGACCAACAATTGGCAGGTGCTATTATTTTCTTACTTACTGCGACAATAGTTTTTGTCAATTTTATTACTGATGTACTTTTAGCAATTATGGATCCAAGAATTAGAAAAGGAGTTATGGGTGGAAGTTAGTTCAAAAAAGAAAGAAGCTTATTATACCGCTACACAAATGCAGTTAGTAAGAACTCGTTTCTTTGGAAACAAGTCAGCTATGATTGCAGGATCTATTCTTTTGTTCATGATAGTATGTAGCTTATTTTCAGGTTTTTTATCGCCTTATGATCCTACAATTGCTGGTCGTGATAAAGATTATGAAAACGGAGCTCCTCAAATTCCAATGTTTTGGGATGAAAATGGATTTTCTCCTAGACCTTTTTTACATACTTTAACTAAATATAGAGGTGCAGATACAAATTTTAGATGGGAATATAAAATAGATACTAGCAAAAGAAGATATGTATATTTTTTTGTCAAAGGTTGGGAATATAAATATTTTAATTATAGTATTAATCTTCCAGGTAAGGCTTTAGATTTTAAAATTCCAGGTATAACATTTGATACACATTTGTTTGGAGTTAAAGAAGGTGGCATTCACCTTTTTGGCACAGATAAAGCGGGAAAAGATTTATTTAGTAGGACTCTTAGTGCAATTTATATTTCTCTAGCCGTTGGAACATTGGGTGTATTCATATCTTTTGTATTATCACTCATTATTGGTGGAATATCAGGTTATTATGGAGGCTGGATTGATAGCTTACTACAAATGTTTACTGACGCAATCAGGACGGTGCCTCCAATACCATTGTTTATGTGTCTTGCAGCATTCGCTCCCTTGGAGTGGAGTTCAGAGTTAAGGTTTTTCTTTATATCATGCTTATTAGGATTAATTTCCTGGCCTACCTTAGCCAGACGTGTTCGTACTCATTTATTAAGTGAGAGAAGTCAAGAATATATTTTAGCTGCTCAAATGTGCGGTGCTTCTTCTACGCATATAATTATTCGTCATCTATTACCAAGTTTTACAAGTTACATAATTGTTGATCTTGTTATTAGTTTTCCCTACATGCTTCTATCTGAAACAGCGTTAAGCTTTATAGGTTTAGGTTTAAGAGAGCCCGTTAATTCTTTAGGAGTGCTTTTACAAAATGCTACTAAGGCTGATGTTTTATTAAATTATCAATGGTATTTCATACCAGTCTTCTTCTTAGTAGTATTAATTTTAACATTTGTTTATGTTGGAGATGGTCTCCGTGATGCCGCTGACCCTCATAAAACTAGCAATAAATAATATGAAACATTTATTAGAGATAAATAATTTGGATGTTAAATTTGATACTGATGAAGGTCGTATCACAGCTATAGAAAATGTGTCTCTTACTCTAGATCAAGGAAAAGTTCTTGGTATTGTTGGAGAATCCGGATCTGGTAAATCTGTTACAGCAAAATCTATCATGCAACTTAATCCAGGAAATACTATTTATAATGATAATGCTGAAATAATAATTGATGACGAAAATGTTTTAAAATTTACTTCTAAAAATGATTTAAAAAAAATTAGAGGAGGTAAAGTTTCAATGATTTTTCAAGAACCAATGGCTAGCTTTGCTCCAGCTATTAAAATTGGAAATCAAATGGTTGAACAACTTATGATTCACAAATCTCAAGATAAAAAAGAAGCAAAAAATATATCAATAGATATGTTAAATAGAGTAGGGATAGCAGATGCTGAAAAAAGATTTAACCAGTATGCATTTGAATTATCTGGAGGTATGAGACAGCGTGCAATGATTGCTATGGCATTATCGACAATGCCTAAATTATTATTAGCTGACGAACCTACAACTGCTTTAGATGTAACTATACAAGCTCAAGTAATAAATTTAATGAAAGATATTATTAAAGAATTTAACATGGGTGTTATTTTTATTACTCATGATTTGGGTGTAATTGCTCAAGTAGCTGATGATGTTGCAGTGATGTATTTAGGTAGCGTTGTTGAGCAAGGCCCAGTAAATGAAATTTTAAAAAATCCAATGCATCCTTATACAAGAGGTTTAATTAATGCCCTTCCAGATATAAATAATTTAGATGCCCCGCTTACACCTATACCAGGTAATATTCCTAGTCCTTTAGATCGGCCAAGTGGATGCGTGTTTAGAACAAGATGTCCTCATGCTTCACAAGAGGGAAAAGAAGCAGATATTAAGATGGGTTTAGTAGAAGTTAAGCCAGGTCATTGGCTAGATAATTGTGGTATTAACTGTGGTAAAGTATGAGTGAAAATATTGTATCAGTAAACAATCTTTCGGTATCATTTGATTACCAAGAAAATTTTTTGTCAAAGAAACAAAAAATAAAAGCAGTAAATAATATTAACATTAAGATTAAAAAAGGATCTTTCTTTGGTCTAGTTGGTGAGTCAGGATCTGGTAAAACTACTCTTGGTAGGGCAATTTTAGGTGCAAATAAAATCAGCACAGGAAATGTAATTTTTCATGATGAAGAAAGAGATTTTGATTTAACAACCATCACTCCAAAAGAAAAAAAGGAGTACAGAAAAAAAGCTCAACTAATTTTTCAAGATCCATATGCAGCACTTAGTCCTCGAATGACAGTTAGAGATATAATTGCTGAACCACTAGAGGTAATGAAGATAACTGAATCTAGAGAAGAAACTGATGCAAGAGTTCGCGACATTGCTTCTAAATGTCGTTTGAATCTAGAGCATTTAAGAAGATTTCCCCATGCTTTTTCTGGAGGCCAACGTCAACGTATTTCTATAGCAAGAGCCCTTGTCAGCAATCCAAAATTTATTGTAGCTGATGAAAGTGTAGCGGCTTTAGATGTTTCAATTCAAGCAGATATTTTAAATCTTTTAAAGCAACTTCAACACGAGCTAAATTTAACTTATTTATTTATCAGTCATGATTTAAGTGTGGTAGCTCATGTCTGTGATATTGTAGCAGTCATGTATCTTGGTCATATTGTTGAGATGGCTCCTTCAAGAGAGCTTTTTAAAAATCCAAGACATCCTTATACAAAAGCATTATTGTCTTCTATTCCATCAATTGATCCAGAAAATAAATCTAAAGCTATTGAACTTAAAGGAGAAATTCCAAGCGCAATGAATCCTCCTTCAGGATGTGTTTTTAGAACAAGATGTCCTCATGCCTCACAAGAGGGAAAAGAAGCAGATATTAAGATGGGTTTAGTAGAAGTTGAACCAGGTCATTGGGTAGATAATTGTGGTGTGAATTGCGGCGCCTGAGACTAAAATCATAACTTTGAAAAATAATCTTTTTATTGCAGTTTTATTATCTTTATCTGGTTTGTTTTTGATGGATTTAATGGGGATCGCTATTAAATATTTAAGAAATGATTATCCAGCTGCGCAACTATCAGTTTTCAGAAATTTATTTGGCATGTTGCCATGTTTTATCGCTCTTTATTTTTCTAGAGATTGGCATACTAATGGCAGAACAGTAATCATTAAGAAATGGCGCTTAGGATTATTAAGAGGAGTCTTTGTATCACTAGCCCAACTTTGTCTTTATACATCATATTTTTATATCCCTTTCGCATTGGTAGCTACAATGGAATACACTGGACCAATGATGGTTACATTACTTTGTATTCCTTTATTAGGTGAAAAATTTGGATGGTTTAAAATGTCTGCAGTAATTTCTGGATTTATTGGAATTGTATTAATCATGCAGCCTTGGTCTTCTGATTTCAATATAATTATTCTTCTTCCTGTTTTAGCTGCCTTTGGATATTCGTTAGCCAGAGTAACAGCTTTAAATTTTCCAAGAGATGTTCCCACCCCTTTAATTAATCTTTATGCTCAAGTAGGGACAATTATTGTTTCTATGATTTTAGTTATTACTTTTAATATGTGGTCAAATTTTAAAAATTTTGAAGACTTTATAATTGTTTGTTTAATGGGTTTAGCTGGAGGGACTGGAACTTTGCTTTTAATTTATGGGTCCCGAAAAGCTGAATTAAGCAAAATTATGCCTTTTGACTATATTGAAATCTTTTTTGCTTTGTTGTTAGGTTGGATCTTCTTTAGGGAATGGCCAGTTGATCAATTATTTCCAGGAGCTTTATTTATAGTTTTAGGAGGATTGATTATATATTGGCGACAAACTAACAAAAGTAGAACAAGAGATAGGAAAGCACAATGAAATATGAAAGTAAAAAAATAGCTAGTTATAAAAATGAAGAAATTTTTTCTGTTTCATTAATTAATGATAACAATTTTAAAATAAATTTTTATAACTTTGGTGGGCATATACATCAAATTAATATTCCTTATCATAATAATATTGATAAAAATGAAGATGTTGTCCTGGGGTATGGCAATTTCAATGATTGTTTAACTGAAAAAGATTATTTTAATTTTATTATCGGCAGAGTGTGTAATAGAATTAGTAATTCAAAGTTTATAATTAATGATAAAGTTCATAAGCTTTATGCCAATACTCCGCCTCATCATTTACATGGAGGAAAAGAAGGCTTTAATAAAAAAATTTGGAAAATTAATAATATTAATGAGAATAAGAATGAAATTAGTTGTGAATTAGAATATTTCTCCCCACATTTAGAAGAAAATTATCCTGGTAATTTACAATGTAAGGCAATTTATTCTTTTAATAATAATAATGAATTAAAACTCGATTTCCATGCTATTTCTGATTGTGATACCATTGTTAATATCACTAATCATAATTATTGGAACTTTCATGGACATGGAAAAAATTATCAAAATATTACAAATCATTCTGTTCAAATAAAATCCAAAAAAATATGCGAAATAGATAATGAATATGTTCCTACTGGTAATTTAATTACTGTTAAAAACACAAAGTTTGATCTTAATAATCATTTTAGTATTACACAAGATTTTTTAGATCAAGGAGGTATAGATCATAATTATGCATTACAAAATAACAATTTAGAAGATGCCGTTGTTATTGCTTATAGTGAGCTTACTGGGATGGGTGTTGAATATTACACAAATCAAAAAGGAGTACAGTTTTATTCAGGAAATATGATGCAGGAAAAATATAATGGAAAATACTCTAAATTTTATGGAAAAAATTATGGAATGTGTTTTGAAACACAAAATTATCCTGATTCTATTAATCAAAGTAATTTTCCTTCCACTGTATTAAATAAGGATGAAAAATATCATTCTCAAACAATAATAAAACTTACGAATAATTTTTAATTTGAAAATTATTTATTATTTTAATTACTTTTTGTCATAGTACAAAGTATTTCAAATGCTATTGTTGCCGCTACTAATGACGTCATATTATTAACATCAAAAGGCGGAGATACCTCCACAACATCTGCTCCTACAAAATTTATATTTTTTAAATGTCTAATTATTTGTTGAGACTCTCTAACATTAAAACCTCCAACTTCAGGTGTTCCTGTTCCAGGTGCGTGAGTAGGATCTATGCCATCTATATCAAATGTTAAATAAGCATCAGTATCACCAATTGTGTCTTTCACAATAGACATTACTTCTTTCATTCCCATTTTATAAAAATCATCTATTGTAATAATAGTAACACCTTGTTGCTTTGCCCAAGTTAAATCATTAGGATCGTATAAGCCTCCTCGAATTCCAACAATGACATATTTTTTTGGATCTATAAGATTTTCTTCTATAGCTCTTCTGAAGGGCGTTCCATGAGTGTATTTGTATCCTCCAAAATATGAATCCCACGTATCTGAGTGAGAATCAAATTGAAATAGAGCTAAAGGCTTATCTTTAGCTAAGGCCCTTAATATAGGTAATGAAACTAAGTGATCACCACCAATAGATACAGGAATTGTTTTTGAAGATAATATATTAGAATAAAAATTCTTAATTTTATCTAGTGAATCCTCTAGATTAGCAGGGTTTACAGGACAATCTCCTATATCTGCTACATTATATTTATCATATGGACTTTTAAGTGAGACAGGATGATAAGTTCTAATAAGAGACGAGGCATTTCTAATTTCTCTTGGTCCATGTCTTGCTCCCGCTCTATTAGTTGTTCCTCCATCCCAAGGTACTCCACATATACAATAATCTAAATTTTTTAGATCTTTGATTATTGGTAGACGAAAAAAAGTTGCTACATCAGCAAATCTTGGATTCGACATACCTGATATTGGTTTTATTGTTGCCATAATATTTATTATAATTAATACAATTATAACTAATAGTGATGAATTTTAAAGATTTAACTGATAATTTATTAAAATCTGAAAAAGATGATGATTGTAAACATTTACTAAATTTTGAAATTCCTGATATTTCCTTGCCGAATCAGAATGGTAATTTTTTAAATTTACATAGATCAGATTCATTTAGAATAGTTATTTATTGTTTTCCTATGACAGGACGACCTGATCGACCTTTACCAAAAAATTGGAACAAAACTCCAGGAGCACAAGGCTGCACAATACAAAATTGTTCTTTTAGGGATAGTTATGACCAAATAATTATTAATAATGCCCTTCCTATAGGGATTTCAACTCAGTCTATAGAAGATCTAAAAGAAATGACTCAAAGACTTAATATCCCCTTCGATGTTTTAAGCGATCAACAACTAAAGTTTTGTTCAGCATTAACTTTACCTAACTTTTCAATAGAAGATAAAAAATTTATCAAAAGACTGACTTTGATAATTGAAAAATCAGTGATAAAACATGTTTTCTATCCAATTTTTTCTCCAGAAAATCATATAAAAGAAGTCTTAAATTGGTTAGAACAGAATTAGTTATGAAAAAATTTTTAATTTTATTTATTTTTATATTTTTATCTGGATTAGTAAAAGCTGAATCAGATATTGATCAATGGATTGATAGCCAAAAAACTTACAAGGATTTAATTGACGAAGGATTTGAAGTTAAATCTTATGATACAGCCACTATTAATGCTCAAGGTGGAATAATAATAATTTTATTTGTTACAGTTTTACAGAAAAATACAGATGTATTTGAATGCCAAGAATATCAAACTTTAGATGGGAATATGCAAACTCTAGACTTGTCTGTTGTTTGCAGGGAGTTAACCCAGCCATATCAAAGAGGAGTTGGTACATAAAATGCCAAAAGCATTGTTTGGAGCAGGATGTTTTTGGGGTATTGAAGAATATTTTAGTAAAATAAATGGTATAAATAATACAGCAGTTGGATATTCAGGAGGAAATACTGAAAATCCGACTTATGAAAAAGTTTGTCAAGGTGACACCGAACACGTTGAAGTAGTTGAAATAAATTTTGATGACAATATTATTAGTTATGAAAATTTACTTGAACATTTTTGGAATTGTCACGATCCTACTCAATTGAATAGACAGGGACCTGATGTAGGTAGACAATATAGGTCTGCTATTTTTTATTATTCAGATAATCAGAAAGATTTAGCAGAGCTTTCAAAAAAAGAAAAACAAAATGATTTTAATAATATGATTGTAACTGAAATAGTTGAAGCACAAACTTTTTATTTAGCAGAAGAGTATCATCAACAATTTTTAAAAAAAAGAGTTTAAACTGAAAAAAATTATTTCTATTGATATTTATTCAGATACAATTTGTCCTTGGTGTTACATTGGTCTTCAAAAATTGAAAGATGCTATAAGTGATTTTTCTCCAGACAATTTTGATTTAATTTGGAGGCCCTTTCAATTAAATCCAGATATGCCATTAGAAGGTATGGAGAGGAAAAAATATCTAGAATTAAAATTTGGAGGTCAAAATAATTATAAAAATGTTTATGAGAATATTTATAATGTAGGTTTAGAAAATAATATTCATTTCCAATTTGAAAAAATAGTCAAAACACCAAATTCATTTGCTTCACATAAACTGCTTGCATTAGCTTATAAGTCAAAAAAACAAACTCAAGTTGTTGAAACTCTATTTTATAATTATTTTATTGAAGGTGTAGATATAGGGGATATTAAAGAACTTGTAAGAATTTCTAAGCAACATAATATTTATCAAGATGATACTTCTATATATTTACAATCCAAAGAGGATAGAGACAACTTATTAGCTGAAGAGTCTCATGCCAAAGAGCTTGGAGTCACAGGTGTGCCTTGTTTTATAATCAATAAAGAATTTGTTTTATTTGGTGCGCAAGAGAGAAAAAATTTTCTAGAAATTTTTAACTCAATAAATAATGTCAATTGATTTTTTATATGCTTTAGTGACTGGCTGGAGTATTCTTTTATTATTTTGGTTGATAATACTGATATTTATTTTCATAAGAAAACCGCCAAAAGCAAAATTAACATTAAGAATAGTAATTAATTCATTAGTATTGTTTATTATCGGATACGTTATCTTTTTTATTTTAGCTTAACCGATTCGTTTTTTTAATTAGATTTTTTTTAATTTATTACTATATGTAGTATACCAAAGTATTTATTGTACTAACATATTGATATTTAGAGCTTTTTTATATTTCATAGTTGATTCATTAATAATCTACAAATATAAAGTCACTGATTTTTAATATTTTCCAAGCTAATACAAGGATAGAAGATGTCGATTATAAAGAATTATTTGAAACAAAACAAAACAACTCATACTTTCTCAAGTTGCCAATGGCCAATTGGAGATCCTCAAGAAAAAGATTTTCACTTTTGTGAAGCTATAAATGTTGTTGGAAAACCATATTGCCAAGAACATTGTGACATAGCTTATATTGATGAAAGAGAGTTAAAAAAAGAAAAAGAAGCTCAAAAAAACAGAAGAATTGCAGCTTAAATTTTTTTTATATTTTAAAGTTATTGAAGGCTGCTTTTAAGCAGCCTTTTACTTTTGTTGACATTAATAACAGATATCTTAATATTAAAAAAAATTTATAATTAATGCTTTTTACAATTTTAAATAAAATTAATTTTAAGGGTAAATTAGTAGTTACTAATTACAAAGGTAAAACTTTTCATTTTGGAAATGGCTCAGATTTTGTCAAAATAAGACTTACAAATAAATCAATAGAAAATAAACTTTTTCGCAATCCCAGTCTTTATCTTGGTGAAGGATATATGAATAAAGAAATTATTATAGAAGAAGGAACTCTTGATGATTTTTTAAAAATTATAACAGCATCTTATAATGATTATATGTCTAATAATTTTGTTTTTAAGATGTATGAATCAATATCTACTTTCTTTAAATCATTTCAGCAAATTAATAAATTGGTTAGATCAAAAGAAAATGTAGCTCATCATTATGATATTGATGAAAAAATGTATAAATTATTTCTTGATAAGGATATGCAGTATTCGTGTGCTTATTTTCATAATCAAAATATTGGAATAGACCAAGCACAGTTCGATAAAAAAAAACATATAATAGAAAAATTACAAATTAAAGAAGGAATGTCAGTTTTAGATATTGGATGTGGATGGGGAGGTATGGCTATACAAATCGCTAAAGATACAGGAGCAAGAGTTAAGGGTATTACTTTATCTGAAAATCAATTTGCTACCGCAAAGAAAAGAGCCCATGAAGAGGGATTGGCAGATAAAGTTACTTTTGCACTTCAAGATTATAGAAATGAGAAGGATACATATGATAGAATTGTTTCTGTCGGAATGTTTGAACATGTGGGGGTAGATTATTTCCCTGCTTTCTTTTCAAAAACTTATGAAATTCTCAAAGATACAGGTGTTTTTTTATTACACACTATTGGGCAAAGAACTAAGCCGAGTGCTACAAGCCCTTGGATAAGAAAATATATTTTTCCAGGTGGTTATATTCCTTCTTTGTCAGAAGTATTAAAAGAAACTGAAAAACAAAATATTATTGTCACGGATATAGAGATTCTAAGAATGCATTATGCTCATACTTTAGATTATTGGTATAAAAATACCATACAACACAAAGAGACTATAGTGAAAATGTTTGACGAGAAATTTCTAAGAATGTGGGAATTTTACTTATTGATTAGTAAATACTCATTTATCAATATGGGGAATGTAGTATTTCAAATACAAATTGCTAAAAATATCAACAATTTACCACTTACTCGTAACTATATATATAATTAATATATATATTTTTATTTTTATCTGCCTTAATTTGCTTAAAAATATAATATATTGAATATTAATTACTAGAGGAAATTATGAAAGGATCACTAAATCAATATTTAATAAGAATTACCGTATTTTTAGTTTTAATTTTTGTTTTAATAATATTTTTGTATCCAACAATACAAACAGCTTTTTTATCAAATATTTATATTAACATTCTTATTATTTTTTCATTATTTTTTGGTCTAATATTTAATATTTATAATTTATCTAAACTTAATAATGATTTTAAAATATTAGAGAATTTTAATATTCATAAATCTCCACAATTTTTTATTAAGGCATCACCAATGTTAAAAAATTTAGCTCAAAATATGAGTGAGGTAGATGGACGATATTCATTTAAAAGTTCTGCAGTAGAAAAAATTATAGAAAGAGTTGACTTAAGTCTTATTAGTTTAAGAGAAACTTCGAGATACTTAGTTGGTTTGTTAATTTTTTTAGGATTGCTAGGAACATTTTGGGGATTATTAAAAACTATTGGTTCTGTTGGAGATGTGATTGGTGGTCTTGGTATAGATGATACTAATGTTGCAGGATTTTTTAATAGTTTGAAAGAAGGCCTAAATGCTCCTTTAAGTGGAATGAGCATTGCATTTTCTAGCTCTTTATTAGGTTTGGCAGGTTCATTAATTTTAGGTTTTGTGGATTTAAATCTAGGACAAGCACAAAATAAGTTTACGCAAACTCTAGAAAAAACTCTTCAAAATAATTCAACTCCTGATTTTATAAAAACTGGATCTTCAGATTCCTCAACTCTTATTGCAATACAAAAACTTTACGACAATTTAGACAGTTTAGTTTTCTTGCTTAAAGAAACATCTCAGAACCAAAGTCAAATTTTTTCATATATGAAATCATTAACTGATCAGATGAAGGAATTAAATACAAGCTCTAAAGATCAAGAAAAAAAAATATCAAATTTTTTATCAACTCAGCTAAATACTCAATCTAACATTCTTCAATTAACGAGTCAGCTCAATAAAGAAGGTTTGATAGATAAAAAAACTAAAAAATATTTTGAGAACATAGATAAAGGTATTCAACAGCTTCTTTCTCAATCAAAAAAGAAATAGATATGTCTTCAAGATCGATACGATATCGACACAATGAATCAAATAATATATGGCCAGGTTTTGTAGATATTTTAGCAACTTTGCTGATCGTAATTATATTTGTTTTAATGGTATTTACTGTTTCACAAATTTACTTGAGTGATGCTATCTCTGGTCGAGATAAAGCACTACAGAACTTACGGAATCAAATTAATGAATTATCAAAAATATTAGTCATAGAAACAAAAGAAAAAGAAAAAATAATTAGTCAATTACAAGATACAGAAGAAAATTTATCACAAAAACAAAGTGATTTATTAAAACAAGAGGAATATTCAAAATCACTTCAGACAGATATAGCAAAAAAAGATTCAGAGATATTTATCCAAGATCAAAATCTTATAGCTCTTAGTGAACAAATAAAAAAACTTTTAAATGAATTAAGAATAGTAGCTAAAGCTCTAGAAACTTATGAAGGTGCAGAAATTACCTCTCTTGAAACTGATGGATTAGGAGAAAGAATTAATATAGCTTTAGCATCAAGAATTGATCAGCTTAATCAATTAAATATAAGTTTAGATAAAGCAAATAATGATTTATCAGTTAACCAAGCTGAACTTGAAAGTACAATAAAAGAGTTGGACCAAGCAAATAATGATTTATCAGTTAACCAAGCTGAACTTGAAAGTACAATAAAAGAGTTGGACCAAGCAAATAATGATTTATCAGTTAACCAAGCTGAACTTGAAAGTACAATAAAAGAGTTGGACCAAGCAAATAATGATTTATCAGTTAACCAAGCTGAACTTGAAAGTAAAATACAAGAATTAAATAAATCAAACAGTGACCTTGTGGCTATTAATGAAAGCTTAGGTCTTGAAGATGCTGATTTAATTCAACAATTATCAGCCATAGAAAAAAAGAATGAATTGTTAGAACTTTCTCAAAAAGAAATTCAACAGACATTAAAACTTCTTGAGAAAGTTAATGCTGATCTTGTTTTAAAAGATGAAGCATTACAAGATCAGATTTCTCAGTATCAAGAAATTACAAAGGATCTTCTGGCAATAAATGATAGTTTAGGTTTAAAAGATGCCTCGTTAATTGAGCAGTTAGAGGCAATAAGATCAAAGAATCAAAAATTAGCAGAATTAAATAATAATCTTATTGAAAAAGATAATACAATTTTTAATTTAAGAGGAAAAATATTAGAATTGAATAATATATTATCAATATCTGAAGAGAATCAACTTGTTCAACAAGAACAAATTGAAAACCTAACTAAAAATTTAAAAATATCAGAATCTCAAAAGAAAAAAATTGAACAAGAATCAGCTGATTCAATTTCTAAAATGGAACTACGTTCAAGTGAAACAATGAAACAAGTTGCTTTCTTAACTAGTGAAATAGAAACATTAAAAGAAGAGATTGCCATATTAAATAACGCATTAGAATCTAGAGAACAAACAATTCTTTCAAAAGAATTAAAAATAGAAGTTTTAGGAGAACGTCTAAACAAAGCACTTACTTCCAAGGTATTTGAACTACAAAAATATAGATCAGAATTTTTTGGTAAACTTAAATCATTACTTGGTGAGCGCGATGATATTAAAATTGTTGGAGATAGATTTATTTTTGAATCTGAATTACTTTTTGATTCAGCTTCAGCAGATTTACAACTTCAAGGAATGGATAAATTAAAACAAATTGGATTGACTTTGAAAGAAACAACAAATCAAATACCAGCTGATATCGATTGGATTATACAAGTTGAAGGACACACAGATAAAAGACCTATTAATACACCTAAATATCCATCTAATTGGGAGCTTTCAACGGCTAGAGCAAATTCTGTTTTAAAACTTTTACTTGAGCTTGGTTTTCCACCTAATCGACTTTCTGCGGCAGGATATGGGGAATTTTATCCAATTTCTGAAGGAGACACAAAAGAATCACTGCAACAAAATAGAAGAATTGAACTAAAATTAACTTCTCGATAAGGTCATAAATAAAACACAAATGAAAATTATTCTAATTCAATAAATGAAAAGATTATTTTTAATTTTTTTAATAGTATATTTTTCAGGTAGTGCAATGGGAGCTTGTAATGATCAACCTGCCAATGAAGTAGATTGGACTAATTGTAACTTTGTTGAAAGCCTGGATTTGTCTGGAGTATCTCTAGCTGGAGCACAAATGTCTGGAGTAAATTTAGCATTAGCAAATATAGAAAAGTCACAAATTAATAATGCTAATATGGCTTATGGTAATTTCATTTTTACCAATTTTAATAATTCAAATTTATTTTCAACAAATTTACAATATGCTAATTGCAATAATGCAAACTTTGATAATTCTAATTTAGCCAAAGTCAACTTTGAAGGAGCAAATCTTTTTTCTTCTTCTTTCATAGGTGCTAATCTTTTTGAAGTAAATATGACTGGTGCTAATATTACTGGTGCTATTTTTGATGAAGCAAATCTTTCTGGGGCTACATGGATAGATGGTAGAACCTGTGCTTTAGGTTCTGTGGGCAATTGTAATTAATAAATTATTATTATTTTATTTATTTTCACAACAATAAGTGTACACCATTATGGTAAATGAAAAGTAACGCTTATTTTTTTGCCTTTATAATTGTTTTTTTAGCTGGACTATCCTGGAGTTTTGGAGCGGTTGTTGTTCGTCATATGGAAAATGCTAACTTTTATGTTTTTCAATATTTATTTTATAGGGGAATTTCAATTGCTATTATATTGATTACTTATTTGATAATTAGAGAGGGTTTAAGTTTTTATAAAAATTTTTTAAAAATTGGTTTTTCTGGAGTTCTTGGAGGAATTTTTTTAGCAATAGCATTTACTGGTTTTATTTATTCAATTACTATTACTTCAGCAGCAGTCACTCTTTTTATGTTAGCGGCTATGCCTTTTATAGCTGCAATTTTTGGATATTTTTTTTTAAATGAAGTCTTAAGACGTTCTACACTAGTTTCAATGGTAATAGCTTTTATAGGAGTTTGTATAATGATTATTAATGACTCTATTTCTGGCACAATATTGGGTGCTCTATTAGGGTTTTTATCTGCAACAGGATTTGCTTTGTATACTGTGACTATAAGATGGAAGCCTGAAACTCCAAAGTTTACAACTGTAGTACTCGCAGGATTATTTTGTACTTTCTTTTCATTTATTTTTTTAGGTTTTTCTTTTGAACCTTTTGAAACTATGCCTTTAAAAAATTCTTACTTAAGTATTTTACACGGCTTATTTGTAGCGACTGGATTAATATTATATAGTTTAGGAGCTAAGTATCTTCCTTCAGCTGAATTAGCTTTATTATCTTTAATGGAAGTTGTTGGAGGGGTTTTATGGGTCTGGTTGCCTATTTTTGGTATTAATGAGGTACCTTCTTTTACAGTTATTATAGGAGGAGCAATTATAACAATTGCTGTAATTTATCATGGTTATGGCAGTACTAGAAAAAGAGAACCTATTCTTCCTTAATTATTTATTCAATAAGTGTTGCTACTAAATGTAGCCTATCTGTTTCTCCTCCATTAAAAAAATTATGATATTTAGTATTGTCAGTAATATATGCAGATCCATCTGCTGGCATATGATAGCTCTCATCTTCTATAACCATTCTACATCCAGGATTAGTAATTATAGGTATATGAATTCTTTTCTCAGGATCTCTATGCCAACTTAAACAAGAACGAGGAGGTTTCATAAGAAATCTCATTCTTCCAATTTTCCAATTAGATTTTATAGCGTTATAGACTTCTTCAATATATGTATCCTTGAATTGATTGCACACTTCTGTGTATTCTTCTTCGTTGATATTAATCAACCTTTCTTCTTCATTCCAATCAGACTTAGGATATGTCCAATATTTACCCCTTACATTTCCACCAGAGATAGATTTAGGATCATTAGGTTTTTGGTTTACGCAGATTGCATTGAAGTCATATAGATCTGGATCATCTTTTGACCATTCTTTAATTTCATAAAAAATTGTTAAGAACTCAGCTTTAATTTTTTCTATATTAAAGTTAAATTTATCAAACTTTTGTATATATTTTGTCTTTTTCCTAAATTCTAAAGGCTGATTTGTTTCAAATTTTTCGTCACTTTTTATATTCATAATATTATTTTATATATATATCTTATAAATACAAAATCATTGATTTCTATTGTATTTATTTGCTTTTTAGTCGCACTATATTATTTAACTATATTTAATGGTTTCATTCAATAAAGTAAGAATTTTATCAAGAAAAAGTGATTTAGCTATTATTCAGGCTAAAGAAATAGGAAATATTCTCCAAAAAAAAAATACAAATTTAAAAATTGAATATATTTTAAAATCTACTTCTGGAGACAAAGATTTAAACACTCCTTTATCTGAAATGCCTACACCTGGGGTATTTACTGATGATTTAAGAAATGATTTAATAAATAAAAAATGTGATATTGTTGTTCATTCTTGGAAAGACTTACCCTTAGATACAGGGAATAAAACTTTTATTGCAGCTACTTTAGAAAGAGCAGATCAAAGAGATATATTATTTGTAAAAAAGAAAAATATATTAAAAATTAAAAAAAATAAAAGTATTTCAATTTTATCTTCTGCCCCTAGAAGAATTTATAATCTCGAATCTTTTGCTAGAGATTATTTACCTTTTGAAATAAATAGAGTAGATTTTAAAAATATAAGAGGCAATATACCCACTAGATTTGATAAATTTATTAATGGAAGTGACGATGGCTTTGTTGTCGCTAAAGCTGCTTTAGATAGACTATTAATCAATGATATTAAAAAATATGTTCCATTATCAAAATTAATTAATTCTTATATTGATCAATGTTATTGGACGATAACACCTCTATCTATAAATCCTACATCGCCAGGGCAGGGTGCATTGGCATGTGAGGTAAGAACTGAAGATACATTTATTCGAAAAATAATGGAAGAAATAAACAATAAGGAAGATTATGAATGTGTAAAAAAAGAAAGAGAAATATTAAAAAAATATGGGGGTGGATGTCATCAAAAAATAGGAGTTAGTTTTTTTAATATGCCTTTTGGATTAATTAAATCTGAGAAAGGTGAGACTGATAGCGGAGATAGCTTTTACAGTTGGGAAATAAATAGTAATGATGCTTTAAAAGAAAAAGTTTCTAAAAATGAAGTATATCCATATTCTTTAAAAGACTATAAACTGTTTTCAAGAGTGGAATTAAAAGAGAGCATTCATTCAATTAATTCTCTAAAAAAATATTGTATTTTAATAGCTAGAAATAATTCCTTACCCAACGAAGCTAAAATTGACGAGAGTAATATAGTTTGGACAAGTGGTTTAAATACTTGGAAATCTTTATCTAAAAGAGGGATTTGGGTGAATGGCAGCAGTGACGGTATGGGTGAAAATTCAAAATCAAGGATAGAAAGTTTAAGTACAAAACCTTGGATAAAGCTTACGCATGCTGATGCTCCAAAAAGTAAAATAACAAAGATGATTCCAACTTATAAATTACTAGAATTACCAATTACGGACAATATTAATGATAAAAAGCATTTTTTCTGGATGAGCTCCAGTGCATTTAAATATGTAAATAAAACTTTTCCTAATATAATTGATGCAAATCATTATTGTGGACCAGGAAATACTTATGAAGAAATTAAAAAAATAATAAAAGATCCAAATAAACTAAGAATTGCTTTATCTTACAAAGATTGGAAGAAAAATTTATTAAATGACTGATAATTTAATTAGTGTAATAAAACAATATGTCTAATATACTGTTTCAAAATGCATTGAAAAGAATCTCACAAAAAACGCCTCCAATTTGGTTTATGCGTCAGGCTGGACGATATCATAGTCATTATCAAAATTTAAAAGAAAAATATTCATTTGAAAAATTATGTAAAAATCCTGAGTTAGCAAGTGAAGTTGCATGTGGACCAGTTAATGAGTTTGATTTTGATATATCTATTCTATTTAGTGATATTTTATTTCTTCTTGAAGGGTTAGGACTACCATTGCATTTTAATCCAGCTCCTATTTTTGGTGATTTTATCACTAGAGATAATTTATCAGAATATTCTAATATTGATAAAGCAATTGAACATATGGAATTTCAAAGCAAAGCAATTAGAATCACTAGAGAGCAACTTCCAAATTCAAAAAGCTTAATAGGTTTTGTTGGTGGGCCATGGACACTTCTACGTTTTGCAACAAACAAAAAGAAAAATTTGAATAAAATAGAAGATTTTCATTTTGATTTTTTAAAGAATATTTTACTTCCTTTGATTAAAAAAAATATCAATTTACAATTGGATGCAGGAGCAGAAATAGTAATGATTTTTGATAGTGGATTAAATGATATTCAGTCAGATTTTTTTAAATTAAACTATCTTTCTCTAATAGAAGATATTATCAAATCCTTTCCTAATAAAATTGGTTATTATTTTAAGGGAAAAGAATTAAATGATTTTAGTATTATTTTTAATTCATCTTTAGCAGGGATTGGAATTAATCATACTATTAACATAAAAGATACGTTTGCTTTATATAAAAAAGGATTTATTCAAGGAAATTTTGATGAAAGTAAAATGATCTTAGATCAAAGTCAATTAATCGAAGAGATAAAATATTTTTGTGAAGAAATGAAATCTATAGAAAGTTTAGAGGGCTGGATATGCTCTTTAGGTCATGGAATAAATAAATTAACTCCTGAAAAAAATGTACATTTATTTATTGAAACAATAAGAAAAAATTTTAGTTAGTATTTATGACTAAATATATTGGAGAAAATAATTATGAACATGGAAGTGTCGAAAGAACTGGAATTTTATTAACTAATTTAGGAACCCCTGATGAGCCTAATTCTAAAGCTGTAAAAATATATCTAGCAGAATTTTTGTCTGATACTCGAGTAATTGAGTTTCCAAAATTGATTTGGAAAATAATACTACATGGAATTATTTTACGAATCAGACCAAAAAGATCGGCTAAAACTTATAAAACTATTTGGACAGATGAAGGTTCACCCTTACTAAATATAGCTAAAAAACAAATTGAACTAGTAAAAGAAAAATTTGAAGGCAAATATCCTAACACTGTTTTTGCTTTAGGGATGAGATATGGAAACCCATCAATTGAAAGTGCTTTATTGGAACTGCAAAGTAAAAAAGTAAGACGTTTAATTATTTTTCCTCTTTATCCTCAATATTGTGCAGCAACAACAGCAAGTACATTTGATGCAGTTACAAATGTTTTACAAAAGTGGCGATGGATCCCTGAATTGAGGTTCATTAATCAATATTTTGAAGAAGAAAGCTACATTAAAGCCCTTGCAAATTCTATTGAAGTTTTTTGGAAAAAAAATGGAAAACCTCAAAAACTTATTTTCAGCTACCATGGGATTCCAAAAAAATATCATACAAAAGGTGATCCGTATCATTGCTTTTGCTTAAAAACTACAAGACTGGTTAAAGAATATATGAACCTTGATGATAATGAAGTGTTAACTACTTTTCAAAGCCGATTTGGAAGAGATGAATGGCTCCAACCCTATACAAGTGAAACTTTGAAAAAACTTCCTAGCGAAGGAATAAAAGATATTCATATTATATCACCTGGCTTTAGCGCAGATTGTCTAGAAACATTAGAAGAACTTGAAGCTGAGAATAGAGAATATTTTGAAAATGCAGGTGGCAAAAATTATTTGTATATTCCTTGTTTAAATACAAACCCAATGCATATTGATATGATGTCAACTATTATTGAAAAGCACACTCAAGGATGGTCAGTATAAATGAATAATTCAAAAATTGAAATTGCTAGGAAATGGTTTGAAGAATTACGTGATAAACTAATTTTAAATATAGAAAAAATTGATTCAACAAATTTTATAATTACTGAATGGGATCATAAGCATCAAGGTGGCGGAAAAATGAGTAAGATTAAAGGACAGGTAATAGAAAAAGGTGGGGTCAACATTTCAACAGTTGAAGGAAAATTTGAAGAAAATATGATAGGAAAAGTCCCAGGAACTGAAAATGACCCTTCTTATCAGGCTACAGGTATAAGTGTAGTTCTTCATCCTCATTCTCCTTTTATACCCTCTATGCATTTTAACACTAGATTTTTAAAAACAGAACAAGAATGGTTTGGAGGAGGAATAGATGTTACTCCATGTCTTCCTTTCAAGGATGAAGAACAATATCATTCATCTTTAGAATCTTTATGTGATAAATTTGATAAAAATTATTATAAAAAATTTAAAAGTTGGTGTGATGAATATTTTTATTTAACTTATAGAAAAGAGCCAAGAGGTATAGGGGGAATTTTTTTTGATTATTTAAAGACAGATGATTGGGGTAGAGATTTTGAGTTTGTTCAGAATGTGGGAAATTTCTTTAATGATTTTTCGTCCCAAACTATTCTAAAATATAAAGACTTAAATTGGAGCGATGAAGAAAAAAATATACAACTTTTAAAACGAAGTAAATATGTAGAATTTAATTTATTGCATGATAGAGGAACAAAATTTGGTTTAGAAACAGGAGGAAATATTGATGCAATTCTTATGTCCATGCCTCCTTTAGCGAAATGGGATTGATGAATGCTTTTTAATTTAATTAAAACAATACATATCTTTAGTGTAATTTCTTGGATGGCAGGTCTATTATATTTACCTAGAATCTTTGTCTATCATGCAAATCCAAAAATTTTAAAAGAAACTTCTGAAATTTTTAAGATAATGGAAAGAAGATTATATAATTTTATTATGATACCAGCTGCTATCATAACTTGGTTCACAGGTTTAATGATGATTCATTATATTGGTCTTGATTTTTGGTTAATTTTAAAAATATTCTTTGTAATAATATTATCTATTTTTCACTTATATTATGGCAGATGTAGAAAAGCATTTGAAGAAGATAAAAATACTAATTCAGCTAAATTTTATAAGATTATAAATGAAGTACCTGCAATATTTTTAATTTTGATTATTGTTATGGTAGTGTTTAAACCTTTTTAGAATTATTTTTTAGTATAAATTTTTTTTCTTCTATTTGGAAAACAAACATTACAAATCTCACACTCTAGACCGTAACAACTTTTAGCTGTACAATATTCTCTTCCATAATAAATAATTTGTAAATGCAATTTATTCCAAGAATTTTTTGGAAATAATTTTTTTAAATCTTCTTCAGTTTGAACAACATTTTTGCCATTTGTTAATCCCCATCTTTGAGATAGTCTATGTATATGAGTATCTACAGGAAATGCAGGATGTCCAAAACCTTGTGACATTACAACACTTGCTGTTTTATGACCAACACCTGGTAGTTTTTCTAAATCTTCAAAACTTTCTGGTACTTTGCCATTATATTCTTTAACCAATATCTTAGAAAGTTTAGAAATAGCTCTCGATTTTTGCGGACCTAAACCACATGGTTTAATAATTTTATAGATTTTACCCACAGATATTTTAGATAATGCTTGAGCAGTATTTGCTAATTTAAAAAGAATTGGGGTAACTTGATTAACTCTCTCATCAGTACATTGGGCACTTAATAAGACCGCAATAAGTAATT
This sequence comes from uncultured Alphaproteobacteria bacterium, assembly GCA_902577425.1. Lineage (GTDB taxonomy): Bacteria > Pseudomonadota > Alphaproteobacteria > HIMB59 > MarineAlpha5-Bin3. Next base: position 129,621 of record CACGZD010000002.1, on the reverse strand, counting down.
CAAATTTGTTATTATGATTTAAGGGGACAGGTATTTTTTTGTATATTCTATTAAGAATTTTAAATACTTTCTTGGCCCTATCCGTTCTTTTCATTTGAATTATTTAATGCTCATTAATATAAAAGCCTAGTTTTATAAGCTAATTCTACTATCATGTAATGAACAAATATAACATTAACTTAGATTAATAATATTGAATAATTATACTGAAGTAGTATGGATTGGTTATTAAATTTCTATGGAGGAAATAATATGAAAAAATCTTTAAGCGTTGTTTTGTCATTGCTTTTTATAGGTATTTTTTCACCAGTTTATGCAAATACACTTAAGTGGTCTATGCCTGGTGATTCTCTAACTTTAGATCCGCATGCACAAAATGAAGGACCAACTCACATGGTTTCTCGTCAAGTTTATGAAGGCTTGGTAACACATGACATTGGTATGAATATTCAACCACAACTTGCAACTTCTTGGGAAAACACTGATCCTGAAACATGGATCTTTAAAATTCGTGAAGGAGTTACTTTTCATGATGGATCTGCATTAACTGCAAGTGATGCAGCTTTTAGTATTATAAGAGCTAAAACTGATCCTTCTGATATGGTTGATTTAATCAAGAGTATAAAATCAGCAAAAGCAATTGATGATTTAACACTTGAAATCAAAACAGAAGGTCCAAATCCAATACTTTTAAATCAACTTGTACAAATTTTTATAATGTCTGAATCTTGGGCGAAAGCAAACGGTTGTGAAGTTTCATATAACTGGGATGCTGGAGAAACTTCGTACTGCGCATCAGCTGCAAATGGTACTGGTCCTTTCAAAATTACTTTGAGAGAGCAAGATGTTAGAACAATATTTAAAAGAAACAAAAGTTGGTGGGGTGATCAAAGCCAGCACAACATTGATACAATTGAATTACTTCCAATTAAGAATGATGCAACAAGAATTGCAGCTTTATTATCTGGTGAAATAGATTATACAAATGTTGTACCTGTTCAAGATCTTGAAAGAATTGCAGCTTCTTCTGCTCATAAAATTAATCAAGTTGCTCAAAATAGAACTATATTTTTTGGTATGGATCAAGGCTCAGCTGAATTATTTTCATCTAATGTGAAAGGTAAAAATCCTTTTGCAGATAAAAGAGTTCGCTTAGCAATGTATCATGCATTAGATATGGATGCTATTAAAGATAAGGTTATGAGAGGACAAAGTTTTCCTGCAGGTATAATTACAGCACCAGGTGTTAATGGTTATACTAAAGCACATGACACAAGATTACCTTATGATCCAGAATTATCAAAAAAACTTTTAGCTGAAGCTGGATATCCAGATGGCTTTGAAGTTACACTTGATTGTCCAAATGATCGTTATGTAAACGATGAGGCAATTTGCGTTGCTGCTATAGGTATGTTCGCAAAAATTGGTGTTAAAGTAAGTCTTGATGCTAAAACTAAGAGTATACACTTTAAGGAAGTCAAAGAAGGTGATCCAAATCCTAGTGATATGTATATGTTAGGATGGGGGGTACCTACTTATGATAGTCATTATGTCTACTCTTATCTTCTTGCAAGCGATGGCAGCTGGAATAAAGTTAATTTCAGTGATGCTAGAGTTGATGAACTTACTGCGGCAATGGGAGTCGAAACTGATATAGCTAAAAGAAATGAATTAATTGCAGAAGCATGGGATATAGTTCAGGACAATGTTCCTTATCTTCCTTTACACCATCAGGTTGTAAATCAAGCTTCTAAAAGCAATGTTGATGTTCATGCTAGGATCAATAACGAACCACTCTTTTATTTTGCTAACGTAAATTAATTAAAATCTTAAATTTCTGGCCAGTTATCTGGCCAGAAAAATCATTTTATGCTTAATTATTTCTTAAAAAGATTTCTTCAATCAGTACTGGTAATGATCATAGTTGCCTTTGTGTCTTTTTCATTATTTAATTTTGTAGGTGATCCAGTAAATAATATGGTTGGGCAAGAAGCTTCTGATGAAAGAAGAGAGGAAATAAGAGATAAACTGGGAATAAACGATCCTATATATATTCAATTTTTTAATTTTGTTGGAAACTCAGTTCAAGGAAATTTTGGAATTTCCTATCAACTAAAAAGGCCAGTATCTGTTTTAATAGCGGAGAGAATGCCAGCTACTTTAGAACTAGTATTTGTATCTGCGCTTTTAGCAATTATTTCTGGAGTTATTTTAGGCGTATATACAGGAATAAATAGAGATACTTTTTTATCAAATGTAATACTTGTTATTTCTCTAGCCGGAGTTTCTCTACCAACTTTCATAATTGGTATTATGCTAATATATTTATTCTCCGTAATATTAGGTGTACTCCCTTCCTTTGGTAGAGGAGAAGTCACAGATATTGGTTTTTGGTCTACAGGCTTTCTAACCATGTCAGGTCTCAAGGCTTTAATTCTTCCATCCGTTACTCTAAGTTTATTTCAAATGACTTATGTCATTAGGTTAGTCAGAGCTGAAATGATGGAAATATTACAAACAGACTATATCAAATTTGCTAAAGCTAGAGGAATTAAAAAAAAAATTATTAATTATAAACATGCTCTTAAAAATGGATTAATACCAGTTATTACTATTACTGGTATAAATATTGGAACTTTAATTGCTTTTTCAATTATAACTGAAACAGTATTTCAGTGGCCTGGAATGGGTTCACTATTTATTAATGCAGTTTATTTTGTTGATATACCAATTATGTCTGCATACATGATTATGGTTGCCTTTATTTTTGTTATGATAAATTTTATCGTGGACATAACTTACTATTTTATTGATCCAAGAATAAGAATTAAGGAAGAAAATAGTTAATTATGATTGGAAAAATGATTAATAAAATTTATGACACTGATATAGGTTATAGCTTTTTTAATTCAAAAATTGCTATTATTTCTTCATCTATTTTTTTAATCATTTTTCTTTGTTCTTTTTTTGCAGAAATAGTTGCACCTTATGATCCTTTTGACCCTCTAAATATTTCTTTGATGGATGCTTTTATCCCTCCTGTTTGGTCAGAGGGCGGTAATGCTAATTTTTTTCTTGGCACAGATCAGCAAGGAAGAGATATGTTTTCAACAATGATATATGGATCTAGAATTTCTTTAATTGTAGGTTTTTCTTCAATTATTTTTGCCATGATTTTGGGAGTTTCATTAGGAATAACGGCTGGTTATATAGGGGGAAGATATGAAACATTTGTAATGCGCTTAACAGATGTACAATTAACAATACCAAGCATATTAATGGCCTTACTTGTTGATGGAATAGCCAGAGCAATTATTTCTAAATCAATGCATGATGAGATGGCTATTTATGTATTAATATTTGCCATAGGAATTTCGGAGTGGCCTCAATTTGCCAGAGTAACAAGAGCTTCAACTTTAGTTGAAAAAAATAAAGAATATATATCAGCATCAAAAATAATAGGATTATCTAATATATTAATTATGTTTAAACATATTTTACCTAATATTCTTAGGCCAATTTTAGTAATTGCAACGATAGGATTGGCATTAGCAATTATTACTGAATCAACTCTAAGTTTTCTTGGAGTGGGTATACCTCCAACAACACCTTCCTTAGGAACATTAATTAGATTTGGAAATAATTTTTTATTTTCAGGTGAATGGTGGATTACTTTTTTCCCCGCTATTTTTTTGGTAGTTCTTGCGTTATCAATTAATCTTTTAGGAGATTGGATGCGAGATGCTTTAAATCCAAAGTTAAAAAAGAGATGAGTTTTTTAGAGATAAAAAATTTAAATATTAGTTACTTAACTAGGAAAGAAAAAATAGTAGCTAGTAAGAATGTAGAATTCTCACTTGAAAGAGGAGAGATACTAGGAATTGTTGGCGAGTCTGGTTCAGGAAAGTCTACAATAGCAAATGCAATAATAAATTTAATTGATCCACCGGGAGAAATCACAGACGGATCAATAAAAATTGATAATGAGGAAATATGTAATAATGAAGAAATTATTCAAAAAGCTAGAGGGAAAAAAATTGGCTTTGTATTTCAAGATCCTCAAACATCACTTAATCCTTTGTTCAAAATTAAAGATCAATTAATAGAAACGATACAAACTCACTTAAAATTAAATTATGATCAAGCCTTAAAGAGATCGATTCAACTATTAAACGAAGTAGGAATTGAGGATGCAGAAAAAAGAATTGAGGATTATCCTCATCAATTTAGTGGGGGTATGCGACAAAGAGTGGTTATTGCTTTAGCAATAAGTTGTGAGCCAGATTTAATTATTGCTGATGAACCAACAACTGCACTTGATGTAAGTATTCAGTATCAAATTCTCCAACTGCTTAAAGATTTGACAAAAAAAAGAAATCTTGGGGTAATCATTATTACCCACGATATGGGAGTAATTGCAGAAACTACAAATAAAGTTATTATTATGAGAAATGGTGTGATTGTTGAGTATGGTTTAACCAAAGATGTTTTAACTAATCCAAAGTCAAATGAAGGAAAAAGTCTAATAATTTCTGTTCCTCCAACAAATAAGAAAATATCAAGATTTAAATTAATTAATCCTGAAGGAGGAGAAATAACTAATGAATCTTTAAATCTTACAAATAGTATTATTCAAAATTGGGGAAAAAGATCTATTACAAAAGATAAATTATTAGAAATAAAGAATTTAACTAAAATATTTGACTCAGATTCAATCATTAAATTAAAAAAAGAAATCAATGAGCTAAAAGCTTTAGATAATGTTTCTTTCAATATTTTTGAAGGAGAGTCTTTTGGATTAGTTGGTGAATCAGGTTCAGGAAAATCAACGATTGCAAAAATTATAACCAATCTTATTAAACCTACTTCGGGTAAAGTTTTTTATGAAGGTATTTCTTTAAATCAAAAAAACAATAATAAATTTAGAGGACAAATCCAAATGATTTTTCAAGATCCTTACTCTTCTTTAAATCCAAGATTTAAGGTAAAAAATATTATTGCAGAACCAATTAAATTTTTTCAAAAAAATTTAGATAAGAAAACAATTGAAAATAATGTTAATGATTTAATTGATATTGTTGGAATGACTAGGCAATCATTGGATAGATATCCTCATGAATTTTCAGGTGGTCAAAGACAAAGAATTTCAATAGCTAGAGCATTAGCTACAAGACCGCGCTTACTTATTTGTGATGAACCAACATCAGCTTTAGATGTAAGTATACAAGCACAAATACTTAATCTTTTAAAAGATCTTCAAGAACAACTAAATTTAACCATTTTATTTATAAGTCATGACTTACCAGTAATTAGACAAATGTGTGATAGGATTGCAGTTCTAAAAAATGGAAATTTATGTGAAATCGAAAATACAGAAATACTTTTTAATAATCCAAGTCATCAATATACAAAAGAATTAATAAATCTTATGCCTAAAATAGAAACAATTTTATAAATTTCTAATTAATTTTTTCCCATATTGGTTTAATTCTATTCCTACTATCTAAATAGATATCATATAAATTGTCATATACTTGAACTAAGTTTTTATTATTTTTTTCTAATTTACCTAACAATGGATCTACCCAATCTTCTATACAAGAATTCCAATCTTTATATATTCCTAAAGCCATAGCTCCTATCATCGCGGCGCCTGCAGCGCCCGATTCTTTTCTACTTGATGTTCTTACTGAGACATTTAAAACTGATGAAAAGATTTCTCTTAAAACTTTAGATTGTGAACCGCCTCCAACAAGTCTAATTTCATTTGGGATTTTTCCAATTGCTGTATAACATTCGCGACTAGCAAAACATAATCCCTCAACAAATGATCGAACAATTTCAGGAAACTTATCATTTGATCTTAGACCAATTAAACTTGCTTTTGCTTTAGTATTAACAAAAGGACCTCTTTCTCCTGCTTCAGAAATATATGGATGATAAATTAATTTACCTGGCTTTGTTTTTTTTAGCCATTTATCAATTTTTTTAATAAATTCATTATCACTAAGATTCAAATCAAAATCATTAAAAATATCTTTTATCAGAAATTTTAACCAATCGATATTTAGAGTACCAGACATATTTGTTTGAAACTGTAAAGCCAAGTTCTCTATTGGTAAGAGCATAATATATCCAGATTTTAAATTTGAGTTAGGTACAATTTGAGAAACCTCTGTTGCCTTCATGTGTCCCCCAGTTGTGCCTAAAATAGAATTTCCCACATCTTTATTTATATCTAATCCACCACTTCCTAAAAAAGTACAAACAGCATCAATATACCCTAATGCAATAGGTGTACCAGAATTCAAGCCAATTAAGGTGGCTACATTATCACTTAGTGGATGGGTAACTTTGCTTCCATCTATTATATCAGGTAATAAATTTTTTCTTTTAGATAAACCTAAACCATTAATAACATTTTCATCATATTGACGAGTTCTAAAATTTCCAAAAGTAAAACATGCTTCAGAAGGATCTGTAGCCCTTACATTTGTTAGTTTAAAATATATCCAATCTTTACAATGAAAAGCTGTACTTGATTGATCTAAAATTTCAGGATTATTTTTATTCATATAAGATATTTGACTACTTTGTTGACCAGCAAATATTCCAGTACCAGTTAGATCAAATCTAAATTTTTCTGAATTTAATTTAGATAATTTTTTTACAATATCAGAAGATCTTGAGTCTAACCAAAGCCAAGCATCACATACAGGTTTACCTTTTTTATCTATTAACCATGTACCATCTCCTTGTCCAGTAACTGAAATTATAGCCACCCTATCTTTAAAATTATTTATTTTATTTTTTAATTCTGAGATAATTTTTATACAATTCTTCCATGTAGTATTAAGAGATTGAGTAGCTTGACCACCATGAGAAGTTTTGTATATATTTTTTATTGAAGAAGATGCAATTTCTTGACCATTTAATGTAAAAGCTACTACTTTTAATATTGAAGTACCTGCATCGATACCAATAATTATATCCTTAGCCATTTTTAGGTCTAGCTATATCATTTGAACCTTCTGGCTCAGGTCCTTTACCATAACTCATTCTTTCCATTTGTTTTACAACTTTTTCCATTTCTTTTTCAGATAATATTTGTGTATTTCCTATCGATAATGCCTTAATATAAATTTTTGACATAGCCTCTACTTCACTACCAAGCCATAAAGCTTGTTTGAATGTTTTACCTAGACATATCATTCCATGATGTCCTAACAGACAAGCTAATCTATCCCTTAAAGCAATTAGTGCATTATCAGATAATTCTTGAGATCCAAAAGTTGCATATTTTGCGCACCGAATATTATTTCCTCCAGCAAGACCAATAATATAATGAAAAGCAGGAATATCTTTATTATGACAAGATAAAGCTGTGGCATTAATAGAATGACAGTGCAAAACAACATTTATATCTTTTCTCTCTTTTAGTATATCTCTGTGAAATCTCCATTCAGAGGAAGGTTGTTTTCCAATAAATTTTCCTTCCCAATCCATTTCAACAATATCTTCAGGTTCCATTTCATTGTAAGGCATAGAAGAAGGAGTAATTAAAAAACCATCATTAAATCTCATAGATAGATTACCAGATGTTCCTTGGTTTATACCTCTTGAGTCCATTTCTATGCAGGTTTTTATCATTTGTTCACTTAACTCTAATTTAGATGATTCTAATTTCACAATAAATTCCTTTCATTTTATCTTAATCTATAATCGGTATTTTTTCTGGTGTTCTAGATGTTAATAATTCAAAACCATTTTTGGTAACTAATATATTTTCTTCTTGAACAATCATTTTTCTAGGAAGATATTCAAAACATGGTTCAATTGTAATAATCATATTTTCTTTCAATATGGTTTTATCATCAGAATGTATACTCGGAGGCTCAGTTACTTGCAATCCTAAACCATGACCCATTCTACCCACACTATTTGACTTTAAGCCTGATTTTTTTAAAATTTCCATAATAGTATTATTTATATCTGAACAAGAACTCCCAGGTTTTATTTTTTGTAATCCTGCTTCTGTAGCTTCCCACAAAACATTATAAGCATCTTGAGATTCTTTACTTATTTTTCCAAAACCAAAATTACGATCAAAATCACAAAAATATCCATCAAAAGTACTCCCAGTATCTATTATTAATATGTCTCCTTCTTCAACTTTTTTATTAGATGGACTACAGATTATTTGATCATAACCTCCTTTATCTGATGCACAGGAAATATATAAAGTATATTCCGCACCATTTTTAATAAGTTGTTTTCTGAAAATATTACATATTTCAATTTCTGACATTCCTATATGAATTTTTTTTGGCAAATTATCAAAAACATTACTGGTTAGAGATACTATTTTTTTAATTTTTTCTATTTCTTTTTGAGACTTAACCATTCTTAATTCCCAAATAATTTTACTGGCATTAATAAATTTTATTTTTGACAAATCCTTTCTCAATGAATCAAAGTCATTAATACTCATACGTAAATGACTTTCGAGACCTAGCTCACAACCTACGATCCCATTATTTGGAAGCAAATTTAAAATAGTCTCTTTCAATAAAGTTATTCCCTCATCTTTTGGATTAGGTGAAGACCAAGTTTTAATATTTTTTAACCATGTTTTCTCTAAAGCTGTTTGGCCTATAGAGGGAACTAAAGCAATTGGATCAGAGTTTTGAGGAATTAATAAAAACCAAGGTCTAGTTGGACTTTCCCAAAAATAAGAATCCAATCCAGAGAAATAACGAAAATTATGTGGAGTGGTTAACAATAATATATCTATATTATTTTTTTCCATTAGTTCACGAGCTTTTTTTACTCGGATTTCAAATTCTAAATTATCAAAACCTTTAGTCATATACTAAGTTCATATAGTAATTATATTATATGAAAAGAGCCTATTTTTAAAAATCATTATTGGGCAAATTAAATATTTTAGTCTAATAAATATAGTTTGTGATTTACCTTACTTTATTGGCCGTAAGTTTTATGGTTGCAACTATAATTCCATTTGGCTCAGAACTATATTTTGCCTCTCTCTTATCTCTTGATAAATATAATAACTTATTACTACTTATCTCAGCTTCTATAGGTAATATTCTCGGATCAGTATTTAATTGGCTATGTGGATATTATGTAAATTATTTTATTAAAAAACCTTGGTTTCCAATTAAGCAAAATAAAATTCAAAAAGGTACAGAGCTTTTTAATAAATATGGAAAATGGTCATTATTATTGTCTTGGGTTCCGTTTATAGGTGATCCGATAACTTTTGCAGCAGGTATATTAAGATATTCATTTCTCCCATTCTTAATTTTGGTATCTATTGGAAAGGTAGGAAGATATTTAGTTATATATTTCTCAATATTGTGGGCAATTAATATATTTTAATTTATTATTAATTTATTTTATTTATGGAAATTAGCAATCAAATTATTTTTTTCTTATTTGGATTTTTTTTCGGCTCAGCTGCTATAATTTTATTGTACACAATTTTAACTTTTTCAAAGAAAAAAAACGAAGAAAAAGATGATGATTTACTATCCTTAAAAAACCACATGCAGTCTATTCAACAATCATTACAAAACTTTAATCTTGCTCAAGATCGTATTGAAAATACTCTAATTAGAGGAGGGGCTCAACAACAAGGCCCATGGGGAGAATTTGTTTTAAAGAATATATTAGATAGCGTTGGTCTTAGGGAAGGAGAAGAATATGAAACACAGAAAGCATATACAGATTCTGAGGGAAATCTTCAAAAACCAGATGTAGTTGTTCATATGCCAGGAAATAGAGATATTATTATTGACTCAAAAGTTTCACTAAACTCTTGGCACGATTATGCAAATACTAAAAATGAAACAGAAAAAAAACTTTATCTTAAAAAATTTTTAGAGTCAGTTAAAACATTTGTGCGAGATTTGACTAAAGATAATTACTCAAATTTGTATGAAATAAATACTGTTGATAGTGTGCTTATGTTTATTCCTACTGAGCCGGCTTTGTTGTCTTTGTATAGCGAAGGAGTTAAGATAATTGAAGATGCTTGGAAAAAGAAAATTATTATTGTTGGTCCTTCTACCCTCCCTTTTTTATTAAAAGCTGTAGAAAATATGTGGCGGGTAGATAAACAAACTAAAACTATTAAAGATATCGCAGGTTCTGCTACAGAAATTTATGATAAGACAGTTAATGTTTATGAATCTTTTATTCAAGCTAATCAATCTATTGAAAAAGCAAAAATTAAAATGGATGAAGCAAAACAAAGATTGCAAGATGGGCCTGGAAGCTTAACTAAAAAAGTTGAAAAGATGAAAAAATTAGGACGTCTAAGCACAAAAAAAGAGTTGCCAGATGATTTGGAGGATGACATAAATTAATATAACTTCTTTAATTTATGCCAAGCTTTGATGTAGTAAATAGATTAGATTTTCAAGAAATTGATAATGCTATAGGAAATGCTATTCGTGAAATTACTAACCGTTATGATTTTAAAGGATCTGACACAACCATAGAACGTAAAGAGAATGATTTAATTGTTATTACAGATGATGAACTAAAAGTTAATCAAGTTCATGATTTAATTATTACTCATCTAGTTCGAAGAAAGGTTGATCCTTTATGTATAAGTAAATCTAGTTTGGAAAAAGCTGGGGGTAATAAAGTTAGACAATCTTATAAATTTGTTGATGGTATAGAACAAGCTATTGCAAAAAAAATTACTGCAGATGTAAAAAGTTCAAAAATTAAAGTACAAATTAAAATAAATGGTAATGAATTACGAGTAGATGGTAAAAAGAAAGATGATCTTCAATCTGTTATGAAAATGATCGAAGACTTTAATGTTGGTATTCCTATACAGTTTGTAAATTTTCGAGATTAATAATTTATGATAACCTGGGAGCTAATTGTTGCAATAAGTGCATATAATTTTGTAATGTATGCAACTCCCGGACCTAATAATAGTATTTTAACTACCTCTGGAATTAAATTTGGATTTTTTAGATCTATCCCTAATATATTGGGTATACCTACTGGTCATGGTATACAATTGGCTCTTGTATGTTTGGGATTGGGTAGCTTATTTACATCCTTTCCAATTTTACTTGATATTTTGCGTTATGTTGGTTCTGCATATATTTTATATTTAGCATATAAAATGTTTGGATCTTTAAATGTTGCTTCAAATGAAGAAAAATCAAGACCCTTAAGATATTATGAAGCAATATTATTTCAATTTGTTAATCCTAAGGCTTGGGTAATCTGCATAACAGCGGTATCTTTATTTTATCCAGAAAAAGAAAATCTAATTTTCGGAACTCTTTTCATGGTTATAATGTCAACCATCATTAATATACCTTCAATAAGTATTTGGGCTTTTGGAGGAAGTGTTATTCGATTATATTTAACTAATACCAAATTGAAAAAAATAATTGAATTTTTATTAGCTTTATTACTAATAGGTACTGCTATTTCTGTTTTTATATATAAGATTTAAGGTTGAGGAATTTCTTTATCCTCTTTATCTAGATGATAACCTTTAATAACTGCTGTTCTTTTGGCAATTATTTTATACCATCTAAGGATATTATTATATTTTTTTAAATTAGTTTGATGAATTTCAAATCTAGCTATCCATGGCCAAGTTGCAATATCTGCTATAGAATATTCAACTCCAAGAAATGCATTTTCTTCTAAACGTTTATCAAGAGTATCATAAACTCTTTTGACATAATCTTTATATTTTTTTTCTGCAAAAAGACTTTGTCCTTTATGATAATAAAGAAATTGGTGAGCCTGCCCTAAAAAAGGACCTACCTGGGAAATTTGATAAAAAAACCATTGCATTATTTCCCAATAATATTTTTGAGAACAAAATTTATTATTTTTATTAGATAAATAAAGCATAATTGCACCTGTTTCAAAAATACTTTCTCCATTTTCTTGATCAACAATAACTGGAATTTTATTACTAGGAGAAATTTTAGTAAAGTTTTTATTGAATTGTTCATTATTATTAATATCTATTAAATGAACTTTGTAAGGGATTTTCAATTCCTCAAGTAATATACTTATTTTACGACCATTAGGAGTAGGCCATGTGTAAAGATCAATCATATTTCAATTTATTGCTTTTAAAAATAAATTATTCTAACATATATTTTTAATGTTGAGAATTTTAATTATTGTAATGTTTTTTTGCTTAAACGTAAAAGCAGATCAATACGATCAACGATTAGAAAATTTATTTTCTGAATTACTTATCACAGAAAATGAAACAAAAATAAAAACAATTAAACTAAACATTTGGGATATATGGCATGAAACCAATGATCCTGAAATAAATGCTGATTTTTTTCGCGGTATTGGATTAATGCATAATGGTAATTTAAAAAAAGCAATAATATTTTTTTCAAAAGTGATTGAAAAGAATCCTAATTTTGCAGAAGCATGGAATAAGAGAGCAACAGCTTATTATATGTTGGGAGAATATGATAAATCAATGACTGATATAAATATCACATTAAAATTAGAACCTCGTCATTTTGGGGCAATGGATGGTATGATATTAATCTTTCTTCAAAAAGGAAAAGTCGATCAAGCTATTAGGATTTATGATGAAATTATTAAAATTTTTCCAAAAAGTAAATCTACTTTGAAGGCAAAACAAAAATTATTAAATTATAATAATAATTCAGCTTAATATCCAAATAATAGAAATATAAATGAAATTGTAAAAAAACTTACAAATGTGCTTAAAACTATATTTGAAGAAATAATTTTTTGTAAGGAATTATATCGGTAACTAAAATAATAAGTTTGAGATCCACTAGGAAGTGCTGCTGCAATTGTGATGATAAAAACTAATTGATTAGACATAACAAAAATAAATTTTGCCAAAAAAAATGCAACACACGGAAAAAGAAAGTTTTTCAAAATAGTTAAAATAACAGAATATCGAATTTCATTCATAATCTTAAATCCTGCTAAAGAAAAACCTAAGCTTATTAAAACTGCTGGTAATGCAATTTTTGAAATAGGCAGTAAAAAAATATTTAAATAATTTGGCAAAGGCATCTCAAAATAATTTAATAAAATTCCAATAAACATTCCAAATAAAACAATATTTTTTAGTAATCCTATTATTATTTTGAATAATTTTAAAAAGTTTGTTGCTTCTCTATTTCTATATCCCTCGATTATTAATGTTACATACGTAAAATGTATTAATCCATGAAATAATACTAATACCATATAAGGCATAGAGTTTATTGGCCCTAAAATTGAGTACATAAGAGGAATACCAAATGCTACTGAGTTTCCAAAACAACTCCCCAGTCCAAATAATGCACTATCATCAGTTTTAAAATTAAAAATTTTTTTACTAAAAAAAAATCCAATTACAAAAATTATTATTCCAGCTCCAAAAAAAACTAACAATAATTCAAATAAAAATATTTCTGGAAATTTTATTCGCCAAAAATTACTGATTAGCGCTATCGGCAATAAAATATTAAAACAAATAAAATTAAATTTTTTTGTAATGTAGTCAGGAATGATATTAATTTTTTTTAATATAAAACCTAAAATTATATATCCAAAAACTCCAAAAATTGTTGAGAAGAGACTACTCACTTATTCCAAGAAGTTTATCAATTAGTGATTGAATACCTTCATCAAAAACTTTTTTTAGATCTATATTTTCATCTTTATTATTTGAAATAACACTTTCATTAACTATTTGAATGGAAGGATTTTCTATATTGCCAAGTACTATAGCTTCTACAACTAAATTATCTGATTCAAAAAAAAGAATTTTGATATCAAAAAGATCTGAAATCATATCGTAGGATCCTTTAATATCTATGCGATTATTTTGATTTTTTACATTTAAATTATCAGTTTGAATTAATCCGTTTTTTATATTTAAATCACCCTTAAAAAGTGCTGGTTTTCCATCAAATCCATCAATTATCTGAGATAAGGATTTACTTAAATTGTTTAAATTTGGTGTTTTTTCAATTAGTAATTTAAGGAAGGCAATACCAAATCTTTCTTCTTCTGTTACGGCAAAATACATACTTCCTTTTATTGGCACAGAAGCCTCAGCAGTTTGTAAAATATTATTTGCATTAGTGGTTAATTTAAACTGATTGGATGTTAGTTTTATCTCTATTCTTTTCCAATTAGCTAAATTTAATTGTCTTAATATTTGATTTAAATGTAAATTTTTTAGATCTCCATTTATATCTATTTTTTTTAATTCTGAATTATCTATATTTCCATTTAAAGAAAATTTACCTTCACCTACTTTTCCAGTTAAGCTCTTTAGTATAATTCTTTTATCATTATAAATATAATTTCCATAGGCTTCTAAAGACTTGATTTCAAGACCATTAATAAAAAAAGAATTACTATCTATGTTAAAATTCAAGGGAGAGAAGTTATAAGACTGAGTAAAAGAAATATTCATTTCTTTTGATGAATAAATATTTGAATTATTTTCTATTTTACTTTTAATATCTAATTGTATTTTAGGTAAAAAAATCCAGTCAGGTTCTTCATTTAATATAATTTTTGCATTAAGATCTTTTTCTAAATCATTTATAATTTTTTTTATATTATAATTTTGATTTAAATTATAAATTATAATGACACTGATTAATATTAGAATAAAAAGAAAAAAAAATAAAAATTTTATAATTTTCATTACTGAATTTTTTTAAACTCATCTTCAAATTTATTCAAATTTTCTTCTGTATATTTCTTATAATCAAAATCTATTTTAGAAGTAATTTCAGAAGTCATACTCCATAAAGTTTCTCTTAGCAGTGATGCACATTTTATAGCTAAATATTTTGACATTTTTTCATCTGATATTTTTTCATCAAAATAATTTTCAAGTAAATATATTTCTTGGTCATTTGAAAATTCATTATTAGAAGCTAAACCACCTAAATCAAATAGGGGTGTATTGAACCCAGCGTATTCCCAATCAACTACCCAGACCTTATTTTCATTTTCTATAAAATTAGCTGGCAAGAAATCATTATGACAAAAAACTATTTCATAAGGAGAAGCAATTTTGTTTAGCTGATCACTTTTTATAATTAGTTCATCTAATTTTTTAGTGTAAGGGCTGTTATTCTTCCTTAAAAAATTTGAATAATGTCTAACAACATGAAATACCCAAAATAAAGGGGGATCACCAATAATAAATTTAGGAATTTCTATATGAATATTTTTTATAATTTCAATAATTTTGTCTAAATTTTTAATTACTAATTCTGAATTATAAGTAACTGATTTTATATATTCAAAAACAATGATTCCTTTTGAAGAATAAATTAATTTGGGAGCTATATTTGCCAATGATGCAGCTTGACTAGCAATAATTTCATTTTTTCTTATTACTAAATGTTCCAATATATCCTCTCCGATTCTAACAAAATATTTTTTTTGACCATCTGTAACTAAAAAATTTTGATTAGTTATTCCACCCGTTATACTGTCTATAAAAATTTCATTTTTCCATAATGGCAATTTTTTTATAGAATCTTTTATATTCATAATATTAATTTAAATTATATCTAATTTATAAGATAATTTAACTTTTAATTTTACTATTTTTAGGGTCATGCAAAGGCAAAAGAAGAAGTTTTGCATCATATTTCACTTTAGATACTTCAATTTGAAATATTTCATTTTTCATATCATTTTTATTTATTTTTGAGTCTATATATCCAAAAGCCATATTTTTATTATAGCAAAAAGAATAATTTCCAGATGTAGTTTCACCTATAATATTTTCTTTATAATAAATTGGTTCATCATGAAGCAACAAAGGATTGCCAGGGTTTGAGTCTATTAAGATAAACATCGCCAGCTGTTTTTTTTGATTAGATTTATTGTTTAATAAACTTTTTTTTCCAAGAAATTCAAAATCTTTATTTTCCTTTACAGCAAAATCCAAACCTGATTCATAAGGGTTTTCTGCAGGTGAAATATCATGTCCCCAATGTAGATAACCTTTTTCCATACGCATAATATCCATGGCAAGTCTCCCTGCATGAACCATATTAAAATTTTTACCTATATTATTAATTATCTCATAAATTTTTTTAGATTCTTTTATTGGTATATATAATTCCCAACCTAACTCTCCAACGTATGAAAGCCTTTGAAACCAAATATCAATATTATTAACTTTTAAAAATTTTCCCGTACCAAAGGGAAATTTATTATTTTCAAATTCATTTCCAACCATTTGAGTAAGTAATGATCTACTTTTAGGTCCAAAAATTCCAAAACAAGAATAATTATCTGTAATATCAGTAAATTTAACATCTTGATCTAAATAACGAAGTATATGTTTTTTATCATGCTCTCTCACACCTGAGCCAGTTATAATTCTAAATTTATTTTTTGAAATACATGTTACTGACAGATCAGCCTCTATTCCTCCTTTAGAATTTAGCATTTGTGTGTATGTAATTGTACCATCATTATTTTTAATATCATTAGCACATAAGTATTGAAGAGATGAATATGCAGCTTCACCTTCAATTTCAAATTTTGCAAAAGGAGTTAATTCAAAAAAACCAACATTTTTTCTCGTATTTATAGTTTCATTTTGTGCAGATTTGTACCAATTTTGATATCCAAAACTATATTTAAATTCTGGCTTTTCTCCATCTATTGCATACCACAAGGGACTTTCAAACCCAGCTACTTGACCAAAGCAAGCACCTTCTTTTTTTAAAAAATCATGATAAGGAAAAATTTTGATATTTCGTGATGTTTTTTGTTGTTTATATGGCCAATGCATAGCATATTGATTACCTAAACTTTCTGCAGCTCTATTAATTATAAAATTTGTTTCAGAGTGAAATTTTTCAAATCGAGTTATATCGAGAGAAAAAACATCTTCATTAACTTCTCCATTAATCATCCATTCTGCTGTAACCTTTCCTGCACCTCCTGCGCTAACAATTCCAATACTGTTAAAACCACAACAAACAAAAAAATTTTTAATTTCAGGTGTTTCACCTAACAAATAGTTTGTATCAGGAGTAAAAGATTCAGGCCCATTAAAAAATTTTCTAATTCCTGCAGTCTCAAGATTAGGTATTCTTTTTACTGCATGCATTAAATATGGTTCAAAATGATCAAAATCTTCCTGCAATTCAGCAAAAGAAAAATCATTTGGTACTATATTAGTTTTTGTAAAAGCTGGTTTTGCATTTGGTTCAAATATTCCTACTAAAAACTTACCTGCATCTTCCTTTATATAAAGACAATGATTGTAATCTCTTAAAACTGGAAGTGATTTATTTAAATTATCTATTGGTTCGGTTAAAATATAAAAATGTTCTACTGGATATAAAGGAACACTTACATCAACCTCAGCAGCTATTTGTCTAGACCACATACCTGACGCAAGAACTATATATTCGCATTCAATTTTTCCTTGATTAGTCTCTACACCCTCAATCTTATTATTTTTTGTTAGTATTTTTTTAACTAAACAATTTTCAATAATTTTTGCACCATTTTGTTTTGCCCCTTTAGCTAGAACATTTGTTACCCCTACTGGATCTGCTTGTCCATCTTTGGGAATAAAGACTCCGCCAATTATATCTTCTGTATTTATTACTGGATAAATTTCTGAAATTTCATCATTGCTTACTTCTCTTGCATCGATATTAAAAAGTTGAGCAGTGTTTACCTGCCTCTTTAGCTCATCTAATCTACCTTTAGTAGTTGCAACAGTTAAAGATCCATTTTGTTTAAGTCCTGTTGATAAGCCTGTTTCTTTTTCAAGTTCTTTATATAAATTTAATGAATGGTTTCTTAACTTGGTAATTGTTGCTGATGAACCAATCTGTCCTATTAGCCCTGCAGCATGCCAAGTAGTTCCTGAAGTTAATTGATCTCTTTCTAATAAAACAATATCTTTCCATCCAAATTTGGCAAGATGATAGGCTACTGAGCAACCAGCTACTCCTCCGCCTATTATAACTACTTTCGCTGAACTAGGTAATGATGAAACCATAATTACAAATATAATTTTTCTACGTGAGGTTCAAACATTTTATAAACTTCATCAAAATTTATATTTTCTATAGATGAAGGACTCCATTTAGGCTTATGCGTCTTACTTACTAAAACTGCATCAACTCCATTATCAAAATCATTTCTATAAACCATATGTTGGCAAAGTTGATATTCCATTTCTAAACATTCTTTTAAAGACTTAGATTTAGCATTATTAAGTAATTCTATAGAAATAGCTAGACTCATTGGACATCGGGTAAGTAAATGAGAATATATTTTTTTACCAAACTCATCTTTAGAATTCTTTAATTGATAAAATATATCAATTAAACTATTTTGAAAAATATCTTCAATAAAATTTTTATTTTTATCAATTATGGAATCTAATTTAGGATATTGACTAGTATTTTCTATATTCCCCGTTTGTATATAATTTTTTTTTATTTCTTCAATCTTATCTGCATCAAAGTAATGAGTTGCTAAACCAAGATCCATAACATCACGAGCATTGATAGCAATTCCTGTAAGGCTTAGAAATAATCCTACACCTCTATTTAATTTAGATAAAAAATAACTTGCTCCTACATCGGGAAAAAAACCTATTGCACTTTCAGGCATAGCAAACTTTGTGTTTTGTGTTGCTACTCTATATTTGCCATACATTGATAAACCGACGCCTCCTCCCATAACAATTCCATTCCAAATACTCAAATAATCTTTTTTAAATTCATTAATTGCATTATTTAAAGTGTATTCTTTTTGAAAAAATATTTCTTTTAAATTATTTTTATTAGAAGATAGAAAAAGATTTTTTACATCTCCACCAGCACAAAAAGCATTTCCTTCACCATATACTAAAACTCTTTTTATTGAATTTTCTAGATCCCATTCATTCAATTTTTTTAAAAAAATTTCAGCCATATCATAATTAAGGGCATTTAAAGCTTTAGGTCTGTTGAGTTTTATTATACCTGTACTGTTTTTCTGAGAAAAATTAATATAATCTTCCACCATTTTATCTTTCTAATGCTTTTTTATTTAAACCCATTTGTTTTGCTTTTAATCTATTAATTTCATCACGAACAGTCGCAGCATCTTCAAATTCCAAATTAGATGCAAATGTATTCATCTTTTTTTCTAATTCCTTTATATGTATCTCAAGATCTTTTCCAACTAACTGCTTAACATTATCTATTGGAATTGTAACATGATCTTGTTCAGCTGTACTATCAATTATCTCCTCAATAGATTTTTTAATACTAACAGGAGTAATGTTATTTTCTTTATTATACTGAAGTTGCTTTTTCCTTCTCCTCGATGTTTCTTCTATTGCTGCTAACATACTTTTAGTTTTAGTATCGGCATACATAACAACTTTACTTTCAACATTTCTTGCTGCTCGTCCTATTGTTTGAATTAAACTTGTTTTGGATCTTAAATATCCCTCTTTATCAGCATCAAGAATTGCCATTAGAGCACATTCAGGTATATCTAAACCTTCTCTAAGTAAATTAATGCCAACTAAAATATTAAAGACACCTAAACGTAAATCTCTAATTATCTCAATTCTTTCCAAAGTATCAATATCAGAGTGTAAATAGCGAACTTTAAAGCCTTCTTCATGTAAATATTCAGTAAGATCTTCAGACATTTTTTTGGTTAAAGTTGTGATCATGGCCCTATAACCACTTTCAATAGTTTTACGACATTCATCAACAAGATTATCTATTTGATGTTTAGTGGGTCTAATTTCTATTGGAGGATCTACCAGACCAGTAGGTCTAATTACTTGTTCAACAAATATTCCACCAGTTTTATCTAATTCATAGTCTCCCGGAGTGGCACTGACAAAGACTGTTTGTGGTCTCATTGCATCCCATTCTTCTCTTTTAAGAGGTCTATTATCTAAACAACTAGGTAATCTAAATCCATATTGTGAAAGAGTTGATTTTCGCGAAAAGTCACCTTTGTACATACCTGAAATTTGTGAACATGTAATGTGACTTTCATCAATAAATAAAAGAGAATCTTCTGGAATATATTCATAAAGTGTTGGAGGAGGTTCACCCGGTTTTCTTCCTGACAGATATCTAGAATAATTTTCAATTCCACTACAACTTCCTGTTGTTTCTAACATCTCTAAGTCAAAATTTGTTCTTTCATCAAGACGTTGTTTTTCTAATAATTTATTTTCAGTTTCAAAAACAACAAGTTGCTGTTTTAAATCTTCTTTAATTTGAGTTATCGCTTTTTTAATAGTAGGTTTGGGAGTGACATAGTGTGAGTTTGCAAAAATTCTTATTTTATCTAATGAATCTAATTTTTCACCAGTTAGAGGATCGACTTCAGTAATCATTTCAATTTCATCTCCAAACATTGAAATTTTCCAAGAACGATCTTCAAAGTGAGATGGAAAAATTTCTAAAATATCACCTTTTACTCTGAAGCTTCCTCTTTTAAAGTCCATATCTCTTCGTTTATATAAAAGTTCAACTAATTTTCTAATTATAAAATCTCTTTCAATGTTTTGATTTTTTTCTAAAGTAAATGACATTGAAGAATAGGTCTCAACTGAGCCTATTCCATATATACACGAAACAGATGCAACAATTATTGTATCTCTTCTTTCTATTAAAGAACGAGTTGCAGAATGTCTTAATCGATCAATTTGTTCATTTATTGAAGATTCTTTTTCAATATATGTATCAGATCGAGGAACATATGCCTCAGGAGTATAATAATCGTAATAACTAACAAAATATTCAACTGCATTATTAGGAAATAAACTTTTCATTTCACCGTATAGTTGTGCTGCAAGAGTTTTGTTTGGCGCCATGATGAGAGTAGGTTTTTGCAATGCCTCTATAACTTTAGCGATTGTAAAAGTTTTCCCTGAGCCAGTAACTCCAAGCAATACCTGCTCATTTTCTCCTTTTTTTATATTTTTTACTAATGAATTTATGGCATTTGGCTGATCTCCATTGGGTTTATAATCACTTGTTATTACAAATTTGTTATTATTTGCTTCACTAAGAGCATCAAAGTTAGAGGAGTTTTGGTTCATTATTTTTTAATATACTTTTCTATATATGAATATCTAGATAGAAATTTACCTTTTTTTATTATTGTGGCATTATAAATTCTACCATCATCTTTTCCAATTATGAAAGGTAGTACTTCGTTTAAAACACCATCTCCAAATTCAGTACTTGAATCTCTTGGGAGCTCAGAAGGCAGGTTGTCAACAGCCATAACAGCAATTGACTCTTTTGATTGTGAACATTCAGATAATTCTTTTTTATCATAATAAAAGTATGGATCTTTTATTGTTGTTGATTTTAAAGTTGTAGGAATAGAACCATTAAGATCACAGGTAATATCTCCAATAACTTGCAGATTTAAATATTCATTTAAATTTTTTAATTCAAAAATTTTAGGTGAGTGGGGGTCCCAATAATGAGCACTTATTAATATATTTGTGCTTAGTAAGTATTCGTGAGCTTTTGATGTATAATCATTTGGAAATTCAATAAAATGCTGAAGATGAAAATCATTTTTTGAATTAGATTTAACATAGTCTTCAGTTTTTAAATTACAAAATACAGGATAAGAAAAATTTTTGTTAAGATATTCTTCTTTTGATATTTGAGTAATATTTGTTTTTTGTAATAATTCTAAGACACCTTTTGCAACTCTTCCATCTCCTGTAACTAAAATTTTTATTTCAGAAAATTTATTATTACCAATTTCTTTTATTAAAGACTCATAATTTTTTAATTCAAAAGCTCTCTTCATATCTGTTTTTTTTATAAATTTTTTGTAAAGAGATAAAGAATTATAACATCCAACTATTCCTGCAAATCGACCAAATCCTAAATAACGAGCCCCATATTTATTTCTAATATTTTCATAGTCTATTAATGTTATATCTTTTTCTAAAATTGTTTTTATTAACTCTTTCTTATCCATCCCAGGAGTACCTTGGGTTGAAGAAGAATTATCAGATTGGATTTTAGAAGTATGTGAAAAAAATAAATATGTTTTATTTTTATTTAAAAATTTTGTTCCTATTTCTTTTACTCCCAATATTATATTGCATTCATTAAGATCTTCTTGAATTATAGCGCCTGCATTCTTATATTCTAAATTACTAAAACATCGGTTTTTTGATGGTTGAACAAGAATATTAACATGATTATATTTTTCCTTAATTTTTGTTACATGATTGGGAACTAGAGGGGCTCTGCTTTCGTCTTCTCTTGTTTCTCTAATAATACCTAGAGTGAAAGTATTAGAGTTCATTATTTACTAATATAATTTATTTTGTAATCTTTTAAAATTTTAAAAAAATATTCTATATTTTCTTTATCAGAGGGTGCCGCTTGTACCCCTGTATGAAGTTTATTATTTAGGATTAAATCTATTCCTGCAGAAAGAGTGATTGAAACTAAAATTGCCATAGCACTATTTTCACCACTACCACTTTGATCTAATTCATAACTTCTTGCCCAAACTACACCATCATTGTTAGATGCTTCCATTTTTACAGAAAGAACCACTCTATCTTTCTCATCTTTTTCGTACTGATGATTTGCCCACAATTCATCACTATTGCTTTGAATTTTTTCTTCGATATCTGAACTTGGATTCTCTAACATTAAAAAAATCTCTTTCCATGCTTTTGCCCATCCATTTAGTCTTAAAGTGCCTCTTACGAAATTGTTGATTTTCCAAGAGTGATCAAAATTATATTCTGTTATATATGGAATGGAATCTCTATTTGGGTAAGCTTCAAAATTTTCATCATTTACTGAGTATGTACTTACTTGATGGTAGGGAATTACCTCTTTTTCTTGAAAGTTACTAATAAATTTTGCTTTATTATTAAGGGCTTTTATAACGCCTACAGGCGACCAACTAAATTTATATTTAAAATCATTAGATACAGCAGGTATTCCTCCACAATAAGAATAGTATGATACCACACAGTCATTTATATTTTGTTGTTTTAATTCTGAAACTAAAAGATGAGAAAAAAAATGATCAATTCCAGGATCTAAACCTATCTCATTTATAAAAACTAAATTCTTCTCTTTAGCTTCTAAGTCTAGTTCTTTTAAATTTGGAGAAATATAGCTGGTAGATGCAAAATGACAATTTTTTTCAAGACAAACTTTAGCTATTTCTGGGTGCATATTTGCAGACAATTGAGAAACTACAATATCCCCTTTGTTAAGTTGATTTTTTATTTCATCAAGATCATATTTTTTTGCCAATACTTTTTCAGAGTTTATATGATTAATGCTATATTCAGCTTTAGACAAAGTTCTGTTCCATACAGTAATTTTATTGCCACTTGAAGCAATTCTTCTTATTCCTGGAACTGAAGATAAACCTGCACCTAACCAATGAATATGTGTCATAATTTAATTTCTTTTTACTTTTTATTGAACTCGTTTACTACATAATTTCTAATGCAAAAAGGTTTTTAATTGATAATTTTAATTGTAACATTTTTATTGACGGGTCTTTTTTCAGGCTTGATAGCTGGATTATTAGGAGTTGGTGGAGGAATAATAATCGTTCCTGTTTCATATTTTATTTTGTTACAATTAGGCTATTCAATAGATGTTGTAATGCATGTATCAGTAGCTTCTTCTCTTTGTATAATAGTATTTACTTCTATCTCGTCTGTGCTTTCACATATAAAATTAAACAACATAGATAGAAATGTTGTAAAGAAATGGGTAGCAGGTATTATATCAGGATCTATAATTGGATCATTACTAGCAAGTAGAATTGAAGGTGAAATTTTAGTATTAATTTTTATTAGTTTAGCTTTTTTAATTTCTTTAAATATGTTTTTTCAGAGAAATATAAAAACAATTGGTAACGATATTCCTCAAAATTTTTTTACTAATTTTTCTATTAGTGGATTAATAGGATTATTTTCAGCCTTGATAGGAATCGGTGGAGGTAGTTTTAGTGTTCCAATTTTAGGTATATTTTCAAAAAAAATACATCAAGCTGTTGGAACTTCCGCTGTTTTGGGATTTTTTATTGCCTTACCAGGAGCCATTTCCTATATATTTTTAGGTATCAATATTGAGGGTCTACCACCATATTCACTTGGATATGTAAATATTTTAATAGTTGCTTTGGTTATTTCAACAAGCATATTTACAGCGAATATTGGAGCAAAATTGTCTTCAAAAATTAGTAAAGAAATTTTAAAAAAAATTTTCGCCATTTTTTTATTGTTTACATGCACAAGTCTAGTTATTGAACATTTTATAATTTGATTTTCAACAAATGAATATTGTAGCAGATAGACTATCTAGAATTAAACCATCTATGACTGTTGGTATTAATACCAAAGCAAATGCATTACGTGCTGAAGGAAAAGATATTTTAGTTTTAGCAGCAGGAGAACCAGATTTTGATACACCTGTAAATATCAGAGAGGCTGCAATTAAAGCGATGAATGAAGGATTAACTAGGTATGTACCAGGAAAGGGTACGCCTGTATTGCAAAATGCAATTATAAATAAATTTAAAAAAGAAAATAATCTAGAATATTCAAATGACGAAATAATGGTAGGTGTTGGAGGGAAACATATTATTTATAATGCTATGATGGCAACACTTAATCCAGGTGACGAGGTTATAATTCCTGCACCATATTGGGTAAGTTATCCAGATATAGTTTTATTAGCTGAAGGAAAACCAGTTATTGTAAAGTGCAGTGAAAAAAATGATTTTAAGTTAACGCCCTATGATCTTGAAAAATATATAACGCCAAAAACTAAATGGCTTTTTTTAAATAGTCCCAGTAATCCAACTGGTTCAGTATATTCTAAAGAAGAGCTTATACATTTAGGTCAAATACTTCTTAAATATCCTAATATTTATATTTTAACTGACGATATTTATGAAAAAATTATTTATGACAAACAAAAATTTAATACAATTGCTGAAACTGTCCCTGAGCTCAAGAATCGAACTTTAACTTTAAATGGTGTCTCAAAAGCTTATTGTATGACTGGTTGGAGATTGGGTTATTGTGGCGCTCCAAAAGAAATAATATTGGGAATGAATAAGATTCAATCTCAAAGTAATTCTTCAACTTCGTCTATTAGCATGGCAGCATCTGTAGAAGCCCTTCAAGGTAATCAAGATTTTATAGAAAAGCATAATATTGCTTTTAAAAAAAGAAGAGACTTAGTTGTTGAAAAATTAAATTCTATTGATGGCATCTCTTGTGGAATTCCTCCTGGTGCATTTTATGTATATCCAAATTGTGAAGGAATTATTGGCAGAAAAACACCTGATGGAATAATATTAGATTCTGACGAAAAATTTATGAACTATCTTCTTGAAAGTAGGGGAGTTGCTGGAGTACAAGGAGAAGCTTTCGGCTTATCACCATACTTTCGTCTTTCATATGCTACGAGTGAGAAAATTTTAATAGAAGCTTGCCAGAGAATTGATGAAGCTTGTAAACTTCTTAAGTAAGATCTTTATCGTCAATAATTTCAGCTATCCTAAGGAGATTTGTTGATCCAGCACTTCCAAAAGGAACTCCTGCGGTGATAACTATTGAATTACCAGCTTCTGCTAAATGTTTATTTTTTAGCGCTTTACAAGCTATGCTTACCATTTCTGTTGCATTTTGAGCGTCTTGTTTGGCATGAATGGAATAAACTCCCCAAGAAATTTGAAGTTTTCTAGCTGTTTTTAGTATTGGAGAAAGACCAATAATTAATACTGGAGCTCTTTCTCGAGACATTCTCATAGTTGTGATTCCGCTTACAGAAAAAGTTACTATAGCTTTAGCCTCTGCATTTTTTGCTATTGTGTAAGCTGCACTAGTAATTGCATCAGTAGTACTTATTTTTTTATTCATAGATAAATTTTCTTGATTCTTAATCTCAAGATTAAAATTATTACTATCTGTTTCCACACTTTTAATTATTCTATTCATAATCGTAACTGATTCTTCAGGAAACAAACCAATTGCTGATTCTGCAGATAACATAACTGCATCAGTTCCATCATATATAGCATTTGCTACATCAGATGCTTCGGCTCTTGTTGGTGTATGATTTGAAACCATACTTTCTAACATTTGAGTGGCCACAACTACAGGTTTACCAAAATCTCTGCATCGACTAATTATATTTTTTTGAATTACAGGTATTTGTTCAGCAGGCATTTCAACACCTAAATCTCCTCTAGCTATCATTAATCCATCACTGGCTTCAATTATTGAATCAATATTTTTAACAGCAGAAGGTTTTTCTATTTTAGCCATTATAGATGCTTTATTACCAACTAGTTTTCTTAAATTATTTATATCTTCAGCACTTTGAATAAAAGATAATGCCACCCAATCTACGCCCATTTCTAGAGCTTTATTTAAATCAGATTTGTCTTTTTGTGTTAATGATGAAATTGGTAAAACTACTCCAGGAATATTAACACCTTTATTATTTGAAATAATACCACTATTTAATACCTCAGTTGTAAGTGATTTTTTTTCTTGTTTAATAATTTGTAATTTAATTCTTCCATCATCAATTAAAATTTCACTATTAGGATTCATAGTTTCATAAATTTCTTCATGAGGAAAATTAACTCTATCTTTATTTCCAGGGGAAGAGTCTAAATCGAGTACAAAACTTTGGCCTTTTTTTAATTCTATTTTATCTTGGACAAATGTTCCAATTCTTAGCTTTGGACCCTGCAAATCTGCTAATATACAAGTTGCATGATCATATTTTTTTTCAAGAGATCTTATATATTTATAGTTATTTCTATGGTCCTCAATTGATCCATGTGAAAAATTTAAGCGAAATACATCACATCCTGCAACAAAAAGTTTATCAATTATTTCTTCAGATGAAGAAGCTGGACCTAGGGTAGCTAATATTTTAGCTTTTCTATTACGTTTCATTTATTATCGTATAATGTATAATTGATATTTACTAAATATGTAACTTTTTTATTAAAATAAATGGACAATAAAATACAAAAAGAAATATATGCTGAAGTTTTAGAAACTTTAATTAATCATTTGAAAAAAAGAACTGATGTTCAAAATATTGACTTAATGAATTTATCAGGATTTTGTAGAAATTGCTTATCTAAATGGTATTTAAGCGCTGCTGAAAAAAGAAATATAAAAATAAATTATGATGAAGCAAGAGAAATAATTTATGGAATGCCTTATTATAAGTGGAAAGAAAAGTATCAATTAGAAGCCACAAAAGAACAATTAGAAAAAATGAAACATAATTCTGATTAATATAAGTTTTCTAACTGATCTCCAAAAACACTTTTTATCTTATATCTTTTAACTTTCATTGTTGGTGTCATCATATCATTTTCAATAGTAAATTCATGATCAATTAATATAAATTTTCTTACTTGTTCTATAACTGAGAGGTTATTATTAACTTTTGATATAATTTCTTTTATCATTTTATTATAGTCTTCATCTTTAACTAAAGTAGATAAGCTATTTTCTTTATTATTATTTTTTGCCCATAATAAAGCCTGCTCTTTGTCTGGAACAATGATAGCAACTAAATAGTTTTTAAAATCACCGTAAACCATTGATTGAGATATTTCTGGTTCAATATTAAGTTTTTCTTCTACTCTTGAAGGTGAGATATTATCTCCTCCTGCATTGACTATTATATCTTTTTTTCTATCTGTAATTTTAAGGTAGCTATCTTCATCAAATTCACCAATATCACCAGTATGAACCCAACCATTTACAATTGTTGAAGAGGTTGCTTTTGGGTCATTCCAATAACCATTCATAATATTTTCTCCTCGAACTAATATTTCTCCATCTTCAGCAATTTTTACTTCTGTTCCTTTAAATATAGTCCCAACAGTATCTAATTTAATTCTTTCAGGAGGATTGGCGCTTACAACAGGTGCAGTTTCAGTTTGGCCATAGCCCTGTAATAAAGGTAATCCTAAAGCAGTTAAATAAAGTCCTACTTCATAGTTTAAAGCAGCTCCTCCAGAAACCAAAGCTCTTAAACTGCCTCCAAATCTCTTATTAACTTTTTTTCTAACTATTTTATCCATGATCCCATTTAAAAATTTTTCCATAGATGTCATTTTTTGGTTATTATATTTTTTCTTTCCTAGTTTAAGAGTTGTTGAAAAAAATAACTGACTTAATTTTCCTTGTTTTTTTAATCCTTGTGAGATTCTGGTATGAAGTGAGTCATAAAATCTTGGTACTGCTGTCATAAAATGTGGTTTGACTTCACTCATATTTACTAAAAGTTTATCAATACCCTCAGCATAATATATTTGTGCACCAATACCCATTTCATAAAATTGTAAAGTATGTTCATAAGAATGAGAAAGAGGAAGCCAAGATAAAAACCTAATTTCACTTAAATCAGAAATTAAATTTTTTAACAATTCTTGAGCACCTGTACAATTCGTTAACATTGCTCCATGACTTAACATTACCCCTTTTGGGCTTCCACCAGTACCTGAGGTATAAATTATACAAGCTGTATCAGTTCTTTTTTGTAATTTAATATTTTTTTCTAAATCATTATCATTAGTAGAATGATTATTTTGTTCAATCAAATCATTCCAGTTTGCAAAAAATAAGGGCTCATCAAATTTTTTTTTATCTTCATCTATTAATATAACATTTTTGCATTTACTATTTAATGTGGCAGGAATAGCCTTTAATGCTAAATCATTAGAAGATACAATGATGCATCTTGCTTCAGAATGATTAATAATATGTTTATAATCACTTGTGGTACTTGTAGTATATGCAGGAACTGTAATACCACCGATAGACATTATAGCTAGGTCGGCAATTTGCCATTCAGGTCTATTTTCTGATAGAATTACAACTCTATCCCCCTTTAAAATTCCAAGACTTATTAAACCCTTTGCTAGAGCATTTACTTTTTTTTGTACTTCTAACCAGCTTAAAGAAAGGAATTTTCCCTCAACTTTTCTCCATAAATAGGGACTATCCTTCAGTTCCTTACATTGTTGATTAAATAAACTCACCACACTATTAAAATTGTCAAAATTTATAGACATATTACTTGTCCTCCCTACAAAGGCTAGATTATAGAACTATATCTAATTTAAAGAAATGGTAAAAAAAAACAAGCAATCAAATCAAAAAGTTCTTAATAATACGCTTCCTATATGGAATTTAGGAGATTTATATTCCTCAATTAATTCTAGGAAGATACTTAAAGATCTTAATCTTATTGAAAAATTATCTAAATCATTCTCTAAAAAGTATGAAGGTAAAGTAATTAAGCTATCTGCAATTAAATTATTAAAAGCAATTGAAGAAATAGAGAAGATTGATGAAATTATGGATAAAATATTGTCATATGCACATCTGCTAGTATCTGAAAATATAGAAAATGAAAAAAACAAAATTTTTTTTCAACAGATGCAAGAAAAAATTACTAAATTTTCTTCTATGCTAATTTTTTTTACTTTAGAATTAAATCAAATTTCAGATAAAAAAATTAAAATTTTTTTTAAAGAAAAAAAATTAATAAAATATAAAAATTGGATAATAAATAGAAGATCTTTTAAACCTTATCAACTTGATAAAAAATTAGAAAAACTTTTACAAGATAAAAGCCTTACTTCTTCTAGTGCATGGATTAGGTTGTTTGATGATACAATAGCTGCTCTGAGATTTCCATTTAAAAATAAACTTCTAAGTAGCGCTGAAATATTAAATTTATTGTCTGATAATAAAACCTCTACTAGAAAAACAGCAGCAAAATCAGTAGGAAAAACTTTAGGAAAAAATATTAATTTATTTGCAACTATTACTAATACACTAGCAAAAGATAAATCAATTAATGATGAATGGAGAAAACTCCCTAATCCAGTAAGTGCAAGAAATCTATCCAATGTTGTAGAAGATAAAGTTGTTGATGCGCTTTCTAATACAGTGAGTGATTCTTATAAAAGATTATCTCATCGTTATTATGCCATTAAAGCTAAATGGTTTGGTTTAAAAAAATTAAAATATTGGGATAGAAATGCACCCTTACCTTTTCAAAGTAAAAAACAATATACTTGGGATAGTGCAAGAAAAATTGTTACAAAAGCATATACGGACTTTAATCCATCAATTGGAAAAATTGTTGAAATATTTTTTGAAAAATCATGGATACATGCACCAGTTATGACCGGAAAATCACCTGGAGCCTTTTCAGCCTCAACTGTTCCGAGTGTTCATCCGTATATTTTGCTTAACTTTCAGGGTAAATCTAGAGATGTAGCTACATTAGCGCATGAACTAGGTCATGGTGTTCATCAATATTTATCAGCAAATAAGCAAGGACATTTTAATTCTTCCACTCCTCTAACACTGGCTGAAACTGCTAGCGTTTTTGGTGAAATGCTTACATTTAAATCTCTTTTAAAAAATGAAAAAAATTTAAAGGAAAAGAAAGCATTACTAGCAAATAAAGTTGAGGACATGCTTAATACAGTTGTTCGTCAAATAGCTTTTTATCAGTTTGAAAAAAAAGTTCATCTTCAAAGAAAAAAATCTGAATTATCAACAGAAGAAATTTGCTCAATTTGGATACAGGTTCAAAAAGAAAGCCTTGGTCCTTCAATAGAGTTTGAAGAAGAATATAAGTATTACTGGTCATATATTCCTCATTTTATTCATTCTCCTTTTTATGTATATGCATATGCATTTGGAGATTGTTTAGTAAATTCTCTTTATGGGGTTTATGAAGAAGGATTATCAAATTTTGATAAAAAATATATTACTCTTTTAGAATCAGGCGGATCCAAAGATTACAAAAATTTACTAAGGCCTTTTCATTTAAATCCTTCTAATTCTGATTTTTGGAAAAAAGGAATTAAAGTTATTGAAAATTTTATAGATGATTTGGAAAAAATTTAAAATTATTTTATGAAAGATTTAGAATCCAAAAGTTTACCAAAACAAATCAAAAGATATGCTCAAGTTGGAGGAGTTGTTGGAAAATTAGCAACAAAACTTGCTACACAAAAATATTTAGGTGTTAAGATAAATAAGAAAAAGCATGCTGAAGAAATAAGAACTGCTCTTGGTGGAATTAAAGGACCTTTAATGAAAGTTGCTCAACTATCTGCAACTATACCTGATTTACTTCCTCCAGAATATGTAGAAGAATTAAGACATTTACAATCTAATGCACCATCAATGGGTTGGCTATTTGTTAAAAGAAGAATGGCTGCAGAATTGTCTTCAAAATGGCAAGAAAGTTTTGATAGTTTTGGTAAAGAAGCTAGCAAAGCTGCATCATTAGGTCAGGTTCACAAAGCTTTGATAGAAAATAATAAAGTTGTTGCTTGTAAACTTCAATATCCAGATATGGAATCTGCAGTATCAGCTGATTTATCTCAATTAAAAATGATTTTTTCTATTTATCAATCTTATAATAAAGCAATTAAAACAACTGATATATATAAAGAAATTACAGAAAGATTAAAAGAAGAGCTAGATTATGTAAGAGAAAAAAAATTAATGAAAGTATTTAGTAATATATTTTCAGATAGTGAGCTTGTTCATGTTCCTGAGGTAATAGATAGTCTATCAACTAAAAGATTGCTTACTATGACCTGGTTAGAAGGAAAGCCTATTTTAGAATTTATAAAAGAAAAAAAAGAAGACAGAAATACAATTGCAAAAAATATGTTTTATGCTTGGTATAAACCTTTTTATGAATATGGTATCATACATGGAGATCCTCATTTAGGAAATTATACTATACAAAATAACTTGTCGGTAAATCTATTTGATTTTGGTTGTATGAGGATTTTTAAAGGAAAGTTTATTAAAGGCGTTATAGATCTATATTTTGCTCTTCAAAAAAATGATCAAACAAAAATTGTTGAGGCCTATGAACAATGGGGTTTTACTGATATTTCAAAAAAAAAGATAGAAGTTCTAAATAAATGGGCTAAATTTATATATTCCCCTTTAATGAAAGATAAAGTTCAAAAAATACAAGAGAGTGATAATGGTGTTTATGGAGCTAAAGTGGCAGCTGAGGTCCATTCTGAGCTTAAAAAACTAGGCGGTATCAAACCACCTAAAGAATTTGTATTTATGGATAGAGCAGCAGTCGGATTAGGTTCAGTATTTATGCATTTAAAAGCTGAAGTAAATTGGTATAGACTTTTTAATAATTTGATTGAAAATTTCCAAGAAAAAGAACTTAATAAAAGACAACAAAAAGCTTTGAAATTGTCTAACCTCTAATTATAAGAAGGCGTGCAAATTTCAATCTTAAAGGAGAATGATGTAAACGAACAAAGAGTTGCTTCTACTCCTGATTCAATTAAGTTATTAGAAAGATTTAAAGCAGAAATTTTAATAGAAGCTGGTGCAGGAATTCTATCTGGATATGATGATGAATTATATAAACTA
The DNA here is from genome assembly GCA_902577425.1 of uncultured Alphaproteobacteria bacterium. Taxonomy (GTDB): domain Bacteria; phylum Pseudomonadota; class Alphaproteobacteria; order HIMB59; genus MarineAlpha5-Bin3. The sequence goes on along the minus strand of CACGZD010000002.1, from coordinate 97,088 downwards.
GCTAATGCAAGAATTGTTAATCGAGCTGAATGTCTTAATGCAGATATTTGTCTTTGTGTGAAAATACCAAGTAAACAAGATATTAAAAATATGAAACCTGGTGCTATATTAATAGGGCTTTTGAACCCTTATGAAAATAAAAGTCATTTTGAAGCATTAAAAGAAAACAAAATTACCTCTTGTTGTATGGAATTAATTCCTCGTATTAGTAGAGCTCAAAGCATGGATGTTCTTTCTTCTCAAGCTAATTTAGCTGGATATAAAGCTGTAATTGATGCTGCTGAAAAGTTTAAAAAAGCTTTTCCAATGATGATGACAGCTGCTGGAAGAGTTAATCCAGCAAAAGTAATGATTTTAGGTGTTGGTGTAGCGGGTTTGCAAGCTATAGCAACAGCAAAAAGATTAGGAGCAGTTGTTTCTGCTACTGATGTCAGAAGTGCAACGAAAGAGCAGGTAGAAAGTTTAGGTGCAAAATTTATTATGGTTGAAGATGAAGAGTCAAAACAATCTGAAACTTCGGAAGGATATGCAAAAGAAATGAGCAAAGAATATAAAGAAAAGCAATCTCTTTTAATTGCAGAAACTATTTCCAAACAGGATATCATTATTTGTACTGCTTTAATACCTGGGAAAAAAGCTCCCATTTTAGTTACAGAAAAAATGGTGGAATCTATGGCCAATGGATCCATAATTGTTGATTTAGCAGTGGAGTCAGGTGGAAACTGCCCTCTTAGTAAAATTGGAGAAATTGTAAATCACAAAGGTGTTCAAATTTTAGGATATACTAATGTACCCGGAAGAGTAGCAAAGGATGCTTCTTCATTGTACGCAAAAAATATTGTTAATTTTTTAAATATTTTAATTAATCAAGATGAAAAAAAAATCAAAATTGATTGGAATGATGAAATAATGAACTCAGTAATTTTATCTCATGAAGGTGATATAAAATTAGAAAATTTTAAATAATATGGATACCATAGTCGCTCATAGTAATGATGTTTTTGTTATAGGTTTAACAGTATTTTTTCTTGCCTGTATTATAGGATATTATGTTGTTTGGTCAGTTACTCCTGCTCTACATAGTCCATTAATGGGAGTTACTAATGCTATTTCAAGTGTAATTATTGTTGGAGCAATATTAGCTGCTGGTCCTGTAGGTTTTGATATTTCAAAAATTTTTGGAATAATTGCAGTAACCCTTGCTTCTATCAATATTTTTGGTGGGTTTATTGTTACTTATAGAATGCTATCAATGTTTAAGAAAAAAAATAAAATAAAAAAAGAAAATTAATGTCTAATAATTTAGTAGCAATTTTATATTTAGTCTCAGCATTACTTTTCATTTTTGCTTTAAGAGGTCTTTCTCATCCAGAATCATCTCGTAGAGGAAATATATTTGGGATTGCAGGAATGGTAATAGCAATAATCACCACTTTGATGTTTAAAAGTGTTTTAAGTTATACAGAAATAGGTGCTGCAGTTTTAGTAGGAGGATTAATAGGAACATTTATAGCTCTTAAAATTGAAATGACTGCATTACCGCAATTAGTTGCTGCATTTCATAGTTTAGTCGGTTTAGCAGCTGTTTTTGTTGCTGCTGCAGCATTTTATGATCCTGTTTCATTTAATATAGGAGAAAAAGGTTATATAGCATCAAGCAGTCTTATAGAAATGAGTATAGGAACTTTTGTTGGAGCTATAACTTTTTCAGGATCTATACTGGCTTTTGGAAAGCTTCAAGGCACAATATCTGGCCAACCTATAGTTTTTAAATTTCAACATTCAATTAATGCAATAATATTTTTATTCATTATTTTATTAATTGTTTTCTTTGTTATAGATCAATCGCCAAGTATTTTTTGGTCAATTGTAATAGTTTCAATTATTTTAGGTTTTTTAGTTGTAATTCCTATAGGTGGAGCTGATATGCCAGTAGTAATTTCAATGTTAAATTCCTATTCTGGATGGGCTGCATGCGGTATTGGATTTACACTATCTAATAACTTATTAATTATAACTGGAGCTTTAGTTGGAGCTTCTGGAGCTATTTTGAGTTACATAATGAGTAAGGGAATGAATCGCTCAATAATTAGTGTAGTACTTGGAGGTTTTGGAGGGGAGCAATCAGGAGCAGTAAAAGGAGATAATTCAGATAAAGTTGTTAAACAAGGAAATGCAGAAGATGCTGCATATATTTTAAAAAATGCAGACTCTGTAATTATTGTGCCTGGATATGGTATGGCTGTTGCTCAGGCTCAACATGCCCTTAGAGAAATGGGTGACATTTTAAAAAAAGAAGGAATTAATGTTAGATATGCTATACATCCAGTAGCAGGCAGGATGCCTGGTCATATGAATGTTTTATTAGCTGAAGCTAATGTACCTTATGAAGAGGTTTTAGAATTAGATGAAATAAACCATGATTTTCCAATGACTGAAGTATCTTTTGTTATAGGTGCAAATGATGTAACCAACCCAGCAGCAAAAACTGACCAAACTTCACCTATCTATGGTATGCCTATATTAGACGTTGAAAAATCTGGAACAGTTCTTTTTATCAAAAGATCTATGGCAACTGGTTATTCGGGAGTAGATAATGAGCTATTCTATAGAGATAATACAACTATGCTTTTTGGTGATGCTAAAAAAATGTGTGAGGGTATAGTTAAAGCTTTAAATTAATTTAATCGTTAAGTCTTTGTCTAGCAGTTTTTCTTGCTCTTCTTATATTTTCTTCTTTTTCCCTTGCTCTTTTTAAAGAAGGTTTTTCATAATGTTTTCTTAATTTCATTTCTTTAAACAAACCCTCTCTTTGAAGTTTTTTTTTCATGCTTCTAAGAGCTTGTTCAATATTGTTATCTTTTACATTTACAGTTAAGGTCATATGTCTCTTTCATTTAATGAAAAACGCCAGCTATGTAACATAATGTTATATTTTTTGCAAATATTCAAATTTATTTATTTAAAATAAATCCTAGGTTTTATATAAGAACTTATGTCAATTCTTAAAATTTCTCGCTTGGGTCATCCAATTTTATTGGAAAAAACTAATCCTGTACAAAATATTCCAGATAATGAAATCAAAAAAATTATATATGATATGTCTGAGACGATGATAGACGCAAAAGGAATAGGATTAGCTGCCCCTCAAGTTTATATAAATAAACAAATTATGATTTTTAGAACTTTTAATGAAGATGGTGATGAAAATAATGAAATAAAAATTACAGCTTTAATTAATCCAAAAATAAGCAAAATTACAAATGAAACTGATGAACAATGGGAAGGATGCTTATCTATCCCAGGTATGTTGGGCCTAGTGAAGCGCTATAAAAAGATTAAATATGAAGGGCTTGATATGAATGGCAATATTATAAAAAAAGAAGCTGAGGGTTTAGAAGCAAGAGTTGTTCAACATGAGTATGATCATTTAATGGGAATTTTGTATACAAGTCGCTTAGTTGATGAAAAAGCATTTGGATTTTCTGAAGAAATAGAAGATTTTTGGAAAAATCAAAATAAAGATAAGAAAGATAATAATGAGCCTAATTCTAACTAGAAACAAAATATTAAAAGATATTAAAGCCTTAGTAATCAAGGATGGTTGGAATGATCAACTTTTTTTTAATTATTCTAAAACATCTAAGTTTAGTAATGAAGAGATTAATGCTTTGTTTCCTGAAGGTTATAAAACTTTAATTGATATGTATTTGGAAGAAATAAATCTCAAAATGACAAAAAATTCAAAAAAAATAAATTTAATTCGTTTAAGAACTCATGAAAGAGTAAGAGAATTAGTTAAATTGAGACTTAGTATAATGTTGAAAGAAAAAATATTAGTAAAAAAAACTTTTATACATTTATTGCTTCCATTTAATTATAGAATTGCTTACAAAAATTTATATAAAACAGTTGATCAAATTTGGTTTCTTGCAGGTGATAATTCAACTGATTTTAATTTCTATTCTAAAAGGATGATTTTGGCTACAATTTATACTTCTACTATTTCCCACTTCATAAACAATGATAATTATCAAGAAACTGTTAATTTTTTAGAAAAAAATTTAAAAAAAGTTTCATTAATTCCCAAATTAAAAAACAAAACTAAAAATTTTTCAGAATTTTTATTAAAATCAATAAAATTTAAAAAATATTTCTCTTCATTTACGCAATAATATCAGGTTCAATTTTATTTTTTAGAAAAATTATCTTATCTTTAAGAATTAGTTTTCTTTTTTTTAACCTTTGAATTTGCTGGAAATCGATAGTTTGTTTTTCTTGAAGCTGTATGAGAACCTCATCTAAATCACGATGTTCTTGCTCCAGTTCTTTTAGTTGGTCAATTAATCGATTTTCTGTCATTTTTTGAAAATTAACTGCAAAAAATATTTTTTTAAATTACTACATAGTATAATACCCCCTTATGGTAAAAAAAATAGGTATTTTGACTAGTGGTGGAGATTGTGGTGGTTTAAACGCAGTAGTTAGAGCTGCAACCTTAAGAGCAATAAATGAGTATCAGTGGAAAGTTTTTGGAATTAGAGATGGAACCTTAGGATTACAAAAAAACCCTATGGATGTTATAGAATTAACGACTAAACATTTTGATGGTAATCTAATGAGAATGGGAGGAACGTTCTTGGGAACTAATAATAAAGGGAACGCTTCTGAAGAAAAAGTTCTAGAAGGTTTTAAAAAATTGGAACTTGATGCTTTAATTGGAATTGGTGGAGATGGTAGTATGAAAATACTTCAAAAATTAACTAAAAAAGGAGGTATAAATTTTGTAGGCATACCAAAAACTATCGATAATGATGTTAAGGATAATGATCTTTCAATTGGGTATGATACAGCAGTTGATGTTGCTACTAATGCTTTAGATATGTTACAGCCTACTGCGGCAAGTCACCGTAGAGCAATGATTTTAGAAGTAATGGGAAGAGACGCTGGACATATCGCTTTAAATTCAGGTATAGCTGGAGGCGCTGATGTCATTTTAATTCCTGAAATACCTTATTCATTAAAAAAGATTGCAGATCATATAGATAATATTCGCACCCAAGGAAGAAATCATGCTCTAATTGTTGTTGCTGAAGCAGTAAAAAAAGAAGATGGCTCAAAAGCTACAGTAAAATTTGTAGACGGACAAGTTCGTTTAGGTGGAATAGGTACTTATTTAGGTGATGAAATTTATAAACTAACAGACTCAGAAACTAGAGTGACTGTATTAGGTCATGTTCAGAGAGGGGCTCAACCTACTCATCGAGATAGATTAATAGCTAGTGCTTTTGGAGTTTATGCAGTTGATTTAATTGCAAAAGAAAAATTTAATAGAATAGTTGTATGGAAAAATAGAGGTGTTACAGATATAGATTTAGATTCAATAGCAGGGCAATCAAAAACAATAAATGTCAGTGATCCTCTAATTAAAGTTGCTCAAGGTTTAGGAATTTATGTGGGAGAAATATAAATTAAAATTTTATAATTTTGTAAATTTACTTATTAAGAAAAAATATAATTTATAAGGTAGTATCCTGAATAGTTTTAAAATGATTATAAAAAACCATGGAAAAAAAATTTCGAATTTGTATTTACCAGTTAGACCTATATATATTTTTTCAGCAGCATAGTCTGCAGATTTAAGAAAAGGCATAGGAAAAGAATTTAATTTTGTTAATTCTGATTCTATAAATCCTGGGTTTATAAGACTTATTTTTATTTTTTTCTTTTTGAGATCAAAAAAAAGACTTTCAGCTAAATTTATTAATCCAGCTTTTGTTAATCCATAAGCAGCACCTGTAGGCAATCCTCTATACCCTACTGGAGAAGCCATTATAGCAATGTGATTTTGATTATTTTTCATATTATTAATTAGGCTTTCAATACAAAATAAAGTTCCTTTAAGATTGACATCTATTAATTTTTCAAAATTTTGAATTGAAAAAACCTGTTCTTTATTTGGTGTATATGCCGCTGCATTTAAAATAGCTAGATTGATATTTCCTATTTCTTTTGTAATTTGGTTAACAGTTTTAGTAACTTGATTTCTATCTGAGATATCACATTTGTAAGAATATAATTCTTTATTCTCAGATTTTAGCAATTCTTTTTTGGCTAATATTAGTTTTTCATAATTACTAGATGAAATTATAACCTTCCATTTGTTATCTAAAAATTTTTTTGCAGTTGCAAAGCCTATTCCCGTTGAGGCGCCTGAAATCCATACAGTTTTCAATTATTGATCCCAATTATTTCTAATAGTGATTACTTCTTTTTTATCTTTCCAATTTATAAATCTAAATTTTAATAATTCTTCATTTTTTGCATACCATAAAGTATATTCTGGGAATGGCCCCTTATCTTTTGGATGAGTTGTTGCATTTAATAAATACTTTTCTGCTACGATTTTTTTATCATTAATCTTTATTTCTTCATCTTTTAGTTTTGTAACTTGAATTTCCCTAACAATACCTTTTTGAGTATCAAAAATTTTGTTTTGTTTCAAAATCTCCTTATTCCAATAATTTAAAGGTAAAATTGATTTATCTAGTTTTAATTCTCCATCCATGCCAGAAGCTAAAAAAATATTATCCACATCTTCACCTTTGATAAAATATTCTCTTTCATCTTCAAAATCAGCATAACCTTCAATTTTAATAAATTCATTATCTACCCAAGTTTCTTTAGAAGTTTGGTAAAATTCATACGCAGTTACAAAAAGCACCTTAACTTCAATATCTACAACAGTAGTAATTTCTAATATTGAATCTTGATTGTTAAAAGTAGTTTCAATACTACCAATAACTTTATTTTTTCTAATTACATCATATGTTGCTTTATTTTCTTTCGGCAATGGAAAACTGTGAACTGTAAAAGATAAAAAAGATATTAATAAAACAGTTATTATTTTCATTGTTTTTTAATAGAATGATAAAAAAATATAATTGAAGCAAGTAATAGCATTGAGTTGACTTGATGTAAACTTGCTAAAATTACTTCTACATTTGATAAAAGTGTTAAAATTCCTAACAAAAACTGCAATATAGCAAGCAAAAAAATGATCAACATATGAAAATTGTAACGATGAAACTTTTTTGTTAAAAAATTATAAATCAAAAAAAATATAATAATCGTAAAAGTTATTGTCGCTAACCACCTATGATTAAAGTTTATAGTTACTACATTTTCAAAGAAATTTTTATATCCATACTCTTTGATAAAATAACCTTCGGGTATTAATTGGTCATTCATATATGGAAAAGTATTAAAAGACTGTCCTGCATGAGATCCTGCCATAAAAGCACCAGATATAATAGTTACAAAAATTAAACAAATTAGCATTAGGATAAAATTTTGCATTTTATTTTTGGGCAGAAAATTAGTTGACTGAAAGTAATATGCATCTAAAGTTAACCACAATAAAATAGATAAGATAATTACTGCATTGGTTAAATGAAATGCTAGCCTATAAGAACTAACATAAGGATTGTCAGTTAGACCACTTTTTACCATCCACCAACCCACTACTGCTTGAAATAGTCCAAAACAAAACAAAATTACCAAGCTAAAAAAAAGTTTTTTTGAGATTTTTTTTTGAAACATAAAAATAATTAAAGGAATAATGAATACCAAACCTAAAAATCTTGCAAAAAATCTATGAAACCATTCCCACCAAAAAATATACTTAAAGTCATTCAGTCCCATGTTTTTATTTACTATTTTAAATTCAGGAGAATCTTTATATTGATTAAAAACTGCAATCCAATCTTCGTTAGTTAATGGTGGTATAGTTCCAAGAATAGGCCTCCAATCAACCATAGAAAGTCCAGAGTCCGTCAATCTTGTTAAACCACCAATTAAAATCATTAAAAAAGTAATTATAGTTAGTGATAGTAGCCAATAAAATATGGCTTTATTATCAATTTTTTCTTTATTTATGAGATCCATTTTATTCATTTTTTTAAGTTTTATATAAGTATAGAAAGTATTTAATCCATAAAATAATCCTAAAATAATAAGAAAATAGTTGACTAAAGTTAATATATTGTATACAAACTATTTGTATACAAACTATGGCAGACACTTCTCTTTTTGAGAATAGATTGGGTATATTGATTTGGAAGACTTCTAATTTTTGGCAATCTAGTCTTAGAAAAATACTAATTTCTCATAATATCTCTTTAAATGAGTATTTAGTTCTTCAATCATTAAAATATTTGTCTATTAAAAAATCTGATATTTTTCAGAATCAAATAGCTGAATCAATTGGTATAGATATTTCTGTTACTAGTGTGACTTTAAAATTATTAGAAAGTAAAAAATATATATCTAGAGAAATAAAACATGATAATAGAAAAAAAATCATAAAAATTCTAAAAAAAGGCGATGATTTATATAAATTACTTTATCCTATGATTGAAAAAGAAGAAGAAAGGTTGTTTAACAAATTAGATAATGAAACTTTTAATTTTATTAACTCTTTAAAATTGTTACTGGGAAAAAAAATTAGAATAAAAGCAACAAAAATAAACCAAGTATGATAAACATTAAAGATTATGAAAATTTAAAAGCCTGGCCTTTTATAGAAGCTAAAAACATAATAAAAAATTTAGGTGGAATAAATAATTTTAAATCCCCAGAAAAAGGTTATGTATTATTTGAAACTGGTTACGGACCTTCAGGCTTACCCCATATAGGAACGTTTGGAGAAGTTGTAAGAACTTCAATGGTTCAGAACGCCTTAGAGAGCTTAGTTGATGTTAAAACACATTTAATTACTTTTTCGGATGATATGGATGGATTAAGAAAGATTCCTGAAAATGTTCCAAATAAACAAATGCTTAATGATTATATCGGCAAACCTTTAACTTCTATTCCTGATCCATTTGATAAATATGAAAGCTTTGGACATCACAATAATGCCAAATTACAATCATTTTTAGATAAATTTAATTTTAAATATGAATTTATCAGTTCTACTAAAAAGTATAAAAATGGAGATTTTGATGAAACTTTAATCAAAATTCTTGAAAACTACGAGTCAATTTTATCTGTTATACTACCAACGTTACGAAGTGAAAGAAAAAATACTTACAGCCCTTTTTTACCAATAAGTACTGAAACCGGTGAAGTCTTACAAGTAAAAATAGATGAATATAGAATTAAAGATAATTCAATTATTTATACTGATCCTTCTAATAATAAAAAATATGAAACTCTAGTAACAGGAGGCAATTGTAAACTTCAATGGAAAGTTGATTGGGCTATGCGTTGGATTGCATTAGATGTAGATTATGAAATGTGTGGTAAAGATCTAACTGAAAGTGTTGACCTAGCAAGTAAGATTTGTAAAATTTTGAATAAAAAACCACCTCAAAATTTAATTTACGAAATGTTTCTTGATGAAAAAGGTGAAAAAATTTCTAAATCTGTAGGAAATGGTATTAGTGTAGATGATTGGCTTAGATATGCTTCTCCTCAAAGCTTATCTTTATATATGTTTAACAAACCCAGATCAGCAAAAAAATTATTTTTTGATGTCATTCCTAAAAGTATAGATGAGTACTACAATCATTTAAAAAAATTTGAAACTATTAACTCAATCGAGAAATATAACAGTCCAATTTGGCATATTCATAATGGAGTTATTCCATCTGTTAATTCTGAAATAACTTTTAATTCTTTATTAAATTTAGTTAGTGTATGCAATTCAAGTGAAAAAGAAGTTATTTGGGGATTTATTAAAGAGTACGATAAGGATATTAATCCAAATGAAAATTCTGAACTTGATTCTTTAATTCAATATTCAATCAATTATTATAATGATTTTGTTTTGCCTAATAAGAAATATTTAAAATTAGAACATGAAAATAGACAAATATTTAAAGATATAAAATTATTTCTAGAGACAACAGATCATGAATCTTCAGCAGAAGAATTACAAACTCAGATATATGAAATAGGGAAAAAATATAATTTTGAAAATTTAAGAGATTTTTTCAGATTAATTTATCAAGTTTTATTGGGTCAAGAGCAAGGACCAAGACTGGGTTCATTTATCAAACTTTATGGAATAAAAAAGACAATTAAATTAATTAACGAAACTCTTGAAAAAGGATGAATAAAAAATAGTGCAAAATATTTTTTTTCAATTGATAAAAAATTTACCTCCTGAATTTTCTCATTATGTCACTTTACAACTACTTAAGCTAAATTTATTTACAGGAAATAATTTTAAAGATCCTATTTTACATCAACATCTTTTTGGTTTTGATTTTAGTAACCCTTTAGGTTTAGCAGCTGGATTTGACAAAAATGCTGAAGTTATTAAACCTTTACTTAATCTAGGTTTTGGATTTATTGAGGCTGGAACAGTTACTCCAAAATACCAATTTGGAAATGAAAGGCCTAGAATTTTTCGTCTTAAAGAGGATAAAGCAATAATCAACCATTTAGGGTTTAATAACAAAGGTACTACTTTTGTTAAAAAAAAATTAAAAAAACTAAATTTAAGTTCATTGTCAAAAGGTATTGTTGGCATTAACATTGGAAAAAATAAAGAAACCTTGAATGATATTGATGATTATACTTACTGCTTACAAGAATTAGGACCTTTTGCTCATTATGTTACTGTAAATATTTCTTCTCCAAATACTCCAGGTTTAAGAGAATTACAAAATAGAGGAAGAATAGAAAAACTAGTACAGACTCTCCAAAAAAAACAAGAGGAAATGAATTCTTTAGAAAACACTCCTATTTTTTTTAAAATAGCTCCAGATATTGATGAAGAACAAATAAGAGATATAGCATTAATTAGCTTAGCTAATAATATAGATGGTTTAGTAATTAGTAATTCTACAATTGAAAGATTTGATACACTAAAATCAAATTTAAATAATGAAATAGGAGGTTTAAGTGGCAAGCCATTGTTTTTGAAATCAACAATGATATTAAGAAAAATGTATACATTAACTAATGGTCAAATTCCATTAATAGGAGTAGGTGGAATCAATAATGCTTTGGAATGTTATGAAAAAATTAAATCTGGAGCCTCCTTGGTTCAATTATATTCTGCTTTAACTTTCGAGGGTCCAAAAATTATTAATAAAATATTAATTGATTTATCAAATTTACTAAAAACTGATGGATATAAAAATATTAAAGAAGCTATCGGTAAAGAAATATGAAAACTCCCATTACTATAACTAGACTTGAAGAAATATATGATAATTATGATGCTTTTATTTTAGATCAATGGGGAGTTATACACGATGGAAATAAAGGATATTTAAATGCAATACAATGTGTAGAAAAACTTTATTCTAAAAAAAAAGTATTAACAATAATTTCTAATTCATCAAGAAAAAAAGAAGAAACTACAATGCGATTACCTAATCTTGGTTTCCAATCTTTTCATTTCCATGAGGTTATGACTAGTGGAGAAATGATATGGTTAAGTTTAAAAAATAAAAATAATAGTGAAGTTAAAAATTTAGGAAAAAAATGTTTTCATATTTATGATCGAACAAAAAATGAAGGTGAAATTTTTCAAAAAGGATTAGAAAAATATATTTTTGTTAAAAATATTGAGGATGCTGATTTCATTTTAGGATGTACTCCCTTTTTCGAAAAAAAAGTAGTTGATTATATTCCTTTGCTGAATGTTGCAAAAGAAAAAGATTTACTTTTTGTTTGTGCTAATCCTGATTTTGAAAGCTTAGAAAAAAAATCAAATTCTTTAACTTTTTGTATGGGCACAATAGCAGAATTATACAATAGTTTAGGGGGCAAAACATTTCTTCTAGGAAAGCCTAGCATAGAAATTTACAAAAAAACTTTTGCAGAACTTAAAAATATTAAAAAATCTAAGATTTTAGCAATAGGGGATTCTTTATTTCATGATATTAAGGGTGCTCTTAATTTTGGAGTTGATAGCCTTTTAATTACATCCACAGGCATTCATAATGATTTTTTTGATAATGAAAATCCATCATGGGAAACTAGTAATAATTCTCTCAAAAAACTTGGTATTAAGCCAACTTATGTTTGTAAAGAATTATTATTTTAAATAACTTGCTTGACAAAAGTTGATTTACAAATAGTAAATGCCTCGTATTATGTCTAGCAAATGTGAATTAACTGGTAAAAAATATTTAAGTGGGAATAATGTAAGCCATGCAAAAAATCGTACTAAAAGGAGATTTTTGCCTAATTTACAAAATATATCTTTTTTAAGCGATAAATTAGGAAAAAAAGTTCAACTAAAAGTTGCAGCAAGTACTATTCGAACAGTAGAAAAAAAAGGTGGTTTAGATGAGTATTTGATTAATACTTCTAATACTAAACTAGCTTCTACAGGTTTAAAGTTAAAAAAGTTAATTCTTTCTAAAAATAATTAAACGAGAATAAATTGGATCTTTTTTTAAGTTTTTACAAACTATTTTCATTGGATTTTTTTGGTTTTGTAGATTCTATGAACCAAATTCCAATTTTAGTATCTTGGTTATTTTTTTTAGTTATATGTCTTTTAACTATTTTATTATTGCTAAAATTATTTGGTGAAGTGGGTATTTTTATTTATACTGTAATAGCTATAATTTCAGCAAATATACAAGTTTTAAAAATCGTTGAATTTCCCTTTTTTAGTAATCCCATTGCTCTTGGAACAATCCTATTTTCTTCAACATTCTTAGCAACTGATATTTTAACAGAGCATTATGGATCTAAGATTGCAAGAAAGAATATTTTAATAGGTTTTGTAAGTTTTTTAATAATGACATTATTTATGCTCTTTACAATTGGTTTTACACCTTTAGATGCTAAGAATGCAGATGATGAGTTATCTTGGGCTTTATTAATTCAAGATCATCTTATGGGTATCTTCATGCCATTCCCTTCTTTTTTTATAGCAAGTATGATTGCATTTTTAGTTAGTCAATATTTTGATGTTTGGATATTTGAAAAAATATCTAAATTTACAAAAAATAAATATTTATGGATAAGAAACAATCTTTCTACAATGATGTCAGGTTTGATTGATAATACTGTTTTTAGTATTTTAGCATGGATTATTTTGAACCCAAATCCTCTAAGTTTTAATACTGTTATATTTACTTTTATTTTGGGAACTTATGTATTGAGAATATTTATAGCAATTTTTGATACTCCATTTATATATTTGGCCAAATATTTTTTACCAAATAAGATAAATGACAAAATTTAACTGGAAAGTAACAAAAACATCAAAAGATACTAGAGCTCGATTGGGTATAATAACCACTCCTCACGGTAAAGTTGAAACTCCGGCATTTATTTTTTGTGGTACCAAGGGCGCTTTAAAATCTTGTAGTACTGGGGAAGCAAAAAATAATAATACTCAAATAATTTTATCCAATACTTATCATTTAATGATTCAACCAGGTAGTGACATTATTTCTAAACATGGCGGAATTCACAATTTCATGAATTGGCAAGGACCAATCTTAACAGATAGTGGAGGATTTCAAATTTTTTCCTTAGGTCATGGTTCAGTAGCAGATGAAATTAAAAGAAAAAACTCTAACCGCAAAAAATCTCTTTTAAACATTTCTGAAGAGGGAGCTTTATTTAAATCTTTTATTGATGGTAGAAATTATTTATTAACACCTGAAAAATCAATTGCAATTCAAAGAGATATAGGCGCAGATCTCATTCTTGTTTTTGATGAATGCACTCCGTTTCATGTAGATAAATCTTATACTGCTCAATCTATGAAAAGAAGTCACAATTGGTCTATTAGATCTATAAACAGTTTCCTAAAAAGTAATAAATATTTACCAATGAAAGGATCTTCAGGAAGTCAAAAACTTTATGGCATTATTCAGGGAGGTATTTATAAAGATTTAAGAGATGAAAGTATTGAGTTTAATATAAATTCAAAAAATTTTTTTGGTTTAGCTATTGGTGGAAGTTTGGGATCTACTAAAGATGAAATGCATGAAATAGTTGATTATACTGCTTCAAGATTGGGAAATATGCATCCGATACATCTATTAGGTATAGGGGATCCTGAAGATATATGGAAATTAGTTAAGTCAGGAGTTGATACATTTGATTGTGTAAGCCCAACCAGGTTGGCTAGACATGGGTCTGCTTTAGTAAAAGGTAAAAAAGGTAAAATAAATATTAAAAATAATAAATTTAGTGAAAACCTTAGTCCAATAGATAAAAATTGTAATTGTAGTACATGTAAAAACTTTTCCTTGGCATACCTTCATCATTTATTAAAAGCTGAAGAGCTAATTGTTTTAAATTATATTACTACTCACAATATATATTTTATGAATTCTCTAATGAAGTATATTCGTGAAAGTATTAAAAGGGATAAAATATTCGAAGATGAAAAAAATTGGTATTCAGACTAGTTTTTTTCTTTTGGGAGTAAATATATTTGATAGTTCATTTAATAAAACTTCACCTAGTTGATCGACATCCATTATTGTAACAGCTTTTTTATAATATCGTGAAACATCATGACCGATACCTATTGCAACAAGTTCAATAGAAGAATTACTTTCAATAGAATGTATCGTATCTTTTAGGTTTTTTTCTAAGTAATTTCCTGGATTTACAGAAAGAGTTGAATCATCTACAGGGGCACCATCACTAATTATAATTAAAACCTTTCTTTTTTCTTGTCTGACACTCAATCTATTAAAAGCCCAAGCCAAAGCTTCTCCATCTACATTTTCTTTTAAAATTCCTTCTCTTAATAACAATCCAAGATTCTTTTTTGATCTTCGCCAAGGAGAATCTCCTGATTTATAAACGATGTGTCTTATATCATTGAGTCTTCCTGGATTAGATGGTTTTCCTTTTTGTATCCATTTCTCCCTTGATTTTCCTCCCTTCCATGCTTTTGTTGTAAATCCTAGAATTTCAGTTTTGATCAAGCATCTCTCTAGAGTTCGAGCTAATATATCTGAACAAAGCGCAGCAACTGTTATTGGTCGACCTCTCATAGATCCAGAATTATCAATAAGCAAAGAAACAATTGTATCTTTAAATTCAATATTTTTTTCTTTTTTAAATGATAATTTATGGCTTGGATTAGCTATAATTTTTGCTAACCTTGAAGAGTCAAGATATCCTTCTTCTAAATTAAATTCCCATTGCCTATTTTGTTGGGCTTGAAGCCTCCTTTGAAGTCTATTTGCTATTTTTGCAATTAATGGTTTAAAACTAAAAACTTGTTGATCTAAAGATAATCTTAAACGCTCTAATTCTTTTAAATCACAAAGTTCATCTGCTTTAACTATTTCATCATATTCATTTGTATAAAATTTATAATTCTCTTTTTTTGAATTAGATTCGAATTTAGGGAAATATTCAATTTCATGTTCTGTTGAATCATCTCCTATTTGTTTTTCACCATCGGGGTCAACGGATTGAGGGCTTTCACTTGATGCATCTTCTGTTCTTGAGTGATCATTATTATTTTGCTCATTTTGATTTGATTCATGTGATTTATCTTCATTGTTTTCAATGTCTTCTTCATTTTCTAATGATTCTTTTTTATCTTTATCATTATTATTTTCAAATAAACCTATATTAGATAAACAATCTTGAATAAGATTTGCAAATCCTTCTTGATTAGATAAATTTTTTTTTAAATTTTGAAATAAGTTTGAATATTGTTTTCCTAATTTTTTCTTAATTATATTTTTGTAATTTAGATATTCTTCAGTTAATTTTTCTCCAGTAAGTTCAGAATAGCTGACATATCTAAATGCTTTTATAATTTCATCATCAGTGTCTTTTTTTATATTATTGGATGATAGATCCTCAAGATGTTTATTCAAAATATTTAATTTGATACCCTTAAATGTTTTTGACCCATTAGCCTCAATTCTAGATTGTTCTACAGCTGAAAAAATACTGTTAGCAATTTCATTTTTACTTAAATATTGTTCATGTATTTTTTTTTCGTGAAATCTAAATTTTAAAGCCATTGAATCAGCTTCAGCACGAATATAATTAAGTTTATTTTTTATTATATTTATATTAGGTTCAGCTAAATTTATTGTTTCACCATTGATAGAAGAAGACTCTTGAACAAAATTTACTTCTATACAACTAGATTTTCCTATAGACTTAATTGTGGAAGAGATGGTTTTTTTAAATTCTTCAATTAAATTATCATTCTCCAACATTGACAACCTTTGCATCTGAGACATCTATGCCAAAAGATCTTTGAAAATATTCTTCGATTACAGATCTCTCAAGTTCATCACAACGATTGAGAAAAGAAAGCTTAAATGAGTATTCTATATCTTTAAATAATAGATAATTCTCTGCCCAAGTAATTACTGTTCTTGGACTCATAACAGTTGATATATCTCCATTTATAAATCCTGATCTAGTTAGTTCAGCTGTGCACACCATTGAATGAACAATATCTTTTCCTTCATTTGAATTTAATTCTTTAATTTTGCTAAGAACAATTTTTTCTTCAACTGAATTTTCTAAATAATTTAAAGTAGAAACTATACTCCATCGATCCATTTGACCTTGATTAATTTGTTGGGTTCCGTGATATAGCCCTGAAGTATCCCCTAGACCAACTGTATTTGATGTCGCAAATAAACGAAAAAAGTTATGAGGATTAATAACTCTTGATTGATCAAGAAGAGTTAATTTTCCAGAAGATTCAAGAACTCTTTGAATTACAAACATAACATCAGGCCTTCCTGCATCATATTCATCAAAAACTATTGCTACTGGATTTTGATAGGCCCAAGGAAGAATGCCATCTTGAAATTCTGTTATTTGTTTACCTTCTTTTAGTACAATGACATCTTTTCCAATTAAGTCTATTCTACTAATATGACTATCTAAATTTACTCTCACGCAAGGCCAATTTAATCTAGCTGCAACTTGTTCTATATGAGTAGATTTTCCAGTTCCATGGTACCCTTGTATCAAAACTCTTCTATCATTAGAAAAACCTGCTAAAATAGATTTTGTTGTTACTGGGTCAAATTTATAATTTTCATCTATTTTAGGAACATAATCATTTTTTTCCTTAAATCCTTGCACTTTAAATTCGCACTCTACCCCAAATATTTCTTTTGTTTTAATTTCTATGTTTGGAGTTTGTTCGAAAACAATATTTTTATTTAAGCTTGTCATTTTTTTATAAATTTTTTTAATAAGATTTTATAAGCCTCAGTTATTTCTTTAAATTTTTTTTCAGCCTCTATATTATTAGCATTTACATCAGGGTGATATAATTTCACTAGTTTTTTATATTTTTTTTTGATTTCTTCTACAGAAATCGGTAATTTGAGCCCTAGAACCTTTAAACTTAAGTGTTCAATATTAGTCAAATCTTCATCTATAAATTTATTTTTTAAAAAATCATTAATTTCTCTATCTTTCTCAAATAAACTATAATCATTTTTTATAAATTCATTCAGTTGATCCATAATTTTCGTTGGATTTCCTTTTAGAGGCCAAGAGGGCCTATCCCATACTGTATCTTTCCTCATAGATAATTCGATTTCATCAACGCTTAGCCCTCGATAAAAATCCCATGATTTGTTGTATTCTGATACATGTTTAAGACAGAAATAATAATAATTGTTTAACTCAGATCTTGATTTAGGTGCTCTGAACTCACCTATATTATTACATTTTTCATGATCACAAATTATAGGTCTACTTTTCTCCCAGGATAAATTTTTTTTTGCAATATCATGTTTAAATTTAGTCATTAATTTAATATATATAACAATATCAATGAATAGAAAGCAAAGAATTCAAACTATTCTTTCTAAAGAGTTACCAGAATGGGGCATTGAATTAGTTGATGATTCTATTAACCACAAAGGTCATTTTGGTCTTAGTGGTAATTCTGAGTCCCATCTTATAATTAATTTAAAAGATTTATCTAATAGCAATATCAATAAAATTAATTTGCATCGAAAAATAAATTCATTAATCAAGCAAGAATTTTCTAAAGGTTTGCATGCTTTACAAATTAAAATTAAAAATTAGATTTTAGTTATTTCTAGACGCAATATTTGCTTTCTTGAATGTGAAGTAATTTTATAATTAAATTTGTTATCTTTTATTGTTTCTCCATACAATGGAATTTTTTTAGCAAGGTCCATTACGTGTCCAGCTATTGTTGAAGATTCTATTTCTGGAACGTCTAAATTAAACTCTTTATATAAATCTTTTATGTTTTGATTTCCTTCTGCAACTATTACTCCTTTGCTATTTAATATAAATTTTTTTTCTGGAGCATCTATTTCATCAACGATCTCTCCAACAATTTCTTCAATTATATCTTCAAGTGATATGATACCTAGTAGTTCACCATACTCATCTACTACAAAAGCCAGGTGTTCCTTCTTTTTTTTGAACTCTACTAGCTGGTCCAATAAATTTGTTGATGAAGGTATAAACCATGGTTTAGCAATTTTTTCTAAAATTATTTTTTTATTATTTAAATGATTTTTTATATCAATATTTAGAGATCTTATATTTAATAAGCCAATAATATTCTCAGGATTGTTTTTCCAAAAAGGTATTCGAGTAAATCGTGATTGATTAATCATTTCTATAATTTCACTTAGCGAAAGATCTACATTTATAGAATAAATATTTTTTCTGTGCGTAAAAATTTCCTCTACAGTAGTATCATTAAGCGTTAGAATACTTTGTAACATCTCCTTTTCATGTTCAGAGTCCGGATTAGAAGTTTTGTATAAATCTATAACACCTTGTAATTCTTCTTCTGATTGTTCATCTGATAATTTTTTATCATTTATTTCTTTTTTATTGATTAATATTGTAACAATTTTGTTAATTACGAAAACAAAAGGAGTTAATATTTTATTTAAATAAAATATAATTGGACCTATAATTAGTGCTGATCTTGTAGGCTTGTTTATAGCATAGGTTTTGGGAAGAACTTCAGCAAATATAACCAATAAAAATGTCATTAATAAAGTGGCATAAAAAATACCAGTCACACCAAATAAATCATAAAAAAAAGCTGTTGCTAAAGATGAGGCCAAAATATTAACTAGGTTGTTAGATAGTAGTAGTGATGAAATTACTTTATCCTTGTTATCAATTATTTTTTTTACATATTCAGCTCTTTTTTTACCTTTTTTAAGTTTAGAAATAATTCTTGCCTTAGATGTAGCTGTTATAGCTGTTTCTGATCCTGACAAAAAACCAGATAGTAGAATTAAAAATATAATCACAACCAGTAATGAAAGATTAATTAAACTCATAAATTATTTAATTAGATAACTTTTTATTTTTTCTTTTGTTAACCCTCTTTTGTAGAAAGCTTTTCCAATCCTTTTTAAGAGTATTAAATTAATTAGATTTTCTGCATTTTTTTTATCGTTCATTATCACATTGTATATGGTATTATTTTCTATCCTTTTATCGTAAATAGGCAGTCCCACATTTTTTAGATGAAGAATAAAATTATTGTATTCATTATTTGATATTAAATTCATTTTACATGAAATTTTCATTGCCAAACACATACCTATAGAGATAGCTTCACCATGACTAAGATTTTTTTTATAATTATTCATTGATTCCAATGCATGTCCAAAGGTATGACCAAAATTTAACATAGCTCTAGAATTATCATTAATTAAAACTTCATTTTCATCTATTTTGACAAAATGTGCCTTAATTTTTATACTTTCTATTATTGCAATAGATATATATTTAGATTCTAATTTTATAATTTTTTTATAATTTTTCTGAAGCCAAAAATAAAATTGTTTATTTCTTATTATAGCATGCTTAAGAATTTCAGCATAACCTGATATAATTTGTTTTTTTGACAAAAAATTTAAAATTGAGTGGTCAATTATGACTTTATCAGGTTGATAAAATGTACCAACTAAATTTTTTCCATATGATGTGTTAACCCCATTTTTTCCTCCTATAGAACTATCAACTTGAGATAGAAGAGTAGTTGGAACTAAAATAAATTTTACACCTCTTAAAACTGTACTTGCAATAAATCCTGATAAATCACCTATAGTACCCCCACCTATTGCAATGATGCAAGATTTTCTATCTATTTTTAATTTTAATAATTGATTAGCAATATCCTCAAAATATTTTAAAGATTTAATTTTCTCTCCCCCCTGAATAGTTATCAAATTAAAATTTTTATTTTTCTTTAATATTGGTATTAGGGATAAAAGTTTTTTATCAATTATAATAAAATTTTTTTGTTTTTTTTCTTCTTTTAAAACCTCTTTTAATATTGAGTTTTTTTCAATAATAATTCTATAATTATGACTTTTAGTATTAATTTTAATTATTTTTTTCATTTAATTGATTAAATTCTTTTAGTAAAATAGAAACAGTATTAGCAGGGTTTTCACAATTATTCATTTTGATATCTGCCAACAGATAATACTTCCTTCTAATATTATCTAATTTTTTTAATTTTTGTAAAATATTCTCATTTATTAATAATGGTCTTTTATATGATTTTTTTAATCTTTGTTGTAATATTTCAAAATCAGTATCTAAAAATACTGTTATAAAATGACTTTTAAGTAATTTTCTTGTTTCAGAACTCAAAATTGACCCACCACCCAAAGACAAGACTATTTTTCTTTCATTTTTTAAATTAATAATTGTTTTTTCTTCGATTTTTCTAAATTTAGCTTCACCTTCATCGTGGAAAATTTTTTTAATTGATTTTTGAGTATTTTTTTCAATTATTTTATCACTATCAAAAAATCTGTAATTTAACTCTTTAGCTAATAATTTACCTATTAATGTTTTGCCTGATCCCATATGACCAATAATAGCTATAGATTTTTCTATATGTTTTTTATATTTTTTACTAAAATTTGGGCTTTTCATATTTATGACAATATTCTAACAGATTAAAAAAAAACTTAAAAAAAAGATTAATAAACTATAATAAGCCACTTTATCATTTATATTAAGGTTTTTATGAAAAAATATTATATTGTCCTATTTCCTTTAATTATATTAATATGTTTTTTGCTTATAATTTATTTCATAGATGTACCTTCGCCTTCTGCAAAAATAACCGAAAATTATGAGTTAAATATTAAATGAGAATAGCATTATACATAATAATATTATTTTTTATAAAATATACTTTTGCAAATGAAATTACTATTATTGAATTACATAATAAATCTATAGATCAAGTTTTAATTGAAAATTCTGAAAATGAAAATAATCAACAATCTAAACAAGAAATAATAGCTGAAGATATTCAGAGTGATAAAGATTCAATTAATCTTGAAGAAAAATTAAAAATAATTGAAGAAATAGATGAAACATTAGACACTTACAAAGTTGAAGAGCTAAATAATATTTGGCAAGATATTAATAAAGAAGAAATATTATATTTGGTAAATAACATAAACAAAATACATTCTTCTGTTTTAAAAAATGAAATTATTTCTACTTTATCTTCAGCTAAAATAGTTCCCAATGGATTTACTCCAGAAGAGTTTAACAGGTTTTTGATAAATAGTTTACTTAAATTAGGAGATAGAAAAAAAGCTTATGAAATTATTCAATCAATTGATTCTTCTGACAATATAAATGATAGTTATTACAAGCAATTTACTTTAAATTATTTACTGTCAACATATAATTTAAGTGAAGCTTGTAATTATAGAGAAAGCATAAAAGATTTAGATTTAAATAGTAAAACCAATTTTTTTCTTAAGATAGATATTTTTTGTTTAATACTTGAAGAAAAGTTTGATCAAGCTAATCTTTTGAATGCATTATTAATAGAAACAGAAACAATTCAAGATGATTATTTTCAATTCTTATTAAGCAAACTAATTGATTTTGAAAGTGAATTAGAGAATGTTATTTTTTCTGACAATTCGAAAGATATTTTTTTATATAGTGCCATGCATAGAATAGCAAACTTACCTCTAAATAAAAATTTTTTTAATATAGATCCAATAAATTTATCAATGCCTATTATTTTAAGTTTTGCTACTGACATTAATTTAAGATTAAGGGCGGCTCATTTTGCATTTTTAGAAAATTTAATTAATATAGATAGCTTATCTGCATTATATCAAACTGTTGATTTCAATTATGATCAACTTAATAACCCTTCAGAGGTGCTAAACACTTTAAACGGAAATATAGAAATTGGAATGGCATATTTTTATCAACTGATAAATGTACAGCTACTTCCTATTACAAGATTAGAAGCTATTATTCAATTTTGGGAGTTTGCAGAAGAAAATAATTTAGAGAGTATTGCATATCAAATATCTAAGAAAAGTTTAAATACAATTGAGCCTTCAAGTGAAATTTCAATGTATGGTCCAAGTATAGCAAAAGCTTATATTATGAGTAAGGATTATGAAAATGCTAATAAATGGCTTTTATTTGCAGAAAGTGCTGTTGATGATAAGTTATCAATATCTAAATTAAACTCCTCAAAACTTTTATTAAATTTATATGCAATTAATGAAGAAGAGAATTTAACAGATATATTATATGAAAATTTAAAATATATGAGCACTAACTTAATTGATAATAATGAGGAAAATTCAAATAAAATTGAAGTTTTAAATTTGATTTTTTCTATATTAAATAATGAAAACGAAAACCCTTTTAAGATACAAAAAAAGATTCAAGAAAGTAAAGAAATGCCAGCATTATATTTATTAGAATCTATAAGAGACGCTTCTAAAAAAAATAATCAAATTAGATTGTTATTTAATATTATCTTATCAATTGATGGAAAAAAATGGACAGATATTCATCCTGAACATTTAAGAATAATTTTATTGAATTTACAAAATTATAAAGAGGGCACAATAATAAATAATATTTTATTAGAGGTTTTGGAGGATAATAAAATAATTTAATGATCAAATACTTTGATTTTGAAAAACCGATTGAGGAAATTGATTTAAAAATTAACGAATTAGAATCAAAAGAAGGACAAAAAAATAATAACAAAGCCGAATATTATAAAAAGGAAAGAAATAAGATATTAAAAAAAATATATACCAATTTAAATGCATGGCAAAAAGTACAGATAGCCAGACACCCTAATAGACCTCATTGTTTAGATTATATCAATGCTATTTTTAATGATTTTATTTCATTGTCAGGTGACAAAAAATTTGGAGAAGATCGATCTATAATTGGCGGGCTAGGCAAAATAGATGATCAATCATTTATGGTCATAGGTACTGAAAAAGGCAATTCAATGGAATCAAGAATTAAGCATAATTTTGGAATGGCTAAACCTGAAGGATATAGAAAATCACAAAGATTAATGCTTTTGTCTGAAAAATTAAATTTACCAATAATTACTTTTGTTGATACAGCTGGTGCATTTCCAGGTAAGGAAGCAGAAGAAAGAGGTCAATCTGAATCTATTGCATCTTCAATTGCAGTAAGCTTAAAAGTAAGTGTACCTGTTATATCGATAATAATAGGTGAAGGTGGATCAGGCGGGGCTATAGCTCTTGCAACTGCAGATAAGGTAATTATGCTTGAAAATTCAATTTATTCAGTAATTTCACCTGAAGGATGTTCTTCAATATTATGGAAAAGTACAGAGTTTATTCAAAAAGCAGCAGAATCATTAAAGCTAACGGCACAGGATTGTCTAAAATTTGGAATTATAGATGAAATTGCAAAAGAAATGCATGGAGGTGCTCATAGATACCCTTCTGAACAATATAATTTAATTAAAAATATTATATTAGATAGTTCAAAAACATTAAAAGAAATTCCTGCTACAAATTTACTAAAAAATAGGAATAATAAATATTTAAATATTACTCAAAATTATTAATTTCCGTGACAAAATTTATATTTTTTTCCTGAACCACAAGGGCAAAGATCATTCCTGCCTATTTTTTTTGATAAAACCCTTTTTGTATTATCAATTTTTTTTATTGAACCTGACTCACTATTTTGTGTAACTAGCTCTAAATTAAATAAAGTTTTTAATACCTTTTCGTTTTGTTCAGATAACATATCATTAAAATAATCAAAGGATTCTTTTTTATATTCATAAAAAGGATCTTTTCCACCCATAGCTCTTAAATTAACGCTACTTCTTAAAGTATCCATTGCAGCTAAATGTTCTCGCCAATCTTTATCTATTTGAAAAAGCATTACTCTTTTTTCTGCAAAGGATAATAAATCTTGAGAGTATTTATTTCTTTTTTGAATATATTGTTGATTTACTTGATCATATAATCTTTTTTTAATTTCTTCTTCATCAACACCTTCTTCATCAAACCATTCTTTGACAGGTAAAGAAAGATTAAAAATATCTTTTACTCTGTTTTTTAAAAGTTCAGAATCCCATTCATTACTATATTTTTTTGGAGGTATAGATTGTATAATCAATTCTTCAATTAAATCATCTATCATTTCTTTTACTATTTCTGATTGATCATTAGTTTCAAGAATCTCTTTTCTATTTTTGTAAATTATTTTTCTTTGGTCATTTAAAATATCATCAAATTTCAATAATTGTTTTCTTATATCATAATTATGAGACTCTACTTTTTGTTGTGCCTTTTCAAGAGCTCTAGTTATCAATGAGTGAGTTATAGCCTCACCTTCTTTAATTCCTAATTTAGATAAAACATTTTCTAAAGTTTGAGAGCCAAATATACGCATCAAGTCATCTTCAAGAGAAAGAAAAAAAATACTTTCTCCAATATCTCCTTGTCTTCCCGATCTTCCTCGAAGTTGGTTATCAATTCGTCGGCTTTCATGTCTTTCAGTTCCTATAACAAGCAACCCTCCTGATTCAATTGCTTCTTCTTTTAACTTTTCATTATCTCCACCAAGTTTAATATCAGTACCTCTTCCAGCCATATTAGTTGAAATTGTTACATTCCCAGGAATGCCAGACTGTAAAATAATTTCTGCTTCTTGATTATGAACTTTTGCATTTAAAACTTTGTGATTTATATTATTTTTAATTAACAATTTTGAAATCAATTCTGAGTTTTCAACAGAGGTAGTTCCAATTAAAATAGGTTGTTTTTTTTTGTAACGTTCTAAAACTAAATTGATTACAGCGTCATATTTTTCTTTTTTTGTTCTATAAATTTCATCATTGCGATCATTTCTATTAACTTTAATATTAGGTGGAATTTCAACTACAAGTAAATTGTATATCCCTTCAAATTCTTCTGCCTCTGTTTTTGCAGTTCCTGTCATTCCACTTAATTTTTTGTAAGTACGAAAAAAATTTTGATATGTTATAGAAGCGATCGTTTGGTTTTCTTTTTGTATTTTTAAACCTTCTTTTGCTTCAATAGCTTGATGAAGTCCATCTCCATATCTACGCCCTTCCATTTGTCTTCCTGATAATTCATCAATAATTATAATTTGATTATTTTTAATAATATAATCTTTATCTTTTATAAAAAGATAATGTGCTCTTAAAGCTTGTATAATATTATGATTTAAACCCATATTATTTAAGTCTTGAAGTGTACCTCCAGTAATTAAATTATTTTCCAATAATAATTTTTCAGCTAGATCCATCCCTTGAGTTGTGAGTAATACACTTTTGCTTTCTTCATTAATTTCATAATCATCTTTTTTTAAAAACTTTATTATAGAATTAATTTTTGGAAATATTTCAATATCACTGTTTGATTGTCCCGATATAACTAAAGGTGTTCTAGCTTCATCAATTAAAATACTATCGACTTCATCAACTATGGCAAAAGAGTTATTTTTAAAAAATAAAGATTTGTATTCACTTTTAAGATTGTCTCTTAAATAATCAAAGCCTATTTCATTATTGGTTGCATATACTACATCACAATTATAATGATTTATTCTTTCTACATGGTCTGTTTTAGAAGTAATACATCCTACTGTTAGACCTAAAAATTTATATATTTGTCCCATCCATTCTGAATCTCTTTCTGCTAGATAGTCATTAACTGTAACTATATGAACTGTATCTCCTGATAGAGAATTTAAATAAGCCGCCAAAGTAGCTACAAGAGTTTTACCTTCACCAGTTTTCATTTCTGCAATCATTCCTTCATGCAGAACAATACCTCCTAATAGTTGAACATCAAAATGTCTTAAACCTATAGTTCTTTTAGCAACTTCTCTAACTACTGCAAAAACTTCAGGCAGTATTTCGTTAAGAGATAAACCCTTTTCAATTTTTTCTTTAAAATACTTAGTTTTTTTTTGTAAATCTGCGTCACTTAAGGAAGCAATTTCTTTTTCAAGGTTATTGATAGTTTCTATTACTTTATAATAAGATTTAAGCTTATTTTTACTAGAAGAACCAAATAGTTTATTTACAAATTTTAGCATTTTTATGATATTGGCTGTTATCATATGGCGAATAAGAGATCTACTAAGGATTTAGCTCTTTCAAGCAATGAAAGACTTTATCTTAAAAATAAACATAATTTTCTTTTTAAAATAAACAAAGCTAAGAATTTTAAATCTAAATATCTTGATTTTTTTACTTTTCATGTTGGATTTAAAAAAAAATTAGATGATTTATTAATAGTGGTTTTTAAAGAATTAACACCTTTATCTGCTGTATATTCAAAAACCTCAACACCTTCGGCGCCAATTATTTGGGACAAAATGAATAATAGAGGGCTTTGTAAATTATTAATTATTAATGCTGGGAATGCAAATGCTCATACTGGCAAAAATGGTATTAAGACAATTGATAAATATGTTTCAGCAGCTTCGAAATATTTTAATTGCAAAAAGAGTCAAGTTTTAGTCTCTTCAACAGGTGTTATTGGTGAAAAACTAAATGCAGATAAAATAATAAAAATATTTCCAACTATTTTAAAATCAAAAACTAAAAATTTGTTGTCAGCCTCAAAAGCAATTATGACCACCGATACTTATCCAAAAAGTATAGTAAAAAAAATTAAAATAAATTCTAAAATAATTAATATTTTTGGTTTTGCCAAAGGATCAGGGATGATTTTCCCTAATATGGGCACTATGCTAGGTTATATTTTTGTAGAAGCAAATCTATCAAAAGATACTTTAAAAAAAATACTACATTCAAATCTTGATTCTAGCTTCAATTCTATTAGTGTAGATGGTGATACTTCAACAAGTGACACATTGATGTTATTTTCACTATCAGACCAGGATCAAAAAAAAATTAAATCTCCAAATATAGTTAATAAAATATCTCTAGGATTAAAAGAAGTTATGTCTGAGTTAGCATTACAAATTATTTCAGATGGAGAGGGAATTTCTAAATTAATTGAAGTTAAAGTTAGTGGGGCAAAAACATACAAGCAAGCCACCGAAGTGAGTTTTTCAATTGCTAATTCTCCTTTAGTTAAAACTGCTATAGCTGGTCAAGATGCCAATTGGGGAAGAGTGATAATGGCTATAGGGAAAGCAAATAATCAAGTTGTTCAAAACAAAATTAGACTTATGTTTGGTAATTATTTAGTTGCAAATAAAGGACATAAATATGAAAAAATTAATCTTAAAAAACTTGATAGATATATGTTAAATAAACATATAAAAATTAATGTCAATTTAGGTATAGGGAAATTTCAACGGACTGTATATTCATCTGATTTAACACATGAATATATTAGAATAAATGCAGACTACCGTTCATAAAATTTGTTTTATTAATTAGATATTCAGTGTAATAACAATTTGTATGGAGAGTTTTTTTAAAGAAATTGATAAGCTAATTATTGAAAGTAATAAAAAAATTAATGAAAAAATACTGGGAATTAATTATTTAGAAAAACTTAAATTTTCTTTAATTGAAAAAATTATAGATTTAAATATTAGTTCATATGCAGAAATAACAAATTTTGAAGAGATTAAAGAATACAACAATATTAAATTAAGCATTAAATTTAAGAATTATAATGAAGCTTTATCCAAAATAAAAAGCCCTTTGCCTAATGATAATTTATGTATTGTTTTAAGAGGCTTAAAGACATTTAAAATTACAAATAATGAAGAATCTAAAAATTTTACTTTATTCCCAAATATGGGCACTACACTTCCAAGTAAAATAATTATCAATGAATCTATTGGTAAGCAAAGTTCAATTATTGATATTTTTAATCTTAATGAAGATTTAGGTATTGAAAAATAGAAAAAAAATATAATATTATAAATCATGATTGTATTTAATTTAGTTTGTAAATCTTGCCAATTTGAGTTTGAAGGATGTTTTGATAATTCTAAAGATTATGAAAAACAACTAAGAAAAAATATTATAAATTGTCCAAATTGTAATAGTTCATCAATAAAAAAATTTTTAATGTCTCCCAATCTTTCAAAAAAATCTAATTCAAAAAAACATAGTAAAAATAAGAAAACAGTTATTAATAATATAAAAAAATATAAAAAAATTATTGAAAAAAATTTTGATTATGTTGGTTCAAATTTTACTGAAGAAGCCAAAAAAATGAAATATGGTGAGATAGATGAAAGACCTATATATGGTGAGGCTAGTTTAGATCAAACAAAAGAACTTTTGGATGAAGAAATTAGTGTAGTTCCTTTACCGTGGACTCCTTCTAAAAAAACTAATTAAGTTATTTCAGCTGTACAAAAATAATTTATTGGATAAAAATTTTTACTTAAATTCCATTCTCTAGTGAGTGGATTAAAATTCATACCCTCAATATTTTTAATTTTAAATTTATTTTTTTTTAAAACTTTTACCAAATCTTTTGGCTTAATTAATTTATTGTAATCATGAGTATTTTTTGGAACCCAATTTAAAATATTTTCTGCTATAAAAATACTTGTTATTCTAGCTAATTGAGTTTTATTAATTGTTGAAAAAACTATCTTTCCTCTAGGTTTTAAATTTTTTTTTATCTTCTTTATAAGTGATTCCCAATTATCTAAATGCTCTAATACTTCAAGAATAAGAATTACATCATATTTCTTTTTGATTATAATAGAGTCAATATCATTATGAAAATAGCTTATATTTAAATTTGATTGAATAGCATGATTTTTAGCAACTTTTATATTTTCTTCAACAAAATCTACTCCAGTTACACTAGCTCCTAATCTCGCTAGTGGTTCGCAAGTCAGTCCACCGCCACATCCTAAATCAAGAATTTCAAGCTTTTTTATTTTTTTATAATCAATTTTATTTAAAATATAATTAATTCTAATTGGTAAAATTTTGTGTAATATTCTAAATTTTCCTTCTGGATTCCACCATTCTTTGGCAATTGATGAAAAATTATTATATTCTTGTTTTTTTGATTTTTTTTTGTTCATAAAACTTGTACTTTTTTAGAAACATAATAATAACCCTTTAAATTAATTAAAAGAAGTTTTTAATAAATGAGTATTATTGTAATGAAATTTGGTGGCACATCTGTTGCGAGTGTTGAAAAAATAAGAAAAATTGCTAAAACTGTGAAAGCAGAATCAGTTAATAATAAGATTGTAGTTATTCTTTCTGCTATGGCGGGCGTAACTAATGAATTACAATCATTTATTAATAAAGTGGATTATAAGGCTCCAATGGAAGCAGATTTAATATTAACTTCTGGTGAACAAGTTACTATTGGCCTTCTTTCAATGCTATTAAAAAAAGAAGGAATCAAAAGTATTCCTTTGTTAGGTTGGCAAATTCCAATAGTTACAGATGAGCATCACGAGAAAGGGCGAATATTGAATATTAATAATGAAAATTTAAATAAATATTTTCAATCAAATGATGTTATCGTGTTAGCTGGTTTCCAAGGTAT
The DNA here is from genome assembly GCA_902577425.1 of uncultured Alphaproteobacteria bacterium. GTDB lineage: Bacteria > Pseudomonadota > Alphaproteobacteria > HIMB59 > MarineAlpha5-Bin3. The sequence continues at coordinate 67,299 of CACGZD010000002.1, read as the reverse complement.
AAGCACCTATGGGTATATTACTTCTTTAGGAAGGGGCGGTTCAGATACTACTGCAGTGGCAATAGCTTCTTCTATTAAAGCAGAACGATGTGATATTTATACTGATGTTGAGGGTGTATACACTACCGATCCGAATATTGAAAAAAAAGCAAAAAAAATTGATAAATTAACATATGAAGAAATGTTGGAAATGTCTTCTACAGGAGCTAAAGTTTTACAAACTCGATCAGTTGAATTGGCAATGAAAAATAATCTTACTCTTCAAGTTCTTTCATCATTTACAAATCAAGAAGGAACATATGTAGTTAATGAAAGTGAACTAATTGAAAATGAAATTGTAAGTGGAGTTTCCTATAGTAAAAATGAATCTAAGATTACAATATCTGGAATACCAGATAAACCAGGTATTTCTGCTTTAATTTTTGGTTTAATGGCTAGCAATAATATTAATGTTGATATGATAGTTCAAAATATTTCACAAGATGGTATTAATGCTAATATAACTTTTACTGTCCCTAATAATGAATTACAGGAAGCTAAAAAAATTATTGAAGAAAAATATGATGAATTAAATTATTCAAATTTATCCTTAGACTCTGATATAGCTAAGATTTCTGTTGTTGGTATGGGTATGATGTCCCAATCAGGTGTTGCTGAAAAAATGTTTACGACTCTTGCTAAAAACAAGATAAATATACTAGCAATATCAACTTCAGAAATTAAAATTAGTGTTTTGATTAAAAAAATATATACAGACCTTGCAATACAGTCGCTTCATGATGTATACAAATTAGATAAGAAGTAATAAAAGAAAAATATATTTAATTGTTATTTTATGGAATTTATTGGTGAATATTTAAAAAGCGTAAGAGTTAAAAAAAATTATAAATTATCTTATATTGCTAAAGAATTAAATATTAGTAATGAAATTTTGAGTTTAATAGAGGACGATAATTTTCCAGACTACCTCGACTCTGTTTACCTCATAGGACATATAAGATCTTATGCAAGATTTTTAGATTTGAATGAAAAAGAAATTATAGATTTTTTTAAAATTCAAATATCTTATAATAAAATAGACAATATCAAGGAGATTGCTAAACCCATAAAATCAAATTTTTTATTATCTATTCCTAATTCATTAGCCATATTTTCAATAATAATTGTGGCTTCAAGTTTTTATTTTATATTTTTCAATCAAAATGATTTTAAAAATAATTTTGCAATTACCCCAGATATTCCTGAAAATTTAATTGCTAATATTGAGTTAGAAGAAATGAATATTATTTTATTACAAAATGAAAAAGATAATCAAAAAAATGACAATAATAAAAAAGAAAGTTTATCAAAAATTAACCCAAATAAAGAAATAAAAAAAATAAGTTCTTCTAGCGCAATTGCCTCAATACCTGATAAAAATTCTATTTTTAATGATAAAATTATTACTTTGAAATTTATAGACTCTACTTGGATACAATTGCGAGATAAACAAGAAAACATAATTTTTAGTAAGTTAATGAATCAAGATGAAGAATACTCTTATAATTTATCAAAAAATTTAAATCTTACAGCAGGAAATTCTGGCAATATAATTGTTGCTATAGATGGTGTAGTGAAAGGAAAAGTTGGAAAGTTGGGTGAAGTTGTTGAATCTCTAGTTATTGATATTAACTTTAATAAATAAAAAATAAATGGAACGTTCGTATCAAAAAATTGATAGGCGTAAAACACGTACTATAAATGTAGGGGATTTAAAAATTGGAGGTAAAAATCCAATATTGATTCAAACAATGACTAATACACCAACGATAGATATTAGGTCTACTATAGCGCAGATTAAAAGAGTTGCAGATATTGGTGCAGATATAGTAAGAGTTTCAGTCCCAGATAAAAATTCAACAGAAGCTTTAAAAGAAATTTGCAAAAAATCCAAAGTACCTATTATAGCAGATATTCATTTTCATTATTTAAGAGCTGTAGAGTCAGCTAAAAATGGTGCTTCTTGTTTAAGAATTAATCCAGGAAATATTGGTTCAAAAGAAAAAATTAAAGAAGTAATTAAAGCTGCTAAGGATAATGAATGTTCTATTCGAATAGGAGTAAATGGGGGAAGTTTAGAAAAAAAGATTCTAGAAAAATATGCTGAGCCTAATCCAGACGCTCTAATTGAAAGCGCGATGAATAATATAAAAATTTTAGAAGATCATGATTTTTATAATTTTAAAATAAGTGTAAAGGCCTCAGATATTTTTTTAGCTATTAAGTCTTATGAAGGATTATCTGAACTTTGTGATTATCCTCTTCATCTTGGTATAACAGAGGCTGGTGGACGAAGAAGTGGGTCTGTCAAATCATCAATTGGGATTGGACAATTATTACTTAAAGGTATTGGAGATACATTACGAGTTTCTTTATCTGATGAACCAGAAGAAGAAGTAAGAGTAGGCTATGAAATACTTAAAAGTCTAGGTATTAGAAATAGAGGTGTTAAAATAATCTCTTGCCCATCATGTGCAAGACAACAATTTCCTGTTATAGAAACAGTTAAAAAACTAGAATCTTCTTTGGAAGATATTAATGTGCCTATAACAGTATCTATTATTGGATGCGTTGTTAATGGACCTGGAGAAGCTACAATGACACAAGTAGGAATTACAGGAGGAGGAAATGGTACACATATGATATATATTGATGGTAAAAAAGACCATAGAATTAACAACGAAGAACTTCCTTCATATTTAGAGAGTATAATAAGAAAAAAAGCTGATAAAATTATGAATGTAAAAAAGAGTCCGTTATGAAAATTACACCAGTACGAGGAACCCATGATTTTTTTGGACAACAAGTTATAAAATACAGAACGATACAAGACTTAATCAGTCATTATTCTGTAATTTATAATTTTGAAGAGATTATTACTCCTATTTTTGAATCAACAGAGTTATTTAAAAAGCCATTAGGTGAAAATAGTGATGTGGTTCTTAAAGAAATGTATACCTTTAAAGACAAAAATGAAGATTTTCTTACTTTAAGACCAGAATATACTACCCCCATGATAAGATCAGCAATAAGTAATAACCTTTTAGAAAAACTCCCAAAAAAATTATATGGCATTGGGCCAATGTTTAGAAGAGAAAGACCTCAAAAGGGAAGATATAGACAATTTAATCAAATTAATTTTGAGATACTTGGGACTCACGATATATCAGCAGATATAGATTTAATTATTTTAGCTAATAATTTTCTAAAAAATTTATTACCTGAAAAAAAAATCAATTTATTTATTAATTCTTTAGGAGATAAGAACACCATAACTAATTTTAGTATAGCTTTAGGCAATTATTTCAAACAAAATAAAAAGAAATTAACAGAAGAATCACAAAGTAAGATTGTTTTAAACCCAATAAGAATCTTAGACTCAAAAGATCCAACAGATATAGAAATTAATTTAAATGCACCACAAATATCTGATTTTTATTCGAATGAAGCTAAAGAAAAATTTTCCAATATTCAAAAAATATTAAAAGATATGTCTGTAGATTTTTCTATAAATATGAATTTAGTAAGGGGGCTTGATTATTATTGTCACACTGTATTTGAATTCAAAACATCAGATTTAGGATCGCAAGACACCTTAATTGGTGGCGGTAGATATGATGGCTTAACAAAATTACTTGGAGGTCCTGATATTCCTGGAGTAGGTTGGGCCGGAGGTATTGAGCGTTTAATTATGTTAATGGATGATATCAAACCTTTACAAAAAAACATTCATTTAATAATTATCAATGAATCTTTTAAAGAATATGGGCTTAAAGTTGCCAATCAACTTCGACAGAAAAATATTAGTATTCATTTTGATTATAAATATAATTTAAAAAAATCTTTATCTCATGCTAATCAACTTGGTGCCAGATTTGCAATAATTATTGGAGAAGAAGAAGTTGAAAAAAATCTTTGTACATTAAAAGATTTAAACAAGAATATTCAAGAAAAAAAAACAATAGAAAATATTATTAAAGATTTAAGCTAATGAAAGATTTTAATTTGCAACTTGAAGCAATAATTAATAAGCATAAATTGATAGAAAAAAAATTATCAAATCAAGAAAATTTTAAAACAGATGAAATAATTGATTTAAATAAGGAGTATTCAGAAATTACCCCAATAGTTGAATTAATTAATTCATATAATAAAAATAATAATGAATTAACAAATCTTGAAGAATTGTTAAAAGATCAAGATCTTTCAATTAGAGAAATAGCTGAAGAAGAGATTAAAGAAAAAAAAATAATTCTTAAAAAATTAGAAGAAGATTTATTAAAATCTTTGATACCTAGAGATATTAATGATGGAAAAAATTCTATATTAGAGATAAGGGCAGGTACTGGGGGTGATGAAGCCTCTCTTTTTGCTGCAGATTTATTTTCAATGTATCAAAAATATTCTGAGTTGAATTCATGGAAATTTGATATTCTATCAATATCTGAAACAGGTCTAAAAGGAATTAAAGAGGTAATATGTAATATTTCTGGAAAAAATGTTTTCTCAAAACTTAAATATGAATCTGGAGTTCATAGAGTTCAAAGAGTGCCTACAACAGAAAACAGTGGCAGGGTTCATACTTCTGCAGCAACTGTAGCAGTATTACCTGAAGCTGAAGAAATTGACATTCATATAGAGGAAAAAGATTTAAGAATAGATGTTTTTAGATCGAGTGGACCAGGAGGTCAATCTGTTAATACAACAGACAGTGCAGTAAGAATTACTCATATACCGTCTGGAATAGTAGTTTCTCAACAGGATGAAAAATCACAACATAAAAATAAGGCTAAAGCTTTAAAGATTTTAAGATCGAGAATACTAGATAAAGAAACACAAGCAAAAAACCAAGAAAGAGCTAAAAATAGGAAATCTCAAGTAGGATCTGGTGACAGATCAGAGAGAATTAGAACATATAATTTTCCACAAGGAAGAGTTTCTGATCATCGTATTAATCTTACTCTTTATAATTTAACAGAAATTTTAGAGGGTCAATTAAATGATTTAATTACACCTTTGAGCACTGATGATGAATCTAAAAAATTAGCAGAATTAAACAATGAATGATTTTTTAAATTTACATTTAAAAAAATTAAGTAATCATTTTGATGATCCTGAATTAGAATTAAGAGCTTTGTTAAATAGATCATCAATTATTGATAAAGAAATTTTTTTTAGTAATTTTGATATTGAACAAATTGACTTTCAAATATTTAGAGAATCTTTTGACAGAAGATTAAAAAAAGAACCCATATCTAAAATATTTAATTCAAAAGAATTTTGGAAATATAATTTTTTTGTTAATAAATTTGTCCTAGACCCTAGACCAGAAACTGAACTTATTATTGAAAAAGTTCTTAATTATTTTCCTAACAAAAATAAGAAATTAAAAATTCTAGATATATGTACTGGCTCCGGTTGTATAGCTATTTCTGTTGCGAAAGAATATTTAAATGCAAAAGTCACTGCTACAGATATTTCATCCAAAGCTCTAAAAGTTGCTAAAATTAATTCACAAAAAATAGGTTGTAATAATATCAAATTTATTAAATGTGATCTTTTGGACAAAATTTCAAAATATGATATTGTTGTTTCTAATCCCCCATATTTATCTAAAATTGATTATGAAAATGTATCTGATGAGATTAAATTTTTTGAGCCAAAGATAGCTTTATTTGCCAATAAAAATGGATATGAATTTTATAATAGATTAGCTAGAATATTACCTAAAATTATCTCTAAAAAAAGTATTATTTTTATAGAAATAGGGCACTCTCAAGCTAAAAAATGTATAGAAATCTTTGAATCAAGTAAATTAGAATGTCTAGAAATCTATAAAGATTATCAAAATTTAGATAGAGGAATAATATTAAATAAAACTTGATAATTTATTTATTTTATATAATCATTTATTTGTATTAATTTTGAAAACTATTAAAATTTGTAGAGTTTTCCTAATAATTTTAACTAAAATATTATGTATACAAAGAAGAATGGAAGAGTTTCATATAGATCAGGTAAGAGATCTAATTTTAAAAGAAACAATAATTTTATTAATAAGTCGAGAAACAAAGGAAATGTAACTCAACAATATAATAAATTTCTTAAGCTTGCTAAAGAAGCTTCGTCTTCTGGAGACAGAATACAATCTGAGTTATATTACCAATATACCGATCATTATTATAGGGTCATGGTAGAGTTGGGAATTTCATTTGAAGAAAATGATGGGTTGGAGAATAAATCTATAGAAAATAAATCTGTTGAAGTTGAAGAGAAAGCTCCTTCTAAAGAAGAAGAATTACCAGAAGAAAAAAATATTAATTTGCAAGAAGATTTACAAAAAGACTCAAAGGAAGATTTAGAATCGATTGAATCTGTCCCTTTTATTTCTGAGCCTCCTAAAAAGAAAAGTACAAAAAGAAAAAAAGCTTCAGTTTAATTATTCATATAGGGCATATAAATGCCTTGCATAAATATCTTTCATATTTTTTTTAAATTTTTTTAATTCTGAACCTTTAAGTATTTTTCCAGATGGTAATTTTAATTTCATAGGATTAATTTGTTTATTTTGAAATATTATTTCATAGTGAAGATGTGGTCCTGTTGAATTACCAGTATTACCTACATAACCTATAACTTCACCTTGATTAACTCTAGCTCCTTTATAAATCTTTTTATTATATCCAGATAAATGAGCATAAGCAGTTTTGTATTCATTATTATGCCTTATTCTAATATATTTTCCATACCCACCATTTCGACCAACAAACTCAACAACTCCATTACCTCCAGCGTACACAGGTGTTCCTATCGGTGCAGCAAAGTCTACTCCTTTATGTAGTTTATTATAACCTGAAATTGGATGTTTACGCATACCAAAGTTTGACGAAAGTCTAGCACCATCAATAGGTGTTTTAAGTAAAGATTTTTTGACATTTTTACCTTCTCTATCAAAATAATCTACATATCCATCTTCAGTAAAAAAAATAAAATATTCTAAATCTTTTTTTTCTATTTTTAAATTTATGTACTCTATATCTCCATATTCTGTTGTATTTCTTTTCGTATTAATCAAAGTTTCATATAATATTTCAAATATAGTATCTTTTTTAATATCTCTTTGAAAATCAATATCGAAACTATATAATCTTATGACTTCAGCTAAAACAGCTAAAGGTAAGCCAGCTTTTTTACCATCTTGATAGAGAGATGAAGATATTTTAAATTTTAAAGAATTTGAATCTTTTTCTATTTCAATATTTTCTTCATTTAATGATATTGAGTTTTGATTGATATATAAAATCAAATCTTTTTTAAAGCTAATAGGTAATATCATTTTTACTATTTGATTTTTTTCATTTTCATATAAATAAATTTTTTGTCCAATACTTAAATATTTGAGATCAAATTTTTTACTTACATTTTGAATTATCAAATTTTCTTGTTGTATATTAAAGAAGGGTCTAATAATTTTTGAAAAAGTATCATTTTTTTTAACTATAATTAATTTTTCGTTTAGTACTTCTTCTTTTAAAGGAATAGATTGTTTTTTATCAATTTTTTTACTATCTATTTTCTTAATTTTTTCTTTTTCTACAAAATCATTTTTTGGATTTTCTATAGGTTTAATAAAGCTAATTTTTTGATTAAAATTATTTAGAGAACTTAAACCTTGAATAAATGAATTAATTCCTAATACTATTAATACAAAAAAAATTATTATTTTAACAAAAGAAAAACTTTCTATATTCATATAACTATAAATATTTAGAATTAAAATAGACTAAAGGTTTTTTTGTGTCATCAATTTGAATTTCTAAAATTTTACAAATGAATAAAAAATGATCTCCTTCTTTTATAACTTTATTTTTTTTACAATGAAAATTAGCTACACAATCTTTTATCATAGGGATAGAATTCTTTTTAGTAACTATATATTCCGTGTTATTCCAACTTGAATTTTTTAAAGAAAAATATCTGGATATATCTTTTTGTTTATTTGATAGTAAATTAATACCTATATTTTTAGCATTTAAATACTTTTCTATAGAAGAAGATTTTTTATCTAAGGAAAACAATACCAGAGGAGGTTTTAGAGATAAAGCAGCAAAAGAATTTACAGTTTTGCCTACCATCATCCCATCTTTATTTATTGTAATGATAGTTACACCAGTTGTAAATTTTGATAATGATTTTTTAAAAAGTAATGAATTAATTTTTTTCATCTAAAACCTTTTGCATATAAATTGCATCTATCCATTTATCTTTTTTTAAATCCAACTTTTTTTAATATGCCTATTGTTTGAAATCCATTTTTTTTATGTATTCGGATAGATGATTCTGAGTCAAAACTACCAATCACGGCAATTATATTTTTTATATTAGGATTTTTTTTTGAAGCTTCAAGTAATTTTACTAATAAATCATTTCCTATACCCATACCTTGATATTTATTATCTATGTATATGCTATTTTCAAAAGTATGTTTGTATCCACTTTTAGTTCTAAACTTATTTAAATAGACAAAACCTACTATTTTATTATCTTTTTTGGCCACTAAAAAAGGTAAGTCTAATTTAATGATCGATCTATATAATTCAAAAAATTCATCATATGACATTTCTTCTTCTTCAAAATTTGCTAATCCAAAATTTATATAATAATTATAAATCTCGAGGATTTGAAGAATATCTTCTTTTATAGCTTTCTCAATTTTAATTAAATTATTCAAAATAAATTTTTTATATTTATTTTGTAATATATAATAAAAAAAACTATTCTACAAAAATTTCTTTTTGCTTTGATATCCAATTATTAGTCATCATTTCATAATCTTTAGATAAGGTATATTTTTTTATTCTTAAATCAGTTTTTTGAGGCGTTTTTTCAAATAAATTTAATTCTAGTCCGTCATTTAAGATTGATTGAATTGATGATCTTGATCCAATAATATTGGGAATATATTTACAAATTTCCTCATATGAAATTCCTCCTAAATTATTTTGATACGCTATTTCTAGTGAAATAATATGATGTAAAATTGATTTATAAAAAAAATTCTCACCTTTATTTATTCCTAATGAATATTCATATAACTCAGTTTTTTTTAGCTTTATTGCATTTTGTAAGTTCATAAACTCTCCTCGTCTAAAATTTTAGAAAGAGGTGGTTAAAACCACCTCTTTTTTTTTAATATATGACTAATCTCTAATAGAGTATGCCATTACGCCTACTTCAGCTTTATCAGTACCAAGTTTTTCAGCTTCTTCACTAATTCTAATACCCATAGAAATTTTCATTAAATACCAAACAATAAATGCAATAATGAAAACAAAAATATTAATCCAAAGGATACCATAAATTTGAGAACCAAAATTTGCTCCTGAATTTGTAAGAGGAACAGCTAATGTGCCCCAAATACCAGCAAATCCATGAACTGGAATAGCTCCAACCACATCATCTATTTTAAGTTTTATTAATAATAAAGTGCCGTAATAGACAACCAGTCCACCAATACCACCAATGATGATTGCCATAATAGGCGAAGGTGTAAGAGGCTCAGCAGTTATAGCTACAAGTCCACCTAATGCACCATTAAGCATCATTATAACATCTGTTTTGCCACCTACGAGTCTAGAAACACCTGCACAAACCATTACACCTGCACAAGCAGCTAAGTTAGTATTTATAAAAATAGTAGCTACAGAAGTTGAATCATCGAACGATCCTAAAGCTAACTGTGATCCACCATTAAAACCAAACCAACCTAACCATAAAATAAATACTCCTAAAGTTGCCAAAGGTATTGAGGAACTAGCAAAAGGTGCCATTGCTTTCGCATCACCTGTTTCAGTAAATCTCCCAAGTCTTGGGCCAAGAAGTATTGCTCCTGCAAGAGCTGCAGCACCTCCAGCACTATGAACTAATGTTGAGCCAGCAAAGTCAGAAAAACCAGCAGCTGCAAGATGACCTCCACCCCATTGCCATCCCATTTCAATTGGGTAAATAATGCCAGCTAAGATTGCACAGAATAAAAAGAATGGCCAAATTTTAATTCTTTCTGCCATTGTTCCAGAAACAATAGAACAGGTTGTTGCGCAAAAAACCATTTGGAAAAACCAGTCAGAACCATCTGAATATCCTGTTTCTATTGAGCTTGCATCACTCCAAGGAAGAAAAGTACCAATAAACCCTCCTTCAGGGATACCGTATGCTAAGTTATATCCAATAAACCAAAACATTATTCCAGCAATAGAATATAAGCCTATATTTTTTGCAGCTATTGTAGCAACACTTTTGGATGTAACTAATCCTGATTCTAGCATGGCAAAACCAGCTGCCATCCACATTACTAAAAAACCTCCTATCAAAAATAAGAGAGTGTTTAAAATATAGGAAACTTCTGGATCAACTGCTGCAAAAGCAGATGAAGATAGTAAAGTAGAGCCTATAAATAAACCAAAAAAAGAAAATTTATTCATTATTATTCTCCATAATAAAGTTCACTAAACATAACTAACCACTAGTTATGTGTTACTTTTCATGCGTAGCTATGGAAATTATAATAATAAGATCCGCGTTCCTTCGGTATAAACCTACTTCCGATTCTCAAAATTAATGAGAATTGAACGATTTTATAACTTTGCATGCGTTCCTTCGACTTTCGTCTACTTCCGTCCTTAAAAATAAATTTTTAAAGATGAACGATTAAAAAAGTTTTTATTATAAAAAATTTAATTATTCAAGAGGAAAATAAATAATTTATTATTTTTTATTAATTGTAATAAAACTTAAATATTACTAAGGACTTTTAATATTGAATTAGATATATCATATAAACCATTAGGGTGCGTAGCTCAGCGGTAGAGCACTGCCTCGACACGGCAGGGGTCACAGGTTCAATCCCTGTCGCACCCACCACATATTAAAATTATAATCCACCATGAGAAATTATAAACTCAGAAATCTTATCAATACCGTTGTTTTTTTTCATTTCACCAAAAATATATGGTAAGCCATTTCTAGCTTTTTCAACATCAATTTTCATTTGATCTAAATTTACCTCAACATATGGAGCTAAATCTATTTTATTAATTATTAATAAATCAGATTTTTTAATTGCTGGAGCTTTCTTTCTGGGAATATCTGCTCCCATTGCAACATCAATCATATAAATTGTTAAGTCGACCAATTCAGGACTAAATGTCGCTGCTAAATTATCTCCTCCAGACTCAATTAATATTAGTTCAAGATCAGGAAATTTTTTTATCATTTCATCTACAGCTAGTAAATTAATAGAACAATCTTCTCTAATAGCTGTATGAGGGCATCCTCCAGTTTCTACTCCTTTAATTCTTTCCATAGGGAGCACTTGGGCTTTCATTAAATATTCAGCATCTTCTATAGTGTAAATATCATTTGAAATAACTGCCATAGATATTTTTTTGGATAAATGACGACAGAGTGCTTCTGTCAGACTAGTTTTACCTGTTCCGATTCCCCCACCTATACCAACTTTTAGCGGTCCATTAATATTATTCATGTTAAATAAATTCTTGTTTCTAAATTTTCATGTTTAATACTAAACAAATCTCCAATAAAAAAGGTTGTTCCTATATCTTCAAGATTCAATTTTTTTGATTTTTGCAAAAAATCCTGAATTTTATTAATAAAAATAACATTTAAATTTTGTCCATCTTTTTGAGAAATTGGAATATGTTTAACACAAACATTTATTAAATTAGAAATAAATGACTGCAGATAAAATTTTATTAAATAATCAAACTTTATATTGAAATGAATTGCAGCTTTAGTTAAGCAATATGTAAAAGCAGTATTTTCAGCTAATTCAAAATCCCAGCTTTGTTTCATAATTTTTCTAAATGAATTACCCATATCAACCATTTCTATTTGTCTTTCTTTAGAAGAAGCACTTGATAATATAAGATTATTAATTTCTTTTCCTTCATAAATAGATTTAATAAAAATATATTCATTCCTTAATGTGCCATTAAAAAGAAGTGCGTTCAAAAATTCCTCGATATCATCTTTATTCTTAATTAGTTTATTATCTATTATAGCTTCTAAGCCATGTGAGTATGCATAAGATCCAACAGGAAATGAAGATGAAAACCAAATTTGCAATATTTGTAAAGGGTCTTTAATATTATTCATTTTAATGTTTATGACTATGAGTTCGACCCATGCCATAAGCTCCACCTTCTGGTTTAAATTTTTCAAAAACTTTACTTACATTACCTTTAAGTTTTAAAATCATATCTAAAATTACAGGATCTTCTTGTATTAATATCCTTGTATCTTCAATTTGACACGGTAAATGCCTATTACCTACGTGCCAAATAATTTGTTTAAGATTTTCACCTTTAATTTCAATTAAATTTTCCTCTTTAGAAATAATTTTAATTACTTTTCCATCTTCCAGTTCAAAGAAATGATTTTCATCTAGGCTTATGGTTTCTTTTAAATTAACTAAGAATTCAGTGCCATTATCTGATACTAATTTTTTTCTACGAATAAATCTTTCTTCATACGATAAAGAAATAGTATCAATTAAAATTTTATTTTTTTCATTTCTATCAATGACTTTAAAAGATGTCTGCATTTTAATACATAAAGTAACGTTGTGCCAAAGGTAGGGTTTTAGCAGGTTCGCATGTTATTAGTTCTCCATCAGCTAAAACTTCATAAGTTTCAGGGTTTACTTCTATTTGTGGACAATAATTATTTAATATCATATCTTTTTTTGAAATATTTCTAATATTCTTAACTGGCAATAATGATTTATTAATGCCTGAATTCTTATGTATATCTCTATCAAGAGATATTTGACTTACAAATGTTACGGAAGATTTTTCAAGAGATTTTCCAAAAGAAGAAAACATTGGTCTTGAATACACTGGCTGGGGAGTCGGTATTGATGCATTAGGGTCGCCCATTTGAGCACATGCAATACTTCCACCCATCAAGATAATTTCAGGCTTTACTCCAAAAAATGCTGGATCCCAAATTACAATATCAGCTCGTTTATTTTTTTCAATCGTTCCAATATTTTCAGATATTCCATGAGCTATAGCAGGATTGATAGTATATTTAGCTATATATCTTTTTACTCTTACATTATCATTATCCCCATTTTCTTCTTTTAACTGTCCTCGTTGTACTTTCATTTTATGGGCTGTTTGCCATGTTCTAATTATAACCTCACCTACACGACCCATAGCCTGACTATCTGAAGCAATAATTGAGAATGCACCCATGTCATGAAGAATATCTTCTGCAGCAATCGTTTCTTTTCGAATACGACTTTCAGCAAAAGCAACATCTTCAGGAATAGATTTGTCAAGATGGTGACATACCATGAGCATGTCTAAATGTTCTTCAACTGTATTAATTGTATAAGGTCTGGTAGGATTAGTTGAAGAAGGAATAACATATTTTTCTCCACATACTTTAATAATATCTGGCGCATGTCCTCCACCAGCTCCCTCAGTATGGAAGGCATGAATAGTTCTTCCATTAATTGCTTTAATAGTACTTTCGACAAAGCCACTTTCGTTTAATGTATCAGTATGTATCATCACTTGAATGTCATATTTGTCAGCAACATTTAAACAATTATCGATTGCAGCAGGAGTTGTGCCCCAATCTTCATGTAATTTAAGGGAACTTGCTCCTGCAATTACCTGCTCTTCAAGTGCGGAAGGCAGAGAACTATTACCTTTGCCAGCAAAAGCTAAATTCATTGAAAAGGCATCTGCTGATTGAATCATTTTTTCTAAATGCCATGGACCAGGAGTAACAGTTGTTGCTAAAGTTCCATGAGCTGGTCCTGTTCCACCTCCTAACATAGTTGTGATACCAGAGTGCAAAGAATCATCAATTTGCTGAGGGCAAATAAAATGTATATGACTATCAAAACCGCCAGCTGTAATAATCTTTCCTTCTCCAGCAATTATCTCAGTACCAGGACCTATAATAATATTTACATTTGGTTGTGTGTCAGGATTACCTGCTTTGCCTATCTCATTTATTAAACCATCTTTTAGACCAATATCTGCTTTATAAATTCCATTTACATCAACTACTAAAGCGTTTGTTATAATTGTATCAACTGCTCCATCTTTTCTTGAGACTTGTGATTGACCCATACCATCTCTTATAACCTTGCCTCCTCCAAATTTAACTTCTTCTCCATAAGTTGTAAGGTCTTTTTCAACTTCTATAAAAAGTTCTGTGTCAGCTAATCTAATTTTATCACCAGTTGTTGGTCCATACATATCAGCATAAGCATCTCTACTAATTTTTTTCATTATAACTTACCCATTATTTTTTTATTAAAACCATAAATTTTTCTTTCTCCACTAATTTCAATTAATTCAACATCCTTTGTTTGACCTGGCTCAAAGCGAACTGCAGTACCAGATGGTATATCTAAACGCATTCCTCTTGATGTATCTCTATCAAATTCTAAAAATTCATTTGTTTCTGCAAAATGATAATGACTACCAACTTGTATAGGACGATCACCTTTATTAGATACTTTCATTACTATAGAAGCTCGATCTTCATTAATTTTTAACTCATTCAATCCTTTAGTAATAATTTCTCCAGGTTTCATTATCGTATTGGCTTATGTACGGTTACTAGTTTTGTTCCATCAGGAAATGTTGCCTCTACTTGTACTTCTGAAATCATATCAGCAACTCCATCCATACAATTTTCTTTTTTAACAACATTTGCCCCAGACTCCATTAATTCAGATACCATTTTTCCATCTCTGGCCCCCTCAATTACAAAATCAGTTATCAATGCTATAGCTTCTGGATAATTTAACTTTATTCCTCGATCTAGTCGTTTTCTAGCAACAATTGCTGCCATCGAAACCATTAATTTATCTTTTTCTCTTGGAGTCAGTTTCATTTATAAATTCCAATTTTTGGGAAGTTTATCATGTATAATACTTTTTAGAATACAATTTAATGTTTTTTTTAAATCATAATTATCATTAGCAATACTTCTAATTACAATTTTTTCATCCCAAATAGATAGTTCACAAAAAATATTTTTAATACTATCTATAGTTTTTCTAATGTCATTTTGTATTTTTTCAACAATTTTACCAAATATCAATATTGTGGAAAAAGATGAATGATTATTAAGTGTAAACCTATTATTTAAGACCTCATTAGTTGTTCCGTTAAAATTTATAGCTTCTATGTGTTTAAGATTCGAGTTTTTTGTAACTCTCCAAATGTCAGAGAAAAACAAGTTTTGTATTTTTTCTGACATTGCCTTTCTTCCTAAAATTGACGTTTCACAAAAAATAAAATTAGAATTATTGTCTATATTAATGTTTATTCTTCTTTTCAGTTTTGAATTATTAAAAAGTATCAATTCATTTGGTAACCAATTTAAATTTGTGTCTTTTAAAATAATATCAATATCTACCTTAGCTGGTTCACCTATACCTGCATAAATTTTTTCAGCTGCTTGAGTTGAAATAGATGCATTTGAATTTTCTAAATTTATTTTTATTTTTAAAGAGTCATCACAAGTAATTCCACCTGTAGTATTTATTAAAACTAATTCTTTATTTTCATTATAGCTATTAGGTAATAAAACTTTAGATGAACCACTTTGAAATAATGATTTTATTTCATTATTGAACAAACCTATATCAAGACTACCTTTAGATCTTTGTAATTTTGTTAGCATCGTTCCGTTACTGCATATTAAAAATATATATAAAAATTTTATTTATTTTAATATTTTATTTTTTGAATTAATTAAATTCTTATACTATATATGCTTAATATGATCGATGAAGAAATAGGCACCAGAAATAAAAAAGGAGATTGGAAACCTTCATATTTGTTTTCTTATGGACCATTATTTGAATTACCTTTTAGGCCATTTATTATTCTTAAATGGATCTTTTCTCATCCTGGTTATATTTTGCCTTGGCTATTTTTTTATGGTTTAATTGGTTTAATTGTTTATTTATTTTTGACTCCAGACCTAGAAGTAACAAGTAATTTACATTATAGTTGGTGTTTACCAATTCTGTTAAGAAATTTTATTTTAATTTTACTGTGGTTTGGATTTTTGCATTTCAGACTATATGTAAAAAAATCACAAAGTAATTTATATAAATATAACTCCAGCTATGGAGAAGGGTCAAAAGAGAAGTTTTTATTTAAGAATCAAATATATGATAATATGTTTTTGTCTTTAGTAAGTGGTTCGATATTTATTTCATTTTATGAGATTTTGGCTTTGTGGTGTTATTCCAATAATTATTTTTCAAATGTTAATTGGAATGATAATTTGATATATTGTTTAATTCTAATTTTATTATTGCCATTATATAAAGATGCTCATTTTTATACTGGGCATAGATTCCTTCATAGTTCAGTTCTTTATAAATACGCCCATTATGTTCATCATAAAAATGTCAATCCTGGTCCATGGTCAGGTTTAGCTATGCATCCAATTGAGCATTTTATTTATTTTTCTTTTTTTATTATTTTTTTTATTGTCCCTTCTCATCCTTTTCATTTTTATTTTTTATATGGTATATTTCTTTTCGCTCCAGCAGTTCATGGACATTCAGGTTACGAAAAATTAATGGTTAATAAAAAAAGTGGAGTTGGAACAGGAGGGCATGCTCATTATTTACATCATAAGTACTTTGAATGTAATTATGGTGATGGAAATCTTCCACTAGACAGATGGTTTGGTACTCTTCATGATGGATCTGACGAAGCACAAGAACGTATGATTAAAAGAATGAAAGAAAGAAGAGGTTAAGAGTTTTAATCGCTACCTTTTTTTAAATTAAGTATTTCTATTTTCCCTAAATCTTTAATTAAATTTTGCAAACTTTTTCCTTTTGCATTTTTATAAGTAGGCTTTAGGTTTGCTAAAATAGAAACTAGCTTTTTTTCTTTTTCTTTATTTTTAAAATTATTATAGATTAAAATATTATTTAATAATTTTTTAGGTATTTCATTTGGATAATCATCCATAAAAATTCCAGCTATTGGTTTTATAGTTGTATCAAAGTCTGCATTACATAAAAAAGGAATGAGCATAAAAACATTATTATCATAACTTGGATGATCAATACCTAATATGGAATAACAACTAATGCAGTAAACTCTTGTTGATCTAGCATCTTTTCTCAGCTGATATGCTTTCATAAATTGTTTTCCTTTAACTTTAGAAATATCTGATCTCATATAGATTAATTTTTGTAATTTTTCTGGAGATTTTCCACCTTTTCTTTCTCCCCATTTTGCTGCTTGCCTACAGTCTTCACAACCACAAAATAATGAATAATAAATTTTTTTATCATTCAAGTGTAATTCACATTTTCCACAAATGCATTTAATCTTAGTCATGATAGTTAATTAAATAACTGCTTTTTTGTTTGCAAGTCTTGGAACAGCCATTTCTTTAATGGGGAGATGAATTAAAGCAGATGCAAAACCTAAAATTACACAAGACCACCACATAATGTCATAAGATCCATAGGTATCAAAAAATTTACCTCCTAACCATGAACCTAAAAAAGAACCTATTTGATGAGAAAAAAAGACGATACCGAAGAGCATTGACATATAATAAGGTCCAAAAACAACAGTTATTATTCCACTAGTTAAAGGAACAGTTGATAGCCATAAAACTCCCAATATTGAAGCAAATAATAAAACTGTTAATTCTGTTTTAGGAAGCATAATAAATAATAGAAAAGCTATACCTCTTAATGAATATAAAAGAGCAAGTAGATTTTTTTTAGAACCTTGATCACCTAAATATCCAAAAAGCAAAGTTCCAACAATATTAAATAATCCAATAAGAGCTAATGCCCAACCTCCTACCCAGTTAGGAAGATTTTGATCAGTTATATATGCAGGGAGATGAACAGCAACAAAAGTTACATGAAACCCACATACAAAAAAACCTGCAGTTAAAAGTAAGAAGCTTTTAGTTTGAAAAGCTTCAGCCAAAGCTTCTCTTAAAGATTGATCTGTGCCCTCAATTGATGATTTAGATTTACCAGAGTAATTTAAAGCTAGGGCAAATAAAAGCATAGAAGAGGCAATTATTGAAAGATAAATTAATGATGTCGACCACTGATACCATTCTAATAAAAGAGTAGCCAAAGGTAATACAATAAATTGACCAAGTGAACCACCAGCCATTACTATTCCTAATAATAGAGTTCTATTTTCTTCTCTTGCACTTCTTCCTACTGCACCAAGTACAACTGACACTCCCGTACCTGCAACACCTACTCCAAATATAATTTGAGATGCAATTATATCAAAAGATGATTGAACATTTGCAAACCATACAAGTCCAATAAGAAAAAAGATTGTACCTGTAAATGCTGCTATACCTGATCCATACTTATCAGAAAAAGCTCCAAATACTGACGCTCCCAATCCTCCAATCAAAACTTGTAAAGCAAATGCTAGACCAAATGTCTCTCTACCAATATTTAGGTATTCAGTCATGGGCACAAGATACAAGCCAAATGCGTGACCAATGCCTACTCCAATAAAAGTAATCATGAAGGCACCAAACACTACTAAAAAAGTATTCATCTAATATTTATTATATTTAAACAAAAACTTATTGAATTTCTAAGTTTTTCATTTTCAAAATAAAACATATAAATTATCACAAGAAAAAAAAGTAATATTATTATTATTCTTAAAATCCATCTAAATTTATTTAAAGATAAATTATTATGCCTTTTAACTTTTTTATTATTAATTGTTGATAAAATAACAATGCTTTCTATCCATATCCAACATAAAATTAAAGCAATTAAAGATATTGTTATTTCCATAATTGATTATAGGCTTAAATTTCTAGATATATATACATAAATATTTTATATTAAATATATGAGCGATTTCATTGAATTAAAATGGAAAAAAGGAAAGGTTAAAATTTATCTTTTGGGATGTATGATGGTCCCAGAGTTTTATCATAAAGACAAAATTATTTCTCCTCTCCATACATGTCAATGGCCTGATAAAGATCCAAAAAAGTTTTCTCAACTTCCTGGAATTTTAAGAAACTTAAGAGGTGATTTCCCTTGTGTTCCTTTTGGTATAAACACGCCTATAGAAAATATCTCAGAAGATTGGAAAAAATCTTATTCAGAGGAACCATACATTGTAAATGATCCTCATGGCTATTCTGCAAATAATATTTGGAATTTAGAGCAGCGATCATCCTCAAGTGCAACTTTTAAAATTATATATCCTGAAAATGATTATGTTGAATATTTAGAGAGAACTATAAGTATTGAAGATTATGAAAAGTCTTTAATAAATTGTTCACTTAATATTGCTGTAAAAAAAGATTGTCAATTACCAATAGGCTTTCATCCAATGATCAATATTCCAGAAGAAAAAAATAAAATTAGAATTATTCCTGGAAATTTTAAATTTGGATTAACTTATCCCGGTTTATTTTTACCTGGCAGGTCCCTTGGATCAATAGGTAAAGAATTTCAATCTATTAAAGAGGTTGAAGGTTTTGATGGTGAAATTTTTGATTTATCTCAACCTCCTTTTTCTGGTAATTTTGAAGATTTATTTCAATTATGTGGAATAGATGGAAATATATCAATTGAAAACTATTTAGATAATTATAAGTTTTCATATAAGTGGAATCCAAATCATTTCTCTTCATTATTAATGTGGGTAAGCAATAAAGGTAGAACAGAATATCCGTGGAATGAAAAAAATTTAACAGTTGGGTTAGAACCAATAACTTCTGCTTTTGGATTATCTACTCATGTTTCTTGTAATAAAGAAAATCCTATAAATAAAAAAGGAGTCCCAACCGTTATAAATTTATATAAAAAAAATATATGGAAAACTTGTTATTCATTTTTATTTGAAGCAATTTAATTAGAAATAAGAATTTTTAATATTGAAATATAAATATATAAAGCTAAATTAAGCCTATGAAAATACTTATCACATCATTTTTATTTGCTTCAATAATTTTCTTAATTATTGATGTTTTGTGGCTCTCATATTCTGTAAAATTTTTTTATAGACCACAATTAGGTTCTTTGCTTTTGGATAAACCCATTTTATGGGCTGCTATATTGTTTTATTTAATTTATATGTTTGGTTTAATGATTATTATCATTCAGCCTGCATTAGAAAAAGAATCAATTTTCCATGCTTTTTGGACTGGCATTATTTTTGGAGTAGTAGCATATGGAACATACAATTTTACAAATATGGCAACTGTTAAAAACTGGTCACCGTATGTTGTTTTTGTAGATACTATATGGGGAGGTTTGCTTTCTGGAAGTTCAGCTGCTTTAGGAATTTTTATATCTAAAAAATTATTTATCAATTAAACCTTTCTAAATTGTAATAAATTAATCTTTTAAGTAAATGATTTTTAATTAGATATTTCTTATTTCTATTTTCGAATTTCTTAATTTCATTCATACAGAAAATTTTTATTTTTTCTCTATTCTTTAATGACGATAATGTACTTTTACCTTGCTTCTTATCTTTTCCGGGAGTTTTTCCTAGAGATTTAAAATCTTGATCTTCATCTAGCAAGTCATCAGTAATTTGAAATAATAATCCAAATATTTGACCAAAATCATAAGCAAATTTTATTTCTTTTTTATTTTTGTTAGCAATTATAAAAGGGGCAACACAACAAAAACTAAAAAGTTTAGAAGTTTTCATTTTATACATTTTGATTATTTTTGATGTACTAACAATATTATTTTCATAAAGTAAATCTAATGATTGACCACCAGCGAGACCTTGGGAACCTAAGGTTTTTGCTAGTTCATTAATTATTAATATTCTTTTTTTAGAACTGGGATGAGTTTTAATATCAGAAAGAATTTCAAAAGCTAAATCATGAAGAGCATCTCCAGCAAGTATTGCTACAGCTTCGTTAAATTTTTTGTGAGTACTTAATTTTCCCCTTCTATAATCATCATTATCCATACTTGGCAAATCATCATGAATTAGAGAATATGAGTGAATAGATTCGATAGCAAAAGATATTCTTCTATAACTTTTTTTTTTAATTTTTGATATTTTTGCAAATGTCGAAACTAAAAATGGTCTAATTCTTTTACCTCCATTTATTGATCCATATATCATTGCTTTTGATAGAACTTCTTTGGATAAATGAGATTGAAGAAATTTTATATAAGATCTGTCAAATTCTTTTTTTTCAGCATTTATTAACTTATTTAATTGCATAAAAATAATTTACTATTGTTGTATTATAAAAATAATTTATTAGAATATATGTATTAATAACTTAAATAAACTCTTTCTGCTATGCGAATTGAAGAAGAAATAAAACTAGACTACTCAGATGTCCTTTTTAGGCCTAAAAGAAGCACCCTAAAAAGCAGAAAAGAAGTTGATCTTTCAAGAACATATCAATTCAAGTACTCAAACCGTGAGTGGACAGGTATACCTATAATGGCATCTAACATGGATGGTGTTGGTGAACTTGAAGTTGCAAAAAGTTTATCAAAATTTGATATTGTTACTGCATTGACCAAACAACATAATCTGGAATCAATTAGCGCATTTTCAGAAATTAAAGATATTTTTAATTATATAGCTTTAAGTTGTGGCACAAGTGAAAAAAGTTATGAAAGATTAAACTCAATTATTAGTCAACACACTTATATTCAATTTATATGTATAGATGTAGCTAATGGGTATTCTGAAAATTTTAGTAAATTTGTTTCTTCTGTAAGAGATAAATATCCATCTAAAACTATTATTGCTGGAAATGTTGTAACAGCAGATATGACTCAAGAATTAATTCTTAGTGGCGCAGATATAGTTAAAGTAGGTATAGGCCCTGGAAGTGTTTGTACAACCAGAATACAGACTGGAGTAGGCTACCCTCAATTAAGTGCCGTAATTGAATGTGCTGATGCAGCTCATGGACTTGGGGCACATATGATTGCAGATGGAGGATGCACATGTCCTGGAGATGTAGCAAAAGCTTTTGGAGGAGGGGCTGATTTTGTAATGCTTGGCGGAATGCTTGCGGGTCATAAAGAAGGAGGGGGCAAAGTAATTAGTAAGAATGGTCAAAATTTTATAGAATTTTATGGTTCAAGCTCAGAAGAAGCTAATACTAAACATTATGGAGGCCTCGCGGATTATAGATCTTCTGAAGGCAAAAAGGTTTCTATACCTCTAAGAGAAAATCTAGAAACAACAGTTAAAGATATACTAGGAGGAGTTAGAAGTAGCTGTACCTACGTAGGCGCCCCGACATTAAAACAATTAAGTAAATGTACAACATTTGTAAGAGTTAATAATCAATATAATGATACTTTTGGCAAAATTTAATAAGCAATAGCACAACCGTCTTTTCTTGAATCAGATCCTCCTATTAAAGTACCTGATTGTCTGTTAATATAAATTGCTTGACCACCTCCATGAGTATTATCGGCATAAGAGACATTATGACCAAGTTTTTTAAGTTCTTTAAATATTTCAGTTGATATAGATTTTTCTAATTTATATTTCATTTCTAAATT
The DNA here is from genome assembly GCA_902577425.1 of uncultured Alphaproteobacteria bacterium. Lineage (GTDB taxonomy): Bacteria > Pseudomonadota > Alphaproteobacteria > HIMB59 > MarineAlpha5-Bin3. Next base: position 44,657 of record CACGZD010000002.1, on the reverse strand, counting down.
GAAAGCTCTAGGAAAATCAATTGACTCTTGAACAGATAGGCCAAAATCAAAAAAGTTTTGTAAGAAATGACAATGCCCAACTGGTTGATATTGTCCACCCATTACACCATATGATAAAATTACTTTATTTTCTTTATCTAAAACTAATCCAGGTATTATAGTGTGAAGAGGTCTTTTATTTCCTTCAATAACATTTGGATGATTTTCTTCTAATCTAAAATTTACACCTCTGTTTTGGAGAAGAATACCTGTTTTATTAGAAGTAATTCCACTTCCAAAAGCAAAGCAAATAGAGTTAATAAAAGATACAGCATTTTGATCTTTATCTACGACTGTTATATAAACTGTATCTGGATGAGCAGTGATACTATAATTTTCTGGATTATATATTTTGTTCATTGATATTTTTGAAGAAAGTGAGTTTAGATAATTTTTATTTAATAATTCTAAATAGTCATAATTGACAAATTTAGGATCTCCTATTTCCCTTTCCCTTTCTTCATAAGCAATTTTTGATGCTTCAGCTTGTAAATGAAATCTTTTAGAACTCATTGGATTTATATTAGAAAAGTTAAAATTTTCTAAAATTCCCATCATCACTAAAACTGTTATTCCAGGACCATTTGGAGGACATTGATGCAAATTTAAATTTTTGTAATTATAGTTTAAGCTATCTGAAAATATTGTATCTTGATTATAGAAGTCTTCTAGACTATGGAGTCCCCCTATAGCATTTAAAGAATCTACAATATCTCTAGCAATATATCCTTTGTAGAATTCTTCAGCACCTTTGTTAGCTATAGTATTAAGGGTGTTTGCTAAACTTTCATTTTTATGAATTTCACCAAACTTGTATGGTTTAGAATTTTTTAAAAAAGTTAATTTACTTATTGGATGAATTTTTAATTTATCTAAATTTTCACTCCATGATTTCGCTACAACTTCATGAACAGGAAAACCATTTCTTGCATAATTTTCTGCTGCAATAAATAATTCTTTAAAATCTAACTTTCCAAATTTTTGGTGCATTTTATGCCATGCATGAACTGCTCCAGGAATATTTACTGAATGAGGACTTGTTGGATTAATCTTTTTTATTCTATTTTTATTAAAATATTCTAAATTTGCATTTTTAGGTGAAATACCAGAACCATTTACAGCAATAGGATTTTTATCATTTAATGCTATTAATGCAAAACAGTCACCTCCCACTCCAGTTGAATTAGGCTCTATTACTGATTGAACAGCTGAAGCAGCTATAGCTGCATCTATGGCATTCCCCCCCTTTTTAAGTATATTTATTGCCTCTAGAGTACTTAATGGTTGAGAAGTTGCTGCTAAACCATCCATACCTATGACATTAGATCTTCCTGGAATGTGAAGTTTTCTCATAGAATTATAACTAATATATATTTGACAAAAGTATGCATAGAATTTAATAGCATTTTTATTATGAAAGTACGTTGTTCTTTAAAATCTGCAAAAAATAGGGATAAAGACTGTAAATTAGTAAGAAGAAAAGGAAGAATTTACATAATAAATAAAAAAAATCCCAGAATGAAGGCCAGACAAGGTTAGCTATTTTTTACTAGCTATAAACTTTTCAGCTTCTAAAGCCGCCATACAACCCATTCCAGCAGCAGTGACAGCCTGCCTATAAATTTTATCTTTCACATCACCCGCCGCATATATTCCTTCTATGCTTGTTTCAGTACTATCTGGTTTCGTAATAATATAATTATCTTCATCCATTTGAACTTTGTTGATAAATAATGAAGTTGACGGATCATGACCTATAGCAATAAAGGCACCATTTACACTTAGCTTCGATTCAGATTTATCTTTAGTATCTTTTAAAACTAATAATTCTAAAGATGGTTTTTCATCATCTCCAATAAACTCTTCTACAGTTTTATTCCAAATGACATTAATTTTTGGATTTTTAAAAAGTCTATCTTGTAAGATTTTTTCAGCCCTTAATTCGTCTCTTCTATGAATTAATGTTACTTTTGAAGCAAAATTAGTTAAATAAAGTGCTTCTTCTACCGCACTATTACCGCCTCCAATAACAGCAACTTTTTGATCTTTAAAAAAAAATCCATCACAAGTTGCACAAGCTGAAATTCCATATCCTTTAAATTTTTCTTCACTTTTAATGCCAAGCCATCTTGCTTGGGCACCTGTAGATATTATAACTGTTTTGCTTTCAAAAATTAATCCTGAATCAGTCTTAGAAATAAAAGGATAAGAATTAAAATCTACTTCTGTCACCAAATCATTATGGATAATAGTACCTACATTTAAAGACTGTTTTTTCATTTCTTCCATTAACCAAGGTCCTTGAATAGTGTCTCCATACCCAGGATAGTTTTCAACATCAGTAGTGATTGTTAATTGTCCTCCAGGTTCTAAACCAGAAACTAAATGCGGCTTAAGGTTTGCTCGCGCTGCATAAATTGCTGCAGTATAACCGGCTGGACCAGATCCAATAATTAGTACTTCGGTATTAATTTTTTCTTTCATTAAATAAATATAATAATCATTAAATAAATAACAAGTATAGGCTTTATTTTATAACAGGCCAATCTGTTTCAAAACTTACATAGTTAATTTGAATACATCTTCTCTCTTTTTTAATCTTTTTTAATTCTAAACCATGCCAAGTATCATTGCCTGAAGAAAAAAAATATCCTGAATTATGTTTATATTTAACTGTTTTTACAATTTGAAAATCTTTATCATATAAATCAGTTCCAAGTTCTTCTGATTCTTTATAGGGATTTGCCCATATCATCATTGTTAAAAGTTTTTCAGGAATATCTTTATGAGGTTTAAGCCAGAAACCTTTTTTATCTGCTATAATTTCAAGTCTAACATAAGAATTTGATAAATCTTTTTCAATAATATTAGAAATTTTATTATAAAATTCTTTATTTTGAAGATCATTAATTATTTTTGTTAAATAAGGAAAATTATCTTTATTTTCTTTAGATATAAAAAGCCTAAGTTTTCCATCAATACCCTGACCAGAATGATCTGCCGCTCTAGTTCCATCATATGATCTATCTCCTTCAGGTATCTTTGCTAAACATATTTCATTTAAAGATTTATCATCTAAGCATTTAGAAATTTCCCAATGTTTGAAAGGTTCATCGTGTTCTTGAGTATTATTAAGATTCATCAATTTCTTTTATAATTCTTTTTTTGATAATACCAGCGATTCTTTTTGACTCATTAAGAGATTTATAAGACCATGGGATTAATTCTCCAAGGTCTGTTAATTTCTTTGTTATATTCATCTTTTCAAACTGATCATGGAATTTTTCCATTCTTACACTTTTTCTTTTGAATGGTAAGTGAAAAACATAAATAGGTTTTTCAGTAATTCCACATTCTGAAATCATAGATGTAGAATCTGAGCTAACTATAAAAAAATTAGAATATTTCAGAGCAAAAATATATGGGTTGTTATTTTTATCCTCCCAAATTATTTCTATGTTTTTAAGGTTATTTTTCAAATTTTTATTCATATCTTCATTAGTACGTCTAGAAGTAATAATTAAAAAATTAAATTTAGGATTTTGTTGTTTCAATTTGATAATTTTTTTAGTTAATTCATCAATTTCTTTTTTGTCAAATGAATAATGATTATTGTCACCTCCAATTATAACACTTACTAAATTATCTTTAGGTATATCAAAATTTTTATCATTTATTTGTGCTAAAACTTTTTTATTAAATTTATGTAAAGCTCCGTTTGATTCTATAACATTTTTTCCTTTGATATTATCATGCAGAGGAGGAACAATAAAATTAAAATATTTAAAATTTACTTTGGGATTTTGAATATGAATATTAATTATTTTTTTATATTTTTTTTTTAAAAAAATAGAAAGAAAAACACTTTTTCTACCGCAAGAAATTATTATGTCTGGTTTATCAATAAAATTTAAATTATTTAAAAAAATCCATGAAAAAATTGGTAAAAGTCCTGGTTGTAATTTTGACCAAGGAAAAATTATTTTTGTTTTAATTGAATTAATATTTTCACTTATTTCTTGGGCAAGTCCTACTACTTGACTTATCATGCCATCTGATCCATCGGTAATTACTAAAATATTTTTTTTTGATAAATCCAATTGTTTAAATAAACTTTACAGATAATACACTATAAGATTTAGTCCCTTTTGGACTAACAACTTCCACAATATCATCTTTTGTTTTCCCAATAAGTCCTCTTGCTAATGGACTATTTATAGAAAGTTTTTTGTTTTTAATATCAGATTCATATTCACCAACAATTTGATATTTTGATTTAATTCCTGAGTCATTGTCTTCTATTTCTATAGTAGCGCCAAATTTTATTTCCTTACCTGATAATTGAGATACATCTATAATCTCTGCTAATCCTGAAGTACTTTCAAGTTCTTGGATTTTACCTTCAATTAAACTTTGTTGTTCTTTTGCATATTGGTATTCAGCATTTTCTGAAAGATCCCCATGACTTCTAGCCTCAGCTATAGCAGCAATTATATTTGGCCTATCTTCATTTATTAGTTTTTTTAATTCTTCTTGTAATTTTTCATATCCAGAAGAAGTCATTGGAATTTTATTCATACTTTTATGATGTCTGTAATAAATTTAAAGTCAATATTTTTAGTGCAAAGACTGCAGACTTTTTACAGTAAGAGCATGATTTTTCAAGTTTTCTATAGCATTAACTGCTACTTTAGCTCCCGCTATAGTGGTGTAGTATGGTATATTAATCATTAAAGCTGTTCTTCTTATGCTATAACTATCTCTAATTGATCCCTGAGTTTTTGTAGTATTAATAACTAGACTTATTTCACTGTTAACTAGAGCATCTACTATATGTGGATTTCCCTCTTTTACTTTATTTATTGTTTTAACTGAAATATTGTTATCTTTTAAAAAATTAGCTGTTCCTTTTGTTGCTATTATTTCAAAATTTAAATGTACTAATTTTTTTGCAAGACTTAATATTTTATCTTTATTATCGTTATCGATTGATAAAAAAACCTTCCCATAATTTGGTAAGTTAACACCCGAAGCAATTTGACTTTTAATATAAGCATTTAAAAAATTATTATCAATGCCCATAACTTCTCCAGTTGATTTCATTTCAGGGCCTAATATTAAATCTACTCCATCAAACTTATTAAAAGGAAATACTGATTCTTTTACATTGTAGTTAGTAAGCTTTTTTATTTCTAAAGAAGGCAACAAGTCTTTTAATAAATCACCAGCCATAATTTTAGAAGCTAATTTTGCTATTGGTATTCCTATAGATTTTGCAACAAAAGGAACTGTTCTGCTTGCTCTCGGGTTAACCTCTAGTACGTATAAATTATTGTCTTTATAGGCTAATTGAGTATTCATTAATCCTATAACATTTATTTCATTTGCAATTTTAGATACCCAGTCAATAATTTGATTTTGCACTTTTTCATTCACTGAAAATGGCGGCAAAGAACAAGCGCTATCTCCAGAATGAATACCTGCTTCTTCAATATGTTCCATTATACCAGCAATAAAAATTTGACCATCTTGATCTCTTAGTAAATCTACATCAAACTCTATTGCATTTTCTAAATATTGATCAATTAAAATATTATTATTTACTGATACATTCATAGCATTCTTAGAAAATAATTCTAGAGAATTATCGTCATATGCAATTTCCATTGCTCTTCCACCTAAAACATAAGAAGGTCGAATTAAAATTGGATATTTTATTTCATTAGCTATTTTTTTAATTTCATGTAAATTATTGCTTATCCCATTTTTAGGTTGTTGAATATTTAGTTTTTTTAAAGTGTTACTAAAAAGGTCTCTATCTTCTGCAAGATCGATGGCTTTTGTAGAAGTTCCTAGAATATTTAAACCAGCTTCTTCAAGTTCTTTTGCAATTTTTAGGGGTGTTTGACCCCCAAATTGCACATAAACACCAAGAACTTTACCATTTGAATTTTCTCTATTATAAATTTCAATAACACTTTCAGCAGTTAATGGTTCAAAATAAAGTCTATCAGCAGTATCATAGTCTGTTGATACAGTTTCAGGATTGCAGTTTATCATTATTGTTTCAATATTTTTTTCTTTAAGAGCATAAACTGCATGGACACAACAATAATCGAATTCTATTCCTTGTCCTATTCTATTTGGACCTCCTCCTAAGATTATTATTTTGTTTTTATTTGTTGGGTTAGATTCACAAAATTTTGGATTATCAAAACTCCAATCATAGGTAGAATAAAGATAAGGTGTTTTTGAATCAAATTCACCTGCACAAGTATCGACAAGTCTAAAAACAGGGTGAATTTCATTTTCATTTCTTAACTGCCTAATTTTATCTTCATCAATTTTTTTAATTTTTGCAATTTTTTTATCTGTGAATCCATATGACTTTGCTAACAAAAGTAAATTTTTATTTAAATCTTCTTTTTTAATAATATTTTCTAATTTTATGATTTTTTCAATTTCATTTATAAACCAAGGATCATATTTAGTTATCTGTTGAATAATTTTTTTGTCTATATTTAATCTAATTGCTTCTCCAATTACTAAAAGTCTCTGAGAAGATTGTGGTTTAAGTTCATTAATTATGTTATCTTTATTAAAATTAATGTTTTTAGGCGAATCTAATCCATCCAAATCATATTCTAACGAGGCAAACCCTTTTTGTATTGATTCAGAAAATGATCTTCCTATACTCATTGTTTCACCAACTGATTTCATCGAAGTAGTTAAATTAGAGTCTGTTCCTGTAAATTTTTCAAAAGTGAAACGAGGAATTTTACTAACAATATAATCTATACTTGGCTCAAAACTTGCTGGGGTAGTAGAAGTAATATCATTTTTTAGTTCATCTAATGTGTAACCTATTGCTAATTTAGCCGCTATTTTGGCAATAGGAAAACCTGTAGCTTTTGAAGCTAGGGCAGAAGATCTGCTCACTCTTGGATTCATTTCAATTACATTTATTTCTCCATTAATAGGATTTATTGCAAATTGGACATTAGACCCTCCGGTATCAACTCCTATCTTTCTTAAAACCTTAATACTAGCATCTCGCAAAAGTTGATATTCTTTATCGGTTAAGGTTAGGGATGGCGCGACAGTAATACTATCTCCAGTATGAACGCCCATTGGGTCAACATTTTCAATTGAACAAACTATGATACAGTTATCTTTAAAGTCTCTTACAACTTCCATCTCAAATTCTTTCCATCCAGCTACAGATTTTTCAATTAAAATTTGGCTTGTTGGACTTGCATTTAGTCCTCTATTACACAACTCTGTAAATTCGCTATTTGTATAAGCTACTCCCCCGCCAGTACCTCCTAAAGTAAAACTAGGCCTGATAACTAAAGGTAGTTGTAAATCTATTTTAACTTTTTCAGCATTGTCAATATTATTTACTATTGTGCTTTTAGGACATGAAAGGCCTATTTCTTTCATAGCATCTTTAAACTTCTGTCTATCTTCTGCTAATTCTATAGCCTTTGGATTAGCTCCAATCATTTTTACATTATATTTTTCAAGAATATTATTATTAAATAATTCCATAGAGACATTAAGTGCTGTTTGACCACCCATAGTAGGTAGCAATGCATCAGGTTTTTCAATTTTTATTATTTTTTCTACAAATTCTTTAGTTATGGGCTCAATGTAAGTTCTATTTGCTAATTCAGGATCAGTCATAATAGTAGCTGGATTTGAATTTATTAATACAATTTCATATCCTTCTTCTTTTAAGGATTTGCAGGCTTGGGCACCAGAATAATCAAACTCACAGGCTTGGCCTATAACAATAGGTCCTGCACCTATAATTAATATCTTTTTAATATCATTTCTTTTAGGCATATTTTTCTACTTCTTTATAAAATTTTTTAAATAAATAATGACTATCATGCGGACCAGGACTTGCTTCTGGATGATATTGAACGCTAAAAATAGGAAGCTCTTTATGTTCAATACCTTCATTAGTACCATCAAAAAGAGAAATATGAGTTTCAATAACATTTGATGGAAAAGAATTTTTATCAACTTCAAATCCATGATTTTGAGATGTAATTTCTACTTGAGAGGTCTGTATATTTTTTACTGGGTGATTTGCCCCTCTATGTCCTTGAAACATTTTTTTAGTTTTAGCACCTAAAGCTAAACTTAGTATTTGATGACCTAAACAAATTCCAAAAATTGGAATCTTCATACCAATTATTTTTTTAATTGTTGGAATTACTATTTTTCCAGTAGCAAAAGGATCACCTGGACCATTAGATAAAAAAACTCCTTTTGGATTAGTATCTAAAATTTCTTTTATAGATGAATGAGCTGGAAGAATTGTAGGTAAAAAAAAATTATTGTTCAGATTACGCAAAATATTTTTTTTAATACCAAAGTCCAGACAAGCAATATTAAATTTTCCTGAAGTATTTTGATTATATTTATCATTTGTTTGATCCCATAAGCTTTCATTGGTTACATATTTATTATCGGTAGAAACTAAAGTGGCAAGGTCAAGGTTTTCTAATCCTTTCCATTCAATTATTTTTTCTTTTAGGGCTTCTAAGTTTTTTTCTTTATTTCCAAAGTGAATAATAGCTGCTTTTATTGCTCCTTCTCTTGCTAAAATCCTAGTTAAATATCTTGTATCTATATTAGTAATACATGGAGTATTATTTTTTTTTAAAAAAAAATCTAAGTTATTTTTACTTCTCCAATTAGAATAGTGATCAATTTGTTGATTTAATATACATCCACAAGCATGAATTTTATTGGATTCTAAATCAAGATTATTTGTTCCAACAATACCTATATGTGGAAAGGTGAAAGTAATAATTTGCTTAGAATATGAGGGGTCAGTAAGAGTTTCTTGATATCCAGTTTGCGAAGTATTAAAGCATAACTCTCCAATATTATAAGTTTCAGCACCAAAACCTTTGCCCCAGAAAACTTGACCATTTTCTAAAATAAGAGCGGCTGTGGGTTTTTTTATAATAAACTGTTTATTAAAATCCTCCTCCATACTAGAAATGTCAAACGAAAGTTTTACTAGGCATTTTGATTTATTTAGTCAAGGATTAGTTGTAATTCTAAATAAGAGTTATAATAATAATTTGCATATATTTAAACGATTCTATTTACTGAGGTGCAGTTATGAGTTTAAGGTTAAAAATTGAAGAAAATTACAAAAATGCAATTAAAGACAAAAATAATAATAAAATTAATACTTTAAGGTTAATTAAGAGTGCTATTAAAGACAAAGATATTGAATCAAGAGGTAAAAATAAAGAAGAAGGGATAAATGAAGCTGAAATAATGTCATTGCTTCAAACCTTAATTAAGCAACGAAAAGATTCAATAGATTCTTTTAAGCAAGCCTCAAGAGATGATTTAATTGAAATAGAACAATCTGAAATAAATATAATATCAGAGTTTCTTCCTAAACAAAAGGATCAAGAAGAAACTGAAATATTAATTGAAAAAATAATTAATGAAAAAAAGTATGAAAGTATAAAAGATATGGGTAAGTTGATGGGAGACTTAAAAACAAATTATTCAGGAATAATAGACATGGCTTTAGCAGGAAAAATAGCTAAGTCTAAATTTAAAGTATAATTTCTTTATAATGTCTTTTTCAAAAATTGATCTAGATAATATTAAATCTAAAATTTCCATTAGGAGTGAATTAGAAAAAAAAACCAAACTCATTCAAAAAGGAAAAGATTATTGGTGCTGCTGTCCATTTCATGAAGAAAAAACTCCTTCTTGTAAAATAAATGATGATTATGGATCTTTTTATTGTTTTGGTTGTGGGGCCAAGGGAGACATTTTTACAATTTATACTGATTTATATAATTACAACTTTATTGATGCGGTTAAAGAACTATCTCAGAAATCAGGAGTGAAAATTAATTTTGAAAATGATAAAACATATAAAAACAAAAATAAAATAGAAGAAATTTTAAAATTATCATGTTTGTGGTTTCAGGAAAATCTCAATCATTCTTCAGCTAATATTTGTAACGAATATCTAACAAAAAGAAAGCTTACGAAAGAAACTATACAAAAATTTAAACTTGGTTATTCTTACAATAAAGACATAAATTTATATAAATATCTTAAAAATAAATTTTTTACAGATGATGAAATAATAGAAAGTAATGTTGTAAAATTAGATAAGAATAAAAAAATAAGAGATTTTTTTTATAAAAGATTAATTTTTCCTATTTGCAATATTCAAGGAAAGATTGTAGGATTTGGAGGTCGATCATTAGATGGATCTGATCCTAAGTATATCAATTCACCAGAGAGTAATTTTTTTCAAAAAAGATATTTATTATACAATTTAAATATTGCTAAAGAATTTGCTCGTAAAAAAAATAATTTACTAATTTGTGAAGGTTATATGGATATAATTTCTTTAAATCAAAATGGAATTAATAGTGTGGTAGCTCCTTTGGGTACGGCTTTAACTGAAGACCAACTTCAACTTGCATGGAAATATTCTAATAAACCTACAATTATGTTTGATGGTGATAGTTCAGGTGTGAGAGCATCATATAAAGTTGCAATTATGGCTTTATCTCTAATATCACCAAATAAATATTTACAATTTATTTCTTTACCAGAAGATATTGATCCCGATAAATATATAAATGAATACTCATTATCAAATTTTTTATCAACATTAAAAAAACCAGATCCTCTTTCTCACTTTATTTTTAAACAATCAATTAAATCTGTTTCTCTAAATAATGTTGATGAAAAAATATCATATGATAAATATTTAGATGATTTAATAGATACAATTAAAGATAAAAAATCAAAATATTTTTATAAAAATGAATTTAAGTCACTTTTTTTTAATAATATTCGAACAAAAAAAGATAAAAAAGAATTTAAATATCAAAACTCTAATAACAAACCGCAAAAAAATTTAAACAAAGTACAAAATTTATCTTTTATTGCTACTATACTTAACCATCCTTCGGTTAGAAATGAAATTTTAATCGAATTTTTGGAAAGTGATTTATTTAATAAAGATGAAAAAGACTTACTTAATGAATTAAAGAATGAAAGATTTAATAAATTAACAAATAAAGAAATATTAGAGATTTTAGACAAACATATACATATCCAAATTGTAAAACAAAGCCTAAGTTCTAAAATTTATAAGCTTTTTCCTTATTCTTCACCTAATTATGATCCACAACTATCAAGGGAGGAGGCATTAAAATCTCTAAAAAATCTTAATACAAGGCTTTTAAATTTGCAAAAAATAAATAAAAGCCTAGATACGTTTATTAAAGAATCTAACCAACTTAATTGGGAAGATTTACAAAAAATTAATATTGAAATTACGAATGAAGATTAATTTATATGCCTGTAAAATCTAAAAATAAAAAAAAACTAATAAAGAAAAAGTCTACAAATAAAAAAAATCCCTCTAAAAAAAAGAAGGTTTTAAAAAAGAAAAAACAACCATCAATAAATAAGAAAAAAAAGGTTCTGAATTCTAAAAAGAAAGTTAAAAAAGTTACAAAAAAGAAAAAAAATATCAAATCTTCTCAAAATGTTAAATTAAAGAAACCATCTTTAAAAGTAAAGAAAGTTATCAAAAGTTCTATAAAACCAATTAGAAAAAAAAGAGAGAAAAAAGTAGTTAATTTTGATGATTATATACAGGGAATAGTAACTAAATTAATTGAAAAATATAAAATTGATGGTGTTTACACAAATAAGATTATTGAAAAGAAAATTCCTAAAAAATTTCGAATACCAGAAAATGTTTTGAAAGTCACAAACGTTTTAAAACAAAATAACTTAACAATAGTTAGTGAAGAAGAAGCAGCTGAATTAGCAAAAATTGAAAAAGAGTCCAAACAAAGTTCAGAAAGTTCTAGCGAAGATAATAAAAAACAATCAGGTAAAACAGATGATCCGGTAAGATTATATTTACGAGATATGGGTGCGGTTGAACTCTTAAGCAGAGAAGGGGAAATAGCAATTGCAAAAAGAATTGAAGCAGGAAGAGAAAAGATGATTGGGGCAATTTGTGAAAGCCCAATGACAATGCGTTCTATAATTAATTGGAAGGAATCTATTAAAGAAGGAACAATGCTTTTACGAGATATTGTTGATCTTGAACAGACTTATGACATGTCTGATATTAATGATTCAAAAATAGATGATACTTTAAGTATTATTGAAAGTGCAGGAGCAACTAGTCAAGAGGATAAAAAAGAAAAAAAATCAATAAAAGACAAAAATGAAAATGAAGAAAATAGTGAAACTATCACTGAAGATGATGAAGAAGGTTTAAATGTTTCTCTTGCAGCTATGGAAGAAAAATTAAAGCCAAAAGTTTTAAAAGATTTTGATGAAATTACAAAACTTTTCAAAAAGCTCCAGAAATATAGCCAAGAATTAGTTGGTGCTGATAAAAAAAATGAAAATCAATATAAATCACTAGAAAAAAAATATAAAAAAATTCAAAAAGAGATGATTTCTTCAATGAAGGAAGTCCATTTTAATGCTTCAACGATTGAAGCTTTAATGGAGTCTTTATATGAGTTAAATAAAAAATTATTAGTAAGAGAAGGTCGAATGTTAAGACTAGCTATTAGTGCAGGAATATCAAGAGATTCATTTATTGAACAATATCTTAAATTTAACTTTGAAAAAAATTGGATTCAAACACTTCTTAATTTAAAAGACAAAAAATGGGATAAATTTATAAATAAAAATCATATTGAAATTAATAACTTAATTGATGAGATTAAAGAAATTCAAATCGCTTGTGAGCTTCCATTGTTTGAATTTAGAAGGATAGTAGGCACTGTACAACAAGGAGAAAGATCAGCAAATCGTGCAAAAAAAGAAATGATTGAATCTAATCTTCGTTTAGTAATTTCAATTGCAAAAAAATATACAAATAGAGGCCTTCAATTCTTAGATTTAATTCAAGAAGGTAATATAGGACTAATGAAGGCTGTTGATAAATTTGAATATAGAAGAGGTTATAAATTTTCAACTTACGCCACTTGGTGGATTAGGCAGGCTATAACAAGATCCATAGCTGATCAAGCTAGAACTATTCGTATACCTGTTCATATGATTGAAACTATTAATAAAATTGTTAGGACAACTAGACAAATAATGTCTGAAATAGGAAGAGAGCCTACCCCTAATGAGCTAGCTGAAAGGCTTCATATGCCTTTGGACAAGGTAAAGAAAGTACTTAAGATAGCCAAAGAACCGATTAGTTTAGAAACACCTGTAGGAGACGAAGAAGACAGCTCTTTAGGTGATTTTATTGAAGATAAAAATGCACTTATACCAATTGAAGCAGCAGTTAAGAGCTCCTTGCGTGATACAACAACTAGAATTCTATCTTCTTTAACACCTAGAGAAGAAAGAGTGCTAAGAATGCGTTTTGGTATAGGCATGAACAGTGATCATACTTTAGAAGAGGTAGGACAACAATTTAGTGTAACTAGGGAGCGTATTAGGCAAATAGAAGCAAAAGCTCTTCGTAAATTAAAACATCCTACTAGAGCGAGAAAATTAAAAACATTTTTAGATGAATGATGGAGTTAACACTTCTTGGAACTGGTTGTCCAAAAGTTGATTATAAAAGATTTGGGCCTGCAAATTTAATTTCTACTAAAATGACTAAAATTTTAGTTGATTGTGGATCGGGAATTACCCAACGTTTGGATCAAATTAATATATCTACTGCAAATATTGATGCAATATTTTTAACTCATCTTCATTCAGATCATGTAGTTGATTTATATCAACTAATTATTTCTTCCTGGCATTCTTATCGAACAAAACCTTGGAAACTTTATGGCCCAAAGGGAACAAAAAAATTTGTTTCTAAAATTATGAATGCTTGGCAAGATGAGAGAATGCAAAGAATAAAATATGAAAAGAGATCTTCTACTAAGGCTTTTAATATTATTGTAAAAGAATTCTCAACTTCAGGAACAATCAAAATTAAAGATTTAAAAATTAAATATTTTGAGGTTGATCACAAACCAGTACCTTATGCTTATGGATTTTGTTTTTTAAAGAATAATAAAAAATTAACTATTAGTGGTGATACTAGACCATGCGAAAATATAATGAAATATGGTCAGTTATCAGATGTATTATTACATGAGGTATTTATTGAAGATGAAATAAAAGAAACAAATAAAATGAGAACTTTAAAAACCCTTCATAATGTTAAAGATTATCACACACCTTCAAGTATTGTGGGAAAAATTGCTAGTTTAACTAGATGTAAAAAACTAGTACTTACACATTTGGTTCCCACTAAATTTAATGAAAAAAAATTAAAAAAAACTGTAAAAAATGATTTTGGTAAAGATCCAATTATTGGAAGAGATTTATTAAAAATTAAGATATAATGGTGGGCCCTCGAGGACTTGAACCTCGGACCACTCCGTTATGAGCGGAGCGCTCTAACCAACTGAGCTAAGGGCCCTCAAAATGCTATTATATTGGTATAACTAAACTTTCAATAGTTAAAGATTAAATATTAAATCCATTTTTTAATTATAGAATTTTCTTCTTCAATAAAAATATTTAAGCAATTGTATGTCCATAATCAATAATCTATATTATATATTAATTTATCATTAAGAATCATTAAAAATAAGATATCTATTAATATATACATTATGCCTTTAATAAGTATGCGTCAATTATTAGATCATGCAGCAGAAAATGATTATGGAGTTCCTGCATTTAATGTAAATAATTTAGAACAAATTAGAGCAATTATGGAAGGCGCTCAACATATGAATAGTCCTGTTATTGTTCAAGCTTCAGCTGGAGCAAGGAAATATGCTGGACCAATATTTATAAAAAATATGATGCAAGCAGCAGTCGTTGAATTTCCTAAAATACCTATTGTGATGCACCAAGACCATGGAGGCACACCAGAAGAATGTAATGAATGTATAAAATTAGGATTTACTTCAGTAATGATGGATGGTTCATTATTATCAGATCAAAAAACTCCATCAAATTTTGAATATAATGTAAAAGTGACAAGAGAGACTGTAAAAATTGCTCACTCTAAAGGGGTATCTGTAGAGGGAGAATTAGGGTGTTTAGGCTCACTTGAAACAGGTATGGGAGAAAAAGAAGATGGAGTTGGGGCTGAAGGAGTTTTGTCACATTCTCAACTTTTAACTGATCCTCAAGAAGCAGCAGATTTTGTTGATAAAACTCGCGTTGATTGTTTAGCTATCGCAATTGGCACAAGTCATGGAGCATATAAATTTACTAAACCACCTACTGGAAAAGTATTAGCTATAAATAGAATAAAAGATATTCATAAAAAAATACCCAATACACATCTAGTAATGCATGGATCCTCATCAGTTCCTAAAGAACTATTAAATATTATTAATGATAATGGAGGTAAAATTAAAGAGACATATGGAGTTCCGATTAAGGAAATTCTAGAGGGAATTAAGCATGGAGTCCGAAAAATAAACATAGATACTGATTTAAGACTTGCAGCTACTGCAGCTATTAGAAAATATTTTGTTAAAAATCCTGATCAATTTGATCCAAGAAAATATTTAATTGAAAGTAAAAATGCAATGAAAGATATTGTTATGAAAAGATTAAAAGAGTTTAAAAGCGCAGGTGAAGCTTCAAAAATAAAGCCAACACCCCTATCAGTAATGTCAAAAAAATATTCTTCAGGTAAATTATATTAAAATTTTAAATAAATTATATATTTAATTTATTAATTTTTGGTAACTAGTTTCATTTTGTTTTTTTAAAATAATATTTAATTCTTTTAAGTTATAATTAACATTTTTTAACATTGAATTAAATTCAGATCTTTTAGTAACAACTATAGATATATCAGCTACTAGAAGGTCAATTACATAATATCTTTCTTTAGATTTTTTTACTCTCCAAGTAACTATAAGACTACCTGTATCATTATATATTTCCATATCAATTAATGTAATTTTATTTTTTGAATCAAATTTTGAATTTATAAGGGCATATTCTTCATTTGAATAACCCTGCAT
Source organism: uncultured Alphaproteobacteria bacterium (assembly GCA_902577425.1). GTDB lineage: Bacteria > Pseudomonadota > Alphaproteobacteria > HIMB59 > MarineAlpha5-Bin3. The sequence goes on along the minus strand of CACGZD010000002.1, from coordinate 28,560 downwards.
CATAGAAGCAATATTTAAAGCTAAATGTCTTTTAAAAAAATTAATATATTCTTTTTTTGTATCTTTATCTGCTGTTTTCCATGAATCTCCTGCTACAAATTTTGCAATACCTGTACCAGCGAAATTATAATTGATTGCATCTTCTATCATTAGAAATCTTGTTTCCTTAGACATATTCTCATTTTTGTAAGCATCTAAAATAATATCTATTTCTTTTTTTAGCCAATTTGATGCTTCATTAGCCATACTTTGACTTGGTAAAAAAAGTGATAAAAAAATTATTAAATATAATATTCTCATAAAAAAAAATTATTCAAATTCAATGCTAATCAAAGGAAGAGGGGTTTCTGATTTATCATCTAAATTTAAAACAGCTGCTTTTCGATTTTGATAATAAGAACTTCGAACAGCTGCATAATAATCAATAGAATTATTTCTTAAAGCATTTACTTCATCAATTATTTTTGATCTTTGATCTATAGCATTAGTAGCTGTTCTAAGTGGTAAAAGCCAAGCTTCACCTTCTCTTATTGCATATGCATTTATTGGATCTGTAGTATAAGTTAAAATCATTCCTGCTGTATCTCTAACATTAGAAGGACCAAATATCGGAAGAACTATATAAAATCCATCTCCAACACCCCATGTTGCTAGAGTTTGACCAAAATCCTCTTGTTTTTGCTCCAAACCTATTTTTTCCGCTACATCAATTAAGCCAAGTAGCCCTGCAGTTGAGTTAACAATAAATCTCCCAGAAGACTCTGCAGCATTTTTACCTTGTCCCTGCAAAAGTTGGTTAACAACAACTAGAGGTAATTTCAAATTATTTAAAAAATTACCTATTCCAGATTGTATTGGAGAAGGAAGCTTTCTATAACCTTTTGCTGCAGGTTCTAAAATAATCTTATCTGCAAAATTATTAAAACTAAAAATAGCTCTATTGACTGGTTCTAGTGGATCAAAAATTTCATCTTCATAATTACCAGTATTAAAATCAGCAGAATCAGTACTAACATTATCAGATTCAGCAGCTATAATATTAGAGGAAAAAATTGAAATAAAGATAATAAAAATGAGGTTTCTATAAAATATCATATTAAGTATTAAATTATAGTTAGACTATATAAATATATATCAATAAATATAACATAAATATGTCCGAAAATTTAAATAATTATCTTGATTTTTTAAATATACAACAAAGAAACGCTGTAAAAAACACTGAAGGATCTTTGCTAGTCTTAGCGGGAGCCGGAAGTGGTAAAACTCGAGTACTAACATTTAAAATCTTACATTTACTTGTTAAAAAACTGGCTTTTCCTAACCAAATATTAGCTGTTACTTTCACCAATAAGGCAGCACTAGAGATGAAATCCCGTGTTACAAGTTTATTAAATTACCCAATAAATACTATGTGGCTGGGAACTTTTCATTCACTTTCGGCAAAAATTTTAAGACAACATGCTGAAATAGTTAATTTAAAATCTAATTTTGTTATTATCGATTCGGATGATCAGTTGAAATTAATTAAGAAGATTTGTGAAAGGGAGAAAATAGATCTTAATGAGCAATCTCCTAAATTATTTTTAAGTAAAATAAATGGTTTAAAAAATAAAGGTATTTTTTATGATAGAGTTCCCTTAAGTATATCAAAAAAAAATCCTGAGATTAAAAAAATTTACAAAATTTATCAGCAAGAACTTATTAGATTAAACTGTGTTGATTTTGGAGATTTAATACTTCACTGTATCAAGGTATTTAATTTTAATAAAGATATTTGTTTTAAATATCAAAAATTATTTAAATATATTTTAGTTGATGAATATCAAGATATAAATTTGGTTCAACAAAAGTGGCTTGAGATATTATATAATGGTAATAAAAATATATGCTGTGTAGGAGATGATGATCAGTCAATATACTCTTGGAGAGGGGCTGAAATAAACAATTTATTAAATTTTGAAAAAAATTTTACTAAACCTGAAATAATTCGTTTAGAACAAAATTATCGATCAACAAAAAATATTTTAAAATGTGCATCTTCATTAATTAAAAAAAATGATGGAAGATATGGAAAAAATCTTTGGAGCGATAATGATGCTGGTGAAAAAATTTCTATTAGAGGTTTTTGGCAGACTAAAGAAGAATCTACATTTGTTAGTGATGTAATAGAAAAACTTTTACATGAAAAAAAATCTCTTAAAGAAATTGCAATTTTATTTAGAGTTTCTGCTCATACTAGATCATTTGAAGAACGTTTTATAAGTTTAGGCTTACCCTATAAAATAATTGGAGGACTAAGGTTTTATGAGAGAAAAGAAATTAAAGATATTATAGCTTATCTAAGGTTAGTAAATAATTCAAATGATGATCTTGCATTTGAGAGAATTATTAATGTTCCAAAGAGAGGAATAGGAAAGACCACTATTCAAAAAATTCACTCTGCTGCAAGATTAGAAAAGATATCTATGTTTGAAGCTTCAAATATTATTATTCAAGATTCTAATAATAAAATAAATAATGAAATAAGAAATTTTATTAATAAAGTTAATCAATGGTCAAATTTAAAAAATAAATTAAATCATATAGATCTTATCCAATTAATATTAGAGGACTCAGAGTATCTCACTTTTTTAGAAATAGAAGAAAAAAAATCAAAAAATCCTGAAAACTTAAACCGCCTAGATAATATTAAGGAGTTTGTAGAAAGTTTAAAAGATTTTGAAAATTTAGAAGGATTTTTAGAACATGTAAGTTTAGTGATGGAGAATAATACAAATACTTCAGAACCAACTATTTCACTGATGACCATCCATGCATCTAAAGGATTAGAATTTGATTATATATTTTTAGCTGGTTGGGAAGAAGGTGTATTTCCTAGCAAAAAGTCAGTTGATGAATTGGGGAAAATTGGACTTGAGGAAGAAAGAAGACTTGCTTATGTTGCCTTAACTAGAGCAAGAAAAAAAATATACATCACTTATGTAAATCAAAATAGATATTCTTATGCATCTCATGATTTTAATTTGCCTTCTCGTTTTATAGATGAACTTGATAAAGATTTAATTGAAATAGTAGACTCTAATTATTTTGTGAATAATGATTTAATTGAAGAAATGAATCAAAGTAATCAATTTGAAGAAAATTATATTACACCTGGTAGAAAAAGATTGTTATCTAAAATAAATAAAAATGAAAATGATTGGGAATTTAATCAAGATTTTGAATTAGTAGACAATTATACAAAATCAATAAAAAAAGGGTCTAGAGTATTTCATCAAAAATATGGTTATGGAAATATTCTTAGTTTTGAGGGTGAAAAAGCTGAAATAAAATTTGCAAAATCTTCTCAAAAAAAGGTTTTTTTAAAATATTTAAAAATTATTGATTAGTTTTTTTTATCCAATCTTCCTCAGTAAGAATATTAATTTTCAGTTCTTTAGCTTTTTTAAATTTACTTCCAGGTTTTTCTCCTACTATTAAAAAATCTGTATTTTTGGATACAGAACTTGTAATTTTAGCTCCAAGTTGATGAGCTAAATATTTACATTCTTCTCGTGACATTTTTTTTAATGTTCCAGTAAAAATAATATTTTTATTATTAAAAAAACTCAACTTATTAATTTCTTTAAAATCATTTACTTTAATAATTTCTATTAATTTATTTACTGTAAGTAAATTATTTTTTCTTTTAAAAAAATTTAATAATGAATTTATCGCTTTAGGACCAAGGCCATCTATTAATAGTAATCTATCTTTATTATTCATATTTTTTCTAAATTCATTAATATTTAAAAATTCTTTAGCCAATAATTTTGATATTGTTTCACCTATATATCTTATTCCTAATGAAAAAATAAATTTATCAAGATCAATATTTTTACTATTATTAATTGCTATTATTAAGTTTTTAAAAGATAAATCTCCCCATCCATTAAGGGCAATAATTTTTTTTTCATATTTTTGTATTGAAAAAATATCTTCTATCTTTTTAATAAATTTTAATTCATAAAATTGTTTAATTTGTTTTTCTCCAAATCCATCAATATTAAGACTTTTTTTACTAGAAAAATGAATTAACTGACCAATAATTTGATCTTTGCAATCATTAAGATTTGTGCATCTTAAAATAGCTTCATCTTTTTCTTTTATGGTAGGACTTTTGCATGTAGGGCAGTATTTAGGAAAAATTATTTTATTACTCCTGTTATTTGATTTTTTTATGACCTTGATTACTTGAGGAATTACATCCCCAGCTCTTTGTATTTCAACTAAATCATTAATTCTAATATCTTTTTTTTCTATCTCATCAAAGTTATGAAGCGAGGCATTTGAAACTAATACACCACCTATATTTACTGTTTCTAATCTTGCTACGGGTGTTATTGCTCCAGTTCTACCTACTTGAAAATCTATTTCTAAAATTTTGGTAGAAGTTTTCTCAGCTGAAAATTTAAGAGCCACTGCCCACCTTGGGTTTTTACCAACAAAACCTAATCTATTTTGGATACTATAATCATTAACTTTATAAACTATACCATCAATATCATAATTAATTTTACCTCTTATATTTTCAATTTTTTTATAGAAATTATACATTAAATTAATTGTATCAACTTTTTCAATCAATTTACTCAAAGGTATTTTCCACAACTTAAGATCATTATAAAAATTTTCTATAGATACATATTTTTTGTCTGAATACCCTAAACCATGTGCAATAAATTTAAGTGGTCGATTTTTTGTAATATTTGGATCTAGTTGCCTAAGACTGCCTGCTGCTGCATTTCTAGGATTTGAAAATTTTTCACTATCTGAAAGTTTAGAATTTAATTCAAAAAAATCTTTTTTTTCTAAATAAATTTCTCCTCTTATTTCTATTTCTGCTGGAACATTAGAGCTTACCAGTTCTTTTGGTATATCTTTGATATTATCTATATTTTTTATTACATTTTCTCCAATTGATCCGTCACCTCTTGTAGTTGCCGAATTTAATTTTCCTTTTTGATAGTAAAGATTCAATGACAATCCATCTATTTTAGGTTCACTGATAAAATCTATTTTATAAGTAGAATCTTTATTTAAAAATTTTTTTATTCTATCAGTAAAATCTTCAAGATCTTTTTTATTAAAAGCATTAGCAAGTGATAACATTTTTGCCTTATGTTCTATTTTTTCAAATTTATTAGATAATTGAGTTCCTAAAGAATTATTTGGACTCTCTTTTAATATTAGGTGAGGATATTTTTTTTCTAATTCATTATTTTCTTTTATTAGTTCATCAAATTCACCATCAGTAATTTTTGGACTATCTTTTTGATGGTAAAGAATATTATGTTTTTTTATTTTTTGAGCAAGTTCTTTTAGTTTTTTTACAATTTTGATATCTTTATTCTGTAGGTTCATTTTTTTTAAATAAATTTGATATTTTTTTTCTTAAAGTAACTTTATTTTTTTTATAATACTCTTCATTAATTAAATTATATGATTCTTCATACCATACAGATTTTGGATAATTATAAACTATTACTGAAGCTGCTTTTTCGGCTTCTTCTTTCATTCCTAAAATTATATAAATTTCTACTAGTCTATATAGTGCTTCTGGTATAAATTTAGACTTTGGGTATTTCTCAATAACTTTATTATATCTTCCTAATGCAGCTAAATATTCTTTTTGATTAAGATAAAATATTGCTACTTCCATATCTTTTGCTGCGATATTTTCATTAATAAATATTAGTTTCTGTCTACTGTCTTTTGCATACTCTGATTCAGGAAATCTGTTTAACAATTCTTGAAAATTTTTTTTAGCCTCTATATTATTTTGACCGTCAAAATTCTCTCCTGAAATTTGTTCAAAATATGAAACTGCTCTCATATAATAAACGTAATCTATATTTTTATGAGAAGGATAAATCTTAATAATTCTATTAAATTTATAGATTGCTTCTTCATAATTTAATCTTAGATATTCTATAAAACCTAGCATAATTTCAGATTGAACACCTTCATTAGATAAAGGATATTTGTAAATAATTTCTTTAAATTTTAAACTAGCTTCTTCATAATTTTTTTGATCTAAATCAATCATTGCTATTTGATACAGTTCTCTGGATGATTGTTCTATTGCTTTGTATTTTGATTCATCATTATTACTTGAACAACTTAAAATAACAATATTTATGAATATAATGTATAAAAATATCTTTAGTTTTTTCATTTAAATTTTATATATATGTAAAGGTAGTTAATTTGAATGAAATTTATAAATAAATATAAATCGATTAATTTTAATTTGAGGAAAAAAGGCCATAAAATTAAATATATAATTCTACATTATACCGCAATACAGTCTGATTATGAGGCAATTAAGCACTTAATAGATCAAAAGAATAAAGTAAGTAGTCATTTTTTAATCAATAAAAAAGGAAAAATTTTTAGTTTAGTAGATTTAAAAAAAAGAGCTTGGCATGCCGGTCAGTCTTTTTGGAAAGGAGATAGAGACATTAATTCAAACTCAATAGGAATAGAACTTGATAACACAGGTCATTACATAAATTTTGAACGATATACAAAAAAACAGGTTGATTCTTTAATTAAATTGTTAAAATTTCTGAAAAAGAAATATGATATTGATAATTTAAACTTTCTAGGCCATTCTGATATATCTCCGTTTCGAAAAAATGATCCTGGAGAAAAATTTCCATGGAAAAAGCTTTATAAACATAATTTAGGATTTTTTCCTATTGAGTTGAATGAAAGAGAGTATAAAAAGATTAAACAGGAATTGAATTTAAAAAAAAATAAATTATTAAATCAAAAAGTTTTATATATGCTTTCAAAGATAGGCTATGATATTGCACAAATCAAAAAGAACAACAAAAAAAATTTTTTTTTATTAATAAGAGCTTACCAAATGCATTTTAGACAAAAGTTAGTTAATGGCAAATTAGATAAAGAAACATTGAAAATGATAGTTAGTCACTTTAATCAAATATTGACCATTTAAACTTTTTGTTTTATCAGTCATGTTGAGATGGTGCGATGATCGCTTGATTTATCAAGAGGAAAGTCCGGGCTCCACTGGAAAATAAAACCAGGTAACACCTGGCAAGTGAAAGCTTAGGGAAAGTGCAACAGAAAAAAAACCGCCTATGAATTTAGGTAAGGGTGAAAAGGTGAGGTAAGAGCTTACCGCAATATTGGTAACAATATTGGCATTGAAAACCCTTTTAGGAGCAAGGCCAAATAGGAGTAATGCTATATTCCAGTAAAGTTACTCGGGTAGGCTGCTTGAGACAAATGGTGACATTTGTTCTAGATTAATGATCATCAGATTTTTAATTAAATTTACAGAACCCGGCTTATGCACCATCTTTTATTTAATCTTTAATATTTAATAAGAACATATATAGAACAAATTTTTTTATTATCCTTACCCATTGACGCCCATAATTTCCCATGATAACCCAAATATAGTTTTTTTTGGAGTTAGTTTTTTATGAATTTGTTTTTATCTGAATTTACAAATAAAGTAGATAAGAAAGGTAGGATTTCTTTACCCTCTATTTTTAGAAATGCTCTTCCAAAAAACAATAAAAATGAAATTATTTTATATAAATCTATAAAATTTAATTCAATTGAAGGGTGCAATAGTAAAAGAATAAATGAAATAGCAGACAGAATAAATAAGCTTGATATTTTTTCTGATGATCAAGATGATTTTGCAACTTCTATATTTTCAGAGATAGTTCCAACTAATTTAGATAAAGAGGGTAGGTTTTTGATACCTGAGTCTCTCAAAAAACATGCCAATATATCTTTAGATGCAACTTTTATAGGGCAAGGACATTTTTTTCAAATATGGGAGCCAAAAGCTGCATTAGCAAGGAAAAAACAATCAAGAGAAAGATTGTTGAAAGAAAAGAAAACTTTAAGTTCAATAATTTCAACTTTGAAAGCCAAAGATGGAAAATAAACACATACCAGTTATGATAGAAGAAGTTAAGTCTCACATTCCTATTAATAAGAAACTAAATATAATTGACGCAACATTTGGGGGTGGTGGTTATTCAAAAATAATTTTAGAAAACTTTAAAATTGGAAAGTTAATAGCTATAGATCGTGATCCTTTATCTAATTTTTTTGCAAAAAGTTTATCTCAAAAATATAATAACTTTAAATTAATTAATGGATGTTTTGGCGAAATAGATAAATTAATTGAAAAAGAAAATTTAAATAATAAAACACAATTTGATCTAATTATTTTTGATCTAGGATTATCAACAAACCAGCTAGAAGATCCAAAAAGAGGATTTTCATTTCTAACAAATAGTCCATTAAATATGGGCATGGGTAAAAACAAAAAAACAGTGCTGAATGTTATAAATAAATATTCAGAAGATCAATTATCAAATATATTTTATAAATTTGGTGAAGAAAAATTTTCTAGAAAAATTGCTAAAAAAATAATTAATGCGAGAAAGATAAAAAATATAGAAAATACCAATGAATTATCAACAATAATTAAGCAAAGTTATAATAAAAAATCTAAAATTGATCCAGCAACAAGAACATTCCAAGCTCTTAGAATATATGTAAATGATGAGTTAAATGAATTATCAAAAGCATTAGAAAAGAGTTTAAATCTCCTTAAAGTTAAAGGAAAAATTATAATAGTTTCTTTCCATAGTTTAGAGGATAGACTTGTGAAAGATTTTTTTAACCACAATAGTGGTAAACGATGGCGTTCCTCCCGCCACTATCCGGAGCTTACTGATGATGGTCCAATCACCTTAAAACTAATCACCAAAAAACCTATTAGGCCATCAGACTTGGAAACAAAAATCAATCCAAGATCTCGTTCAGCTAAGCTTCGGATAGCAGAAAAAATATCAATTAATTAATATGAGATATTATAGTACAATTATCTTTTTATTTGGTTCTAGTATTTTTGCAGTCTTTTTATTATTGTATTTTGCAAATATCACTAGAAATATTGAAAAAGAAAATTCTATTTTATTAGGTAAAATTAAAAAAATAGAAGATCAAATTAATATAAATGAAATAGAGCTAAGTTTTTATAATAGTTATGAATATTTGCTGAAAATGCAAAAAATTTATTTTGAAGTTCCTGAACATAATTACTTAAATCAAAGAGTAAGTTTTCATAATTTCAAAAATAATAATTCAGAAAGCTTATATACTGCAGGAATCAAGTAATCATAAGTGATTATCCAGTCTAAAAAATTTAAAATTTTCGATAGTGATGCTTTAAGAAAATTTCATAAAAGAATATTTTTCTCTATTGTGGTTTTTTTATGTTGTTATTTTTTAGCTGTTTTTAGAATAGCAGATGTGATGGTATTAGAAATTAATTTAAAGAAAAATCAAAATTATTCGCTCATTCCAGAAAGAGGTAAAATTTATGATAGAAATGGTCAGTTGTTATCAACAACAGTTAATAGCCATTCACTTTTTGTGAATGCTCAAAAAATTAAAAAAAATAAAAAAATTCTTTCAAAAAAAATATCATCTATAATTGATATTAATGAAGAAGAAATATACAAAAAATTGACTTCTAACAAAAAATTTGTTTATTTAAAAAGAAATATTTCACCTAAAGAACATCAAAAAATTATAGAGCTTGGCGAAATTAATCTTCAAACTTCACTAGAAAAAAAGAGAATTTATCCTTTTAGAAATATTGGTTCTCATATTATTGGCTATGTTGATGTTGATAATAATGGACTAGCAGGAATTGAAAAAAGTTATGATGAAAATTTAAAGAAAGGAGAGGATATATATTTAACTCTTAATATCAACTTACAAAATGCTTCAACTAATGCACTATTAAAAACAATAAATAAATTTTCAGCAGAATCAGGCTCAATAATCATAATGGATATTACAAATTCTGAAATATTATCTTTGGTCAATTATCCAGACTTTGATTCTAATAATGTTAATGAATCAAATTCTAATCAAAGATTAAATAGAGCTCTCCAATCAAATTATGAAATGGGATCAACTTTTAAGCCCATAACAGTAGCCATGGGAATTGATTCTGGAATAATAGATCAAAACATGATTTTTGATGTATCAAAACCAATAAAAAATAAGATTGAGGATTGGGACCCTTGTAATTGTAGTTTAAATGTTAAAGAAATTGTTGTTAGGTCTTCTAATATTGGAACTGCACAAATTGCAGAAAAAATTGGAAAAGATAATCAAATAAATTTTTTTAAAAAAATTGGTTTTTATGAACCTATTAATATTAAATTAAACGAAGCAGCTAAACCTTATGGGCAACCTTATCATTGGGGAGAAATCGAAACCATGACAATAGGTTATGGTCATGGTTTTGCTATTACACCTCTACATTTGGCAGTTGCTTACAGTGGAATATTAAATCAAGGCATTAAAACTGATCCTAAAATAATTATTGATGATAAAATAAAAAATTATAAAAAAATAATCAATAAAGATACATCTCGTTATATTTCATATTTATTGAGATCTGTTGTGCAAGAAACCAAAATTACTGGACCAAAGATAAGAATAGAAGGATATGACATTGGTGGAAAAACTGGGACAGCTGAATTAATTAATAGTCAAAATAACTATGATAAAGATTTAAATAGAACAATATTTATCAGTGCTTTTCCAATGTCAAATCCAAAGTATCTAATATTAAGTTTTATAGATAAACCAAAAAGAAAAAAAGCAAATAACTTCAGTATTACTTCAGCAACAGTAAATGCCCCATTAGTCAAAGATATTATCATTAAAATAATAGAGATTTTGAAACTTCCAAAAGTAGATAATGAGCATATTCTTAATGCTGCCACATCAACAAAATATAATCAAATTAATGCTATTAACTGAAATTCCAAATTATATACAATGTAAAAAAATTTCTAATTTAAAAAATATTAGTTTTAATAAAGTTTATACTAATTCTTGTTATATTACAAAATCTTCAGTTTTTATTATTGAAAAAAAAACAAGATTAAAAAAAAAATACATCAAAGAAGCAATAAAAAAAGGCGCTATTGCAATTATAACTGATGAATTTATTCGCAATCTATCAATAACACAATTTGTAGTATTTGATATTGATCTGAGTTTATTAAATATCTTAAAAAAAATAAAATCGAATAAACCTTTAAATTCAATAGCAATAACTGGAACAAATGGTAAAACTTCAGTTGTTTGGTATTTTTCTCAAATATTAAATTATATTAATATTCCCGTAAAAAGTTATGGTACTTTGGGTTATTATATAAATTTAAAAAAAAAATATAGCTCGCAGTTAACTACACCAGATTTTTCAACTTTATATCAAACAGCTTATTCTTCTAAAAAAAATTTATATAGTTATATTTTTGAAGCTTCAAGCCATGCCTTATCTCAAAATCGAATTAAAAATTTTAAAACTGATACTGCAGCTTTAACAAATATATCTAGAGATCATATGGATTATCATAAAGACTTTAAAAAATATAAAGAAGCTAAATTAAAATTATTCTTTAATCATTTAAAAGAAAATGGTTATGCAATTTTAAATGATAAAATTAAAGGTATAGAAATTATAAAAAATAAATTAAGAAAAAAAGTTAAAATTATAACATTTGGCATGCCTAAAAGTGATGTCAGTATTATAAAAGACAAAAAGAGTGTAGAAATTTCAATTTTTAAAAAGAAATATTTAATAAAAACTAATTTAAACTCATCTATAGAATTTGAAAATTTAGCATGTGCTGTAGCATGCTCTCTATCTATTAATATTAAATCTACAAAAATACTTACTATTTTAAAAAAAATCATTAATCCCCCTGGAAGGTTACAAAAAGTTTTAAATAATAATAAAAATTATAATGTTTTTATAGATTATGCACACACCCCAGAGGCTTTAAAAGAAGTTTTAATAAGCAAAACTTCTAATAAAAAAAAACCAAATATTGTTTTTGGATGTGGAGGAGATAGAGATAAGGGGAAGCGAAAAAAAATGGGAAGAATAGCTAATCTTTACGCTAATAGAATATATATTACTGATGATAATCCACGTTTTGAGGATTCTTCAAAAATTAGACAATCTATTTTAAAGTATTGTAATAGTCGGGCTTTGGAAATTCCTGATCGGAAAAAAGCAATAATAAAAGCAGTAAATGATTTAAAAAAAAACGAGACATTAATTATTGCTGGAAAAGGGCATGAAAGCTTTCAGATTGTAAAAAACATTTCTTATCCATTAGATGATTATAAAGTAGCAATAAAAGTTTTAAAAAAAAAATTATAAATGGAAAAATTAACAGAATATTTAATTAACAATTTTAATAAAGTTAAAATTCACAGTCACTATATTGATAAAGGTGATGTTTTTGTTGCATTGGCTGGAAAAAATAATCATGGTAATAATTTCATTCAAGTAGCGATTAGAAAAGGTGCTAAGTATATAATTGCAGAACAAAAACCAGATTTAAATTCTCAAAATAAAAAAATTATAATAGTAAAAAATTCTTTAAAGTTTTTGAAAGAAATATCAATTAAGAAAAGAAAGTTATATAATGGAAAAGTTATTGGTATTACAGGAAGTATAGGCAAAACTAGTATTAAGGAAAATCTAAAGTTTTTTTTAACTCCATATTTTGTTATTTCTGCCTCAATTAAAAGTTATAATAATTATTTAGGTGTTATAATTTCATTAATAAACTTAAATTTAAAAAGTGATTTTGCAATATTTGAAATAGGCACAAATGATTTCTTTGAAATTAGAAAATTAACCTCTCTTGTAAAGCCATCTCAAGTTATTATCAGCAATATTTATCAAACACATCTAGAAAAATTAATAACTACTAGAAATATAGCTATAGAAAAATCTGATATATTTAATCCTAAATATAACTCTCTTACTAAATTATTAATTATACCAAATGAAAAATTAGATGAAAAATTCATTATAAATAAAGCAAAAAAATCTAATATTGAAAATATAATTAGTATAGGGAAATCATCAAATTCAGATTTAAAAATTCTAAGTTTAAAAAATAAAAAAGATTTAAGTATAAATGTTATAGTAAAATATAATGATGAAATTATAAATTTTAATATTAACAAAAGTCAAATACACAGAATTAATAATATAATTTGTTGTCTTGCAATTTTTATTTATAATAAAATTAATTTAAATCATTTTACTTCTTTAACAAATGAGATACCTGAAATAGAAGGAAGAGGAAAAATAAATCAAATAAATATAAATAAGAAAAAAATTAATTTAATTGATGAATCTTATAATGCAAGCCCTCAATCAATGAAGACATGCATAACTTATTTTAAAGATATTAGAACTAGAAAAGAACAAAAAAAATTATTAATTTTAGGTGATATGAAAGAGTTAGGAAACAATTCTTTAAATTACCATATTGAAATTTTAGAATATCTCATAACGAAAAAATTAAGTAATGTAATTATTTGTGGCGAATTATTTAAAATCGCATTAGATAAAATTTGTAATAAAAATATTTTAAGTATGAACGATATAAATTCAATTATGGAGTTTGCAAAAAACAATTTAAATGATAACGATATAGTTTTAATCAAAGGTTCAAACTCTTCTATAACTAGAAAATTGGCTTTAAAACTTTTAGAAAATAGGAGGCTATAATTGTTTAATTATTTAGCAACTGAATATACAATTTTATTTTCATATCTAAACCTATTTAATTATATTACTTTTAGAACTGGTGCAGCTATATTAACTGCTTTATTTTTTTCTTTAATTTTTGGAGAACTAATAATTACAAAGCTAAGCCAAATTCAACCAATAGGACAACCTATAAGAGAAGATGGACCTGAAAACCATATAATAAAAAAGTCTGGAACTCCCACCATGGGGGGAGTTCTGATTTTAAGTAGTATCACAATTTCTATTTTGTTGTGGGCAGATCTTTCTAATAAATTTATTTGGATTTGTTTTTTTTCATCAATTATATTTGGCTTAATTGGTTTTGTAGATGATTATCAAAAAGTTAAATATAGAAATCACAAAGGTATTAAAGCTTCAACTAGAATAATATCTCAAGTTTTTATTAGTTTAATTATTATTTATTTTACTCAACAACTCCTTTCTGAAAATTATAAAAATTCCTTAAGCCTCCCTTTTTTTAAAGATCTTATATTAAATTTAGGAATATTTTATTATATTTTGGGAGTAATCGTAATTGTTGGATCAGCAAATGCTGTAAATTTGACAGATGGTCTTGATGGCTTAGCTATCGTTCCTGTTATGATTGTTGCATTATCATTTGCATTTATTTCTTATGTTTCAGGAAATATTATTTTTTCAGAATATTTACAAATACTATACATCCAGAATAGCGGAGAGTTGGCAGTTTTTTGTGGTGCAATTGTTGGTGCAGCATTGGGATTTCTTTGGTTTAATGCACCTCCAGCAAAAGTTTTTATGGGTGATACAGGATCTCTTGCAATGGGTGGGGCTCTTGGGTCGCTAGCTATTATTGTTAAGCATGAAATTGTTTTAGCTATTATAGGAGGATTGTTTGTTCTTGAAACTTTATCAGTAATTATTCAAGTTTTAAGTTTTAAGTTAACAGGAAAAAGAATTTTTCGTATGGCACCATTGCATCATCATTTTGAAAAAAAAGGATGGGCAGAGTCAACTATAGTAATAAGATTTTGGATTATTACTATTGTTTTAGCTTTGATAGGGTTAGCAACTTTAAAAATAAGGTAAAAGAATTCATTAATGAAATATATTTATGGTTTAAGCAAGAGTGGGGAATCAATCATTAATTATCTAAACTCTATTGATGAAAATTTTTTTTGTTGGGATGATAATATTAGAATTAGAAACAAAATAAAAAAAATAAATAAAAAAAATAATTTAATAGAACCTGATAAACTAAATTTTAAACTAATTAATGAGTCTTTTGTTACTCCAGGCATATCTTTAAAAAATAAAAAAATTAGTATACTTAAAAATTATAAAGTTAAATTATATAGAGATCTAGAATTATATTCTCGTATAGCCTATAAGAAAAAAATCATAGCTATAACTGGAACAAATGGTAAATCAACAACCACAAAATTGGTAAGTGATATATTAAATCAAAATGATATACCTAATTTTATGGGAGGAAATATCGGTGTTCCTTTATTAGATTTTCAAAAAAAACATAAGAATTTAAAATATCACGTTATAGAGCTCAGCTCTTATCAACTAGAGTCATTTGAGAAATTTAGTCCCTATATTTCAATACTTTTAAATATTTCTAGAGATCATTTAGATAGATATAAAAATTTTAAAGAATATATTTATCAAAAAGAAAAATTAATTTTTACTAATCGTAAAGGTTACAATATTGTATGTATTGATGATAAAAATACTTATTTAATTTATCAAAAATACAAAAAAAAGACTATACCCATATCTTCGAAACCTTTTAAAGGTGCAATATATTATAAAAATAATGCTATAATTGATGATTATTTTGAAAAAAATAAAAAAATTGAACTCACAGAGATTTCAAGCTCACTTTTTGGAGATTTTAATATTCAAAATATCTTAGCTGCTTATGCGGTGTCTAAAATTTTAAAAATAAATTTAATTAAATTTAGTAGTATTTTAAAAAAATTTAAAGGATTGCCTCATAGACTTGAATTAGTTTTTCTTAATAGAAAGTATTGTATTATTAATAATAGTAAATCAACAAATTTAGAGTCATTGGTTAATTCAATTAAAAATTATAAGAATATTAAGTTAATTTTGGGAGGTAGAGCTAAAGATAAAAAATTTAAAAGATTATTAAAATATCAAAATAGAATTAAAAAAATATATTTAATAGGAGAATCTTCTAACTTTATCTCTAAAGAATTAAAAAATAAAATTTCTGTTGAATTATGTAATACTTTGCAAAATGCTATTAAAAAGATTTTTTTAGATATTAAAACAGAGAAACAATTTACAAATATATTATTTTCTCCTGGTTGTGCTTCTTTCGATCAATTTAAAAATTTTGAAGAGAGAGGTAATGAATTTAAGAAATTAGTTAAAAAAATTAATCATGAATAGTTTTTTTAATTTAAAATTATGGTGGAAAGAAATAGATAAGATTAATTTTATACTTATTTCTATTCTTTTGATAGTAGGAATTATATTATCTTTTTCTTTAAATGAATCATCTCTTTTTTTTAATAAGCATTTAGTCTTTGCTATTTCTTCATTTTTCATAATGATTTTCTTATCTTCTTTAGAGCCTAAAACATTGAGAAGAGTATCATTGTTTTTTTTAGTAATCTTTATTTTTGCTTTGGTAATAGTTTTGTTATTTGACAATGAAATAAAAGGTTCAAATAGATGGCTTAAATTTTTAGGTTTTAGTTTGCAACCTTCAGAATTTATTAAACCTTTTTATTTTATATTAAGTGCCTGGCTAATAATTCAAGGTATTAATGGAAGACAATATTACCTATTGGTTTTAATTATATCTTTTCTTTTAATTTCTAGCTTAATAATTTTACAACCTGATTTTGGAATGACTTTTTTGATTTTTTTAACTTTTTTTTGTCAATTATTCATCGCAGGTCTTTCAATTTTTTTAGTTATTTTTTCTTTATTTGCTATCTTACTTTTATCCTTTTTTTCATACTATTTTTTTGATCATGTTCAAAAAAGAATTGATCTTTTTTTTAATTCAAACTCAGGAGGATTTGAACAAATTGATTATAGTTTAAGAGCTTTCAAAAATGGAGGTTGGTTTGGAAAAGGACCTGGACAAGGCATATTAAAAGAAAAAATTCCTGACGCAAATACTGATTTTATTTTTGCTGTGGCAGGGGAAGAACTCGGTTTTATTTTTTGTTCAATCATTATTCTATTAATATTAACAATTATTATCCGTTTTTTACTTAAGTTACTTAAAATGCAAGATCCATTTATTATTATATCAATAGTGGGATTAACATGTTGTTTTGGTCTTCAATCATTAATAAATATATTCAGTTCTTTATCTATTATTCCGACAAAAGGAATGACTTTACCTTTTATAAGTTATGGAGGCTCTTCAATGATTTCGAGCTCTATATTATTTGGTTTTTTATTAGCTTTAACAAAAAATAAAATTTTTTATGAATAAAAAAATATTAATTTGTACAGGTGGAACTGGGGGCCATGTAATACCAGCAGTAAACTTTGGCAATTTTATGATAAATAAGGGTTTTGAATGTTGTTTAATATTAGATCAACGAGGAAATAAATTTTCAAAAAATTTTAATGGTAAAATATTTATTATCAGATCCTCTCATTTATCTGGTAATATTTTTTTTAAATTTAATTCTTTAATAAATCTTTCAATAGGCTTAGTTCAGTCTTTATTTTTACTAAATAAAATAAAACCTAGTACTTGTATTGCATTTGGAAGTTATGCAACTTTTACCCCATTATTAGCTTTGTTTTTTTATAAACTTTTTAGAAATATCAAACTATATTTACATGAACAAAATTCTGTAATAGGCAAGGTAAACTTATTTTTTTTACCATTTACTAAATCATTTTTTACTAATTTTGAAATAGTAACTAATTTACCTAAAAAATATAAAAATAAAAGATTACATGTAGGCTTACCTAATAATAAAAAATTAAATATAGGTATTAATAATAAAAATCATTTTTTAAAAAAATCAATTTTTATTTATGGGGGAAGCCAAGGTTCTAAAAATTTAATAGATAATTTTTTATTATTAATAAAGACTATTGATGATAGGGAATTAAATAAATTAAAATTTGTAATACAATGTCCTAAAAAACAAAATGAAATACTTGAAAAAAATTTAAAAAATCTAAAAATAGATTACCAGATTAAATCATATTTTGATGATATAGATACTATACTTTCTGAAACTGACATAGCAATTACTAGAGCTGGTGCAGGCACAATTAACGACTTAGTTAGATATAAAGTTCCCTCTATTATTTTTCCTTTGCCTAATTCAATTTATAATCATCAGTATTATAATGCTAAGTTTTTATTAGATAAAAAAGCATGTATAGTAATAAATGAAAATAATTTTGATCTGAAAGATTATTCAAAAGGTTTTAATAGATTAATAAATGAAAAAAAATATTTTGAAAATATGAAAGAATCTATCAGCAAGATTTTCTTACCTGATACTAACGAATTAATTTTAAAAACACTATTAAATAAAGATTATGAATAAATTAAATAAAATTAAAATTCATTTTGTAGGTATTGGAGGTATTGGCATGTCAGGTATCGCTGAATTAATGTTTGAATTAGGTTATACAGTTCAAGGAAGTGATATTAGTATGAATGCTAATATTAGAAGATTAAAAAAAAGGGGAATAAAAATTTATAATTCTCATCACAAAAATAATATTCGTAACATGTCTGCTATTGTATTTTCTACTGCTATTAAAAAAAATAACCCTGAATTATTAGAATGTAAAAGATTATATATACCTCTAATTACTCGAGCAGATATGTTAGCTGAATTAATGAAATTAAAAAAATCAATTGCTATTGCTGGCTCTCATGGGAAGACTACTACTACTAGTTTAGTTGGATCAATATTTGATAATGCAAAATATGATCCAACTATAGTTAATGGAGGGATAATAAACTCTTATTCAAAAAATAATCGCTATGGCAGAAGTAATTGGATGATTGTTGAAGCTGATGAAAGTGATGGTTCTTTCTTAAAACTACCTCACGAAATAAATATAATTACTAATATTGATATTGAACATTTAGATTTTTACAAATCAAAAAAAAATCTTCTTTTAGCTTTTGAAAAATTTGTAACAAATCTTCCTTTTTATGGTTATTCAATAATATGTACTGAAGATATTAATTCAAGACAGATTTATAAAAAAATTAAAACAAGAAAAATGATTAGTTATTCAAAAAGTAAAAATTCAGATGTTAAAATTATTAAAATAAACAAAGATAAAAAAGGAAATAATTTTTCTTTATTTATTAAAAAAGGAGTAATTAAAGGCATACAAGGAAAATATAATTTTGAGACTAATCTTTTAGGGGATCATAATATATATAATGCAACAGCAGCAATAATAGCTTCTTTACTTGTTGAAATTCCCATACAAAATATTAAGAATTCTTTAAAAGTTTTTCAAGGAGTTAAAAGAAGATTTAGCTTTATTGGTAAAATAAAAAAAGCATCAATTTATGATGATTATGCTCACCATCCTTCTGAAATAAAAGCAAGTTATAATATTGCTAAACAAATTTCTGATAAAAAAATTGTAACTATATTTCAACCTCACAGATATTCAAGAACAGAAATTTTACAAAATGAATTTATAAAAATTTTAAAAAAAATAGATGTGTTGTATATCCTTGATATTTATTCAGCAGGAGAAAAATCAATTTCAAATATAAATTCAAAAAATCTTGTAAAAAAAATTAAAATTAAAAATAAAAATACTTTTTACGTACAAAATTCTAAAAATTTAAAGTGTCTTCTTAAAAAGTATTTTAATGAAGAAAATACTATTGTATTTATGGGTGCTGGCTCAATAACTAATTTAGCTCATGAGTTAGTTTCAAAGAAGTGAGAGAAATAATAGATAAAATTGATTATAATTTTAAGACTAAATTCTATTACAATTATGATACTTCAAAAAATGTTTGGTTTAGAACTGGAGGAAAAGCTAAAGTATTTTGTGTTGTAGATAATGAAAAAGAATTAAGCATTATTTTAAAAAATATAGGAGATATTCCTTATGAAATAATAGGAGTAGGATCAAATATTCTTGTAAGAGATAAGGGATATGAAGGTGTTTTAATCAAGCTAGGAAAAAATTTTAATCAGATTAAATTAAAGAAAAATTCATTAGAAGTTGGAGCAAGTATTCTCGATATAAACTTATCAAAATTTGCCTTACTAAATAATTTAAAAAATTTTGAATTTTATTCAGGCATCCCCGGAACTATTGGTGGTGCTGTTAAAATGAATGCAGGATGTTTTGGATCAGAAACAAAAGAAATATTAATAGATATTAAAACAATGAATTATAAAGGAGAAATAAAGACTATTAATAAAAAAAACTTAAAATTAAACTATAGACAATCTCACTTACCTGAAGGTGATATAATTATATCAGCTAACTTTCAATCTAATTACGGAGATAAAAATGAAATAGAAAAAAAAGTTAATGAAATTAAACTTATTAGAGAAAAAACTCAGCCCATTAAAGAAAAAACAAGTGGAAGCACATTTAAAAATCCAAAAAATAATTTTGCAGCAAAACTAATTGAAATGTCTAATTGCAAAGGTCTTTCAGAAGGCGGAATATTTGTTAGTAACAAACATGCAAATTTCCTAGTAAATAAACAAGAAGGAACCGCAAGTCAGATTGAAGAATTAGGAAATAAAATTATAAAGAGAGTATATGATAAATTTAAAATTAAATTAGAATGGGAAATTAAAATTATAGGACAGAAGTAGATGGAAAAAAATAAAATTTTAGTTTTAGAAGGAGGTTTTAATGAGGAACATGAGGTTTCTCTAGCTACAGCTAAAGAAATTAAAAAATCATTATTTAATCAAAATATAGAATTTAAATCTTTACTAGTTTCTCCGAAAAATTTTGAAGAAAAAATAAGCAATTTTAATAATAAATATATATGTATTAATGCTTTACATGGTCCATTTGGGGAAGATGGACAAATACAAAAATTACTCGAAAATTTATCATTTAAGTTTACTCATTCAAATTCAGAGGCTTCTAAGTTAGGTTTTAATAAAAAATTAACAAAAAAAATATTAAAAAACACTAAAATATTAATGCCAGATCATAAAATTTTAGAGAACAGATTAATAAATAAAGAAAAGTTAATTAAAATTTTTTTAAAATTAGGTTCATTTGTATTAAAGCCCACATCCAGTGGATCTAGTTTTGGAGTAAAAATTTTTAAGGACATTAATGACATCAATTCGTTTGCAAAAGATCTTAAAAAAAACTTATCTTTATATAAAAAACATCAAGAGTTGTTGTGTGAAAAATATATTCAAGGAAGAGAATTAACAGTTGCAGTTATAGAAAAAAATAAAAAAAGTACTGCCTTAGAAGTTACTGAAGTTATATCTAATATGGAATTTTTTAACTATAAAGCTAAATATTCTCCCAACATAGCAAAACATATATTGCCGGCTAAAATTCCAGAAAAAGCTTACGAAACATGTAAAGAATATGCAAAAATAGCTCACGATACAATTAACTGTAGAGGATTAAGTAGATCTGATTTTATATATTATAATGATAAAATTTATTTTATAGAAATTAATACACAGCCCGGACTAACAGCGTTATCCCTTTTGCCCGAACAATTAAAATATAAAAAAACCTCTTTCGATCAAATGATAAAAAATTTGATTGAATGTTCTTTGTGAAAAATCGATTTAAAAATAAAAGAAAAAAAAGATTTTTTACAATTAACACATTATTTTTGTCATTACTTATTTTTTTCTTTGTTTATTTATACTTAAGTTTTAACAAATTTACTGATATTACATCATACTTAGTCCAAGAATATTCAACTAAATATAACTATAATTTAGAAAAAATTGAAGTTTTTGGTTTAAAAAATATTAATAAAACTGAAATACTGTTACCTATTAACAAATTTAAAAATTATTCTGTTTTTTTAATACCAGTTAAAAAAATTTCAGATGAAATTAAAAAAAATAAATGGATTCATGAGGTTAATATAAGAAATGATTATAAAAATACATTAACAGTAAATATCAAAGAAGAAATTCCAATGGGAATTTTTGAGAGTAATAATCAAATAATACTGTTTAGTAATAATTTAGTTGTTCTAGAAATATTAGATAATAATCATGATTTTGAAAATTTAATAATTTTTTATGGAGAAAATTCAATAAATAATTCAAAAAATTTAATTTTAAAAATAGATAAAGATATTATGAGAAGCATAAAAACTGCAACATTTATTGAGAACAGGAGGTGGAACATAAAATTAAAGAACATGATTGTTTTAAAACTACCTGAAGTAAATATTAAAAAAGCCATAGAAAATTATAAAAAAATATATTCAAATTTATCTAATAAAGATTTAAAAGATATTGAAATTATTGATTTAAGAATACCTAACCAAGCTATAATAAAATATAGAAACACCTTAAATGATTAAAGTAGGAGTAGATATAGGAAATTCAAAAATCTCATGTGTTGTTTGTGACTTAAAAGAATTAGATAAACCTAAAATATTATCTTTTGTTAGTTTACCTACATCTAATGTGAACAAAGGTTCCTTTACAAATTATAATTCAATTAAACAAGAAGTATTAGAGGTAGTTAATGCTGCAGCAAAAGAGTCTGTAACAGAAATAAAATCAATAAATCTTAATGTGCCTTTAATTAACTCTAATTCTTTATTTTATAACTCTGAAATAGAAATAGAAAATGAACTCGTAAGTGAGCTTCATCTTAAAAAAGCTATCAATAGATCGGAATTTTTTGAAGAATCAATGACTCATCAAACTTTAATGAACTATATTATAAATTATGATCTTGATAATAAAACTATTTCAGGAAGTCCTTTGGGAAATTATGTAAAAAAATTAAATCTTAATTTTTATAAACTTTCAGTAGATAAAAATATTATAAATACTTATTTGAATTTGTTTAAAGAATTGGATATTCATATTGAAAATTTTATACCCACACCGCTTTCTTCAGCATTATCTACTCTAAATAAAGATGATAAAGATTTGGGTAGTATTTGTATTGATCTTGGTGATTCATCAACTTCTTTAGCTGTTTTTGAAAACTCTAAATTAATTTTTTGTGACTCAGTAAATGTTGGAAGTAAAAATATAACAAATGATATTGCTAGAGGAGTTTCAACTACCAAAGAAAGTGCTGAAAGACTAAAAACTTTATACGGTTCTGTTATATCTTCTCCAAGTGACGAATATGAGATTATTGAGGTACCTTTGTATTCATCGGATGAAAAACAATTTAAACAAATAAATCGCAATACTATTAATTCCATAATCAAGCCTAGAGTTGAAGAAACATTAGAGTTAGTATGGCAAAAATTAAAACAATATAATCTTCATAGAAAAAGAATTAAAAACTTAATATTAACAGGTGGAGGCTCTCAATTAGAAGGTATTGCAGATTATGCTCAGATTATTTTTGATAGTAATGTAAGATTAGAAAAACCAACTTTGATACTAGGGACAAAAAAAGAATTTTCTGGACCTCAGTTTGCACAAACTTTAGGGGCAGTTTTCTATAATAAACAGCATTATGAAGTAAATTTTCTTAAAAAAAGCCAAAATTTAAGAAAAAACTCTATATTTCAACGTTTTTCTTCTTGGCTAGATCAATATATATAATATAACATACAACATATAGTTATATTTATTGACGGTTTCGAAGGTAAATCGTTAAAAATGTAAAAAAACGGCGGAGAAAATAAATGACTATAAACATTTCTATACCAGATGTAGGTGAAAACTTACATCCACAAATAACAGTTCTTGGGGTGGGTGGTTCAGGAGGTAACGCAGTAAATAATATGATTAACTCTAATCTTGAAGGAGTTGATTTTGTAATAGCAAATACTGACGCTCAAGCTCTTCAAAATTCAAGTTGTAAGAAAAAAATTCAATTAGGTGTTCAAAGTACAAGAGGTTTAGGTGCAGGAATGCGCCCCGATTTAGGTAGGCAAGCAGCTGAAGAAACTTTAAATGAAATAGGTCAAATGCTTGAAGGCAGTCACATGCTTTTTATTGCTGCAGGTATGGGAGGTGGTACAGGCACTGGAGCTGCTCCCGTAATAGCACAGCTTGCAAGAGAGAAAGGTATTTTAACAGTTGGAGTGGTGACAAAACCTTTTCATTTTGAAGGTTCTAAAAGAATGGAATTAGCTGATAAAGGTTTAGAAGAATTACAACAATATGTAGATACACTTTTAACAATTCCTAATCAAAATTTATTCCGTATTGCAAATGAAAAAACAACTTTTGCTGATGCATTTAAAATGGCTGATGATGTTTTATATGCTGGGGTAAGAGGTGTTACTGATTTAATGGTTCAACCAGGATTAATCAATTTGGATTTTTCTGATGTAAAGACTGTAATGTCTGAAATGGGCAAAGCAATGATGGGAACAGGTGAAGCTTCAGGTGAAGGAAGAGCAATCGCTGCAGCTGAGGCCGCTATAGCAAACCCATTAATTGACGATGTTTCTCTTAAGGGTGCAAAGGGATTAATTATTAATATAACTGGAGGCAGTGATATTACTTTATATGAAGTAGATGAAGCAGCTAATCGTATTAAACAGGAAGTTGATGAAGAAGCTAATATTATTTATGGAACAACTTGTGATGATAGGTTAGAGGGTCTTGTGCGTGTAAGTATAGTTGCTACAGGGATAGATGCTAACTCAGTTTTATCTGCAAAACCTCTAACAAATATTAATTCAAACACTATTTCTATAGATAATTCAGTATATACTGAACATTCAGATAATAATGAAGAAGTTAAGTTATCTAATGAATCTAATGAAGAATTTGCTTTGGATAATATTGACTCTGAAACAAACTCATTATCTGAAAATGATACAATTTCTGAATCTTTGGAAAATAGAATAGAAGATGTTTCTTCTAAAGAAATATTAACTCAAAACTCTATGGATTCAGATGATGAAGAAATTTTAGATGAGCAATCTGTCTTAAACAAGGATACATCTTCTGATGATTTAGAAGAAGAAGTATTAGAAAATCATAGAATTGCAGATGAAGTTATTGAGAATAATGAGCCAAGTGTTGACTTAAACCCAGAAATAAAAACTAGTGTTAGAAGGTTAAGTTTATTTGATACTCTTGACAATCAAGAACAAAAGGAAGTTTCTGAAAATAGCGAAAAAATGGAACCAAAAATTGAAGAAAATATTAATGATTCAATTAAAATTAATGAAAAAAATCATGATTTAAATGAGAAAAAAGAGTTTTCTCCTGAAGAAACAATGGTTGAAGAAGAATTTAATCAAGATCCTGAAGATGAAGAATTGCTAGATATACCTACTTTTTTAAGAAGGCAGGCAAATTAAGTATATTGCTGAAATATTTAGTAATATTCAGTTAATTGTGAAACTAATAAATAATATGTAATAGAAAAAGTGCTGCAAAACAGCACTTTTTAAAAAAATGATAGCAAATTCGAATATATCCTCAAATCAACAAACAATAAAAAAAAGTTTTTCTTTGAGTGGAATAGGCCTTCACTCAGGCAAAAAGGTTACAATTACTATTGAGCCAGCTAAAGTTAATAATGGCATAAAGTTTATAAGAACTGATTTGATTAAAGACAATATAGTCTTGGCTTTGTGGTCAAATGTTACATCTACCAATTTATGTACAACTATAAGTAATGAAAAAGGTGTTAGTGTTTCTACAATTGAACATTTAATGAGTGCTTTATCTGGTATGCATATTGATAATGTTAATATACTAATTAATAATCTTGAAGTTCCCATTATGGATGGCAGCTCTTTACCTTTCGTGGAAGAATTAGAAAATAGTGGCATAGTAAATCAAGAAACGCCTCGTAAAATAATTTCTGTGAAGAAAGAAATTTTAGTTTCTAATAATGATAGTTATGCAAAGATCACTCCTAATAAACAATTTTCGATTGATTTTGAAATTGATTTTGAAAGTCAATTAGTAAGCAAACAAGCTTGTCAACTTCAATTAATAAATGGAAATTATAAAACTGATATTTCTTCTGCTCGAACTTTTGGCTTTGAGAAAGATGTTGATTATTTGCAAGCTAATGGATTAGCACTTGGAGGTTCTTTAGATAATGCTGTAGTAGTAGGTGAAAAAAATATTTTGAATAAAGAAGGTTTAAGATTTAATGATGAATTTGTACGACATAAAATATTAGACTCTATTGGAGATTTATATTTAGCAGGTAAACCAATTCAGGGTTATTTTTATGGTAATAAATCAGGTCACTTTTTAAATAATCAATTATTAAAAGAACTGTTTTCAGACAAATCTAATTTTGACATAATATAACTTAATTAAACCATTTTCTTTGGTTGTACAATTTTATCAAATTTTTTTATATCTACTAAATTTAGTTTTATTGCTGCTTGTTTTAAAGTTAAATTTTCTTTAAAGGCTTTCTTTGCTATTTTAGCAGCATTATCATAGCCAATAAAGTCATTTAAAGCAGTAACAAGCATAAGTGAATTAAATAAGTTTTCATTTATTTTTTTTCTATTAGGCTTGATACCTTTGAGACAATTATTAACAAAACTATTAATAGAGTCAGAGACTATATTAATAGATTGAATAAGATTATAACAAATAACAGGTTTGAAGGTATTTAATTCGAAGTGACCTTGTGAAACAGCAAAACTCACTGTTAAATTATTACCCATTACTTGAGCACAAACCATAGATAAAGCTTCTATTTGGGTTGGATTTATTTTACCTGGCATAATTGAAGATCCTGGCTCATTAGCTGGTAATATTATTTCACCAAGTCCAGCTCTTGGTCCGGATGCTAAAAATCTTAAATCATTTGATATTTTAAATAAAGAAGTAGCAAGATTATTTAAAGCTCCCGATAAATTTATTAAAGAATCATGTGATGCTATTCCTTCAAACTTATTTAATGCAGGTTTATAAATACATTTAGTAAGTTTTGATAAATTTTTACAGAAATACTTATCAAAATTTTTTGGAGAATTAATTCCTGTGCCTACAGCAGTACCCCCTTGAACTAAAAAATGTAATTCTTTTTTTGCTTCTAATATTCTTTTTTTATTTTTTTTTATTTGTTCAAGATATCCTGAAAATACTTGGCCTAATGTAATGGGTGTAGCATCCTGAGTATGTGTACGTCCAATTTTAATTATATTATTATAATTTCTAGATTTATTAGATAAAATCTTAATTAAATTATCAATTGAATCTATTAGTTTATTTTCTATTATACTATTGCATGCAATATGCATTACTGTAGGGAAAGTATCATTTGAAGATTGAGATAAATTAACATGATCATTTGGATGAACAGGTTTTTTTGAACCGATTTTTCCTTTGAGAGATTTAATTGCGTGATTACTTATAACTTCGTTAGCATTCATGTTTGTTTGAGTTCCAGATCCTGCCTGCCATATTAGAAGAGGGAATTCATCAATTAAATTTAAGTTAATTACTTCATTACATGCTTTAATAATAGCATTACCTATTTTTCTATTCAATTTTCCAAGTTGAATGTTAGCTAATGCGGCTGCTTTTTTTTGATATCCTAATGCAACAATAATTTCTTCTGGAATTTTTTCATTTCCTATTCTAAAGTTTTCTAGTGATCTTTGAGTTTGTGCTCCCCATAATCTAGAATTTTCTATATTTTTACTACCAAGACTATCATTTTCAGTACGAAATTTTTTTTTCATTTTTTATTATAATTTTAATCATTTTTTTGTATAACACAAACAATAAAAAAAATTAAAAATATTTCATATATGAGTAAATTAATTCTTTTAAGACATGGACAAAGTCAGTGGAATTTACAAAATAAATTTACCGGTTGGAAAGACATACCTCTTACCGAAAAAGGTATTGCAGAAGCAAATAATGCTGGGATATTGATGAAAAAAAATAATATTAAAATAGATGTTATTTTTAGTAGTGTATTGCAAAGAGCAAATAAAACAGCTGAAATTGCAATTAAACAAATGGATATTTTGCATCTTTGGAATAATAATCAATTGATTATGACTAAAGATAAACAACTTAACGAAAGAGATTATGGTAAATTAGTAGGTTTAAATAAAAAAGAAACAGCAGATAAATATGGCGAAAAACAAGTACATATTTGGAGAAGATCATATGATACTCCACCACCCGGAGGAGAAAGCTTAGAGGAAGTAGTTGGAAGAGTTGGTCCATATTTTGAAAAATATATTGAACCTCTTTTAATTATTGAAAAAAATATTTTAATAGTAGCACATGGCAATTCCCTAAGAGCAATAATGATTAAAGTTGGAATGTATAAACCTAAAGAAATCTCATCTATAGAACTTCCTACTGGAAGTCCTTTATGTTTAGATTATGATCAAGGAATATTAAAAAATCACTACTACTTGGATTAATTTTTTTTATAATTTGAGAATTTAATTATATTATCTTTTTTAGATATTTTTTTTTGCACTTTTTTTTGCAATTTATTTTTTTGTAATATGAGACCAAAGTTAGCAGAAGGATCAGAAAAAGAAATTATAGAACTATATCCAATTTTTAAATTTGTATTAATATCATTAAATGAAAGTGTAATTGAAAAATCATTTTCATTTACCTTAAGATCTTGATATTCATACTGAATAACTATAGTCATTTGATCAGGATATCTTTGTTTGATCCAATTTGGCAAGTAAACTTTTTTATGATTTGTCATAAAAGTAATATAAAGATGGTTGTTGTTAGTCAATCCATTATCTTTTA
>CACGZD010000001.1 GCA_902577425.1 uncultured Alphaproteobacteria bacterium | reverse complement strand
TTATCTACTTCCTGTTTAACTTGATTTGTATACCTACCATCAACATATATATAAGCTTTATTTTTTTCTATTATAGCCCTTCCTGCAGAACCTGAAAATTTAGTTAACCATTGTAGTCTTTCTGCATAAGGTGCAATATACTCACTTAAAAATTCATCAGTCCTATTTATGAGAAGAACATCCTTTTTGTTTTCTTCCATCCATTTTTGAATTTTTAATAATGAAATCATTTAAATTCGTTTGAAATATTATAAAAAAAATCACTATCAATATTGCCACCAGAAATCATAACTACAATAGTTTGATCTTTAACATCAATTTTATTATTTAACAAAGCTGCTGCTGCAACAGCACCCCCTGGTTCCACGACTATTTTTAAGTTTTCAGCAAGCTCAACTATAGTTTGTTTAACCTCATCATCACTTACCGTTAATCCTCCTGATAGATTTTGTTTGTTAATTGCAAAAGTAATATCGCCTGGTTGCTCTGCTAAAAGCGCATCACAAATTGAATACGATAATTTTTTATTAGGGGTAATATTATTATTAATTAAAGAAATTTGAGTATCATTGAAATTTTCTGGCTCAACGGCGTAACATTTAATATTTTTAAATTTATGTTTAATGTACATCGATGTTCCTGCAATTAACCCACCTCCACCACAACAACATAAATATAAATCTGGTTTTTCTCCTAAATTAATTAATTCTTCTACTATTTCTTTACCACTTGTTCCTTGGCCAGCTATTATGTTTTCATCGTCATATGGTTTAATTAAAATGCGTTTTTCTATTTTAGCTATTTCTTCTCCAATCTTTTCTCTATTTTCTGAAGTAGGATCATAAAGAACAATTTCAGCACCATATTTTTTTGTATTATTAATTTTTATTATTGGGGCATTTTTTGGCATAACAATTTTAGCATTAATTCCCAAAAGCTTTGAAGCATATGCAACTGCTTGAGCATGATTACCAGATGAGTATGCAACGATACCTCTTTTTTTTTCTTCTAGAGTTAGTTGAATAATTTTATTTGTTGCTCCTCTTAATTTAAAAGAACCTGTTCTTTGTAAATTTTCTAATTTGAAAAAAACTTTAGCCTTAGTAATATTATTTAAGTATTCACTATAAATCAAAGGAGTTTTGACAATAAATGGTTGAATTCGTTGATATGCCTCATCAATTTGAGAAATATTAAAATTGGTCATAATAAAACTACTATTAACTGTTTTGTTAATAACTAAACTATTTTATTTGAAAAGTTTATAAATAAATATATTTTTAAGCGATGAATGAAAATTTAATTGTTTCTCCTTGTATATCAATATGTAAATCAGATCCTGTGTCAGGTTATTGTTATGGCTGTGGAAGATCTGACAGTGATAAAGTTGAATGGAATAATCCAGATACTAGTAACAACTGGAAAGAAGAAAATTTGAATACTATACGAAATCGTCTTTCTGGATGGCAACAAATTGCTTTTGATAAATCATATGAAAACAAAAAAAAATTTGGGGTAACTTTATTTAAAAAACGTTTATTAGAGTCTAAAAAATAAATTTTTAATAATTAACTTTTACTAGGTATAAGCCATGTGCAGGTGCTGTAACTCCTGCTCTAGTTCTATCCTTGCTTTTTATAATCTGAGTAATAGATTCTGTTATTTTGCCTTTACCTATTTCCACTAGAGTACCCACCATTATTCTTACTTGAGAATGCAAAAAAGATTTAGCAGATATGGATATATTCAAATTTTCATTATTCTTAGATATCTTTATTTCATCAATAGTTTTGATGGAAGTATTAGATTGACAATCTATGGATCTAAAAGCTTGTAAATCATGTTTCCCAATAAAAAAATTTGCTTCGTATCTCATTTTTTCTAATTCTATTGTTTTAAAAATTGACCATGATTTATTTTTTTTAATTGTTAATGGTGCACGTCTATTGGTTATTAGATATTCATAAGTACGTTGTTTAGCTGAAAAACGAGCATGAAAACTATCGCTGGCATTTTCAACTTTTAATATTGCTATTGGGTTAGGTCTTAAATGATGATTTAAACCATCACGAACTTTATCTATATTAAAATTTTTTTTTAAATCAAAGTGTGCAACCTGACCTAATGCATGAACGCCAGCATCTGTTCGTCCAGCTCCAAATACTATTGTTTTTTCACCAGTTAATTCAAAGATAGCTTGCTCTATAGATTCTTGAATTGAAATACCATTATTTTGTTTTTGCCAACCTACGAAATTTGATCCATCATATTCTATTTTTAACTTATATTTATGCATTTATCTTAGTGCCAATTTCAAAACTATATCCCTTTAAAAAATCACTTAGCAGCATTGGTTTTTTTCCTTCTCTTTGAATTATCTGCGGACAAATTTTCCCAAAAGTACAACCAATATGAAATTGATCATTTATTATAGTTGATGGTGGCCAATTTCCTTTAACAAAATTAGATTTAATAATTTTAATTCTTTCGTTATTTAATTCAAACCAAGCACAAGGATAAGATGAAAAAGCTCTGATTTTATTATGAATAGTTTCAACATTTTCATTAAAATCAAGTTTTCTCATATCTGGTAATATTTTTTTTGTATAGGTAACCTTGTTATTATCTTGAGCCTTAAATTTAATTTTATTATCAAATATATTTGGTAAAATTCTTATTAAAGATTTTTTACCTATACTATTTAATTTACTAGTAAGATCATCTTTATTAATTTTATTATCAATTGCTATAGAGTCTTGAAAAATAATTGGGCCTGCATCCATTTTTTCAATAAGTTTAAAAATTGTTATTCCAGCTTCTTTATCTCCATTTAATAAAGTATATTCAATTGGTGATGCTCCTCGCCATCTTGGAAGTAAAGATACATGGATATTAATGCAACCGTACTTTGGTAAATCTAAAATATTTGTTGGAATTTTAAGTCCATAACCCATTATTACAATTAAATCTGGTTTTAATTCTTTAATTTTATTTAATGAAATATTCAAATTTAAATCCGTTGGAGTAAAAACACTAATTGAATTATCTTCAGCTAATTTATGAACAGGAGATTGTTGAATTTTCATT
Source organism: uncultured Alphaproteobacteria bacterium (assembly GCA_902577425.1). Taxonomy (GTDB): domain Bacteria; phylum Pseudomonadota; class Alphaproteobacteria; order HIMB59; genus MarineAlpha5-Bin3. The sequence continues at coordinate 703,302 of CACGZD010000001.1, read as the reverse complement.
CCTCTTCCTTTTTTTCTTGGAGGTTGAGTAAAAACAGCAATAATATTTTGATCGGAATCAATTAAAGATTGTAAATATATAGAAGAAATTTCTGGTGTTCCCATAAAAATAATTCTTCTTGATGCCATCAGATATCTCCAGCCTTTTTCAATTTTAAAACTTTTTTAATTATAATATTTCTTTTTAAAGAAGAAAGATAATCAATAAAAAGCCGTCCATATAGATGATCTATTTCATGTTGAAGTATTCTAGCTTCATAACCTTGTTTTTTTTCTTTAATTTTCTCATTTTTTTCATTCAAGTATTCTATGGTTATATTTTCAGGTCTTTCAATATCTGCAAACTGCTTTGGAATAGATAAACATCCTTCTTCCATAATAACTTTTTTTTTGGAGTACGAAGTAATTATTGGATTAAATAAAGTATAAATTTTATTTTTCTCATTATTTTCATTTGGAAGATTAATGGTCACTATTTTTTTTAATATTCCAATTTGATTTGCTGCAAGACCTACTCCAGGAGCTTTCAACATTAAATCTATCATTTTTTTTGAAATATCTATTTCTTTTGATGTAATTTTTTTTATTTTTTTTGAGGTTTGACGTAATATTGGATCAGGAACATAAAGAATTTGATTCATTCAAAGTTAAATAATTTTTTTTCTGGATTGAAATGCTGCATTTAAAGTATTTTCATCTAAAAAATGTACCTCTCCACCCATAGGTATACCTTGGGCTAAACGAGTAATAGTTAAATCTTTAAATGTTTCAAGTTTATCTGCAATAACATGGCTGGTAGTTTGGCCTTCCATGGTAGTACTTAAAGCAAGAATTACTTCATCTATTTTTTGTACTTTAATTCGGTCAATTAATTTACTTATTCTAAGTTCATTAATACCTAAACCGTTCATTGCTGACAAAGATCCTCCTAATACGTGATATTTACCTTTATAAAAACCTGTTCTTTCAAAAGTCCATAGGTCAGATACATCTTCTACTACTAGGATAGTATTATCATCTCTTTTGTTATTTTGGCATAAGTTACAAGGATCAATCATATCAATATTTCCACATTTATGACAATCTACGATGTTTGTTTGGGCATCAGTAAGTGTTTTAATTAAAGGTGAAAGTTTAGCGCTTTTGTTTTTTAATAAGTAAATAGCAATACGCTGAGCTGATCGTCTTCCCAATCCAGGGAGTTTTGATATTTCGTTTATCAATATATCTATCTCAGAACTATTCATCAATATATTAAAAAGGCAACTTCATTCCAGGTGGTAAAGGTAATCCTCCAGTTAAAGATTTCATTTCTTCTTGTGAAGCAACTTCACCTTTTTGTTTTGCATCATTAATAGCAGCAACTATCAAATCTTCAGTCATTTCTTTATCTTCTTTTTTTAATAAAGATTCATCAAGTAATATTTTTTTAATTTCACCTTTTGCAGTTGCTGTAACTTTTACTAAGCCTCCTCCTGAAACACCCTCAACCTCTATGGAATTTAATTTTTCTTGTGCCTCAGACATTTTTTTTTGAAGCTGCTGTGCTTGTTTCATCATATTTCCTATATTTACCATTACTTCTCCTTTTTTGTACTAGTTTGAATTTTTTCTTCTTGTTCTGCAATAGTCTCTTTAATATTAGTAATTGAGTGAATTTTAATTCCTGGAAAAGAATCTAGTAGTTTTTTAACTTCTGGGTCATCTTTCATCTGCTCAATTTCTTTTTGTTCTTGAATTAAATCTTCCTCATATAAGCTTTGACCAAGGTTGCTTGTGCTGCTACTTACTTGCCAAATTCTTCCTGTCCACTTAGAAATTAATTTTGCTATAGTTCTGTTAAAGTGTTTATCAGAAATAGAACTAGAATTAATTTCTATTTCTCCTTCTTTAAATGAAATTAGTTTAACATTGTTGTATAAATTAGTATGCAAAATAGCTTCTTTATTTTTATAAAATAATTCTACAAAATGTCTGTAAGACTTAATAGATATTATTCCCTTAATATTTGTTGATTTTTGTTCGATATTCTTAATTATATTTGCTTGATTTTTTTCACCTATATTTAATTCATCTTTTTTTTTGTTCAATACAGTATTTTCTTCTACATTAGATGTAGAATATTTTTTTATTAAGTCATCAGGATTTGGCCCATCATATAAATGTATTAACCTCAATATTATCATCTCTCCATGTTGATATAGATGATAACCTGATTGTAATTCTTCATATCCTTTAAATAAAACCTGCCAAACCATACCTAAAGATGTCATTGAAATTTTGGAGGATATTTCTTGACCTCTTGTTCTCTCTAACTCTGGAATATAAAGTTCATTTTTTAATTCAGGTGCAATTTTCATCTGAGTAATAAAATGAACAATATTCAACATTTCATCAAAAATCATAACAACATCTGCGCCAGCTTCATAAATAGAATGATAGATTTTTATAGCTTGTGGAGCATCTCCATTAAAAATTGACTCTAAAAGGTCAAATACTCCCTCTCTATTTGCTAAACCTAACATTTTAATAATTGACATAGCTGTTATATTTTCATTTTCATTTGCTATAGCTTGATCGAGTAGGCTTAAACCATCTCGCATAGAACCATCAGCAGAACGAACAATTAAATTAAGAGCTTCTTGATCTATTTTTATTTTTTCCTCTATTGATATTTTTGATAACTGCTCACTTAAATCTTTTATCTGAATTCTTAATAAATCAAACCTCTGGCAGCGAGAAATAATAGTTATAGGTATCTTTTTAACTTCTGTAGTAGCAAATATAAATTTTATATGTTCAGGAGGTTCTTCTAAAGTTTTTAAAAGTGCGTTAAATGCACTTTTTGATAGCATGTGAACTTCATCAATAATAAAAATTTTATATTTGCTATTAACAGGCTTATATTTAATATTATCAATTATTTCACGAATATCATCGACGCCTGTTTTACTTGCAGCGTCCATTTCAAGAACATCAAGATTATTATCTTCAAGAACTGCTAAACATGAGTTACATTTACCACAAGGTTCACAGGTTTTTTCAGATCGGTTTTCACAATTCAAACTCATTGCTATTAATCTTGCAGTAGTTGTTTTTCCTACGCCTCTAACACCTGTTAAAATATAAGCATGAGCGATACGGTTTTGTAATATTGAATTTGTTAAAGTCTTTACTAATACTTCTTGTCCAATTAAATCGTTAAATTTTTGAGGGCGGTATTTTCTCGCTAAAACCTTATATTCATTATTCATTAATAATTAATCTTTCATTTGCAAATTTTTTAATGGAAGGCAAAAGAGACCCAAATAAGCTTGTTACAGCTGCTTCTTTTCAGATCTGACTGGATTAGCAAGTTATTTGCCCTCAATACCTTCCAGCTTCAATATAACATTATTGCTAAAAAAGACCTACTCTCAGTTACAACTATTTTATTATTTTTTTCTAAAATTTGACATTTTATAAACACCTAATATATCAACATGCTTACAGTAATACTTCATTTCTTCTAAAGCTAATTTAACCTTTTGATTCTCTGGATGTCCCTCAATATCAGTATAAAATTGAGCAACATCAAAACCCTGGGGATTTATATAGCTTTCTAATTTTGTCATATTTACCCCATTACTTGCTAGTCCTCCTAGGGCTTTGTACAAAGCAGCTGGAATACTTTTTAATTCAAAAACTAAGGTGGTCATTAAATCGTCATCATTACTATCTGGAGTATTAAGATTATTAGACATAATTAAAAAACGAGTTACATTTTTTTCAGAGTCTTGAAAATTATTTTGCAATATGTCTAAAGAATAAGTTTTTGCTGCAAGTTCAGAAGCTATTGCTGCATCCTCTTTCTGATTTAATTCTGAAACCATTTTAGCTGCTCCTGCAGTATCAGCGGCTACTATCATATCTTTGTTTTGTTTAATTAAATTATTTCTACATTGAGCAATCGCTTGTTCATGACTATGTACTCTTTTTATTTCTTTCATTGTTGAACCAGGAACACCTAAAAGACAATGATTTACTTCTAAAAAATATTCTCCGATAATTTTCAATTTTGAGTCAGGTATTAATCTTTGTGTATCACCTACTCTACCAGCTCTAGAGTTCTCTATAGGAACAATAGCAATTTCAGCTTCCTGATCTCTAACTTTTTCAAACATTTCTTCAAAAGTTTTGCATGGAATTGAATTATAATTTGGATAAAGATCAATACCCGCTAATTCACTATAAGCTCCATTAACTCCTTGAAAAGAAAATTTGAAATTTGTATTCATTTTTTATCCTTTATAATATTTTCTGCTTTAAGCAAATCTTCTTCTGTATCAACACCAAAATATGATTCATCTATATATTTTGTACCGATAGTCATATTAGAATCAAGTGCACGCCATTGTTCAAGCTTATGAAATAATTCATTTTCTGACGGTTTTAAACCTATAAACTTTTTTAAACTATTAATTCTAAAACTATATATTCCAATATGGTGATAAATATTTTTTAAAACTTTTTTTGGTTTTTTATAAAAATCTATTGCTTCCCCAATATTATCTCTTTTTATCCAGTTTACCTTAACCTTAGTAATATTAATATTTTTTTCCTCTTCTTTAGATATATGGGTAACTAAGGTGCCAATATCAAAACCTTGCATTAAAGGTATGCTGACTTTTTGAATATCATTAGGATTAACTAAAGGCATATCTCCTTGTAAATTAATTATACATTCAAATTGATTAGCATTTGGATGGTTATTAATAATTTCATAAACTCGATCAGTTCCACTAGGCAAATCAGGGTTTGTCATTATTGCTGCACCACCAATAGAATTAATTTTATCAAAAACTACTTTTTCACAACATGCAACGACCACTTCTCCAATATTGGCTAATTTTGCTTTTTCCCATACCCTTTGAATCATTGGTATTCCGTCAATTAAAGCCATAGGTTTATTAGGAAATCTTTGTGAAGCCATTCTTGCTGGAATAATAATTATTGTTTTCATATGTTTATGCGACAATTAAACTATTAAAAAAATTATTTGAATGATTTGAGCTCTATTCATTTTATAAAAAAAACTATATATGGTTCTTACACATGTCTGGTCTTGAAGTTAATAAAATTCTTGCTGCTATAATTATGGCAGTTCTTATAGTGTTTTTAATCACTAATATTGGAGATTTTTTAGTTAATCCAAAAAAAGACTCAAATACTAAAACTGCCTATAATGTTGAAAGCACAGAATCTACTTCAACAGAAGAAAATAAAGATACTTCAGAAATAGAAATAGAATCTATCTTAACATTACTTGCCAGTGCTTCATTAGAAAAAGGAGAAAAAACTTATAAGAAATGTGGATCTTGTCATAGTTATACAAAAGATGGTAAAAATAAAGTGGGGCCAAATTTATGGAATATTATTAATAGGCCAAAAGCAAATGTAGATGGCTTTGCTTATTCTAGTGCTTTAGCAGAATTTGGAGGTGTATGGGGGTATGAAGAACTTTCTAAATTTCTATATAAGCCTAAAGATTATATTAAAGGTACTAAAATGAATTTTGCTGGACTTAAAAAAGCTGAAGATAGAGCCAATCTAATCTTATTCATGAGAGAACAATCTGATAATCCTGTACCACTTCCATAAAATATAAGTTATTAATTATTCGTGCTTTCAAATTTAGATGAACTTATAAGCTTTTCCAAACATCTTGCTGATGAATCAGAAAGGTTGATAAAAAAATATTTTAGAACTTCTCTAAATATAGAAAGTAAAGAAGATAAAAGTCCTGTCACTTTAGCTGATAAAGAAGTTGAATTAAAAATTAGAGAGTTAATAAACAAAAAATATCCTAGTCATGGAATACTTGGGGAAGAGTTTGATTCTCAAAATATTGACTCAGAATTTCTTTGGGTAATTGACCCAATAGATGGAACGAGAAGTTTTATTGCTGGACATAAAGATTTTGGAACTTTAATTGCTCTTATCCATAATAACCAACCTATAATTGGTATAATTAATTGTCCAATGCATAATGAAAGATGGGTTGGCATAATAAATGAAAAAACAACTATGAATGATGAAGTAGTTAAAACATCCAATACTAATTTAGTAAACAACAGTTATTTTTGTACTACTGGTTTATATTTGGAAAATGATCACTTTAAAAAAAGTTGTGATAAAATAATTAAACAAACAAAATATTATAGATTAGGGGGAGATTGTTATATGTACGGAATGATTGCATCAGGATTAATAGATATAGTATTAGAAGATACATTAAAAGCGCATGATTATATGGCATTAATTCCAGTAATTGAAGGCGCTGGTGGGATAGTAACTAATAAATATGGTCAACCTATAACTATTAATTCAGATGGCAGTATTCTTGCGACTGCAAATAAATCTTTACATAATCAAGTAATTGATATCATTAATAATTAGCAATTTTATATTTTTTAATTATATTTAAATAATGAATTTTATAAAAATACTTTTTTTTGCCTGTTTCTTATTATTAACATTATCTGTTAAAGCAGAAATTAATAATTCGCATGCAATAGCTATGCATGGAAATCCAAAATATCCTAATGATTTCAAGTATGTTGATTATGTTAATCCAAATGCCCTAAAAGGTGGAAAGGTAACTTTCAGTAGCACTGGATCTTATGATTCTTTTAACCCTTTTATTTTAAAAGGAACTGCAGCTGCTGGAATTGGAAATTTATATGAAACTCTAACTACAAGTTCAAGTGATGAAGCTTTTACAGAATATGGCCTGATTGCAGAAAGTATTGAATGGCCAAAAGATCGTTCATGGGTAGCATATACTATTCGAGAAGAAGCAATTTGGCATGATGGAAAAAAAATTACACCAGAAGATGTAATTTGGACTTTCAACACTCTAATGGAAAAAGGTCATCCTTTTTATAAATATTATTATGGAGATGTAGTTGAGGCAATTAAAGAAAGTGAGAATAAAGTTAGGTTTAATTTTAAAGGAAATACCAATTTAGAATTAGCTCTAATTGTAGGTCAGTTACCAGTATTACCAAAACATTATTGGGAGAATAAAAATTTTGAAGAAACTACCTTAGAAATTCCAATTGGTAGTGGCCCATATAGAATTAAAGATTTTGATGCAGGAAGATCAATTACTTATGAACTAGATAATAATTACTGGGGGAAAAACATACCTATAAAAAAAGGTACTGAAAATTTTGGTATTATTCAATATGAATACTATAAAGACAGATCAATTGAGCGTGAAGCTTTTAAATCAGGGGACATAGACTTTTTTTCAGAAAATTCTTCAAAAGAGTGGGCTACAAGTTATGAAATTCCCGCTGTAAAAAATAATTTAATTAAAAAAGATTTAATTAGCCACGAAAACCCTCAAGGTATGCAAGCTTTTGTTTACAATACGCGAAGAGAAATTTTTAAAGATAAAAAAGTAAGAGAAGCATTATCATACGCATTTGATTTTGAATGGACTAATAAAAACTTATTTTATGATGCTTATAAAAGAACTAATAGTTTTTTTGAAAATTCTGAACTAGCATCATCAGGACTACCGTCAGGAAAAGAATTAGATTTACTACATTCGTATATGGATCAACTACCTCAACAAATGTTTAAAACTGAGTTTAAAGTACCAGAAACTGATGGATCTGGTTTTATAAGAAAAGAATTACAAAAAGCTACTGAGTTATTAAAACAATCAGGATGGATTTTAAAAGAAGGAAACTTAGTAAACAATAGTACAGGGAAAAAGTTTGTTTTTGAGATACTTTTAGTATCTCCTGCTTTTGAAAGAATTGTTCTGCCGTTTGTAGACAACTTAAAAAAACTTGGAATTGAAGTAAGTGTTAGAACGATTGATAGTGCTCAATATCAAAATAGAATAGATTCATTTGATTTTGATATGATTGTTAGTACATTTTCTCAATCATTATCACCAGGAAATGAACAAAGAAATTTTTGGGGTTCAGATGCTGCTAAAACTAATGGCTCTAGAAATATCATTGGAATAGAAAATGAAGTTATAGATTTATTAATTGAAAAAGTTATTTCTGCTAAAAATAGAGAAGAGCTTATTCAATCAACAAGAGCTTTAGACAGAGTTTTACTATGGGGGCATTATGTAATTCCACAATGGCATATTTCTTCATATAGAACCTTATATTGGGATATATTTGATAAACCTGAAATAAGACCTAAATATTCTCTTGGCACAAATACTTGGTGGATAGATCCTGAAAAAGAAAAAAATATTCGTCAAACAAAAAATTCTTTAGAATAGTTAATAGAATAATCATCTTTTAATCATAAAAAATGATATAATTAAAATCTATGACCGCATACATCTTTAGACGGTTGCTTTTAGTTATTCCTACTCTTCTAGGAATTATGATAATTAATTTTGCCGTTGTTCAAATTGTTCCTGGAGGACCTGTGGAACAAATGATTGCTCAGATGACTGGAACAGCTGTTGAATCTACTGCTAGATTTTCAGGGACAGATGAAGGTGAGAATCTTAACTCATTTGATTATTCTGAATCTTCTACTTTTGATTCAAAATACAGAGGTGCACAGGGACTTGATCCAGACATAATTAAAGAAATTGAAAAAATGTATGGGATGGATAAGCCTGCTCACAAACGTTTTTTTGAAATGATAATAAATTATTTAACTTTTGATTTTGGTGAAAGTTTTTTTAGAGATCAAAAGGTTATAGATTTAGTTTTAGATAAAATGCCAGTTTCTATATCTTTAGGGCTATGGACCACTCTTCTTGTGTATTTAATTTCTATACCTCTAGGCATTAGAAAAGCAATAAAGGATGGTAGTCAATTTGATATAACATCTAGTACAATTATTACTATTGGTTATGCCATTCCAAATTTTTTATTTGCAGTTATACTAATTGTATTTTTTGCAGGTGGTAGGTATTATGATATTTTTCCTCTTCGAGGATTAGTTTCTGAAAATTTTGAAGATCTTAGTTTTTTATTAAAGATAAAAGATTATTTTTGGCATTTAACTCTTCCGTTGCTAGCTATGGTAGTCAGCGGTTTTGCAGGTTTAACTTTTTTAACTAAAAATTCTTTTCTTGATCAAATAAATCAACAATATGTGATGACTGCTAGAGCTAAAGGTTTGCCTGAAAGAAAAGTATTATATGGACATGTATTTCGAAATGCTATGCTAATAGTAATTGCAGGTTTTCCATCTGCTTTTATAGGAATACTTTTTTCCAGCTCTCTATTTATTGAAGTTATTTTTTCATTGGATGGATTAGGGTTACTGGGATATGAAGCAGCTTTAACTAGAGATTACCCTGTTATATTTGCCACTTTATATTTCTTTTCACTTCTTGGTTTAATCATGGGAATACTTGGAGATATTATGTATTCAATAATTGATCCTAGAATAGATTTTGAAACAAGAGAATATTGATGAAAATTTCTCCTCTTAATAGAAGAAGATTAAATAATTTTAAATTAAATAAAAGAGGTTGGTATTCTTTTTGGATATTTAGTTTTTTATTTTTTATATCAATTTTTGCAGATTTTATAGCAAATGATAAACCTTTGATAATTAAATATAATAATAATTTATATTTTCCAATTTTTGTAGAATATCCAGAAACAAATTTTGGAGGAGATTTTGAGACAGAAGCTGATTACAGAGACCCTTATGTAATAGAATTAATTGAAAATAAAGGTTGGTTAGTGATGCCTATCATACCTTATACATATAATACTATTATTAGAGATTTAGAAGTTCCTGCTCCTGCACCCCCATCAAAAAAAAATTGGCTTGGCACAGATGATCAAGCTAGAGATGTATTGGCAAGATTAATTTATGGATTTAGAATTTCAATATTATTTGGTTTTACTCTTACTTTTTTTTCAATGATTATTGGAGTTTCTGCTGGAGCAGTCCAAGGATATTTTGGTGGGAAGACAGATTTATTTTTTCAAAGATTTATGGAAATTTGGTCTGCAATACCTACACTTTATGTTTTAATAATATTAGCAAGTATAGTGCAGCCAAATTTTTGGTGGCTTTTAATAATTTTACTTCTTTTTAGTTGGATGGGATATGTTGGTGTAGTTAGAGCAGAATTTCTGCGTGCAAGAAACTTGGATTATGTAAGAGCAGCTAAAGCTTTAGGAGTTTCAAATAATACAATTATGTTAAGGCATTTGCTACCAAATGCAACTGTTGCGACTATCACTTTTTTACCTTTTAGTCTTAGTGCCTCAGTCACAGCGTTATCTGGATTAGATTTTTTAGGTTTTGGTTTGCCACCTGGCTCAGCTTCATTAGGTGAAATGGTCAATCAAGGAAGAAATAATTTACAAGCTCCATGGCTTGGATTAACCAGCTTTTTTACTCTTGGCTTAATGCTTGGTCTTTTAGTCTTTGTTGGTGAAGCAATAAGAGATGCCTTAGATCCCAGAAAGACATTTAGTTGATTATGACAAATATTATTTCAGTTAAAAATTTAAGCGTAGGTTTTCAAACAAATAATAAAAAGAATAATGTTGTTCATTCAATATCTTTTGATATCCCTAAAGGCAAAACAGTTGCTTTAGTTGGTGAATCAGGATCTGGAAAAACAGTGACAGCTTTAAGTATTTTAAAATTATTACCATATCCTTCAGCTTATCATGAATCTGGTGAAATCACTTATCAAAATAAAAATTTACTCCAAATATCAAATAAAGAAATGCAAAATATTAGAGGTAATAATATTTCTACAATATTTCAAGAACCTATGTCGAGCTTAAATCCTCTACACACAATTGAAAAACAAATTAATGAAATATTAATGATTCATTCAAAAATATCCTATGCTGAAGCCTCTACTAAAACTAAAGAATTATTAAAAAGTGTTGGACTAGAAAATTTATCTAATAGATTAAAATCATATTCCCATGAATTATCTGGGGGGCAAAGACAGAGAGTTATGATTGCAATGAGTATTGCAAATAACCCTGATTTATTAATTGCTGATGAACCTACAACTGCTTTAGATGTCACTATTCAACTACAAATTTTGAGATTGTTAAAAAAATTACAAGAAAATTTGGAAATGGCAATTTTATTTATAAGTCATGATTTAGCAGTAGTAAAAAACATTGCTGATTATATTTGTATAATGAAAGATGGAAATATTATAGAGCAAAATACGAAATCAAATATATTTAATAATCCTCAGCATGCTTATACAAAAGAATTAATAGGTAATAAAAATATAGATAAAGAAAAAAAAATAATTTCTAAGAAAACTATTTTAAAAATTCAAGATATGAAAGTTTGGTATCCCATAAAAAAAGGAATTTTTAAAAGAACTATAGACTATGTTAAGGCCGTAAATTCAATAAATATAGACTTATTTTATAACCAAACATTAGGAATAGTAGGAGAATCTGGATCAGGAAAAACTTCTTTAATTCTGGCACTTTTAAAATTAATTTCGTTTAAGGGTAAGATCCTATTTAATGATTTAGATATATCAAAATTAAAAAGCAAAGATCTCATTAAAATCAGAAAAGATATGCAAATTATTTTTCAAGATCCATTTAGTTCTTTAAGTCCAAGAATGACAGTAGAAGAAATAGTAAAAGAGGGTCTAGATATTCATATGAAAGAAGTTCCAATTAAAGAAAAGCAGAAAATGATAATAGATATATTAAATGAAGTTGGATTAAATTATGATGATGTTAGAAATCGCTTTCCTCATGAGTTTTCTGGGGGACAAAGACAAAGAATAGCTATAGCAAGAGCAATAATTCTAAAACCTAAACTTTTAATATTAGATGAACCAACCTCAGCGCTAGATGTGAGTATACAAAATCAAATTATTAAACTTTTAATTAAATTACAAAAAAAATATGAATTAAGCTATATATTCATAAGTCATGATATTAGAGTTATTCGTTCAGTATCTGATTATATAATTGTACTTAAAAAAGGTAAAATTGTAGAAGAAGGTTCTGCTGAGGATGTTTTTAGTTTGCCTAAAAGTAACTATACAAAAGAACTATTAACAGCTGTAATTTAAAATAAAAAAAATTGTGAAAAATTTGCAGTATATAATTTCATACCTTGGATTAATTCCATATATCTATTTATTAATTGATAAATATTTATTTTTAAACATTAAAGAAGAAATTCTTCTTAGTTTTATTTTATATTATACATTAATTATTTGTGTTTTTATTGGTTCTATAAACTGGGATCTTCAAAAAAAAGTTCCAAATCATCTCATTATCTATGGTTTTATACCAACTGTTTGTTCTCTCATTATAATAATCCTAAATTTATATTCATATAATATTAAAACATTATTTTTATTGTCTATTATTCTTTTAATTTCACAATTATTTTTTGATTTTATTTTAATATTTGCAAATTTAACAAATAAGAAAGTTTTTTATTTTTTAAGATTGCCTCTTACAATATTGATTAGTTTAATTTTAATTATTATAATAATTTAGTTTAAATTAAAAATTTTATTTAATCAAATTAGTCTGATAATTTCTTGCTTTTAATACTTCAGGATTCCAATTAATATTAACATCACTAATTTTTATAAAGTTATCTTTTTTAATTTCTTTTTTTATTGTTGCTCCATCAGATAAACCAAGTGGTAAAAAATTATTATCTACGCTATCTTTAGAAGAAATTAATTTACCTCTTGCAGCAAAACCACCTTCTCCATCAAGAATATCTCCAATATTTAAATTTTTTTTTGCAACTGCAATTACTTCTGCATTAAAAAACTTTGTTGCGCCTGTTGATTTTTTATCTAAAGAAATTGAATATATAGACTGTGCTAGCTCTAAACCAATATAGTGATAAGGCCGCCATATAGATGAATAATTTCCAGATTTATCAGTAATCATTCCGTATTCTTTAAAACATTTTTTTGTATAATTATTTTGAGCTTTAATAACTATATAAACACCCCATCTTAAATCATTAGGTATTTGCTTTTTATTTTCATCAATACTTGAAATTACTTCTACTTGTCCTTCATAATCAATTAATCCTCCTTTATCTTTTGGAATTAACTTATTTGCAATATCTAGAACTCCTACTGAAGGATAAGTTAATCCATTACTGGGACATTTTAATCCCGATGCATTTGCAACTGCAGCCATTTCGATTGAACTTTTGTCGCCTGTCACAAAAGAATTAAACATTTTTGGATTCATGCCTGCTTCTTTTGCTTCTTTCTGAGTCAAGCCATAGTTATCCCAAACATTATCAGGAGTTGAGTACTCAAAACTAGAATGATATTTTGTACCTTTACCTGCACAAGTTACTAAGAAACCATTTAATCTCGCCCATTCTATTTGTTCTAAAATTAAAGAAGGTTGATCACCATAAGCCATAGAATAATTTATATTATGCTTATTTGCTAAATCTGATAAATATTTTCCACACAAAACATCAGCTTCTACATTAACCATAATTATATTTTTGTTTGCTTGAATTACCTTTGAAGCATGTTGTGTCCCTATAATAGGATTGCCAGTGGCCTCTATGTATATTTCAATATTTCTATCTAGAGTGTTATCTAAAGAATTTACAAAATTAATTTTTTTAATAGTTTCTTTATTTAAGCCACTATTGATGCAATTTAATTTTGCTTTTTCAATATCTATATCTACAATTGAATCTATGTTAATTTTTTTAAGTTGATTATATTGAGATAAAAACATTGAAATAAATTTTCCACATCCAATTAATGCAACATTAATCATTTCTTTATGATTTTGTAATTTTGAATGAAGATACATTTTTGTTATTTAATTTTTTTTAAATTTTTTAATAATAAATAGAGCGCGCTATGATCCAAATCGGCGTGACCTTTTGCAACTGTTTGTTCATAAAGTTTTTTTATTGTTTTTGATATCGGTAAATTAACATTATAATTTTTTGCTGTTTCAATAATATTATTCATATCTTTTAATTGTGTAGAACATTTTCCACCCGCCTGAAAATTTTTATTTATCATTCTTTGACCATGAATTTCTAAAATTTTACTTCCTGCAAATCCATTTTTTATAGCTTGTCTAAGAGCTTTTGCATCTACACCGGCAGCCTCAGCCATAATTATTGCCTCTGCAACAGCTCCAATAGTTATCCCTACTATTGTTTGATTTGCAAGTTTTGCAATTTGTCCAGAACCTGTTTTTCCTAAATATGTTGGGTCACCCATACTTTTTAATAAATTTTTAGTTTTTGAAAATATTTTTTTTTGACCGCCTACCATTATTGCTAATTGTCCACTTTTAGCAGCTAATGTTCCACCAGAAACAGGTGCATCTAGAAAATATCCTCCCTTTCTTTTAACTTTTTTTTCAATCTCAATTGCTGTTTTTTGCTTAGTAGAGCTCATATCAATTAGTATTTGTCCTTTTTTTATTTTTTTGGTTATCTGTTTAGAAATATCTAAGCAAACTTTGTCATTAGATAACATCATTATAATCACCTCAGACTTAGAAGGTATATCAATCAGATTTTTACAAATGTTAATTTTTTTATTTTTAATTTTTTTTAAATTTTTTTTAGATCTATTCCAGATTGCTAAAGGATAATTACTTTTTGCTATATTCTTTACCATTGGCAAACCCATTAAGCCTACACCGATAAAACCAACTTTAATTTTACTCATAAATAATTACTCTTATTATAAAAAAAAACATTATTCAATTTTGCAATTTACTAATTCATCTTTATCTACAAAAACAGATATAAAATCACCAACATTTACATGATATAATGAAAGTGAGGTTCCTGTTAAAATAATATTACTTTGTTTTATTGATAAACCATGTAAATTTAAGTTTGCTTGAAGCCACTTAACTGATTCATTTGCACCACCTTTCATAGCCCAAGGACTACCAAATTCAACGATTTTATCATTTACTTTTAATATAAGGTGCTTCGCACTATCCCATTGATTAATTGGCTTTGCTATCTTTTTATCAGATAAAACTAAGCCAGCATTTAAGGCATTATTAACAATCAATTCCATAAGCGTTTTTCTTTTAGATCTAAAAATAAAATTATGAAGTTCAATAACTGGAAATGCTTTTTTTATTTTTAAATCTTTTCCAATCTCAACTGCCATCTCAGCCTCAACAGCTAGATTTTTAAAATTATTTTTTTTTAGTTTAATTCCAGAAAAATAAATTTCATTTCTAAATAATCGACCATATATAGGTCCAGCTATTCCAAATTGTTTAATAATTTTAGAGCCTGTACACCCAACTTTATACCCTGCTATTTCATCACCTAAGCTACATCTGATTTTTGTATATTCTTTTTGAACTTTATATGCCTCTTCTAAACTAAGTGTATTATTTTCTGTTGAAAAAAAAGTACCTGGATTATTTTGTTGATAATCTTGCCACTGTCTCTTGGCTAATGATTTTAAATCAATTTTGTTCAATTTATGTAATTAGTAATTTACTTACAATTTTTTCCATTCTACTTTAAACATAGCTTCATTGCGGCGCATTATTGGTAGAGTAAAAGGCCCATTATATATTGCCTTTATAGATGGACCTAAAATTTCTACTTTATCTTCTATAAGAGATGATCTTAGAATTTGAGCGTGTTTATCAAAATTTTTATTTCTTGCATTTCCAGAATATCTAATCACAGCATAATATCCTTCTTCTATATTTATAAGCTTAACTCTAGGATCGCTAGGGATAGGTGCTGTTTTTGTAGTAAATATAGAAGGAAGATAGAACTGCATTACTATTTCTGAATTGTTCTCATGTTGTGTAACAGGTGTAGTCATTTTTATTTTTATTGATTCTTTATTTGCCCCAGAAATATAATTAAAAAGATTTCGAAAACTACTATTTTGATTGGTATAAGTTGATTGAACAGCTAATCTCTCTTTGTAGTGACGAATTTCATATTTATCCGTTTGATGAACTATTTTAAAAGAAGGTTCCTCGTAAGCCATTGCAAATGAATAACTAAATAGAATTATTATAAAAAAATACAACCTAAAAAACAAAAATTTTTTTATCATAATAATGAAAGTATATTACCATCACCTTCAGCAAAATCATATTTTTCAAAATCTTTTTTTTCTACCCAAGCTAAACTTTCATGCTCATTAAGTGTAATATTTCCATTTTTTTGTGAACATAAGTAATAATGTAAAATAATATCTATTTTTTCATCTTCATATGCTTCTTCTGCAATTTTTTTGTAAATATTTATTTCTATATTCAATTCTTCCTGAATTTCTCTTTTTAAAGCACTTTCAAAACTTTCATTTTCATCAACTTTCCCGCCAGGGAACTCCCATTTTAATCCCAAGTGTTTATTCTTATTTCTTTGAACAATTAAATATTGGTTATCTTTTTTAATAATTGCTGCAACTACATTAGTTGATTTCATATTAATTTTAAGTTAATTTGATTTGTTTTTCCTTTTTTTTGATTCTTTTTTTTCTTTTGTTAGCTTTTCTAAATCTTCGTTTATTATCTGACCCAACCATGTAAAATCTTTTTTGATTGGAGGAGATACTTCCTTTTTTAAAAAATTAAAGAATTTATCTAGTATATCTTTATCTTTTTTACTCATTTATCAGATCATTATAATACCATCTATTGGTAAAAGTTAAGTCTTAAATCTAGCGGTAGATCAACCACACAATAAATACCTAAGCTAATTGCTAAAAAATGATAAAGCTTAAAATAAATATATTCTTTAACTATCTCTTTTTTGATATCACCAAATTTTATGTTTACTAATTGTAGATATGACCTCTGAACTCTCTAAATCTACTCCAGCTTCTTTTCTCATATTAACCACTTCTTGATCACCCAAAAATTCATTTACTAAGTCAGGATTATTAGCTTCACCCATATCCCAAACTTGAGTTTCATCATTGTTAGTGCACGCAAATATCATTGTATATTTATATTTATCCATATACGGTTGCAGATCATCCACCAATTTTAACCATCTATTAAAACCATGCTTTATTTTAAAAGTTATTAAAAATTTCATAAGATTTACTTTCTTTAATCAAACACCTACATTCATAAGATATGAAAGTGTAAATTCATCTTCCACTATTTCTTTTACAAAATCTTCAAAACCATTATCCATTCTAAAACTCAGATATGCTTGATGATCTTCTTTTGAATCCCATTGCTCATATAACCAAATTGTTTTTTTATTTTCATCAACTAAAAGTTCTATATGCTTAAATCCCTTGTATGCTCTTGTCACAGAAAATCCATCTTCACTTTTAGCCCAATCAATAAATTTTGCAGCTCCCTTTTCATGACATGGCAGCTTAACTATTACATAAATCATTTTTACTCCTTTATATTTTCTTAAAATTTATATGGAAATATTGAAACTTAAACTTATAGTGTTTAGATCTTTATTGGTAAATTTTAGATTGTAGTTTTTTCATTTAAATATTATTAAAGAAGAAAATCATACTAAAATAAATAAATATTTTAGAAAAAGATTTTAACACACATAAAGAATATTGAAAAAAATTTAGCTTCCAGCTGTATTTTTATATAGCTCATCTAAAATAATAAATTTTTCTAAAGCAATAGGATCTAGATCTTGTGTAGCAAGTTGATCTTTTTTAAAATTATTATACTGATCAAAACCTCGAACACATATTGCACTATCATTATTGTGTTTAGTTTGTTTAACATGAGTTGCTAAATATTGAAAATTTAGACCAATACGACGATCAGAACTTCTATTTGGTTTGGATCTGTGAAGCGTCCATCCATGATGAAATGAAGCTTCTCCTGGTAAAAGTGGGCAAAGAGTTGCTTTCTTTTCATTTACTCCTACAACTTTTTGTCCTTGTAAAAGAACATTATTTTTATCTTTTGTTGTAATATGTTCAATCATTCCAGATGTATGACTTTCTGGAATCATTTGCATAGCTCCGCTTAATTCATTAGCTGGTGAAAGAGCCAGCCAAACAGATACTTGATCATCATGACTAAATCCCCAATATGTTAAATCTTGGTGCCAACTGACATGTGAAGGAGTGTTGGCTTCCTTAATAATAAAAGTTGCATTATGAAAAAGTATATTGGGACCAAGAATTTTTTCAACTAGATCTAAAATATTATTATGAGTAGCTAGTTTATATACCCAGGGAAGAATTGTATGAACTTTTGATTTATAATGTAATGTTCCAATTTTTTTCTCTACATCTTCTAATTTTATTCTGCATTGTGTTGCATTTTCCAAATCAATAACTTTGATTGGAAACACAAAACCGTTCTTTTGATATTTTTTATAGAACAACTCTAAATCATAAATCATACTATCTAGTCACCTTCTATATATTATTATCAAAAAATATTTTAATTTTTAAATAAAAAATAAAATATTACAAATAGACTTTTAAAAGCATCAATAAAATTAATTTTTTTACCCTGATTGTATTTTCTTGGAGAATATTCTATAGGAACTTCAGCACATTTACATTTTGTTTTACCAAGTTTGATAGCTATTTCAAAATCTAAAGCGAAACTTTTTGATTTAAGCTTTAAATTTCTTAAAATTTCAGTTTTGATTAATTTATGGTTAGTGGCAGTGTCACTAAAATTAGTGTTATAAAATATATTGATCATTTTTGTAAAAAAAACTACAGCTAGCTTATTTAAATAATAAACATGATAATTAACATTGCTTTTGATTCTAGATCCAAATACCGCATCTAAATTATTATCAATGATTTTTTCTAATAATTTATTATAATTTTCAGGATCATACTCTAAGTCTGCATCCTGAAATATCACATACTCTCCTTTGGCATGTTTTAAGCCTTCAATTATAGAATTTCCCTTTCCATGATTTTGATTTTGAAAAATAATAAGTGTATCTAAATCTTTTTTAATTTTTTTTAATTTTTCCAAAGTTCCATCATCTGAGTTATTATCAACAATTATAATCTCTTTTTCAATTTTTTTAATTAATTTAACATTTCGAACTCTTTTATAGATTTCCTCTATGGTTGATGCTTCATTAAAAACACAAATAATTATTGATAATTTCAATTTTTTTTAATTCTTTTTTTATACCAAGAAAAAGTTTTAACTAAACCTTCTTCTAGTGATATTTTTGGTTTCCAATGAATAGTTTCCTTAGCAAGTTGATATCCTGAATATTGATCTTTTATTTCATTTTTAACTTTATTTTTTATTATATAGAATTTACTATTATTATTATTAATTTTTAACATTTTTTTAACTAAATTTAGTACTGTAATTGGTTTACCTGAACCAAAATTAATAGCAATGCCTTTTACTTTTTTATTCTGCATTGCTTTACCCAACATAATGTAACCATCTATGACATCATCAATAAATAAATAATCTCTTAAGAATCTTCCATTAGATCTCAAAATTGGTTTTTTATTATTTATTAAACTTTTAATTGTGCCTGGAATTATACGATCCCAATTTACATCTCCTGGTCCATAAATATTTACAAATCTTGTTACACAAACTTGTAAATTAAATGCTTTCGCATAAGATCTGGAAATAATATCTGCGCAAGCTTTAGAGGCATCATATGGATTTAATCCATTTAAGGGAAAATCTTCTTTATATGGTAATTTTTTGGAACTTCCATAAGCCTTATCGCTTGAACTAAAAATAAATTTAATCTTGGGTCTATATAATTTAGAAGATTCTAGTAAATTTATAGTGCCAAAAACATTTATTTCATAAGTTTCTTCTGGACTTTGATTTGATGTCAAAACTTGAGAAATAGCTGCAAGATGATAACAATAGTCAAATTTATATTTTTTAAAAAGGTTAATTAAAGATTTTTTATCTCTTATATCAACTTTTTTTACAATTAATTTTTTTTTATTAATATAGTTTTTATTATTAAAAATCTTAAGTTGATATTTTTTATTATAAATTCCAATAACTCTATTGTTATTTAGTAATAAATTATGGATTAAATGTTGCGCAACAAATCCATAACATCCTGTAACAAGAAATAATTTATTTTTTATCATTTTTTAATATTTTTGATAATTCTTTTACATCCTTTTGAGTATCTACTGATTTCCAAAAACCATAATGCTTCTGAATTAGTAACTTATTATTATTAGCAATTCTTTTAATAATTCCCATTTCTAAATCATCCTTATAATACTTTAAAAAATAATTTATTGATTTTTTTTTGAAAAAAAAATAGCCTATATTTACCCAATCGTCTATTATTGGTTTTTCTATAAAATCTATTACATCATTAGTATAAATATTTGTTTTATTTGTTTTCTTTTTAAAAATAAAATGGCCATATTGTGAATTAGGCTTTACTGCTGCACAAGAAGCAATACATTTTGATTTAATGTGTTTTTTATATAAATCATTAATTTTAATATCTCCTACTCCATCTCCATAAGATATAGCAAATTCATTTAATTTAAGTTTGTTAATAACCATTAAAGCTCTCTTTGCCTTATTTGAGTTTAATCCAGAATTAAAAAGTAATATGTTAATAGTATTTTTGGCATCATTTATTGATTTTAAATATTTTTTATAATCAAAAAAAATTGAACATTTTTTTCCATTAATCTTCTTTTTATTTTTAAAAAAGTTTTCAAAACTTTCTTTATAATGCCCTATTGGTAATATAAAATTATTAAATTCATTATTAGTAAAATTTTTTATAACATGCAAAATAAGGTTATTAGAATTTATTTTTTGAAGAGCCTTTGGAACAGAAAATTTTTGCTTATTGAAATTTTTTAATCTTGTATTTTTGCCTCCTACTAACAAAATTACATTTAATTTATTCATATTAATTTACTAAAATAAACTTTATATTTTTATTTTATTTTTTCAATTTATTGTTAGTGAATATTTATTTTTAAATATTTAATTTATGGTGGAGAGAGAGGGATTCGAACCCTCGATAGTGTTGCCACTATACACGCTTTCCAAGCGTGCTGATTAAAAACAAAGTGTAGGGTTTCTAGGAAAAATTAAACATGAAAATGTAAATACAGGGTGCGCTAGTGCAACCTATGTGCTACCATAAAATTATTCACGAGGCACCAATGGATACATATCAAAATTTTGTTCATCAAAGAATTTTAATCGATTAGGTATAGTTTTTAAAATTATTTCTGCATTTCCATTAGAAATTCTATCTAAGCGATACCGCACAGCAATCCATGCTACTATACTTTCAGCAACATCTTCACTTTTTGGATATTGTTTTGCGTATTCAGAAATATATTCTTTATCTTTTTTTGCAGCTTTGTACCATTGAGATTTATTAATTACACCTCCCCAATCCCAATCAAGCGAAGTATGACCAGCTTCATGAATAAATGTCTCTTCAAGGATTTTTTTTGAAATATATTCTACGCTCCTCCCGATATGAATAAGTAGGTTTTGATTGCCACCCCCATAGTCATTATTTCCTTTGTGAATCCAAATGGTTTTAACATTAGTAAGTAAAAAATTTGGAAGCCGTCCAATTACTTTAGAATATGTAAGAGCTTCTTCAAGAGCATTTTCATAATTATTAAACTCGGGATTAACTTGAATTTCAATTGATCTATCTTCGTAAATTGCATTAAACAAAAAAACTTTTTTTGTTATCCAACGCCCTCCTTTTCTTCGATCAAACATTTCACGATGATCTTGACCAACATAAATTAATTCTTGAAATGTTGTTGGATCGTTAGAATTAATAATATCAGGAAAATCAAATATTGTACCCCAATAGGGTGGTTTAGCATATGAATTTGAAAATGAATAAAAAACTAATACAAAAAAGAGGAGTAATTTTGACATCACAATTATCCTACCATTAATGAAAAGAAATGTTGATCAAAAATAGGCTCGTGAGTGAGACCTATGTGAGACAAAACACATATTTATTGAAATATCGTTATAGAAAAATTTTAATTTATGGCGGAGAGAGAGGGATTCGAACCCTCGATAGTGTTGCCACTATACACGCTTTCCAAGCGTGCTGATTAAATACAATGTCTAGAGTTTCTAGGAAAAATTAAACGTGAAAATGTAAATACCGGGTGTCTAAGTGCGCCGTATGTGCGCCGAGAAATTTTAATTATTTTGCTGTCCAACCACCATCTATTACTAATGATGAGCCAGTAATCATTGATGATGCATTGGAGGCTAGATACACTACAGCTGTAGCAATATCGCTTTCTGAACCTATTCTGCCTAAAGGAATGTTTTTTAATACAGATTTCATAAATTCTTTATCTTTAAAAAACTTTTCAACCATTGGCGTTTTAACAAATGTGGGACAAACTGAATTGACACGAATATTATGTTTAGCTAAATCCACAGCCATTCCTTTGGTTAATCCTTCAATTCCAAATTTCGTCATATTGTAAACACTTCGGCGTGGAGCTCCTACTTTTCCTAATTGAGAAGACATATTTATTATGGAAGCCCCAACTTTCTTTCGATTTTTGGATCTTAGCATTATTTTTGAAGCCAATTGTGCAATATGAAATGCGGCTTTAATATTCAAATCAACAACATCATCCATATCTTTTTTTTTAATTTTTGTAAAATATTCAGGTCTATTAGTTCCAGCATTATTAACAAGAATATCTAACTTAGATATGGAGGAAAAAGTTTTTTTTACATCTTCATAATTTGTTACATCACATACGATTGATCGACATTTTCTATTTAATTTTATTATTTGTTTTTCAACTTTTGTTAAGTCAGTTTTGGTACGACTTAATATAATGAGATTGGCTCCTGCCTCAGCCAAAGCAATAGCACATGCTTTTCCCAAACCTTTTCCTGCTCCCGTTACTAATGCAGTTTTGTTTTTGACTTCAAATTTTTGTAAATACATTTCTTCTATATCAATATTTATTTAATTAAATCAAGTCCTTGAGAAATGTTAATATCACCAACATTTCTTGCTTTGTTAAATTCTTTTATTCTATCAAAAACATTAACGCCAATTTGCTGATAAACATCCAGAAGATCTACTAAAACCCAATTCTCCCTTATAAGATTATTTTCAACTCTCCAAAAATCTAAACTCCGCATTTCTATAATCTGGTTTGAAGGAGCAATACCCATCCATCCATCTTGTGATATTGTAGATCGCATATTTGGCCAACCAGTTTCACAGACATAATCTCCTTCATATATCCAATGAGTTTGCATATCCTTCAATCCCTCATTTTTTAAGCTATCATTTGATGAACCTCCCTTTCTATCCGGCATTGCACGTAAGAAGGGTATTTGATGCCAATGGCGAAATCCTGCTATACCTCTTCCAGTTCCAATTCCAGCTGGTCCATACCAATTAAATCTGGGGTGCCAATACTTATCTAAATTCATAACTTGTGGATCTGGATTACTAGGGTGTAAAACCATGTCTTGAAGCATATTAATCACAAGATCAAAATTTTTTGATCCATCGCCTTTTATTTTTAAACCGTCTCCGGTCATCGGAGATGGTGTACATAAAAAAGATCCTAGCTGAGGACTCATTGGCCATGCATTGGCCTGGATCATCAGTTCAGGTAGATCCCATATTGATTGCATTTCTATAATCTGATTATTTTCGATTTGGAAAAACTCATGATAACGCATATGAACTAAATTACCAGTTGGTGGAATATCTAAAAATGATTTTAAAAATGTTCCCATATAATTACCCATAGTACCTACCCAGTGTTTATCTTCAGGTGTTGTGCCTGCCATAACAATCATATCTCTTCTTTCAAGATCTGGAATACTTTCTAAAAGAGGATTGATACAATTAGATAAAAAATTATCTAATCCATTAAACGTTCCAAAGGGATAACAGAATTGAAACACAGAATGTTCTGAGAAGTATTTAGTTAGAGAATTATTTATTGAATTTTTATTAAAATTTTGAGTAGCTATTTGATAATCTTCAAAGTATTTTTTTAATTGCTCTGATTTCATTACTTTTAACCTTTTACTGCTCCAGCTGTTAATCCACTAACAATCTGTCTTTGAAAAAACAGTACAAAAAAGAATAATGGAGCAGTTGCTGAAACAACGGCTGCTACAGCATACATTACTTTACCTTCTTCTTGGACAGTACCTAGAAAACTTGCAATTGCTGGAATCATTGTTTCATTTTCATCTGAAAGCAACATGGATGTAACTGTAAAATCATTGTAAGCAAGAAGGAAGCTAAATAATCCAGTAGTGATTACCCCTGGCCACATTATAGGAATGATCACATATCTAAATGCTTGAAATCTATTACAACCATCGCACATAGCGCTTTCATCTAAATCTTTTGGTATGTTTAAAAAAAATGAATGTAGCATCCACAGAGTAAAAGGCTGATTAATTGCAACAAGCACAATTATTGTTGTAGGCAAAATTCCCCAAACATTCCATGCAAAAAAAGGTTGAAGATATCCTGAAATCAAAGTCATATGAGGCATCGCACGAAAGATAAGACCTGCCATTAAAATCCAGAAGGCGTAGCGATAAGTAGACCTTGCAAGAGCATAACCACCTAAAGTTCCAAAAGTAAGAGAAATTAAAACTGTAAAAAATACTACTATGCTTGTATTAATAACGGCACGCCAAAATTCTTCTTCAATCCAAGAGCCATAATATCCATCCATAGTAAAAAAACCGCCTGTTTGTTTTTCAGTATGAAAGCCAAATATTGCATTTAACCAATCAGCTTTTGAAAAAAAATCAGCTTGTACTTTGAAAGATCCCCACAATGTCCAAATAAAAGGAAACATAGCAATAACCAACCACAGAGCCACAAATATAAAAGCAATAATACGAACTGGGGTTAATTTATTTTCAATTTTTGTATTCACAAATTCCTAACCTTTATTTTTTTCTTTAAAATCTCGCCATGTTCGAATTAGTACGGGCAAGAGTAAAATTGCTACACCAAAAATAGTAACCATAGATGTAGCACCTGCGGCGTTATAGAGAGGGTAAGCACTTTCTCGCAAATGATTCCATATTAACCACGATATTGAGGTGGCGTGCGCTTCTGCTCTAAAACCTATGATTGGTTCAAAAACTCTAAAATTATCCATCAAAAGTATTAAAGTGATGAAAATAGCAAGTGGCATTAAATGAGGAATAACAACATGGCGTATTCTTTGAAATTTTGATGCGCCATCTATTGTTGCCGCCTCTATTGTTTCTTGAGGAACCGTTTGAAGACCTGCATAAAAAACAATAAAACTAAAAGGCATCAAATGCCAAATACCGTATACCATCAACATAATCCAGGTAAGCACAGGTGATGCTTTCAAGCTAAGAGAATTATCATTAAATATTTTTTGGAGTGTAGCCCCAATCACACCATCACCGTCAACCATCCAGAAAAGTATCAATGAACCAACAAGAGGTGTAACTATCATTGGAAGAAGAGATGCAAAAATTGTTGGACCTTTAAACATCTTTGGAAGATTATTAACTCCAACGGCAACTAAAAAACCAAGAAATAAGACAAAAGGAGTAACTACGAAGGTGTAAGTAAGAGTGAAACTGAGCGCTCTATATAGGGGGTAATTATATAATTTTTTAGTAAAAACTGTAAAACTATCCGAGCTCTTCCAAGCTTCTCCTACTTCATCAAATGCAAAATGCATTCTGTTTGAATATGTTTTAAATCCATTAAATTTACCAAGAGGTGCTTTTTCTTTTAACTTTGCGGAAGCTTCAGTATCCACAGCTGTTGTTGTCTCACATCCAAAAGGATCACAATTTTCTGTAACAATTATTACTTGTTTATGCTCAATATGCAGAGATTGAATAAAAACAGAAACTATAGGTATTGCAATAAATAAAAACATTACACTTAATGAAGGAAGAGAAAATAATAAGAATGTGCTGTGCTTCATTATGCGATTTTAAATTACATAGAAAGATACAAGGGGTTTTCAAATTTGAAAACCCCTTTTTACTGATTTATTTATATTGACTACAGATAACCTGCGTCTTTAGCAGCTGTTTCGTAAACAGCCTCTACATCACTAAGTGCTTGTTCAGCGCTCTCAGATCCCTTTAAAAAATCAACTAGCTCTGCACCTAATGCATTGTGCAATAATCCCATTTGAGCAAACATCGGGTAAGATTTAGCACCGCCTTGAGCAGTTGCAGAAACTCCTGCTGCAGCTGGACCAGGTTTAAAACCATCAATTAACCAAATTGCATCATCATTATTAGCAGCAACCATTTCTGAAGTCATACCACTTACAAGTGCTGCAAACGTTGCTTCTGCTTCACTGTCAGACACGTTAGTAGCTATAGTTATTCCATCCCACCATAGAGTTGCTCCTGGTATTGAGCCACCAGTAACAGTTGGAGCTGCAGATAAAACAGTATTTGAAGTCACTTCAGCTGAAGAACCTTCATTATCTAGTATAACTCCTCCACGAGAACCCCACATAAAGCCAATTGCCGCTTGACCAGCTTCCCATAATCCTTGCGTATCATCAGATGCCTGCGTTAAATGATCAGGGTGAGCATACTCTACAAGAGCTTTCATTGTTTCTAGAGCAGCAACACCTTTGGCATTATTAATAGATGCTTCAGCACTACCAGGCTTAAAGAATTCTCCACCATGTGCTAGGTATATAGTGTTAAATACTTCACCAACATTCCATCCGACTTTGAGATTCATTACAAGTGGATGCTCCATGATACCAGCTGCACGTATCTTTTCAGCAGCAGATATTACTTCATCATAAGTTGCTGGTATTCCATCAACCCCAGATTTTTCTAAAATATCTGTTCTATAATACATGTGCTGAGAATTTGCCATAAACGCTATTGCCATTATTTTTCCATCAATAGTTATCAGTTGGTTAGATTTTAAGTGACCACCATATTTTTCAACTAAATCATCTAATGGTCTAACAAGTCCATCGTTCATTAATTGAACTAGGGTAGAGTTAGCTACAATAACTGAAGTATACTCTGCTGGATTTGGTGTTTGAGCAGCATTCATTATTTGACGTGCTTCGGTAGTATGATTTCGATTGAATTCAGAAGCAGATCCTGCACAATTACTTTCAGCAGAATTTGCTATTGCGTGAATTGCTGGAAAATCACTTGCTAGAATTCGGATTGATTGCCCATTCGGTCCACAATCAGCTGCATACAAAGATGAGCTGAAAAATAGGGAAATAAATCCAACTAATATTAGTTTTTTAAATAACATTTTTCCTCCTTATTAATTACCCTTAAAATAAATTGTTATATTAAGAGAATTAATATTATAAATATTTATAATAAATATATTGCATTGTTTTGAATAAATATGCAATGTAATGAATAATATTTCGGTGGATAAAGGCATAAATGAAAACTAAATTAAAGAATCCAACATCCCAGAATGTGGCCACATTAGCTGGTGTATCCCAGTCAGCAGTCTCTCGGTGCTTCACCAAAGGAGCCAGTATCTCAAATCGGACAAAATTACGCGTCATCGAAGCTGCTAAAAAATTGGGCTATAAACATCAAACTATTCAGCATTCTTTTTCTTCATCAGTGGATGGTGGGCTAGTGGGCGTAATATTACCCTATATCACCAATAGATATTATCCTGAAGTCCTAACTGAATTACATGAGGCTCTTCGAATGAGTGGGTACAGGATACTTTTAATTACAACCGATGATGGTGAAGAACTTGATAACAACTTAATTCAACCTTACCTAAAAGAGAGATTAGTTGCGATTGTTTCGGCTACAAAGCCTACGGATGCATTTGTAGAAAATTGTTTATCCAAACAAATTCAACTTATCGCTTTTAATAGAAATTGGAAAATACCCACATTGAGTTCTGTAGCTTGTGATCACAGATATGGGGGAGAAGCAGCGGCAGAACATTTCATTACCAATGGACATATTAATATAGGAATGGTTGAAGGACCAACTGGATCCTTTGTAAGTAATGAAAGATGTAAAGGTTTTAAAAACCATTTTAAAAATTTAAACAAAATTAAATTTTTTCATGAAAAAGGAAATTTTACATATGAAGGAGGTTTCGAGTCAGCAAAAAAACTTTTAAAAAAAAATATTACAGCATTGTTTTGTGCTGACGATACTATGGCTTTTGGTTGCATTGATTATATTAAAGAAAATACAAAATTAAATATCCCAAAAGAAATAGAGGTAATTGGATATGATGACATATCAACAGCAAATTGGTATTCATATAATTTAACAACAATTAGACAACCTATTAGACAAATGTCAAAGCTTGTTACCCAAATTATAGATGATAATATAAAGGATCCAGAATTTGAGCCTGTTAATCATGTAATACAGGGCAAATTTATTTATCGAAATACAACTAGATAAAAAAATTAACAATTCAAATTATATTTGAGGCTATTTTAGCACCTTTAACTAGGGAGCCTAATTTTTCATAACAAATTTTCTCGTCAACTTTTCCAAATCCAGCAAATGTACTAAAACCACAATCTGTACCTGCCATAATCTGATCTTTTGGAACAACACTTGCAAATTGTCTAAGTCGATCTGAAACAACTTCAGGATGTTCAACAAAATTTGATGTCGAATCAATAACCCCTGGAACAATAACTTTATCTTTTGGTAATTTAATATTCTCAAACACCTTCCATTCATGAGCATGTCTTGGATTTGAAGACTCAATTAACAGGTATTTAGTTTTAGCTTTTAGAACAATTGGTAAAATTTTTTCCAAAGCAACATCAAAAGTATGAGGCCCTTCATAATTACCCCAGCAAATATGAATTCTAATTTGATCCTGTGGAACTGCTGCGAGAGAAGCATTGAGAGCTTCAATTTGTTTTTCAGCGCGATGTAAAAAACTTTTTTCATCCATATCTTTGAAATTCATATGCCTAGCTAAAGCCAAATCAGGACAATCAATTTGTAAATATAAATTTTTTGATGTAATTGTTTCATATTCATCAGACATTATTGAAGATAGTTTTTCAAGATACTCATCATCATTTTTATAATATTTGTTTGGTAAAAAAACATTTATAACCCCTGGTGAAGCAGAGTTCATAAAGCCGTTTTTATGGTTGTTTGATTTAAGAGCAGATGTAAAATTATTTATATCTTTTAAAAGGTCACTATTTTTTTTAAGTGACAGCTCTCCAGTACAACAGGGACGGGTATAAGTAGGCGTTCCACCACTTTTGGCAATTTTTTCTTTATATTCGGGAAATGCATCCAAATCAGCAGGAGCTCTTCTTTCACTTTCTCCAGAAAAGCCATTTATTCTCTCTTTGACATAGGTAGCATAACTGATTTTACTCATTTCCCCATCACTGATAAAATCAATACCAATATCTAATTGTTTTTTTACAATTTCATGCACATTTTGAGATACTACTTCATCAAACTCATTTAAATTAAAACTTTCTCCCTTATCTTTAGCAAAAAGAAATTCAGATAATGTTTTTGAACGTGGTAAACTTCCAACATGGGTTGTTAAAATTTTCGTATTCAATGTTTATCTATCCTTAACCAGTTTTCATTAAAATTTGTTTCCATATTGCAGTTTCATCAAATAAAACCCACTCATTTTTTATACCTCTGGGACCAAATTCTGCATGAGAAATTCCCATTACATAAACTTCTGTTTGACTAGGATTGCCAAAATACCCAGGACCAGAGTGGATACCATTTAAAGACCATCTTATCGCTGCTTTTCTATATGCTGCAGGCTCATCCAGATAACTGACATGTTCAATTTTAAATGTCGCTTCAGGAAAGGAAGAAAAAATTGATGACCAAAAAGATTTAACCTCGTCTACTCCATACGCTTTAAGACCACTAGGTTGTTCTTGATTAATAGATCTGTCATAAAATTTTTCAATACTATCCAAATCCTTTTGAAATATAGTTTTTAATATTTCAGCATATTCATAACCAGTGTTATTTTTAGGCAAACTTAACTGGGTATATTTTAAATCTAGAGGTGTATTTTGATTAAAAGGTATAGAGCATTTTGTTACACCGCCTTGCTTATCAATTAATGTTTTAGCATAGGTTTTTGGATCTAAATTTAACTGTCTGACTATTGCTCCCTGATCTCTAACCAACCATTCATCATAAACTTGATTATTTTTACAAGCACAATCTGCTATAACTCTGTAAGATATTTTAATTCCTGTGGCTTTTCCGTAAACTCCATCATTTAGATGAGTCGCTTTTGTTAAAATACGATGCGAAGATAAATAACCATCATTTTCATTACCTATAAAAATAACATCCTCTCCAAGAAGTTGCCGATCTGGAAATTCGTCAAGCGTAGCATAAGTTGCTTTTACTACTTTATCAGGTCCGTAGATAACTCCATCAGGAGATCTTACCGGAATTCCCTTTGCATAATACTCCCTAATTGACTCAACATCTTTATCCTCCCAAATCTGATAGGTAATCTTAAGAATATAATCAGGCAGATCTTTAAATTTTTTATCAAAACCCTTCATATTTTTAATAAATTAATTTGATTGCCTAACGATAAATAAACTACCCTCATCATTGCTTATCTGTTTTACACTTCTTGTAGAATTCTTTGGAGCAGAGAAACTATCACGTGGTTCGAGAATAACTTTCTCATCATTACATGTGACTTCCCACTTGCCATTTAAACAATTATAAACTTCAGATGAATTAATAGAATACGCATGCATATGGGCTGAAACACCTTTTAATAGAGTCAATCCAAAGCCTGTTTTGTGAGGAATTTTAGGTTCAATTTTTTTTCCATGTATTTCAAATGAATCTAAATAATTAATTATTGAATTTGAATTATAATGTTCATCATCAACATAATTTTTATTATCATTATAACGAATAACAAATTTCTCAATTTCATCTGAGGTATAATGGTCAAAGCTTTCCAGTTCCTTATCTTCAAGAGGTTTTGTTACTAACTTACCCTCAGGCACTTTTTGCTTATTAAGATCAACCAATGAACGATCTTCCATTAATAACATTCCTGATTCATTTGCTTCTTTCAATAATCTTGGAGTCCACGTAATAACACCTGGATCATCTTCACCTAGCGCAACAAACATAAGGGCTTCTTCATCACTAACATTTTGAAATCCTCTAAACATATTAGTAGGAAATGATGCTACATCTCCTTTGCTAAGAATTACTTCGCCCTCTTCGCCATTTACTCCCCAATAAAAACGCCATGAACCAGCATGTATAATAAACACCTCGGCAGTTGTATGACTATGCAATCCTGAACCATTCATTGGGGCAGCACTTACAGCCCCGATATTAAATCCGTGAGCTTCAGCAATTTTTACATTTTGCTTAGAATCTTCACTTACCCCTGGTCCGACAATTGAATAATTTTTTCTATCCTGATGACCTTTTAACTTACCTTCTACAAAAGGGATCTTACTGGGAATAAGATCATTAAATCTTGCTAGACGTTTTTCTATATCTATTGACATTTTAGGAAAAATTATATTTTATTCATTTTTAATGAATAATATTCAAAATATTGAATAAATCAATTTAAAATTTGCCTAATTGTGAGTAACTAAAATTTAAATAATTATGACAAACATTGAAAATTTTAATACTGGAATAAAAAAAGAGGGAAGTACTGAAGTCATTAATTTAGATCCAAAGATAAATTTAGCAAATAAAAAAAAAATTAGAATTCTTCTAAAAAATATAGCTGAATCCAATTTAGAAAATATTAATAAAAATATTAGTGATGCGTATCATGATGATGCGGTAATAAGAGCATTCCATCCACTTAATGACTTAAAAGGAATTTCTAAAATAACAGAAAAATTATGGAAACCACTTATAAGTGCATTTCCTGATCTTGAAAGAAGGGATAATCTAATTCTTGGAGGATCTTTTCAAGATAAAATTTTTGTTTCTACAGTAGCTCATTTAACAGGGACTTTTGTAAATCCATGGCTTAATGTTCCTGCTCATGCCAAAACAATTCATCTTAGAATATGTGAAGCGCATGAAATCAAAGATAATAAAATTATTCAATCTCACATTTTAATTGATACTTTAGATTTTATTCGTCAGGCTGGATTTTGGCCAGTAAATAAATCTCTAGGCGCGGAAGGTATGTGGCCAGGACCAATAACCGGTGATGGTACAACATTTGAAAATATGGATAATGAATTATCAATTAAATCTATGGAGCAAGCTTTAACAATGCAAAGAAGTTTAAACATCAAACCTGAAACTGATCCTGGATCTAATTATGAATATATAAGAGAGAAATTATTAAATCATGCACAAAAAGATTTCTGGCATCCTAAAATGATGTGGTATGGTCCTAGTGGTATAGGTACTGCAAGAGGACTAAAAGGATATGTTGATCATCATCAATTACCATTTCGACTAACATTTAAGGAAAGAGACTATTGGAAAATAGGACACTATATTGAAATTGCAGATGGCAATTTTTCGATGACATCAGGTTGGCACAGCATAGAGTGTAAGCATGGTTCAAAAGAATGGCTTGGATATGAAGGCACAGGCAAATCAGTAACAATGAGAGTTATGGATTTTTATTTACATCACGAAGGATTAATAAGAGAAAACTGGGTGCCCATTGATATTGCACACATACTTAACCAGATAGACGTTGATATATTTGATTTAATACATAAAAAATAACTTATGACTATTCAATATTTGAAAAAAGGAATTGCTGAACAAGAACGATCAGCTGAGAATGATAAAGTTAAAAACATTGTTGAAGAAACATTAAAAAAAATAGAACAACAAGGTGACCAATATGTTAGAGAATTGTCAGAGAAATTTGATAATTATTCCCCAACAAGTTTTAGGTTAACAGATTCCGAGATTCAAAATTTAATTAGTAAGGTATCTGAAGATGACATTGAGGACATCAAATTTGCGCAAAAACAAATAAGACAATTTGCAGAAGCACAACTTGCAACATTAAAGGAATTAGAAGTTGAAACACTACCTGGAGTGATATTAGGTCACAAAAATATTCCAGTACAATCAGTTGGCTGTTATGTTCCTGCAGGAAAATTTCCTATGGTAGCATCCGCACACATGTCTGTAGTAACAGCATCTGTTGCAGATGTCCCTAGAATAGTAGCTACTACATCTCCATTTCAAAGCAAACCTAATCCAGCAGTAATTGCGGCTATGCATTTAGGTGGAGCCCATGAGATATATGTATTAGGTGGTATGCAAGGTATAGGTGCAATGGCAATAGGAACTGAAACAATAAAACCAGTTGATATGCTTGTTGGTCCTGGTAACGCTTATGTTGCTGAAGCTAAAAGACAATTATTTGGAAAAGTGGGGATTGATTTATTTGCTGGCCCAACGGAAACAATGGTTATTGCAGATAATACTGTAGATGGAGAATTATGTGCTACTGATCTTTTAGGGCAAGCTGAACATGGATATAATTCACCCGCAGTTCTAATTACAAATTCAAAAAATTTAGCAGAGTCTACTCTATTAGAGATTGAAAGAATTCTTCAAATTTTACCAACTAAAGAAACAGCAAGTATAAGTTGGAGAGATTACGGTGCAGTTATACTTTGTGATTCGTACGAAGAAATGCTTGATAAAGCAAATGAAATTGCCTCGGAACATGTGCAAGTGATGACAAAAAAAGATGATTGGTTTTTGGAAAATATGAAATCTTACGGTGCATTATTTCTTGGCCCAAGAACCAATGTTGCAAATGGTGACAAAGTGATTGGAACAAACCATACCCTACCTACTAAAAAAGCCGGACGTTATACTGGCGGATTATGGGTGGGTAAATTTATCAAAACACACACATATCAAAAAGTTTTAACAGATGAAGCTGCGACCTTAATAGGTGAGTATGGCTCTAGACTTTCATATTTAGAAGGTTTTCTTGGTCATGCCGAACAATGCAACATACGTCTAAGACGTTATGGCGGAAGAAATATAGAATATGCAAAAGCAGCAAAAAAAATTAAAAACTAGAAGATAACCATAAATGACACCCGAAAAAACCAATTAAGAAAATATAAATAACATACTTTTCAAAGATGAAAAAGAATGTGTAAGTGCGCCGTATGTGCGCCGAAACACTTTTTTGTTAAAAAATCTTTAAAGAGAAATCTTAATTTATGGCGGAGAGAGAGGGATTCGAACCCTCGATAGTATTGCTACTATACACGCTTTCCAAGCGTGCTGATTAAATACAAAGTGTAAGGTTTCTAGGAAAAATTAAACGTAAAAATGTAAATACCGGGTGCGCGAGTGAGACATATGTGAGACAAGAATTATTTCATTTGTTTTAGTTATTTGTTAATATTATTTGCATCTAATATTAATTTAAAAACCTTTTTTGTAAGTGGTTTTTGTTTTGAACCTTTAAATTTATTATTTTTAAATATTCCTTCAGAGAAATATTTATTTGGGTAAAACCACTCTATACCTTTTCCATGTTGAAAACCGTTCTTGAATTCACCTTTGTAAAGATTTATTGCTCGGCTATAGTTTTTATCATAATACAAAATTCTTATTCCCTTGCCTTCCAATAAGGCTCCTACAAAGTTTCCTTTTAGATAAGTATAACCTTTGGGTTTTGAAACTTTATCTATAATTTTAAAAATTCCTTTTCCATTTAATACGCCGCCTTTTCCCCAACCTAACGTACCTTCGTATTCATATCTCATATCTTTTTTTTCATTTGAATAAAGAATATATTTATATGCTTTTATAGGGTTACCATTTTTCCAACAACCCTCTAACTTTTCTCCATTTTTAAATTTCATTATTCCATCTCCATGAGGTTCCCCATTTTTAACCTCACCATTGTAAGTCCAATCCTTTGTTTTTATTTTTTCTTTTTTAGTCATTTAATTTGTTTTTTTTAATTTTCCATTTTCCCAAATTCCTCTAAACCATTTGCCTTTATTCGGATCATGATAAATGTAATCACCTTCTCCATGAGGTAAATAAAGATCTCCAGTGGCTTTTTCAAAATCTTTATTATAGGATTCATTCAATATGACTTCACCAAAATAATAACCATCATCAAAATCTATTCTTCCTTCAACCATAATATTATTTTCAAAAATCGATGCTTCAGAATATACTTCAAAATCTTCAGTTTCTTCATTGTCACTTTCTTTTCCATTTAAAAAATCATAATCAATCCTAAAAAAACGTCCCTCCCAAAGACCTTCTTTAAAGCCCCCTTTAATAGAAATTTCCAAACAATCTTTATCAAAATCCTTTGGCTTACTTTTTGTTAAAGACACCTCTATAAGTGCCTGAAGATAATGTGTGGTAGATTTATGATGAGATAAATATTCGTATTCACCCTTCTTTGTTTCTTTATAATTTTGTGTCTTACTTAATTCTTTAAATGATAATTCTCCATATATATTGAAAGTACCATATCCATGGGGCAAGCCGTCCTTGACTTCACCAACGTATTCTAATTTCATTATATAGTCATATTTTAATTTAACTTTATTGGTCATATAATTTTTAAAAAACGGGCTCTAAATATTTTTCACAATTATAATATGTCTCAGAAAAAATATTATTATCACCTCCATATTGACCTCCACTTTTAAACTTATTTAATCTTCCTGATTTTCTATGAAAAAGAAAGCCAACCACTACTCCATATTTTTCATTCTGAAATTTCATAAGAAATGATGTTGGGTCGGCATTAATTTTTGTTCTACTAAAACTATCTTCTGCATCATCATAATACATGGTTAATTTTTTTTCACTTATGGAAATAATTAAATCCAAAATATTAGGTTCAAAACGCTTAGTATAAGTTCCAGATGATTGATTGTGATCATAAATGTAGTATTCTCTTGGCTCACATAAAAGTTTTACCACTTTAGCGTTAGCGTATGAAGAAAACAAAAATAATAAAGCTATTAAAAAAAATAATTTTTTCATCACGATTATCCTACCACAATACCGATACGGGATTAAGATGAAAAATAGGCTCGTAAGTGCGCCGTATGTGCGTCGAAACACTTTTTTGTTGAAAAATCGTTAAAGGAAAATCCTAATTTATGGCGGAGAGAGAGGGATTCGAACCCTCGATAGTGTTTCCACTATACACGCTTTCCAAGCGTGCTGATTAAACCGCTCTCACATCTCTCCTTATTAAAATTCAATTAATTATTTTTTTTCACTGGTTGCAATGATACTAAGTTCTTTAAGACGGACACGTTGTGCGTCAATAAGCATAGCTACTAGAATTACTGATCCTTGAATGACTTTTATCCAAAAAACAGAAACTTGCATTAAATTTAATCCCCGATCAATTGTAGAAAGTAATAAAACTCCACCTAAAGCACCTAACATTGTTCCTCTACCGCCTTGAAGACTTACACCACCAATGACAGCCCCAGCAAAAACAGTAAATATAAAAGTTTCACCAAGATTGCTTTGTATGGATACTACTCTTCCTGCTAACATCCAACCACCTAGGGCAGCTAGTAGTCCACTAAGCATATACACTTGCCTAATTCTTCTATTGACATTTATACCTAATGCTTCTGCAGCATCACGGTTACCACCAATTGCATATAGTTCTCGACCAAATTTGTGATGTTTTAAAATTAAATGACAAACAATATAAACTAATCCTGTTGCAAGAACAGCAACGGAAATCTTACCAAGACCTGGGACTTTAAAAGCTTTTTCATGACCAAGCCAGTAGAAAACATCTGCACTTGGATTATTAAAACCACTTACTGGTGCACCCTCTGTAAAAGCCATCATTAAACCTCTAATAACAAGAAGAGCTGCTAGAGTAACGATGAAATTATGCATGTTACCATATGTTATTAAGCAACCAATAATATAACCAATTAAAGCTCCCATTGATAAGCTACAAATAATTGATAGGTAGGGATTCATATAAATTCCACCACCAAACGTTGTCGGACCTGCAGGTACAATCAACCAGATACCAACTAAAGCTGCCAATCCTAATGTGGACTCTGTCGATAAATCGAAGTTGCCACTTATTAAAACAAAAGTTTGACCCGCTACCAAGACACCTAATACTGCTGCTGCTGTTAAAATATTAGAAATATTTCTTTCAGTAAGAAAATATTCAGATTGAAATATGAAAAACACAAATACAAGTACTAAAATACCCCAAATTAAATGATCAATCAGAAATAATAAACGATTATATGAAAACATAACTTTCCTCTAATGAATAATTCATGCTTTTTCTAAAGCTCCGGTTATTAATCCAGTAACCTCTTCTGGGTTTGTGTTAGCGATTGGTTTATCAGCAATTTTATTCCCTCTTCGTAGAACGGCGACACGATCACATACTTCAAAAACATCCATCATTCGGTGACTTACCAAAATTACAGCATGACCAGTTTCTTTAAGTTGTTTAATTCTTGCAAGAATTCCTGCTACTTGGCGAATTGAAATTGCTGCAGTAGGCTCATCTAACAAAACAATCTTTGGATCAGACAAACGTGTTCGTGCAAGCGCGACTGCTTGTCGTTGGCCGCCAGACATTCGTTCTACTACATCATTTGGACGTGTTTCGGATTGTAATTCTCCAAATAATTCTGCAGCTCGATCATTCATAGCAGTGTGTTTTAGCCGTGAAAAAACACCAAAACCTGAATTTATTTCCCGACCTAAAAAAACATTCGCAGAGGCTGTTAAATTATTACACAATTTAAGATCTTGATACACGATTTCGATACCATGATTTCTAGCTTCAAGTGGATTAGAAATTGACGTTTTTTTTCCTGCAACAAAAATTTCTCCATTTGTAGGAGAAAAATTTCCAGCAACAATTTTCACAAGTGTTGATTTGCCAGCTCCATTATCACCCATTAGACCAAGCGCTTCTCCTGGAGTAATATCTAAATCTACATTTTCTAAAGCATGGATTGCGCCAAAGCTTTTCGAAATATTTTTTAATTCAAGAATTTTCATAATTCCAACCAAAATCTTTTTATCATACTTATATTATATTTATAATCTTTGAATTACGAGTTTGGAGGGGATAAAAATTAACCCCTCCAAAATTTATTTTTTTATAACATCAACAAACGTAGTGTTCAATCCAACTATTGGTTACCCCAAAGTCCAGGATTGTCCACATTGTCTATAGAAATATCAGTTGTACTTAAGAAAAGCTGAAAGCCAACATCAGTCATTACAAGTTGAGCTGGAGACCATAATGCTCCTTCTTGAACAACTTGACCTTCCTCAATTGGTTCACCATTCAATTTCTTTTCAATATATACAACAACCATACTTCCAAAGTCTGGAATTGGTTGACCTGAAGCTTGGTCAGTTGATCCTTCTCGGATTAAATTTAAAGCAGAGCTACAACCATCGATTGCTGCAATAAAGATATGACCATCTTCGCCTCTAGGTGCATATTGATCCATCTCTTTTAGAGTTTGAACAGTACTCTCAGAGTAAGCACAGTCAGAATGTAAATAAATTGCATCAACATCGCGAACTGATAAAACGTCACGAACTATTTGAACTCCTTTTTCAACTTGCCATTCACCATCTTTGGTAATGTGTTCAATGTTAGAATGTTGATTTATAATTTCATCAAATCCTGCTTTTCTTAACTGTGCAACGTTTTGTGCTAAGTTACCAGTAATATGCAAAACTGTTCCTTTAGGTTCTCCATATTTTTTTGTTAAATGCGCAACAACAGCATTACCAGATTGATTTCCGCCTAGATTGTTATCAGCTAGGACAGTCATTTCCATTTGGCAACCAACTGCAGATCTATCAATTGTATAAAAAGGTATTCCAGCTTCTTCCGCTGCTGCTACTGCAACACAAATTCCAGCACTATCATCAGGAACCGCTACAATTGCATCAACTCCTTGAGTTATAAAGTCATTAACGTCATTAATTTGTTTTTGAGCATCTCCTCCAGATGTTACAGAAACTACTTTCCAACCTTTTGCTTCTGCTGGAATCCTAAAGCCATCAAATATTTGCTTCTGTGCACCATCAAGAGAAGGTGCAGCGTAGCCAACTACTATCTGACCGGCTGAAGCTATGCTTGATATAGACAAACTAAAAAGTGTTGCTACACTCAAAAACCCAGCAGCTATTATTTTTCTTAATACCATTATTCCCTCCTACGTATTAAAAATTTGTTTTGATAAATAAATATGATAAAATTATACTCATATTTGTCATATCAAAAGAATGATAATCGTATTAAAAATTATTATCAAGTGCTAATAGTTTTTAATTAGAATGACTATAATGTATAAATTGAAAAAAAATGAAAGTTAAAGCTCTTCAAAAACTAAGGCAAAAGCTTAAAAAAAATGAGCCTATATACGGATTATGGGTTACTCTTGAATCAGCGTCAATTACTGAAATGGCCGTTTCTCTCGGTTTAGATTGGGTTGTAATTGATGCAGAACATGGTCATTTGGATTGGAGAGACATAAATTCCCATATTAGGGCAGCTTTACGAAGTGATACTGTTGTTCTTGTCCGTATTGCTGAACGAAGTACTTCCTTGTCAAAACGTGCTCTTGATATTGGAGCTGATGGAATAATAGTTCCTTGGATGGAAAAGGTAGAAGAAGTAGAAGAGGCCGTTCGTGATTGCCATTATCCACCTGAAGGACGACGAGGAATAGGAGGAGAACGAGCAACAGTATGGGGTCAGTGTTTAAGTGAACATACTAATGAAGCAAATGAAAATGTACTAGTTATACCTTTGATTGAAAGTATCAATGCCATTCCTAATGTAGCCAACATGTGTAAAGTAGATGGAATAGATCTATTTTTCTTTGGTCCAGCTGATTTCTCAGCAAGTGCAGGATATCGAGGACAATGGGAAGGTCCTGGTGTAGCCGAACAAATATTAGAATTAAAAGACATAATTAACGCTGCTGGAAAACATTGTGGTGTTATATCTACTAGTGTTAAAAATTTAACTGAACGACGTGATCAAGGTTTTCGAATGTTAGCTTTAGGACCAGATAGTGGACTATTAATGCGATCTCTGCATCAGTCCTTAGAAGAAGTTGGATGTGATCGGATACCAGCTACTAGTTTGGATCCTGCAGATGGAGATGCTAAATCATAATTGGATAAGAAAATATAAAAATATGATTAGGTTATATATAAAATAAAAATGATAAATAAAAATAAAAGTAAAGTAGCTGTTATAGGTTGTGGATTTTTTGCAACAAATCATATTCTTTCATGGAGCAACTTTAAAGACGTAGATCTAGTTGGCGTTTGTGATCTAGATGAAGAGAAGGCTATTAATGCAAGTAATATTTCGAAAGGCACTCCATATTTCACTGATGCTGAATTGATGTTAAAAAAAGTTCGACCTGATGTTGTTGATATTGTCACAACTGCGCCATCCCATTATCATCTTGCAAAACTAGCAGCCTCTCTAAATATTTCTGCCATTATTCAAAAACCTATGGCTCCCTCATTAAAAGAAGCAACTAAAATTGTTGATCTTGCTGAAACAACTAAAACACCCATGATGGTTCATGAAAATTTCAGGTTTCAACAACCTATAAGAGATCTAAAGAATTTCATTGCAAATGATAACATTGGTCAACATCTTTTTTGTAAGATAAGTTTTCGTACTTCTTTCGATATTTATACAAATCAACCTTATCTTAAGGAAGTAGATCAACTAGTGCTAATGGACTTGGGAGTTCATGTTCTAGATACCGCACGTTTTTTATTTGGAGAAGCTACTTCTATATGTTGCCGAACTCAAAAAACTCGTTCAGATATTGCTGGTGAAGATATGGCTACAATGATGTTAGGATTTTCAAAAGAGCGGACTGCAATTGTTGAATGTACTTATGGATCTAAGCAAGTCCCAGATCTTTTCCCTGAAACTCTTGTCTCTGTTGAAGGAACAAATGGTGCAGTAACGCTAGGAGCAGGGTACCAAATGATAAAAAGATCTGGTGAAAAAGTTGAAACAATAAATGCTGAACCAAGTGTTGATGACTGGTGTGAAAAACCTTGGCATGTAGTTCAAGATAGCGTTAAAAATACATGTCGTCATTGGATAGACACAGTTCCACAAAATCTTAAACCTGAAACCTCAGTTGATGATAATTTAAAAACATTGAAACTAGTAGAGGCAGCTTATCAATCAGCTGCAAAAGGTGGTTCACTTGTAACAATGGGCAATTAGATGCTTAAAGTTACAAAAAAATGAAATTATCTAAAAACGTTCAATATTATGGAAAAGATGAATCATTACCCAAACAGATAGACCTTAAAGCTGGACCATTAAATTTATTTTATGAAGCAGGAGATCTTCGCTATATTAAATATGGTGATAAGGAAATAATCCGTCGTATCTATGTTGCTGTGCGTGATCGTAATTGGGACACTGTAAAACCTGTTTTATCAAATGTGAAGATGGATATAAAAGATGATTCTTTTATTATCACATATACTGTCAATAATATTCAAAGTGACATTGATTTCTGCTGGCAAGGAAAAATTATTGGTAAAGCTAATGGTGCTATCACCTTTAGTATGGATGGTGAAGCGCGCTCCACATTTTGGCGAAACCGCATTGGTTTTTGTATTTTGCATCCAATGGAATATGCCAGTACAGAGTGTAAAATTGAACATGTGGATGGAACAATTGAACAAACTACATTTCCAAAATTTATAGCACCGCAACTTATCATTAATGACAAGCCTTCACCTGTTGAACCATTTTCTAATATGCGAGCACTTGTCTATCAAGTAAAACAAAATTTACTAGCAGAAGTTCGTTTTGAAGGTGAAAATTTTGAAATGGAAGATCAACGAAACTGGACAGATGCCTCTTTTAAAACCTACGGTACTCCACTTAGCAAACCTTCTCCAGTAGAAGTTAAAGCAGGTACAAAAATTTCTCAAAACTTTTCTTTAACTTTAAAAAATCAAGATCATGAATTAAAATCTTTTAAAGCTAATGATGAGCTTACTTTTTTAATAAAAGAAAAAGCAATACGAAAACTACCAAAAATTGGATTGGATGAAGCTAGTCATGATTATCCACTCAATGAAAAAGAGTTGGAGCGACTAAAAGTTTTAAATCTATCTCATCAAAGAATTAATTTAAATTTATATGATCCTAATTATGAAGCAAAATTCGAACAATCATCTAGGGATGCTCACAAATTAGGAATTAATTTAGAAGTAGCGTTGTTTCTTTCAAATGATGCTGAGTCTGAACTGATGGCTTTTCTTGAATTATTAAAAAAGATTAAACCTCCTATTTTAACTTGGCTCATTTTCCATAAAGAAGAAATAACAACTTCTAAAAAATGGATATTATTAGCTAAAAAATATTTACAAAAATATGATCATAATATCAAAATAGGTTCTGGTACAAATGTTTTATTTACTGATCTGAATCGTTCCACTGCCTCTTTTGAAGATATGGATTTAGTATCTTATTCTATCAATCCGCAGGTACATGCTTTTGATAATCTTTCACTAATAGAAACGCTTTCAGCTCAACCGGAAACAGTAAAAAGTGCTCGTCAATTTTCTAATAATAAATTTATTGCGGTTTCACCTATTACATTAAAAATGCGTTTTAATCCCTTTGCTACTTCTCCTGAAACAGAATTGAAATCTAACCAGCTTCCATCTCAAGTAGATGTGAGACAGATGTCTCTATTTGGTGCAGGCTGGACAGTTGGCAGCTTAAAATATTTATGTGAAAGTGAGGCTCATAGTTTGACATATTATGAAACAACAGGATGGCGAGGTGTAATGGAAACTCAGTATGGTTCACCTATTCCAGAAAAATTTTATTCATTTAAAGAATCTGTTTTTCCTCTTTATCATGTTTTTGCTGATGTAGGAGAATTTGCAGATGGAGAGATTATTTCAACCTCATCAAGCAATCCTTTAAAAATAAATGGATTAGCTATAAACAAAGAAGGTCAGATAAGAATTATTTTAGCTAATCTAGTTTCAGAAGTACAACAATTAACAGTAAAAAATTTAGGTAGTTCAGTTAATATTCGACATCTCAATGAAAGTAATATTGAGGAAGCAATGAAATCACCTGAAACTTTTCGTGCTCAAAACTTTAAAAAACACGTAACTGCTAATGGATCTCTTAAACTGGAATTATTACCTTATGCAATTGTTTGTATTGATAGTACTAAGTAATGCAATAAGTCTGTAGAATTTTCTAGCAAAATTCAAAAAGTTAAGGTAGTTAAAACGTATGACAGATAGAGTGTCAGAATTAAAACTTTTTTTTTCAACTCCTGTTTGGGTTTCACGAGTGAAAAACCATCAAGAAGTTAATAAAAAGATATTAGAATATATAAAAAGTTTAGAGTCTCAAAATCCTAAAGGAGTTCAAAAATCTAATTCAAAAGGATGGCACTCTCAAGACTTTGATATGAATGCTGACAATATAAAAGATTATATTAACTCTATTGGCCCTTACATAAACGAAACACTTGTAGATATGGGATGGGATTTAAAAAATCAAAAAGTTAAAATTACCAGTATGTGGTCTATCATAAATAGAAATGATGCCACTAATGCAAGACATATACATAGTAACAATTATATAAGTGCAGCCTACTATGTTAAAGCCCCTGAAAATTGTGGCAATATTGTTTTTCATGATCCAAGAAGTGAACCAGTTTATTTTCACCCTAAAGTAGACAATCCTAATAACTTAAATACTAATATTGTTTCAATAAAACCTGAAGAAGGCTTGTTAGTACTGTTTCCTAGCTACTTACATCACTCTGTTGATGTAAATAGATCAAATGAAGATAGAATTGTAATAAGTTTTAATATAAATTTGAGTTAGTCTATATGCCCGGTAAATGACAACCGAAAAAACCAATTCAAATTTTAAAACAGTTTTAGTGGTTGGAGCCACAGGAAATACTGGTTTCCCTCTTGTAAAACAGCTTCTTGTCCGCGGCTATAACCTTCGAATTATTGTTCGGTCACTCGATAAATTTCCACAAGAACTTCTTGAAAATCCAAAGCTTAAAATCATAAAAGCAAGTTTGCTTGATCTGAGTGACGAACAAATGTTGGAAGCCGTAAAAGGTTGTGCTGCTGTGGCTTCCTGCTTAGGTCACACAATGAGTTTTAAAGGAATATTTGGCAAACCCAGAACGCTTGTTCTGGAAGCAGTCAAACGTCTATGTGTAGCTATTAAGGCTACTCATTCTCTAGATAAAACAAAATTTTTATTAATGAACACCGTAGGTAATCGCAATCCTGGTGAGAGAGTAACCACGAGCGAAAAAGTTATTTTATCTCTGTTACGCAACCTCATACCACCACATTATGATAATGAAGCCTCCGCTGCTTTTTTGAGAGATAACATTGGTTCAGAAAATGAATTTATTGAATGGGTAGTGGTCCGACCAGACGGACTCATTAATGCTGAAATTTCGAACTATGAAGTAGTAACGACACCTCCTCAAACTATTTTTAATGGACTTACTACTACGCGAGCAAACGTCGCTCATTTTATGTGTGAGTGCATTGAACAACCTAACCTTTGGATTCAGTGGAAAGGCAAAATGCCTGTGGTTTTTAATAAAAAAATAAAATAATTCTTCTAAGAGGAATGTTGAATCCAAAATAGTATTTCTAAATACGAAAGTGCACAAACGGCACACTTTTTTTTAATTAATAATTTTTTAAAATTAAGTTTTTG
Source organism: uncultured Alphaproteobacteria bacterium (assembly GCA_902577425.1). GTDB lineage: Bacteria > Pseudomonadota > Alphaproteobacteria > HIMB59 > MarineAlpha5-Bin3. The sequence continues at coordinate 658,552 of CACGZD010000001.1, read as the reverse complement.
ACAGTTTATATGGCGCGCCCGAGAAGAGTCGAATTCCTAACCTCCAGATCCGTAGTCCGTGTCCCGTGCACCAGATTGTATTACATATACGGAATTACGGGAAAAATCATTCGTTAAGTGAAAAAAAATGATTCTGTAGTGTTCCAAATTTGCACCACAAAGTTTAGTTATAAGTTTATAAAATGATTGAGTATTTAGAAAAGAACTTTGGTAAAAAAACTGGCTCAAGTATATTTTTCTTTTTTATTGCACTAGTAACTGTAAGTATACCTGATTGGGATTTAGCTACAGGAAAATTATTACTTCATCGCTCAATTGTAACACACAGCATTTTTATACCTTTTTTAATTGATTATTATTCAAAAAAATACTCTTCAAAACAATATCCTTTAATTATTGCTGCAATATATTTCGCATTTATGGTCCACCTATCTGCAGATCTGTTTCCCAAATCATGGAAAGGTTATGCTTTAATCAGCGTTCCATTTATTGGTTGGATAGGTCCGCTTAGTCCTATTTGGATATTTGCAAATGTAATAGCGTGTGGTTATTTTTGCTTAAAAATAATTAAAGAAAATAGTTTTTCGTTTTATCCATATCACTTCTACCTTACTGCGGGAATATGTATTCTTTTATACTTTCTTAAAGGAGAAGATATACGAATGATACCAATAGCAGTATTAACAGTAGATTATTTTGGTGAAAAAAAAATATTTAGCTATTTCCCAAAGTTGAGTAGTGTCACTGAAAAATCAACTCAAAATCTTCAAATAGCAAAGCGTAAAGTAAATAGTTTTTTTTCTGGTGTTTACAAATTTTTTAAATTTATTTTTTATTTATCAATTTTATTAATAGTATTGTTTTTCGTTTATTATGGAGTAACATTATTTAACGATTATCAAAAATTTAAAGATTATTCTACGATTGGTCCAAACCAAAACATAACTATTAATAATTTTGATCCTAAAATTATAACATATATGGTTCACAATTATGATTGTTGCTTTAGCAATAACCAAGAAATTGACTTAAAATCCTTTGATAGGTCTAAACTTTATAATATTGTTAATAAATCAATATATGAGATTGATTGGCAAAATGAGATAGAGCAATTGGATACTGAAATTTTATTAAAACTTAATGAAAATAATTATTTAATTTCTACTTTCTCTCAACCTCAAGGTTCAGCTCATATTAGACATAATACTTATTCAGTTTTTTCTTTTATAGAGAATAAAATCAAAATAATTGATCACAAAGAAGATAATAAAAGCATGTGTAATGGGGAAGTTAGTAAGTACAAACTTGCAAAAAAATCAATTGAAATTGTAACTAATTGCCCAGCTTATGACACACCCTATCTAATTTTTGCTTTGAATTTCTGAGTGAAGTGTTACGAATTTGCACTGGGATATAAAAAATTATTGCCGAGTATTTATTTTTTCAAATAGTTTTTTAATATCTTTGTTAAGGCTTAATGAGTGCATTTTTCTATGACAATTGGGGCAAAGAGCTACTGCATTTTCAATAATATCTTTTCCCCCTTTAGAAAGCCACTTAACATGATGACACTCTAGGTACGGCTCATTTGTTTTTTTCTTTTTAAAAGGCGCATTTTTTTCACATAAATCACATTTACCTTTTGCAATTTTTTTTACATAAGCCTCAACATAATCATCTCTATTAAAATATTTGGTTTGAGTATTTTTTACTTTAACTTTTAAACTTTTGTTTGCTCTTTTTTTAAGTTCTGCAGCAGATAGTTTTAAATTGTTATTTACTTTTTTTTCAAATTGTTTTTTGTAATTTTTAATTATTTTGGGATCATTTGCGAAACTTCTTAAACCCCAATACCCTTCGCCAAGTCCATATACGTTATAAAATAAATCAGATTTTTTTTTCCAATATTTTGTATCTGAAGAATTTTCTCCTATTTCTCTTCGAACAATTGCTTGCCAGTCTTGATTGAGATTTATATTTTTTCTTATTTTTTTTACTTCAGAATAAATTTCCTTTAAAGACGCTTCTCTTCCAAGACTATTAAACGCCTCCTTAATGTCTTCAATCCATAATTTATCTTTTTTGCCAGTCATTTTAAGAAGTTCAAAAAAAGATTTTCTTTCTATTGGTCTAACTGAAATTCCTTGTCCTGGTTGAAATACTCCTTTATCAAAATTAAATTCAGTATTTTTTAAATCTGAAATAAGTATTGGTGAGTTTAAAAAACTTTCTGTAATATTTATAGGAACTCTCCAATGTGTTTTTAATTCAACATTTTTAACTTTTTGGGTATATTTGGTAGGCTTAAAAAACAATTTAGGATTTTTTGTTTTTCCATAAAAAGGTTCGTCTACAATTTCTACTAAAGCATAAAAACCAGATAATAGTTTTTTATTTACAAGTCTCTTAGGTCTTGTGTCTAACGCGACTCTGATAAATCCTAGTTGTCCTTTTTTAAATTGTTTAACTCTATTATTAGGAATTCCCCAATCTTCCTTTGTAATTTTACTTTGAAGCCTTGATTTAATATCCCATATTGCAGGATTACAATTAAACAACCAGTAGCCAGTTTCTTTTTTCATTACAACTGTCTTAGCACCAATAGTAAGAAAAGTTGATACGTAAAAAGTAATTTTTGAATACGAAGTGGTCCGTAAGTGTTCCGAATAGGAATTTTCAAAACGGAACAGTAGATAAATTTCCCACTTTACTTGGCGCGCCCGAGAAGAGTCGAACTCCTAACCTCCAGATCCGTAGACTAGTTTTCATTCATTTTAAGAGCATTTAAAAAAGCATTTTGAGGAATATCTACTTTACCAAATTGCTTCATTCTCTTTTTTCCTTTTTTTTGTTTATCTAATAATTTATTCTTTCTTGTAACATCACCGCCATATAATTTTTGCGTAACATCTTTTCTAAATGAAGCAACCGTCTCACGCGCAATAATTTTACCACCTATGGCAGCTTGAATTGCAACTTTAAATTGTTGTCTTGGAATTAAATCTTTTAATCTAGAACAAAGAGTCCTGCCTCTTGATTGTGATCTATCTCGATGTACAATTAATGACAGGGCATCTACAGGCTCTCCATTAATCAAAATAGAAACTTTTACCAAATCATTTACTTCATAACCTGTCATTTCATAGTCAAAACTAGCATAACCTTTTGTTATGGATTTAAGACGATCATAAAAATCAAAAACTACCTCATTGAGAGGTAATTTATATTCAACCAATGCTCTAGTCCCAACATAACTAAGATTTTTTTGAATTCCTCTTTTTGAAGTGCATAATTCTAATACTGGTCCAAGATATTCATCAGGAACCAAAATTGTAGCTTTGATCCATGGCTCTTCGATGTTGTTTATTTTTACTGGATCAGGCATATCTGTAGGGTTATGCAAATCAATTACACTTCCATCATTCATATTAACTTTATAAACAACAGAAGGTGCCGTAGTAACTAATTCTAAATTAAACTCTATTTCAAATCTGTCCCGAATTATCTCTAGATGAAGCAAACCGAGAAAACCACACCTAAAGCCATAACCAAGAGCAGGACTAACTTCTGGCTCATAAGAAAAACTAGAATCATTTAATGCTAATTTCACCATACTATCTCTTAAATGTTCATAATCATCTGAGTCTACAGGAAACATGCCACAAAAAACAACTGGCTGCGAAGGTTTAAAACCAGGTAGTGGATCTTTAGCAGGATTTTTCTCCTCAGTAATTGTATCTCCAACTTTACAATCTGAAACACTTTTGATTCCAGAGTTAATAAAACCAATTTCTCCAGGACCTAAAGAATCTACTTCTTCTGCTTTAGGTGAAAATATTCCTACTCTATCTATAGTGTGAGTTACCCCAGCAGCCATGAAACGAATTTTTTGATTTTTACTTAACTTGCCATCAATGACTCTTACTAAAACTACAACTCCTAGATAACTATCATACCAACTATCTACCAACATACATTTCAATGGGTCGCTTTCATTTCCTGAAGGTGATGGTAGTTTCTTTATTATTTTTTCTAACAAATCTTTTATCCCGTCACCTGTTTTAGCAGATACTAAAGCAGCTTCTTGAGAGTCTATTCCAAGAATTTCTTCTATTTGATCTTTAATTCTATCGGGTTCAGAAGATGGTAAGTCAATCTTATTCAAAACTGGAACAATTTCATGATCATTATTAATAGCTTGATAAGCATTTGCTAATGTTTGGGCTTCTACTCCTTGTGTAGAATCTACAATTAATATTGAGCCTTCACACGCAGCTAGAGATCTTGATACTTCATAAGAAAAATCAACGTGTCCTGGAGTATCCATTAGATTTAAAATATAATTATTACCATCATCTCCTTGATATTTTAGTCTAACAGTTTGAGCTTTTATAGTTATACCTCGCTCTCTCTCAAGTTCCATAGAATCCAATACTTGTTCTTTCATTTCTCTATCTGATAATCCTCCACAAAATTGAATTAATCTATCAGCCAAGGTAGACTTGCCATGATCTATATGCGCAACTATAGAAAAATTTCTTAAATTTTTTAATTCTGTCATTATTGTCTTAATTCACCATCAAATGATTTTGATATAAGATCAATAATATTAGTAGATAGGTTTTCAATTTCAGCATCTGTGAATGTCTTTTCTTGAGGCTGCATTATAACCTTGAATGCTATACTTTTTTTACTATCAGATAAATTCTTTCCTTCAAAAACATCAAAGATAATGACATTTTTAATTATTTTTTTATCAATTTTTCTAACAGCATTAATTATATCTATAGCTTGAATTTTTAAAGGAAAAAGAAAAGCAAAATCTCTTTCAATTTTCTGTAAAGAATTATTATCAAAACTTTTTTTAGTTGAAGTTTTTTTCGTTTGAAATTGATCAAGTTCATCTAAATATATTTCAAAGCCACACACTAAAGTTTTAATATTAAATCTATTTAATAATAAAGGACTTATTTCTCCAAAGGTCGCAATTGTATTTCTGCCTAATCTCAGTTTTGTAGATTTACCTGGATGATAAATATTATTATCTATTTTATCATATTGCAAATTCTCTACTGGAACATTTAATTGATCTAAAATATAAAAAACATCACTTTTCACATCATAAATATCAACAGATCTTTGTTTTTTGTTCCAAGAAATTGAACTATCAAAACCATAATGAATACCAGTTGCAACCATTTGTTGATCTTCTTCTTCTAATCCATGAAAATTTGGACCTACCTCAAATACTTTGCCTTCAGTAAATAATTTTGAAATATTGAAATTTATTGAATTCAATAAGTTAGGAAATGTAGAAGGTCGCATTGCATCCATCTCAACACTTATAGGATTTTTAATTTTTATAGATGAATTATTATTTAAAAAATCAGCATTTTTTGAATCCATAAAAGACCAAGTGACAGTTTCTAAGTAACCTCTGTTAGCTATTAATCGTCTAGATTTAAAAAAACTTTTTAATTTAGGACTTAGAATTTCATCTGTATTGCCTTCATCTTTTTGTAAGGAAGTGGGTTCAATTTTATCAAATCCATAAATTCTAAGTATTTCTTCAACTATATCTGCTGATGATGCAATATCAGGTCGAAAAGATGGTATAGTAATTTTAAAAATTTTTTTATCTTTACCACTAACTAAAAAACCTAATTTTTCTAAAATTATTTTTTGTTGATCTTCTGAAATATTAATACCACCATATGTTTTAGTAAGTGTAGTATTAAAATTAATAGTTTTTGATTTTGGACCATCTAATTTGTCAGCAACAATTTCACTAGTTTCACCTCCACATAAATCAAGAATCATTTGTGTTGCTATATCTACTCCCCAATCAATTGAAGTATAATCTAAACCTCTTTCAAATCGGTACCGTGCATCACTCTGTAAATTTAATTTTCTACCAGTTTTGGTTACACTAATTGGATCAAAAAGAGCTACTTCTAAAAAAACATCAGTTGTATTTTCTGAGCAACCACTATTTAAGCCACCCATTACTCCTCCTATACCGTGCAAAGATTTATCATCACTTATAACAACCATTTCATCAGATAAAATATATTCCTTATCATCTAAGGTTTTGCATTTTTCTTTATTTTCAGATTTACGCATTACTAAGTTGCCACTTAATTTACTAGCATCATAAACATGGAGTGGACGACCAAGATCAAAAGTTACATAATTAGTGATATCTACTAAGGTACTGATAGGTCTTAATCCAATAAGTGTTAATCTTCTTTTTAACCATTCAGGACTTTGACTATTTTTAACATTTTTAAATAATCGACCTGCTACACCAGGACATAAATACTCTTCATCTTTTTTAAATTTCCTTACCCACTTTATATTACTTTTAAAACTGCCTTTTATCTTTTTAATTTTTAATTCTTTTAAAGTACCTAAACCTGCAGCTGCCAGATCTCTTGCTATTCCTCTAACTGATAAGCAATCTGATCTATTCGGTGTTAAATTTATCTCTATTACAGGATCATCAAATCCATATATAGAAGCAATGGGATCACCTATTTTATGTTTTCCTGTTAACTCTATTATGCCATCATGTTCATCTGATATTCCTAATTCTCGCTCTGAAAGCAACATTCCATTTGATTCTACACCTCTTATTTCAGATTTTTTAAGATTAATGTTAGTGCCAGGTATATAAGTATCACTAGGAGCAAATACGCCAAACATACCTGACTTAGCGTTTGGAGCTCCACATACAACTTGAACATTTCCTTTGGAAGTTTCAACTTTACAAACTTTTAACCTATCAGCATTAGGATGTTTGTCAGCACTAATAACTTTAGCTATAGTAAAATGCTTATAATCATTTTCTTTATCTTCAATATTTTCAACTTCTAAACCAATATTTGTTAAAGTATCTGTAATGATATCAATTTTAGCTTTTGTTTCTAAATGCTCTTTAAGCCAACTTAGGGTAAATTTCATATTATAACCCTGATGTAGAATTTAAGTCCAAAGGATTAAAGCCATAATGTTGAATCCATCTAAAATCACTTTCATAAAAACTTCTGATATCTGTAATTCCATATTTTAACATTGCTAATCTTTCAATTCCCATACCAAAAGCAAAACCTTGAAATTTTTTGGAATCTATTTTGCAATTTTCTAAAACAATTGGATTTACCATTCCACAACCCAATATCTCCATCCATTCATCACCTTCTCCAAACTTAAGAATATTGTTTGTTTTTGTATATGCGATATCCATTTCTGCACTTGGTTCAGTAAAAGGAAAATAACTAGGACGAAATCTATATTTTAGATCACTAATTTCAAAAAATTCTTTTAAAAAATCTATTAAACATCCTTTTAAATGGGACATGGTTGATTTTTCATCTATTAATAAACCTTCTACTTGATGAAACATAGGAGTATGCGTTGAATCTGAGTCACTTCTATAAGTTCTTCCTGGAACAATAATTCTAATTGGTGGCTTACTTTCCAACATTGTTCTTACTTGTACTGGACTGGTGTGAGTTCTTAATACTTTTTTATCTAAATAAAAAGTATCTTGCATTTCCCTTGCCGGATGATGGTCAGGGATATTTAATGCAGTAAAATTATTAAAATCTGTTTCAATATCAGGTCCACTTTTGACCGAAAAACCCATATTGCCAAATATTTCAATAATCTTGTAAGTTGTTTGACTTATAGGATGGAGTCTGCCCGTTTCAAAATTTCTTGGTGGTAAAGTTGCATCAATATTTTCTTTTCGCAATTTTTCATTAATGGAAGAGGTTTCAATTTCAATTCTTTTATTTTGAATTTCTTTTTCAAAAAAAGACTTAAAGGTATTTAGCTCCTGACCTTTAATTTTTTTTTCATCTATGGATAAAGAAGATAAGGATTTCATCTCTAGAGAGACTAATCCTTTTTTTCCTAAATACTTTATCCTTAATGCTTCTAAGGAGTCTATTGAAGAAATTAATTTTAATTCCTCTAATATAATTTGCTTATCTAATTTAATAGACATATCTTTATATATATAAATTATCTATCGTTAAAAGACTAGTTAGCAGATTGAGCTTTTTCTACTAAAGCTTTAAAAAGATCTGGTTGATTTACTGCTAGTTCTGCTAAATTTTTTCTATCAATTTCTATAGTTGCTTTTTTTAAGCCATTTATAAACTGAGAATATGTCATTCCATGCATTCTTGCACCTGCATTAATGCGTTGTATCCAAAGACCTCTAAAATCACTTTTTCTTTTTCTTCTATCTCTATAAGCGTATTGTTGCGCTCTTTCGACAGCCTGAACAGCAACTCTGAAAACATTTTTTCTTCTACCGTAATATCCTTTGGCACGTTTAATTACTTTTTTGTGCCTTGCATGCGTGGTTACTCCTCTTGATACTCTTGCCATAGTTTACCTCTATTTATTGTAAGGTAACATATGATCAATTAATGCAGAGTCACCGGGTGACATAATGCTAGATCTTTTTGTGTTACGTATAAATTTATTTGTTCTTTTACTCATTCCATGACGTTTGCCAGCAGGCTTAAATTTAATTTTTCCTGAACCTGTTCTTGAAAAGCGTTTTTTTACACTACTTTTTGTTTTTAGCTTGGGCATTAAAACTCCTTGATTAAAAATTTAACTACTAGGCTGCCCCGCAGGCCATAGCAAGTTTGGCGAGCTTATAGACAAATTAAAGAATTCAATCAATAGAATTTATTTATTTTTCACTAAAAGGGACTAAAACCATCATTATCTGCTTTCCCTCATTTTTAGGAGGCACTTCAACTTTTGCATATTCCTTCACCTGTTCAATAAGTCTTTTTAAAAGATCTAAACCTAGGTTTTGATGTTCCATTTCTCTTCCTCTAAATCTCATTGAAACTTTAACTTTATTTCCACCCTTTATAAATTTATGGAATGCTTTAACTTTAACCTCATAATCATGCTTATTGATACCAGGTCTAATCTTTATTTCTTTTATTTCTATAGTTTTTTGTTTCTTTTTAGCTTCCTTTTTACTTTTCTGTTCACGATATTTTAGTTTTCCATAATCCAGAATTTTACAAACAGGAGGTTTGGCATCAGGAGATACTTCAACCAAATCAAAGCCCTCATCTTCTGCGTGATTTAATGCTTCCCTAATACTTATAATGCCTAGTTGTTTACCAGAAGAAGAAATAACTCTTACTTCACTTGCAGTAATTTGCTCATTAGTCCTAGGACCAGAATCTTTTTTTTCTCTATACTGGAAACTCAAGACTATATTAAAATTTGTTGAAAACTGCTTTTAAAAGCATAATTAATTAGAATACCACATTAAATAAACATATATGTCTTTTTAAATAATTATTCAAGTTTAGATTTAACATTTTATTAATATTAATAATTATATTTGTTGAAAATCTTTGTTCTAACTTCATCCTGAATTTTAACAATATCTTTTTGGTTATATTTATAATTTATCCAAGATTTGTTATGATAGTCATTTAATAAATTTTCATTTTCTAATAAGCTTAAAATTGATTTTTCAAGTTTAATTGCATCAATATCATTAACCAACATTCCTACATCTTCTAACATTTCTTGCATTCCCCCAACCTTAGAAGCAATTACAGCTGCCCCATTACAAACACCCTCTAAAGCTGTTAAAGCAAATGGTTCTTGCCAAATAGAAGGAACAATTAATATTGATGTTTTTTTTAATATATTTGTAACTTCTGTATTAGAAACAAAACCAAGATATTCCGTATTTTTACCTAAAGATTCAAAGTCAGTAATTAAATTTTTTGCATATGATGATGTTAATGATTTTTGACCTGCTCTTTCGGTACCTATAATGCGAAATTTCCATTCGGGATACTTTTTCACTATTGATTTTATTGCATTAACATACAAATGGCAGCCTTTTTCTTCAACTAACCTTCCCACAAACAAAACTTCTTTATTCTTATTTGGTTTTTGTTTTAAGTTTCTTTGTATTGCATTTGGGATGATATGAAGATTATTATAATCTTTATCTAAGCCATCAATAAAACAATTTTTTATATAATGACTCACAAAATATACGGCCTCTGCATTTTCAGCAATATTTTTTCGTTCATCAACAGTTTTTGATCCTCTCATAGTTTTAGGATCATTGTGAAAATGTAAGGTAATTGGATATTTTTTTTCTAATTGTATTGCTTTATTAAAAACATAGGGTCGATTATGAAACTCAACAATTCTTTTTGTTATAGATTCGCGCTTTTTTATATAGTTTAAATAAACAGAATTATTATTACCTAAGTGTAGAAATTTATTAGTTTTAATTCCAATAAATTTTACATTTTTAAAAGGTGAATCAGTAAATTGACCATAAACATTTATTTGTTTTTTATAAATTGAAAATTCTGAAGAATTTTTTACAGTTAAAGATACTGCTGATGCTTTTGTGCTTGAAAAGACTTCTTTATATGGAAGTATTATATCAATTTTCATAAATCAAATTTATTATTTAGATCTTCTATAACTTCTTCAACTAAAATTTTTTTTATGTCTTTTTTTCTAATAAAAGACACATTAGTGCCTTGAGGAATAACTGTGTTTGTATTAGAAAAATCAGAAAGTATTAAATGTATAGAACAACCACTGGCTGCAATTAAATGAGCTGGACCTGTATCATTTGATATAGCTCCAATTGCTTTTTGTGATAATTGAAAAACAATACTAAGAGGAGATTTGTTAAACAAGTTTAATACATTTTTTTCTAAACTCAAAATTTCTTCAATTTCAGCTTTATCTTCATTAGCCCCTATAATTATCGGTAAAATATTTTTTGAACTTAAATAAGTACAAATTTTTGCATAATTTACTGCTGGCCATTTTTTTTTAAAATTTTTTTTTGAACATCCTGGATTAATTAAAAAGAAATTTTGGTTTTTAATTTTAGTAAAGTCAAATTTCTCTTTAATAAGCCAATTTAGGTGAGGCATACGTAATGTTTTAATTCCTAAAAGTTCAATTTGATTTGATAAGCCATCAATGACAGATGGCATATTCGTTTTATCATATTGATATCTATGAGTAGAAAAAACTCCCGTACCATTAATTTTAATTTTTGAAAAAATTCTAAGAATAAGAGCATAAACTGAAGTTCTTTTTGAATTTTGAAGATCAATTATAAGATCTATCTTTAAATTAAATATTTTTTTAATAACACCTATAGTTTTAGATATACCTTCTCTATTGTCTATAATGATTTTATCAAAAAAATTAAATTCATAAAAAAAATCCTTAAATTTATCAGAAGTCAAAATATAAATTTGATCTCTAGTAAAATGCTTTTTTATATCATTAATGACCGATGTAGATGTGATAATATCACCTAAAGATCCATGTTTTATTAAAAGAATTTTTTTCAACTATAGCTCCTGATAAAAATTATAATAAGACTCCAACATTAAACTTTTTGAATAATTTTTTGAAACATGTTGTCTTGCAATATTTCCTAAATTGTTAATAGTAATTTGATCCATTTCTAAAACTTTTATAATTTTATTTTTTAGCTCATTAAGTTGGCCTGGATTTATCTTATATAAATCATCTAATTTATCGATTTGATCTTTTGCCCCTCCATAATTGTATGCTAAGATTATTTTTTTCATTGCAAGAGATTCACTAATAATCCTACCAAAGCCTTCAGGCTTTAAAGGTGCAGATATTACGATGTCAGAACATTTGTACATTATTTTAAGCTCTTCAGCATTTAGATTTCCAAGAACTCTACATATATTGTTTAAATTTTTTTTATTTATTTCATTAATAAATTTATTTTTATATGAAGTATTTTTATCATCTCCAATAAAATAAAAAATTATTTTTTTATCTTTTAAAGCATTTACTATATTTAAAAATTCAATTTGACCTTTCCATTTTGTCAATCGCCCCGGAAATAGAATAATTTTGTTATCTGGAGAAATATTATTTTTTTTTAAAAAATTTATAAAAAACTCTTGATTTATATTATCATTATCAAAAAAATTAATGTCTATACCCCTATTTATAACTTTTATTTTTTCAGGATTAATTTTATATAAATTTGTTATTTCATTTTTAACATAACTAGAAATAGCAACTATTTTATCAACTTTAGACAATCTTTTGTTATATATTTTTTTTATTATATTTTCATGACCATAAACATTGTGAAAAGTAGAGACTATTTTTAGATTATCTTTATCTAAATATGGTATCATCCAAGCAGGTGCACGAGATCTTAAATGCAATATATTTATTTCTGATTTCTTTAATAAATTATTAATTTTTTTAGCAGTAAAGGGCATTTTAAAAAAATTTTTTGAATGAACAGGCAAGATACTATGATCAACATATTGCTTATTTAAGTATGATAATAAATTACCTCCATTGGAAATAATAAAATTCCTAATTTTAAGTGAAGCTAAATAATTTGATAAATCAACTGTTCCTTGCTCAACTCCTCCTGATTGCAAAGATGGTACTATTTGCATCAAATTAAATATTTTCATAATTAAATTATGTTATAAACTAAAAATTAATTTAAATAATGAGTTACTTTATAAACAAAAAAAATCAAAAAATAGCATATAAAAGAATCAAAGGTAAATCTCCAGGTATTGTTTTTATTCATGGTTTAAATTCTAACATGGAAGGAAAAAAGGCTATCTTTATTGAAAAATATGCAAAAAAAAATAAACTATCATTTATTCGTTTCGATTGTAGGGGACATGGTAAATCTTCTGGTAATTTTGAAGATTTTACAATTTCTGATTGGAAAAAAGATCTTTTTGACATAATTGATAACCTTACCAAGGGACCTCAAATTCTCGTAGGAAGTAGTATGGGAGGGTGGTTAATGTTGTTAGCTGCTAAATCTAAAAAAAGAAAAATATCTGGTCTAATTGGATTAGCTTCTGCTGCAGATTTTGGAAAGGATCTATTTAATAGTTTAAGTATAAAAAATAAACAAGATATCAAAACTAAAGGAATAACAAAATATACATATAAATGTTTTGCATATTATCTTACAAAAGAATTTTTTATACATTGTACAAAAAATAAAATTTTAAATAAAAAAATAAATTTTAATAAACCAGTAATTTTAATTCACGGTAATAAAGATAATATTGTGAAAGATACAATGCCAATAAAAATAATGAAAAAATTAAGTGGTAAAAATGTTCAAATTAAATTTTTAAAGTCTAGTGATCATAGTCTCTCAAGTGCAACCGACCTTATAAATATTAAAAATTCTTTAGATAATATTCGAAAACTTATTTAGCTAAGCTATTTTTTCATCTTCTAGTAAAATTGGATTTTCAAATTTTGTTAACATTTCTTTTGGACATATTTGCCAGAAAAGATATTTTTCTTTTTCCCAGTTATCAATTATATTTTTTGCATTTTGAGAATTAGTAATTTTATAAAATTCTATAATTTTAGAATGTAAGAAATTTTCCCAATACTCTGTCATTTGCTGTTGATAAATTACATCGCCTAAATTGATTCTCATAGGTAAGGTGCCTTCTTTATCATAAACAAAAGCGATACCTCCCGTCATTCCTGCAGCAAAATTATTGCCAACTGAGCCTAATATTATAGCGCTGCCCCCAGTCATATACTCACACCCATTATCACCACAGCCTTCTACAATTGCATGAGCTCCTGAATTTCTAACACAAAATCTATCTCCTGCAATGCCCGAAGCATATAAACTGCCATTAGTGGCACCATATAAAATTGTATTTCCTATAATAACGTTATCTTTTGTGTCTAATTTTGAACTATTTTTTGGTTTCAAAATAATTTTACCTCCAGAAAGTCCTTTTCCAACATAGTCATTAGCATCTCCTGAAACAGAAAGAGTAATTCCCTTACATAAAAATGCACCTAATGATTGACCTGCAGTTCCAATCAATTTTATATTCACATGATCATCATTCAAAATGTCAGTTCCAATTTTTGTAGTAACTTCTGAAGAAAATCTGGTACCTAATGCCCTATCAGTATTTTTTATATTATAAGTAAGTTGAATTTTTTGTTTATCTTTAAATAATGATTCTGCATCCTTAATAATTTTATTGTCTAAACTAGCATCAACTTCATTTCTATTTTCTATTTTATAAGAATACTCCCCAATATCTGATTCTATTTGTGATAAAATTGGATTTAAATCTAAATCATCTAAAAAAGAACTACCTCTATTTATTTGATATAATAAATCTGATCTGCCCACAATTTCATCTAATTTATTATATCCTAAAGAATTAAGAATTTCCTTTGTTTCTTCAGCTATGAAAGTAAATAGGTTTACAACTTTTTCAGGGGTGCCAGTAAACTTCTCTCTTAACTTTTCATTTTGAGAACAAACACCGACAGGGCAAGTATTAGAATGACATTGTCTTACCATAATACAACCCATAGCAACTAGACTTGCAGTACCTATTCCATACTCTTCTGCTCCCAACATAGCTGCTATAACTATATCTCTTCCAGTTTTTAAACCTCCATCTGTTCTTAAAATAACTTTATCTCTTAAATTATTTAGAGAAAGCACTTGATGAACTTCGCTTAATCCTATTTCCCATGGTAAACCAGCGTATTTAATACTACTTTGAGGACTTGCTCCTGTTCCTCCATTATGTCCAGAGATTAAAATTACATCAGCTTTAGCTTTTGCAACACCTGCAGCAACTGTACCTATACCTGATTGAGCTACAAGCTTAACGCATACTTTAGCTTTAGGATTAATCTGTTTTAAATCATATATTAATTGCGCAAGATCTTCTATTGAATAGATATCATGATGAGGAGGAGGGCTTATTAATGTTACACCCTCTGTTGAATGTCTTAATTTTGCAATCAAAGGAGTAACTTTTTCACCTGGAAGTTGTCCTCCTTCTCCTGGTTTAGCCCCTTGAGCAATTTTTATTTCAATTTCATTACAACTGTTTAAATATTCTGCAGTTACACCAAATCTTCCACTTGCTATTTGTTTAATTTTTGAAGATGGATTATCTCCATTACTTCTAAGAATAAATCTTTCAGGATCTTCTCCCCCTTCTCCTGAATCAGATTTTGCTCCTATACGATTCATGGCAATAGCTATTGTTTCGTGCGCTTCAGGACTTAAGGCACCAAGGGAAATTCCTGGTGCAACTAAACGTTTTCTTATTTCATAAGTATTATTTACAGATTTATTATTAATAGAATCTTTATCTGATTTGAAATCAACAAGATCTCTTAAATTAATAGGATAATTTTCATTAATTTGTTTTGAATATTTTTTATACAAAGAATAATTATTAGTTCCTACTGCTGTTTGCAAAATATGAATTGCAGTACCTTCAAAAGAATGTTTTTCTCCATCTTTGCGGTATCTATAAAAGCCCCCTATGGGTAAATTAATAACATCATCTGAATATGCTTTGTTATGTGCAAACAAAGATTTTTGTTCTAAACCTTTTAGGCCCATACCTGATATTTTAGAGCTCATAGAAGGAAAATATTCGCTCATAAGATTTCTGCTTAAGCCAATTGCTTCAAAATTACATCCTCCTCTATATGAACTAACAACTGAGATTCCCATTTTGCTCATAATTTTGAGTAATCCATTGTTTACAGATTGAATGTATCTTTCTACACATTCTTCATAAGTAAGTTGACCAAATAATTTTTTCTTATGCCTTTCAGCAATAGCTTGTTGAGCCATATACGCATTGATACTAGTAGCACCTACACCTATTAAAACAGCAAAATAATGAACATCTAAACATTCTGCAGATTGAACATTTAATGAAATAAATGTTCTTAATCTTTTTTTAATTAAATAATGATGTACAGAACTAGTAACCAAAATCATAGGTAGAGCTACTCGAGATTTACTTAAAGATTTGTCAGTTAATATAATGTGTACATAGCCAGAACGTACAGCTTCTTCAGCTTCTTTATTAATTCTATCTAATTCTTTTTTAAAATGATAATTTTCTTGTTGGATATCCATAGTTGTATCAATAATCTTAACTTTATCTTTCATATACTGACGTAAAGTTTTAAATTGATTTATGGACAGTACTGGAGAATTTAATTGCAGATGATCACATTGTGATTGATCTTCATCAAGAATATTACTTAAATTGCCTATTCTTGTCCTAAGACTCATAACAACTCTTTCTCTCAAACTATCAATTGGGGGGTTTGTGACTTGACTAAAATTTTGTCTAAAAAAATGATGAAGTCCTCTATAATTATCTGATAAAACAGCAATAGGAGTATCATCACCCATGGAACCAACTGCCTCTTTTTGTGATGCAATCATTGGATGAAGAATTATTTCCATATCCTCTGAAGTCCAACCAAAAGAAGTCATTCTTCTTCTTAAATCTGAAGTTTGAATATCTCTAAATTCTTCATCAACGGACTGAACTAATTTATCAATATGTTTAATTTTTTTAATCCATTCTCCAAAAGGTCTAGATTGAGAAAGTTTATTTTTTATTTCTTTATCTTTATAAAATTTACCTTCTTTAAAATTTACTGCTATCATTTGGCCTGGACCTACACGACCTCTTTCGAGAATTTCTGCCTCATCAATTTCAACCATACCTGTTTCTGAACCAGCAATAAGAAAGTCATTTGTTAATGTATATCTTAGAGGCCTTAAACCATTTCTATCCATTCCAGCAATTGCCCATTGATCATGGCATCCACAAATAGCAGCTGGGCCATCCCAAGATTCCATAACTGCATTTGCGTAGGTATATAAATCTTTTAATTTTTTTGGAAAATCTCTTCTATGTGCAAATGCTTCAGGTATCGTCATTAACTTTGCCATGGGCAAGCTTCTTTTTGTTCTAACAAGAAGCTCTATAGTAGAATCTAGAGCTGCAGAGTCAGAAGCTGCTCTATCAATAATTGGCTTTAAGTCATCTATATCTTTATCATAACTCGCATGAAACATTCTGGGTTCATGTGCTTCCATCCAGTTTTTGTTTCCTTTTAGAGTATTAATTTCACCATTATGCGCAATCACTCTAAAAGGTTGAGCTAAAGACCACGTAGGAAAAGTATTAGTCGAATACCTTTGATGGTAGACTGCAAAATTTGAAATAAATCTTTTATCCTGAATATCTGGATAAAAATTTGAAAGCTGTTCAGCTAGAAACATACCTTTATAAATAATTGACTGGCATGATAATGAACAAATATAAAAATCATTAATATTTGAACTATTTATTTTTTTTTCTATTCGTTTTCGAATTAAATAAAGTTTATCATCAAATTCAAGTTCATTTTTAAAAATTTCGTTTCCAATTAATATCTGCTCAATTTCAGGAAGTGATGCCTTCGCTTTTTCTCCAATAATTTTAGTATTAATAGGAACATGTCTCCAACCAAAAATTTTAAAACCTTCTTTAATAATTTCAGACTCAATAATAATACGTGCCTTTTCTTGTGCTTCAAAATTAGTACGAGGCAAAAAAATCATTCCTACAGCAAATGGAAGATTATTTAGTTTATGTCCTGAGCGATTAATTTTTTCTTTAAAAAAATCTTTAGGTATTCCAAGCTGAATTCCTGCGCCATCTCCTGTTTTGCCATCAGCATCGACAGCGCCGCGATGATATAAAACTTTTAATGCCTGAACACCCATCTCTACAATTTTTCTTGAAGGCAACCCAGAAATTGAAGCAATTAATCCTACTCCACATGAAGAGTGCTCATCATTTTCAGAATAAACATGATTTTGAATAAGTTTTTTTTTATTTTTTAGATAATCTTTGTTTTTCTTAAGCTTCTGCATTTTCTCTGAAATCCTGTTTTATAAGCACACTCTCTAAGTTAGCTTTATTTTTTTCTTGAATATAATTGTGTATATTTGTTGCTGCATCCCTGCCATCCTTAATTCCCCAAACAACTAAACTTGCTCCTCTAACAATATCTCCAGCAGCAAAAACACCGCTTAAATTAGTCATCATATTTTTATAGTTAATTTTAATAGTACCCCATTTAGTAATTTCGAGCTCAGGTTTATCAAACATATTTGGAATATTTTCAGGTTCAAAACCAAGAGCCTCAATAATTAAATCAACATCAAGGTTTATTTCTGAACCCGGAATCGGTTCAGGTTTTCTTCTTCCTGATTCATCTGGAGAGCCTAATGTCATTTTAATTATTTTTAACTTATTAATTAAATCTGAACCAATGTATTCAGCTGGTAAAGTAAGCCATTGGAAATCTATACCCTCTTCTATAGCATTCTCAACTTCACGTTGAGATCCAGGCATATTTTTTTGATCTCTACGGTATAAGCATTTAACTGATTTAGCGCCTTGACGAACAGCCGTTCTAACACAATCCATAGCCGTATCACCACCACCAATAACTACTACATTTTTATTTTGAGCATTTAATCTGCCACTATCAAAATCTTTAACATTATCTTTTAATCCTTTTCTGTTACTAGAAACTAAATACTCTAATGCTGGAACAACATTATTTGAATTATTATGATTTAAATTAATTTCACGAGATTTGTATACTCCAGTAGCAATTAATATCGCTTCATGTTTCTTTTGAATTTTTTCAAATGAAGTAGAAGTTCCAATTTCACAATTCATTTCAAAGTTGATACCACTTTCACTTAAACGGTTCGTTCTTCTAATAACAATTTCTTTCTCTAATTTAAAATTAGGTATTCCATAAATGAGTAAACCTCCCGGTCTATCATAACGATCGTAAATAGTAACTTGATATCCTTTTTTTCTAAGCTCTTCACCAGCAGCTAATCCAGCAGGACCTGATCCTATTATACCTACCGATTGTTCTTTTTCATTAATAACATTAATTTTGTCTATCCATCCTTTTTCCCAGGCAACATCAGTAATATGTTTTTCGATAGATCCAATAGTTACTGATCCATGACCGGATTGTTCAATGACACAATTACCTTCACATAATCTATCTTGAGGACAAATTCTTCCACAAACTTCAGGCATATTATTTGTAGCACTAGAAATCTCAAATGCTTCTTGTAATCTATTTTCTGCAGTTAATTGTAACCAATCTGGTATATTATTTTGGAGGGGACAATGTATCTGGCAATAAGGAATTCCACATTGAGAACATCTAGAGGATTGACTTTCTGCTTTCTCTTTAGAAAATCTAGCATAAATCTCATTGAAATTTTTTAAGCGTTTATCTGAATTAGATTTTTGAGGGTTTTCCTGATTTAAATTAACAAATTTTAACATATAGTCCCTTTTTTGTACTAATTTTTAATAGAACATGACATCTATAGCTAAAAAAACAATAATCAAATAAAAAGACCAAAAATTAGTATCATTATGGTACAATAAATGCAATTTAATGAATTATTTGTTGTTTTTTATAGGTTTTTTAAGATTATTTTTTTTATTTTTTCTTTTAAATCTTGAGGGTTTATATCTAAGTTTTTTAAGTTTTTGTGCTGATTGCTAGCAACATTGTCTTTTTCAAATAATTTAAGCTGTTCACTTTTAATAGGAGAAAAAGGTGTTTTATCTATAAAATAAATAACTAATTTTACTAAACGTAATGGAACTTTAATAAAATATCTTTTTTTATTAAAATAATTAGAAATTAAAGAATAGAATTCTTTGTAATTAAAAATATCATTTCCAACAAACTCAAATACATTTACTCCCTTTAAATTTCTTAATATTATTTTTTCAATAGCCATAGTTACATCTTCTATAGATACTGGCTGAAATTTTGATAATCCATTGCCAAACAAGGGTATAAAGGGAGACATTTTAAATAAAGGAATTAAACCTTTTAAAAACTTATCTTCTCCTCCAATTATTATTCCTGGCCTAATTATTGAACAATTGATTAAATTATTTTGATAATATTCCTCACTTTTCAAGATAGCTTGAGATCTTAAAGATAATGGACCTTTATCTACTCCTAATCCTGAAAAATATATCAAATGGCATTTTTCATTAGTATTAATTATTTTGTCAGCTAGCTTTTGATTAAATTTAAAAATTGACATTTCAAAAGAGCTTATTTTTTCATCCCATGAAGTCTTTAAATTTATAATATTGTTAGCGTCTTTTATTAGTTTATTAATTAATTCACTGTCTATCGACTTATATTGAATAGGGATAATTTGACCTAAAGAGCCTAAAATTTTTAACTTAGCTTCATTAGTAGGTTGCTGGTAGAGAACTACGATTTTATATCCATTTTTCGCTAATTGACGAATAATATGTTTAGCAACAAAGCCTGACCCCCCAAAAATTAGTACTGTTTTCATGATTTTTTTAAAGTTAAATGATATAGCATTATTTAAAATAATTTAAAGATTGATAGACATAAGAAAATGAAAATTAAACTGTATCAAGATGATATTCCAAAAAATCTAAAGTTGGGAAAAATTGTAGCAATTGATACAGAGGCAATGGGTCTGAATCATAAAAGAGATAGACTTTGTTTAGTTCAGTTATCCAATGGAAATAAAACATGTCATTTAGTTAAGATTAATGATGTTTCAAAAAAGCCAGATAATCTTCTAAAAATTCTAAAAAATAATAATATTTTAAAGATATTTCATTATGCTAGATTTGATGTTGGGATTTTAAACTTCACATACGGTATAAATATTCAAAATATATATTGCACAAAAATTTCATCAAAATTATCAAGAACCTTTACAGATAAACATGGATACAAAGATCTATGTCTAGAACTTTTGAATAAAAAAATAAATAAAAATGAACAAACTTCAGATTGGGGAACAAAAAAAATTACTTCTGCTCAACAAAGGTATGCTGCTACTGATGTGCTTTATTTGCATGAATTAAGAATTAAGTTAAATGAAATTTTAAAACGTGAAAAAAGAATTGAAATAGCACAAGCTTGTTTTAATTTTATAGAACATAGAGTTAAATTAGATTTATCTGGATGGCCAGATTTAGATATTTTTAAACATTAGTTATGAATAAGAAACAAATATTAAATGAAGCTAAAAAAGTTTTAACTACAGAACTTCAGGGGATTAAAACTATTGCAAAATCATTTAATGATGAATTTTATAACGTAGTAAAAGCTATATATAACTGCAAAGGTAGAACAATAATAACGGGAATTGGAAAAAGTGGTCATATAGCAAATAAAATTTCAGCAACTTTAACATCAACAGGAACACCCTCACATTTTATTCATGCCACTGAAGCAAGTCATGGTGATTTAGGTGGTATTACAAAAAAAGATGTAATTTTAGCAATTTCAAATTCTGGACAATCAAATGAGTTAAAAGGAATTATCAATTATTCAAAGCGATGTAACATACCTCTTTTAAGTATTTCATCAAATAGAAAAGGAATTTTATATCAAAAATCCACTCATGGAATCATATATAAAAAACCAATTGAAGCATGTCCAAATAATTTAGCTCCAACAAGCTCGACTTCAATGATGTTGATTATTGGAGATGCTATAGCGGTCACTCTGATTAAAATGAAAGGGTTTAAAAAATCTCATTTTGGTAATTTTCATCCTGGGGGAATATTAGGCAAAGACCTAGTTGGGGTATCTGAAGTAATGCACAAAGATACAAAACTGCCTCTAACTTATCCAAATGAAAAAATGTCAAAAATATTAATTCAAATGACAAAAAAAAGCTTTGGTTGCATAGGAGTTATAAATAAAAATGGCAATTTAATTGGCATTATAACAGATGGGGATCTCAGAAGAAATATGGATAATAAGATTATTAATAAAACAGCTTCTGATGTAATGACAAAGAAACCATCAACGGTAGATATTTCTACTTTAGTTGGAGAAGCAATAAATTTAATGAACAATAAAAAAATTACTAGTATCTTTGTATGTAAAAAAAATAAACCTATTGGAATCGTTCATATTCACGATCTTCTAAGATTAAGCACATAAATTGAATAACTTATTATTAATCAATAAGAAATTAATACTTATAATTTTTTTTATAATTAGTTTGGTTGTAATTATTTTTTTTACCCTAGGACAAAATCCTTTCAACAAAAGTTCATTAAACATAACTAAAGAAGAATATTCTTTTGATATTAAAAATCCAAATTTTACAATAAATGGAAGAGATGAAGAAATATCAATTAAAGCAAAGGGTGCGAGCTTTATTGGTACCAATGAGATTTTGTTAGAAAAAAATGTTATTTTTAAATCTAATACTTTTACTTTAAAATCACCTCAAGTTTATTTTAATCAAAAAAACCAAACTGCATATAGTAAAAAAAATACAACATTTATTTCTAAAGGAACAACAATTAATGCAAAAGGTTTTGAAATAACAAATAATGGGGATAATATAAATTTTAAAGGAAAAACAAAAGTGGTGTTAATAAAATGAAAAAAATATTCTTTTTAATAATTTTTTTATCTTTTTCAGTAATAGGCAGAGAAGAAGGTCAAACTGAGATTACGACTGAAGAAGGAATTGAAGTTTTCCAAAAAGAAAAATATTATTTATTAAAAAAAAATGTACTTATTGAGTCTGATGAATTTATTTTATCTGCGGATCTTGTAAAGGCATTTTTTGAAAAAGATTTGTATGATATTCAAAAAATAGAATCTGAGGGAAATGTCAATTTTACTTCTTCAAAAGGTTATAAAGGATCTGGAGAAAAATTGGAATTTTCTATAAAAAATAATCTAATGAATATATCTGGAAATAATGCTTTACTAAATATGGAAAACCT
The DNA here is from genome assembly GCA_902577425.1 of uncultured Alphaproteobacteria bacterium. Classification (GTDB taxonomy): domain Bacteria; phylum Pseudomonadota; class Alphaproteobacteria; order HIMB59; genus MarineAlpha5-Bin3. The sequence continues at coordinate 635,804 of CACGZD010000001.1, read as the reverse complement.
AATTATGAAATCAGATAATTATATAATGATCGATGATTCAAATGGTAAGTTTAAATTAGAAGGAAATATATCAGAGCTTACCACAGATAATATGAATATTGTTGGTTCATATATAGATGGATCTTACCAAGAAATTAGTGGGGTAAATGAAATTAATAATTTAATTGTTAAAAGTGATAAAATTACTGAGATTACTAGTGATACACTGAAAATGTTTTCATCAAAAGCTGTGTACTCTAAAAAAGATAATATTATTGAACTATTTGACAATGTAAAAGTCATAAGAAATAATGAAGTGATAATTGGCGATTATGCTAAAATTAATACTTTGGATGAATCATATAAAGTTACTTCTAATAAATCAAAAAAAGTAAAAGTACTTATAGATAGCACAGATGAATAAATTAAAAGTTTTAAATAACAATTTGCAAGTAAATAAAATTTCTAAATCTTTTGGAAACAAACAAGTAGTTAGAAACATATCTTTAAATATTAATAGAGGGGAAATAGTTGGCTTATTAGGTCCCAATGGTGCTGGAAAAACAACTACTTTCTATATTATTGTAGGATTAGTTAAACCCGATACCGGGGAAATTTATATGGAAAATATAGATGTTTCAACTCTACCTATTTACCTTAGAGGACAAAAAGGAATAAGCTATTTACCTCAAGAAGCATCGATTTTTAGAGGAATGAATGTAGAAGATAATTTGATGTCAATAATAGAGATAATTGAAAAAAATAAAGATAAGCATCAAATAATTTTAGAAAATTTATTAAATGAATTTGATATTCAACACGTAAGAAAATCTAAATCTATTGTTCTATCAGGTGGAGAAAGACGAAGACTAGAAATTGCTAGAACTTTAGCATCTAATCCTAAATATTTACTACTTGATGAGCCACTAACAGGAATAGATCCAGTATCTATTGAAGAAATAAAAATAATTATTAAAAAATTAAAAAATAAAAATATAGGTGTTTTAATAACGGATCATAATGTTCGTGAAACATTAAAAATTGTAGATAAAGTATATATAGTAAATGAAGGTACTATTTTTTTTCAAGGCCTTCCTCAAGATGCTATTAATGATAAAAAAATTAGAAATTTTTATCTTGGCTCAGATTTTAATCTTTAACTTTCATGCTAATAAGTTCCAAAATTTATAATGGCATAAATGGTGAAGCTAAAATTCCAGGAGATAAATCAATTTCACACAGATCAATAATTATTCCATCCATATCAAACGGAGTTTCAGAAATTTCAAACATTTTAAAATCTGAAGATGTCTTACATACTATGGGTGCTTTTAAGCTTATGGGGGTTAAAATTGAGGAATTAAAAGACAAAATAATTATTTATGGTCAAGGTTTAAATTCACTTAGACAACCTTCAAAGGAAATTTATTTAGGTAACTCAGGTACTAGTGCTAGATTATTAATTGGACTACTTTCTTCTCAAAATTTCACATCTAATCTTTCAGGTGATATTTCTTTATCTTCTAGACCAATGGGTAGAATTATTGATCCCCTGAATTTAGTGGGAGCTAAAATAGATTCTAAAGATAAAAAATTACCAATTTGTATTTATGGTCAAAAATTAAAACCAATTAATTATACAGTTCCTGTTCCCTCTGCACAGGTAAAATCAGGTTTAATTTTAGCTGCACTTAATACAGAAGGTGTTTCCAAACTCATTGAAAAAGATGTTACAAGAAACCACACAGAAATTATGTTAGAATCTTTTGGGGCTGATATAGATATAAAAGAAGAAAACAAATATAAACATATTTCTATTATTGGAAAAAAAGAGCTAATAGCTAAAAATATCCATGTGCCGTCCGATCTATCTAGTAGTGCCTTTTTTATAGTAGCATGTTTAATTAATAAGAATTCAAATTTAGTTTTAAAAAATATTAATATCAATCCTTCAAGAGATGGTATTTTAAGAGCTTTAAAAAAAATGAAGGCAAACATTCATATTACGAATCAAAGACTTCTGAACAATGAAGTTGTTGCAGATTTAAATATCAAATCTTCTAAGTTAGAAGGGGTAGAACTAGATAAAGAAATGGCAAAATTAATGATAGATGAATATCCAATTCTTTCAATAGCTGCTTGTTTTGCAGAAACCCCTTCAATCTTTAGAGGTCTTAAAGAATTAAAAATAAAAGAAAGTAATAGACTTGAACTAATATATCTAAACCTTCTAAGATGTGGTGTGAGTTGTGAAGTAAAAAATGATGATTTATATATTTATCCAAATAAAGAATACACTACAAAAGATAGCAAAATAATAACTAAATTTGACCATAGAATTGCAATGGCATTTAGCGTTATGGGAACTCGTTTAAATGAAAATTTAGAAATCTTAGAAAGTGAGTGTATAAATACTAGTTTTCCAAATTTTTTCAAAAGCTTCAACAGTGTTGGAGGTAAATTAATTGAATAAATTAATTATTTCGATAGATGGTCCAGCTGGTTCAGGAAAACAAAGAATAGCAAAATACATATCAAAAAAATATAAGTTATATCATCTGGATTCAGGAATTTTATATAGAAGACTAGCTTCAATTATTATTAAAAAAAAATTAAACTATAAAGATAATAAAAAGCTAAAAATTTTTCTATCTTCAATTAGTTTTTTATCTGCTAGATCTCACTTAAAATTAAGAAATGAGAAAATTAGTAAACTAGCTTCAAAAATGGCTATAATATATGATGTAAGAAAATTTATAAATGCCAATCAAAAATCAATAGTAAAAAAAAAGCTTAAGTCCTATAAAGGGTGCGTTGTTGATGGAAGAGATATAGGTTCGAAGGTCTTTAAAAATGCCAATATCAAGCTTTTTATAAGAGTAAATTCAGAAATTAGAGCAAAAAGAAGACATAAACAGTTGATTGAACTAGGTGAAAAGTCTATATACGCTCAAATTTTGAAAGAGATAAATTTGAGAGATAAAACTGATAAAAATAGACTACAATCTCCTCTAGTGATTCCTAGAGGTGCGATCATAATAGATAATTCAAAAAATTTTTTACATACAAAAGCTCTAATAAATCAAGCTTTTTCCAAGATTAAATAAAAACATATGTCTGAAAATATATCAAATGCTGAATATGAAAAATTAATTTCAAAATCTATTAATGTAAAAGATAATAAGTCAAAATCTATTGTCGAAGGTAAAATTGTAGCAATAGAAAATGACATGGTAATAGTTGATGTTGGACTTAAAAGTGAAGGGCGAATTCCACTAAACGAGTTTAGTAGATCTGGAATCAAACCTGAAATTGAAACAGGTCAAAAACTTAATGTATACATTGAAAATGTAGATTCTATAAATGGCGAAACTAAATTATCCAGAGAAAAAGCTGTAAAACAAAAAGCTTGGAATTTCTTACAAGATTGTTACGAAAATAATAAAGTTGTTTCTGGCACACCTTATAATAGAGTTAAAGGAGGTATGAGTGTTGATTTAGATGGAGTAACAGCATTTTTACCTGGTAGTCAAATTGATACAAGACAAATAATTAAAGATACCAAAGAGCTTTTAAATAAACCTCTTGATCTTATGATTCTTAAAATGGACAAATATAGAGGAAACATTGTGGTTTCAAGAAAAGCAATTTCCGATGTAGAATTAAAAGAACAAAGAGCTGAAATACTTTCCACAATAAAAGAAGGTTCTGTAGTTGAGGGTAAGATAAAAAATATCACTGATTATGGTATATTCGTTGATTTAGGAGGAGTTGATGGTTTAGTGCATGTAACTGATATATCTTGGAAAAAAATTAATCACCCTTCTGACCTTCATCAATTAGGACAAACAATAAATGTAAAAGTCCTAAAATTTGATGAAGAATTAGCAAGATTAAGTTTAGGTATCAAACAATTAACCGAAGATCCTTGGGAAAAAGTAAATGATATTTATAAAGTGGATAACATAATCCAGTCGCCTGTTTCATCGACAAATGACCATGGCGTTGTTTTGTCTATAAAAGATGATTTCGAGGGCTTTATCCCTCTCAATGAATTGACATGGTTAAAAAAACCACCCCATCCATCTAAAGTTGTTGAAATTGATCAACAATTAGAAGTAAAAATTACGGAAATTGATGACGAAAAAAGAAGAATAGTTTGCAGTTTAAAACAATTAAAAGATAACCCATGGAATCAATTAACTAAAAAATATAATATTAATGATGTTTTTGAAACAGAAATTGTTAACATTGTTGATTTTGGGGTATTTGTAAAAGTACATGAAGAGATAGATGGTATGATTCATGTATCAGATTTAAGTTGGGACGAAGATGAATGTCCAAAAAAATTATCTACTTATAAAAAGGGTGATTCTGTAAAAGTAAAAATTTTAGATATCAATATTGAAAAAGAAAGGATTAGTCTGGGTATAAAACAAATAGATAATGATCCAATATCTGATTATATATTATCAAATCCAGTAAAATCTAAAGTTACAGGAATTATCTCTGAAATTACTGAAAAAGGCCTTACAGTTAAACTTGCAGAAAACATAAATGGTTTTATTAAAAAATCTAATTTAGCTAAAGATAGATCTGATCAAAAAACTGAAAGATTTGCTTCTGATGAAAAAATAGATTCTATGATTATTTCAGTAGATAATAAATCAAGAATAGTTAATTTATCTGTTAAAGAAATGGAAATTGATGAAGAACAAAAAGCTCTTAATAAGTATGGATCAAGTGATTCTGGAGCTTCTTTAGGAGACATATTAGGCTCAGTTTTAGATAAAAAAAATAACGATAATGCTTAAGTCTAACTTAGTAAGTTCTATTCATAAAAAATATCCCTCATTAAATCCAAATGAAATAGAATCAATTTCTAATTTATTTTTTAAAAAAATTATTCTTGCCTTACAAGAAGGTAAAAAAATTGAAATACGGGGTTTTGGAACCTTGGCTAAGAAAATTAACAAAGCTAAGTTTGTTAGAAATCCAAAAACCAATGAAAGAATTTATAAAGATGAAACTTACAAAGTTCATTTTAAGATTGGAAAAATACTACATAATAGAATAAATTCAAAAAAATGAATTTAAAAAAAATTATTATTGCTTTAGATAGTGATAATATTAATGACACATTAGCAATTGTTAAAAGTTTAAAAAATGAAGCATTTGCATTTAAAATTGGATATGAATTTTTTTTAAATTTTGGCATAAGTGGATACAAAGCTATCAAAAAAGAAAATGCCAATATTTTTTTAGATTTAAAATTACATGATATTCCTAATACAGTAGCTAGTGGAATTAAGGCAATTGCAAAATTAGACCCATATTTCACAACTATTCATTTATCAGGAGGAGATGAAATGCAAAAAATCTCTTCATATTTTAAATCAAATACAAAAATATTAGGTGTATCAATTTTAACAAGTCTTGATTCAAAACAAACTAAAAAATATTACAATAACAATAATGTTGAGGAAATAGTTTCAAATTTTGCTAAAAATGCACTGATTAATAAGCTCGACGGTATAGTGTGTAGTCCTCAAGAAATTACTATTGTCAAAAAAATTACCCAAAATAAACTTATTATAGTTACACCTGGAATTAGACCAGTAAATTATCAAGACTCGAAAGATGATCAAAAGAGAGTTATGTCACCAAAAGATGCTATTAATGCAGGGGCAAATTACTTGGTAATGGGAAGGCCTATCACTAAATCAACTAATCCTTTAAAAAGTTTGCAATCTATTAATTCTTCTCTTGAATAATTCAAAAATAAAAATCTGTGGAATTAAAAAAATTGAAACACTTAAATGTTGTATACAAAATAACATTAATTATTATGGGTTGATATTTTATAAAAAAAGTCCTCGTTTTGTTTCCTATGAAAATGCGCTAGATTTAATTAATTATAGCAAAAATAAAAATATTTCTTCTGTTGGGGTTTTCGTAAATGAAAATATTGAATACTTAAATAAGATAATTAAAAAATTAAATTTCAATTTTGTTCAATTACATGGAAAAGAGAATAATGAATATATAAATAAAATAAAAAAAAATCATAATATAAAAATAATTAAAGTGATTTCAGTAAGCACTTTAGAAGATTTTAAAAAAATAATAGAATATCCAAATTCTGACTTATTTTTATTTGATTACAAGCCTAATAAAAAAGAATTACCAGGTGGGAATGCAAAAACATTTAATTGGTCTTTATTAAGGGGAATTAAAATAGAAAAACCATGGTTTTTATCTGGAGGAATTAATATTAATAATATTAATGATATTAAAAATTATGCAATTCCTTATGGAATTGATGTGTCTTCAGGTGTAGAAGAAAAACTTGGTATTAAAAATAACAAAAAAATAGTATCTTTAATCAACGCTTATGGTTCAAAATAAAAATTCTTATACTCAATGGCCAAATGAAAAAGGTTATTTTGGTGATTTTGGAGGTCGTTATGTTTCTGAGACTTTAATGCCTTTAATTGAAGAAGTAGAAAAGGAATATAATAGTTTGAGAAATGATAGTAAATTTCAAAAAGAATTTGATTATTATTTAAAAAATTATGTGGGAAGACCAAGCCCACTTTTTTTTGCTAAAAGAATTACTGAAAATCTTGGTGGAGCAAAAATTTATTTTAAAAGAGATGAGCTAAATCATACTGGTGCCCACAAAATAAATAACTGTATGGGACAAATTTTATTAGCAAGGAGAATGGGTAAAAAAAGAATTATTGCTGAAACTGGTGCAGGTCAACACGGAGTTGCTACAGCAACAGTTTGTGCTCTGTTTGGTTTACCATGTATTATTTATATGGGAGAAAAAGATATAGAAAGACAATCACCAAATGTATTTAGAATGAAACTATTAGGAGCTGAAATAAAAAGTGTAAGTAATGGATCTAAATCATTAAAAGATGCCATGAACGAAGCTTTAAGAGATTGGGTTACGAATGTTCAGAATACCTTTTATATAATAGGTACAGCTGCAGGACCTCATCCTTATCCTAGTATGGTTCGTGACTTTCAATCTGTAATTGGAAAAGAAGTGAGATCTCAAATTATAGCTCAAGAAAATAAATTACCAGATTTATTGATAGCATGTATCGGTGGAGGATCAAATGCTCTTGGTTTATTTTACGATTTTTTAGATGATAAAGAAGTTAAAATGCTTGCTGTAGAAGCAGCAGGACTAGGTTTATCTTCAGGAAAACATGCCGCCAGTCTTTCTGGTGGAAAACCAGGAGTACTTCATGGGAATAAAACTTATCTTTTACAAAATCAAGATGGTCAAATTGAAGAAGCTCATTCTATTTCTGCAGGATTAGATTATCCAGGAATAGGACCGGAGCATTCTTTTTTATTTGAACAAAAAAGAGTTAAATATGTATCGGCAACTGATGAAGAAGCTTTAGATGCTTTTAAATATTGTTGCAAGACTGAAGGTATTATTCCTGCATTAGAGCCGGCTCATGCTTTAGCAGCTCTAATCAAAATTGCTCCTAAAATGAGTAAAAATGAAATTATTGTAATGAATATGTGTGGAAGAGGTGACAAAGATATTTTTACAGTAGCAGATGCTTTAAAAATAAAGATCTAATGTCTGACAGAATAAAAAAAATCTTTGAAGATAACTCAAAAAAACTAGTGACATTTGTTACTGGTGGAGATCCAGATTATACGACCTCTAAGGAAATTTTGGATCAAATTATTGAAAAAGAAGCTGATATTATTGAAATTGGTATGCCCTTTTCAGATCCAATGGCAGATGGACCAACAATTCAACTTGCTAGTAAAAGAGCCATAGATAATGGCACAAACTTAGAAACGATATTTAAAATTTGTAATCATATTAGAGAAAAGAATTTTTCAATTCCCATTGTTCTTATGGGTTATTATAATGTCATTCTTCACTATGGTATAAAGAATTTTGTTGATAAAATAGATTCAATAGGAATAGATGGCTTAATAATAGTTGATCTACAGCCTGAAGAAGATCAAGAACTTTATGATTCTTTAAGATCTAAAAATATTGATTTAATAAGATTAATTACCCCTAATACAACTTCAAAAAGATTGTCTACAATTACTAATCAAGCATCTGGGTTTTTATATTATGTAACAATTACGGGTATTACTGGTCAAAAAAGTGCAGATATTCAAGAATTAAAAAAAATTATTCCTAACATAAGAGAATATTCTAAATTACCTATAATTGCAGGTTTTGGCATTAAAGACAAAAAAGATGTTACTGAAATTTGCAAAACTACTGATGGGGTAGTAATTGGTTCATCAATTGTTAAGATTATTGAAAATAATCTAAATAATAAAAGAAAAATGATGAGTGAAATTAGTTCTTTTATTGAAGAATTAAAAAAAGGAACAAAATAATGAATTGGCTAACAAATTTTGTCAAACCTAAACTCAGTGCTTTTGTTCGTAAAAAAGAAGTTCCAGAAAATCTTTGGAATAATTGTCCTTCGTGTGCAAATATGATTCATCATAAAGATCTAAATGAAAACTTAAGAGTATGTATTAGTTGCAACTATCATTTTCGAATGACAGCAGAAAAAAGAATAGAATTTTTATTTCCTAAAGATAAATTTACAGAAATAAAACTAGATAAAATTCCTGATGATCCTTTAAAATTTTATGACAAAAAAAAATATAAAGATAGATTAAAAGATTATAGAAAAAAAACGGGCAGAGAGGATGCTTTTATTTTAGGCATAGGTGATATTGATAACAAAAAAGCTATTTATGGATTTATGAATTTTAATTTTATGGGTGGATCAATGGGTAGAGCTGTTGGTGATGGAATAGTAAAGGGAGCACAAGAGGCTATTAAAAATAAATATCCTTATATAATTTTTACTTCCTCCGGTGGGGCTAGGATGCAAGAGGGAACTATAAGTTTAATGCAAATGCCAAGGACAGTTGCGGCAGTTGAACTTTTAAATGTTAATAAAATTCCATATATAATAGTTTTAACTGAACCAACAACTGGAGGAGTGACTGCATCATTTGCAATGTTGGGAGATGTAACAATAGCAGAAAAAGGCTCAACAATTGGATTTGCTGGAAAAAGAGTAATACAAGATACTATAAGAGAAGAATTGCCTAATAATTTTCAAAAAGCTGAATATCTTTTGGAGCATGGAATGGTTGATATTGTAGTTGAAAGAAAAAATTTAATAAAAACTATTTCAAATTTACTTCATCATATATCTTAAATAATGTCTCAAAAACTTGATGCATTACTTAAGCAATTAAATAATTTGCATCCAAAATATATTGATCTTTCTCTAGATAGACTTAGAAAACTTTTAGATAAACTAAATAATCCTCACCTTAAACTTCCACCTGTGATTCATATTGCTGGTACAAATGGAAAAGGCTCCACATTAAGTTTTATACAAAATATACTAATTGAGAATAATTATTCTGTTCATGCTTATATTTCACCCCATTTAAAATCATTTAATGAAAGAATAATTATTAGAAATAAATTAGTAAACAAAAAAAACCTTTATACAATATTAAAAAAAATTAAAAAATTAAATAATAATGAGCCTATAACTTTTTTTGAAATTACTACTGCAGCTGCATTTTATATTTTTTCCAAAAAAAAATCTGATTTTTTAATTCTAGAAACTGGTTTGGGAGGAAGGTTAGATGCAACTAATATTATTAATAAAAGCCTTATAGATATAATAACTCCTATAGGAATTGATCATCAAGATTTTTTAGGAAAAAGTTTAAAAAAGATAACTAATGAAAAATTAGGAATAATTAAAAAAGAAAGCACTATCATTATTTCAAAACAAAAAAAATTAGTTAAAAATCATATTTTAAATAAATTAATATTAAAAAAAAATAATACTTTGTTTTATGGAAACAAATTTAAAATTTTAAAAAAAAATTCAAAAAACTTTAAAATTGAATATGATAAAAAAAAATTTACATTTAGTAACCCTAAATTAATTGGGGAACATCAAATAGAAAATGCAAGTACAGCTATTGCTTCTATTTTCGTATTAAAAAATCTGGGTTATAATTTTAAAAATCAATCTATTAATAAAGGAATAATTAAAACAAAATGGCCAGGAAGATTGGAAAGGGTAAAGCTGAATAAAATACCAGTTTATTTAGATGGAGCACACAATATAGATGGTGCAAAAAAATTATTAAATTTTTTTAAACAAAAAAATCAAAAAGCTTGGATTATTATAGGAATGTTAAATAATAAAAATTTAATTGATTTTATAAAAATCCTTAAACCAATTGCTGAGGGTATCGTAGCAATACCTATTCCAAAAGAAAAAAATAGTTTTACAGCTAAACAAATATTTAATGTTTGTAAAAAATTAAATTTAATTTGTTATAAAAAAACAAATATTAAATCTGCAAATAAATTTTTGAAAACAGTAATTAAGCCTAAGCTTATACTAGTTACAGGCTCACTTTACTTAATTGGCAAAATAAGAGATAAAAATTATAAATAACTATTTATCCAATCTACAAGTGAAGATTTTGGTAAACTTCCTATCTTCGTATCAACTAATTTACCTTCCTTAAATAACATAAGTGTTGGAATTCCTCTGACATTATATTTTTGTGGAGTAACTGGATTCTCATCTATATTTAATTTTAATATATTTAAAATATCTTTTTCATTTGCTATTTCTTCTAAAATAGGAGAAATTTGTTTGCAGGGACCACACCATTCAGCCCAAAAATCAACTAATATCAAATTAGAAGAAGAAATATCATCTTCAAATGTACTATCAGATGTTTTATTTGTTGCCATAAAATGTATGTAATCATTATATAAATTAAATCAAGAGAATAACTTTTTGACGATACTTAGTCCTTTTGGATCCCCTACATGAAACCACTTTGATTTCATAAGTTCACCACATAATTCTCCATTGTTAATTAAAATATCCCAAATTAAATTAATAGAAAATTTTTTTTCAGAAAAATTTTTTATACTGTCAACATCTAAAATTTGCAATCCTGAATAAAAGATTACTTCTTCACCTTTTGAATACCTTATAATTTTATTGTCTTTTAATATAAAATCACCGTTCATTTTATCAAGTCCGTAACTATTTTCTTTATTTGATAGTAATAAAGTAGAATTATTATGAATATCAAAATTATTTATTAGTAATTTAGCATCTATCAAATTGTTTTCTGTCCAAAAAACATCAGAATTTATTACTAATAAATTATTATCATTAATATGAGGGATAATATTTTTAATTCCACCTCCTGTATCTAAAATTTCTTTTTCATAAATCATTATTATTTTTTTTCTTTCTTTGGATTTAGCAATAAAAGATTCAATCTGATGATTTAGATAATGAGTATTGATTATTACTTTTTTGCATCCTAATTTTATTAAAAAATTTATAGAATTTTCTAATAAAGTTATACCATTAACTCTTAACAAAGGTTTGGGCTCTAATTTTGTTAATGGCAACATACGTTTTCCATAACCAGCCGCCAATATCATACCTACATTACTAAAACTCATTATCAAATATATATTTATAGTAAAAATTATTTAAACTTTTGTTGTTAAGAAAATTTATACTTTTTAAAATTCTTTTTTTTGTTACAGGTATAAAATCTAAATACCATTTCTCACCAAGATCCTTAGATAATTTCACCCATCTTCCAAGTAATCTTGATTGTCGAGAACAATTTAAAAAATGATATTTCATTTTATATTCCTTCATTGATAAATTGTGTTCAGTTTTATCAAAAAAATATTCAATAAAATGATCATTAAACTCATCAGTAAAAAAAATTCTAGAATCTTCTAGTAATGAAAATAAATCCCAGCAACTTTCTCCCCAAAAAGCACTTTGAAAATCTATAATGCCACATTTTAAATGATTTTTTTTAGATGGTAATAAGATTAAATTATTAATATTAAAGTCCTTATGTACAAAATTTGAAAAATCAAAATCAAATTTATTAAAATATTCTGACCAAATTAATAAATATTCCTCAGATATATTTTTATTAAATTTATTATTTAAATATGGCAAAAAATATTTTGGCAGCTCCATGATTTCCTCCTTAAAATTTTTATAACTATAAATAGAGAGTTTAAGAGCAGAATTAAATTGTAATGATTGATTTATTACTTTTAAAGAATCAACGGCATGAAACAATAACTTATCAATAGGTTCATTATTTATTATTTTATCAAATCTCAAATTGCCAAAGTCTTCAGATATAGTAAATAAATCAGTATCATTGGATTCATAAATTTCTGGGATAGAAATATCTAAATCTTTTAGTATATTATAAATTTTCAAATGATTCAGATATTCTGTTTTATCTAAATTAAAATCTGTCAAAATGAATGATTTATTATCTTTCTGCAACCTATAGAATATTTTTTTTGAAGCTCCACTTTTAATTTTATTAAACTTAAAATTTTTATATTCTGAATTAATGTTATACATATTTTTATTTTATTTATAAAGTATTCTTATGACTATGAAAAACACTGATTAATCTTTTATTCAAATCAAGAATATCAAGTTCAATTAAATAAAAATTAGAAAATTGAAAATTATCCAAAATAATGTTTGGCCATTCAACAATAGAAATATTATTTTCACTATTTTCAAAAATATCTATTTCTTTTAATTCTTCCTTATTATTTAATCTAAAAAAATCATAATGATAAATAGTGTAATTTTTTAATGGATAACTTATTACAATTGGAAAAGAAGGACTTTTTATATTAATTGGTAAATCAGTTTTGTTTAATTCAAACAATGATTGAATATAAGATTTTGCAAAAGTTGTTTTGCCTGCACCTAAATCTCCTTTTAAAAAAAACCAATCTCCCTTTCTAGAAATACCAGCAATTTTTTTTGAAAAAATTAATAAATCATCTAAATTGCTTTCAAATTCTATTAATTTATTCAATTAATTTATACTAGAAAGCACTTTTAAAACTATCAACTAAATCAGTTTTCTCCCAAGTAAAATGACCTTCTGTAGTTGGTTTTCTTCCAAAATGGCCGTAAGCAGAAGTTGGCACGTATATTGGGTTAGTTAAATTTAAATGCTCTCTAATACCTCTAGGACTTAAATCAAAAAGTTCAGGAATTAAATTTTCTATTTTTGTTTCATCAACTTTGTTTGTTCCATTTGTGTTAACATAAATTGATAAAGGTTTTGATACTCCAATTGCATACGCAAGTTGAATAACACATTCATCTGCTAACTCAGCTGCAACTATATTTTTAGCTAAATATCTTGCTGCATAAGCTGCTGATCTATCTACTTTACTTGGATCTTTTCCTGAGAAAGCTCCTCCTCCATGTGGGGCAGCCCCTCCATAAGTATCAACTATAATTTTTCTTCCAGTAAGACCTGAATCCCCATCAGGACCTCCAATAACAAAATTTCCAGTTGGATTAACATAAAACTCTTCATCTTTAAGCTCTTGCATAAGATGACTTGGGATACATTCATTAACTATAGGTTTTACTACTTCTTTAATTTGATCAGGTGTTAAACCTTCTTTATGTTGAGTAGATACAACAATTGAGGTGACTTTAGAAGGTTTTCCATTTTCATACAACATTGTAACTTGACTTTTTGAATCTGGTTCAAATTCATTTCTAGTTCCATTTTTTCTTAGCTCAGCCATTTTCAACAAAATTTGATGGGAATAATGAATAGGCGCAGGCATCAATGAATCTGTATCTTTACAAGCGTAACCAAACATAATGCCTTGATCACCAGCTCCTTCATCCTTGTTGCTTCCTGAATCAACTCCCATAGCAATATCTGATGATTGAGGATGTAAATGATAATCTATTTCACAATTTTGCCAATGAAAACCATCTTGTTCATATCCTATGTCCTTAATACAGTCTCTTACTTGAGATATGATTTGGTCTTTTGATATTGATGGACCTCTTACTTCTCCAGCTAAAACTACTTTGTTAGTAGTAGTAAGTGTTTCACACGCAACTCGAGTTTGTGGATCTCCAGATGATAAATAACTATCTACGACCATATCAGATATTCTATCGCAAACTTTATCTGGGTGACCTTCAGATACAGACTCACTTGTAAAAATATAATCTCTTTTCATTTTTATCTCCTAATTAATATCTATAAGAATCATCTTTAAATGGACCCTGTTTTTTAACTCCAATATAATCTGCTTGTTTATCAGTTAATGTGGTAAGTTTAGCACCAACTTTTTTTAAGTGAAGCATAGCTACTTTTTCATCTAAATGTTTAGGCAAAACATAAACTTTATTTTCATAGTTTTTATAATTATTCCATAACTCTAGTTGCGCCATCACCTGATTAGTAAAAGAAGCACTCATTACAAAGCTAGGATGACCAGTAGCATTACCTAAATTAACTAATCTTCCTTGAGAAAGAAGTAGTATTTTTTTACCATCTGGAAATTCTACTTCATCAACTTGTGGTTTGATTTCATCCGTTTTATAATTTTGCAATGCTTCAGTCTGTATCTCATTATCAAAATGTCCAATATTACAAACAATTGCTCGATCCCGCATTTTTCTCATATGATCCAAAGTTATAATATCTACATTTCCAGTAGCGGTAACAAAAATATCACCATAAGAACATGCATCATCCATAGTAACTACTTCATATCCTTCCATAGCTGCTTGCAATGCATTAATCGGATCTACTTCCGTTACACAAACTCTTGCTCCTGCTCCTCTTAAGCTTGCAGCCGAACCCTTGCCAACATCTCCATAACCAGCAACTATGGCTATTTTTCCAGCCATCATCACATCTGTTCCTCTTCGAATTCCATCTACTAAACTTTCTTTACAACCATATAAATTATCAAACTTAGACTTAGTAACAGAGTCATTTACATTAATTGCGGGTACTTTCAGTTTCCCCTCTTTTTCCATTTCCTTTAAACGGTGCACTCCGGTAGTTGTTTCTTCTGATAAACCTCTAATTTCTTCTAACATTTGAGGAAATTTTTCATGAATAATTCCGGTAGCATCTCCTCCATCATCTAAGATCATGTTAGGTTTCCAATTATTTGGTCCTGATAAAGTTTGTTCTATACACCACCAAAATTCTTCATCATTCATACCTTTCCAGGCAAAAACTGGAATATTTTTTGCAGCTATAGCTGCAGCTGCTTGATCTTGAGTAGAAAAAATGTTGCAAGAGCTCCATCTTACTGAAGCACCTAAATGTACTAAAGTTTCAATCAATACTGCGGTTTGAATTGTCATATGCAGACATCCAACTATTCTCGCTCCATCAAGAGGTTTGGTATTGCCATATTCTTCTCTTAATGCCATCAAACCGGGCATTTCAGTTTCAGCAATTGCTATTTCTTTTCTACCCCAATCACTCAATGAAATATCTTTTACTTTATAATCTGCAACCATTTAATCTCCTCGTTTAATAGATTTTTACGATTCTTTTAAAGGTAATTTAACCTCAAAACAAGCTCCTTCAAAGTCTTCATGCGTATTTTCTTTCAAATTAATTGTACCTCCAAAGCTTTCGATAATGCTTTTTGAAATTGAAAGACCCAATCCTGAATGTGATTTTCTATCAACTTTTCTATCAGTATAAAATCTCTCAAAAATTTTATCTTTATAGTCAAGTGAGATACCAGGACCGTTATCAATATAATTTAAAATACAATATTGACCCTCAACATTAATATTAATTAATAGTTTAGGATTAATTTTTATATATGAAAGACTATTATCGATAAGATTATTTATAACTTGTAAAAATTTATTTTTATTTATTTCTATATAAACCTCTTCTTGTTGAGATTCTATTTTCAAATCCAATTCTTTATTTACTAAAGAATTTTTAAATTTATATAAAAAATTAATTACCTCTACTTTTTCTAAAGTAGCTTCTGAGATTTCAACTTGCGTAAGAGTATAATTTGAAATGTCAGATATTAATATATTCATTCTGTCAATATCTTCTCCCATATTTTTAACTAATAAATCTGTTTTGTTTTCATTTAATTTTTTTATTTTTAATAAGTCGCTCGAACTTTTTAAACCAGATAATGGATTTTTTAGTTCATGGGATACATCTGCCGCAAATTGTTCTATATCTTGAACTCTTTTTTTTAAATCGCTAGACATAGCTTTTATATCATTACTTAAAATTCCAATTTCATCTTTACGTGCCGGATAAATAATTTTATCTTTTTTTTTATATGACTTATCTCTTTCCAATTGAGTAATTTTTGAAAGAATCTTAATAGGGGTAACGATACTTTTTGAAAATAAAGTAGAAAATAAAAATAAAATTGATACAAAAAAAATAAAAAAATTAGTTATAGTAATAGATTGATTAGCACTTTCAGGATTATAAACAATAGGTGCTATAATTAAAACAACACCATAAACTTTATTATCTTTGATAATTGGAGATGCAAAAATAGAGCTGAAAATTCCGTTTTGATCTTCAAACATATAGGATGTCGTTTCTTTAGATTTGATTGTTTCCATTACAGTTATATTATCATTTTTTAATTTTTTTAATTTTTGTCTAGCAAAATAATTTAGTAAAGAGTTATAAAAATCAAAATAAACTTTTTGATATGTTAAATAAAAATTATCATTTTTTTGATTATTTTTTTTATCATTTGAATCTATATCCATTATTATGACTTCTTCTTCGGCAACATAAAATTCGCTGGTATCCGCCAATATAGACCAATTATCATCATATATTTTAACTGTTAATTCAGAATCTAAAAAGTTTGAATAGATATATTGTTGAGTATAAGTAATATCTAATTGAGGAGGTTGGTCTTCATAATTTTTACTAACTAAATCAGCTTCCTTACAATCTGTTCTGTATTCTTCTCTGTTTTCAATTTTAATTTCTCCGCTGTCTAGTATCTCTGGAAAATTGTTACAAGAATCATCAAATGTTAAAATTCTCTGAATTGCATTATTACTTAAATATTTAGTTGTTTCATGTAATTTTGAATTTATTATTTCTGTATGATTATCAATATTTTTGTTATTAGATAACGAAAAAAAATTATAAACAACAATAACAATAAACACAACTAAAGTGATTAATAAATTAATTAGTATAATTTGTTTGGTAAGTGAATAATTTGAAAGTAAAAAAAAACTAAATCGATTATTCACGCCATGAGTAGCCTGATCCATATCTGGTTCTTATTTGATCAAATTCAGTATCAAAAGATTTAAATTTTTTTCTTAATCTTTTAATATGACTATCAATAGTTCTATCATCAACATAAATATTATCTCCATACATTGTATCCATGAGTTGATTTCTATCTTTGATTACACCGGGATGTTTTGCAAGAGATTTAATTAAATTAAATTCAGCTACTGTAAGATCTATCACATGGTCTTTCCAAAAACATAACTGTTTAAGATCATCTAAAACAAGATCACCTTTTTTTAAATTTTTATTTTCGTTCAATACTTCTGGGTCAGTAATTTTTCTATTTTCATGAATTCTTAAAACTGTTCTTATTCTTTCATTAAGTAATTTTTGAGAAAAAGGTTTTTTAATGTAATCTGAAGCGCCCATTTTTAAGCCTATAATTTCATCTTGTTCTTGATCTTTAGAAGTCAAAAAAATTACAGGCAAATTTTTTAAATCAAGTTTTTTACTAGAACGAATTCTCATTAGTAATTCATTACCGTTCATTCTGGGCATTTTAATATCAAATAACCCTAAATCATATTTTGTTTTTTCCAAACCAACTAAGGCTTCTTCTCCATTACGATATGTATCTACTTTAAAGCCCTCTGATTCTAGGCCTAAAGATACTGATGTTAAAATGTTAGTTTCATCATCTACTAAGGCTATATTCGTCATATTTTGCTAGTATTACTATTTTATATTTATGGCAAATTTAAGTTAAAAAAAATGTTGAAAAACTATCAAATTATATTTTTAAAAATGTATATCTTGTTAACAATGTTATTAAGATATTCTAACAAATTTAAATATTAGAGATAAAAATTCAATAATTTGATATGATATTTGAATTAATATTAATTGACATTTTCAAAAATATTATTATGTTCGTTATTTGTTCTTATTGCGATATTAACCAAATGTTGTATTGTAAAAAAATTAGCAACACAACATATAGTGTTATTCAACGATAAATTTTTATGATTGATAGAGGATAGATGTTAGACAATTCACAAGTATCAGCAAAGAAAAAAAGTAATAATGAAATAAATTTATTAAGTTTAAGTGTTGTTAGAAGAGATGGCTCAATTGCTCAATTTAAATCTGAAAAAATATTTAATGCAATAAAAAAAGCTTTTTTAGCTCAAACTAAAATAAGAAATAACAAAGAAAAAGACAACGAACAAACTTCAAGTATTCACAAAACTATTGAAGTTCTAACAGATAAAGTAGTCACAGCTTTAACAAGAAGAATAGCTGATGGGGATATGATTCATATTGAAGACATACAAGATCAAGTTGAACTTGCTCTAATGAGAGATGAACATCATAAGGTTGCTAGAGCTTATGTATTATATAGAGAGCAAAGAGCAGCCTCTAGATACCATACAAAAAAATTAAAGGAGCAAGTTGGGGTAAAGGTTTCCTCAATGATGGTTACAAAACGTGATGGAACAAAAGAACCTGTCTCTTTAGACAAAATTACTAATCGTGTTTCTGTTTTATCTACTGGTCTATCTATTGATCCAATAGTTGTAGCACAAAAAGCAATACCAGGTTTATACAATGATATTACTTCTACTGAAATAGATAATTATCTAGCTGAAACATCAGCTGCTTTAACCGTAGAACATCCCGATTATTCTAATTTAGCTGCCAGAATAAAGTCCAATGCTCTTCATAAATTAACCCCTGGTTTTGTTATTGCTACAAAAAATTTATTTGAAGACGGTTTATTACATGAAAGTTACTATAATAAAGTAATGCAAAATGCTGAAGAAATTGAATCTATAATTGATTACGATAGAGACTACAGCTTTGATTATTTTGCATTGACTACTTTAATACGAGCATATCTTCTAAAATTTGAAAATCAAACTATAGAAAGACCACAAGATTTGTGGATGCGTGTAGCTTTAACAGTATCAGGAAAAGAGTTTAATCTTTCTAAAATTAAAGAAACTTATGACTCTTTATCTAATGGCTTATATACTCATGCAACCCCAACACTTTTTAATAGTGGGCTAAAGATGCAACAATTATCTTCTTGTTTTCTTATTGGAATGGAAGATGATTCTATTGAGGGAATTTTTAATACAATCAAAGATTGTGCTTTAATATCAAAAACTGCAGGTGGCATAGGAATGCATGCGCACAATATACGTGGAAGTGGAAGTAGAATTAAATCTACCAATGGAAAATCAAACGGTCTTATACCCTTTTTAAAGATATTTAATGAAACAGCAAAATCTGTAGATCAGGGTGGCGGAAAAAGAAAGGGGTCATTTGCTATTTATTTAGAACCATGGCATGCAGATATTGAAAAATTCTTAGAACTGAGAAAAAATACTGGTGCAGAAGAATTTAGAGCTCGTGATTTATTTTATGCACTTTGGATTCCTGATTTATTTATGCAAAGAGTAGAAAATGATGAGGATTGGACTTTAATGAGTGAACACGAATGTCCTGGGCTATCTGATAGTTATGGTAAGAGTTTTGAAAAATTATATACTAATTATGAAAAAGATATGCCTCATCTAGAAAAAATTAAAGCTAGATCGTTAATGTCTAAAATTATAGAAGCGCAAATTGAAACAGGCCAACCATACATGTTGTATAAAGACTCAATAAATGAAAAGTCTAATCAAAAAAATATAGGTGTTATTAAATCCTCTAATCTTTGTGCGGAAATTGTGGAGTATTCTGATAAAAATGAAACTGCAGTCTGTAATTTAGCTTCTATAGCACTACCAAGTTTTATTAATAAAAAAACAAATGAATATGATTATAATAAACTTTACCAAACAGCTAAACTAGCAACAAAAAATTTAGACCAAGTTATAGATATCAATTTCTACCCTACTAGTAAGACTGATACCTCAAATAATTTACATCGACCTATAGGTTTGGGAATTCAAGGTTTATCAGATGTTTTTTTCAAATTATCAATTCCTTATGAAGGTGAAGAAGCAAAAAAAATAAATAAATCAATATTTGAAACTATATATTTTGGCGCCTTAGAGGCTTCAATGGAGCTGGCAAAAGAAAAAGGCTCGTATTCTTCATTTAAAGGCTCTCCACTATCTGAAGGTAAATTTCAGTTTGATCTTTGGGGTGTTAAGCCTTCTGATATGTGGAATTGGGATGCCCTTAGAGAACAAATCAAAAAACATGGAGTTAGAAATTCTTTAACAACTGCTTGTATGCCTACAGCTTCTACTGGCATTATATTAGGCAATACAGAAACTTTTCAAATACAGACATCTAACATCTATAAAAGACAAACTTTATCTGGTGAATTCTTATTGGTTAATAGACATTTAGTGAAAGAATTATCAAAAAGAAATCTCTGGAATAAAGAAATGAGAGATAATATCATTTTAGAAAATGGATCTGTTCAAAATATAAGTAAGTTTCCAGAAGATTTAAAAGAAATTTATAAAACTGTTTGGGAAACTTCACAACGCACAGTTATTGATATGGCAGCTGATAGAGCGCCTTTTATAGATCAAACTCAATCTATGAATTTATGGCTTTCCAATCCAACTTTTGGAAAAGTAAATTCTATGCATATGTATGCTTGGAAAAAAGGTTTGAAGACAGGAATGTACTACTTAAGAAGCAGATCTGCAGTTGATGCAGTAAAGGTTACAGTATCATCAGAAAAATTGGCGAGAGAAAATATTATTAATTCACAAACTAATGATTCTAATGAACCAGAAGAATGTTTAACTTGTAGCGCATAAAAAGAAAACTGTATGATATCTAAAGGTATAAAGTCAATATTCCCAATAAAAAACCAAGAGATTTGGGATAGATATAAATTACATATTCAAGCTTTTTGGACGCCTGAAGAAGTGTCATTACAAGATGATCTAAGAGATTTACAAACTTTAAATGAAGGTGAACAACACTTTATAAAAAGTGTTTTAGCTTTTTTTGCAAATTCTGAAGCAATGATCAATGAAAATCTTGCTAGTCGATTTTACAAAGAAATACTAATGCCGGAAGCAAGATGTTTTATTTCGATGCAAATGTTGAATGAATCAATTCATGCAGAAATGTATGCCTTACAAATAGAAGCTTATGTAAAAGACCAAAAAGAGAAAGATGGATTGTTTGATGCTATAAATAATGTGCCTTGCATTAATCATAAAGCTCAGTGGGTGTCAAAGTGGCTAAATGGAAACCACAATTTATTAGTTCGATTAATTGGTTTTGGTCTTGTAGAAGGTTTATTTTTCGCAGGTTCTTTTTGTGCTATTTACTATTTTAGAAAAAGAGGTTTATTACCTGGTTTGGCTCTTTCAAATGATTGGATCGCAAGAGACGAAGGTATGCATTTTAGCTTTTCAGCTTTAATGTATAAAACTCTAAGAGATAAATATAATAATGGAACGCTAAATGATACAGATATTGCTGATATCAATTTAATCCCAAAAGATGTTCAACAAACTGAATTTGAAGAAATTGTTAGAGAGGCGGTAGCTTTTGAAAAAGAATTTGTAAAAGATTCATTACCTGTTGATTTGATTGGAATGAATTCAGGCTTAATGTGTGAATATATTGAAGCTGTAGCAGATAGAATAGCTGATCTATTTGAATTTGATAGAGTTTTTAATACTGAAAACCCTTTTGATTTTATGAGAGCACTTGATGTCCAAAATGTTACAAACTTCTTTGAAAAAAGAGTTTCGGAATATCAGCGACCTACTGATAGAGCACTAAGCTTTGATGATACATTCTAATGGAAGTAGAAATTTATTCTAAATCAAATTGTGTTTTTTGTGATAAAGCTAAAGTGCGCTTGCAGAAACACAATCCCAAAATTCATATGTTAGATAAAGACTACAATAGGAATGATTTTTTTAAAAAATTTCCAAATGCAAGAACATTTCCTCAAATTATAATAAATCAAAAACACATTGGGGGCTACTTTGAATTAAAAAAATGGTTAGATCAAAATTCTTTTGATGAAGATTTTTAGGTAGTATTTTTTTTCTTTCTATTATAAATTTTTTTACTTTTTATAGTTCTTTGTTTATATTTAGGACTTCTCAAATCTTTTGCGATGGGATTTTGTTTTTTTTTCTTACTCACTTAGTGAGATTCTCCCCATGTATTTCCAACACCATAATCAACTATCAAAGGAACTTTAAAATCATTATATTTCAAATGTGATAACTCCATAATTTTTTTAATTTTTTCTGTAACTTCATTAATTTCATTTTTATTTACTTCAAATATTAATTCATCATGGACTTGTAAGAGCATCTTTGCATTTATTTGCCCAGATAAAATATTATTATGAATTTCAATCATAGCTAATTTGATAATATCAGCTGCACTTCCTTGGATTGGAGCATTAATAGCTTGTCTTTCAGCAAATCCACGAACATTAAAATTTTTGTCATTAATTCCTTTAATATTACAGCGTCTTCCAAAAATTGTAGAAACAAAATTAGAAGATTTAGCAAACTGTATTTGATAATTCATATATTCTTTAATTTTGGGATATTTTTGAAAATAGTTTTCAATATATAATTTAGCTTCAGAATTAGTAATTTTAAGTTGTTTAGCTAGACCATATGGGCTTATGCCATATAGTATTCCAAAATTAATTGCTTTTGCTTTCCTTCTATGTTCAGATGAAAGTTCAGTGCCATTTAAATTAAAAATTTCTTTTGCTGTTGATGAATGAATATCTTCATTATTAATAAAAGATTTTATAAAGTTTTCATCTCCTGATATTTCTGCTGCTAATCTTAATTCAATTTGGGAATAATCAAAACTAATTAACTGTTTTTTTGCTTCTGCTATAAATGCATGGCGTATCTGCTTCCCTTTATTGGTTCTTATAGGAATATTTTGTAAATTAGGATCATTAGAACTCAATCTACCAGTAAGAGTAGTTGCTGTAGCATAAGAAGTGTGCACTCGTTTAGTATTCGCATCAATTTGTTCTTGTAAAGAATCAGTATATGTTGAACGTAATTTTGATACTTCTCTCCACTCCAAAACAAGTTTTGCTATTTCATGACCTTGAGAGGATAAATCCTCAAGGATTCCAAAGTCTGTTGAATAAGTTCCTGTTTTAGTTTTCTTGCCTCCTTTAATATTCATTTCTAAAAATAAAATTTCACCTAGTTGTTTTGGAGAACCTATATTAAATTCTTTACCTGTAATTTTGAAAATTAATTTTTCAATTTTATTAGACTCATTTAAAAATTCTTTACTCAGTTTTTCAAGATATTTTAAATCTACTTTAATTCCTTTTTCTTCCATTAAAGACAAAACATCAATTAAAGGTTTATCAATTTTTTCATAAATATAGGAAATTTTTTCTTTAATCAGTCTTGGCTTTAAAATATTGTAAAGCTTAAGAGTAATAAGAGCATCTTCTGCAGCATATTTAGTTGCTTGATCTATAGAAACATAATCAAATGTAATTTGTTTTTTTCCAGTGCCAACCAAATCTTTATATTTTATTGTTTCGTGATTTAAATGTCTGTAAGACAAGTCATCCATGCCATGTCTTGTTAATCCATTATCAAGAGCATAGGATAAAAGCATAGTATCATCGATGGAATTAAAGGTAACATTATATTTTTTTAATAGACGAATATCATATTTTAAATTCTGACCAATTTTTAAAATTGAAGAGTCAGCACATATTGGTCTAATTTGCTCTAAAACTTTTTTTTCTTCTAATTGTTCTTTTAATCTTTTCCCGCTCTCAGTATCTTTGTGATTAATTGGTATATAAAATCCTTTATCTTCATTGAATGATAAAGAAATACCCACTAAATTAGCCTGTTCTAAATTTAAAGAATTAGTTTCTGTATCAATAGCAACCAAACCTTTAATTCTAATTTCTTCAATTATTTTTTTTAATTCATCAATATTGTTGATAAGAACATATGTGGAAAGTTTATTTTTATTTTTATTATTCGAATTTTTTTTTGAAATATTGATAAATGAATTGTTTTTTAGTCGTTGTTCTATAGCTCTAAACCCTTGTTCTTGTAAAAAATTATTTATTGAATTTTGATTATCTTCTATTTCAACAAATGGTTTTATATCTTGAATAGAAAGCGGAAGGTCAATTTCTTTATCTAAACTTACAAGCTTTAAACTAACTCTAATATCGTGCTGGGAATCTTTAATAATATTTTTTCTTTTCTCTTGCTTGATTTTATTAACATTCTTTATCAAATTTTCAATATCACCAAATTCTTTTATTAATTCTAAAGCAGTTTTGGGACCAATACCTGGGGCCCCTGGAATATTATCTACTTTATCTCCAGTTAAAGCTTGTATTTGTATAACCTTTTTTGGTTCTACTCCAAATTTTTCAATTACTTCTGGGATGCCTATTTTTTTATTTTTCATAGGATCAAGCATTTCTACTTTTTCATTTACTAGTTGCATTAAATCTTTATCAGACGAAACAATAAGTGAAGAAATTTTTAACTTACTAGCTAGGTTAGAATAAGAACCAATAATATCATCTGCTTCAAAACCTTCTATTTCTAGTTGTGGTATTTTGAAAGCTTCTACGCATTGTTTAATTAAATCAAATTGAGGTATTAGATCTTCAGGTGTCTCTCCTCTATTAGCTTTATATTCAGGAAATATTTTGTTTCTAAAGTTTTCTCTAGCTGCATCAAAAATTACAATTAATTTTTCTTCTCTATAATCTTCAATTAATTTAACTAACATATTGGTAAAACCAAATACTGCATTTACAGGTGTTCCATCCTTTCTGTTCATTGGTGGTAAAGCATAATATGCTCTGAATATATAAGCAGACCCATCTATTAATATTAATCTATTTTCTTTTTTCATTTTATAAAAAGTATATAGAATATATTTTATATTATGTCTGATTACAAATTCTCTATTGAAGCAATTAAAGTTAATAAAATCTATAAAAAGAAAAATAAGAAAATAGAAGCTCTTAATAATTTTAATATAAATATAAAAAAAGGTTCAATATATGGACTATTAGGACCAAATGGGGCTGGAAAATCAACTTTTATTAATATGCTTGGTGGACTAGTATTAAAAACTTCAGGATCAATTAAAATATGTGGAATCGATATTGATAAACATTCAAAATTATCAAGAACTAAAATTGGTATTGTTCCACAAGAACTTAATATCGATCCTTTTTTTACTCCAATAGAATTATTGGAATTACAAGGTGGGCTATATGGTGTCGCAAAAAAAAATAGAAAGAGTGAAGAAATTTTATTTAATTTAGGACTTGCAGAACAAAAAAATTCTTATGCAAGAACTTTGTCTGGAGGAATGAGAAGACGTCTACTTATAGCAAAGGCTCTAGTACATAATCCTGATGTACTTATACTTGATGAACCTACAGCAGGTGTAGATGTCGAATTAAGAAGAAATTTATGGCACTATATAAGAAAGCTTAATAAAAATGGTATGACAATATGTTTAACTACTCACTACATAGAGGAGGCTCAAGAGTTATGTGATTATATTACAATATTAAATAAAGGAAAAATTATAAAAAGTGATACAAAAATTAATTTGTTAAATTTAGTAGGAAAAAAAACAGTTAGATTTATTTTAGATAAAGATTATGCGATGCCCAACAAGCTTGAAGACTATGAAGGTTCTATAAAAAATAATATATTAACTTTATCTTATGAAAAAAATAAAGTTGATCTAAAGATAATTATAAATATTTTAAACGAAAATAATATTACTTTTAAGGAAATTGATACATATGAAAATGATCTTGAAGATATATTTATTGATTTAATAAAAAATGAATGATTAATAAATTTTACCAAAATTCTAACATAGAAAAATTTATCATAATAATATTTCCTTTGTTATTAATTACTGGTCCTGCATTGCCAGACATTACTGCAGTTTTATTAAGCATTTATTTTTTATTGTTTAAAATTAAAAAAAATTTTAAAAAAATAATTAATAGTTATTGGATTATAAGTTTTATTACTCTTTGGTTATGGTTTCTAATAATTAGTTTTTTTGCTTATAATCAAATAACTTCATTTTCTGATGGAATAATTTTTATTAGATTTATAATTTTTACTATTGCTATTTATTTTATTTTTTCTGAAATAAATATTAAATTTCTAAAATTGTTATTTTATGTTTCTCTATCAATTTTTTCATTTGTAACTTTAGACACACTTTTTCAATTCTATAATTATGACTCTGCTTTAGGCTTTAAGGGAGATATATTTGGAATTAATCCTGAAGGTTTAGATGGTAGATTAAGTGGTCCATTTAAAGATTTAATTCCTGGGGCTTACTTAGCAAGATTTTATTTTTTAATATTATTAATTTTTTTTATTGATCAAAGTTTTAAGAAAAAAATTAACAACAAAATTATTTTATTTTTTGTATTAACTTTAAGTCTTTCTACTATATATTTTACAGGTGAAAGAATGGCCATATCAATAGCTTTATTTGCTTTTGCAATTGTTATTTTATTTATTAAGAATAACAAAGTATATTTTTTTAATATAATTATAATTAGTTTTGGTTTTATTTTTTTAAATACTTTTTTTCATCCACATTATAATAATTATACAATTATAAATTCTTCAGCAAAACATGAAGGTCTTTTGATCAAAAAAGCATTTCCATGTCCAGAAAATGCAAATGAGATATGTTACAAAGAAGTAAGGAGACAACCAAAATTTACAGATGTTTTATTTAATTTTAAAGACTCTGCATATGGGAGTATATATCTTACTTCTCTTAAAATATGGACCGATTATCCCATAACTGGTATTGGTCTTAATAATTTTAATTTGGTCTGCAAAACTGAAGACAAATATTTAAAATATTCTAAAGACTTTGGATGCACTTCACATCCCCATAATTTATATATACAAGCACTAGTTGAAACAGGAATCATAGGCCTATTATTATTCATAAACTTAGTTTGTTCGATTTTTTATAAAATACTTTTGACAAAAAATTATAATATTAAAATTTTTGGTTTTGTAATCATTTTAACTATATTTTGGCCTATAATGTCTACTGGAAGTTTTTTGAAAAATTGGAATATGATTTTTATATCTTTTCTTATTGGCCTTACCATGGCCTTATGTGAATTTTCTTCAACTAAAAAATCTGAGTTTAATAACACTAATTAAAAAACTAATTTTCTTACCTAAATGCTTCAATTGGTTTTGATAAGCTGAAAAATATCAACTCTTCTTCATTATATGCTGGGACGATTATAGATAATTACAATTCTTATTCCTTTGGAGCATGTTTATTTAAAATTCTTTGTAGAGTTCTTCTATGCATTCTTAATTTTCTAGCAGTCTCAGAAACATTTCTGTTACATTGTATAAAAACTCTTTGAATATGTTCCCATCTCACTCTATCAGCTGTCATAATATTTGAGGGTGGAGGTGGCAAGGTATCTTCTGAGGAAATTAATGCATCATATATTTGATTGATTTCTGCTGGTTTGGGCAAATAATCAATAGCTCCAGATTTTATGGCTGCCACAGCAGTAGCTATGTTGCCATAGCCAGTAAGTAATAAAGATCTTGTTTCCGGGCTAATTGAATTTATTAATTTTATTAATTCTAAACCTGAGCCATCACCTAATCTCATATCTACAATTGCAAAGTTAAATTTTTTCTCTTTAACTCTTTTCATTGAAGAGGCATAATTAGAATAAGATTCAACTTCAAAACCTTTTTTTTCCATTGATCTACTTAATCTGTCCCTAAAAGGAAGATCATCATCAACTATTAATAAATCTTTATTCATATAAATCAAGTAACACGAAATATTTTTATTTCAACCTTTGCTCCTTTATTTTTGTTATTACTAAATGCAATTGAACCCCCCATATTTTCAATTAAGTTTTTTGCAATAAATATACCAAGCCCCATACCATTTTTCTTTTTTGATATATATGGTTGTCCAACTTTTTCTAAAATATCATTTTTAAAACCTATTCCATCATCTTCAATAGTTATTAAAAATTCTTTAATATCCCATTTTATTTTTACATTAATAATTTTTCTGGCATGTTGAATAGCATTCTGAACAATATTACCAAAACAATATATTAATTCATCTTTAATTTGTATTAAAGGTTCTTCATTTTTATCCTGCATATCTAAATTTAATTTTATATTTTTAGAATTAAATTTATCAAAATTTAGCTTTATTATATTAGAAATTTTAGTCTTATCTAAAAAATCATCTTTAAGATTTTCAGGATTTTTTGATAAAGTTAATAATATTTTTTTACATCTCTCAGCTTCAGACTTTAAAAGACCAATTTCTTTAGCAATTGATGAATTATTTAAAATAAATTTATTTTCTTTTAAATCATTTAAAATTAAAAAAATTGTATTTAAAGGAGTGCTTAACTCATGTGCTGCAGCTGCACTTAAAGATCCTATCTCAGATATTTTTTTTTGATCAGATAATGCTGATTGAGTTTCCGATAATGCTGTAGATAATTTCCTAGATGAACTTGCAAAAAGATAAACATAAATAAAAATAAAAACTAAAGATATAACTAGTGCAATAGTTAAACCATATGTAAAATATAGAGGAACTTCAAATAATTGATTCCACTGTATTGGAATAAAAAATTTACTAATTACAATTACATTTAACAAAGATAATAATAACAAACATATTGAATAAAAAATTGGCAAATATGAAGCTGAAATAATCAAAGGTGCAATCAAAAGTAATGAAAAAGGATTATATATTCCTCCTGTAAGATATAATAATATACTTAACTGAATAGTATCATAAATTAAAAAACCAAATGCTTGTTTATCTGATAAATATTTGTCAACTTTAATATTTAGAGCACTATAACTATTGATTAAAACTGATATTAAAATAACTAATAAACAAAAATAAATAGGAATTTCAATATTTAAATAATAAAATACAAAAATTATTGCTAAGAATTGACCGAAAATTGCTACCCATCTAATTCTTGTAAGATTAGATAATAGAATATTATTTGTAAATGAATCCATTACTTAAATCACAAATATTATTAAATATCTAAATTTATTACTTCCAACGAGTGTTCTTGGATAAAATTTCTTCTTCCTTCTACTACTTCACCCATTAAAGTTTCAAATAATGAATTTGCTTCATTAACTTCATCGATTTTTACCAACAAAAGAGATCTGAAATTTTTATCTAATGTAGTTTCCCATAATTGATCAGGATTCATTTCTCCAAGACCTTTGTATCTGTTAACCTGTAT
Source organism: uncultured Alphaproteobacteria bacterium (assembly GCA_902577425.1). Lineage (GTDB taxonomy): Bacteria > Pseudomonadota > Alphaproteobacteria > HIMB59 > MarineAlpha5-Bin3. Next base: position 606,325 of record CACGZD010000001.1, on the reverse strand, counting down.
ACCAGATTTTCCTATTTCTAAAATTTTTTCAATTAAATCAATTGGCCCATTAATTTTATATTCATTATTAGAGTTTTTTATAATACCAGCACAACCATTTTTTAAAATTCCAAAATTTTCCATTAAATCATCACGTAATTTATTTAAAGATTTAGCCTCGGGAGTAATAAGAAATTCATTGTTAATTTCATATGAATGACTTACACCTCTTTCATTTTTATTTATCAATAATTTACCAGGACTATATTTTACTTCCCAGGATTTAGTTTCAATTGTGTTTAGTCTGAGTTGAAGATATTTGGCAATTTCATTTCCTATTTCATCACTATTTAAATTTTCTTTATTAATTGCTCTTATTATAGAAGCTTGTTCAATTACTTTTTGATTATCTATTCTTCTAGTTAGGGGCATTATTAGTTTTTTAGCCTTTCTAGCTAAATTAATTATATTTAATAATTCTATTCCTGATATTGCCTTAAATTGATTTTTAGCATTAGGTATGTCCAAAACTAAATTTTTTGTCCCTTCATTAATTAAAAAATCTTCAAGTTGTAATTCATCTTTTAAATATTGAATTGATGTGCCTTTTTTAGCTCTATAAAGTGGAGGTTGAGCTATATAAAGCCTACCCTCCTCGATAATGGGTTTCATATGTCTATAAAAAAAAGTCAAAAGTAATGTTCTAATATGGCTACCATCTACATCAGCATCAGTCATAATAATCACTTTATGATAACGCATCTTTTCCAAATTAAATCTTCCCTCTGCTTTGTCCTCTTCATCATTGCCCGTAGGATTTCCTACTCCTGCACCAATTGCAGTAATCAAAGTTATTATTTCGTTACTAGTTAAAATTTGCTTTGGATTAGCTCTTTCTACATTTAAAATCTTACCTTTTAAAGGGAGTATTGCCTGATTTTTCCTATCTCTACCTTGTTTTGCAGAACCTCCGGCTGAATCTCCCTCAACAATAAAAATTTCAGAATCTTCTGGGTTTTTTTCCTGACAGTCTGCAAGTTTGCCAGGAAGAGATGAGCTATCCAAACCTGTTTTTCTTCTAGTTAATTCTCTAGCTTTTCTAGCTGCTTCTCTTGCATTAGATGCTTCTATAACTTTTTCAACTACTTTTTTTATCTCAGTTGGATTTTCTTCCATCCATTGTTCTAGTTTTGACAAACTGATTGATTCTACTACTGGACGCACTTCAGAAGAAACTAATTTATCTTTTGTTTGACTTGAAAATTTAGGATCTGGCAATTTAACTGAAATTACACAGGTTAAACCTTCTCTAGCATCATCACCTGAAACATTAATGTTCGTTTTAGATTTTGAATTAATATAGTTTACAATACTCCGGGTTAGCGCTCCTCTAAATCCTGCAAGATGAGTGCCTCCATCCCTTTGGGTGATATTGTTAGTAAAACACAAAGTATTTTCATGATAAGCATCTGTCCATTGCAAAGAACATTCAACAGTTACATCATTCTTTTGAGATGTAAAATAAATTGGATTATTGTGAATGGGAGACTTGCTTTGATTCAAATATTTAACATATTCGTTAATTCCGCCATCATATTTAAATTTTATAAATTTTTCTTTTGAAGACCTTTTATCAATTAAATTAATTTTTATTCCTGTATTTAAAAAAGCTAGTTCTCTTAATCTTTTTTCAATAGTACTAAAATTAAATTCTATATTAGTAAATGTTGTAGAAGCTGGTAAAAAAGTAATTTTTGTTCCTGTAAATGGTTTTCCCTTATCATCTAATTTTGATTTTCCAATTTTTTTTAAATTTTTTGTTACTGATCCGTTTGAAAATTCCATATAATAAACAAATCCGTCTCTATTAATCTCAAGTTCTAATTTTTCAGAAAGAGCATTTACAACTGAAACACCTACTCCATGTAAACCTCCCGAAACTTTGTAACTATTTTGATCAAATTTTCCACCAGCATGTAATTCTGTCATAATTAGTTGAGCTGCTGGTACTCCTTCAGATTTGTGTATATCAGTTGGTATACCTCTTCCATTGTCTTCTACTGAAATAGTACCGTCAGGATTTAAAAAAACAGAAATATCATCACAAAAACCTGCCAGAGCTTCATCAATTGAGTTATCCAAAACCTCATAGATCATATGGTGTAAACCTGATCCATCATCAGTATCTCCAATATACATGCCTGGCCTTTTTTTGACTGCTTCTAGTCCTTTTAAAACCTTAATTGAAGATGATGAATAATTAGAGGAATTCATTCCTAAGTTATATTACAATAGTGAGCCTTTGTAGATAAAAAAGAGAAAAATTTTTTTTCAGTACCTGTCATAAAAACTTGTACTTTTAACTTATTAGTTAAATATAAAAGAAGTTCCCTATTAGAGTCATCTAAATGTGAACAAATCTCATCAAGTAAAACTATTGGATGTAAATTTAATTCATTTATTAAATATTCACTTTGAGCAAGAATGATTAAAAGTACTATTGTTTTTTGCTGCCCTGTGGATAGTTGATTTAAATTAAAATTATTTAATTTATTGAGACCTAAAATATCAGATCTATGAGGGCCAATCGAACAGCCTCCCTGAAAAAAATCTTTTTTCCTGTTTAACTGTAATTGAGATACATAAATATCTATGTTTTCATAAATTTTATTATTTGTTTCATAAAAATTGTCTTGTATTTTTAACACAAAATCATTTGAAAAATGTTTTGCAGAGTTTATTGTTTTAAGAGTCCTGTTTAATACACTTATGTGTTCCTCTCTATTTTTGTAAATACTACTACCATATTCAGCAATATTGCTTTCTATATTTTGAATCCAATTTTCATCATATTGTGAATCCTTAAGTAATAATTGTCTCTCAATGATTGACTTTTTATATTTGTTTACAACCTTATTATAATCCTTATTAAAATTAAAAATTAATCTATCTAAAAAATTTCTTCTAAAAGAAGGTGAAGAAACAAACAATCTTTCCATTTCTGGTAAAAAATAAATTATAGAAAATAAAGATTCAAAATGCTTAATAGAAGTTGAGTCATGGTTATCATTAACAGTAATTTTTTTTTTACTTTTATTTAGAGAAAAAGTTGCAATATTGTAATCAATGTTTTCATTATTAAATAAGGAAAAAATTTTAAAATCTTTATTGATATTATTAAAATTAATTAAATTTTCAATTTTTTCTTTTCTAAAGCCCCTGCCCTTTTCTATTAAAGATAAGCTTTCTAATATATTTGTTTTTCCAGAACCATTTTTTCCTAAAATAATATTGCATCCATTTTTAAATTCTAAAAAAAATTTTTCAAAATTTCTAAAATTATTTAAATTTATATCTTTAAAGTAACCCAAAAAAATTAAACTCTCATTGGCATTAACACGTAAATTAAATTTGGATTAGATGCTTCTTTTGCTATTACAGGTGAAGCGGAATCTTTGAAATCTAAAATAATTATTTCGTCCTCCAAATTATTCACCATTTCTAATATATATTTTGAATTAAAACCTATCTCCATTTCATCACCAGCATAATTAACATTTATATCTTCAGTAGCAGTACCATTTTCATTATTTACGGAAGAAAGATTAACTATATTATTCATAATCTTAAATTTTATTATAGGAAGTTTATCAGTAGTAATTGTACTAACCCGATCCACCGCTAAACTAAAAGATTGCCTATCTACTTTCAGGGTGTTCTTATTTTCTTTAGGAATGACTCTTTTATAATCTGGAAAATTACCATCTATTAATTTAGAAATTAAAATAGATTCTCCCACAAAAAAAATAATCTTGTTAGAGTTTACATTTATCTTAACTAAGCCCTCAAAATCAGATAGCAATTTGTATAATTCATTAACTGTTTTTTTTGGAATTATAACTCCAGGTATATCTTTAATTAAATCATTATATTCGTAATCAAATTTTGCTAATCTATGTCCATCAGTAGCTACTAAAGATAGATAATTTTTATTATCATTCTCTATTTTATGAAAATAAATTCCATTTAAAAAATATCTTGTTTCTTCATTAGATACGGCAAAACGAGTTTTATCAATTAATTTAAAAAGTATTAATGACTCAATGCTAATTTCATTTTCTAAATCCCCTATTTCTATTATTGGAAAATCATCTTTTAAAAGACAGCTAAGAGAAAATTTTGATTTTCCAGCTCTTAAAGTCATAATTTTTCCATCATTTGATATAATTTCAACTTCACTAGACTCTGGTAACTTTCTTATAATATCATACAGAGTATGAGCAGTTACAGTAGTAGATCCTTCTTCAATAACATTACAATTTATTTTTTCTGTTATAGAAATATCCATATCAGTAGCAGATAGAATAAGAGAATTATTTTGTGCTTCTATTAAAATGTTCGATAAAATAGGAAGAGTGTTCTTTTTTTCTACGATACTCTGAACATGAGATAAAGACTTAAATAAGTTACTTTTTTCAACTGTAAATTTCATTAATATTTTTATAATGAAAAAAATTCTAAGAATCTATTAATCTTTTTAAAAGTTCTATATCTTCGTTAAAATTAGTATCACTATGCTTTAATTCCTCTATTTTTTTTACGGCATGCATAACAGTAGTATGATCTCTTCCTCCAAATTTACGTCCAATTTCAGGTAAAGAACGCGAAGTAATTGATTTAGCTAAATACATTGCTATTTGTCTTGGTCTAGCAACAGATCGCGATCTACGTGGAGAATGCATATCTGTTAACCTTATATTAAAATGTTCAGCTACTTTTTTTTGAATTTCTTCAATAGTAATTTTTTTATTACTAGTTTTTAATAGATCTTGTAAAACAACTTGAGCTGTTTCTACTGTTATTGGAGTTCCTACAAGAGTTGCATGAGCCACTAAACGATTTAAGGCTCCTTCCATTTCCCTAACATTTGAAATAATACGATGAGATAAAAATTCTAATACTTTAGGAGGAATTTCAACGCCTCTTTTTTGAGCTTTTTCAATTAAAATTCCTAATCTTAGCTCATAAGTTGTAGGATGAATATCTGCTACCAAACCACACCCTAGTCTGGATTTTAATCTATCTTGTACACCATCTAAATCAGAAGGAGATTTATCAGCTGATATTACAATTTGTTTATTTTGTTCAATTAAGGCATTAAAAGTATGGAAAAACTCCTCTTGTGTATTATCTTTGCCGCTAATAAACTGAACATCATCTATCATAAGAACATCAATTGATCTAAATTGTTCTTTGAATGCTGAAGTATCTTTGTATCGTAATGCTCTTACAAATTGATACATAAATTTTTCTGCAGATAAATAAATAACTTTACGTTCAGGCTGTTGCTCTTTTATTTTCCATCCTATTGCATGCATTAGATGAGTTTTGCCTAGACCAACTCCTCCATAAAGAAATAAAGGATTAAATGTAACTTTTTCAGACTCTGCAACTCTTTCTGATGCAGCAAAAGCTAATTCATTAGGTTTGCCTACAACAAAATTATCAAATGTAAATCGCGGATCAAGTGGGGCTCCAAAATCAGTAGGATAAGAGGTTTGATTGGACCTAATATCCATAGTTGTTTTCCATTGATTATCAGTACTTTTTATTGTTCTCGTTGTTCCAGGAACTACTCTACCACCCACAGGTTTTACAACAAACTTTATAGCTTCAATATTATCAATATATTTATTACATTCATTTTTTATTTTATCTGAGTAATTGTTAACAATCCAATCTCTAAGAAATTTTGTTGGTACAGAAAGCGTAATAGTATTTTCTTTGTTAGATATAAATGAAAGTTGTTTTAACCAGTTATTATAAGCAGTATTTCCAACAATTTTTTTTAGATCCTTTTTTAGAAGTGGCCATTTTTTTTCATTAAAATCCAAAAAAGAATCTTCCATTCAATCACCTCATCTAATCTTTTTATTTCTCATTGTGCAAAAGATTAAAAGTCACAAAATAATAATCACCAAATTATTACGATAGACAACACTCTTTAGAGATTTTTAGCAAGAAGAAAAGTAAAAAAAATAAAAAAAAAATTAAATATTTTTAATTTTTTGTGATAACGAGGATAACTTTCTTGACACAAATTCTTTCTTAACTAGCCCTTTTTTTAGAGCTTTGGCTAAAGATGAGTTAATTGAGCTTAAAGATTTATCTAATTCAGCTTTGTTTTTTTCCAATAACAGATTATTAAAGTTATTTAGATTGGTTCTAATCTTAGAAAATACTTGGCTATTTATTCTAGTTCTTTTTAATATTTGTCGGTTTCTTTTTTTTGCCGATTTATGATTTGCCATATATTGCGATCCTATAATTTACTAAAAATAATAGTCAATACAATTAATTTATAATAATAATTTAAAATAATTATTATTTTTGAATAGATGGACAAAAATAGGTGGATCTACCATATTGAATTATTTTTTTAACTATTTTTCCAGATATCTTTTTACCCTCTCTATTATATACTTTAAAATTATTCTGAAAATTGCCTAATGTTCCATCAATTGCAACAAAATCTCTTAAACTAGACCCTCCATCATTTATAGCTTTTTTTAATATAGTTTTTGAAGAATTAGATATTTTATTGCAATGGTGTAATTTAAGGTCATTTCCCCTTCTAAGAGGGGAAATTTTGGCATTAAACAATATTTCACTAGCATAAATATTACCAATACCTGCTATGATCGTTTGATTTAATAGAATCTGTTTAATTGGTACAATTGATTTACTAATTTTAAAGAACAAATAGGGACCGTTTAAAGAAGTACTTAGAGCATCAACTCCTAATGAAGTAAGATATTTTCTTGAATTAATTACTTTATATAATCCATAATCTATAAAACCAAATCTTCTTGGATCATTAAAAACTAAAAATCTTCCATTATTAATTTCTAACAAAAAATGATCATGTTTGTTATTTTTTAAATCAAGTTTCTTATATAGCCTTAATCTTCCCGACATTCCTAGATGAAAAACTATTGAATGATTATTTTGTAAGTAAAATATAATAAATTTTCCTTTTCTTGTTATTTTTGTAATTTTAACACTATTTATTAATAATAAACTTTTAGGTATAAAATATCGAAGTTTAGGGGTATTAATTTTTATATTAATTATTTTATAACCAACTATAGGCTTTAAACCTCTAATAGTGGTTTCTACTTCGGGAAGTTCAGGCATATAAAATATATGGATAATCTAAAAACAAACTTTGGCAAAAGAAAAGTTTCAACAAAATTAAAAACTAAGCTTGTTCAAGATATTTTTACGAATGTTGCATCAAATTATGACCTAATGAATGATTTGATGAGCTTTGGATCACATCGTTTATGGAAAAAAGATCTTATAGATTTAATGAATATTCAAAAAAATGAAACTATAGTAGATGTTGGTTCAGGAACTGGAGATTTAATCAATCTAATATTAAAACTTGAAAAAAATAATAGGATATATGCGGTAGATCTAAATTCTAAAATGTTGAAATACTCAAAAAAACGTCACAAAAATAAAAATATTACTTTTCTTAGAGAAAATGCAGAAAAACTCCCCTTTGATAATAGTAGTATTGATAAATATATAATTTCTTTTTGCCTAAGGAATGTTACTGATATTGATAATACATTAAAGGAAGCTTATAGAATTCTTAAACCAGGAGGAGTATTTTATTGTCTTGAATTTAGTTCGCCAGAGTCTAGTTTAATTAAACAATTATATAATCAATATAAAAAAAATGTTATTCCGTGGATTGGTTTAAATGTTGCTAAAAATAAAGAAGCCTATAAATATTTAGAAGAAAGTATTGACCAGTTTCCTAATCAAAAAAAACTTATTTCATTTTTAAATAAAATCGGTTTTATGAACCCTTATTATTTAAATATATTTAATGGAATAGTCGCAATACATATTGCTTATAAAATTTAGAATTATGAAAATTTTATGTATAATCTCTGCTTCAGTAGCAATTAAAAAATGTACGGAAATCTTTAAAATTTTATCATCTAAAAATATCCCTATAGATTGTATAGTTACAAAAAATGCCAAAAAAATGATAAATTTAAAAGAATTAAAAAAAACTATATCCGGAAAAATTTATTCTGATCTTGATGAAAAGAACAATAAAATGCTTCATATTAATCTCACAAGAAAAAGTGATTTAATTGTAGTATGTCCTGCTACAAATAACATTATTGCAAAATATGCTAATGGAATAGCTGATGACTTAGCTAGCACTACGCTTGTTGCTTCTAATAAGAATGTTTTTTTTATTCCTGCTATGAATTCTGAAATGTGGAACAATAAAATTAATCAAAAAAATGTTTCATATCTCAAAAATCTTGGCATCCAATTTATTGGACCTGAGTATGGAAAACTTTCATGTGGAGAAGTTGGTTTAGGTAGATTAATGAATACTAAAACAATAACAAACTCGATAATTCAAATAGTAAATAAAACTCAAATTTTTAAAAATAAAAAATGTTTAATTACTGCCGGACCTACGATAGAGCCTATTGATCCAATAAGAAATATAACAAATAATTCTTCTGGTAAACAGGGTTATGAGATAGCTAAACAAATGATTTTATCAGGGGCTTCTGTAACTTTAATATCAGGACCTACAAATATTCAAGCGCCATTAGAATCAAAATTAATAAAAGTTAAAACAGCTAAAGAAATGTATGAGGCTGTAAAAAAAAATATAAAGGTTGATATAGCAATTTTTGCTGCTGCTGTAAGTGATTTAGCTCCATTAAATCGGTCTAAAAATAAAATCAAAAAAGATGATTTACAAACTATTAAATTAAAAAAAAATAAAGATATAATTAAAGAAATATCTCATCGTAAAAAAAATCGTCCAAAAGTCATTGTAGGTTTTGCGGCAGAAACAAAAAATCATATTTTAAATGCTAGAAAAAAACTTTTTGAAAAAAAATGTGATGCAATAATAGTTAACAAAATAAATAAGTATAACAATGTTTTTAACTCAGATTATAATAAAGTGACCTTTTTAACAAAAAATAAAAGAATTGATTTTAAAAAAATGTCAAAAATAAAAACAGCTAAGCACATAGTTGAATTAATTGAAAAGATGTAAATAAGAAATTATATTATATGAATATTAATAAAGAAGAATTAGAAATATTTTCTAGACAACTTATATTAGATGAATTTAATTTTAAAGATTTCAAAAAATTACAAAATAAAAAAATTAGTATTATTGGTATAGGAGGCATAGGATGTCCTACAGCACAATATCTTATATCTAGCGGTATAAAAAATTTACAAATATTTGATCAAGATATAATTAAAAAAAATAACTTAAATAGGCAATCTCTTTTTTCAATACACGATATTGGAAAGAAAAAATCAATAGTTGCTAAGAAAAAATTAAAAAGTATTAATCCACTTGCTAACATTAAATCATATCATAAAAAAATTTCATCAGATAATTTAGATCTTTTAAAAGAATCTTCTATTGTTATTGATGCAACAGATAATTGGGAAACAATGAAACTAGTAAATAATTACTGTCAAAAAAATTATATTCCTCTTTTAAGCTCTTCAGTTGTTGGATTTGATATTCAAATTGTATTGTTTGTAAATAATAAAAAAAATCACTTATGTCTGGAGTGTGTATTTCCTAATAATAATGATAAAGCATTAGCTAGATGTGAAACTATAGGTATTCTTGGTACTGCTGCAGGACTCGCAGGTTTATTAACTGCACAAAAAACAATAAATTTTTTAATGAAATTTAATCAAAATAATAACTTTTTAACATTAATAAATTGTAAATCTTTGTCATTTAATCACATTAAAATTGCTAAAAATCCTAAATGTAATTTGATACTATCTAAAATATAAAGATTTAATTGAAAATATTTTAATAAACTATATCTATGTAACAAAATGAAAGAAAGTTCTTTTAGTTATGAAAAGCTCATAGAGTGTGGCAAAGGTTTACTTTTTGGTGAAGGTAATGCGCAGTTACCATTGCCCCCAATGTTAATGTTTGACAGAATTATAAATATTAATGAAACTGGAGGGGTGTTTTCTAAAGGTGAAATAATAGCTGAATTAGATATAAAATCTGATCTCTGGTTCTTTGATTGTCATTTTAAAAATGACCCTGTTATGCCAGGTTGTCTTGGTTTAGATGCCATGTGGCAACTTGTTGGTTTTTATCTTGGTTGGCTAGGTCAACCAGGTAAAGGAAGGGCATTAGGTGTTGGAGAAGTTAAATTTACAGGACAAGTATTAAATACTGTTAAAAAAGTTTCGTATCATATTTCTTTAAAAAAATTGATTCTAAGAAAATTAATTTTAGGTGTTGCTGACGGTGTTTTAAAAGCAGATGGTGAATCAATTTATCAAGCTAAAGATATGAAGGTCGGACTGTTTACTCCTAATAAATAAAAAATGAAAAGAGTAGTAGTAACTGGGATAGGAATTGTTTCTTGTATTGGTAACGACCAAAAAACAGTTATTAAAAATTTAAAAGAATTAAACTCTGGCATATCTGAAGCTCCAGAATATAAAGAGTATTCTTTTAGAAGTTTAGTTCATGGAAAACCAAATATCAAATTGGAAGATGAAATTGATAGACGTACTTTAAGATTTATGGGTGATGGCGCTGCATATAATTATGTATCTATGAAAGATGCCATAAAAGATTCTGGATTGACTGAAAGTCAAGTTTCTAATGAAATGACAGGCATCATTGTAGGTTCTGGGGGGCCTTCTACATTTAATCTAATGAAATCATTTGATTTAGCTAAAACTGGTGGTTCAAAAAAAGTAGGACCATTTATGGTTCCAAGATCAATGTCGAGCACAAATTCTGCAACACTTGCAACTCCCTTTAAAATAAAAGGGGTTAATTATTCTATTACATCTGCCTGTTCAACTAGTTCTCATTGTATAGGCAATGCTTATGAACTTATTCAAATAGGTAAACAAAATATAATTTTTGCAGGTGGAGGTGAAGAATTACATTGGACAATGTCTATTCTTTTTGATGCTATGGGTGCTTTATCCTCCAAATATAATGATGATCCAAAAAAATCATCAAGGGCATATGATACAAATAGAGACGGTTTTGTAATTTCTGGAGGAGGAGGTACGATTGTTCTTGAAGAGTTAGAACATGCAAAATCTAGAGGAGCAAAAATTTATGCTGAAGTAACTGGTTATGGTGCAACTTCTGATGGCCACGATATGGTCCAACCTTCAGGAGAAGGCGCAATAAGATGTATGAAGTTGGCACTTAAAAAAATAAACGGTAAAATAGATTATATAAACTCACACGGAACAAGTACTCCAATAGGAGATATAAAAGAACTAGAAGCAATTTCAGAAGTTTTTAATGAAGACAAACCTTATATAAGCTCTACAAAATCACTAACAGGTCATTCTTTAGGTGCAACTGGAGTACATGAAGCAATATATTCATTATTAATGTTAAAAAATAATTTCTTAAGTGGTTCAGCAAATATTGAAAATTTAGACGATGTTGCTAAAAAACATAATATTCTTCAAAAAACAATCAATACAAATGATATTCAAAATGTTATGTCAAATAGCTTTGGTTTTGGTGGCACAAATGCAACTCTAATCTTTTCAAAATTTAATGATTAAAAATAAAAAAGGTATAATTTTTGGTATTGCAAATGATCACTCAATTGCATGGGGTATAGCTAAAAAACTTTCTGAAAATGGAGCAGAATTAATTTTAACCTATCAAAATGAATCATTATTAAAAAGAATTAAGCCTCTTGCTGAAAAATTAAATAACAGTTTTTTAATAGAATGTGACTTAGATAAAAAAGGTTCTCTAAAAAAATGTTTTGAAATTGTTGAAGATAAATTTCAAAAAATTGATTTTGTAATTCATGCTATTGCCTTTTCAGATAAATCTGAATTAAGTGGACGTTATATATCAACTTCAAAAGAAAACTTTATTAAAACCCTTAATATATCTTGTTTTTCATTTACTGAAATTTCTAAACTCTCTTCGAAAATATTAAATGAGGGAGGTAGTTTATTAACATTAACATTTTATGGTTCAAACAAAGTTATTCCAAATTATAATGTTATGGGTATAGCAAAAGCTGCTTTAGAAACAAGTGTAAGATATCTTAGTGTTGATTTAGGTAAAAAGAAAATCAGAGTTAATGCAATATCAGCAAGTCCGATGAGGACATTATCTGGTGCTGCCATTACAAATTCAAGAAATATATTTAACTATACTAAAAGTAATTCGGCATTAAAACGAAATATAGAATTAAATGAAATTGGAAATAGTGCTTTATATTTTGTTAGTGATTTATCTAAAGCAGTTACTGGAGAAATTCATTATGTTGATTGTGGTTTTAATATAATTGGGATGCCAAAGTAACTATTTATAACTCAAATAAACTTGGATCATCAATAAATATACTTGTAACTCCCAACTTCCAAAGATCATTTGCTTCAATTAATTCGATATTATTTTCACTATAGGTAGTTATAATTAAATTATTTTTTTTAATTTTATTAATTATTTCACTGTTAATTAGTTTTTTGTTTAATCCAAAATTAAAAAATTTATTATTTTCACAAATTTTTAAATATTCTTCTAAAGAGTAAGCATTTTCAAAATTATCAACTAATAAGCCATAATGAAAATCTGGAAAAATTTTTTTCATTTCATTTAAAGATTTTAAATCAAAACTTGAAAAATAAAAATTATTGAAATTTTTATATTTATTAACTACTTTTGCAATTGCTTTTACATTATCTATTTCAAAACCTTGATTAGGCTTTAATTCAATATTAATACCCATGTCTTGTTTACTACAAAAATTAAAAATATTTTCTAAAGTTGGAATAAATATATTTGTTTTATGATTATAAAAAAAAGAACCTGCATCTAATTTTTTAATTTCTTCATACAAAAAATCTATTGTTAAACCTTTAAAATTAGTTGTTCTATCAAGTGAATCATCATGTAAAACTATTGGTATTTTGTCTTTCGTAATTTTAACATCCACCTCTATCCATTTTAAACCCAGTTTATGAGCTAATTTTATTGAATCCAAAGTATTTTCTGGTGCTAAATTTTTTACCCCCCTATGGCCTATAAGTTTAGGAAGGTTTAACATATTAGTTATTCTGAATTAGCTTCTTTCATAGACAATTTTACTTTACCACGAGAGTCAATATCTAAAACTTTAACTTTAACAATTTCACCTTCTTTTACAACATCACTAACTTTTTCAACTCTTTCATTTTTAAGCTGACTTATATGAACTAATCCATCTCTAGAACCCATAAAATTTACAAAAGCTCCAAAATCCATAAGTTTTACAACTTTTCCTTCATAAACTTTACCTACTTCAGGCTCCTCCACAATACTATTTACCCAATCAATTGCAGCTTTGCCAGACTCGCCATCAACTGCTGCAATACTTACAAGGCCTTCATCATTGATTTCAATTTTTGCACCAGTTTTTTCAGTAATCTCTCTTATTACCGCACCACCTTTTCCAATAACTTCACGTATCTTATCTTTGTGAACTTGGATGGTGGTTATAGTTGGTGCATAATTAGAAATCTTTTCTCTAGATTTATTAATAGCTTTTGACATCTCATTTAAAATATGAAGCCTTCCTTCCTTTGCTTGTGCAAGTGCTTCTTTCATAATATTTGACGTTATACTGGTGATTTTAATATCCATTTGTAGAGAAGTAATTCCATCCTTAGTGCCTGCTACTTTAAAATCCATATCACCTAAATGATCTTCATCTCCTAATATGTCAGATAAAACTAAATAATTATCTTCTTCTTTAATTAATCCCATGGCAATTCCAGCAATAGATTTTTCAAGAGGGACACCAGCATCCATTAAAGATAAAGAGGTTCCACAAACTGTTGCCATTGAACTTGAGCCATTTGATTCAGTAATTTCAGACACCACTCTATAGGTATAAGGAAATTTTTCTGCTGAAGGCAACATAGGGTGAATTGCTCTCCAAGCTAATTTACCATGTCCAATTTCACGACGACTAGTAGAGCCTGCTCTTCCTACTTCACCAACTGAGTAAGGAGGAAAATTATAATGAAGCATAAAGTTTTCTTTATATTCTCCTTCTATTGCATCAATACGTTGTTCATCCTGACCTGTTCCTAAAGTAGTAACTACTAATGCTTGAGTTTCTCCTCTAGTAAATAAAGCAGAGCCATGTGTTCTTTCAAGAACACCAACTTCACATTTGATTGGTCTAACTGTTTTGGTATCACGACCATCTATTCTATTTCCAGTCTTCAATAATTCACTTCTAACTATATCTTTCTCAATTGATTTTGTTGCATCACTAACAATAACTGAGGTTAGAATCTCAGTTTCATAATTTTCACTAATTTCACTTCTTATTTCATTTAATAATTCAGATCTTTTTTGTTTCTCTTGAATTTTATATGCATCAATAAATTTTGATTTGTAATTTTTTTCAATTTCAGAAGGTAAATTTTTAATTTCTTCCGCTTTTTCTTTAATATCCCAAGGATCTTTAGCAGCTTTTTTTGCTAGTTTTATAATAGCATCAATAACTTCAATATAAGTTTTTTGACCTATTTCAACGGCTTCTAACATCTCATCTTCAGATAGCTGTTGAGCCTCTGATTCTACCATTAATACACCCTTATTAGTACCAGCTACAACTAATTCTAAATTTGAATTATTCATTTCTGATAATGTTGGGTTAGAAATAAATTTTCCTTCAACCATTCCTATTTTTGCAGCTCCTAAAGGACCCATAAACGGTAAGCCAGATAAAGTAAGCGCAGCACTTGTGGCAATCATTGCTACAATATCTGAATCATTTTCTTGATCATGAGACAATACCGTACACATAACTTGTGTTTCATTTTTAAAATCTTTGTGAAATAAAGGGCGTATAGGTCTATCAATTAGTCTACATATTAGAGTTTCTTTTTCTGTTGGTCTTGCTTCTCTTTTAAAAAAACCTCCAGGTATTTTTCCTACTGCATAAAATTTTTCTTGATAGTTAACAGTTAAAGGAAAAAAATCTATATCAGGTTTTTCTTTTTTAGCTGCTACTACATTTGCCATAACAGTAGTTCCTCCATATGTAGCTAAAACTGAAGCATCAGCTTGTCTTGCAATTCTACCTGTCTCTAATGTTAATTTTTTTCCTGCCCAATTAATTTCAACTTTATTTATTTCAAACATTTATTTTCCTATTCCTACTTTAATCTTATAATTATTATATTCTAATCTTTATTAACCACGAATATTTAAAGAACTTATGAGTTCATTATATTTTGCTTTATCTTTTTTTGACAAATAATTTAATAATTTTTTTCTTTTGTTAACCATTGCTAATAATCCTTTTTTAGAATGATTGTCATGTTTATGTTCCTTAAAGTGTTCTATTAAATTATTTATTCTTTCACTTAAAACTGCTATTTGTACTTCAGCTGAACCAGTGTCATTTGGGTTAATAGCAAATTTAGAAACTATTGTTTTTTTCTTTTCTTTTGATATCGACATCATCGCTCCTATAATAAAACTTTATTTGGTTTAAACAAATCCCCACTTAATTTGCCAAAGGAAATAACATTTTTCCTGACTGTTAAAAAAATTACTTTTTCATCAGTCAAATCTAAAGGGGTTTTAATCAATTTTTTAATATCTAACTTTATTGACTTACCTTGAGAAATACTAGTTATGTCTTTCTCATCATCTATTTCATATGCCAAGATGTCGTCCAGCATACATGAAGATGAGTGGAAACCTTTAAATTCAAAGAGCCTTTGTCTTATATTTAGAAGATCGTCCAGTAAATTCGCATTTTTTGCTTCAAATTTACCTACTTTTATCCTTTTAAGAGATGATATATGGGCTTTAGTGTCAAGTTTTTCTCCTAAATCTCTTGCAAAACTTCTAATATAAAAGCCTTTACCGCATCTTATAAAAAATTTTGAGGTTTGTTTTTGGGAATCTAGCAAAATAACCTTATCAAGAAAAACTAATCTTTCTTTAATTTGAAAGTTTTTTTTTACTCTTAAAAGTTGATAAGCTTTCTTTCCATTAATTTTAATTGCGGAGGCAAGTGGAGGCTTTTGTAAAATACTTCCTTTCAATTTTAATATTTGATTATTTATTTCTAAAGGTGAAGGAATTTTTAAAGATCTAGCTATTATTTCTCCCTCACTATCATCAGTAGTTGTTTGCTCACACCATTTAATTTTAAACTCATATTCTTTAATATTTTTATTTATAAATGGTATTAATTTAGTAGTTTTTCCTATAGCAATTGGCAATACTCCTTCTGCTAAAGGATCTAATGTTCCTCCATGACCAATTTTTTTTAAATTAAATTTTTTTTTAATTTTATAAACTGCATTAAAAGATGAAATTCCTTTAGGTTTATAAACATTTAACCAACCTTGATCTTTATTCATTATAAATCTCTTGATACTTTTTTATTCATTAATAATTTAGAAATTTTTTCAGCTTCTTCAAAAGAATCATCAATATAAAAATTTATTTTAGGTGTAAATTTTGATTGTAATTTAGCTTTGGCTATGTATTTTTGAAAAATATACTTTTTAGAATTTAAAAGATCTAAAAAACTTTGCTTAAACTTTCCACCTAAAGGCATAAAATATACATTGGCAATCTTTAAATCCTTAGACATTTTTACAAAAGATACAGTAATAGTGGTAAATGGCACATCAGATACATAAAAATCTTCTTTTAGTAAACAGTCACTAATTAAAGATCGAATTAATTCTCCAAATCTCATTTGTCTTTGTGATGTCATAAAAATTATAATTATAATTTTATTTTACAGCTTTCTTTTAGACTCTGTTATTTCAAAAGTTTCAATTATATCGTTGACTTTAATATCAGAATAATTTTCAACCATTACTCCACATTCGTAACCTGTTTTTACTTCTTTAACTTCTTCTTTAAATCTTTTTAAACTATTGATTGATCCAGTATGTATTACAACATTATCACGTAGTATTCGTATTTTTGAGTTTCTAGAAATGAAACCTTCTTTAACAAAACATCCGGCAATATTTCCCACTTTTGAAATTGAAAAAACTTCTCTGATTTCTACATTTCCAGTTATTTTTTCCGATATATCTGGATCTAATAATCCCGACATTAAGTTTTTAATGTCATCAATTAATTCATAGATAATAGAGTAGTATTGTATATTAACTCCATCACGTTTAGCCATGTCTCTTGCTTGAGGTATTGCTCTTACATTAAAGCCGACTATAAATCCTTTACCTGAATTAGCTAAAGCAACATCGCTTTCTGTAATTGCCCCTACTCCTTTATGTATTACTGAAGTTTTAACTTCTTCTGTAGATAGTTTGGTAATTGAATTTTCTATAGCTTCAGCTGAACCTTGAACATCAGCTTTTATAATTACAGGCAACGTAACGGATTCTCCCGCAGAAATTTGTTCAAACATTTCTTCAACATTAGTTTTTACAACTTTGTTTTTTTGTATTTGTTTTTTATTGAATCTATATTCAGCAATTTTTCTAGCTGTATTCTCATTATCAACAACTATAAAATCATCTCCGGCTAAAGGATTAGCGTCAAAACCCAAAACTTCTACAGGCATAGATGGTGGTGCTTGTTTAATGTTGTTCCCTTTGTCATCTATTAGAGCCTTTACTTTTCCCCATTCAGAACCTGATACAAAAATATCTCCAATTTTTAAAGTACCTTTTTGAACTAAAACAGTAGCAACTGAACCTCTTCCCTTTTCAAGCTTTGATTCAATAATTGACCCTCTGGCAGATCTATTTGGATTCGCACTTAAATTTAAAAGATCTGCTTGAAGATGAATGGCTTCTTCTAGTTTTTCTAAATTTGTTTTTTTTAAAGCTGATATTTCTACATCTAAAACATCTCCACTTAACTTTTCTACAACTACTTCATGACTTAATAATTCATTTCTAACTTTGTCAGGATCAGCTGCTGGCAAATCCATTTTATTAATTGCAATAATAATTGGTACATTCGCAGCTTTAGCATGTGATATAGATTCTATTGTTTGAGGTTTTAATCCATCATCAGCAGCAACTACAAGTATAATTAAGTCTGTAGTTTTTGATCCTCTTGCCCTCATATTTGAGAAAGCTGCATGTCCAGGTGTATCAATAAAAGTAATTTTTTTATCATTGTTATTAATTTGATAAGCTCCAATATGCTGTGTGATACCGCCAGATTCCCCTGAAACAACATTTGAATTTCTAAAAGCATCTAATATACTTGTTTTCCCATGATCAACATGTCCCATAATTGTAACTACCGGAGCTCTGGTTTGTAAAGATTCTTTAGAATCATCTATATCCTCTATTTCTTTTAAAATATCATCATCAGTAACTAATTTAGCTTTATGTCCTAATTCTGTAGCTACTATTTCAGCAGTGTCTGCCTCTAAAGATTGAGTTGCATTTGCCATAACCCCCATCTTCATAAGTGTTTTAACTACATCAGCTGTTTTTTCAGCCATCCTATTTGCAAGCTCTTGGACAGTTATGATTTCTGGTATCGTAATCTCCCTACCTTTTTTATTTGACTCTGTTGAATCTTGAGATTTTAGCTTTTCTTTTTCTCTTGCTCTTTTTATTTTTGCTAAACTAGGAAATTTATCAAATTCTTGTTCTTCTTGTTCTAAAATTTTATTAATATTAATTTTTCCTATATCATTATCTTGAGGTTTTAGGGTAGATTTTTTAGGAGAGCTTTTTTTTGCTTCTGAAGTTTTTTTATTTTTACCAGAAAAGTTTTTATTAGGTTGATTAAAAAAATTTGCAGGAGGAACTAACTTTGAAGTGGCTCCAGGGGTTCTAAAAGAGGAAGATCCTCTAAAATTACTTTGTGCTGTAGAAGAGCTTTTTTGTTGATTATTTTTATTGCGGAAAACTATCTGAATTGTTTTTTTTTGACCTGTATTTCTAGGTTTGTCTCCTGCAGGACCAAGATTCTTTCGTATTTGTAATCTCCCTGAGGATGATAGCTTTAAAGGTTTTTTCTTGTTATCTTTATCTTTATCTTTATCCAATTTAAATTACCTATTTAATTGCTTATTTCTCTTGTTCTTCCTCAACAAACCATTTTTCTCTAGCTTTCATAATCATACTATCTACGGCTTTTTCATCAATATCGAGATTTTTAAAAATACCTTCTTCTTTATCAGTAAGTTCAAAAGTTGCCAAATCAGCAAAATCATTAAGAGTTACAATATTGTTTTTGGCTAGAAGTGATAACATTTTATTATTTATTCCTTCTAGGTTTTTTAATTCTTCGTCCTGTATATTTTCATTGATAATTTTTATATCTTCTTCATTTTGATCTTTAATATAATTAGAAGCACGAGAAATGATTTCTTTTGCTAAATCATTGTCAAATCCTTCTATTTTTTCTAAATTTTCTTCACTTTCAGAAGCAATACCTTCAACTGAAACATACCCCTCAGTAACCAACAGTTGAGCTATAACATCTTCAACATCAAGAGATTTAATCATCATCTGAGTTTTTTCCTTAAATTCTAATTGTCTTCTTTCAGTCTCTTCTTCTTCAGTTAAAATATCAATTTCTAAATTAGTCAGGTTAGATGCTAATTTAACATTTTGTCCTTTTCTTCCAATAGCTAAACTTAATTGTTCGTCTGGTATTACTACTTCAACTTTATTTTTTTCTTCATATAAAAATATTTTACTTACTTCAGCAGGGGCTAAAGCGTTAGCCAAAAAGGTTGCTTGGTTATCAGACCACATAACTATATCTATCTTTTCACCTTGTAATTCGTTTACTACTGCTTGAACTCTTGAGCCTCTCATTCCTACACATGCTCCTACAGGATCTATAGTAGAGTCTTCTGTAAAAACACTTATTTTAGCTCTAGAGCCTGGATCTCTCGCTACACTTTTAATTTTTATAACACCCTCATAAATTTCTGGAACTTCTTGTTTAAATAAATGAGATAAAAATTCAGGATGGGTTCTTGATAAAAAAATTTGATAGCCCTTTACATCTTCTTTTACATCATAAATATATGACCTAACTCTATCACCATTTTTAAATGCTTCTCTAGGTATCAATTCTTCTCTTTTGATAATTGCTTCACTCTTTCCCAGATCAACTATTAAATTACCAAATTCAGTTCTTTTAACTACACCAACTGCTATTTCTCCAACCTTATCTTTAAATTCATTATATTGTCTAGATTTGTCTGCTTCTCTTACTTTTTGAATTATTACTCCTTTGGCGTTCTGTGCAGCAACCCTACCTAAATCTATCTGAGGAAGTTTTTTTACTATAAACTCTCCTATTTTTATTTCCGGATCAATTTTATTAGCATCTTCAAGTAAGATTTGATTGATTTGATTTTCTTCAGATAATGATTCTACTACCTCAAGATAAGAATTTAAGTTTATATCTCCATTTTCCCTATTTACAGAAACTCTTATATCGCGCTCGAATCCATATTTTACTCTAGCAGCTTTTTCTAAAGCCATTTCCATAGCTTCAAAAACAGAATCTTTATCAATGCTTTTTTCTTGAGCAACATTATTTGCTACTTGAAGCATTTCCTCTCTTATTACTTTAATTTTTTGTTTAGCCATAAAAATATACAAAAAAAAGGCGGGAAAACCCACCTTTGAAATTAATCAAATTTTATGAACCTATATTAAAAAAAACTAAAATATTCAAGGCTTAAATCTTTTTTAGAGAAAAAAAAGTCGATTTTCTATTTGAATTTAGTGCTTTTTTATAAAATTTAGTTTCAGCCAAATCTAAAAAATCATAATTCCATATTTGATAATTTTGATTTTCCCATTCATATTTGTGTTTAAACTCATAAATTAAATTAAATATTAATTGCATATAAGAACTTGAGTCTGTTGCTATCATAATTCTCCCTGAGTCTTTGAGAAAATTATGTATATAATTTAAAAAAGTATGGTTAATTAAACGTCTTTTATGGTGTCTTTTTTTTGGCCATGGATCAGGGAATAATATCCATACTTGATTGAATATCATATCTTCTTTTAATCCATCTAACAACTGTAGAGCATTGCCTTTAAATAAACGAATGTTATTAATATGTAATTTATTTATTTGATTAATTAAATTAATATTACCGTCTTCAAATATTTCACAAGTTATAATTCTAGAATTTGGGTAAAGTTTTGATAAATAAATAGCATTTTCTCCGTTTCCTGAACCAATATCAAGAATATTAAATGATTTATTATTTAAATCTTTTTTAATATTAAAATCAAATTTATTTAAGTTATTAAGCAATATATTTTTATTTCTTTTTCTTCCCTTTGATCTTCCAAATAACTTATATTTAAAATTAAGCATTTTTTTTATTGATAAATAAAATTATTAAAAAAGGAAAAAAAATTAGAAAAAATAATATTTTATGAAATTTAATATATTGATTATTATTATTGCTAACTGGAATTGAAATTATTTTATTTTGCTGTTGATTAAGCGTTGAGAATTTTATTACTTTTCCAAAATTATCAATTCCTGCTGAAATTCCATTAACTGAAACTCGTATTAATGTTTTGTTAAACTCAGCAGCTCTTAATTTAGCAAAATAAAAATGTTGGTAGGGTCCTGAAAAATCTCCAAACCAAGAATCATTAGTAATATTAACTATAATATCAGAATTGATATTTGATTTATTAAGTAATTTCCAAAAAAATAAAATTTCATAACATATAATTGGTAGTATTTTTATATTATTTAATTGCAAATTTCTTTCCATAGTACCTTTGGTAAAATCAAGTGAACCAGAGATATACTCCATAAAGCCAAATAAATTTCTCAAAGGAAGAAATTCTCCAAATGGAACTAATATTTGTTTATCAAAATAAGAATATTCATTTTTCCTTATTAAGAATATTGAGTTAAAATAATTATTATCTTCTTTTCTAATTGATCCTATAATTACACTTTGATTATTTTGTATATGGTTTTGAATCAAATTAATATCGTTTAAACTCATCAAAAACGGGTAATCGTTTTCACCAAATATTACTATTTCACTTTTATTTTTTTGTACTAAATCCAATATAAATTTTTGTTTCTTAATTTTCTCATTTTGATCTAAATATTGATTAATATGGATATTACTTTGTACTATAGAAATATTAATGTAATCAGATTTTGAAGACTGTGCATCAAAGTATCTTGTTAAACATAAAATAATAATAAGTAAAAAAATAAATAAATATATGAATTGTAAAACTTTTCTTAATTTTAAATTTTTAATAAAAAATATACTAAATACTAGAAAAATTAAAATAGTAATATAGCTAGTAAAGTAAGTTCCGGTAAAATAGATAAGAGAAGTTCCAAATATATTGTTAGAATGAACTAAGGAAAATGAAAGCCATGGAAATCCATAAACAAAATTATTGCTAGCAAACTCAACTAGAACCATTAGCATAGGTAAAGCAAATAATTTAATAATTTTTGTTTTAAAAAAACCTAATATTAAAAAAATTATTCCATAATAAAGAGCGCAATAAATTATTAATAGATAAGAAAAAATAAAATATTTTTTTGTTATATCTTCTATTAAAAAAGGTTCTTTTATCCACCCTAAATAAATTATAAAAAAGCCTAAGCCGAAACTAAATCCTGATAAAAAATGTTTTTTAAAACTTAAAGCAATATAATTTTTATGATTTAATAAATAAAACAAAGCAGGAAATATAAAAAAACCAACTGGAGTTAAAAAAAAGGGTGGGTATAAAAAACTAACAACAATACCACATAAAAAAAATAGTATAAAAAAAATCAATTTATTTAATTTTTGTTATTTGAAGAGATTCAATACGTCTAGCTGAAGCTTTTATTACTTTAAACTGCAATATATCTTCATAATTATATACCTGACTGTTTTTAGGCACTTTGTTTGCTAAAAAAAATAGTAAGCCACCTACTGTATCTATCTCTTCATCATCAATATTAATTTTAACATCATAATATTTTTCCATATCCTCTATTTTATAACCAGACTTTACTAGAATAGTTTTATCATCAATCTTTTGAAAGATTTCTTGGAAATCATCGGCATCATGTTCATCTTCGATTTCTCCTACAATCTCTTCTACCAAATCCTCAATGGTGATTAGTCCATCTACCCCACCAAATTCATCTACGACTAACCCAATATGAATTCTTGAAGATCTCATTCTTTTTAATAAGTCCAATATTGGGGATTTGGGAGCAACATATAAAATATCTCTAATAATTTTTTTTAATTCAAAATTATTTTCATTATTATTTTTTATTAAATCCTTAACATGTAAAAACCCAAGAACATTATCTAAATTATTTTCAAAAACAGGCATTCTAGAATGTGATTCATTTTCTATTAATGAAAGAATTTCTTTCATATTTTGTTTTATTTCTATTGAAACTATTTCTGCTCTTGGAACCATAATATCTTCAACACTTTTTTCATCAAGTGATAATATATTTTTAATTAAACTTTTTTCATTATTTTCTTCGACGTCTTCAATATTTGTATTTTTCTCATTAGACGTTATATAATTTAAAGCTTCTTCTCTTGTTGATTCATTAGATAAAAGTCGTTTTATTAACCAATTTTTAAAAAGCGATTTTTTTTCTGTATTTTCCATAATTTATTTAAAAGCAGAGTTGATTATTCCTAATTTTTTTAGAATTAAAACTTCTTTTTTAATCATTTTATAATAGTCTTTGTTTTTTAAATGATTAAAACCATTAATATGTAAAAAACTATGAATCAAGATATGAGTAAAATGATCATAAAATGTAGTATGATTTCTTTTGGCATCTTTTTTAATTATTTCAGCTGAAATAAAAATATCACAAATTTTTAATTTTTTTAAGTTTTTTTTTCTAATTTCAGAAACAAAAGTTAAAACATCAGTAGGTTGTTTTTTTTTTCTAAATTTATAATTAATTTTTTTAATTAGTTTATTATCTGTTAAAATGATATTGCAGTTGTAATTAATAGCTTGCCTGAATTTTAAATCTTTTTTAATTTTTAGAATTTTTTTAACTATAGATGTAATTTTCTTAACTCTTGCTGGCCAATGTTTAGATTTACAAATTACTGTAAATTTTATCATTTTGATTCATATGCATTAATTATTTTCTTAACCAATTCATGGCGAACTACATCACTATCATTTAGTATAATGAAACCTATATCATTAATTTTTGAAAGTTTTTTTTCAGCATCTAATAAACCTGATTCATTTCTACTAACAAGATCAATTTGACTTGTATCTCCTACAACAACCATTTGGCTATTTTTGCCTAATCTAGTTAAAAACATCTTCATTTGAATTTTAGTACTATTTTGCGCTTCATCTAGAATAACAAAACAATCCTCCAAAGTTCTACCTCTCATAAAAGCAATTGGAGCAATTTCAATAATCCCATTATTAATTTTTTTTTCAACTTGATCTACTGGCATCATAGAATAAAGAGCATCATAAATTGGTCTTAAAAAAGGATCTACTTTTTCTTTAAGATCTCCAGGTAAGAAACCTAATTTTTCTCCTGCCTCTACAGCTGGCCTAGATAATATAATCTTATTTACTCTCCCACTTTGTAAGGCTGCAACTGCTTTAGCTACAGCTAAAAAGGTTTTTCCTGTCCCTGCTGGACCAATTGCAAAAATTATATTTTTTTCATTAAGTAGTTTAAAATACTTTTTTTGATTATTACTTCTGGGAATAATTTTTCTTTTTTTAGTTTGAATATATAAATTTAACTTAGTAGAATCACTTTCATCTAAAGATAATAAGCTTTTTATATCTTTAATTTTTTCTTCATCAATTTCATTTCCTTTTTTTGCTTCCTCGAAAAGATTTAAAAGAGTTTTTTTTGTTTTTTCAATAGATACTTTATTCCCAGCTATTTTAACCTGGTTACCACGGTAATTTATTTTCACTTTATTAAATTTTTCTATCAATCGTAAATTTGCATCATCAATTCCAAAAAGACTACTAAGTATATTATTATCATCAAATTCAATATGTAAAAAATCTGAGTATGAGTTCATTGTTTTTTTGCCTCTAAAGCAAAATCAGTAGATCTAATAATCAGAACTTGCAAAATTTTACCTATCAAGTTTTCTTTTGAAGTAATAAAAACACTTTGGTTATATATTGATCTGCCAATATATTGGTTTTGATTTCTTCCTTTTCTATCAAATAATACCTCTAATTCTTTTCCCACAAATGACATATTAAAATTTTTTTGTTGTTCTTTTAATAATGATTGCAATGCACTTAACCTTGCTTTTTTTATATTCTTATTAATATCTTCTAATTTATGTGCGGGTGTTCCTGGTCTAGGGCTAAACATAAATGAATAAGCAATTGAAAATTCTACTTCCTCTATAAGATTCATTGTTAAATCAAAATCATCATCAGTTTCACCTGGAAAACCAACTATAAAATCTGAAGACATAGCTATATCAGGTCTTTTAGACTTAAGTTTATTAACAATTTCTAAGTATTTATTTCTAGTATGTCTTCTATTCATTTTCTTTAAGATATTATCTGATCCGGATTGAATAGGAAGATGAATAAATGGCATCAATTTTTCATTGCTAACATGAGAATTAATTAATGAATCACTCATATCATTAGGATGTGATGTCATATATCGAATTCTCTTAATTTGTTCGAACTCGCTAATTGATTCTAGCAAATAAGCAAGATCAACATCTTTGTTATTATTTTGCC
The DNA here is from genome assembly GCA_902577425.1 of uncultured Alphaproteobacteria bacterium. Lineage (GTDB taxonomy): Bacteria > Pseudomonadota > Alphaproteobacteria > HIMB59 > MarineAlpha5-Bin3. Next base: position 580,522 of record CACGZD010000001.1, on the reverse strand, counting down.
CATGGTAAGCATTTACATTCTGACCAAGTAATATTACTTCCTGAATACCATTATCAATATATTGCTTTATTTCATCTTTAATTTCTTTTACGGGTCTAGAAAATTCAGAACCTCTTGTATAAGGAACTACACAAAAAGAACAAAATTTGTCGCACCCTTCTTGAATAGAAATAAATTCTGAAACTATATTTGAAGACTTAAAGATAAGGTTTTTAAATTTTTCATTTTGAAGAAAATCATCACTTATGAATTCTTCATTTTTATTAATCATTTCAGGTAAGTTTTGATATGATTGAGGACCAACTACATAATCTACTCGGGGAGCTCTATTTTTTATTTCAATTCCTTCTGCTTGAGCTACGCATCCTGCAACTATTAATTTATAATCATGTTTTTTATTTTTAGAAAATGTTTTTTCTATTCGTCCAATATCAGAATACACTTTTTCTGCTGCTTTTTCCCTTATATGGCAAGTATTAAGAACTACTAAGTCTGCATCTTCAACTTTAGAAGTTTGAGAGTATCCTTTGGGTTCAAATAAATCTTTTATTCTATTAGAATCATATACATTCATTTGACAACCATAAGATTTAATAAAAATTTTTTTATGATTTAATTGTGTCATTTATAATTTTTTCATAAAGAAGGGCATCAATTTTTTTATTTGTAAAATTATAATATTTTTTTCTTGTGCCTGTTTTGTTATAACCATTTTTTGTATATAGTTTAATTGCTTTATAATTATTTGATGCTACTTCTAAATAAATTTTTTTTAAATTTCTATGATTTAAGCCTAAATAAATATCAGATAATAATTTAGAAGCATAACCAAGATTTCTTTTTTCATTATCAATATAAATTAACAATATCTCATATTCAATTATATTATCAATATTAATTATATCACCAATAACAAAACCTTTAAGTTTATTATCAAAAAAAAGGCCTAAACCATAAAAATTATCTTTAAAAAACTGTTTTTCAAATTGTTCTTTATTCCAACCCAAAAATTTAAAATATTTTAAATCATTTTGATTTAATTTCATCAAATCATAACAGTGTGAAAAGTCAACTGGTAATAATTTATTAATATTATACAAAAGATTAATTTAAAATTTTGTTATTTGAAATATATATTGGCTCAATTATTTTAGGACTTTCTAACTTCATTATAGCATCTAAATTTTTAATGATTATTTCTTTAAAACTAATACTTTGATATTTAATATTCTTAAAAAAGTTTGAGTTATTTTTATTCAATTCAGTATTGCTAATAATTTTTTTGATTTTAAAATTTTCTATTTCATTAAAACTTTCAATTTTATGAATATTATAATATTCTTTTTTTTGATCATATATACATATAAATTTTTGATTATTAGCAGAATTAATATAGATTCCCGTAAGTAGTAAATCATCTTTAGATATTAAATACTTATAAAAATCTACACATGGGATACCTTTCAAATCAATTTGATAAGACAGGCTTAAACCTGAAAAAAAAGCTATGCCTATTCTTAAAGAAGTATACGACCCAGGACCAATATTAATGATTAAGTTTTCTAGTTTTTGATCTAGAGAAAATTTTTTTTCGAGATCAGTATAACTTTTTATCAAGTAGTCACTCATTTTTTCATGATGATTATTAATTATTCTTTTAGAAAGTATAATTTTGCTATCTGCAATAAGAGAAAATTCTGGTAAAGGAGAGACTGTATCAAGAAACAAGATCATTATGAGTACACTAAAATTTTATATTGCATTAATTTTTATCATACTAACTTATTCTAACATAAGTCATGCGAATAATGTAAAAAATTCTGCAGTTGTTTTTATGTATCATAAATTTGATGTTCCAAAATATCCCTCAACTAATATTAGACCAGAACAATTTGAGGAGCACTTAAATGAATTTTCTAAAACTAAATATAATGTCTTACCGTTAGAATATATTGTAGATACTATTATCAATGATGGTGATCTTCCAAACAATACTATAGGATTAACTGTAGACGATGCTGATAAATCTTTTTTAACTTATGCGTGGCCAAAATTAAAAGAGAAAAATTTTCCAGTAACTCTTTTTGTTAATACTTCAACTATTGTTGAAAATAATAAAAATTATCTGAGTTGGAATCAAATTAGGAAATTAGTAGAAGAGGGAGTTACCATTGGAGGGCATTCTCATACTCATGAACATATGCCTAATCTATCTATGGAAGAAATTAAAAATGAAATAGAAAAATCGAATAAAATTTTTTTAAAAGAAATAGGAAAAATTCCATCGTTATTTGCTTATCCATATGGTGAAGCTGATGAAAAAATTATTAATATATTAAAAGAGTATAAATATAAAGTTGCCTTTGGACAACATTCAGGTGTGATAAATGATACTTCAAATTTATATTACCTTCCTAGATTTTCTTTAAATGAAAGATATGGAGAAATTGATAGAGTCAGATTTGCAGCAAATACAAAAGGGTTGGGCATATATGATTTTATTCCATCCAATCCATCGATTGAAGAAAATCCACCATTTATTGGATTCTCTTTATTAGATCAAAAACTAGCACCTTCAATAGATTGTTTTGTTTTTGATAGTAAGGGACAAGTAGAAAGTGAGATCTTTAAATTTAATGAAAGAATTGAAATAAGATTAAAAAGAAAACTAACGATTGGTCGGTCGCGATTAAATTGTACAGCTAAAGATAAAAATAATAATTGGAGATGGTTTGGACACCAATTTTATCTATAATATTTTAGGAACTGGTAAATATATACGATCTTAAGTCAAATTGAGTAAATTCATTAGTATCTATAACGGAATTAATAGTATCAACATACGATTTATCTTCTGCATAAACATCAAGTGCATTCGTTAATAATTTTATATCTAAATTGTCTTCATGCATCGCATTTCTTATGCTTCTAAATTTTTCATACGCATAATGCGTATTAATATTTTTAAAATATGATTCGACACTCTTATCTAATGATGAAAAATGCTTAATTAAATGTTTTTTACCAATTTCTCTTTCATAAGGAATAACTCCTTTTTTTTCATTGTAGGTATATTGGCCAAATAACGCATTGTATTCTTTAGCAAATCTTGAAGTACCCCAGCCACTTTCAGTAACAGCTTGAGCAAGCACAATAGATGTAGGAATGATATTTACCGATAGAAGTAATTTATCAACAATATCTATTTTATGTTTGTTGTTTGTCTCTATTGAATATTTATCAGCAATAGCAAAGAGATATTCTAGATCGTTTTGATTAAGAGTTTTGTTATCTAATAAGTAATTTTGAATTTTAAATAATCTTTCTCTTTCAACAAGTATTTGCTGATTTTGATAGGCTATTAGAGGTAACAAAGTTTCTATAAATTCAACTTTTTTTAATGAAAAGCCTTTTTGCCAATCTAAAGGAAGTGAGTTTTTAGGTAAAGTCGCATTCAAAGAAGATAAGTTTATTTTATGATCTTTTTTAAATAGATAAGGATCTATTTTTATTTTTTTTGGTAAAGAGATTTTATTTAAATGTATAGAATTATAATAAATATCATCATTATCAATAAATTTTTGTGAATACATCATATTAACTTCTTCTGAATTATATTTAGAATTTACATTCGCATTATAAAATAAAACAAAATAAGAAAAAACTAAAACAACGCTTAAGAAAGAAAATTGTTTAGCAAAAAGAGAAAAGGAATATTTTTTATTAGTCTCAATTTTTGAAACTTGTTTATAATATTTTTCAAAATATCTTTTTTGATATTCCTCAAAGTTCTTATACATCTATTGGTCTCACCTCTTTTACTTCAGGCACATAATGTTTTAACATATTTTCAATACCCATTTTTAAAGTTGCTGTAGAACTAGGACACCCTGAGCATGCTCCTTGCATATGTAAATATACTATACCGTCCTCAAAATTTTGATATACAATATCACCGCCATCCATAGCTACGGCTGGTCGAACTCTTGTATCAAGTAATTCTTTTATTTGTTTAACAATATCGGAGTCTGAAGAATCTGATTTTAAAGATTCTTTACCCTTAGTTTTTTCTTCAGAAATTAAAGTTTCATCATCAGAATTATAGTGATCCATGATTGCACCAAGAGCAATCGGTTTTAAAATTTCCCAGGTAGTATTTTCAGATTTAGTAATGGTAATAAAATCACTTCCAAAAAACACTCCTTTTATACCATCAACATTAAATAATCTTTTAGCAAAAGGAGAGTTTGAAGCTTCCTCAGTATTCTGAAAAAAAGCCGTCCCTTCTGTCATAACAACGCGACCGGGTAAGAACTTTAGTGTTTCTGGATTAGGTGTTTGTTCCGTTTGTATAAACATGCACTTATTATATAGTGATTAATATGTCTTTCGTATGAAAAAAATTGGACATTTTGTGTATTTTTAGGGGAAATTCAGGGATTATGTGTTGGCAAAACCCACAATATCATAAACTTTAGTCAATACTGGTTCCGCAACTGCAATAGCTTTGTCTTTACCTGTTTTCATAATTTGATCTAAATAGTCTTGATCACTCATTAATTTTGTCACTTCTTTAGAAATAGGTTGTAATTTTTCAGCAGCTAAATCAGCAAGATCTTTCTTAAAAAGAGAAAACTCTTTTCCAGAATATTGCTCTAAAACTGTATCTGTAGACTGATCACTTAGAGCCGCAAATATAGTAATTAGATTTAAAGCCTCAGGTCTTTTCTCTGCCTCTTCTTTTGTTGCTGGAAGAGGATGAGGGTCAGTTTTAGCTTTTTTAATTTTTTGAACAATTGAATCTATATTATCACTCAACATAATGCGTGAATAATCAGAGGGATCTGATTTACTCATTTTTTTTGTTCCGTCTCTTAAACTCATAACACGAGTTGCTTCACCAAAGATTAAAGGCTCAGGAATGGGAAATAAGTCAGTTGAAAAATCATTATTAAATTTTTGTGCAATATCACGTGTTAACTCTAAATGTTGTTTTTGATCTTCACCCACGGGAACATGTGTCGCTAAATAAATTAATATATCGGCTGCCATTAAATTGGGATAAGAAAATAAACCCACAGAAACATTTTCTCTATCTTTTCCCGCTTTGTCCTTAAACTGTGTCATACGATTTAACCATCCCATGCGAGCAACACAATTAAATATCCAAGCTAATTGAGAATGTTGTGGCACTTGTGATTGTGCAAATAAAATATTTTCATTAGGGTCAATACCGCTAGCTATAAAGGCTGCTGTCACTTCTCTTGTTTTTTGTGCTAATTCTTTTGGATCTTGCCATACCGTGATTGCATGTAAATCAACAACACAAAAAAAACATTCATAATCTTTTTGAAGAGACACAAAATTTTTAATTGCACCCAAGTAATTACCAAGATGCAAATCGCCTGATGGCTGAACGCCTGATAAAATTCTATTTTTTGTCATACTTTATTTTGTATATATCCTTTTAATTCCTGAACTGTGAGTACTTTTAACATAAAAATCATAGCCAGATAAATTATTTTACAACATATAATAACGAATATGAGACTGACTATTTGTAATAATGAATTAAAGTCTTGAAGATTGGAAAATATCATTTGATTAATAAAATAACATCCAACACTCATCACAATAGCTGAAATAATGATCTTAAAACTACTATTGATGAATCGACTATCTAACAAAATATTATTTTTTACCCGCAAGATGAAAAAAAGCAGTACAGCATTTACCCAGGAACTAATTGCTGTTGCAAGGGCAATGCCCATTTCTCGCATTGTTCCTATTAATAAGAGAGATAAAACAATATTAATTATGACACTGATCACTGAAATATAAAGAGGCGTTTTGGTATCTTCTCTTGCAAAAAAACAAGTAACTAACACTTTAATTAAAATATAAGCAGGCAGTCCAAGGGAAAATATTGATAGGACTTTAGCAGTATAAAAAGTATCTTCCGGTAAGAAAGCTCCTCGCTCAAATAAAATATAAATAATAGGAGAAGATAAAATATATAACCCAGCTGCTGAAGGTAAAGATATTAACAAACAAAATTCTAAGGATCTATTTTGTGTTGTAGTAATTTCCTCTTTGTTATTTTGTTTAATAGCCTTTGATAAACTTGGTAAAAGAACAATACCCATGGCAATACCAAAAATGGCTAGTGGTAATTGATTTAACCGGTCTGCATAATAAATATGACTAATAGCTCCTATTGGAAGAAAGGATGCTATAATTGTTCCAATAACAATATTTAATTGTATGACACCTGAACCAATTAACCCTGGAAAAAATAAACGTAAAAATTTTTTTAATTTTTCATCAAAGTGTGGGAAACGAATGCGAGGACGATAAAATTTTAATACCGCTTTATATAAATAAATAAATTGGAATAACCCTCCAATCAAAACACCATACGATAAAGCATGACCAGCTGTAGAGAGTTGAGGGGTTAAAATAAAAAGAGAAAGAATAAGACTAATATTTAAAATAGCGGGAGCAAAAGCACCTGCTACAAATTTTCCGTGAACATTGTTAATAGACGCAAAATGGGCAACGAGGGAAATAAAAATTAAATACGGAAAAATAATTTTTCCAAAATGAACAGCTAAATCAAATGCTTCTTTGTTTGCAGAAAATCCAGGAGCTAAAATTTGAATAATATACGGCATGCCAAAAAAGAAAATGAAGGTCAAAATTACCGTAACAAATAGTAACAATGACATTGTATTTTCCACAAAGTCTGCAGCTTCATGATCATTTTTGGAATCAATAACAACGCCTGAAAAAACTGGGATTAGTGCGGCGCTATAGGCACCTTCTGCTAAAACACGTCTAAAGAAATTGGGAATTCTAAAGGCAACAAAGAAGGCATCAGATGTTACGGTGGATCCAAGGAATCTCGCTATTAATATGTCTCTGACAAAACCCAATATACGACTTAGAAAAGTATAAAAACTAACAGTAAAAAAAGATCTGAAAAATCCCTGCATAAGACAATTTTACATTGTGATAAGTGATTTGTATAAAATTAATTTATGGCTTAATTAGGAGCCAAAACAGTAGCCAGCACTTCTTACTGTTCTTATAAAATCTTCTTTTACGTCATTATTGATAGATTTTCTTAATCTTCTTATGTGTACATCAACAGTGCGAGGTTCCACATATGCTTCATCTTTCCACACATGATTCAAAAGTTGTTCTCTTGAAAAAACTCTGCCGATATTTTCCATAAAAAAAACTAATAGATTAAATTCTGTGGGACCAAGATGGAGTGTTTCGCTGTCTCTTGTTACCTTATGAGATACGAGGTCAACTACGATCCCCTTATATGACAAAACTTCTTCAGTGAACATCGGTCTAATTCTTCTTAATACTGCTTTAACTCTTGCCATTAATTCATTTACAGAAAAAGGTTTAGTGACATAATCATCTGCTCCAGTTTCTAAACCTCGAAGTCTATCTTCTTCTTCACCCCTTGCAGTTAACATTATAATTGGAAGATTTTTTAGTTCTTTATTTTTTCTAATACGTCTACAAAGTTCAATTCCAGACAATTTTGGTAACATCCAATCTAAAATTAAAAGATCAGGTGCTTTATTCAAAATTTTTTCAAGAGCCATTTCACCATCAGTTGCTGTATCAACTTTAAATCCATCTTTAATAAAATTAAATTTTAATAATTCAAGTAGTGAACTCTCATCTTCTACAATTAAAGTTTTTAATTTCATTGTTTATTTTTTAATAAATTTTTATTACAATTTGATTACAGTTATTTCTTTTTTTTAAGAGGTTTGATTGCTTCCCACTCCCTATCTGGTCCATCATTATACAAAGGCTCTCCTGATACTGCATAATATATGTCTTCGGCAATATTTTGAACATAATCTCCAGCCCTCTCTAGATCCTTAACCATATAAAGTAAATTTGTGCATGCTGATATTCTTTTAGGATCTTCCATCATATAAGTTAAAAGTTGTCGAAGAATACCAAGATATTCATCATCAATTTCTTCATCCATTTCCCAAACAATTTTTGCTTCCTCTGCAGAAAAGTTTACAAATGATTGAATAACTTTTGCTATCATAACTCGAACATGCTCTCCCATTCTTAATATATCTCGTACAGGCTTTTCTGGTAAAACAAGTTCAATCATAGCAGTACGTTTTGCAATATTTGTTGAATGATCTCCTAATCTTTCAAGATCTTTGTTCATTTTAATTGCGGAGAAAATTGTTCTTAAATCTGTTGCCATTGGTTGTCTTTTTCCCAATATAAGAACTAGTTTTTGATCAAGTTGCCTGAATTTTTCATCAATTAAATTATCTGCTTGAATTACTTTGTCAGCTAATTCTGTATCTTGATTTTTTAAGGCACCCAAAGCTTCTTTTAATTGATTTTCCACTAAACTTCCTATGTCTAAGATGCTGTTATTAATTTCTTTCATCTCCTCATCATAGGATTTAACTATATGTGTATCTTGTTCCATTTATCCAAACCTTCCCGTTATATAACCCTGTGTTTTTTCATTATCAGGATTAGTAAAAATTTTTTGTGTATCACCTGTTTCAATTAGTTCCCCTAAATGAAAAAACCCAGTTCGTTGTGATACTCTAGCTGCTTGCTGCATAGAGTGAGTCACTATCACAATAGTGTAATTTGCTTTAAGCTCATCAATTAATTCTTCAATTATTGCTGTTGCAATTGGATCTAATGCTGAACATGGTTCATCCATTAAAATAATATCTGGATTAACAGCTATTGCTCGTGCAATACATAAGCGTTGTTGTTGTCCACCAGATAAGCTTGTGCCAGGTTCATGCAAACGATCCTTTACCTCTTTTAAAAGTCCTGCTCTCTTTAATGATGAATGAACTATTTCTTCTAAGTCTGTTTTGCTTTCAGCTATACCATGAATAGTTGGCCCATAAGCAACATTATCAAAAATAGATTTAGGAAAAGGGTTTGGTTTTTGAAAAACCATTCCAATTTTTGAACGAAGACTTACTACATCAACTTCATCCGAAATAATTTCCTCATTATCTACTGTAATAGATCCATCAACTTTACAAATATCAATTAAATCATTCATTCTATTGATACATCTTAGAAAAGTAGATTTTCCACAACCAGAAGGTCCAATTAGTGAAGTAACTTCATTTTCATTAATATTTAATGACACTGAATGAAGTGCTTGTTTTGCACCATAATGAACATTTACATTTTTTGAAGATATTTTTATATTTTTCATATTACCATTTTCTCTCAAACTTACTTCTTAAGAATACTGCTAAAGCATTCATTAAAAATAAAAATATTAATATCATCATTATTGCTGCAGCAGTTTTTTCTTGAAACCCTCTCTCTGAACTTTCTACCCAAAGATAGATTTGTACAGGTAAAGCTGCAGATGGCTCTGTGAAACCGGTTGGAATATTTGGGATAAAAGCAATCATTCCTATCATAATCAAAGGAGCTGTTTCCCCTAAAGCTTGCGCTAAACCAATAATAGTACCAGTTAAAGTGCCTGGTAATGCTAATGGTACCTGATGATGAAATACCGCTTGCATTTTTGATGCCCCCATCGCTAAAGCACCTTCTTTTATAGATGGTGGGACGGCTTTAAGAGAGGCACGACAAGCTATAATTATCGTGGGTAGCGTCATTAGTGCTAAAACAGTTCCTCCAACCAAAGGTGTACTTCTTGGAAATCCAAAAACATTTAACAAAATACCCAGTCCTAACAAACCAAATACTATAGAAGGAACAGCTGCTAAGTTGGCAATATTAACTTCAATTAACTCTGTAAACTTATTTTTTGGTGCAAATTCTTCTAAATATATTGATGCGCCAATACCAATTGGAAACGCTAATAAAAAAACAGTCATCAAAGTAAATAATGATCCTACAAAAGATCCAGCTATACCAGCCAATTCAGGATGTCTTGAATCAGCATTCTTAAAAAAGAAATTATTAAATTTAGTTTTTAATCTGCCGCTTGAAACAAATTCATCAAAAAATTCTAATTGCCTATCATTTAATTTTCTTTTTTTCTCTTCAATATTACGTCTAGCATTTCCTTTTAACAGTTGATCAACATCACTATGAGCAGTAACAAAAATCTTCTGAGTAGTATTTAAAATATTTGGATTATTTAAAAAATACTCCTTAATTTCTTTATCAACATTTATTGAAAACATCTTTTTTATCAACTTAATATCTTTTTTACTTAAGTCAGGTAGTGCTTTGGCAATGGCATTTTTTTTCACTCTAAAAAATTTTGCTTTTACTTGTTCTTCATAGGTTGAGTCAGAAGTAATTTTTAAAGTTTCTTGATCATACGACACCTCTAATTCAATTACAGATTTTTGAAAGGAAGAATATCCTTTAGAGAAAATAGTAAATAATAAAAAAAATAAAATCGCCATTCCCATTAAGGTAGCAATTAAGCCATAAGTTTTGAATCGGCGATCAGCTGCACTTCTTTTTTTTCTTAATTGAATAATTTTTTCGTGTGAATATTGATTACTCATATCGTTCTCTATATTTTTTAACAATTCTTAAAGCAAAAATATTAAGAATTAATGTAATAACAAATAAAACTAATCCTAATGCAAAAGCTGATAAGGTTCGTGGGTCATCAAATTCTTGATCACCAATTAAAGCAATAACAATTTGTACTGTAACAGTGGTAACATTTTCAAAAGGATTTGCAGTTAAATTGGGCGCAGTACCTGCAGCCACAACGACAATCATAGTTTCTCCAATAGCCCTTGAAACACCTAGTAAAAAGGCACCCACAATACCAGGAAGGGCAGCTGGTAGAATGACCTTTTTAATTGTTTCTGCTTTATTAGCGCCAACACCTAAAGACCCTTCTCTCAAACTTTGAGGGACAGAATTTATTACATCATCTGATAACGAAGATATAAAAGGTATAATCATAATGCCCATCACCAAGCCTGCGGCAAGAGCACTTGTAGGCGAAGCATCTATTCCCAAGGACTGGCCGAATGTTTTGACAAATGGGGCAACAGTAACAAAAGCAAAGAAACCATAAACTATAGTAGGGACGCCAGCTAAAATTTCTAAAAGAGGCTTCACTATACTTCTTATTTTTGGTGAAGCATATTCAGATAAATAAATTGCTGTAAATAATCCAATAGGTGTAGCAACACTCATTGCAACAATCATAATCAAAAATGTTCCAGCAAATATTGGAATAGCTCCAAATGATCCTTGGGATCCTGACTGACCTTCTCGTATAGGAATATAAGGATACCACTTAGTTCCAAATAAGAATTCAAAAATAGATACTTCAGAAAAAAAACGTAAACTTTCAAACAATAATGAGAAGACAATTCCAACAGTTGTTAAAACTGCTACTGTAGAACAAAAAAATAGAAAATATTTTATATAATTTTCAATTGATTTCTGTGCACGAAAAGTGGGTTGCAATTTTCTAGAGGCAATCATAACTCCTAAAATCATAAAAATTAAAACACTTAAATAAAAAGCAACTGTACTTGTAAATTTAAGTGAAGAGTAATGTTCCGCAGCATTTAATATTTCTATTGCTTTTCCCTCAGCAAAAGAAATGTTTGAAGCAACATTTTTTATCTCTGCAATTAATAGCCCAGGATTAAGAGTGGGGTTTAATTCAAAATCAAAGTTTGCAAGGACAAGATTTTGAATTATTTGATTTTCAAAAATGATCCACCCAAAATAAACAATAAGAGCAGGTAGCAAACACCAGACCATCATGTATTGCGCATAATATGTAGGAAGAGAAACTGTTTTGATATCTAACTGCTTAGCGTTTGATTTAATTCGTGATTTTCCAAAAATATATGCGGAATAAATACCAAGAACTATAATAATTAGAGACCAATAAAACATTAGATATTTAGAAAGAATACTAAACTTTTGTTACAGTTATATTACAATGATATGAGTCAATAAAAAAAGAGGGGGAAATCCCCTCTTTTTATTCAATTAGATTAAGGTTATTTGTAATTTGTCAAATTAGCAATGTCATCAAGAACTTTGCTTCTATCAGCTGGACTTAACTCGACCAACCCCGCATCCAATAAATAACCTTCTGTTGCTTCCTCACTTACAAACTCATTAACATAATCCATTAACCCAGGGATTACACCTACATGCGCTTTTTTGATATAAAAGAATAAAGGTCTTGCAATAGGATATGAATAATCTTGAATACCTTCTTGAGAGATTTCTACCCCATTAATTTTAGAAGCAGAAATTTTATCTTCATTATTTGCTAAGAAACTATATCCGAAAATACCGAATGCACCTTGCTCTTTTGTAATGTGTTCAACATAAAGTTCATCATTTTCACCACCCTCAATAACATGGCCATCTTCACGGTAAGCTTTACAGTCGCCATCAGCAACCAGCATATCTTTGACACAACCTTTTTTCATTACGAGTGAATCAAACGCATCTCTTGTTCCAGAAGAAGGAGGGGGTGCCATAATAGAAATTTCTACTTTTGGTAATCGCTTATCAATTTCAAACCAAGTGCTTGGTGCATCTTTATTGTCTCTGGCCATAGCTTGCCAAATTTCTTCCTTTGAAAGATCTATTCCACCTTTCATAGCTGCACCATTTGTGTACTTCCACTCATAATCAGAAGAGTAAGCAAATGCAATACCGTCATTACCAACACGTACTTCTACGATATCCATTACACCGCCATCTTGGCATAATTTAAACTCTTTATCTTTTTGTGCTCTTGATGAATTTGTAATATCAGGATGTTCAACTCCAACACCAGCACAAAATAATTTATGTCCTCCCCCAGAACCTGTGCTTTCAATAACTGGTGCTTTCATTCCTTCAGAAGCCATTTTTTCAGCAACTAGTGTTGCAAATGGATAAACAGTAGAAGATCCAACGATAGATATATAATCTCTTGCAGAAACTGAGCTTGTAATTGCAAAAGTTACAATAATTAAACTAAGAACAAATTTTTTCATTTTAAACCTCTTTAAATAAATTTAAGGTAGAAATAGATCTATAATATTACAGAAATATTAAAGATTTGTTTTTTATTAATTAAATTCAAAAGGTAAATAAACGGTAAAAGTACTTCCCTGATTAATCTCACTCTCAATTGTAAACTTGCCATTATGGCGGTTTATAATATGTTTTACGATAGATAAACCTAGTCCTGTACCACCTAAGTCCCTAGATCGGTTTTTATCAATTCTATAAAATCTTTCTGTTAAGCGATTAAGATGTTCATTGGAGATTCCCTCGCCTTGATCTTTAATTTGAACTTGAACATAAGTATTATCATCTAGGATAGCCTGTTTTAGAACGATGTTTATCTCACTTCCCTCATCTGAATACTTAATTGCGTTATCTATAATATTTATAAATACTTGAATGATAGAATCACTGTTAAGAGAAATCAATTTTTTAGTAAAATGATCATTTAAATTTACTTTTAATTTTTTATCTTCAATTTTTTTATTTAAATTATCTATTGCTTTTTGAAGAATGTTTACAATCTCTGTTTCTTTTAATTCTAGAGGCTTATCTCCTGCCTCATATTTGCTTAACAACAATAAATCTTCGACTAATCTTGTCATACGCCAAGCTTGATCCTCCATAATATCTAAAAATTTGTTTGTGGTTATTTTATCTAGATTAATATCATTTTTAATAGTTTCAATATAACCAACTATTGATGAGAGAGGTGTGCGCAATTCATGACTGACATTAGCAACAAAATCAGTTCGCATTTTTTCATAGTTATAAAGCATTGTTTGATCAGTTAGAATAACAATGAGCTCTTTATCTGAACCTTCGCTTTCAGAAAAAAAAACAAGGTCGGCGATAAAATACCAATCTTCATAATTAGAAGGTTGGAACTCTACTTTAAAATCTTTTTTTTCTCTAAAAGCCCTATCAATAAAACTGTTTAATTCCATTGATCTAACAACAGCATTAATATCTCTTCCTTCTTCAATAAAAAGAAATTTTTGCTTAGCAAAGTTATTATAATAAGTTATATTTCTATCAACACTGATAGCTATAGTTATAAGGGGTACTTTATCTAGAGCCCTTTTTATGTTTTTTTTCATATTTTTTTAGCTTGGGCCAATCATCGTCACTTAAAATATACCCTACACATTTTTTAGATCCACATTTACAAATATGATCTTCAAAATCACTATCAAAGGGATAGCCGTAATTATATGTTAATTCTGCTCCTTTTTTAATTTTTTTAATCGATGATATCCAAATATGATTATTGGTTATTTCTACTTCACAATTTGGATCACAGGAGTGATTGATAAAACGTGCATAATTTCGAGCTACCCCCCCATCAATGTCATATTTTTTATTGAGTTCAAAAACATAGACCATTCCATTTTTTTTATTTTTTTCAGCTTTTTTTATTTGTTTATCGGCTCTTTTATCACCTTCTTTTTTAGTTACTTTATCACCTATATATTCAATTACTTGTTCACCCTTTTTAACATTACTTAGAGCGAATAGTCCCGATCCATGAAGAGAAGATTTTTTTTTGAACCATAATTTTTTCATAAGAGTTTTTTTTAATTATATTTATACCTTTATCAAGGATTTTAATAGCCATAACCCTAATATTACATTTTTTTTACATTGAAATAAAAATTTAATAAAAAAAATATATTAGCATTACAAAAATCTTATTCTAATGCAAAAATCTTTATTTCAAAAATTGATATCTGAATTTATTGGCTCTTATTTTCTTGTTTTAACCATTGTGGGAAGTGGAATTATGGGTCAAAACTTATCAAATGGAAATTTAGCAATAACTTTATTAGCAAATGCTTTGGCTACAGGTGCTATATTATATGTATTAATATCAATGTTTATAAATATTTCAGGTGCATATTTTAATCCTGTAGTTCTACTCAGCGATCTTATTCAAAAAAAAATAGAATTAAAAATAGTTTTATTATTCATTTTGACTCATATTATAGGTGCTATATTAGGATGCTTCACTGCAAATTGGTATTTTGAATATCCAATATATGAATTATCAACAAATAACAGATTTGGGATTTATACTTTTTTTTCAGAGATAGTTGCTACTTTTGGTTTAATTTTAACTATTATATTAGTTGGTAAACAAAATAAACAAAACTTACCTATAGCCGTTGCTCTTTTTATTACTGCAGGTTATTGGTTTACTTCATCTACTAGTTTTGCTAATCCAGCTGTTACTATAGGCAGAATGTTTACCAATACTTTTACTGGTATAGATCCAGGTAGCATATTGTTATTTATATTAGCTCAGATAATTGGCTCAATCATAGCAACTTATTTAGGAAAAATATTAATTAAATAGAATGATGAATAATTAATTTATTATTTCCTAAAAAAACCTCTCTTATTAAAAAATTAATAAAGACTAAAAAGATACTTCAAATATAGTTTTTAATTCAATAATTTTTTTCTTTATTTGATTACGTATATCTCTAAAATTTTTAATCAACTCTTTTTCAGGTAAATTATCTATAGCAGGATCAAGAAAAGGTAGGTGAATTTTTTTAGCATTCGTTATAATAATTGGACAAACTTCTTCTTTGCACAAAGTTATTACATAATCTAATTCATCAATAAATTTTTTATTTAAACTATTAATATCTTTAGAAAAATTGTTACTTATATCAATTCCAATTTCATTCATAACTTTAACTGCAATAGGATTTAATTTTGTTGGTTTTGAACCAGCACTTTCAATTTTAAAATCGAGATAAATGCTTTTTGCTATACCTTCGGCCATTTGGCTTCTAGCTGAATTAGCAACACACATAAATAAAACTTTTTTCATCTATTAAGTAAAATAGTAAAAATATCCAATCGCAAATAGAGGAATTTGAAATCCAAAATTTGTCATTAAAGCTCTATCTTTGGCAATATAACCAGCAATAGCCCATCCTATGGCGCCAAGACCATGAGTAAAAATATTTAATGGATAATAATTTAAATTAGTTAATAAAATTCCTGCTAATACTAATCCAGTACTTAGCCATTTTAATTGGTTCATCGATACATAATTCATTCTTGCTCCTTTAAAATATTAATATGAAGATTAGTATAATTTATATATTGCAACAATTTGAAAAACTACGAGTTTGTAACAAAAATGTAACATAGCTTTATTTTTTTAATAAAAGTTCTATAAGCACCAAATGTTTGGATTAAAAAGTACATCTTTATTTGGTGAAACCAAAAAATTAGAGAGAGAAATAGACGAATTTGTTGATATTCTCTCTGAAGTAGGCTTGGTATTTAAGTCTATTATTCCAACATATTTATCTAGTTCTGCCAATGGCAAATTTGATGAAATGGTCGAACAAGTTAAATTAATGGAAAGTAAGGCTGATAAAATAACCAAAGAAGTGGAGCACACCTTATATGAAGAAACATTAATTCCCGATGCTCGAAGTGATGTATTAAGAGTTCTTGAACATCTTGATGAAGTTATTGGAATGTATCAAGGTAATTGTTATCATTTCTCTATTCAAAAACCAAATTTTCCAAAAGAGTTTCATGACGATTTAATTGATTTAACAGAGACTGTAGTAAATTGTGTAGAGGCACTATGTTTAACAGTAAGATCGTTTTTTAGAGATATTAAATCTGTTAGAGACAATGCACACAAAGTAACATTTTATGAAAAAGAATCTGATATAAAATTTAGTTCTTTGGCGAGAAAAATTTTTGATTCTAATCTTTCTTTGGATCAAAAAATGCATCTACGTTATTTTGTTGAAAAAATTGATCGTATTTGTGATCAAGCAGAAGATATTTCAGATGAAATTCAGATCTACGCTATCAAAAGATCAGTTTAATTAATTTATGGAATTAACAATTATTATTTTTCTCTTAGGAGGATTATTTCTAGGATGGTCTTTAGGAGCCAATGATGCAGCTAATGTTTTTGGAACTGCGGTTGGCACGCGCATGGTACAATTTAAAACTGCTGCAATTGTTTGTAGTATCTTTGTTATTCTAGGAGCTATTATTAGTGGATCTGGAACAACCGAAACACTGGGTAAGCTCGGATCAATCAATGCATTGCCTGGAGCTTTTGCTGCATGTATTGCTGCTGGGCTCTCAGTATATATAATGACAAAATCTGGTCTTCCTGTTTCAACAACGCAGGCAATTGTTGGCGCTATTATAGGATGGAACTTGTACACTGGATCTTCAACCAATATTCAAGTTTTAATTACAATTTTAGGTACTTGGGTTTTATGTCCTATTATTGCTGGTTTGCTTTCAATGCTTTTTTTTGTAATAACAAAAAATTTTCTACAAAAAGCAAAATTACATATTCTGCGATTAGACGCATATACGAGAACGGCTCTTTTATTAGCTGGTGCTTTTGGAGCGTACAGTCTAGGAGCTAATAACATTGCTAATGTAATGGGGGTTTTTGTCCCTATCTCACCTTTTACTGATATTAATATTTTAAATGATTTTAATTTCTCGTCCAAAGAGCAACTTTTTCTATTAGGTGGTATTGCTATAGCAGTTGGTGTTTTTACTTATTCTAAAAAAGTAATGTTTACTGTTGGAAATGATTTATTAAAAATGTCCCCTGTAGCCGCTTTTATCGTTGTACTAGCTCATTCTATCGTTTTATTTTTATTTGCTTCTCAAGGTATTAGTAATTTTCTTCAGTCAATTAATTTACCCTCAATTCCTCTTGTTCCAGTATCAAGCTCTCAAGCAGTCGTGGGTGGTGTAATTGGTATAGGATTATTAAAAGGTGGAAAAGAGGTTCAATGGACAATTGCAAGGAAAATTTCTATAGGTTGGGTTTTGTTGCCAATCCTTGCAGCATTAATATCTTTTATAATTTTATTTGTGTTACAAAATATTTTTAATTTAACCGTAAATTACTAAGCTACAGGTCTATAAGAAAAAATAAATTCTTCTTGTTCTTTTGTTTCAATAGCACCTTTTCTTCTTGATCGTACGAGCTGAATAGCCTCTTCTTTTTTAACTCCAAAATCAATTAATAATAATGCGGCAACTGTTCCTGCCCGTCCTTTTCCTCCACGACAATGCAAAACTATATTTTTGCCTTCGATCAATTCATTTTTTAATAAAACTTTTGTTGTTTCCCACTTAAATTTAAATTCAGTATTAGGAGCACCTAAATCTTTAATAGGTAGATGGTACCACTTTAACTTATTATGATAGATTTGTTCAACGAAGTTTTTTTTATCACAGATTTTTTCAAACTCACTATCTTCTACAAAAGATGTAATTGAAGAACAATTATTATCCTTAAATATTTTTAACTCTTTTAAAAAAAATGAAATATCAAAACGCGTATTTTCGATTAAACCAGGGAAAGATGTAAGAATAATTTTTCCAGCAAATTTAGAGGTATCTAAAAAATCATAATTGTCAAAATTCATAAATTAATTATTTAAAAATAAATTATGAGCCTCTTCAACATAATGTTTAAAATAATCAAGAGAAGGCGTTTTTTTATTTAAGATTTTGGCTTGATCATCAAAACGTCTTAATTCTATAGCTTCTTTCATGAAAGGTTTTTCAACAAAAATTTTGGCTTCTTCCTTTGTAAAAGGACCACCTTGAGCTTCTAAAGATAGTTTTGATGCTTCAGATAGAAGGTCATAATATCCTTCTTCTACAGCAGATAAATATCTCTTAGAATCAACATGTGCTTGTATTGGGCGAATAACCTCCTCTCCAAAATATTCAGCTAAATAATTTGCTCCTATATTTTCGTGATGACCATCTTTGCCTTCATGAATGGGGTCATCACCATCATATAATAAGTGCCCTATATCATGTAGCAAAGCGGCCGCTATAGTAGGATTAGGTAAATTATTATTTTCTGCTAATTCAGCACATTGTAAGGCATGTTCTAATTGTGTTACATCTTCATTTCCATACTGTAGATCAGCTCCTTTGGTCGCCAAAAGATTTAATAGATGATTAACAATATTTTCCACACAGAAAAAATACAACTTTAAGAAAAAATTGCAAATCAATTTTTTATTTAATTGCTAGTGAGCTAATTAAGAATTAAATAGTTAACTCAATTAAGAATATGGATAAAAAACTTCTTACACCTGGACCACTTACTACCTCCATGACAACCAAAGAAGCCATGCTTCATGATTGGGGTTCGCGAGATCAAAAATTTATTGATCTGAACCATTCTATTCGTGAATCTCTTGTAAAACTTATTGATGGTGAAAATAATTACCAATGTGTTCCAATGCAAGGTAGCGGAACATTTGCAGTAGAATCAATGGTTGGCTCTCTCACATCTAAAGATGCAAAAATATTAATATTAATTAATGGAGCATATGGTCACCGTATGAAAAAAATGTGTGACTATGTTGGTAGAGAATGTATTGCTTATGAAGTGGCGGAACATGAACAACATGATTTAGATGAAATTGAAAACATTATAGATTCTAATACTGATTTAACTCATGTGTTTGCTGTTTACTGTGAAACAACCTCAGGAATATTAAATCCTATTCAAAAAATATCTGACTTAGTAGCAAAAAAAAATTTATCATTATTTATTGATGCTATGAGTGCTTTTGGCGCTCTTCCTCTTAGTAGTAAAACAATTGTATTTGATGCTGTTGCTGCTTCTTCCAATAAATGTTTAGAAGGAGTTCCTGGAGTAGGCTTTATTTTAGTTAAAAATAATATTATCGAAAAAGCAAAAGGAAATGCACATTCTTTAAGTTTAGATCTATATGATCAATGGCAAGCAATGAAAAAAAATAAACAGTGGCGTTTTACTCCTCCCACACATGTTTTAGCTGCCTTTCAACAAGCTATAAATGAACATTCAAAAGAAGGGGGGGTTGAAGGAAGACATAAAAGGTATTCAAATAATTGCAAAATAATTTGTGATGGTATGAAAGAAATAGGTTTTAAACAATTACTGTCAAATGAATTACAAGCGCCAATAATTATAACGTTTATGCAGCCTCAAAATTCAAATTTTAATTTTGAAGAATTTTATGATGCTTTGAGTAATAAAGATTTTTTGATTTATCCAGGGAAGCTTACTGTTGCTGATACTTTTCGTATTGGATGTATTGGAAATTTAGATGACAATGATATGCATGATACCATTAAGGCCATAAAAGAAGTTGTTAATGAATTACAAATTAAAATTAATTAAAAGCAATATTTATGCAGGCCATTGAAATCCCCTTAGTCAAAGCTACAAATGAAACTCTTAAAGGATATGGTTATTTAATAGACTCATTTGAAAACAGTGATGTTGAAATTGTAACTTGGCCAAAGCAGGGTTGGCGAGAAATTGATGAAGGAACAGGTAATGAAGCGGGCTATACCGAAGGTTCGTTTGATACTTGGTGGGAAGGATCAACTCTTTATGGGCAAAATAATGCTGTGCAACATAATAGTGAGTATGAAATAGATGGAAAATATATTTTAGGATATTCTGCCCCTCCAGAAAATATTGAAAATAATACAGAATATAGTGAGCCAGAAGAGATTTATATATGGCATGTTAATTACCACCCAGATGGAGGACAGTTATTTTTTCCCTCTGAAAGAGGTCCATTTATTTCACCTCTTGCGTTACCTGGCGATGATATTCAAGCAGAAGATTTTAAGGCATTTTATTTTGATGGATCAAAAGGTTTATATATTCATCCCAATATTTGGCATGAGGGTGTTTTCCCTGTTCAAAAGAAAAGTTCTTTTATGGGCAAACAAGGGAAAGTACATGCCCGTGTTAGCATCGATTTAAATAAAGAATTTAATAAGTATCTTTTTTTTAAAACAAAACTTTAATTATTCATTTAAAATATTTTTTTAAATATGAAAATAATCCATTTATCAGATCCTCATATTTCTCCAGATAAACTTTTTGAACATGATGCTAAAGAGAGATTTTCACTAGCACTTCAACATATTTGCAACAATCATTTAGACTCAAAGCTATTTGTTATATCAGGAGATTTAACGCATGACGGGGATAGTGAATCTTATAATAAATTAAATGAAATATTATTAAATTCCAAAATACCAAAACATTTGTTTCCAAAATTACTTATGGGCAATCATGATGATAGAGAACAATTCAAACAAATATTTACAAAAATACCTTTAGATGACAATGGTTTTGTTCAATATTTTGAAGACATTGAAGATAAACGTTTTATTTTTTTAGATACAAATTTATCAAATACCCATCAAGGACATTTTTGCAACAACAGACAAAGTTGGATTATAAATACTCTGGAAAATGCTTCAGATAATAATAAACAAGTTTATCTTTTTATGCATCATAATCCCTTACCCCTAGGAGAACCCAATAGTGATTATATTGGTTTACAACAAGGAGATGAATTTAAAGATATATTAATTAAATTTAAAAAAATTATTCAACATATTTTTTTTGGTCATCAACATATTACGGTATCAGGAAATTATTTAAATATACCTTTTAGTGCGCCGAGAAGTACTTGGTCTCCATTAGTGCCCAATTTTTCAAAAAACTATAGATTGGGAACGGCCAATACTGATCCAAATTATAATGTAATATTAATTAATAAAAACTCACTGGTAGTCCATACTGAAGACTTTTTAAAAGATAATATCAATTGGTTTGAGACAACTAAAAAATTTTAATTTGTAAAAATTTAAAGTAATTACTACTTTTTCAAAAGCATCTTGATTAACAAAAATATTTTAGTTTATTAAAAATCTACCAAGGAAGTGAAAATGTTTTTACATTAGTAAAACTTTTCATCGCTTCGATAACTCCCTCTTTATAACCCAGGCCTGAGTCTTTAATTCCCCCAAAAGGAGACATCTCTATTCTGTACCCAGGAACTTCCCATATGTTAACTGTACCAACATTTAAATTTTGAATATATTTTTTTGCCCTCATAAAATTATTCGTACAAACTCCAGAAGATAATCCAAAAGCAGTGGAATTAGAAATTGTTATAACTTCATCATCTTCATCAGGAACTCTAATGATAGGAATGACAGGACCAAATGTTTCTTCCATTACTAGTTCACTTTTTGGATTAACATGATCAATTACAATAGGAGGCAACAAAGCGCCTTCAAGTCCAGGATGATATAATATTTTAGCACCATCTTCAGCTGCCATAGAGACACGTTTATCAAATAATTGTGCTGCTTCGGCATTTACAACCGTACCTAAATCCGTTTTTAAATCCATTGGGTCACCAAATTTAATTTTCTTTGCTCTCTCTAAGGCCATTTCAACAAATCGATCAGCTATTTTGTTTTGACATAATATTCTTTTAACAGCTGTGCAACGTTGGCCAGAATTTTTTGTAGCACCAGTAACAGCAAGTTCAACTGCTTTCTTTAGATCGTCTTCATCTAAATCATTTAAAACAATTAGAGGGTCATTACCTCCTAATTCTAAAACAGTTCTTTTGTATCCAGCTTGTTCTGCAATATATTTTCCAACACCTACACTTCCAGTAAATGTTATTAAATCAATATTAGGATTTTGAATCATTTCTAATCCAATATCATCAGGCCAGCCAGTAACTACTGAGAACATCTCAGGTGGTAAGCCTGCCTCATATAATATATCCGCTAACAACATAGCTGTCATTGGCGTTAACTCAGTTTGTTTGCAAACAGTGCAGTTATTAGTTGCTATAGAAGGAGCAATTTTATGTGCCACCATATTTAAAGGGTGATTAAAAGGTGTAATAGCTGAAATAGCTGTTAGAGGTTCTCGTATAGTAAAAATTTTTCTAGCCTTTCCATGTGGCGTTAAATCACACGAAAATATCTCACCATCATCATAAATACATAATTGAGCGGTAAGAGAAAAAACATCAAATGCTCTTCCTACTTCATATAACGAATCTTGCTTTGATAAACCAAGTTCCATTGTGATCATATCTGAAATTTCATCTTTTCTTTTAACTAATAATTCCGCAGTATTTTGTAAAATTTTTTGCCTCTCATATCTTGTTAATTTTGGTGTAAAGTTTGCAGCAATATCTAAAGCTTGTTTAGCATGTTCTGCATTTCCTGCAGGAACAGTTCCTATAACATCTCCAGTGAAAGGATATTCAACTTCTATAACTTTTTCTGCATTAACCTTTTTACCAGCTATACGCATTGATTCATTTATGATTTTATTGTTCATGAATTTGTTCCAGAGATTGCATAATAAAATGCATCATAGTTATATAATTGTTTATTAGAATCAATTTGAGGCATTTTTTTATTTACAATAAAGGGTACTTCCCTCTCATGCAACCCACCATGTGAGCGAAGTGGTTCATTTAAACCACTTAGATTGTGCTTATCTTTAGAAGAACCAATAGTCATAAATTCAGAGGACATACAAATAATATCTCCCATTCTATCTTTAGGCAGATTGTATTGGGAACAGCCTTCTTCCTTATTTAAAACTACTTCAATATCTTTGATCTTTTTTATCTCCATCATTACATCTTCTAAATCATTTTTATCTTCTAAATAAATTGTAGCGAAAGAACCTAAAGCGCCATGGTGTACAACATAGGGATCTGTAATAGGAAGAATGACTTTTGTTTTATTTTTATTAAATTTATCATCAAGATGGTCTTGTAAAAAAATTGCATTGGGAGAGCCATCTTCTTTTGATTTTGGCTTCATGCCATGATCGGATGTAATAATAATTGTTGCACCTAATTCATCTAGTTGACCAATATATTTATCAAACATGGAATAAAATTTGTTAGCAACTTCGTGTCCTGGGGCATACTTGTGCTGAATATAATCAGTTGTTGATAGATACATAATATCTGGTTTAAATTCTTCCATGAGTTTAACGCCAGCTGCCATTACAAACTCTGATAAATCCTGAGAGTAAACTTCTGGAACTGGCATGCCCAACCAGTCATTAACATTTTCAATTCCGTTTTCTATTTTTGTTGCTTGATCTGATTTTTCAGCAGAGAAACATATTGTTCTACCTTCATTAAATTTTAAACCATTACCAAGAAGTGTGCGTAATTTGTCTTTAGCTGTTACAAGTGCAATTTTTGCACCTGCTTGATAAAATTTTTCAAATATTGTTGGAGCCCTTAGATACTGAGGATCATTCATCATCACTTCTTTGCCAGTTTCAGGTGTATAAAAAAAATTTCCACAAATACCGTGTACAGAACTTGGCTGACCTGTAACAATTGAAATATTATTTGGATTTGTAAAACTTGGAATGGCACTATGGGCCATAAGATACTCTCCCTTTTGTATAATATCATCAAGGTTTGGTGTAAGATTTAACTTTGATGCTTCATCTATGTATTCTTTTTGACTACCATCAAGACATATAACAATGGATGTTTGATTTAGAATACTAGGATATTCTCTATTATTAATAGAAAGAGTATTGGTCATTTTTTTGCTTTATATATTGATACGACAATAAAAATCAATAGATTATAAATAATACTTAATTAATGAAAGCATAACTTTGACAATAAATTTTATTTTCTTATTAATTCTTTTATCAGCTCTATTTCATGCAACATGGAGTGCTATTATAAAATCAAGTTCTAATCCTTTATCTTTAATGGGCATAACTTCTTTGATGGAAATTATAATTTTTATTCCTCTCACTTTTTATGTTCCTTTTCCTACTTTAGAAATTTGGTTTTTTTTATTAGCAACAGTAATCATTCACGTACTCTATAGATTGAATGTTATTTATTCTTATAAATATGGAGATTTATCATTTGTTTATCCTATAGCTAGAGGAGGCTCTTCACTTTTAATCGCTCTCTTTAGTATTGTATTTTTATCAACCTCTATAAATACATACGGTTTTGGAGGCATAATAATAGTTTGCCTAGGTTTATTTTTGATTTCATTTTCTTCAAAAATAGAATTTAATAGAGCCGCTTTTTTTTTAGCATTATCTACAGCTGTATTAATCACACTATATACTTTAGTGGATGGTATTGGAGTAAGAAAAGCTGAAAATGGTTTTACTTATATATTCTGGTTATTTGCCTTAAACGGAGTACCTCTTTTAATCATTTCAATTTTTTCAAAAAAGGGTCTTAGAGATAGGAGTTCATATACCATTAAATCTGGAATTGCGGCTGGATTTTTTGCAACGAGTAGTTATGCGTTGGTTGTGTGGGGAATGCAGTTTATTGAAATTGCCTATGTGTCTAGTATTAGAGAAATAAGTATAGTTATTGCAGCAATTATTGGATTATTATTTTTAGCTGAAAAAGAGGCAAAAAAGAGAATTATTCCTTCCATATTAATAGTCATGGGAATTGGTATTGTTTATTTCCAGTTATAGAAGTTTTAGATTTATCAATTCTATACAATTATCGTAGACATTATTAATTTTTTTTTCTATAGCATTTTCATATGGATGAAGAAGTGACAAAAGTTCCTGCAGATATTGAAACTATTTGTTGCGATGGGGGACAAGATGGTTTAGGACATCCCGCAGTTTACTATACATTTGGTTCAACAAATAAAATTGTTTGTAGTTACTGCGGAAAAATATACGAGAGAGATCAAGAATAATATGTACAAAGAATCCTGGGGTTTAAAAAGAATTTGTCCTATGTGTAGCAAACAATACTACGATTTAGGAAGGACTGAATTGGAATGTCCTGAGTGTGGAAAAGAAATTGAAGTTACAACAATGTCTCGTCCACGAAGAGGTCGTAAACCTGGCACAACAAATGCTGCACCTTTAACAAACCCAATACCTCCTAAACCAAAAGAAAAAGAAGACGATCTAGACATAGAGAATTTGGATTTAGATAATACTGAAGATCAAGTAGAAGATGATACAGTACTTCTTGAAGATGAAACAGATGTCGATCCAGCTGTCGACGTTGGTATTAAACCAACAGAAGAAGGCGAAGAAGAATACTAGATTAAATAAAACACCAACTATTAACTAATTACATTCATTTATATGACTACTATACTATCTAAAACGTGGGCCCTTTTTTTTGGCTTTGCAATAATTTGTCTAGCACATGGACTGCAAGGAACATTAATAGGAGTCAGATCTGTAATAGAAGGTTTTGGTTTTTTTTCTACAGGTGTCATAGTGGCAGGATACTATGTTGGTTATTTATCAGGATCATTATTAATTCCGATACTATTAAGGCGAGTAGGTCATATACGTGTATTTGCTGCTTTGGCTTCTTTGGCATCAATTGCAATTCTTCTTCACTCAGTTTTATTAGATCCTTATTCTTGGTTTTGTATTAGAATATTAACTGGAATAAGTTTGTCAGGCATTTTTGTTATTATGGAAAGTTGGTTAAATGACAAATCAACAAATGAAACACGTGGCCAACTTTTATCAGTTTATATGATTATAACTTTTGCATTTCTTGGATGCGGTCAATTTCTCTTAAACATTAGTGATCCTGCTAAAGTAGATTTATTTATATTAGTTTCAGTATTATTATCTTTTGCGCTTTTACCAATATTATTATCAACTACAGAGCAACCAAATTTTTCAAACCCAAAATCTTTATCCTTAAAAGAGTTTTATATCATATCACCACTTGGATTTATTGGCGCTTTGTTTACAGGACTAATTCATAGTGCCGTTTTTGGATATGGAGCTGTGTATGCCGCTTCTAAAGAACTGGGGCTATTTGAAATTTCAATGTTTATGGTCATAATTAGTTCTTTTGGGGCACTTTCCCAGTGGCCTATTGGATATTTGTCTGACAGAATTGACCGAAGAATCATATTAATAGGGACTACTTTTATAGCCTCTGGATTATGCTTACTTATTGTAGGCTCCTCTTATCTTTCATTAATTATGTTTTTTATTTTTGTCGCTTTTTATTCAGCTGTTTGTTTACCAATGTATTCCCTGGCGGTAGCACATGTTAATGATTTTTTAAAACCTGATGAAATAGTTGCGGCAAGTTCTTCTTTTGCTATTCTTGTTGGAATAGGAGCGGTAATGGGACCAATATTGGTTTCTAGTTTTATGAGTTTGATTGGAGCTAATGGGTTTTTTATTTATTTATTAATAGGGCATGCAATGCTTGGTCTCTTTGGATTATACAGAATGGCAAAAAGAGCAAAGCCAGTAGATTTGGAATCACAATATACACCATTGCCTCGAAATATTACTGCTGCTGGTATGGAATTAAATCCTGTTACTGATCCTATCGACGAATAAATATTTTTTTATAGAAACGATAACTTAATAATAAAATAATTATACCTATATAAATTAAAGGCTCTGTTTTATTAGCCCTAACCAACATAAAAAAATGAAAACTTGAAAGAATAGCAGCTGGGTAGATTAGGTAATGAATTTTTTTCCATAAATTAAAACCTAATTTTTTTATCATGCCATCAAATGAAGTGATGGCCATAGGTATTAAACACAAAAAACTAATAAATCCAAAAGTAATAAATGGTCTTTTAATAATATCCTTGATGATGAATTGAAAATTAAAAAAATGATCTAAAAAAATATAAGTCGAAAAATGTAAACATACATAATAAAAAGCAAATAAACCAATTGTTCGACGCAGCGTAACTAAGGATCGAAAAAATTTTAAATCGGAAAGAGAAGAAATAATAAGTGTTAGAATAATTAATCTTAAAGCCATCTCGCCTAAATTATCCATTAGTTTTTCAATAGGGTTTACTCCTAAATTTCCTATCAATAATAAATAAATCCAATATAAACTTGGAAGAAATAACAATATTATAATTGGGGGTTTTGTTTTTTTAACCCTGTTGGTCGAAAGCATATTTTAATAATATGTTTGAAGATCCATATCTTTATACAAATGAGCAACTTCTTCTTCATATCCATTAAACATGAGAGTGGGACGACGCATAAATTCACCAATTCTTCTTTCAGTTGCTTGGCTCCATCTTGGATGGTCTACAGTATTATTTACATTTGAATAAAAACCATACTCATTTGGAGCTACCATTGACCATGTAGCACTTGGTTGTTTTTCAACAAAACGAATAGTTTCAATGGATTTAATTGATTTAAACCCATATTTCCAAGGAACTACAAGTCTAAGGGGAGCGCCGTTTTGATTTAATAAATCATGGCCATATAAACCAGTTGATAAAATTGTTAGTGGGTTCATTGCTTCATCCATTCTTAAACCTTCAACATAAGGCCATGGCAATAGACGTCTTTTTTGTCCCGGCATTTCTTCAGGTCGAAAGATAGTGACAAATTGAATATATTTTGCGCTACTGAGGGGAGAAGCAATTTTAATTAACTCTGATAATGGAAAACCCTGCCATGGAATTACCATTGACCACGCTTCGACACATCTAAGTCTATATATACGATCTTCAATCTGAATTTTTTTTAGCAGATCTTCTAAATTTATCTCTAATGGTTTTTCTACTAAGCCTTCAATTTTGATAGTCCAAGGTTTAGGATTAAACAAGCTTGAGTTATTTGACGGATCAGATTTGCCCATTCCAAATTCATAAAAATTATTATAGGTTGTTATTTCTTCATAGGTATTTAGCTCATCATTTTCATCTAATTTTGAAATGTATTTAGATGAATCGTTATTATGTAAAGCTTTTGCCGAAAGAGATAGCGATGTAGCTATAGAAAAGGCGCTTGCAGTTTTGACAAATTTTCTTCTATTCAAATATGTTGAATATGGGGTAATTTCTGAAGGTAAAATTTTTTTCATTAAAATAAAACTATATACTAAAATATTAACTTTGATAAATTATCATAAAGTTACTTCATTTATATAGTAACTATTGATAAGATAACAAATATGAAATTTATATGTCATAAATTTATTATACTTTTATTTGTTTTTTTATTTTCTCAGTCTGGTCTAGCAAATAAAATGCATGGGATCGCTATGCATGGATTACCAATGCATGGTTCGGATAAAAAGCATCTTCCCTATGTCAATCCAGATGCGCCCAAAGGGGGTGTCTTGCGCTTAGGTGTTTATGGTTCTTTTGATAATTTAAATCGTATAGCTTTCAAAGGATCGAGAGCAGCAGGGTTGGGCTATATAAATGACACCTTAATGCGAAGAGTATGGGATGAGGCTTTTTCATTATATGGTTTAATAGCAGAATATGCAGAAATGCCAGAAGACCGATCTTCCATAACATTTTATATAAATCCTAAAGCTAAATTTCATGATGGCTCTCCTATTACTAGAGAAGATGTTTTGTTTAGTCTTGAAACTTTTCAAAATAAGGGAACGCCTAATCAAAAGAAAACATACGGCAAAGTTATTAAAACAGAACTCGTAGATCAAAATGGAATTAAAATGATCTTTGTTAACAATGAAGATAAAGAATTGCCATTAATCATAGCTGGCTTCCTCCCAATTGTTCCAAAAAAATATTATGAAAATATTGATGTAACTAAAACTTTTCTTGATATTCCTCTCGGCAGTGGTCCGTATACTATAGAAAGTTTAGAGCCTGGCAGACAAATTAAATATCAAAGAGTCAAAGATTATTGGGCAAAAGATTTATTAGCAAATAAGGGTCAATATAATTTTGATACGTTAATTTATGATTACTACAAAGACTCGAATGTACTACTAGAAGCATTTAAGGTTGGGGAATATGATTATAGAAGAGAGTACAATGCTAAACGATGGCAAAGTAATTATACTTTTGATGCAGTAGATAGAGGGGATGTCATTTTACAGGAAATGAAAAATGATCGACCAACTGGAATGAATGCTCTTGTTATGAACTCAAGAAAAGAAATTTTCAACAACCCTCAGGTAAGGCTTGCATTAAGCTATGCCTATGATCATGAATGGATCAATAAAGCTTTATATAATAATGCTTATACTCGTACAGATAGTTATTTTGATAATTCTCCACTGGCATCCTCAGGACTACCATCTGAAAATGAATTAAAACTTCTTAATCCTTGGAAGAATCAATTACCTAAAGAAATATTTAATCAAACCTACCAACCACCTGTTTCTGATGGATCAGGTATGCCTCGTGATAATTTGCGTATAGCAAAAAAAATTCTTGAAGGTGAAGGTTGGTTTGTTGAAGATGGAAAATTAATGAAAGATGGAAAAGAATTTGCCTTTGAATTTTTAATCGTAAGTCCTTCTGTAGAAAAAATAGCATTGGCTTTTCAAAAAACTTTGGAGGTTTTAGGTATTACTATGTCCGTGCGAACTGTAGATTCTTCTCAATATCAAGCAAGAATGCTAAATTATGATTTTGATATGATTAAAGCTTCTTGGAATGTAAGCTTGAGTCCAGGAAATGAGCAACAATTTTATTGGGGATCTGAAGTTGGTAAAAAAGATGGAAGTAAAAATTATGCTGGGGTTAATAGTCCAGTAGTGGATAGTTTAATTGAAACTTTAATAGGAGCAAAAACTAGAGAAGAATTAACAACGGCTATCCATGCATTAGACAGAGTTTTATTATGGGGGCACTATGTTATTCCCTTGTATCATAGTAATACAGACCGTATAGCCTATTGGAATTTTTTGGAATTTCCGGATGAGATTCCCTTGTATGGCTTAGTTATAGAGTCATGGTGGGCTAATTCAGAAAAAGCCTCAAAACTTCAAAGATAACAAATAAGGATTATTTATATGAGCCACATGAAGGCAAATTTTTTAATGTTAATCGCTTCCTTAATATGGGGAACGGCCTTTGTTAGTCAAACAACTGGTATGGGTTTTATTGGACCCTTCACATTTAGTTTTGCACGTTTTTTTTTGGCAGCTTTAACTGTTTTGCCTTTGGCTTTGTATTTTGAAAAACAGAATTTTGAAATTTTTTTTAAAAATAAAAATTTTATTTATTTAAGTTTATTTGCTGGCCTTGCTTTGTTTGGTGGAATGGGACTTCAGCAATATGCATTGCTAAAATCTCAAATTGCTAATGCTTCATTTTTAAGTACTCTTTATGTGCCAATAGTAAGTTTAATTTCACGGTTTATTTTTAAATCCAGATTGCATTGGATTGTTTGGATAGCTGTTTTGTTATGTATCTATGGTTCCTATTTGCTATCTTCTAATCAAGCACTAGAAATACAAAGATCTGATAGTTTATTGTTTATCGCAGCAGTATGTTTTGCAATTCACATAATCTTGATCGATGTATTTATGAAACAATTTTATAGTCCTTTTACGTTTGGATTTATACAGTATGCAGTTGTTTTTTTGTGTTCTACGATTTTAGCCTTCTCATTTGAAACTCCTACACTAGCAAATATAAAATTAGAATGGTTTGAGCTTATTTATACAGGCGTAGCTTCTGCTGGTATAGGATACACACTTCAAATCATTGCTCAAAGCAAAGCTAGTCCCGCCCCTGCTGCTATTATTTTATCAATGGAGTCAGTATTCGGAACAATTGCAGGATGGATTTTAATAAACCAGGTTTTAGATACAAATAAAATACTCGGTTGTATTGCAATTTTTATAGGAGTGATTATAGTGCAGCTAATTCCAATTTATACAAATAAAAAATAAGATGAGTGAAAGACTAGACGTAGTAGGTATAGGAAATGCAATGGTTGATGCAATCATTCCTTCAAATCAAAATGAGATTGAAAAACATAATATTAATCGTGATTCCATGAATCTAATTGATGAAGATTTAAAAAATAATCTACATCAAGAATACAAAATCAAAGAAATGATTGGGGGCGGATCCTTAGGAAATTCAATGTTTGGCATTACTTCTTTTGGAGGTAATGGAAGTTTTATTGGCAAAATTAAAGATGATAATATTGGAGATTTTTTACAAAAAGATATGATACGTGAGGGTTTGCAATTTCCTCTAGGCTTTACTTCTCCTGATATTTCTACTGGTTGTTGTACTATTTTTGTGGAAGAAGATGGCACAAGAACAATGTGCACATTTCTTGGGGCAGGAACTTTAATTAGTCCCGAAGATATAAAAGAGAATCAAATTGTTAATCATAAAATGGCTTATTTAGAAGGCTATCTATGGGATAATGAAAACGCAAAAAAGGCAATGAAAAAAATGGTAGATATATGTAAGGCAGATGATCAGAAAGTTGCATTTACTTTGTCAGACTTATTTTGTGTTGATCGCCATCGTGATTCTTTTTCAGAATTAATTCATAATGACATTGATATTCTATTTGGCAATAGTGATGAGATTTGTTCTATGTCTCAATCTTCAACTATCGAAGAAGGGATAGAATATGCTAAATCATTAAAAATTATTTGTGCAATTACTCTTGGTGATAAAGGATCAGTAATTGTCAATAATAATGATGTTATAGAAATAGAACCTATAAAAGTTGATAAAGTAGTAGATACAACAGGAGCAGGCGATCTTTTTGCTTCAGGATTTTTATTTGGTATGTCGAGAAAAAAAGAACTTAAAGAATGTGGTCATTTAGCATCTGTTGCTTCAGCAGAAGTAATATCACATTATGGTGCCAGACCTTTGGTAAAATTATCTAGCTTAATTTAATTAATAATTTTTCTTTTATTTGATCTTCGCAAAAAGATGATTGTATTGCATTATACGTTAAAGATCTTAACTCATCATTCGATAATCCTAACTTAGACATTACGTCGTATTCACCTTGAATTGTTGCATTAAAAAAAGGGGGGTCATCCGAATTAACTGTTATTTTAACGCCGGCATCATATAATTTTTTAACAGGATGATTTTCATAACTATCATAAATTTTTGTAGCAATATTGCTTGTTGGACAAGTTTCTAAAATAATTTCTTGTTCAATGATTTCTTGAACTAAATTTGCATCTTCAATAGACCGTACTCCATGTCCTAATCTTGTGGGATGTAATAGCTTTATAGCATTTCTAATATTTTCTGGACCATCCCATTCTCCTGCATGAACAGTAATAGGAAAATTTGCTTCTTTAAGCATATCAAATGTTTTAACAAATAGATTGGGTGGAAAATGCAATTCATCTCCTGCTAAACCAAACCCAACAAGACAAGGGTGAGGATTGTTCAAAACTTCATAGGCAGTATCTTGAACAGATTCAGGACCTAAGTGCCTTATGCCATTCATTATAAATCTAGAAACTATTCCAAAATCTTTTTCAGCCTGTAAAGAAGCTTCATGGACACCATCTAAAAAGGAGTGATAAGTCATACCCTTTTTCTTAGCATGGGTAGAAGAGACCATTGCTTCAACATAGATTGTGTCACTAGCAGCACAATCTTTTAAGTATTGATATGTTAATTCTCTGTAGTCTTCTGGTGTATGAATAACAGAGGTGATCAAATCATATTTTTTAATAAAATCATAAAAATCATCCCACTCATAAGCATATTTTGTACCAAAAAGATCCTCTGATAAGTTGACATTATTTCGCTTAGCAAATTTACGACACAAATCTGGGGTAATTGTCGCCTCTAAATGAACGTGTATTTCAGATTTAAATATTTGTTCTGTTGAGTTCATGTGATTTTTTTTATATTTATATATTAAATGACACAAATAAATAATTTATCCAGAAGAAAATTTATTATTGGTGGGGGCTGCATGTGCGGAGCTTCACTATTATTATCTTCATGTACTGAAGTTGCACTTTCAGAACGAAAACAATTAAATATTATGTCAGATGATTTTTTATATTCAAGAACCTTTCCTGCCTATAATAATTTTAAATCACAATCCAAACTTATAACTGGTACTTCCGAATACAATCAAATTGTTGATATTGGTTTTAAAACTCGTGATGCTATTAATGTTTATTATGAAACTAATTCACAAAAAAATCCTACTTCTAATTTTCAATGGGAATTTATTCTTGTTGATGATGATCAAACAAAAAACGCATGGTGTATGCCTGGTGGTAAAATTGCATTTTATTCAGGTATATTACCAATTCTAAAAAACCAAGATGGAATAGCATCTGTTATGGGACATGAAATAGCTCATGCTGTAGCAAGACATTCTGCAGAAAGAGCAAGCACTGCTATGGTAACTGATCTTGGAATTATGGCATTAGAACAATTAGTGTTAGGACAGAGACTACCACAGGCTGCTGGATATGTAAGACAATTTGGATTAGATCTACCCTTTAATAGAAGACAAGAGTCCGAAGCAGACTACTTAGGTTTAATTTTTTCAAGTTTAGCTGGTTATGATATTAACGAGTCATATAAAGTTTGGGAAAGAATGAAAGAAGATATGGGGGGGTCTGGACCTTCAGAATTTTTTAGTACTCACCCATCTCCTGATAATAGAATAAAAAAATTAAAAGAGTGGATACCAATTGTTTCAAAACAATATCCTGTTATAGGATAGCTCATGTTATCAGTTAATATAAAAGACTTAAGTTACTCAATAAAAGATAAAAAGATATTAAATAAAATTAATTTAGAATTAGAGAAAGATAAAATTGCTTGCATTCTTGGTCCCTCAGGGTGTGGAAAAACAACTTTGTTAAAACTTATTGCAGGCTTATCACATGTCCAAGATGGAGAAATTTATTTAAATAACAATCTGGTAAGCTCAAATAATATTCATTTAAAAACAGAAAAAAGAAAAATAGGTTTTTTATTTCAAGACTACGCTTTGTTTCCTCACCAAACAGTTAAAGAAAACTTGCAATTTGCTATTAAAAATAAATCTATCTCTCATACAATTAAGGAAATATTAGATGTAATTAAACTATCTGATTCTTTAGATAAGTATCCGCACGAATTAAGTGGTGGGGAGCAACAAAGAGTAGCTTTGGCACGTTCAATTATTGCAAAACCAGATATTTTATTACTTGATGAACCTTTTTCAAGTCTAGATTTAAATTTAAGAGAAGAAGTTAGGGATGATACTTTACACTTGCTTCAAAAGTCTAATATTTCAGTTTTAGTTGTAACACATGATCCATTTGAAGCTATGTTTATTTCTAATAAAATTTATATTATGAATAAAGAAGGTAGAATAGTACAATCTGGATCTCCAAAAGAATTATATAATCTGCCAAACTCATCATACGTTGCAAATTTTTTTGGAGAAACAAATAAATTTAGTGGAATGGTAAAAAACAAAACTGTTGAAACACCTGTCGGAGAATTTAAAGTCGATGAAAGCCTAGAGTCTAAAAATGTAAATGTATACATTAGACCTGAGGCAGTTAAATTAAATCAAGAACAAACTCCTGTTAATGGAATTAAAGGAACGGTGATGGCATCAAAATTAATGGGGGGTTATAGTTTTATTCATTTATCAGTATTAAATAATGATAATGAAATTGTTCACGTTCATAGTCATATGCCCCCAAATTTTTTACCCAACCAATCCAGTGCAGTAGGCATAGAGATTGATACAGAGAAGACTTTTATTTTTCCTGCTAATTAATTTGTTTTATTAGAATATTTTTTTATTGTTCTGCTTAAAAAAATAACAGGGCCCAGACCCGCTACTACAATTATTAGAGCTGCAAAAGATGATTCTTCCAACATTTCATCTGATGCATACTGATAGACATATGTAGCAAGTGTTTCAAAATTAAAAGGTCTTAATAAAAGAGTAATTGGGAGTTCTTTTAAAATATCTACAAAAACTAAAATTCCCCCCACCAATATATTTGTATAAGTCAGAGGTAATATAACTTTTTTCATTGTTGTTAAAAAACTTCTGCCCATTGTTCTCGAAGCATCAATAAGATTAGGATTAATTCTCATAATGCCTGATCTGATTGATCCATTACCAATTGCTAAAAAACGCAATGTATAAGCAAAAATTAATACTATAAATCCACCAATAAAATAATTTATGTGGAAATAGAAAATCTCATTTAACCATCCTACAAAAACAACAACTCCAACCGCTAAAATTGTTCCAGGAAATGCGTATCCACAAGATGCTAAAAAAATTAGTGATTTCTGAAAAGTGTTAGACTTGTAAGTTGCAACAACTACCATAAGAAAAGATAAAAGCATAATCGTTGTAGATGCAACAAATGAAATAGTGATACTTGTAATAGCCGTATCTACAACTTCACTTATATTAACAACGGAATACCCTTTTAAAACAAAGTTTAATAATACAGATACTGGAATAATAAAGCCAAGTATTAGTGGGATTAAGCAAGTTATAAAAAATAATATTTTTTGATAATTTGAAATCTTGTCTAAATCTATTGTTTCTTGCCTGCTATGTTTTTCATAAAATCTCTGATTTCGCCTTGCTATTAATTCTAATGTTAAAAGTATTACTACTATAAAAAATAATATTGAAGATATTTGAGCAGCGCCAGAGAGACTATTCATTCCAAGCCACACGTTAAATACGCCTAGTGTTAGAGTTTCTATTGCAAAATAATCTACTGTGCCAAAATCAGAAATTGTTTCCATCAAGACAAGAGCTAAACCAGCAATTATTGCAGGTCTTGCTAATGGAAGAGCAACTGCAAAAAAAGGCTTTCGCCCATAGATTGCGCTAGTTTGAAAATATGAAATAGGAAGAGTTATGAATGATGCCCGAGTTAATAAATAAATATATGGATACAAAACTGATGACATAACTAGAATAGCACCTTCCATTGACCTTATATTAGGAAACCAATAATCTTGTGAATTTTGCCAATTAAAAACTTCTCTTAAATATCCTTGAACAGGACCAGCATATTCTAGGAGATCTGTATAAGTATAAGCAATTATATAAGCTGGAACTGCAGCAGGTAATAAGAGAGCCCATTCAAAAATAGATCTTCCTGGAAATTCATATCTCGATACCAACCATGCAGTAGATATGCCAAAGAGCAAACTTAAACTTCCAACACCTAGCATTAATAATAAAGTATTTACAAGATATCTTGGTAAGACTGTTGAAAAAAGATGTGGCCATAACGTTGTATCTCCCAAAAGTGCAGAATAAAAAATAGCCAGTACTGGTGAAATTATAAATAAAGAAATAATTCCAACCGGTACTGACCAAATATTCCAACTAGACACAATAAGATCTACTTATAGGCTACCAACCAACTCTATCAATAATTTTTTGAGCAGTAGGAGCAAGTTCTGCAAGTCGCTCAACAGGTAATTGATCTTCTATAAAAACTCCCCAGGAACTTAGCTCTTCAGATGGCTCAACATTTGGATTAACTGGATATTCATAGTTCATTTTTGAATATAATATTTGTGCTTCAGGTTGAGTCAAAAACTCAAGTAGAGCAATAGCATTATCCTTGTTCTTTGAATATTTTACAACACCCCCACCTGCAACGTTTATATGATTTCCTCTGTTATCTTGATTAGTAAATATTAAGTTAATGGATTTTGCCCATTCTTTTTGTTCTGGATTCTTTTCATTAAATTTCATTTTACCAAAATAATAAGTATTCATCACAGCAATATCACAAACTCCTTCGTGAACCGCCTTAGCTTGCGCTCTGTCATTTCCTTCTGGTTTTCTTGCTAAATTTAAAACTAAATTTGATGCCCACTCTTCTGCTTTTTCTTCTCCATTAGCAGCAATAATTGATGCTAATAAAGATCTGTTATAGTCATGGCTACCGGGTCTTGTACAAATTTTCCCTCTCCATCTTGGATCAGCAAGATCTTCTATATTTTTAATAGAATTATTAGAAACTCTGTCTTTTGAAACTGCTAATATCCTTGCTCTCTTTGATAACGCAAACCATTTATTATTACTGTCTCTGAGATGTGGGGGTATATTTTTATTAAGAATAACAGAATTCACTTCCATCAATAAATCTTTTTGTACAAATTGGCTCAATCTTGCAATATCAACTGTCAACACCAAATCTGCAGGTGTATTAGCTCCTTCTGCAACTACTCTTTCTAACAGGCCTTTTTTTGCATGAAGAACATTTACTTTTATTCCAGTAGTTTTTGTAAACTCTTCAAAAAAAGGGTCTATAAGTATTGGTTGCCTATATGAGTAAACATTTACCTCTTTCGCAATAGATATATTTGTAAATCCAATAATTGTAATTAGTAATAAAGTTAATAATTTCATAAATTAGGTCCTCGCATTAGTTAAAAAAATTAATGATTTTTAATAAAAAAATTTAAAAAAAAATACTATTTTAAAAAAAAACAGTACGTAAATGACAATATGAAGTTTATTAGAATTATTCTAAATATAAATTTAGCGAAAAATTAATTTATAAATGTTTATTGTAATATTTTAAAAATATGATTATGAGATTTTTTTATGGAAGAATTATCAATTAATTTAAACTGGGATTTAGCAGGTAAAGATTTTGAGCCAGGCAAGTACTCTCCTGATCATATGATCTTTGTAAACGATGATATATCTATGCCATCTAGTGCAGCTCCTGATTATGGTGGAAATAAAAATAGCTTAAATCCTGAACAAGGACTAGCAGCGTCTATTAGCAGTTGTCACATGATGACTTTTTTAGCTCTAGCCGCTAAAATGAAGTGGCCCGTTATAAATTATAAAGATAAAGCTGTTGCCTTTCTTGGCAAAAACTCAAAAGGTAAGATGTGTGTAACTAAAATTGAATTAAATCCTCAAATCACTTTTGCAAATAATTTTGAAGTATCAAAGAAAGAAATGATAAAAATGCAAGATCGTTCACACCGATACTGTTTTGTTGCTAATTCTTTATCTGATGAAGTTGACGTAAAAATAAATATCTAAATAAAAAGATAAGCTCCATAACAAGCAGAAGCAATACCAATAAAGCGCAATAGGAATAATGAG
This sequence comes from uncultured Alphaproteobacteria bacterium, assembly GCA_902577425.1. Classification (GTDB taxonomy): domain Bacteria; phylum Pseudomonadota; class Alphaproteobacteria; order HIMB59; genus MarineAlpha5-Bin3. The sequence continues at coordinate 541,782 of CACGZD010000001.1, read as the reverse complement.
TAATGATTTTTAATTAAAAGACTACCTATAATGACACCAAATAAATGAAGAGTTGCGGTACCTGAAGAAAAACCAAGTGCAAAAAGTATTGGGTTAGCTGCCCATGGCATTTCCATCCCGTGTGCTGCCCCATGACATAATCCAAATATGCTGACAAAAAACATCATTATAATTAACGATAATTTTCTTCCAATAGCGATTGCTAATCCAAGTAGAATAACTGATAAGACAATTCCAATCTCAACTATTACAATAAACAATTCAGTAATATTTAATAAAAATATTTCTGCAACCATCCCTAATATTCCACCAATAATCATCATGACAACAAAAGTACTAGGAACGGTCCAAATAGCTCTTCCTCCTATTTGCGCACTAACAATACCAACACTTACCATAGCTAAAAAATGATCAATGCCTAATACAGGATGGGAGAGCCCATCATAAAAACCAATCATCCCAGTGAAAGTATGAGCGTTTACTGGAAACGATAATAAGATTAAAAATAAAAAAATTTTATTTGGCAAAGTATCTTCTTTTTCTAAAAAATATTCTTTTTATTAAAAAATAAATTATAAAAATTAAAACCAATAATGCAATATGTGGAATAAATGCTCTAATATCAAATTTTTGCCAATGAACTATATCCATATAAGGACCGATATATAAAATAATAGGGGTCCATGTTAATATTTGTTCCCATAAATTTGATCCAAAAAATTCTGCTTCACCAACAGCAAGTGAATAATGTCCTGTATTACTTTCATTAAAAACTTTTATGTAATAGGTGCCAGCATCTATAGTAAAACTTGTTTGAAATTCTTTTCCACTTTCAACGCCAATCTCGGGTCCCTTCCAATACCAATCACGGGCATAAGGTTCGTACCAAGCTGTCCATTCAAAATTTGATCCATCAACTTTATAAACAATATTCTGATTTCCATCTGAAACCTCTAGAGAAAACCTCGAGGGCTCTTCATTAATTTTTGGACTTAAGATACTTGTATAAAATAAAAAATCATCTTTGCTATTAATGACATAATAATGTGGCTGACCAGTTAGTTTGCTGTAATAAGCTTTTGATATTTCAGGAAAAATAACAACATGAGGATTATCTATTGTAGGTGAATAATTAATTAACTTAGGTTGATGAGCATGCAAAGGCATACAGAATAAAAATAAAATAAATAGCAGCAGTTTCATGTTACTTTTAAAGAAGAAAATTAACAGTAATTTTTATAGATAACAATACTAAAATCCAGCATATCCCAATTTGCTTAAAATCGTTACATAAAGCCAATAACACCCAGCTGTTAATAAAACTGCGGCTGCCATAGATAGAAAAAAAGGTAGATTAAGCTTTATTAAAATAGGTAGAAAAATAAAAAAAGCCAAAGAAGGAATAATCATTAGAAATGTTGCGTTAGATAGATCAATTATTTTTTGATTATCCTTTGTATCAAAGTACAACCACATTAAAGCTAAGAAAGATGTAAGAGGAATAGAAACAAGTAATCCTGCCAGAAGCGATGACCTTTTAGCTATTTCAGCAACTAGAACTACAACAACTGCTGTAAGTATTGTTTTAATTAATAAATACCACATTTTATTTAAGGAGTAAGTTTATATAAACTAGTTTTAGGTTCGTCAGCTAATAAAAATATTTCTCCTTTTTGATTAATTTCAATATCTCTTATTCGGCCAATTTTATTTTTAAAAATAATTTCTTCCTCTGTAAAGCCATCTTCTGATCTGTGTAAAATAGATAAATATTTAAATTTTAAAGAACCCACTAATAAGGAGTTTTGCCATTCAGGAAATAAATCACCTTTATAAAATTTTATACCTCCTACACCAATAGAAGGAACCCAGATATAATCTGGTTTAAGTAACCCCGGTTCCCATGCATTACCATCTCCAACTTTGGTTCCTGAATAATTAGTTCCACCCCAAGCAACTCGTTTCCATCCATAATTTGTACCTTTTAAAACAGGACCTATAAAATCTCCCCCCTTTGGACCGTGATTAGAAATATACACTGTGTTAGTTAAAGGGTCTAAGCTCATTCCTTGCGGATTTCGCACTCCTAGTTGAAACACTTCTGGTAACCAATTGGCATTTTCAACGTAGGGATTATCACTTGGAGGATTTCCATCTTTGTGAATACGAATAATACTTCCTATAGCATTGCTTGGATCTTGCGCGATCATCCCTTCACCTCTCTCCCCAATACTAGCAAATAGATAATCATCTTTGAGAACTAATCTTGATCCAAAATGTTTAGCATTCATAAAATATGGTTCGGCTTCAAAAATTAATTTTGAGTCAACTAAAGTATTATTTTCTAATCTAGATTTAAATATAGCTGTTGTCAGATGGCGTTCTTTTAAAATTGAGCAGGAAATCCAAATATCATTACCTTCACTTATAATATCAAGCAATCCACCTTGTCCAAAGGCTGCTACAGGAATTTGATGATCAATAATTGTTGAGGTGTTTTTTGTAAGGTCAATTAAAACTATTTCTGCAGATTTTTTTTGTGTAATCAAAAGCTTGGTTGAATCCACCCACGTCATTCCCCAAGGATAACTTAGATCAACATTAAATTTTTCTAAAGTTAATGAATAAAGAGAGCTTGAATAAAAAAAAATGATAATGATTAATCGAAAAAACATTTAGCTTTATATAAATAAAAAAAAGGGGCCTTCAAGGCCCCTATCCATGTAATTAACTAATGTTAATTAATCGTGCTTTTTTTTCTTCTGGAATAATACGCTCTAAATCAATATTTAAGAGACCATTTTGTAGTTCAGCATTTTTTACTTTAATATCTTCAGATATTGTAAATGCTCGCTCAAATTGTCTTGTGGAAATTCCTTTATGGATTACTCCATTAGAATCATCATTAACAACTTTTTCTTTTTGTTTATTGCGAACAGTCAATGTGCTGTCTTTTAATTCTAACTCTATGTCGTCTTTGCTATAACCAGCAAGGGCAACTTCAATTTTATAATCATTCTCATTTATTTTACGAATGTTATAAGGTGGGTAGTTAGAATTATATCGCTCAGTAGATTCTAACATACGATCAAACTCTTCAAAAATAGAGTCAAATCCTACTGAAAATGGTCTTAGCGAATTCCATACGGATAGGTTTCTAGTCATAAAAACTCCTTTATAAGCAAGTTAATTTGTTAGCACCCATAATGGCATACCAACATTACTAATGTGGGAGTTTTTATATAATTTTCAAGATGATGAACTATTTTTTTTGAATAAAAGACAGACCATCAGATAAAGGTAAAAGTGAGTAATTTATTCTGTCATCTTTTTGTATTTTTAAATTAAGTTCTCTAATTGTATTGGTTTGCGTATCTTGTTTTTTATCATCGGCTACATCACCATGCCATAACATGTTATCTATAATGATAATTCCATTTGGAGTAAGTAGTTGTAATGATAGTTCATAGTAGTGAGGATAGTTATTCTTATCAGCATCAATAAATATAAAATCAAAAAAATGCTTGCGGTCAATCATACTTTGCATTGCCTCTACCCCATCAGCAATAATAGATTCTATTTTGGAATCTACCTCTGCCATTTTCCAATACTTCTCAGCCATTAAAAGAAATTCATCTGAATTATCTATGGCAACCAACTTCCCATTTTCAGGAAGGCCTTTTGCAATGCATAAAGAACTTAACCCGGTAAATCTTCCTATTTCTAAACAATTTTTAGCTTGAGAAATTTTGACAATGATTTCAAGAAATTGACCTTGCTCCGGAGCAATTTGCATACGTGCAACATTTCCTAATGCAAGTGTTTCAGCAACTAATTCATCAATTATCTTATCAGATCTATATCCTATCTCTTGTAAATATTTTGTAAGCTTTTTATCTATTTCTATTTGTGTACTCATTTAATTTATCACTTGATATATATTTTTAGGTTTTTTTACTTCTTGATCTGTTAAAACAAAAGAGTTGATAATTTGATCTTTAATTTGCTTAAAAGAATCCTCAGTATCAGCAAAAACTTTTAATACAGGTTTTTTTTCTTCAACATACTCACCTATTCCTAAAATATTATTATAGCCTACTTGATAATTTATTTTATCATCTACTTTTTTTCTTCCTCCCCCAAGCTGAATAAGAGTTAAGCCAAGCTTTCGTGTATCTATTTCTTTAATCCAGCCACTTTCATTCAAAAAAATTTCTTCAGAATAAGAATTGCCGGCTAATTGTTTTTCATATGAGCTTAAAAAAGAATTACTACCTCCTAATGCATGAACCATTTTTTCAAATTTTTCTGCAGCTAGTCCATTATCTAAAACTGAATTTATTTTATTTAAAGCTTCTTCTTTTGAAATATTGTTTATCATCATTAAAAGGGAAGATGCTAAATCATTAGTAATAATTTCTAGTCTCTTGTCTCTTTTTGTTGTTGTTAAATATTCAATACATTCAATAACCTCTAAGGAGTGACCGGCACTTTTTCCTAAAACTTGATTCATATCAGTAATAAGGGCTTCACACTTTAGATCAGCGCCTTTGGCAACATTCACTAAGGATTTTGCCAACTTTTCTGCAATTTGTATTGTAGAATTAAAAGATCCGTTGCCTACTTTTACATCCAACACTAGAGATGTAATTCCGGAAGCAATTTTTTTTGACAAAATAGATGAGGTGATAAGTGGAAGTGACTCCACCGTTCCAACGACATCCCTTATGGAATATAGTTTTTTATCAGCAGGAGCTAAATTGGAAGTTTGTCCAATAATTGCACACCCAACTTCTTTGACAACTTTTTTAAAAGTTTCAATATCTGGCTGAGTATTATATCCGGGTATTGCATCAAACTTATCAAGTGTCCCTCCGGTATGTCCAAGCCCTCTTCCAGAAATCATAGGAACAAATAAATCACAAGCAGCTAAAATTGGTGCTAACAAAAGACTTGTTTTATCTCCAACACCGCCTGTGGAATGTTTATCACAAACCAAATCACTATCTACTATTTTTTTCCACTCTAAAGTATCACCTGAATTTTTCATAGCATGAGTCATCCATACTGTTTCTTCAGATGACATATCATTCAAAAAGATTGCCATGCTCATAGCTGCAATCTGGATATCGGAAAATGATTTGTCCGTTAGACCATTAACAAAAAATTTTATTTCTTCTTCTGTTAAAGAATGGCCTTCTCTTTTTTTTCTAATTATTTCCTGAGGAATCATCTAATTTTACATCGTGAATATAGTTTTTAATAAGATTTGTTATATTGTTTTCTGCTAGTGCAGCATTTTCTAATGTTTCTTGGTGACTTAGTTTGGTTTTATTCATTCCTGCTGCTAAATTTGTAATTACACTAATCGCAATAACTGGAAGACCACAATGATTAGCCACTAACACTTCTGGAATAGTTGACATTCCTACTGCATTTCCTCCAATAACTTTAAGAGCATTGATTTCAGCAGGTGTTTCAAAATTTGGTCCAGAATACATGCAGTAAATTCCTTCATATACCTTTTGATTTATTTTATTGGCTGTTTTAATTAATTGGTCTCTATACTTTTTATGATAGCCATCACTCATATCATTAAAGCGTGGCCCGTAAGCATCAGCATTAATACCAATTAAAGGATTAAATCCACTCCAATTAATATGATCAGTAATAGCCATTAAACTTCCAGCGGGCATATTTTGATCAAGGCTTCCTGCAGCGTTTGTAACAATTAACAACTTACATCCAATATCTTTTAATACCCTAATAGGTTTTGCTAAACTTTGTGGCTCGTGACCTTCGTAGATATGAGAACGTCCATACATACAAACAATATTCATTTCACTAATTTTTCCTAGAACGAGTTTACCAGCGTGACCTTTAACAGTTGGTTGTGGAAAATCTGGAAGATCTTCATAAGAAATTGAGCTGATAATATTTTTATCTTCAAAAAAATTAGTTAGACCGCTTCCTAAAATAACAGCAATGTCTGGATTAATATTATTTGTTTTTTCTAAAAACAATTTAGCAGAGTTATGCATTATAAATTTTCTGGACCAAAAGAGTCTGGCAATAATTCTTTAAGTGTAGAAGTTTTTAAATGACCGTCACTATTACACATATGAATTGGTGTCTCTAAAGAAGCAAATTCTCTTAAACGTTGTCGACAGCCACCACAAGGTGAACATAACAAAGATCCTGATCCTATGACAACTACTTCTTTAATTTTAGAAAATCCCTGACTAACTAAATTTCCAATAGCGCTAGCTTCAGCGCACTGAGATTGAGGATAAGCAGCATTTTCTACATTACAGCCAGAAACGATAGAGTTATCATCAGTCAAAAAAGCTGCTCCCACTTTAAAATTAGAGTAAGGAACATGTGCATTGTCTCTAACCATTTTTGCTGCATTAAATAATTTTTCAAAGTTCTCTGAAATCATATCTGTTTTTAACATGAAATTGACAAATCATAACAAACAAAATTATTAAGTATAACAATAAATGCTCAATTAATAGATTAGCTAAGATTAAACTTTAAATAATTCGCTGGTTAGATCGGGAAGATTATCGCCCCAGAATACCTCACGTTTTAGAAACTCTGGATCTTTATTAAAACACACAGCCATCGCAGAATTATAAACTGCTCTTGCATCAATTGTTGAATTTAAATCTCTGCCTTCAAACAATTCTCTTTTCTTTAATCCTGGCCAATCTGTATATACTTGTGCTTTTTTTAATAACCCTCCAGCCATTAAAATAGCGCTTCCATATCCATGCTCTGTACCATAACCGCCATTTTGTTTAATAGTTCTTCCAAATTCTGTTAGTGTCACAATTAATGTATCATTAAAAACTTCTCCAAGATTTCTATGAAGAATTTCTACAATATTATTAACTTCTTCAAGTTCATCAGCGTGAGCTCCATCAACCCCACCTTGAGCAGCATGAGTATCAAAACCATCTAATTCAAAAACAGCTACTCTTGGTCCGCTGGAATCTTTTAATTGTTTAGCAGCTTCTTTTGCCAATTTATTTCTATCATTTGAATCAGTTGCAATTTGCATTGAAATTGGTCTTTTTTTTATTGTATCAAAAGTGGATCTAATTAATTCATTATGATCTTCTCTAAATTCATCATAAATATAATCAATTAATTTTGTTTTAACGTAATCCGGTGAAGGAAAAAAATTATTATTCTGAGGTACACCTCTCAAAAGTAATGGCATAGGTAAAGAAATAGCAAGACCTTCGCCAATTATATTAGAGGACAACAATCCTCTACCAAGCCAACCTGTTTTTTCTTTATAAGGAACATGACCTCCGGTTTCCATTAGATTTTGTCCATCAAAATGTGATCTTCCAGTATAAGGAATATTTGTAGCATGCACGAAAGCAGCTTTATTCTCTTTCCATAACTGATGAAAAATTTCTAACTTTGGGTGTAGAGCAAAATCACTATTTAATTTTAGTGTTTGCTCTAATATTAATTCTCTTCTTAATTTTTTTAATCGTTTATCACCTAATACAGGAACAGCGGTTAAACCATCCATACCTCCGCGCAATGAAATAATAACAAGGTTATTTTTTTTTATATTGCCAAAGCTTTGTTTAGATAAAAACCCTGTAAGAAATAGTGTTGTTGATCCTCCTATTAAAAAATTCCTCCTAGTACAATTCATGCTTTTAATATCCATGGTAAATTACAAATTATTCCATATATTTTTTCTAAATCATTTTTAGTTATTTTATTTATTTTTAAATCTTCTATCATTGAAGTCATTCTTTCATGATTATCAAAATTTCTTTCAAGGCATAGAGACATAAAACCATGACTATAGTTTTCTATTTTAACATGGTTAGGAATTTCATTAGAAGCAAACCATAAACGACGAAGTAATAATTCAGGAGATATCCAATCAACTTCATAATCACTCCATCCATTAGGTTGTTTTGGTCTATAAGGCGAATGACCGACTTCATTAAGATACCAAGTCAATTGTTCTTGTCTATTAGAAGGCTCAAACTTAAATTCATAGTTCATTTTTTTTGATGAAATAGGTAAATTTAAATCAAAAATTCTAGATAATTGCATTATCCAAACCTCTGGTAACTGAAACTTATAAGTAAAATTATTATTCTTATAAGCTTGTTGTATTACAGCTTTATGTATTTTAATTAAATTACCATTTGAATTAGTCCATGCCTTAATCACAGGATCAACCATATCTTTTGTTGGATTGTCAGTAATAAAATGCCTACACAACTTTGTAGAAACAAATTTAATACATTGCGGATGATTTGATAAGTCGTGAATCACTTTGCTTAATTCACGTTTGCCTTCATTTTTATATTTTTTACCTAAAACTATTTTCTCTCCTTTTTGATGTTTATCTTGATCAAACCACACATCTCCGGTTTCTAAAACTTTATTATTCCATTTGTGACCCCAACCAGTCATTATGTAAGCAAGATTAATAACATCATCTTGTGTATAACCAGCTTCAGGTGATACAGTGTGTAATTCCAATAATTCTCTTGCATGGTTTTCATTAATTGTATCCCTAGATTCAATTCCTCTTTTAGAGTTAGGCCCTACCGATTCAGAATTATCAAGATGATGGATCATGCACCAGGATCTTGTTACTTCTTGAACCATATCTTCAAATGTTTTAATCATATTTGGTCTAATAATTTCGCGTTGATATGGACCTGTGCTAAAGTCAGCTAAAGAGTCTTTTTCACTAATTGCAAAATGATTTCCCCAAAATAACCAGAAGCGCTCAAATACAGGTTGATTACTATATTTTGTTTGATAGTGGCGTATAGCATGCTCATTTAATTCAAAAAATCTTTCTCCCGTTTGAATACTCAATTTATCTTTTGCTTTTCTGTAAGCATTTTTATCATTTTTATATTTCTTTCTTAATACTTTACGATCTCCATATATCCATTCTCCATATTTAATTCTCATTTCTTTCTCAGACGGTATCCATCCAGTCCACAAAAGTTCGGGAATTTCATCAAGCTGGTCAGTTGCCCATTTAAGGGGGTCAGCTGGTATTTTGTCATTAATACCAATACCAAAACCAACTTTTCTATAGAAAGAATTATACATAAAGATTAAATATAATTTATTAATTACATATTATGAACAAAAACTTTAAAATAAACTTAAAGATATGTGGCATTACTTCTGTCTCATCAATAAAAATTGCTGCAGAAAATAATGTTAAATTATTGGGTTTCGCCAGTAATAACCTTCCTGGTCCAAATACATGTAATGATGAGGAAATTAAAAATTTAATTCAAGAATGCGACTATTATAAAATTGAGTCAGTTCTATTAACGCGTCATCAAACACTTAAAGAGTTAATTGCTCAAATAGATTTTACTAAGCCTAAAACTATTTCGTGTTCATATTTTTTTCCTAAAGAGGATTTGCTATCACTTAAATCTATTTTTAAAAAATTAAAAATAGGTATTGCTATTAATCCAAAAAAATTTGATAAAACCTATCTTAGCGATATTCACTCATTAACTGATATTTATTATTATGATTTAAATGTTTATACAGATAGTAAAATAATTACCTATCCTCTAAATGATTGTTTAGATCACATTCAATTTTTAAAGACATTCAATATTCCAGTATTTATTGGTGGTGGTATTAATAATAATAATGCTAGAAATATTGTAAAGGTAGCTTCACCAAATGGATTAGATGTCTCAAGAAGTCTCAAAGATGAAAATAATGATATATCTTTATTAAAACTTAATGAATTACAAACATCTCTTTCGGCTGCTTAATGCTTTTTTTGATATAAGTTGTTTGGAGTTCAGCTGTTAATGCTTTTATAGATTTTTTAGATTGTGGATGTTTAAAAAAAGGATCAATATCAAACAAGGGTAATAAAACGAAATCTCTTTCACTAACTCTTGGGTGCGGAATAATTAAGTTTTTATAAGAAATATTTAATGAATTAAAAAAGATAATATCAATATCTATTCGCCTGGGTCCATTGATCAATATTTTATTTTTGTGTAGTTTTTTTTCAATTATTTTAATTTGGTTCATTAATTGAAATGGACTATTGCGTGTTTTAACTGCAACAACGGTATTGTAAAAATCATTTTGTTTTTTATAGCCATAAGGTTTTGATACATAAATATTTGCAATAGCTTTTAGTTTGGAAATTTTTTTTAATTCATTTAAACAAGAATTAAAATTAACTTTCCAATTTCCTACATTTGAGCCAAGTGCTAGAAAAACCTTATTTTGACACACTTATTGACTCACATCCATATCGTTTTGCCACTTCAACCTTGTTAACTTTTATAAATACTTTTTTTAATTTATATTTCTTTTCTAAAATATTAATACATTCAAAAGTTAATCGTTCTATGCTTTTATATTTAGATTTTTGGACAAATTCTTTTAAAAACCTAACTATAGAAGAATAATCTTTTAGATATTTAATGTCATCAATTTTTTCTTTTTTAATTATTGAATATTTAAAACGACAAGTAATTAGCAATGTTTGAAATTTTGTTCTCTCCTTAGAGCTAATTCCTATTTTTGCTTTAGTTTTTAAGTTTTTTATTTCTACTTCAAACATAAAATTTTTTTATATATATTGATTGCCTGTTTGGTTTCTTGAACATCGTGTACTCGAAATATATCAACTCCTTTTTCAAGACAATATATAACTGATGCAATTGAGCCTCCCAACCTTTGGTTTATTAGAGAATTATCAATTTTACTTATCCAGCTCTTCCTTGATGTACCAACTAACAAACCATATTTTTCGATCTTAAATTTATTAATATTTTTTATGATGTCTAAGTTTTGATAAAGATTTTTTCCAAAACCTATTCCTGGATCAAAATAAACTTTAGATTGAGGAATTTTATATTTTTTTAATAATTTTGATTTAGATAAAAAAAATTTTCTAATATCATTAATTATATTTTTGTAACTTCCTGTCATTAACTGCATAGACTTTGGAGGAGCCGGTGTATGCATTAATATTAAACCATTTTTATATTTTTTTGATAAATAAAATAAATCTTCATTTCCTGCATATATGTCATTAATTATATGAACACCTTGTTGTAAGACAAATTCTTGTGTTTCTATTTTATTACTATCTATGGAAATAATAAATTTATTTTTAGGTAGTTTTTTTAAAATAGGTTCTAGTTTTTTAATTTCTTTTTTATATGTTATAGGCTCACTTCCTGGTCTCGTGCTTTCTGCGCCAATATCTATAATAGATGCTCCATTCTTCCACATTTTTTTTATATTTGTTAATGCATCTGATGTTTTGTAATTTTTTCCCCCATCACTAAAAGAATCTTTTGTTACATTACATATTCCCATAATTAGAGGAGATTGAAAATTAAATTTATTTTTATTTAAAATCATGGTTTTCATAATATTTTTTTATATAAATTCATAAATTCTTTATAAATTAAAGTAGATTTAGATTTCCAATTTATTTCAGGTATTGCAGATAAACTAACAACTCCTTTTCCTGACCCTACTAACAAAATTTCTTCATATTTGTTTAGGTTATTAATAGCAATATTTGATTTTTGTATTTGGCGTTTAGTAGTTTTTAATAGGTAACTAATAGTACATCCTTTATAATAGTGTTCTTTAGGAATATAGATTTTTTTATTCTTTATGCATATAACATTTGTTGTACATCCTTCTAATATAAGGCCTCTATTACATAAAATTATCTCTTGTTTCCTAAGATAAATTGAATTGATAAGCTTCATGACCTTTTTATAATATAAATTTTTTACATGAGGTATTGGACGTTTATAAAAAGAAAATACACCGATAAAATCTTTATAGTATTTTGGTCTAGTTCTTAAAGATAAAGAAATTGTATTTGAATTAATAGCCACTCTTAATAAACTATCTTTATTATTTAATTTATTAAATGCAGGTTGCAAAAAATCTAAAATCAGTTTTTCAGAAATATAAAAATTAATGTTCATTTTTTTCAAAGCTATATTCATATTTTTTATATGATAATCTATTAAAATGAATTTAGGTTTTTTTCCTATAACTCTAATAGTGGAAAAAATACCCCTCTTACCCAAAAGATCATCATATCTTTTAGGTGCGAAAGAATTAAGCTGATAAGATTTTTTGTATAATGTTTTTTCCATTTTTTGTTAAAAAAGAATCAGGATGAAATTGAAATCCAAATATCTTATTTTTTTTATCCTCCAGGGCCATAGCTATATTAGTTTTTTGACATCGCATTGTTATATTTATTGAAGAAGATTGAAAAGGTTCTTTTAGTTTTAATGAATGATATCTTCCAACTGATAATTTTTTATAATGTTTATATAAATAACTTCTTGGTAAAACATTAATTGTAGATTGGTAGCCATGATAAATATTTTTTTGTTGTACAATTTGACCACCCTCTGCAAATAATATTTGTTGGAATCCTAAACAAATTCCAAGAATTTTTTTCTTTCCTTTATATTCATGATATATTTTTGTTGTTGTTGGATAATTTTTAGGTTCCCCAGGCCCTGGAGACAAAACAATCATATCAGCTTTTTTTAATTGTGATTTATTGATTTCATAAAAATTAGATACTTGAACAGTATCATAAGCGCCAAGTAGATGAGCCAAATTAAATGTAAATGAATCTTCGTGATCTATAATGTAAATCATGATTTAAAAATATCCAATAAGGACTTAGCTTTTATAAAGTTTTCATTATATTCTTTAATTGCAGTGCTACCTAATATTACACCACTTGCTACAGCAATTTCTGATATATTTTTATAATTTAAAAGAGATCTAATAATTATATTAAATCTCATATCTCCATTAGATTTAATATAGCCAAAACTTCCCGTATAGATATTGCGACTATCTTTTTCCTGAAAATTTAATAAATTTAAAGTACTTATTTTAGGACAGCCTATAACTGAACCACCAGGCATCATTGCTTTTATAATATCAAATGATGAAATTTTGTTTTTTAAAATTCCCTTAATAGTGGTTACATAATGGTATAAATCCTTATATTCCTCAACAGATTTTAAATCTTTGATCTTGACGCTTCCGACTTTACAAATTCTTGATAAATCATTTCTTTCCATATCCACAATCATATTGTGTTCTTTGCTTTCTTTTAAATTTTTAGCAAAAAATTTCTTTGCAAATCTAAGTGATGTATTTTTATTTTTTCTTAAAGTTCCTGCAATTGGTTTAGTGATAATTATATTTTTCTTTTTATCAATTAGCGTTTCTGGAGAACAGCTAATAATTGAAAAATTATTATCTCTAATCATAAATGACTCAGGTGAAGTATTGACTTTCATTAGCTTCCAAAAAAATTGAACCGCATCAATATTTGATTTATTTCTATATTTTTGACAAATTTTTATTTGATAAGTTTTACCTTCACGAATTTTTTTTGAAAAATGGTTAAATAATTTTGTATATTTTTCTAAAGAAATATTTACATCAAAATTTTTATCATAAAAAAATTTTTTTTTAGAAATGGAAATTTTTTTCTCCCTTTCTGCTTTACTAATCGTACTATAAATTGTGGTCTTAAAAACTTGTATATCTTTTCTAATTTTAATTAGTGTATCTGGTTTATAAAAAAAACTGTCATTAAAACCATTTGTTTTTTGTTTGGGTAGATTAACATTTATTAACTTACACTGAAGTTCAAAACTTAAAAAACCAACATAACCATCAAAAAATTTATTTTTAGAATTTTTTTTTCTTACCTCTTTTTCAAAAAACTGTTTTGCATTTTTTTTAGTCAGTTTAATTTTTTTTGAAAAATCAGTGTATACATCAAATCCGTTTGTAACCCTGTATATAATTATGGGCTTATCGGAGTCAAAAAGACGCTCTAAATATTCTTTATTATTTAACAAAGTTAAGTATTATATCTTAGAATTTAATAAGAAAAGGTTTTTTGTGCGCTTGTTAATACTCTTTTTATTTATTTTACCTACTACAGTATATGCTCATGGAACAATAATTATTACAAATGTTGAACATGATGAAGGATATATAGACCTTAAGATTTATAATAATAAAGAAAATTTTTTAAAAGAAGATCTTGCTATTGAATCTGTAAGAAAAAAAGCTGTTAAAGGACAAACCATAATTCCCTTAACAAAAATACACGAAGGAAAGATAGCAGTAGTAGTTTATCATGATGAAGATTCAAATAATGAGCTAAAAACTGGACTTTTTTGGAGGCCTAAAGAAGGCTTTGCTTTTAGCAACAACTACCAACCTAAAGGTCCACCAAAATTTTCTAAAGCTTCTATTAATCTTATTCATGGTGAGCCAATTACAATTGAACTAAATTACTAAAGACTACCCTTTTTTTCTAACGGTAGATCGACCTCCGTCAACATGAAATATTTGCCCCGTTATCCATGAATTCTTTTCTCCAAGCAGAAAAGTTGCGAGCTTACTATGATCATTAGGTTGGCCAATTTTTGGTATAGCATGTAAAGAAGCTATAGCATTCTTCATATTTTCATTAGATAGAATTGATTCAGACATGCCTGATTCTGTTAAGCTGGGAGCAATACAATTTACTCTCACTTTAGGAGATAATTCTGCAGCTAATGAAACAGTTAAACCTTCAACGGCAGCTTTTGCAGTAGATATCACGGTATGATTAATAAAACCTTGCTGAGCAGCTACAGAAGAAAACAATAATATTGATCCTTTGTTGTTTAGAATCAGATCTTTAGTATGTTGAATAGCTGTAATAGCTCCAAGAACATTAATTTTAAAACTATCTATATAATCATTTTCATGAGCAGAAGATAAAGTCTTCATATTTATTGAACCAACGCAGTAGGCCAGTCCATAAATATTTTCTCCACAATTACTAATAGCTTTTTTTAATTCTTCATTCTGAGTAACGTCTGCTTTTTCAAAAGTACAATTAAGTTCTTTTGATACTTTTTCTAATGATGCATAATTTCTGCCTATAAGACAAACATCAAAACCATCATTTATACAATCTCGTGCTATGGCAGATCCTATTGAGCCTGACCCACCAATTACTATTATTTTCTTTTTAGACATCTTTCAAATCTTTAGAAGAATCTTTTCTAGCCACGTCCCATATTATTAATCCAAATAATATTTTATTAACAAAATCTGCTAAATTGTAGGTAACATTTAAAAAATTTATATTGACTGTACCCATGCCTATCATTGGACTTAATAATCCAAAAATATATCCAATAGGGTAGATAGCCCAGCCGAAAACAATTATTAATCCAAGGGCTCTAAATGCTTTTTTAATTGAATCTTTTTTGCTCGCAATGACACTTGATTCTCCTCTAAATATTTCATACACAATATAAATCCATCCAAGCATACCAATAACAAAACCTAATGTTGGGTGAATCCAATTATTTTCTCCTGCATATCCACCAAGAAGCATCACTAAAGTACCAACTAATAATCTCCAAAATATACCTGATCTTGCCGCCAAGCCTGCAGCAACTAAAATAAGATAAAATTCAATCATTTGAAGTGGCACAGTAAGAAGCCAATCTATATATCGATAGACTATGGGTGACTCTTGAGAAGCTATCCAATAATCTCTCATATAGTAATAGTGAATTCCTGCTATTAATGTCACTAATCCCATTAACAGCATAGAGACTCTCCATGATTCTTTTACATGCATACCTTCATATAAAAAGAAAACAGTAGCAGCTACCATTGCTACGGAAACAAGCCAAAATGATACCCCTACATAATCCGTCGATTGTAAAAAATATTCCATAAGTTTTATAAAAATTTGTTTAGAATTCTAATTAGGGCGAAATTAACAAATAGCAAGGTATGTAAAAAAATTATATTATTTAAAATTACTATTAAAAATAATGACAGTTATTGCCAAATTGTCACATAATAACCTTTTTAATGGCAAATACATTAGAATCATTCTAATGCATATAAAAATAATATTAGATGAGAAATTAATTATGAATCAAAAATCTTTAGAAAAAAAAGAAGAATTTGAGCTAATTTCAAATTGGCAAAATAATAATGATCAAAATTCTTTATTAAGACTAATAGGTGCCTACAATAAATTAATAAATTCAATAGCAAAAAAATATTCTTCCTATGGGTTAAGTCACTTAGATTTAGTTCAAGAAGGCACAATAGGTTTTATGCATGCATTAGAAAAATTTGATTTATCAAAAGGTTTTAGATTATCAACTTACTCTCAGTGGTGGATAAGAGCAACAATTCAAAACTATATTCTAAAAAATTGGTCAATCGTAAAAAATGGAAATAATGCTGCACAAAAAACATTATTCTTTGGTTTAAATAAATTAAAAAAACAAATTAATTTTGACTCCCACAATTTCATGGGCCATGAAGAAGTAGAAAAAATATCTAATTTTTTAAATGTAAAACCTTTACAAGTTCAACATATGGAAAATAAACTTGCATTAGGAGATCTATCTTTAAATAAAACCATAGACAATGAAGATGGTCCAGATTTATTATCTATATTAAAAGCTAATTCACTTACACCTGATGAAGTGGTGGAAAAAAATAATGATAATAAATTGAAAAATGAATGGTTAGCAAAATCTATTGAACTGTTAAATACTAGAGAAAAAGAAATAATTCTTTCAAGAAATTTAAGTGATAAAAAAACAACACTTGATCTGATTGGAAAAAAATTAAATATTAGCAAGGAAAGAGTAAGACAAATAGAATCAGCTGCCTTAAAAAAATTAAAGAAAAATATCATTCAAATCTCAAAACAGCCAAAAGATTTTTTTATTAATTAATTATTAAGTTTTCTTATATGAAGAAACAAAAGGATTTTTACGCTGAATTCAAACCAGAATTAAGTCCAAAAAAAATGCTGGAGTATGGGGTGTTTGGTGGTTCATATTTAGGAAATACAATTAATGAATTTCCAGAGTCATGGTTTAAAAAAGCTAAAATCAGTAAATCATTTGATGTAAATTTAAACTATTTTCAAATTAGGTCTGGACAAAGCTTAAAAGAATGGGAATCCAAAGGGTGGATAATGAAAGAAGATCCTAGAGGATGGTTCCAATGGTATTGCCGTTTTTCAATTGGTAGAAGAATTCCTGAGATTGACAGAATACAAATAATGCGATGGAAAGCTTTTGGACCAAGACATATTGGTGGAATTAAAAAAAACTGTCCAAAAAAATATTTTAGTTGTAGAAAAAAACAGCGGCAAGCTTTACTTCAATGGGCATATAATCCTTTTTTTTAAATAAAAGTTTAAAACACCTTTATGGATAATATAAGGTGGTTTTTAATTTTATGAAAACACTTAAAATTCATAATACCCTAGGTAATACTTTAGAGGAGTTTAAGCCAATAGACCCTTTAAATGTTCGGGTATATGCATGTGGACCTACAGTTTATAATTATGCCCATATTGGAAATGCCAGAATGGCAGTAGTAAATGATTTATTAATTCGTTTTTTAAAAACTATATATCCAAAAGTTACTTATGTTTCTAACATTACAGATATAGATGATAAAATAATTGCGGCATCTCAAGAAAATAAAGTTCCTATAAAAGAATTGACTGAAAAATTTACTAAAATTTATAATGAAGACATGTCTATTTTAGGAGTTAAACAGCCTGACATACAGCCAAAAGCAACTGATTATATTAAAGAGATGATTAATCTTATTAAAAAATTAATTGAAAATAATTTTGCTTATGAAAAAGATGGTCATGTTTTATTTCATGTTCCATCATTTAAAAACTATGGAATGTTATCTGGCCGTAACCGTGATGAACAAATTACTGGAAGCAGAGTTGAAGTCGCGCCATATAAAAAAGATCCTACAGACTTTGTATTATGGAAACCAAGTCCGACTCCCTTACCAGGGTGGGAGTCTCCATGGGGACTTGGAAGACCAGGTTGGCATTTAGAGTGTTCGGCAATGTCAGAAAAAACTTTGGGTTTACCATTTGATATACACAGTGGAGGAGCTGACTTAATTTTTCCTCATCACGAAAATGAGATTGCACAAACATGTGCAGCTCATAAAAATAATGATAACTTAAAATCCTTTTCAAATTATTGGTTTCATAATGGTTTTGTAAATGTAGAGGGAGAAAAAATGTCTAAATCTATTGGCAATATTAAATTGGTTCATGATTTAGTAAAAGAATATAAGGGCGAAGTACTAAGATTGACTCTTTTATCTGCTCACTACCGCCAACCTCTCAATTGGACAAGAGATATTATTAAGCAAAATAGTACCATGCTAGATAGATTGTATAGAACTTTAAAGGACCTCGAAAAGATTGATGCCTATGTGGAAAACAATGAAATAGAAGAAGGAATTATAGCCGGACTTTATGATGACCTCAATACTCCTAAAGTTATTGCTGAGCTTAACATGCTAACTAATGGTATCAATAATGCTGATCTAAAAACAAAACAAAAAATTAAGTTTAATCTTTTAGAAATAGGAAAAATATTTGGTATTCTCCAGGAAAATCCAGATAATTGGCTTGGATATGGACAATCAAAAAATATTGATCAAGATACTATAGAGGGGTTGATAAAAAATCGTAATGAAGCTAGACGCAACAAAAATTTTGATATGGCAGATGAAATTAGGAATAAACTTAAAGAAAAAGGAGTTGAAATTGAAGACACTTCTGAAGGTACTATTTGGAGAAGTATCTAATGGCTGATTTAATAAATATTAAATTTCCTGATGGAAAATCTGCTAAAATAGAAAAGGGTTTAAGTGGCTTTGATATAGCTAAACAAATTTCTATTTCTCTCTCTAAGACAGCCATTGCTTTTAAGGTTAATGGAAAAATATTAGATTTATCAAGAACAGTTGAAAATGACTCTGAAATTCAAATTTTAACAAAAGAGGATGATGAAGCTTTGGACATTATTCGACATGATTGTGCTCATGTAATGGCAGAAGCTGTTCAATCTTTATATCCGGGTACACAAGTCACAATAGGTCCTTCAATTGAAAATGGTTTTTATTATGACTTTGCTCGTAAAGAACCTTTTGCTATTTCAGACTTACCTAAAATAGAAAAAAAAATGCATGAAATTATTAATAGGAATGAAAAGTTTACAAGAGAAGTTTGGTCAAGAGATGAAGCTATAAAATTTTTTAAAAGCAAAGGTGAAGAATATAAGGTTGAGCTAATTGAAGACTTAAAAGAAGATGAAGAAATAACAGTATATAAACAAGGAGAATGGTTAGATCTTTGTCGTGGTCCACATATGATGAGCACTAAACAAATTGGTAAAGGGTTTAAATTAATGAAAGTAGCAGGTGCATATTGGAGAGGAGACTCCAATAATGCAATGCTTACACGTATTTATGGAACAGCGTGGAGAAATGAAAAGGAATTAGAAAGTCATTTGCTACAAATAGAAGAGGCAGAAAAAAGAGATCATCGAAAACTTGGAAAAGAAATGAATTTGTTTCATTTTCAAGAAGAGGCTCCTGGAGCAGTTTTTTGGCATCCCAAAGGGTGGAAATTATTTCAATCTTTAATAAATTATATGCGAAAAAGACAAGATGATGCAGGTTATGTAGAAACAAACACACCAGACATGATGGATAAATCTTTGTGGGAAACTTCTGGTCACTGGGATAAATTTAGTGAAATGATGTTCAGGACTGAAGCAAAAGATGAAAAAATATATGCAATTAAACCAATGAATTGTCCTGGCGCTGTTGAAGTTTTCAAACAAGGTTTAAAGAGTTACCGAGATCTTCCATTTCTATTATCTGAATTTGGGAAGGTCCATCGTTATGAACCTTCAGGAGCATTACATGGTTTAATGCGAGTAAGAGCATTTACACAAGATGATGCACATATATTTTGTACAGAAGATCAAATAACTCAAGAAAGCAAAACTGTGTGCGACCTAATACTTAGTATCTATAAAGATTTTGGCTTTGATAGTGTAAGGATTAAATTTTCTGATAGACCTGAAAAGCGAGTTGGAGATGATGTTGTTTGGGATAAAGCTGAGGCGGCATTAATGCAAGCTATGGAAGCAACAGGACTTGAATACACACTTAACCCAGGAGAGGGTGCTTTTTATGGACCCAAACTTGAATTTGTTCTTCGAGATGCCATTGGAAGAGATTGGCAATGTGGAACACTTCAAGTTGATTTAAATTTACCTGGAAGACTTGGTGCAACCTATGTAGCTGAAGATGGACAAAAGAAAGTTCCAGTGATGTTGCATAGAGCTCTTTTTGGTTCTCTAGAGAGATTCACAGGTATTTTAATTGAACACTATGCTGGACATTTACCACTTTGGTTATCTCCGTTACAAATTGTGGTTGCTACGATAACTTCTGAGTCAGATAACTATGCTTTTAATGTTAAAGATCAATTAACTAAAAGTGGATTAGTAACTGAAGTGGATATACGAAATGAAAAAATTGGTTATAAAATTCGAGAACATAGCAATGCAAAGGTCCCAGTAATTCTTGCTGTAGGAAAAAAAGAAGCTGATGAAAAAACTGTGTCTGTTCGAAGACTTGGAAATCAAAATACAAAAAGTATAAAACTTGATGAACTAATAAAGAGTCTCCAAAAAGAATCTCTTTCTCCAATAAATTAATATGTCAAATATTAAATTAGGAAAATTTCCATCAACACGATTAAGAAGACTTCGTATGAAAGATTTTACAAGAAGAATGATTAGTGAAAATAATTTATCAGTAAATGATCTAATATGGCCCATCTTTGTTTGTGAGGGTAACAATATTGCAGATGAAATAAAATCAATGCCAGGTGTTTTTAGATATTCAATTAATAATATCTTAAAAGAATTAGAAACTGTTATTAACCTAAAAATACCAGCAGTTGCGTTATTTCCCCAAGTTGAAAATTCATTAAAAGATGAAAATGGATCCCAAGCAGTTGATGAAAATAATTTAATTTGCAGAAGTATAAAAGCTATTAAACAAAATTTTCCTGATCTTGGTGTTATTTGTGATGTTGCACTTGATCCATATACAAATCATGGACATGATGGCATTATTGTTGATGATGTTATTCATAATGATGCAACTCTGGAAATATTGGAGCAACAAGCACTTGTCCAAGCTGTTGCAGGCTGTGATATTATTGCTCCTTCAGATATGATGGATGGAAGAATTGGAAGAATAAGAAACATTTTGGATCAAAACAAATATGAAAATACTTTGATCCTTTCGTATGCTGCAAAATATGCGTCAAAATTTTATGGTCCTTTTAGAGATGCTATTAGTTCTTCTGGGAATTTGAAAGGGGGGAGTAAATCTTCCTACCAGATGGATGTTGCAAATAGTAACGAAGCCCTTAGAGAGGTTGCGCTAGATATTAAAGAAGGCGCTGATATGGTAATGATTAAACCAGGCATGCCTTATCTTGATGTTATTCAACGCGTTAAATCAGAGTTTCAAGTTCCAACATTTGCCTATCAAGTATCAGGCGAATATTCGATGATTAAAGGAGCTGTTAATAATGGATGGTTGGAATCAAAAGTTATTAAAGAGTCTCTTTTATCATTTAAAAGAGCTGGTGCAGATGGTATTTTAACCTATTTTGCAAAACAAATTGCAGAGGAACTAAAAAATGAATGAAGTGAATTTTGAAAAAAGAAAAACAATCGAACAAGTTGAAGAGTCAACTGAATTAGCGCCTAAATTTGATCAAGACGGTTTAATACCTGTTGTAACTACTGATTTTAGTTCTGGAGAAGTTTTAATGCAGGGTTATATGAATGAAGAAGCGCTAAAAAAAACAATCAGTTTAGGTGAAGCGGTTTATTATTCACGGAGTAGACAAACATTATGGCACAAAGGTAAGACTAGTGGACTTGTTCAAACAATTAAAGAAATAAGAATTGATGATGATCAAGATAGTATTTGGCTTAGAGTAGATGTTGTAGGGGGGGCTAGTTGTCATGTAGGTTATAGATCATGTTTTTATAGAAGTATTTCTATTAAAGATAAAAATTTTAAGAAAATAAAGCTCAAATTTGAAGAAAAAGAAAAGGTTTTTGATCCAAAAGATGTTTATGGGAACTCTCCTAATCCTACTAAATTATAGTTATTTACAAAAATAAATAAAACATTAAAGCATAATTAAAAATGGAAAAAAAATTAAAGTTTATTGAATCAAGTAACCTTCCTACTGATGTAGGTGAATTTAAAGTACATGCGTTTACAGATGAAGAGAACTCTAAAGATCACTTAGCAATAAGTATGGGTGATTTATTAACTAATGAACCTGTTCTATGTAGAGTGCATTCGCAATGTATAACAGGGGAATCATTTTTTAGTATGCGCTGTGATTGTAGATATCAATTAACAGAATCTTTGGTGCAAATTGCTGAAAAAGGTCGTGGTGTAGTTTTTTATCTGCAACAAGAAGGAAGAGGAATTGGGTTATCCAACAAAATTCGAGCTTATAATCTTCAAGATAAGGGATTTGATACTGTAGAAGCAAACCATCAATTAGGCTTTAAAGAAGATGAAAGAGAGTATGAAAATATTTCAGGGATGATTAATTTTCTTGGAATAAAAAAAATAGATTTAATGACAAATAATCCAAAAAAAATTAATGCATTAAAAAATATGGGTATAGTTGTTAATCAAAGAGTTGCTCTTACTTCAGATACCAATAAATATAATGAAAAATATATATCAACAAAAATAAAAAAACTTGGTCATTTAATATAAAATACTAGTCTTTATTTATGATTGACCCTGAAAAATTAATTGAAAAATTGAAAATGATTCCACATCCTGAGGGTGGATATTTTGCCGAATCATTTCGCGATAAAGAAAACAATGTGAGTTTAATTTATTATTTACTTAAAAAAGATCAAACTTCTCATTGGCACAAATTAACTAAAAATGAAATATTACATTTTTATAGTGGAGATACTTTATCCGTATATATTTCAGAGGACGGAAAAAGTTCAGTAACCAAAATTCTTGGACACAATATTGATAAAGATGAGAATAATCATTTGATAATAAAAGCAGGTACTTGGTTTAGTATGAAAAGTAATGGCAAATATTCTCTAATTGGATGTACTGTTGCTCCAGCTTTTGACTATAAAGATTTTGAATTAGCACCCCCAAAATGGTCACCGGGCTACGGATCTGGAGGTTAGGAGTTCAACCCTAGTGTGCGGGATACGTACTAAACTTTCTTTATGATTAGCAACAATGAAAGACCAAAAGGAAAATAAAAAAACTTCAGCAATATTTTTTCAAAATTAAAGATTATTTTAAAAAAAATGTTTAAAAAATAATTGGGAAATTTATTATTTTTACTATTATTTTTTATAATTTTTTGAGCAATCCTATCGAGTAATGCTAGGGGAAATAAAATAGTATTAAAATAAGTTATATGCTCTATTTTAATATCAAAATTTTTTATTAAATTTTTTAATGTATTGCTGTTGTATCTTCTTTTATGCATTAAATTAATATCATGCTGACTCCATAACCATTGATAAGCTGGGACAGTTATAAATAATCTTCCATTATTTTTTAAACCTTTAATTGTTTTTAATAAAGTTTCGCTATCCTCATCGATATGCTCCAAAACATCAAACATACAAATTAAATCGAATTTATCCTCAAAATTTATATCTTCTGGACATTTTCCTTTACTAAAGTTTATTTCAGTTAAATTCTTTTTTCTTAAATAATTAATGGCATCTTCACTTGGCTCCATAGCAGACACTAAACCATAGTTTTTTAACATCTTTAAATTAGATCCAGTGCCGCAGCCAATCTCTAAAATTTTGGCATTTTTTTTTAATTTTATTTTTTTTAAAAAATAATCTAAAATTTTTCTGCGTCCACAAAACCACCAATGATTTTCTTCAAATCTGGCCATTTCTAAAAAAGAATCTGAATCCAAAATAATCTCTAATTATATCGATTTTTAATAATGTATATTGGTCTATTTTTTGTTTCTATATATATTTTCCCAATATACTCTCCAAGAATCCCAATACCAAATAGTTGTAAACTTCCAAAAAATAAAATTAAAAGAATTAAAAAAGCATAGCCTTCAATAAAATTATCATAAAGTAATTTTTGCAGAAGAATTATAATTGCAAAAAGAACAGATAAGACAATACCTGTAAATCCTATAAACATAAAAAATTTCAAAGGTAATATACTAAAAGAAGTAATACCCTCAAAACCCAAGTTTAATAATTTTAAAAATGTAAACTTAGTTTTGCCAGCTTTTCTTTTATTTCGAGTGTAAGTAATTTCTGAAGTTGAAAATCCAGGCCAGCTTAGAAGGCCTTTCATGTATCTATTTTTTTCTTTTAGATTTTTTATATTATCTATTACCTTTCTATCAATTAATCTAAAATCACCTACATTTGAATTTTTTGAATCTCCAACAAACAAAGAATAAATTTTATAAAAAAAACTTGCGGATAATCTTTTTAAAAGATTTTCATTTAACCTATTGTTTCTTTTTGCTAGGACAATATCAAAGCCAGACTCCCACTTTTTTATCATATCATTAATTAAATTAGGAGGGTCCTGCAAATCAACATCTATTGGGATTATAGCCGAACCAATAGCTGTATCTATTCCTGCAGTTAAAGCTGCTTCTTTTCCAAAATTTCTTGATAATTCGAGAATAATAATATTTTTATTGTTTTCAGCAATTTTTTTTAAAAAATTAAGACTGCTATCAGTACTTCCATCATCTATAAATATTATTTCAAAATTATAATTAGTAG
This sequence comes from uncultured Alphaproteobacteria bacterium, assembly GCA_902577425.1. Taxonomy (GTDB): domain Bacteria; phylum Pseudomonadota; class Alphaproteobacteria; order HIMB59; genus MarineAlpha5-Bin3. Next base: position 516,961 of record CACGZD010000001.1, on the reverse strand, counting down.
TTTGATCATCAACTTTAGAAATTTCATCTAAAAAAATTGGTAAACTTTCTTCTTCATTAAAAAAAGGTGCAATGATAGATATTGTTTTAGAAGTACTCATAATAAATTTAAATGCATTCTAAAGATAAATGAGCTTAATAAAAAGTAAATTTAAAATAATAATACTGGTTAATTCAAATCAAATCTATCTGCATTCATTACTTTATTCCAAGCTTTTATAAAGTCCGCAGTAAATTTATCAGATGAGTCTGATTGAGCATAAACTTCAGCCAAAGCTCTCAATTGAGAATTAGAGCCAAAAACAAGATCAGTTCTTGATGCTCGTCTCATGTTTTCACCAGATTTGCGGTCAATTGCTTGATAAGAATTGCTGCCTGTTGCTTCCCATTTTACTGACATATCCAAAAGTTTAGTAAAAAATTTATTAGTGAGCTTTTCTGAATTATCAGAGAAAATGCCTCTGTCATCAGCGCTAATACCAAGTGATCGCATTCCTCCAACTAATACTGTCATCTCAGGCGCAGTAAGGCCTAGTAAATGAGCTTTGTCTAACATTAGCTCTTCTGGTGTTACTGTAAAATTTTTCTTTAAATAATTTCTAAAACCGTCCGCCACAGGCTCAAGAACAGCGAAAGATTCAATATCGGTATTTTCTTGTGTAGCATCTCCGCGACCAGGAGTAAAAGGAACAGATACGCCTGAAGCTTTTTCTATTCCAACATTTCCAGCTAAAACAATTATGTCTGCAACACTAGCTTCCGTATCTGAAGCTATACCTTCAAGTATGCTTAATACTTTTGAAAGTTGATCCGGTTTATTTACTTCCCAATTTTTTTGAGGATCAAGACGTATACGTGCGCCATTTGCTCCACCTCTCATATCTGTTCCACGAAATGTAGAAGCGCTAGCCCAAGCTGTTTCCACCATTTCTTTAATAGATAGTCCGCTTTCAAGAATTTTTGCCTTAACAGAATCAATATTATAATCTGCATTTCCTTTTGGAATTGGATCTTGCCAAATTAATTCTTCTTTTGGAACTTCAGGGCCCAGGTAACGAGTTTTTGGCCCCATATCACGATGTAAAAGTTTAAACCAAGCACGAGCAAATGCGTCTTGAAATTCATCCGGATTTTTATGGAACCTTTCTGAAATTTTTCTGTATGCTGGATCTTCACGCATCGCCATGTCAGCTGTTGTCATCATGGTAGAAACTCGTTTCGAAGAGTCTTCAGCATCAGGAGCTTTATGTTCTTCTTTTTGGTTTACTGCATGCCATATGTTAGCTCCAGCAGGACTTTTGGTAAGCTCCCATTCATAGTTTAAAAGAAGATCAAAATACCCATTGTCCCATTTGATTGGATTTGTTGTCCAAGCTCCTTCAATTCCGCTAGTTATCGCATCGCTACCTTTGCCAGAACCATGTTTACTAATCCATCCAAAACCCATTTCTTCGATCTCTGCGCCTTCTGGTTCAGGTCCAACAAGGGAAGGGTCTCCAGCACCATGCGCTTTACCAAAAGTGTGACCACCAGCGGTAAGTGCTACTGTCTCTTCATCATTCATAGCCATTCTACCAAAAGTTTCACGAATATCTTTTGCACTAGCAAGAGGATCAGGATTGCCGTCTGGCCCTTCAGGATTAACATAAATTAAACCCATTTGAACTGCAGCTAAAGGATTGTCCAATTGACGCTCTCCTTTGTATCGTTTATTTTCTAACCACTCTTTTTCAACACCCCAATAAATATCTTCTTCAGGAGCCCATATATCTGGACGACCTCCACTATAACCAAATGTTTTTCCACCCATTGATTCTATTGCAACATTTCCTGCTAATATTAGTAAGTCTGCCCAACTTATTTTATTACCGTATTTTTGTTTAATAGGCCAAAGCAATCTTCGTGCTTTATCAAGGTTACCATTATCAGGCCAACTATTTAGAGGAGCAAATCTCTGTGCTCCAGTTCCTCCGCCTCCTCTACCGTCTCCTGTTCTATAAGTTCCAGCAGCATGCCATGTCATACGAATAAAAAAAGGACCATAATGTCCATAATCAGCAGGCCACCAATCCTGTGAATCTGTCATAAGATTAGTAAGATCTTTTTTTAGAGCATTATAGTCAAGGCTCTTAAATTCTTCTCTATAATCAAAATCTTTATTCATTGGATTTGATTTTTGATCATGTTGGTGGAGAATTGATAAATTTAATTGACTAGGCCACCAGTCTTTATTTGATGTTCCTTTATCTTTATTACTAGTCATACCACCATGCATTACGGGGCATTTTTCAATACTGCTCATGTTGTCCTCTTTTTTTGTTTAATTTAAGTCTATAATTAAAAATGTCAATAGACTAGAATTATTCTAAACTGGATTTTTTTTTATATTTATTACTAAATTAATATTTTTTATTTGTTTATTTTTGGGTAATTTTGGTAGCTTGGCAAATTTTATAGAAGAAGACGGAATATCAGTAAGTGTATTTGTCTCTTCATCAAAAAGATGAAAATGATCGCTTACATTGTTATCAAAATAAGATCGGTTATTATCAACTTGCCTTTTCTTTAATAAACCAGCTTCAACGAAATGATTAAGGTTATTGTAAATTGTAGCAACTGAAATTTTAAAACCTCTAGATATAGCAAGTTTATTTATTTCTTCAGCTGTAAAATGTTTATCGCCTTCACTAAATAAAATTTTATATATTGCTAATCTTTGTGTGGTTGGCTTTAAACCGCTTTTTCGAAGAAAATTTTTATCTACAGTATTTAATTTCATATATTATTTATACATATAGCCATAAAAAAAATAAATTCCATATTTATCTAAAACGCTTTGGAATGTCATATAGCTTTATCTCTCTTTAATGTATGGCTGACCAATAGCGTTAGGAGCAATTGCCTTTCCTACAAATCCTGCGAGAAGAACTACTGTTAAAATATAAGGTATTGCCTGAATCAATTGAACAGGTATCGTTCCAATCATTGGTAGTTCAACTCCTTGTAGTCTAATTTGTAAAGCATCAGTAAAGCCAAATAATAAACAAGCAATTAAAGCTGTTTTTGGATGCCATTTTCCAAAAATTAAAGCAGCTAAAGCTAAGTATCCTCTTCCTGCAGACATTTCTCTAAAAAAATTAGCATTAACTGCAGTTGATAAATGTGCCCCTGCAAAAGCAATTAACACTCCATTAACCATAAGTGCCTTATATCGCATTGAAAATACATTTATTCCTGCTGTATCAACTGCGCTTGGATTTTCACCTACGGCTCTAAGCCTTAAACCAAAACTAGTTTTAAAAACAATCCAAAAAACTATAGGGACAGACAAATAGGCGATATATACAAATATATAATGACCACTTATTATATCGCTATAAACTAAACCAATAATTGGAACATTTTGTAAGGCGTCCGCAAAAGGTAGCGTGATTTCTAAAAATCTTTGTTCACTTGTAAGCGTAGGCGTCAGTCCTGCTTGACCAAACCAAGCCGCAGCTAATGCAGTAGTCAACCCAATCATTAAAATGTTTATTGCTACACAAGATACTACTTGATCACCCTTATGAGTAACTGAGGCAAAACCATGAAGCATGGAAAGGCTAACACAAGCTAAAATAGCTAAAAGTAACCCTATCCAAGGGGATCCAAAAAAATAAGCACCAACTGCTGCAACAAAAGCTGCTGCAAGCATCTTTCCTTCTAAACCAAAATCTATTACGCCTGATCTTTCGGCAAAAAGCCCTGCCATTGCCGCGAACACTAATGGTGTAGAAATTCTAAATGTTGAATTTAATAATGAGGCAATATCGGCTAAACTGTCCATTACGCCATCTCCTCTTTATTAATTCGATTTACAAAAAAACTTTCAATCTGAGGTCTAAATAGGTTTTCTAAAGCGCCACTAAATAAAATAATTACTCCTTGTACTGCTACAAACATATATCTTGTAATATTAGGCATATCAAAAGTCACTTCCGATCCTCCTTGGTATAAGATGCCAAAAAGAAAAGCTGCTGGAAATATTCCTACTGGGTGGTTTCTTCCCATTAAAGCTACTGCGATTCCTGTAAATCCATATCCTGCTGGAAATCCAGCAACAATTTTGTGATGAACACCGAGAATTTCATTGATACCTAACATACCTGCTAAACCACCTGAAATTAACATAGCTATGATAATATTTTTATGAGGAGAAATTCCTGCATAGATTGCTGCTTTAGTATTGTGTCCAACTGCTCGCATTTCATATCCCCACTTTGTTTTCCAAATTAAAAACCAAACAAAAAATGATGCAGCTATTGCAATTAAAAAAGATAGGTTCAAAGGAGAGTACCTTATCTTTAATCCAAATAAGTGTGCTAATTCTTTAAAAGTTGGGAGCCATAATTCTTTAGGAAGTGCTACTGTATGAGGTCCCATTTGTTTAAAATCTCTAATTACATCAACAAGTAAAAATACCATTAAAGACGAAGCTATAAAATTAAACATAATAGTTGTAATGACAACATGGCTTCCTCTTTTTGCTTGAAGATAGGCAGGTATGTATGCCCAAGCTGCGCCAAAAACTACTGCTCCTGCAGTAGCCAACAACCACACTACGGGAACAGGTAAAAAACTAAAATTTATTGCAACAAGAAATACACCCAAGCCCCCTATATATGCTTGTCCCTCACCCCCTATATTAAAGAGACGGCAATGAAAAGCTACGGCAAATGCTAAACCAGTAAAAACAAAATTTGTCGTATAATAAAGAGTATAGGCAAAACCTTCTATGTAACCAAATGATCCATAAATTATAAGTCTAACTGCTTGAAAAGGATTTTCTCCAGCAATAAAAATAAACAGTCCCGAGACTAAAAGCGCCAAAAGTAAATTTACAAGAGGAACAATTAAGTTTGCAACCCACCAAGGAACTTTTGATTTATCAACTGTAGTTGTCATTAAGCAACTCCTGCCATTAATAATCCTAATTCTCGATCAGTTACATCTTTATTAATTTTTTCTCCAACAATATTTCCATCAAACATAACAACAATTCTATCTGACAAAGATAATACTTCTTCTAACTCAACAGAAACTAAAAGTATGGCTGCACCTTTATCTCTCATGTCAATAAGTCGTTGATGAATAAATTCTATTGCCCCAATATCTACACCTCTAGTAGGTTGACCAACTAATAAAACTTTTGGGTTTTCATTAAGCTCACGACTTAAAATAATTTTTTGTTGATTGCCACCCGAAAAATTAGAGGTAATTAAATTGGGTGATCTTGGTCTTACATCATATTCTTCCATCACTTTTTTTGAAAAAGACAATATTTCTTTTTCTTTAAGAATAGATGATTTTGAAAATGGTTCTTGGTGGTGATAGCCAAAAATTAAATTTTCATGCGCTTTAAAATCCGTAACAAGTCCCATTCTTTGGCGATCTTCAGGAACATGCGCCAAGCCTTTTTCTTTTAAACGTTTAGGATCAAAAAAATTATTTTTATTAGAAATAGTTTCATTAAAAAGTTTAATCTCACCTGATTCAATTTTTCTTATACCTGACAAAGCCTCTAGCAATTCTGTTTGTCCATTGCCAGTAACCCCGGCAAGTCCTAATATTTCTCCTTCATGAATATCTAAATTTACATTTTTAACTCTAGTAACATCTAAATCATCTTTGACTACTAAATCCCTTACACTAAAAACTGAATTACCGGGTTTTGTAACTGACTTATTTATTCTGAGTAAAACACTTCTACCAACCATCATTTCTGCTAAATCTTCTTTATTAGTAGACTCTGTTTTTTTATGGCCAACCATCTCCCCTTGACGCATAACAGAAACTTCGCTGGTTAAATCCATAATTTCATTTAACTTATGAGTAATTAAAACTATCGTTTTTCCTTCTTCTTTTAAAGAGCGCAAAATTTTAAAAAGTTCGTCTACTTCTTGAGGGGTTAATACTCCGGTAGGCTCATCTAAAATAAGTATTTCTGCACCTCGATACAAAGATTTTAGAATTTCAACTCTTTGGCGAAATCCTACTGATAAATCAGATATGGTAGATTCTAGATCAATATTAAGTTTATATGTATCACATAAATTTTTTAAATCTTCTTTTGCTTTTTCTAAATTTTTTCCAAAAACAAGCTCACCTTCAAAGCCTAAAATAATATTTTCTAAAACAGAAAAATTTTCCACTAGCATAAAATGTTGATGAACCATACCTATGCCACTTAATATTGAATCACGTGGTGATTTTAACTTTATTTCTTTTCCGCTAATCTTTATTGTTCCTGAATCAGCCTGATAAAGACCAAAAACAATACTCATCAAGGTTGATTTGCCTGCTCCATTTTCACCAATTATTCCGTGAATAGTTCCTTTATGTATTTGTAAATTAATATTTTTGTTGGCGTGAACGTGTCCAAAAGATTTGTTTATATCTTTTAGTTCTAAAATAGGTGAGACCATAAAATATATTTTATTTAGGTCTCACCAAAATATTTTTCTAAGTTACTCTTGTGACCAGTCTGCAACTGTTATAGAGCCGTCTACAATACCTGCAGCGGCAGCATCGGCTGCAGCGGCCATTTCAGGAGTTACCTGACCATCTGCAGTAGCATATCCAACCATTCCTTGGGCAAGTCCAAGAATATTAATACCTGGCTCAAAAGTTCCAGCAGCGGTTTTTTCAGCTTGTTCAAAGATCGTTAGATCCAAGCGCTTTAGCATAGAAGTTAACATGCTTCCTGGATGCATCCAGTTTTGATTAGTATCAACGCCTATGCCATAAATTCCAGCATCCGCTGCAGCTTGAAGAACTCCGATACCGGTTCCGCCAGCTGCTTGGTAAACAACATCTGCACCACCATCAATTTGTGCCTTTGTAAGCTCAGCCCCTTTAGTTGGATTATTCCAAGCTTCAGGAGTTGTACCCGTCATGTTTGCCAGTATTTTAATGTCAGGATTAGCATATAAAGCACCCTGTTCATAACCGCCTTGAAATTTTCTGATTAATGGAATGTCCATTCCACCAACAAAACCTATTGTTCCAGTTTTTGATGCCATAGCAGCAATCACACCAACTAAGAATGAACCTTCATGCTCTAAGTAACAAGCTTGATAAATATTACCTGCGGGATCATCTACCCAACATACATCCACAGCTACAAAGTTAACATCAGGATATTGGGGGGCTATAGCAGCAACTGCATCAGCTTGAGCAAAACCCATTGCAACAACTAAAGTAGCACCTCTATCAGCAACTTTTCTCATTCCTTGTTCTATTTGAGTGTTATTAGCTGCCTCAAATTCAATCATGTCCCAGCCTAATTCATCTTGTACTCTTACAGCAGTATTATAAGCTAATTCATTAAATGATTTATCAAATTTACCACCGGAGTCATAAATTACTCCAATTTTGTTAGCAAATGTACTTGTAGAGAAAACAAGTGCAAAAGAAATAACAAAAATATTTAAAAATTTTTTCATACCAAAAGTCTCCCTTTTTTGAATTATTTATAGATACACTCTGATAACATTTTTATAGCAAAAAAAAATTATTTAAAAAAAGAGATAGTGGATAAATTGAATAAATTTGCCTTTAGGTGCCCATATACCTATCGCCAGCATCTCCCAAGCCTGGAACAATATATTTTTTCTTGTTTAGTCCTTTATCAAGACTACAAGTAAAAATATGGAGATCATTATGATTTTTACGAAGATTTTCAATGCCTTCTGGAGCTGCTAACAAAGATACAAGTTTAATATTTTTCACTTTGACTCCTCTTTCTTTTATAAGGTCTATTGCAGCCGATGAGGAGTTTCCAGTTGCCAACATTGGATCAAGAACTAAAATAGTCCGATTATTTACTTTTGGTAATTTGCACAAATACTCTACTGGTTGATATGTTTGTTCATCTCTGTATAGACCAATATGACCTTTTTCTACATTTGGTAAAAATTTAACAAACCCCTCGACTAATCCAAGTCCTGCTCTTAAAATTGGAACAATAATTAGGGGATTGGAAATTTCATTACCATAAGTATTTTGTATAGGAGTCTGTATCTTTATTTTTTTAAATTTTATATGTTTTAATACTTCTGCAGCAATTAAATAGCTTATTTCGTTCATAGTTTGTCTAAAAAGAGAATTTTTTGTTCTTTTGTTTCTAAGAATTGTTAATTTATATTCTAGGAATGGAGATTTGATTAATGTAAGCATTATGTATTTTTTATTATAATTAATTTAACTATAGAGCAATGCGTATATTTTTCTTTTTTACATTTATTTTAATTTTAAATGGATGTGCCACAATTGAGGTGGCAAAGGGTGTATCTAAAGTCTCAACTAGCATTGAGACATCAGTCAAAAAAATAGCAGGAAAAGAGGCAAAGAAAGAAAAAATCATAGAAAAAGAAGAGGGGTCAATAAATGAAAACTTAAGTCTTGAGGAAAAAGTTAGTGCAGCAAAAAAAGAAAAAGAAATTGTAGAAGTAGAAAAAAAACAACAAAAAAAAGTTATTAAGAAACAAAAAGATGTAATTAAAATAAACTTTGTTGGCAAAACCATAAATGAAATTTATATGCGCCTGGGCGACTCAAGTTTATTTAGACTAGATGGTAATACACAAACTATGCGCTATGATAATGAGATGTGTAGGCTTTTTTTATTTTTCAATTCTACTATCCCTATCCCACAAGTTGAATACTTTGAGATGCGAGATGAAAAAGGAAACTTAATTAAAGAAAAAGAAAAAATTGAAAATTGTTATAAAAAATTTGATTTGAGTTAATAAAAATTTTGAAATATCTTATTTATTAAATAATAGATCATCCATTGAATAAAAGCCTGATTTTTTTTTATTAAGAAATATCGCAGCTTCTAAAGCTCCTTTTACAAAAATTGATCTGTTGTTTGCCCTGTGAACTAAGTCTACTCTGTCGTTTGCACCAATAAAACTAACTGTATGCTCTCCGGCAATCTCTCCGCCTCTAGTTACAGAAAAACCAATATCGCCTTTTTTTCTTGAACTTAATTTTTTAGTACGATCTAAAATTTTTAATTTATTTAATGAAGTTTTTCTACCTTGTGCAGCATAATCACCAAGAGATAAGGCTGTTCCTGAAGGAGCATCTTTTTTATGTTTATGATGTGTTTCAGCTATTTCAATGTCATAATCATTTTCTTTTAAAGCTGAAGAGGTTTGTTTTACAAGATTAAAAAGTAAATTAACTCCAAGGCTCATATTTGAAGACATAAGAATGGGTATTTTTTTTGAAAAACTTTTAATTTTACTTTTCTGAGCACTAGTGATGCCAGTTGTACCTATTACTACAGCAGTTTTATTTAAAGATGCAATTTTTACATTTTCCAATGTAGATTGAGGGGTTGTAAAATCTATTAAAACATTTGCCATTTTAATAGAAAGAGTTGGGTTTGAATGGATTAAACCTGAAGATTGAATATCAGAAACTTTATTGAATTTTTTATTTACATTTTTATGTTTTTTGTGCTCAAAACCACCAACAAATTCTAACTTCTTGTTGGCAATTATTTTTTTTGATAATTCTTGTCCCATTCGGCCAAGGCATCCTGCTACTGCTATTTTTATTTTCGCCATTAAAACTTCTTATACTTTGATGAGCAAGAATTGAAAAGAGATTAAGTTAAATCTTCCCAAACTTCCTTAATTTTTTTGAAAAAACTTTGAGATTTGGGGTTGTGAGATTTTGAGGTGCCTCCCTCATTTTCAAATTCTTTCAATATCGATTTTTGTTTTGAGTTAAGATTTACTGGAATTTCTACATTTGTTTCTACGTACATATCTCCCCTTCTGCTTTGTCTTAATATACTCATACCCTTGCCTCTTAATCTAAACTGTGTTTCAGATTGAGTGCCTGAAGGAATAGTCAATCTTGCTTTTTTTCCATCAATAGTAGGAACTTCTATTTCTCCTCCAAGTATAGCAGTAGTAATAGAAATGGGTATTTGACAAAATATGTTTTCTTCCTCTCTTTCAAAAAGACTATCTTTTTGAACTTGTACAAAAATATATAAATCTCCATTGCCAGCACCTTTTTGACCAGGCTCTCCTTCACCAGAAATTCTTATTCTTGTACCAGTATCAACACCAGCTGGAATAGCAACCGAAATGGTTTTTTGTTTTTTTACTTGTCCTGATCCATTACATTTTAAACATGGATTTTTTATAGAGTAACCCTCACCGCCACATGTTGGACATGGTCTTTCTATTGAAAAAAAACCTGATGTTGACCTAACTTTACCATGGCCGTCACATGTAGAGCATGTACTTGGGCCAGACTTGTCTGCACTACCTGTTGAATTACAAGGATTACAACTTGTGTAACCCGGAATTCTTATTTCCGTTTTCTTTCCACTATATGCCTCTTGTAATGAAACCGTCATATTATAACGTAAATCACTTCCTCTAGCAGGCCCTCTTTGTCTTGAACTTTGCCCAAAACCTCCTCCAAAAAATTCTTCAAAAATATCAGAAAAACCTCCGGCAAAATCTCCAAATCCTTGCGCTCCACCTTGCCCACCTTGTCTAAATGCATCGTGGCCAAATTGATCATAGGCAGATCTTTTTTCTGGATCTTTTAAAATTTCATAAGCTGCACTTGCTTCTTTAAATTTTTTTTCAGCTTCTTTGTTTCCCTGGTTTCTATCAGGGTGATATTTCATAGCAAGTTTTCTATAAGATTTTTTAATTTCGCTATCACTAGCATTCTTGGAAAGACCAAGAATTTCATAAAAATCTCTATCAGCCATTTAGCCCTTATATATTTATAAGTTTACTTATCTTTTTTATTTTCATCCACTTCCTCAAACTCTGCATCAACAACTTTTTCATCATTTTTTTTATCTGAAGAAGGTTCATCTCCAGAAGGATCGGGTTGTGGTGCTCCACCTTGAGGGTTTTGTTTATAAATAGCTTCGCCAAGTTTAAGAGAAGATTGAACTAATTGTTCTGTTTTAGATTTAATAACCTCTAGATCTTCTCCATCTTTGACTTTTTTTAATTCTTCAATATCGCTTTCAATTTTTTTCTTGTCTTCTTCAGAAACTTTGTCACCGTGTTCTTTTATATTTTTTTCAGTTTCATTTACAAGGCTGTCTGCTTGATTCCTTGTATCAACTAATTCTCTTTTCTTTTTATCAGATTCAGCGTTTTCTTCAGCTTCTTTAACCATTCGCTCAATATCTTCATCACTTAAACCGCCAGATGCTTGTATACGAATTTGTTGCTCTTTGCCTGTTGCTTTATCTTTGGCTGAAACATTAACTATTCCATTTGCATCTATATCAAATGTAACTTCTATTTGTGGTATTCCTCGAGCTGCAGGAGGTATTCCCACTAAATCAAATTGACCTAGGAGTTTATTATCAGCAGCCATTTCTCTTTCGCCCTGAAATACACGAATTGTAACCGCACTTTGGTTATCTTCAGCAGTAGAAAATACTTGGCTTTTCTTGGTTGGTATAGTTGTGTTTTTATCAATTAATCTGGTAAAAACCCCTCCCAATGTTTCAATTCCTAAAGACAAAGGTGTAACATCTAAAAGAAGAACATCTTTTACATCGCCTTGTAAAACACCTCCTTGAATAGCTGCACCTGTTGCAACTACCTCATCTGGATTGACTCCTTTGTTAGGCTCTTTACCAAAAAAATTTTTTACTAATTCTACTACTTTAGGCATTCTAGTCATGCCACCAACTAAAATTACATCATCAATGTCAGATGCTTTAAGACCTGCGTCTTTAAGTGCCACCTCACATGGTTTTAAACTTTTTGTCAAAAGTTCACCTATAATAGCTTCTAATTTTGCTCTAGATAATTTTATTGTTAAATGCTTAGGTCCACTTTGATCAGCAGTTATAAAAGGTAAATTAACTTCGGTTTCTGTGCTGCTTGATAATTCAATTTTAGCTTTTTCTGCACCTTCCTTTAATCTTTGTAAGGCTAATTTATCTTGTCTTAAATCAATGCCGTTATCCTTTTTAAATTCATCAGCTAAATAATTAATAATCTCTAAATCAAAATCTTCTCCACCTAAGTGTGTGTCTCCATTAGTTGATTTGACTTCAAATACACCATCTCCAATTTCTAAAATAGAAATATCAAATGTTCCACCACCAAGATCATATACCGCTACTGTGCCACTCTTTTTTTTATCTAAACCATAAGCTAGAGCGGCAGCTGTTGGCTCATTAATTATTCTTAAAACTTCCAATCCAGCAATCTTACCTGCGTCTTTAGTTGCTTGACGCTGAGAATCATTAAAATAAGCAGGAACAGTAATTACTGCTTGCGTAACAGGCTCTCCTAGATGGCTTTCTGCAGTCTCTTTCATTTTTTGTAAAACAAATGCACTTATTTGACTAGGGCTATATTTTTCACCTCGAGATTCTACCCAAGCATCTCCATTATCTCCTTTTATGATCTTATATGGAACTAAGCCGCTATCTTTTGTAACTATTTCATCGGTAAAATTTCTTCCAATTAATCTCTTAATAGCAAATAAAGTATTTTCTGCATTAGTAACAGCTTGACGTTTTGCAGATTGCCCTACTAATTTTTCTTTGGATTCAGTAAATGCAACCATAGAAGGGGTAGTTCTTGTACCTTCAGAATTTTCTATTACTTTGCCCTCTTTACCTTCCATGACAGCTACACAAGAGTTTGTAGTGCCCAAATCTATACCGATAACTTTTGCCATATAATTTCTTTTGTCCTTTTTGAATTAATTAATCTTTTTAGAATTTTTCAATATTCTAGTTAGAATATGGGAAATAAGATTAAAATTACAAGGATGAGACTAAAAAAACATTAAAAATTAGTCATTTTTTTTACTATTATCTTTTTTGGCAGGTTTTTTTGATACTGCAACCATCGATGGACGTAATAACCTATCGTACATGGTATATCCAGATTGCATCTCCTGAACAACAGTTCCTTCATCCACCTTATCATCCTCGAGCTCGACCATAGCTTGATGGAGATTATGATCAAATTTAGTATTAATTGCCTCTATTTTGTTAACACCATGCTTTCCCAAAATCGTAGAAAATTCTTTTTGAACCATATTCAAGCCATCAATTAAATTTTTAAATTTTTCTGAATCTTTTTCATCTTTTGGAATTGCTTCTAATGCGCGTACTAAATTATCTCCGGGAGACAAAATATCTCTAGCCAGATTGATGCTTCCATATCTTATGGAATCCAGCTTTTCTTTTTCAGATCTCTTTCTAAGATTCTCCATCTCTGCTAGTATTCTTAGTTTTTCTTCCTTTAACTTTTCTATTTCTTCAATTAACTTTTCTGTTTCATCTATATTATTTTCATTATCCTCGTTGTCTAAGCTCTGATTTTCTGAATAAGTTTCTTTTTCATCTGATTTGTTGTTTTTTGGTTCTTCTTGATTATCTTTTTTTGAATCTGAAAAATCAGTTGTGTTTTCTAAAGTTGAATTTTTGTTTTCTTTTTTATCCTGCATTAACTTAAAACCTTTCCTACAATTTTTGATGTATAGTCAACCAAGGGTACTATTTTAGAATAATTTAACCTTGTTGGACCAACAACTCCAATAGCTCCAATAATTTTTTGCTCCTTATCTTTATATGGGGCCATTACCATAGAAAGACCAGAGTGTTTAAATAAAAAATTTTGAGATCCAATAAATATCTGGACCCCTTTGGCTGAATTAGTATTTTCTAGTATATCTAAAAAACTTGTTTTATTTTCAATATCATCAAATAACTTTCTAATTTGATCTAAATCCTTAGAAACTATCTCATCATTTAAAAGAGATGATTGGCCATGAAAAAATATATATGGGTTTTTTAAATCTGGAGTTAATTCTAAAATTCCCTTTTTTACCAAATTTTTTGAAAGTGTCTCTAGTCTTCCTTTGGATAAATTAATATCTTTTTGAATATTTTTCTGTATTTCTTCTATAGGCTGATTTTTGTATTTAAAATTTAAAAAATTTGATATTTCTCTTAAAATACTTTCGTTAAATTTTCCTTCATCCTCAATTATTCTATTTTCAATTTGTCCATTAGTACTTGCTATAATTGACATTACTTGACTTGAGTTGAGTCTTATAAATTCAATGTGTTTTATGTTATTTTGATATTTAGGTGCTACAACTATTCCTGCGTGGTTGGAAAGGCCAGATATCAATTTAGAAGCCTCACTAAGAACTTCTTGGAAAGAGTTTCCTTTTGAAAGGCACTTTTGCTTTATATTTGCTTGCTCATTTTTTGTAAGCCTTCCAAACTCTAACAAACCATCTACGAATAATCTCATACCCTTGTCTGTTGGCAGCCTCCCTGAAGAAGTATGAGGGGCATACAAAAGGCCTTCCTTTTGTAAATCGGCTAAAATTGACCTAATAGACGCTGATGAGATATCTATTGAACCTTTTTGTAATATTTTTTCAGATCCTGAAGGGGAACCCGTTTCTAAGTAAGTTTCAACTACAGTTTTAAAAATTTGTTTTGATCTGTCATTTAATTTTACATAAAGGTTTTCTGACATAAAAAATAACTTTATAATAAAAAAATACAAAAAAAAATTAAAATAATAAAATGAGAAAAAAAAGAACCTTTGAAGAAATGAGAGATATTTCCTTTGAAACTGGAGTAAACATCCATGCAGAAGGTTCGTGTTTAGTAAAATTTGGCAATACTCATGTTTTGTGTACTGCTTCAGTTGATGAAAAAACTCCTCATTGGTTAAAAAACTCAGGAAAAGGTTGGGTAACAGCTGAATATGGAATGCTCCCGAGGTCAACAAATTCAAGAATAGATAGAGAGGCAGCAAAAGGCAGGCAGGCAGGGCGCACGCAAGAAATTCAAAGATTAATAGGAAGAAGTCTAAGATCAATAATAAATTTAAAAAACTTAGGTGAAAGACAAATAAAAATAGATTGTGATGTTATACAGGCTGATGGGGGAACAAGAACCGCGTCTATTAGTGGTGGATTTGTAGCTCTTTATCAAGCTGTAGATTCGTTAAAAAAAAATTTTAATATTGAAAAGCCTATCATTAAAGAATTTATAGCTGGTGTTTCAGTTGGAATTATTGATGACAAAGCTAATTTAGACTTAGACTATGAAGAAGATTCTAAAGCTCAGGTAGATGGAAATTTTGTTATCTGTGAAAGTGGAAAAATTGCTGAAATTCAAACAACAGGTGAAGAGTATTTTTTTAGTAGAGAACAATACAACATACTTTTTGACCTAGCCTATGTAGGTGTTTCCAAAATAATAGAAAAGCAAAAAAAATGTTTGTCAGTTTAATATAGTGAAGGAAATTATTTTTTTTTCAAATAATAAAAATAAAATTCAAGAAATTTCTAATCTATTTATAAAATTCAATTATAAACTACTAAGCCTTAATGATTTTAAAAAAATTAAATCCCCTATAGAAAATGGAAAAACATTTAAAGATAATGCTAAAATAAAATCTATTTATGGTTATAGAAAGTTTAATAAATTATGTTTTGCTGATGACTCTGGAATATGTATAGATGCCTTGAACGGTGCGCCTGGTATTAACTCTAAACAATATCTCGAGTCAGAGAAAAAGGGGAATACTGCTTTAAATAAAATAATTTCACTGGCAAAAAATAAAGATAGGTACAAAGCCTTTTTTGAAACTTCTATATGCCTAACATTAAATATAAATAAACAAATTTTTTTTACTGGAAGAGTTTATGGAAAAATATCTCTAAAAATTAGAGGCAATCATGGCTTTGGGTATGATCCAATTTTTATCCCAAATGGTATGAATCTTACTTTCAGCGAAATGACCTTATATCAAAAAAATTTATTAAGCCACAGGGCAATTGCAATAAAAAAATTATCAAAATATTTAACAAATTTAGTTTAATTTTTTAACAGATCCATTATGAATTTCTAAAATGTTTAACTCTCTAGAAATAACATTATTTAAAAAGAAAAAATTTCCATCAATTCCATCAAATTTTATCTTTCCACTGTTCAAAAAATTTAAGGTTTTTTGAATGCTAAAATTTTCATTTACTAAATATGACAAAACTCCCACCAAATCATAGGGTATAGTCGCAGTTCTTAGGGGTCTTTCATTGTAAATATAAGCATAATCGGAGAAAAAGTTTTCTCTATGTATTTCTTCAATCCCGCTAAATATTGCACCTTGTAAGGTTGGTTCTGTAAAAAATGCCCTGTCATCCCATACACCAGTTCCAACAAATTGAACTTTTTGCGGGTCTATATCATAAAAAGGAAGTAGCGGGGCTATTTCTAAAAGTCGAATGCTATAATCTGGCAAAATTAGATGGGTAAAATCAACATTCCCTGCGGTTTCAAATTTTTCTATTTTTTTAAGAGCATTTTTTGAAATTTCATCATTTTTATTTTTTAAAATTTCTTTTTGTCTTTCAAGTTCTTTTTTTCTTAATTCATATTTGCCCAATTGCTTTATAGCCTCTCTTGCATCCGAAAGATCCTCTTTATAGGAAGCTCTAGCAACTATAATTGATTTACTTTTAGAAGCTACATCATCAACAATTTCATTTATATGCAATCCATAAAAATTTTCTGGATAGAGTAAAGCAATCTTTGATCCATTAGGAAAATAATTAAAAATTGATTCAAGGTCGTCTCTAGGAAAAAAATTAATTAAAAATATGCACTCTCCAGATAAATCTTTGTCAACTGCAAATGAAAAGAGAAGTATTCCTTTATTACAATTTTTTTTAATAAGCTTTGTAGATTCAGAATCAAAAGTTCCTATAAAGACTTTTCCCGCTGTGGCTTTTTCATCTAATATTTTTTCTAACTCTTCAAGATTATAATATTTATTTATGTTTAATTGAATATTATTTATTTCTTTTTTATAAATTGAGAGCTCAAAAGAATTTACCAAATTTCTTGAAATATTTTCATCAAGAAATTCTGGTAAAAGAATTTCCATCTCATTAAAAATTATATCTTGTGGGGTTTTTATAAGTTTTTTCTCATTGATATTTTTTTTAGGAAGAGTTTTTTTTTCCTTTTTTTCTTCAAGTTTATTAGGGTATTTTTTTATCAAAGATGAATTAGTTGAATTATTTACTGGCGCACAAGATATGATAAATATAAATATAAAGGAGATGAATAGATTAAAAATAGGGCTATATATAGTTTCTACACCAATAGGAAACTTAGCAGACTTAACTTCAAGAGCAAAATTAATTTTGGAATCAGTTGACATTGTTATATGTGAAAACCCTAAACATTCTCTTAAACTACTTAACAACTTAGGCATTAAAAAGAAATTATTATCGTTACATGATTATAATGAAATCTCGCTTATAAAGAGAATAGAGAAATATCAGCACAATTCTTCAATAGCTCTTATTTCTGATGCTGGTTCTCCCTTAATCTCTGATCCAGGATATAATTTAGTTCGGGATTATATAGAAAAAAATCTAATTATTACTACTGTTCCAGGTCCTTCATCTGTAATTTCTGCGCTCCAGTTATCAGGTTTACCTATTCATAATTTTATATTTCTTGGTTTTGTTCCAAAAAATATAGGTGGAATAAATGATTTAATTAAAAAATTTTCAGAAGTTTCGCTTACTGGGGTTATGTTTATTTCTGGCTCAAGGTTATTGTCTTTTCTTGATATATTATCAAAAAATGATGATTATAATGTATCAGTATGTAAAGAAATTACCAAAAAAAATGAGGCTGTTTATAGGGGCACTCCACAAAAAATTATAGATATATTTTCTAAAGATAATAAAAAATTAAAAGGGGAGTTTGTGTTAATAGCATCAAAATTCAAATCAAAGGATATTATTAAGATAAATAACAATATCAATAAACAAATAAAAAGTTTATTAAAAAAATTTTCTTTGACTGAAGTCGTTGAAATAGTACATAAGTTAACAAATATTTCAAAAAAAGAAATTTATGGTGCTGCATTATTAATTAAAGATGATTAAAATACTCTTCTCAGCTTTTATATTATTCAGTTTATCAGTTTTGTATAGCTGTTCACCGAGCGGCGTTCTTGCAAGTGGTGGGGCTACTACTATGGTTGTTGCTGAAGGAGATAGAACACTAGGAACTGTAGTTGATGATGCAACTATTAAAATTAATATTTCTTCAAATCTATTAAGCTCAAGTACTAATCTTTTTGTTAATGTTAATACGAGTGTTATTGAAGGAAGAGTGCTTTTAACTGGAATAGTTGATACACAAGAAATAAGAATTGAAGCTGTAAGAAAAGTTTGGGAAGTAGAAGGTGTTAGGGAAGTTATAAATGAAATTGAGATAGGAAGCAAAACGACCATAAAAGAATATGCAAATGATTTGTGGATTACAACTCAAGTTAAAGGCATGGCCGCCAAAACAATTGGCTTAAGAGCTTTAAGTTATAATTTTGAAACAATTAAGGGTAAAGTTTATATAGCGGGTATTACAAGTAGGCCTGAGCAATTAGATCAAATAATTGAGGTTACAAAAACTATTAAGGGAGTAAAAGAAATAGTTAATTATGTAGTTATAAAAGAGTAATTATTTTATCCCTTTTAGATTCTCCCCGCCTAAAATATGAATATGAAAATGAGGGACTTCCTGATTAGCATCTCTGCCGTTGTTCGTTACAAGTCTAAATCCACTATCAAGTAATCCATGCTTTTTTGCAATTTCATTAATTTTATCAAAAAAATATTTTATCATTTCGTTATCAGCTTTTGATATAAAATCATTATAATCAGTTACTGACATTTTGGGTATTGCCAAAATATGTGTTTTGGCTTGAGGATTTATGTCGTTAAAAAAAAATACCTTATCATCCTCATATATTGGCTTACACGGTATTTCTTTTCTTAAAATTTTAGCAAAAATATTATTTTCGTCGTACATTGCGTCTACTTTGTAGTTCTTTTTTTATATCTTCAAGTTTTATTTTTTTAGAATGTAGCAAAACAAAAAGATGATAAATTAAATCTGAGGCTTCTTCTATAGTTCTTTTTTTAGATCCATTTAAATAATCGATAATTAGCTCTAAGCTTTCTTCGCTAACTTTTTGAGCAATTTTGTTTTTTCCGCTTTTTAATAATGCTTTGGTATAAGATTTTTTTTCTTTACTTTTGGATTTTTTTTGAATTGTCTTAAAAAGATCTTGTAAAAAATACTCTTCTTTTTTCATTTAATTGATCCTAACTGGTATTTTTTTATCATTTAAAAATTTTTTAACTTCTTTTATACTAAATTCTGCAAAATGAAAAACAGATGCAGCCAAAAGAGCGCTAGCACCTCCTTTAGTTACGCCCTCTTCAAAATGCTTAAGATTGCCAACCCCTCCGCTCGCAATAACTGGAATGGTTAATAGGTCAGTTGATTTTTTTAATAATTCTAAATCAAATCCATTTTTTGTACCATCTCTATCCATAGAGGTTAATAAAATTTCTCCTGCTCCTAACTGCTGAAGTTTTTCAAGCCATGTAAAAACTTTTATGCCTGTATTTTTAGTTCCTCCATGAGAATAAACAATCCAGTCATTATTATGTCTTTTGGCATCTACGGCAGCTACTATGCACTGACTACCAAATCTTTGAGATGAATCTTTAATTAAATTTTCGTTAAGAATGGCGGCAGTGTTAATTGACACCTTATCTGCTCCAGATTTAAGCAATGCTCTAATATCTTCAATTTCATTAATACCACCTCCCACAGTTAAAGGTATAAAAACATGTTCTGCTGTTTTAGCTACAATATTTATCATTGTTTTTCTTTTTTCAATTGAAGCGCTAATATCTAAAAAACAAATCTCGTCTGCACCTACTTCAGAGTATATCTTTGCTTGTTCTACTGGATCTCCAGCATCAATCAAATCCAAAAAATTTATTCCTTTGACTACTCTTCCGTCTTTAACATCTAAACATGGTATTATTCTAGTTTTGAGCATTGTTTTCAAGTATCTTTATGGCTTTTGTAATTTCAATATTTCCTGAATAAAAAGATTTCCCAGCAATAACCCCTTCCAAGTTTGAAGATGAAATTTTTTTTAAATTAATAAGATCATCATAATTAGATAATCCACCTCCAACAATAATGTTTTTATTAGTTTTAAGGATATTTTCTTTTATTAAGTCAATATTTAGGCCCTCTAGCATACCGTCTCTATTTATGTCTGTTAATATAAAACCTTTAATGTCAGTAGATTCATAATCTTTCAAAACTTGATCAATAGTAACTTGTGAACTTTCAACCCAGCCTTTAATCATAATATGTTGATGCAAAACATCTAGAGCAACATATATTTTGTTTTTAAGTTTTTTAGATATTTCTTTTATTAAAATTTTATTATTAATAGCTAATGATCCTACAATTAAAAAATCTATACCTTGATTAATCCAAAAATCTAAATCCCTTTCATTTTTAAGACCTCCGCCAAGTTCAATTTCTACTTTTGTATTTTTTCTTATATTAAGAATAGTTTGTTTGTTTATATCTGATCTTCCAAAAGCTCCATCTAAATCAATAATATGAATTCTTTTACATCCATTTTTTTCAAAAAACTTAGCTTGATTAACCGGATCATCATTAAAAATTGTTAGGTTGTCTTCCTTGCCCTTCTTAAGTCTAACACACTTGTTGTCTTTAAGGTCAATTGCTGGAATAAATTTCACTAAATATTTTTATAAAAATATAAACCTGAAATAGTTTTGCCTTCTACGACTGCATAACTTGGATTAGATCCCCATTGTTCGTATCCTTTAGATTTAAATAGTTGTATTGCTGCTTCTTGTGTTTCACGAATATCAAGCTGAACACAAGATGCTCCTTTTTCTTTTGCAGTATTTTCTGCATAATCAATCATATTTTTAGCAAGGCCGTAACCTCTGGCCCATGGTGCCACGAAATGAGAAGAGATATTGATTATTTTTTTTTGTGCTTCATTATTAGTTGGCTGAAGAGCTAATTGCAATGTTCCGGCTATAGCTTCGTTAAGCCTGCCAACAATTAATATTCTGTTTTGAACCACAACTAATCCTTTCCAATATTTATTTAGCACTTCTCTTGGTGGTGTTTTTAGCCAACCAAAACCCCCTCCTGCTTTAATAGCCTCTTCGGTAATATTGCATAAGTCGGCAAGATCTTCTTCTGATATTAACTTTAAAATTTCGGTTTTAATTTTAATTTTTTTTTGAGGCTTTGATGTCATAATTTTAAAAAACTATTAATTAATCTTAGTCCTTGTTTTGAGCTTTTTTCAGGATGAAATTGTACACCGTATATATTTTCTTTACCTACTATAGAAGGAAAATTCTGATCATAATCTGTAGTTGCAATAATATTTTTTTTATCAAAACAATCAAAATAGTAGCTATGGACAAAATAAAAATCTAGATTATCTATAGGAAAGTTCATATCAAAGTTTTTATTTATAACTTTAACATTATTCCATCCCATATGAGGAAGTTTTAAATTGTTTGGTTGTAATTTTTTTGTTGAACCTTTTATCCACCCCAAACCATCGTGAGTTCCATTTTCTCTGCCTTCCTCAGCCAAAAGTTGCATACCAACACATATACCCAAAAAAGGTTTTTTTTTGTTTAATACATTGTTTTCAAGAGAATCAATCATTCCATCAATAGATCTTAAGCCTTCTATGCATGAGTTAAAAGCCCCTTGTCCTGGAAGAACAATGTGGGTAGAGTCATTTATTGTTTCTACATCATTTGTAATAACAACATCCACATTTATGTCGTTTTCCTTTGCATCTTTGATAAAAGACTGTTGGGCAGATACAATGTTGCCCAAACCATAATCAATTATAGCTACCTTTTTTTTCATTAAAAGGTTAAATAACACCCTTTGATGAAGGAATTATGTCTTTAATTTTTTCATCAATTTCAACAGCAATTCTTAAACTTCTAGCAAAAGCCTTAAAGCATGATTCAATTATGTGGTGATTATTTTTTCCATATAGGTTTTCAACATGCAAATTGCATTTAGCCTCATTTGAAAACGCTTTAAAAAATTCATGAAATAGTTCTGTGTCCATTTCTCCAACTTTTTCTAAATCTAAATTGACCTTCCAAACTAACTCCGGTCTTCCAGAAAAATCTAAAACACATCTTGATAAACATTCATCCATCGGGATATAGTAAAAGCCGTATCTTTTAATACCTAATTTTTTATCAAGAGCTTTTAAAATTGATTGAGAAAGAGCATATCCAACATCCTCAACTGTGTGATGCAAGTCTACATGTATATCGCCATCTGCTTTTAAATTTATATCAATTAAGCTGTGGTGTGATATGATCTCAAGCATATGATCAAAAAAACCTATCCCAGTAGAAATTTCTGATTTGCCTGTTCCATCAACATTAACAGAACAAGAAATTTTTGTTTCTTTTGTATTTCTGTCTATGCTCGCTTTTCTCATAATAAAATGCTCTTTATCAGCGAATGTTGTTATATTCCAGTTCAATTACTTGATAAAATAATTTAAATAACCATCTATAAGATTGGATAATTAATGGCAAAAAACTTAATTAAATCAACAACTATAGTAGGTATTCGCAAAGACAAATCAGTTGTAATTGCTGGAGATGGACAAGCAAGTCTTGGAAATACTGTCATGAAAGCAAATGTAAAAAAAGTAAGGCGTTTGGGTGCAGATAATACCGTAATTGCTGGTTTTGCAGGATCTACAGCTGATGCTTTTGCTTTGTTTGAAAGATTAGAGGCAAAATTAGATCAATATAAAGGTCAATTAAAAAGAGCTTGTGTAGAATTGGCCAAAGATTGGAGAACAGATAGATATTTGCGTAGATTAGAAGCTATGATGATCGTAGCTGACAAAGATGTTAGCCTTCTACTTTCAGGAACTGGTGATGTTATAGAAACTGATGATGGAATATTGGCTATAGGATCTGGAGGGCCTTATGCGCTTAGTGCAGCCAAAGCCTTAATAAAAAATACAAAACTTACAGCAAAAGAAATTGCTAAAGAAGCGTTAAATATTGCTGCAGATGTATGTATATATACTAATCACAACTTAGTAATTGAAGAAATAAATTTATAAAATGGAATCAAGTTTTAGCCCAAGAGAAATTGTCTCTGAACTAGATAAGTTTATTATTGGTCAAAAAAATGCAAAAAAGGCTGTTGCTGTTGCTTTGAGAAATAGATGGAGAAGAAAACAATTACCTGAAAATTTAAAAGAAGAAATACTTCCAAAAAATATTTTAATGGTCGGCCCTACAGGTTGTGGTAAAACTGAAATATCAAGAAGACTTGCAAAACTTGCAAATGCCCCTTTTATAAAAGTAGAAGCAACAAAATTTACTGAAGTAGGATATGTTGGTAGGGATGTTGAACAAATAATTAGAGATCTTGTTGAAATTAGCATCAACCAAACAAAAATTCAAATGGGAATAGAAGTTAAGGCACAAGCTGAAAAACATGCAGAAGAAAGAATACTAGATGTGTTGGTATCAAAATCATCTAGTCCATCAACTAGAGAAAGTTTTAGAAAGAAACTAAGAAGTGGTGAATTAAATGACAAAGAAGTTGAAATAGCGGTAGCTGCAAATAGCGCTTTTAATATGCCAACAATGGACATACCAGGAATGCCTGGTTCTCAAATGGGAATGATTAACCTTGGTGATGTTTTGGGTAAATCATTTCCACAACCTAAAAAAAATAAAAAAATGACAGTAGAAGAATCTCATGCATTTTTGCTTCAGGAAGAAACAGAAAAATTATTAGACAATGATAAAATTATTAAGAATGCTCTACAAGAAGTTGAACAAAATGGCATTGTGTTCATTGATGAAATAGACAAAATTACCTCTAGAAATGACAAAAGGTCTGGGGATGTATCAAGAGAAGGGGTACAAAGAGATCTTCTTCCACTAATTGAAGGCACAACTGTTAGCACCAAGCATGGGACAGTTAAAACTGATTATATTTTGTTTATTGCATCTGGGGCTTTTCATTTATCAAAACCTTCCGATATGCTTCCCGAACTTCAGGGGAGACTTCCAATTAGAGTAGAATTAGATTCTTTGTCGAAAGAAGACTTTAAACTTATACTTACAGAAACACAAAACAGCCTAATAAAACAATATGTTGGTTTGTTGGGCACAGAAAAAGTAGAACTAAATTTTGACGATAATGGTATAAATAAAATTGCTGAGCTAGCCACTGAAATAAATCAAAATGTAGAAAACATTGGGGCAAGAAGGCTTCACACAATAATGGAAAAGTTACTAGAAGAAATTAGTTTTACTGCCTCAGATATTGGTCCTACAAGCATAAATATTGACACAGAATATGTGGAAAAAAACTTAGGGGAGCTTATTAAAAGCCAGGATCTCTCAAAATTTATTCTTTAGTAATTGATTTTTAAAAAAACATTGCCTAACCATCAGGAGTGATAAAAAAAATTAAAATTGAATTAATAATTATAGCTCTTTTGTTGGGGCATATTTTCATTTTAGGAAATATAAACATAGGGATTTATAATTTATTTTATGAGCATTTTGGCTCTGTGGACAATATTTATTTAAAAAAATTTTTTATTAATATAACCGAAATCGGAGATTCATTGTGGTTTTTTATTATTTCTATTTTGGGTTTTTTAATTAGTTATTTTTTATTTAAATCTGAAATAAAAAGCAAAGTTATTATAAATTTAAAATATTTTTTTCTTTTTTTGTTTACATCAACTTTGCTTACTGGTTTTTTAACTCAATTAATCAAACATATTGTTGGCAGACCAAGGCCCAATTACTCTTCAGAAAATGGTTCATTTGGATTTGAATTTTTTAGCTTTGAGTCTTCACTTCACTCTTTTCCTTCTGGTCATACATCGACGATCTTTGTGGCAGCTCTTGCTTTATCAATGCTCACTCCAAAAATTAAAATTTATTATATTTTTTTTGCTCTAATAGTAGGCTTAAGCCGCGTAGTAGTAGGTGCTCATTTTTTTTCAGATATAATAGGAGGAATAGTCGTTGCACTTATAGGCATAAAACTAACTTTATTAATTTTTAAAAAATTTAAAATTGAATCTAAAATTTTTGAAATAAAAGAAATTAATTCTAATCATTTTTATTTATCAATAGTTGTTTTTATATTATCTATTTTATTCATAAGCGTAGGAAGTAGTATTGATATTTATATTAGTGGTCTTTTTTATGAAGGAAATCAGAAATTTTTCATTGAAAGCTTTAGTTTAACTTCGGTCTTGGCTAGAAAAATATTTCTTCCTTTATTAGTTGTTTATATTTTTGTTTGTCCTGCTCTTTCATTATATATACCTATAAAAAATATATTTTTTGGTTTTAAATTTATTTTCAAAGATATAATTTTTATTTTTTCTTCTGTTGTTTTTAATTTAATAATCATCGTTAATGTATTGTTAAAAGGCTTTTGGGGAAGGGCCAGACCAAACGATATCTTAGAGCTCGGAGGGGGGGATAATTTCTCGGCTTGGTTTCAATTTTCTGATGCATGTAATGAAAACTGTTCATTTGTATCGGGTGATGCTTCGGTAGGTTTTTCATTAATAGTTCTTTATTTAATAACTAAAAACAAATTATTTTTTTGGCTATCTTTGTTGTCAGGAATAATTCTTGGGGCTGTGCGAATATCAGAGGGAGGTCATTTTTTCAGTGATATTTTAATGTCGGGATTAATTATTTATTTCTTAAGCTTTGCACAGTTTCAAATATATAACAAAAGATTTAAAAATGTACATTAGGAGCACATTTATTATCTTATCTTTATCTTTGTTGGTTAAATTAATAGCTATATATTTAACAAATTTTGATCTTTTTGGTGATGAGGCTCAATATTGGATCTGGTCTCAAAGTTTAGATTTTGGTTATTATTCGAAGCCTCCATTTATTGCATGGGTTATAAGTTCTTTTACTTTTTTTTTAGGTAATTCATTTTTAATAATCAAAATAATTCCAATTATATTTTACATAATATCTGGCTATGTTGTTTATCTATTATCTTTAGAATTGTTTAATAACAAAAACAAAGCAGTATTAACTGCTGGATCATTTTATTTAATGCCCGCAGTTAGTTTTTCATCCTTTATATTATCTACAGATGTTTTTCTGATACTTTTTTGGTCATTAAGTCTGCTTTTTTTCTTAAAATCTATTAGAAGTCCATTAAAAATTAATTTTTTTATTTTGGGGATTTTTGTTGGTATTTCTTTTTTAACTAAATATGCGGCTGTATATTTTTTGATCTCGACACTAGTGTTGATATTTTTAGATAAAAAAACTCGCACTATATTCATTTATAAACTCACTAATTTGTTAATATTTATTGGCTCTTTATTACTAGTTTTGTTGCCTAATATTATTTGGAATAATAATATGGGGTGGATAACACTTTTGCACACATCAGAAAACGCTGGCTTAAGCAGAACGATAATAAATTTATTACAAGGATTTGAATTTATTTTATCACAAACATTAATGTTGGGCCCTTTCCTTTTTATAATTTTTGTTTTTATAATAAAAAAAATTACATTTAGTTTTCAAACAAAGTTTTTGTTATCATTTTCTATCCCTATTTTTTTAATTGTTTTATTAGAAAGCATACTTGTTAGGGCAAATGCAAATTGGGCAGCTGTTGCTTTGGTTAGTTTTTTTATTTTAATGATCAATCAAGTTTATGAAACTTCAAAAAAAGTAATTTTTATCAACAATATTTTTAATTTTATTTTTTGTTTGTTTTTTTATTTACTGGTTGCGTCATCATCTTCATTGTCTTTTTTTGATAGAATAAATGGAATTTCTTCTTTTGCAAAACTAATTGACGAAAAACATCTAAAAGATAAAGAAAAGTTAGTTGTGGAGGATAGAATGTTGTATTCTAATCTAAGATATATTTTACGAAACTCGAAAGTAAAAATGTACATGCCATATGATCCAAAAAATAAAATTTCTAATCATTTTCAAATGTCTGATCCTCTTAACCAAAATTTTGGGGAAGATTTTTTGTTTATAGGTAACGAAAGTCAGTTAGATTATCTCAAAAAAAATAAAAAAATAAAAAAAGTAGACAATGTTAGTGTCTTGTTTAACAAAATGTCCATTAATATATATGAGGTTACTTTTTAGTTTAGTTTTATTATTTATTACATTTCAATCCCTTGAGGCAAAAAAGGTGGGGGAAAAATATACCGTAAAAACTAAGGGAATCACTATTGGTAATTTAGACTGGCAAGTAAAATTAGAAAAAGATGCTTATACAACTATTATAAAGCTTAAGAATGAGGGGCCGCTTTCTTTAATTTATAAATTTAAAGGTTATTATGAGGCCAGCGGTACAATAAAAAATGATATTTTAGTTTCTGAAAAATATATTCAGGAATGGAAAACCAAAAACAAAGAAAGAAATATAAACCTAATTTTTAAAAATAATAAAATTATAAATTTAAAAATTCAACCTGAAGAAAAAGAATTGGCAAGAATTAATTTTTTAGAGCTGGAGGGTTATAGTGATCCACTAACATCTTTTTTAAATATTTTTTTTAATAGCTTTGATTCCAAAACTATTGATGGGAGAAGGGTTTATGTACTATCACCGAACAAAAACAATGATTATACTAAGGTATTAATAAAAAATTATATAAATATATGGGCTGATCATAATAAAAACGATCTTGAGTATTTAGAAATATTTCAAAACCCCAATGAAGATCTTCCATACAAAATAAACATAAAATTTAAAGGCTCAGTTTTTACTATTAAGAGGCTCTAGGCTTCTTTCTTAAATAGACAAAAAAGGCACCGTCTGCACCGTATGCTAAGCTAGCTTGCTCTACACTGAGAATGTATTTTTCAATTTCTGGTTTTCTTATCCAAGAAGAAAATGCGCCTCTTATTTTTCCATAATAAAGTTTTGTTTCATTTCTATAGTCTACTTCTTTTTTGTTAACACCCTTCCCGGTGATAAATAATATGCATCGTTTGTTTGTGTTATAACAACTTATCACTGTATTACATAATAAATCTTCAGCCTCAAATAAAGACATTCCATGAAAATCAATTTTTTGATCAGGTGGTATTTTTCCTTTTTTTAGTTTTTTGTTTATTTTAGTAATTTCTATTTTGTTTTGATTACTTTTTTTTGTTTCTGTAGTTATAATTTTTGGTTCAATTAAATTTTTTATAATAATTTTTTTTTTGTTTATTTTTTTTACGTTTAAATTTTCACTTTTTAAAATACTTTTTTTTACATTGTCCTTCTTTTGAATAGGTTTGGTACCTGTTATTGATTTTAAAAAAGCCTCTTTATCTTTTTTTTTCATATTCTTTTTTTAAAAGATGATTTATTAATCCATTCACTCTTTTTGGTGTTTGTTTGTACCATAAGCTGTTTTTCATTTCTAGGGCTGCTAAAAACATGTTGTTGTTTTGTAAATGTTTGTTCATTTTTACAAATTTTTTTTGTTTTTTTATTCCAAGTTGAAAAATCATCTCAATTAAAACTTCTTTAGTGTCTTTTGAGTGTTTTTTGTAATTAAAATTTTTTTTATAAGCTGTTAAGGCTGTTCTGAAATCTTTATCAAACAAGCTCGAAAGAAATTTTTTTGAAAATTTGGTTTGAAACATTTTCTTTTCTTTTTTGGTTATTAGGTGTCCATATCCAATTGTTGGGTAACCAAGAGAGTCAAGATAAGGCCTATTTCTAAAGCCTTCGTTTTTTTTTATTCTTTTTTTTAGTAATAAAAATTTTTCCAAGATGTTTTATGTTGATGACAGCAACCAAATTGGTGAGTTGCTGTTTATTTTTTTTTGAAAAGTCCAGGTGTCCTGTTTTTTTGATATAGTTGATTCATCATTGTCTTTAAATTGCTCGCTTGTAATTTTTAATGTAATATTTATTAAGCTATCAATTACTGATACATCGGTTACCTCGTCTACTACAATTGAATAAAATTGGTAATTTGGGTTGTTTTTTTTCTCTTCTATTGCATTTTCAAAAGTTAGAAAAACATCTTTGGTTAACAAATTTTTTAGGGTTTTTTTGTCGCTATTGTTAAAAGCATTAATTATTGTTTCGAAAGCAAACTTTGCTCCTTCTAGAAATTTTTTATGATCAAAATCTCCCAAAACCTCATATGCTTTGGACAACTTGTTTTCATTTTCTTTAAGTTGCGGAATGTTTTTTAAAGAATTGGTTTCTTTTTCTTTTGGTTGGGGCATGCCTATTTTTTTTTCGAAACCGCTTCTTTTGCCAAGGACATTTTTTAATCTATAAATTAAAAAAGCTGCAATGCCAGCAAATATAATTATATCGAAAAATTGCAAATCTCCATAAACCATAAAATATATATAGTTAATTTAGTTATTTTTTGTAGTAAATTTTTCCCAAAGGGGGTTCTTTATTTGTTTTAAATTAAGTTTGTGCTGCAATAACTCTTCTTCATTGGGTTGTATTTTAGTGAATTTATGACTTGTTTTGGTCTCAATTGTTTCTTTGTTTTTTGTTTTTTTCTCAGCATTATAAAGGTCCATAGAAATTTGTTTTCCCCCATTTAATTCTAGATATACTTCTGCCAAAAGGTGGGAGTCCAAAAGTGCTCCGTGTAGCTTTCTCTCACTTAGATCAATCTCAAACCTTCTACAAAGATAATCTAAGTTTGCAATTCTTGTATTTAATTTTTTTCTTGCTAAGGAAACAGTGTCTATAATTTTATTTTTTAATTCTGGTAAACCGATTATTTTTAATTCATTATTTATAAAACCTATATCAAAAGAGGCATTATGAATAACAAGGTCATCGTCTTTGACAAAATTAATTAGCTTGTTAGCATTTTCTTTGAATGTTTGGTGGGAGCTTAAAAACTCATTTGTAATTCCGTGAATCTTTGAAGCCTCTTCACTAATTTTTTTTTGTACATTACAAAAAAATTGTAAGGTTTTTCCTGTTGGAATGTGGTTATGCAGCTCAACGCACCCAACTTCAATTATTCGGTCTCCTTGCTCAAAGCTTAATCCTGTCGTTTCAGTATCTAAAACTATTTCACGCATTTTGCTCCAATATATTACTAATAGCTTCTAAAATCATTTTAAAAGAATGTTTTTTTGGTTTTGATGTGTTGATAATATAGTGTGATTTCTTTTTTTTAATTTTATCATCGATTTGATTTTTTAATATTTTTATAATAACCTTTTTGTCAATATTTTTTCTTTTTAATACTCTTTCAATTTTTGTTTTTTTTGGAGCACAAAGTAAGATTATATAATGACAGATATGGGTTAACTTTGATTCAAAAAGAAGGGGTATATCAAAAAATATAATTTTGTTTTTTTTGTTTTTGTGTTTTTTTATAAAAACATTTCGTGATATTTGCACTTCTTTATGAATAAATTTTTCTAGTTTTTTTTTCTTTACTTTATTAGAAAAAATTTCATCTCTGATAATACTTTTATCAATTTTCTTTTTTTTAATAGACTTAGATAATCCTATTTTTTTTAAAGTATCAAAAAGTTTTTTATTTGGTTTAGCGTATATATTATTTACAACCAAATCAGAGTCGTGAACTTTGTATCCCTTTTTTTGCAAAAACTTAACTACTGTACTTTTTCCTGTTGCAATACCCCCTGTTAATCCTACAAATATTGTCATTGGTTTAATAATGTTTCAAGAAGGGTTACAAGTTTTGTATCAACCTCAGGCTTAACACCATACCACTTGTGAAAGCATGGTGCGGCTTGGTGAATCAACATGTGCAAACCATAGAAACGCTTTCTTTTGTTGAAGTGATCTAAAAAAAATGTATTTTGATTGTAGCAAGCATCAAAACCATGTGGTGTGTGGGCAATTTTATCCTTAACAAAATTAATTTTGGGAGCTCTTAGGTTAAGGTCTTTATTATAATTAATGGGGATTGTGTTTATAACGAGGTCGGCTTTACTAAAATAATTTTCTAATTCGTTTAGTTTGTGTGCTGAAATATTTTTTAGATCTTTGATTTTTGAAAAATCTCTATTGAAAACCCTAATTTTTTTAAACCCTGTTTTTAATAATGAATATAAAATTGCCTTTGATGCGCCTCCGTAACCAATTAAAATAGCGTTTTCTTTTGTGATAATTTTGCTTGTATTATATTTCTCTTGCCATCTTATTGATTCTTCAAAACCCACCCAGTCAGTGTTAATTCCTTCAAATCCCTCTTTTGTTTTGCTAATACAATTAACAGCACCTATTTGCTCAGCGTTTTTATCAATTGAATGTAAGTGCTTTATAATTTTTTCTTTAAATGGAATTGTAATATTAAGACCACAAAGGTTTTTTTCTTTTAAGATGGTATGAATAGCGCTATTAAAATCAATTTCATTAATTTCTTTAAAACCATACTCTCCTTTAATTTTGTATTTTTTGAACCAATAGTTAAAAATTGTTGGTGATAGACTTTTGCTTGCATTTTTTCCAATAACATATGCTTTTTTCATTTTTGTTTTTTTATACCAGTCTTCTTTAAAAAATTTAAAAAAGGAAAAAGTGGAAACCCCATTACATTAAAATAATCGCCCTTTATATTCTCGATGATGTTTGCTCCTCCCATCTCGATTTGGTAACAACCAACAGAGCTTAGTATCTTGTTTCCTGCTTTTAGTAAATATAGGTTGATCTCCTGTTCTGTTAATTTTCTTATTTTAACTGTTGTTTTTTGGGTTTGGTTCCAAACCTCTCTTTTGTTATAAAAAACAGACGCACTAGAATATATAGAATGTTTTTTTCCAGCCATTAGTTTTATTTTGTTTTTGGCCTCCTTAAGATTTTTGGCTTTATTTAAAATTTCTTTATTTATAAATATAACAGTATCAGAGCCTACTATTATTTTTTTTTTCATTTTTTCACTTACACTAAAAGCTTTTAATCTAGCCAGCTCTAAGGAAATTTTTTTCGGGTTAGTTCTTTTTATTAATAATTCTTTTTTAAGCTCTTCCTCGTCACAAGGTGGGGTATGTTTAGAAAAAGACAAGCCGGTATTTTTTAATATAGAATATCTTGATTTGCTGGTACTTGCTAATACAAACCTGGTGTTAAAAATCATGTTTATAACTATGTAGTTTGTTCATCTTTTTCTTTTTTTTATTTCTTTTTTAAATTTTTATTATTTTTATATACATCTTTTCTTATAATTTTTTTTATAACTCTAAAATTATTAATGCTTGTGAATTGTGTTTTTTATCATTTTTTCATAAACATGTTATAAACATATAAAATGAGCGAAAATTTAATAAAAACAGTTATTTACCGGTTCTTTTAAGGTTTTTCATGTTTTATTAATTAAATTATTAATATTGTATAGTTTTCCTTAAAATATAAGCAAAACAAATTATTATCCTTTTTAACTCCCCCAACTAAAACAACAAATTTAAATATATATTATAATATTATTTTGACTTTATAGTTTTTTTTAAATAATAATAATTTTTCTTATCTAAACAACCTCCACTAACAATATTATGAATTTACAAGATTTAAAAATAAAAGAACCAGAAGATTTACTAAAACAAGCTGACGACCTTGGTATTGAGAACCCCTCTTCATTAAGAAAACAGGATTTAATGTTTGCTATTTTAAAAAAAATAGCAATTGATGGAGAAACCATAACAGGAATTGGTGTAATCGAAATTATGCAAGATGGTTTTGGTTTTTTAAGATCACCAGAATCAAATTATCTACCTGGTCCTGATGATATATATGTTAGTCCTAGTCAAATAAAAAAGTTTAGTCTTAGAACAGGTGATAGCATTGAAGGAGAAATAAGAGCTCCTAAACATGGAGAAAGATATTTTGCTCTTATTAAAATTATCTCAATTAATAATCAAGACCCAAACCAAGTAAGAAACAGGATTAATTTTGAAGATCTAACCCCTTTATATCCTGAATCAAGGTTTAAACTTGAACAAGAAAAACCAATGCCTGATTTAACTGAAAGAATTATAGATATTATTGCACCACTAGGTAAAGGACAAAGACAATTGATCGTTGCCCAACCATTTACAGGAAAAACAATAATAATGCAGAAAATTGCTAATGCAATTACTAAAAATAATCCTGAAACAAAACTTATAGTTCTTTTAATAGATGAAAGACCTGAGGAAGTAACTGATATGGCAAGATCTGTAAAAGGAGAGGTTATTAGTTCTACTTTTGATGAGCCTGCCTCCAGACATGTCCAGGTTGCTGAAATGGTTATAGAAAAAGCAAAACGTTTAGTTGAGTATAAAAAAGATGTTGTAATTTTGTTAGATTCTATAACAAGGTTGGGAAGAGCCTACAATACTGTTGTTCCATCAAGTGGTAAAGTATTAACAGGTGGAGTTGATGCCAACGCACTTCAAAGACCAAAAAGATTTTTTGGTGCTGCTAGAAATGTAGAAAAAGGAGGGTCTT
Organism: uncultured Alphaproteobacteria bacterium; assembly: GCA_902577425.1. Classification (GTDB taxonomy): domain Bacteria; phylum Pseudomonadota; class Alphaproteobacteria; order HIMB59; genus MarineAlpha5-Bin3. Next base: position 483,499 of record CACGZD010000001.1, on the reverse strand, counting down.
TAACTATTATTGCCACCGCTCTTATTGAAACAGGTAGTAGAATGGACGAGGTAATTTTTGAAGAGTTTAAAGGCACAGGAAATAGTGAAATCGTACTTGATAGAAAATTAAGTCAAAAAAGAACATTTCCTGCATTTGATATTGGAAAATCTGCAACAAGAAAAGAAGAGTTACTTTTAGATAAAGACGAGCTTGGCAAAACTTTTATTCTTAGAAAAATTTTAGCTCCAATGGGGACAACAGAGGCTATGGAGTTTCTTTTAGACAAAATGAAAGATTCTAAAACAAACAATGATTTCTTTCAGAGTATGGGCACCAAAAACCAATCTTAAAATTACTCTTTTTTTAACTACATTTTACTATTAATAGACCCAGATGAATAAAAACATCATTTGGATTGCTTCGTATCCAAAAAGCGGAAACACATGGATAAGGTCAGTTCTATCAAGCTTGTTTTATACAGAGGACGGTAATTTTAATTTTAATATACTAAAAAAAATAAACACATTTGATAGACCTTTTTATTTTGATGAAATTATCAAAGACAAAAAAATACCAACATACGATCTTACAACTTTGGCAAAATTTAGAATTGAAGCTCAAAAACTATTTAACAAAAAAAACACTCTAAGATTTTTTAAAACTCATGCTGCAAACATTAAAATAGACGGTTATGACTATACAAACCAAGAAACAACAAAATGTGTAATTTATATTGTTAGGGATCCAAGGGATGTTATTTTGTCATATTCTAAATTTTCAGGATTAAAAATCAATGATGTTGTTAAAATTATTAAAGATGAAAAATTTACTGTAAAAAACAAAGAAAACCAATATTTTACACATTGGTCGCGGTGGGATTACCATGTAAGCTCATGGTTAATTCCTAATTATCCAAAAATTGTTATCAAGTATGAAGACATGATTGATAAACCGATGCAAACAATAATACAACTTATCATGTTCCTAAAAAATGTTGGTGTCGAAAGTAACTTTACAGACCAAAAAATTGTAAATGCTGTAGAAAGCACAAATTTTACCAACTTAAACAAAATGGAAACAGAGGTGGGTTTTGAAGAGTCTATATACGGAACAAAATTTTTTAATATTGGTAAAAAAGACCAATGGAAGAAAAACTTATCCACTTTACACGCCCAAGATATAGAAAAAAGCTTTGCTCAAACAATGAAAAAATTTGGGTATTTATATTAAAAACCAAGAAAACCATATATCAAGTTTTTATAAATTATAGACTTGTAATAAATTAAGGTTTATTTCACTTCACCTTAAATGAAAAAGAGAGATACAATTTTTGCTTTAGCTTCAGGCCCCGGCAAAGCCGCAATTAGTATTATAAGAATATCTGGACCGGAGAGTATTAAAATAATAAATTCGTTATCCCCCAAGAAAATCAAAAAACCAAGAGAAACCAAACTAATCAAACTCTTTTCTGGTTCTGGTGAATTAATTGATCAAACTATAACAACAATCTTCAAAAAACCAAAAAGTTATACAGGTGAAGACATGGCAGAAATATCTACCCATGGTGGAAATGCTGTAATAAAAAAATTATTTGAAGAGCTAAAAACAAGACCCGGGTTAAGGTTAGCAAAGCCAGGAGAATTTACTAAAAGAGCGTTTGAAAACAACAAACTCGAACTGACTCAAGTTGAAGCAATTGCTGATATAGTAAATTCTGAAACAGAAATGCAAAGAAAGTTGGCAATCAGCCATTTGTCTGGATTTTTTTTTACTAAATCGAAAAAAATTTTTAATAATTTAAAAAAAACCCTAGCTAACATAGAGGCAGCGATAGATTTTGCCGACGAAGAACTTCCACAAAACCTATATAAAGAAATTAAAGAACAAATAGAGAACAATATTAAAGAAACCAATTCTCTTATTTCTACTGCAAATATTGGAAAATCAATTAGGAATGGTTTTTTGGTTGTTATTTTGGGCAAACCAAATACTGGTAAATCAAGTTTTATTAACTACATATCTGGCAAGGATATTTCTATAGTTACAAGTATTCCAGGAACCACCAGAGATCTTCTTGAATCCTTTCTTGATATCAACGGACTACCAATAAAGTTTGTTGACACCGCTGGTATTAGATCTAGATATAAAAAATCAAGCAAATTAAACAAAGTAGAAAAAATCGGAATTGATCTGGCCTTTAAGGCCGCAGATGAAGCTGATGTAAACCTTGTGTTTATTGAAAAAAAATCTGATATTAGATTGTTTAAAAATTTTAAAAATGCTATTTTTGTAAAATCAAAACAAGATTTAAAAAAATCAAAATTTATTGCTGATAATTTTTATAACATATCTTCAAAAACAGGTTTTGGCGTTGATAGACTTTTGAAAATTATAAATAAAAAAATTTCCCCAAAAACATTGAAAGAAGAAGGATATATTTCACGTGAAAGACACCTAAAATGTATTAAAAAGGTAAATATTCAACTAAAAAATGCTAAAAATAACAAAAGTATTGATCTAATTGCTGAAGATATTCGAATTTCTATAAAAGAGCTTGGAAATTTGTTTGGAAATGTTGATATTGAGGATATTTTGGATATAATATTCTCTGATTTTTGTATAGGAAAGTAATTTCACGTGAAAAAAAGCATTGAAAATACAATATATGATGTAGTTGTTATTGGTGGCGGTCATGCAGGGGTTGAGGCAGCATGTGCTTCTGCGAGAATGAAAAGCAAAACACTATTAATTACACATAAAATTGAAAAAATAGGAGAAATGTCTTGCAATCCCGCCATTGGAGGTCTTGGCAAAGGGCATTTGGTTAGGGAAATTGATGCTCTTGATGGAATAATGGGCAGAGCAATAGATAATTCTGGTATACAATTTAGAATGTTAAATTTAAGTAGAGGGCCAGCAGTTCAGGGCCCTCGGGCACAAGCAGATAGGGTTTTATACAAAAAATCTATACAAGACATTGTTAAAAAACAAGAAAACTTAGATATTTTGGAGGGCTCAGTTGAGGATATTATTCTTACTAATAATAAATTAAAAGGCGTTTTGGTGGAAAATATCGGAGAAATTAGATCAAAAACACTTGTATTAACAACAGGTACCTTTTTGCGAGGTCTAATTAGGATAGGCAAAAAAAGCTATGAAGCAGGAAGAGTTGGGGACAGACCGGCAATAAATTTAGCAAAATCAATAGAAAGACTAAAGTTTTCAATAGGCAGATTGAAAACTGGTACACCACCAAGAATAGACAAAAAATCTATAAATTTCAATGATTTAAAAGAACAAGAGCCAGACTCAACCATTAAGCCATTTTCTTTTATCAACAAACTTATACACATTAAACAAATCTCTTGTTTTTTAACAAATACAAATATCTCGACCCACGAAATTATAAACAACAATATCCATCTCTCTCCTATGTATTCAGGAGAAATTAAGTCTATGGGAGCAAGATATTGTCCATCTATTGAAGACAAAGTTAGAAAATTTTCTGATAAAAACAGCCACCAAATATTTCTTGAGCCAGAAGGTCTTGAAAGTGAGGTTATTTATCCGAACGGAATATCAACATCTCTCCCTGAGGATGTACAAGAAGAGTTCGTTCACTCAATAAAAGGACTTGAAAAAGCGAATATAATTAAGCCTGGTTACGCAATAGAGTATGATTATGTTAATCCTCAAGAGCTTTATCACTCTCTAGAAACAAAAAAGATTAAAAACCTTTTTTTTGCAGGACAAATTAATGGCACAACAGGTTATGAAGAAGCTGCTGCTCAAGGAATTATGGCTGGAATAAACGCTGCTTTGGTTAGCAAGAATAAAAAGGCTTTTGTTTTAGACAGAGCAGATGGATATATTGGGGTTTTAATTGATGACTTAGTTATTAAGGGAACAAAAGAACCATATAGAATGTTTACATCTAGATCAGAATACAGGCTTCTCTTAAGAGCAGATAATGCTGATCAAAGGCTTACACCGCTAGGCATAAAAATTGGCTGCGTTGGAAAAATAAGAAAAACTATTTTTGAAGAAAAAATAGAAAAAATTAAAAGCAGCTTTAATTTGGTTAGGTCTAAAAAAATATCCCCAAATGAATTATCTAAAAAAGGAATTAAAATAAACCACGATGGAAAAAAGAGAACGGCATTTGAGTTACTTTCTTATAAAAATATATCATTCAAACATATTAACAAAATTTGGCCAGAAACAAAAAAAATTGAAGAAGAAATATCTGAACAAATAATAATTGAATCTCAGTATTCCGGATACCTAAGCAGGCAGAGAGAGGATATAATTGATTTCAAAAAAGAAGAAGAATTAACCATTCCAATTAACCTGGATTACAAAAAAGTGGGAAGCCTCTCAAATGAAATTATAGAAAAACTTACAACCACACAACCACCAACTCTTGGGGCAGCATCTAGAATTTCTGGAGTAACGCCTGCTGCAATAATTGCCTTACTAAGATTTGTAAAAAAACAAAAAAATACTAAAGCGGCATAAACTTGACCAAAGAAGAAATAATAAAACAATTTAAAATCAATAGCCACCAAGAAAAACTATTAGATACATATATTTTTAATCTTAAAAAATATAATAAACACACAAACCTGGTTGGTAGTTCAACATTAGAAGATCCGTGGAAGCGACATATTCTTGATTGTTTACAAATTTTACCAACACTTAATGACTATAACTGTTCTATTTTAGATATGGGGACAGGAGCAGGACTCCCAGGCTTACTGCTAAGTATTATGGGGTGTCAGAACGTTACATTGATTGATTCAAACAATAAAAAAATAAAATTTTTAGAAAAAATAAAAAAAGAAATGAACTTAAAATTCAAAACTGTACTTGATAGGGTGGAGAATAAAGAAAATGAAAAGTATGATATTATAACTTCACGCGCACTTGCAAATCTAAGCAAACTTTTTACTTACTCACATAATTTTTTAAAAAAAAATACTGTTCTTATTTTTTTAAAAGGCAAAACTGTTAATGATGAAATATTAGATGCAACTAAAATTTGGAAATTTGAATATAAAAAACATGCCAGTCTTTCTGATAGAAGGGGAAACTTGCTTGTTGTTCGAAACTTAAAGAAATTATAATATGACAAAAATAATAGCAATTGCTAATCAAAAAGGTGGCGTAGGAAAAACAACAACTGCTATAAACCTCGCAACGGCTTTGGCTGCTATTGACAAAAAGGTATTGTTAGTTGATGCAGACCCTCAAGGAAATGCCAGCACTGGTCTTGGAATCTTAGAGGAGAATAGAGAGCCTTCACTATATCAATTGTTGACCAAACAGGAGTTTGATATTTTAAGTATTAAAAAAACATCCATTCCTAAACTTGACATAATATCTTCTTCAATAGACCTTGCTGCCTCTGAAATTGAATTAGCTGAAATAAATAATAGGGAAGAGGTTTTAAAAAAAATATTATCAAAAATAGTTGGTTATGATTTTATTTTTATAGATTGTCCACCAGCATTAGGATTATTAACAATAAATGGACTAGTTGCATCAAGGTCAGTGATTATTCCTTTGCAATGTGAATTTTTTGCTCTTGAAGGCTTAAGCGCCCTTACGAACACTATTGATACTATAAAATCAGGATTAAATTCTACTATTGATTTGGAAGGAGTAGTTTTAACCATGTTTGACAAAAGAAATGCATTAAGCTCCTTGGTTGAAGAAGATGTAAGAAGTCATTTTAAAAACAAGGTTTACAAAACTGTTATACCAAGAAATGTCAGAATTTCTGAAGCACCAAGCCATGGCAAACCAGTTTTGCTATATGATACCCAGTGTGCTGGTTCTCAAGCATATATAGGTCTTGCAAAAGAGGTAATTTTAAACCAATAATAAATAAATGATTTCAGAAAATAAAAAATTAGGAAGAGGCTTGGGAGCATTACTTTCTTCTGGAAAAAATGAAAAAAATATCCAAAACTTTAAGCTTATTAACATATCTGAAATAAAGGCGAACAAAGATCAGCCTAGAAAAGATTTTAAAAAAGAAGAACTCGAGGAACTTGCTAGTTCAATTAAGTCTCAAGGAGTTTTACAACCGATAGTTGTGAGAAAAAAAGCAGAACAACAATATGAAATAATTGCAGGAGAAAGAAGGTGGAGAGGCGCTCAAATTGCAGGATTGCATGAAATTCCTGCACTTGTTAAAGAAATGACAGACAATGAATCCCAAGAAGCAGCTTTAATTGAAAACATACAAAGAGAAAACCTAAACGCTGTTGAAGAGGCCAGAGCTTATAAGATGCTTTTAGAGAATAAAAATACGGGATATGATTCTTTAAGTTCTATTATTGGAAAAAGCAAAAGTCACATCTCTAACATGATTAGGCTTTTAGAGTTAGACGATGAAATTTTAAATTACATAATTGCAGGAAAGCTATCCATGGGACATGCTAGGGCCCTAATTGGCGTTCCTAATGCCAATGTTCTTGCAAAAGAAATAATTAATAAAAAGTTAAGTGTTAGAGAAACTGAAAAAAACACCTCACAATATAAAAAAAACAAAAGCAATAAAAAATTTAAAGATCCCAATATTGCCGATTTAGAAAAAGAGCTTTCTGAAAAAATTGGGCTTAAGACCTCTATTCATTTTAATCAAGAGGGATCCTCGGGGTCCTTGACACTATTTTATTCAGATCTTGATCAGTTAGATGATATAATGAAAAGGCTTAAAAAGTAAACTAACCAATAGTTTTTTTTAAATTTAATAAAAATCTTTGGATTATAATGAGATGCATCGCAGTATTTTTTCTTAGTAAAATTTCAGTTTTTTTAATTAAAATTATAATCCTCGATATTCTTTCATAATTTAGCTTTTTGTATATTTCAACGAATTTATCTTTTTTCATAAAAAGATATTTAGGAAAAACTATATTTATTTCATTTATATTTTTTATAGACATTATTAAATTCAGATAATATTTAATTCTTTGTACGAGCAAAAAACTATCCCCCGAAGAATTAATGTTTGCAAGAGATGTGTAGATAATTTCTTTTTGAGGAGATAAAATTGTAAAAAACAAATTATCAATATCTTCATTTGAGTTTTTTGAGATTAAAGAAACAATATCGTTTAAAATTATTTTTTTATTATTAAGATTTATAATTTTAGTTATTTCATTTTCAAACAACTTATATCTGTCATCTGAATTATCAACAAAATACCAATATGCATCTCTTTCTATTTCAATTTCATTAAGCCTGAAATGATATTCTAAAATACTCTTTTTGCTTTCGCGGGATAATTTATAGCATGTTATGCATATGTGATTAGAGTGAGATTCGACATATTTTTTTATTTTTGAGGAATTTTTAATTTTTTTATCTATAATTATAATCGCTTTGTCAGTTAGATCAATTTTTTTTATAGTATCCAAATCAAGTTTTGTTTGATTATTTAGAATGAATATTTTTTTTTCTGAAAATAATGATGCGGTATTGGAAATTAAAGTAGAGTCGAAATCTACACTTTCATTGATTTTTATAACTTCCGGATAACCATTTTTTTTTAATTTACTTATTATCAATTCATTTATTTTATCAATAAAAGTATCTTCGTTTCCACATAATAAAAAAAAATTATTTTTTTCATCAATAGAATATTTCTCTAGAATTATCTCCTCAGGTCTAACCCTCATTTATGCACTCGAGTTCATTTCCTTTTGTATTTATTTTGTATGCGAATTTATTTATGTTATCCTGAATAACCTGTTCAGTTACCTGTTCTTTGCTTAAATCAGATCCAAAATTATAACTTTCAGCTCTGGAATTGTAAGTTGACAAAGAACTAACGATTTCTTTAAATACAATACAGTCTTTTTTATAATCAAATAAGCTATAATTTAAGATATATTTTATTTCTATTGTGCTTGCAGTTTGATCGTTTTCTATGACGATGCTTTTTGTTTCCTCTTCTGAGTTTACTGATAACCTATAATCATCAGATTCAGCATTTAATAAAAATTTATTGGATAGGGTCTTTCTAATTATATCATCACTTGAACCAGTAATTAAAATTTCTGAAATTGATAGTTCGCTATTTGTTTCATTATTTTTATAAACAAAGTCAAAATTAGAACAAGAATATAAAAAAAATAAAAAAAATAAAACGATCTTATTAATATTTTTAATTTGTAACAAAATTAATAATTTTTCCAGAAACATATATTGTTTTTACAATCCTTTTGTCTTTTAGCAATCTTGATATTTTATTATTTTCTTTTAAAATGTTAACAACACTATCTTTATCCAGCTCTTTTGTTGCGGAAAGAACATCTTTTGTTTTGCCATTTATCTGTATGGCAATATTGAAATTTTTTACCAACAAACTCTCGTTTACTTGCGGCCAATCTTGTTCGATGGCTAGGCCCCCCCCCACCAAATTTTTGCCAAATTTCTTCGCTTAAATGAGGAATAAATGGCTGAATAATTAATGAAAGTTTTTTAAAAGAATCAATTGCTTCTTTTTTAGATACTGTTTTATTTATAATAAACTTTTGTGCATTATTAATAAACTCATGAATGTTGGCAATAGCTTTATTGTAATGAAACAAATCGATGTTATCAGTTACTTTTTTTATTGTGTTGTTAATGTCAGTTTTAATTTTATTATCATCAGAGTCATTTTTTTCATTATAATTATTTAAAAACAACACTGAAGAAAGTTCCCATATTTTGTTTATAAATTTATAAGAACTAGAAATACCAAACTCTGTCCATTCCAGGTCTCTTTCAGGGGGGCTATCAGATAACATAAACCATCTTGCTGTATCTGCCCCATACATATCTATAGTTTTGCTTGGATCTATAACATTCTTTTTAGATTTACTCATCTTTTCAATTTTGCCAACACTTATATGATTGTTTTTTAAGTCCACGAAATTATTATTTTCTCTAATTACCTCATCTGGAGCAAGCCAACTACCATCCTTACTTTTATAAGTCTGATGCGTTACCATGCCTTGAGTAAAAAGACCCTCAAAGGGCTCATCAATATTAACGTATCCTAAATCTCTTAGCGCTTTAACAAAAAATCTAGAATATAATAAATGAAGTATGGCATGTTCAATTCCTCCTATATATTGATCAACTGGTAGCCAATAATTAATATCTTCTTTAAGAAAAGGCTCGCTGTTTCTAGGATTACAATATCTTAAGTAGTACCACGAAGATTCAAAAAATGTATCAAAAGTATCTGTTTCCCTTGTTGCTCTCATTCCAGTTTCAGGGCATACGGTGTTTTTCCAAGAATCTATATTGTCAAGTTCATTGTTGACTCCCCCTGACCCCCTGTTTGGCGGTAATGTTATAGGAAGATCTTTTTTGGAAACAGGTATTATTTTCCCATCCTCTCTATACAACATAGGAATCGGACAACCCCAATATCTCTGTCTAGAAAGTCCCCAATCTCTTAATCTATAGGTTGTTTTATCTTTCCCACAATTAATATTTATTAAATTTTTAATAATTTCTTTCTTAGCCTGTTCGATTTCTAAGCCATTTAAAAAAGAGGAATTTATTAACCTTCCTTCTCCTGCGAATGCCTCATTTGTTATCTTAAAATCATCTTCTTTTTTATCGTTTGGAAGAACAACAGGAATAACTTCTAAATTATATTTATTAGCAAAATCTAAATCCCTTTGGTCATGTGCAGGGCAACCAAATATTGCACCTGAACCGTAATCCATTAAAACAAAATTAGCTAAAAATAAGGGAATTTTTTTATTTTCTATAAAAGGGTGTTTTATTAAAATTTCTGTTTTAAATCCTAATTTTTCTCTTTCTATATCAACATTTGAACAAGATGTATGAAAATTTTTAGCTTCAGGATTTTTTTTTATAATTTCTTTAGCCAAGGGATGTTCTAGAGATATTGCACAAAAAGTTGCTCCAAAAATAGTGTCGGGTCTTGTAGTAAATACTTTTAATAAGTTTGTAGAATAATTATTTGAATTCGACATCTCAAATGTTATTTCTGCACCTACAGACTTTCCTATCCAGTTAGATTGCATTATTTTAACTTTCTCTGGCCACCTATCTAATTCATTTAAACAGCTTAAAAGCTCCTCGGAGTATGCACTTGTTTTCAAAAACCACTGTGATAACTCTTTAGACTCTACTGGAGCTCCCGATCTCCAACCTTTGCCATCAATAACCTGTTCATTTGCTAAAACTGTTTTGTCTACCGGGTCCCAGTTTACTAAAGATTTTTTTTTGTATGCTAGCCCTTTGTTAAACAGATCTATAAAAAAAGCTTGCTCATGTTGATAATATTTTGGATGACATGTTGCTATTTCCCTTGACCAATCAAGTGAAAGACCCATAGACTTTAATTGAGAACGCATTACTTTTATATTGTTATATGTCCATTCTGAAGGTGGTTTTTTTTCAACTAATGCAGCATTTTCTGCTGGCAAACCAAAAGCATCCCACCCCATTGGATGAAGAACATTAAATCCTTTCATTTTTTTATATCTTGAAACAACATCACCTAAAGCATAGTTTCTAACATGGCCCATATGTATTTTCCCAGATGGGTAAGGAAACATTTCTAATACATAATATTTTTTTTTATTTTTATCAGTTTTGACATTAAATATTTTTTTTTGATTCCATACCTCTTGCCAGTAAGCCTCAGCTTTTTTATGATTGTATCGAGAAGACACGATTTAATTTGTTGAAAGTTTGAGTTTTTTTGCTTTATTTAAAATTGCATTTTCAATTTGAGCATTAATCTCAACATCTGTTTCATCACTAACCCAATTATTTGTATCAGACAATGTTTGGCAGAAAGAATTAACTTTTAAGTTGGAAGTTTTCAATTCTACACCTTTTATAAAAATATTAATTTTGCATCGTTCATTTGTATTATTTTGCGAGTACCAATCAGTAATAATTAAACCTGCAAAAGGATCAGCTGAAGATAAAGGCATAAAATTTATTGTCTCAAGACTTGCTTTCCATAAATATGGATTAATTGGCATGCCAACTCCTATAGAAGCTGTTTTGTTATCTTGGTTAAGCAAATCAATACCGCCTTTTTTTCCAAATAATCCGCCTCCGGTTCGAAGCTTATTTTCAGCAACTTCCATTTGTAACTTTCTTCCTGATCGAGTATTATCAGTTCCCATTGTTACACCAGCTCTTTCAATAATTGCTCCACGAGTTTGGCTTTTTGCATATAATTCTGATGTATCTTTTTTTTCACCATCTCCAGCACATGAGGAGAAAAAAAATAGAAGAACAATTAACAATAATATTTTTGGCAATTTATCCATCAATAGTCTTTAGTATAATAATGCTTAAGTAAAATAAACAAAAAAAAAGCGGCCTAAGGCCGCTTTTATATAAAATTTTATAGGTTTATTAGAAGCTTACAGTTGCCCCAACATACCATGAAGATCCAGAAGCATCAGATGCAGCTGCACCGTCATCGTCTCTAGAAACATCTGTCCAACCAAGAACTGCAGTAACACCTGAAGCAACAGCATAAGAAATACTTGCGCTTGTTGCGTCATGAGAGTCGTTAGACCCTGAAACAGCAGCAGCGTGGTCACCGTCATTACCTTCACCAGCAGTTACGCCTACAGCAAAAGTAATATCACCACTCACATACTTAGCACCAGCTTTTACAACAGACGCACCAGTTACAGTTGTACCACTTGCGTTTCCGTCCATCTGATTAGCGCCAGCTTGAGCTTGGTTAGTACCATCAGCATAACCAAAACCTACAGTTAGGTCGCCAGTTACAGCAGAAATAGAAACTACATATCCTTCATCTTCATAAAGTGAAGTAGTTGAAGTTGTAGAACCTTGGTATAAACCACCACCAATAGTTACAGTACTGTCACCAGCAGTTGTAACGTATGAAGCACCAATTGACATCATTCCAGCGTCAGTGTGTGCACCAGTAGTGTTAGCTGCATCACTGTTATCTGAGAAAGATACACTAGCTTTTAAACCTTCAACACCGAATGCATCAGCAGCAGTGTGGAATTCGAAACCAACGTTATCACCACCACTAGCAAATGTTAGAGTAGTTGGAGCGTTAGTATCAGTAGCAGCAGAAATTCCCATTTCACCTGAAGCACCAGGAACTGTAGCAATATGAGTGTTTGCTGCATTACCTGCTTCAATTAAGTCTAACTTAGCACCACTTGTGAAAGTAAGAGTAATACCACTAGCGTCTAGAACTTGAGTTTCCTCTGAAAGGTCAAAACCAGTAGAGATTCCGATACCACCATCAGTAGTTTCAGATAAGCTAACAGAAAAAGTAGACTGTCTGCTTTCAGCATTAGTAGATCCATTTGTTGCGTTATCAGCATCTGTTCCTACAACACCAACACGATTGTGTCCTGACATAGTAGCAGAAGCCGCTTCAGCCACACCAGCTAGACCTAAAGATCCAACTAGAGCAGACGCGATTAATAGTTCTTTTTTCATAATTTACTCCTTTTGAGTTAATGAATATTCATTAATAGTGTAAAAGTTATTTTTACACAGATGAACATCTACACAAAAATGCAATTTTATTCGAATTTTATAACAAAATTTGTGATTTTTTTGAAAAATTGTTGTATTTTTACAACATAAAATGAGCTTTAATTCTTTAAATTATCAGGAAATTCAGCAAAATATAGCCAAATATGGCATAAAAAATGTAAAAATTGTAGCAGTTTCTAAAAATCACTCTTCTGAAACTATTAAAACAGCCATAAATTATGGAATTAGAATTTTTGGAGAAAACAGGGTTCAAGAAGCAGAAAAAAAATTTTTGAATTTAAAAAGTAGTTTTCAAGATTTAGAACTCCACTTAACAGGGCCTCTTCAAACTAATAAAGTTAAGAATGCTATTAAAATATTTGATCTATTTCAAACTCTTGATAGAGAAAAACTGGCCAATGAGTTTAGTAAACATGCAGAATCAATTAAAAATAAAGTTTTTTTTATTCAAGTAAATATAGGTAAAGAAAAAAATAAAAGCGGAATTTTTCCAGAAGAAGCAGATGATTTTATAAAGTACTGTAAGCAAGATTTAAAATTAAATATTACAGGCTTGATGTGTATACCTCCTATAGATAAAAATCCTATATTTTATTTTAAGAACTTAAATAATATTGCAAAAAGAAATAATTTAATTCATCTTAGCATGGGAATGAGTGGAGATTATATTGATGGGCTTAAATGTGGAGCCTCATATATTAGGGTTGGAACATTATTATTTGGAAATAGAGAATATGAAAATTAATTTTTCTGCAAAAGACTTAACAAAAAGTGATAAGATAACAACTTTTTTAGAAAAAAATTTTAATTTTAATTTTATTGAAATGGAAAAACCTTATGAGTTTAATGATTTAAAATTAATAATTTTACAAAAAAATATATCCAAAAATGATCTCACTAACATTTTAGAAAATCCAAATAATCAAAACTCCCAAGTCTTCGCACACAAGTCCTTACAAGATATAATTCCTTCAAGTTATAATGTAATTTTTTATCCAACCAATATTTCAACATTTCAAAAATTGATTAAAAAATACAAAGAAACAAATATTTCATATAAAGATATTTATTTGTCTCAAGATAGTTTTTTAATTAACTCTAACAATCAAAAAAAAATATATGTTACAGAAAAAGAATTTGAGATAATTAAAATTTTTTTTAAGAATAAAGTTATTAAAAAAGATTACATACAAGAAAAAATTTTAAATTTACAAAAAATTGTGGATACAAAATCTCTTGACTCTCATCTAACAAGAATTAGAAATAAGTTTTTGACTATAGATAGTGGGCTTAATATATCCTCTGTTAAAAATGATAGTTTAGAGATTAAAAAGCTAATTTAGCAATGGGTTGGCAATACTAAAAAAATTCTTTTTAAATGAAATATTAAAATTTGGATTAATAAAAGTCATAACCCTATAACCCTCATTTTCCTTAATCTTTATTTGTTTTATTATAAGCGGATTTTTTTCAAAAAAAATCAGAATTTCCCTTTCTTCCTCATTTGTAATAATAGTTTTTTTTATTTCTATTGTATTTTTTTTTTCAATAATTGTTGAATCATAAAAAAATTTTTCATCATAAAAAACCTTAAAAAAAATATCAGCTATAGAATTTTTAGTATTAAAATATTCAACTTCTTCTAAGTCTACATTGAAATACATTGCCTTGTTATTTTTTAAAACAAAAACAATATTAGTAGGTTCATTATAATGAATTTTTATTCTTTTAACTTTATTGCTAAGATAAATATTTCCTTCTTGAATTCCTTCAGAATCACTTTGAATAAATTTTGAAGTAAAATTATTAATTTTAAAAAAATAATTTGATATTTTTGAACTTATGATAGTTTGATTTCCATTACTTTGATTTGGTAACAAAAAAATTATAAACAAAAAAAATAAGAGAAATATTAATTTTTTTTTACTTATTCTTAGCAAGCACATTTCTTTTCCCTGCATTACTTGGTTCACTTATAATGCCATCTTCTTCCATCTTTTCTACAATTCTTGCAGCTCTATTGTATCCTATTTGTAAGTATCTTTGAACAAAGCTAGTAGAAACTTTTTGTTGATCTATTACAAGATTAACTGCTTTTTCATACAATTCATCAACATTTTTATTTGAAAATTCAAGTTCTAAACCAGCCTGTTTATCATTTTCATAATTTTCTATAGTTATATCTTCCTGAACCTCATTCGTTTTTTGCGATTTAATATAATTAACTATAGATTCAATCTCATTTTCAGATACAAAACCACCATGTACTCTATTTAAGCTTGCGCCGTTTTCAATGAACAACATATCCCCACTTCCTAAAAGTTGTTCAGCCCCCATTTCATTTAATATTGTTCTGCTGTCAAAACGACTAGCTACTCTGAAACTTATTCGACTTGGAAAGTTGGCTTTTATTGTACCTGTTATTACATCAACACTTGGTCGTTGCGTGGCAGCTATTATATGTATTCCTGATGCTCTTGCCATTTGTGCCAATCTTTGAACAAGGTTCTCCACTTCTTTTCCAGCAACCATCATTAGGTCAGCCATTTCATCAATTACAACTACTATAAGTGGCATTTTTTCAAGGCTGATTTCTTTTTTTTCAATAATTGGCCTTCTTGTTTCTTTGTCTATTCCTGTCTGAGCTTCTCTATAAAGTTTTCTACCACCAGAAATAGCTTTTATGATTTTTAGATTAAAAGAATTTATATTTTTAACATTTAGCGAACTCATTAATCTATAACGAGTTTCCATTTCTCTAACTACCCACTTAAGAGCATAAACAGCTTTATTTGGATTTGTAACAACTGGAGTTAATAAATGCGGAATATCTTCATAAACACTGAGCTCAAGCATTTTAGGATCGATAAGAATTAATTTGCATTCACTAGGAGTAAATTTGTACAACAAACTAATAATCATAGAATTAATTCCTACAGATTTACCCGACCCAGTTGTTCCGGCAATTAGCAAGTGGGGCATTTTTTCTAAATTTGTAAACTTTTTTTCACCCGATATATTTTTTCCTAAAGCTAGAATTAATCCTTCCTCACTATTTTTAAAGTATTCATCATCTATTAGGTCGCCTAAAAGAACTGCTTCCCTCTTTTGGTTAGGAATTTCAATGCCAACGCTGGTTTTACCTGGCTGGGTGGCTATTCTTGTACTTATAGATGACATAGCCCTTGCAATATCTTCAGATAAACCAACAATTTTACTAGTTTTAACTCCTGCAGCTGGCACAAACTCAAATAAAGTCACTACAGGTCCAGACTTGTAGTTTACAATCTTTCCTTCTACTCCATATTCTTCAAGCGTAGATTCTAATTTTTTAGCTAGATCTAAATTAATTTTTTCTAACTCCCTTGAAGATAATTTTTTTTGAACTGATTTTTTTAATAAATTTATATTTGGCAAAATATAATTTGATTCACCAAAAGTTTTTTGAGATATGCTTTGTTTCAAAAAAACTTTTTTATTTTTAAAACCCTTTAAAATTGTTGGTTCAACTTTTCTTTTATTATTTTTTTTATGGATTATTAGATTATCAATTGGTTTTTTATTGGTAATTTTTTTCAAGGGCAATAAAATTAATTTTATTGGTAGTACAATTATTATAATTATATTGTAAATAAATTTATTGGATTTTGAAAAATATTTTAAGTTTATATTAATACTATATATTATTAAAAGTATAGAAACCAAACCCAATACAATTGATATTGTTTGACTAAAAAATTTCGAGTGAAATATTTTTTCCAACAAAGGACTAGAAATATCGTTTAAAAGGATACTTAATAGTGAAAAATTATTATCTAAAATATATATACTATAATTTAGAAAAATAATTCCAAACAAAAGAATTATCAATTTTATTATAATGCTCTCCCTTTTGTTTTTTACGAGAGAAATAAAACCGTGAGCAATAAAAAAAATTGGTAGTAGGTAGCTAGAATAACCTAAAAAAATATATAAAGTGCTAGAAAAGTATGCTCCAAATATGCCCATCATGTTGGTTATTTCATTGTTGTTGCCTACAAAATTTATTCCAGGATCGTTCGGGTTAAAGGATATGAGTGAAATAAAAGAAACTATAGCAAAAATTATACAAATAAGAGCTTTTATTTTTTCTGTTATAAATAGACGCATTAGATTAGCTTAGTTAATATTATTTATTTGTATTATATATAGATTAAGGTAATTCGAAGGAAATTATGAAAGAAATTAAAACTGACATAGTAATTGTGGGTGGAGGACTGACCGGCCTTTTGACAGCTTGTGCTTTAAGTTCCCTCGAATTAAGGGTTTTGTTAATTGATGCTGGTATTATTTTTTCAGATTTAAATAAAAAAGATTTTAGAACAACTGCTATTGCTGAAGGTTCAAAATTATTTTTTGAAGAATTAGGAATATGGAAAGGTATTTATAAACACTGTGAAAAAATAAAAACCATCAAAGTTTTTGACCGCAATATATCTAGAAACATAAATTTTAGTAACTCTGAGCATTTGGGAAACTTAGGTTATGTAGTAAAAAATACTGAAATTAAAAATGAATTAATAAAATTATTAAAATTAAAAAATAATCTCAAAATTTTGCAAGATACCCCGCTTGAAAAAATTGAAACCAATCAAGAAAGTATAACAGTGTTTTCTGGTAATAAGAAGATTGTTTCTAAACTTTTAATTAGCGCTGATGGAAAAAATAGTTTTATTAGGGAAATTTTTGGAACATCTACTTTCAAAAAAAAATACAATCATAGTGCTTTTGTTACAAATTTTAGTCACAAAAAAAATCTTAATAATATAGCTTATGAAATATTCTTAAAATCAGGACCCCTTGCCTTACTTCCCATGAAGTCATTAAACAATAATACTTATAACTCGTCATTGATTTGGAGTAATCCAAGTAATTTTTCTAAAAATCTATTAAAAACCAATTTAACTTTAAGAAAAAAAATATTAGAAGAAAAAATTTTTAACTATACAGGAAAAATAATTAATTTTTTTGATACAAAAGTTTTTGATTTATCTGCACATATAAATACTAAATTTTATGATAAAAGATTGGTATACGTCGGAGACTCTGCTCATTCTTTGCATCCTATTGCTGGTCAAGGATGGAATTTGGGCGTAAGAGATGTAAAAAATTTATTGAAAATTATTACTCATGCTAAAAAGAATGGTTTAGATTTAGGAATAGAGTTTGTTTGTAAAAATTATCACACTCTTTCTCATCATCATGCATATACCCTTTATCAAGTCACCGATAAATTAAATTCTATTTTTTTAGATGAAAGTAAAAAAATAAATTTTATCAGAAAAAGCGGCTTTTCTTTTATAAATAAAACAAAAAAAATAAAAAACCAAATTACCAAATATGCTATGGGGATTTAGTTTTAGTTTAGAGATTGTTTATTATTGTTACTATAATAATCAAATAATGTGATAAGTTTAGATGCTAAACTATCCGAATGATATGTCTCAAGTAACATTTGTTTTTCTGCTGCACCAAAAGGCGCTGCCATAGCAATAAATTTTATTAAAGCTAATACTTCAATCTTTTCTAAAAAAGCAAAATCAACTTCATATTTTGAAGATTTAACAAATTGAACATATTTTTGTATTAGAGAGTGTTTAGTTTGATCATTTATTTTTATTTTTTTTTCTGATTTATTTGGCACAAACTCTTCTGCCTCAACTGTTCTAAAAAGATTTTTGGTTTTTTTTTCATTCAAGACTTTGAAATATTGCTCACCCAGAATATTGATTAAATATCTACCATCAGTAGTTTCTTCATACGATATGATTCTGCCAATACATCCAATTCTATATAATTCATCATTACCTTTTGGTTGAATCATACCAAATTTTTTATTTGTAGATAATGCAAAATCAACCATTTTTAAATATCGCTTTTCAAATATATTAAGAGGCAGGTTAGTTTCAGGAAAAAGTATCGTTCCACTTAATGGAAATATTGGTAAATCAAATTTAATAGACATTTTGGGACTAAGAAAACATTATAGAAGAAAACTTTTTACGATACTCTATTGTTTTTAAGTGATCATTTCCTAATGCGCTAAAGAATTCAATAAATTTAATTTTAATTTTTTCTTTATGATTTTTATAGTTCTGTAGCAACAAATTAAAAGCCTCATCAATCATATCACTTGCAAAATATTTATCAGCTAAATCCACAATAATATTAATATCTGAAGGATTATTCTTTAACTTATTTATTAGTTCTTCTAGGGCAGGACCCTTAGAATTTTTTTTCTTTATTGAAAGTTTTTTTATAGCCCCCTTAACTTTATTATTTTCCAACGCCTCTTTACTTAAAGATTTGTAAAAATCATCAGCTTCTTCGAATTGTTCAAGTTCACTAAGGCAGTTTATGTATAGAGCAAAACTCTCAAACTCTTTAGAGTTTTTAGCTAAAAAATTTTCTAATAAATTTTTTGCTTCATTATATTCATTGTTTGCAATTAAACTTTTAATTGATTCATAAAACTCAGTGTGATCTTCTTCAATTTTTTCTCCTAAAGATTTTTCTATAAATTCAATTATTTTTTTTTCTGGAATAACGCCTTGAAATGCATTTACTGGCTGCCCATCTTTAAATGCAAATACAGCAGGAATTGATTGAATTCTTAACTGAGCAGCGATTTGTTGGTTTTCATCTATATTTATTTTTACTAATTTTACTTTTCCGTCTGAGCTATTAACTACTTTTTCTAGAAGGGGAGTTAATTGTTTGCAAGGTCCACACCAAGGGGCCCAGAAATCAACTAATACTAAAGAAACAGATGAATCTTTAAGAACTTTTTCATCAAACTCATCTTCTTTAATTTCCAGAATATTTAAATTTTCATTCATATAATTTGTCTTAAGACTTTATAAGAGAATAGTTGTTAAAATCATAGATATTTACCTTTTTTTTATTTTCAATGAGAAAATTGATAAAATCATTAATATTCATACTAATAGTAGATGTATTAGTAAGGGGGTGAAAGTTTACAATTTTGTAATTAAAAAAATTATTATCTAAAAAAAAAACAACTTTATTTTCAATATCGTTTAATAGCCCAAAAGGTGTTACCGCACCTGGTTTTACACCTAAATATAAAGACAAATACTGCTCATTTGCAAAAGATATGTTTCCAAGAGACAGAGATTTTGAAATTTTTTTAATATTTACAATCGTATTTTCTAGGCATGAAAATAAAAAAAATTCATTTTTTTTATTTTTAAAAAACAGATTTTTAGAATGCGCACCTTCTATTTCTCCTCTATGTCTCATTGATTCTTCCACAGTAGATAATGGTTCATGAGTATATAACTTTGAATTTATGCCTTTTTTGTCAATTAAATCGAGTAATTTTTTTTCACTAAGCATTTGTGTTTATATATAATATGAAATAAATAATATGTTTTTTTAAACTAAATATCATTAATTTTCTTAATGTTATTTCTTTTTTAAAGCGGGCGTAGCTCAGGGGTAGAGCGCAACCTTGCCAAGGTTGAAGTCGAGGGTTCGAATCCCTTCGCCCGCTCCAATTTTTTCTAGTTTTTTGTATTAGAAAACTTGCAGTGAAACAAAATAAATTTTTATTTTTATACCCATGAGAAAACTACACAGATAAAACCTATAATTAAAAAGAAGTTCATTATCCTCCTTCTAACTACCTTCTGTTTCTCAGATAAACCTTCTTTTCTTGATTGATAATAAAAGAAACAACCTAGAAAGAAGGTTACAACTCCTGAAAGATAAGCATACCATTGTAAATTACTCATAATGTTTAGTTTCTTTTTATTATCATTTTTTTATTAGAAAATAATCTTTTTATAATAAAGTTTTTATTTAATAAAAAATGTAAAAAAGATGGTTCGGAAGGAAATATAATATTTTCCCAGTTCTTTCTTGCACAATAAATTTTAAATTTATTAGTTTCGGCTTTTGTAATTAGATTTTTATTTTTAATTATCCTGGTTGTTAATTCTTGAAGATTTTTAGGTGGTTGAGGGTTACATATAATTTCATATGGGTATTTAAGCCAAAAAAATCTTGCTGCTTCAATATCACATAGATCTAAATTAGATAAATTAAGATTAAAAAATTTAAAATTATTGTAAAAATCTTTTTGTGCTTCAATATAAAAGTTACTAACTATAGAAAAATTTTTATACATTGATCCAAAACAGTAATCCGTATTCATGTAAAAATAATTATTATTAATTTTTAAATTATGAAGCATTTCATTTTTATAAAGAATATCTGATCTTATTTTAAAAAAATTTTCGTATTCTATATTATTTTTTTTTATATATTTTTCTATAAGCCGGTAACCAATTTTGAGTTTTTGCCATTGTAAAAGTTTATGACCATCTTTGATTTTTAACAATTTTTTTTGATCTTTTAATTCTTTTAAGTTTTTTTCTACAATAAAGAATTCTTTGATAAAGCTGAGGTCATCTAATTTTTCTTCACTATTAGAATCAATAACTGCAAAAAAATCAAAATCATTTTTATGATTTTCAAAAAAAATTTTATTTAACAAATGAAATCTTAATTGTCCTATAATTAAAATACACCCTTTTTTATAATTTTTCATTTATGTTAATTAAAATTTATATTTATTTTTGAGTAATTCAGCAATGCTAATTTTTTATTTTATTTTATATTATAATTATATTATTAATTTCTATAAATATCATGAACCAAAGAAATGAATATGCCATTTTTACTAATCGTCACAAGAAAAAATTAGTTTTTTATCCAGTTGCTAAAAATGCAAATTCTTCTGCTAAATTGTTTTTTTTAAAGCATTTGGGTTTAGAAAATAAATTTTATTTTCTCGAGGATGATATTCCTAGATATAAAATAAATCAAAGCTTAATTGATGAAAACAAAGAGAAAAAAAATCTAGTAAGTTTTTTACCATCCTACACTCCTTTTAAAAAAATTGATGTTGATGAAAAATGCTGTTTAATAAGAGATCCAGTAAATAGATTTATTTCTTGTTATAACAATAGAATACTGTACCATCGAGATTTAGCATTTAATAATTACAGCATAGATCAAGTTATTGAAAAATTAGAAAATAATTTATTTGAAAATAAACACTTTTTGCCCCAATCATTTTGGTTAGGTAATAATATAAACTATTTTACTATTGTTGCTAATGTTTCTAACATTAAAATATTTGAGACAAAAGTTAACAATTTTTTTGAAAATAAAATTTTGTTTCCTCATATTCAAACTGGGAAAAGTGAGCTAAAAGTTTCTTTAAATAAAGAACAACTTAAAAAAATTAAAAAAATATATTCTGCTGACTACGATTTAATAGGAGAAAAAATATCAATTTAAACTATAAATTTATATTTATTATTGAAATTCAACATTAATATTATGAAACACCTGTATTTTTCTATAGATACAAAATAATAATTTTTTTATGCAAATATTAATCCCAATAGCAGGTCGAGGTTTAAGATTTAAAAATTCTAAGTATACTAAACCAAAGCCATTAATTGATATTTATGGCAAGCCAATGATTATTAGGGCTTTAGAAAACTTTAATATTAAAGCTAAATTTTTTTTTATTTTAAAGAATAATGATTTTGTTTCTGAATTAAAAGAAGTTTTAACAAAACAAATTCCAAATTGCCAAATAGTAACAACAAATGAATACACACAAGGTCCGGCGTGTTCTGCTCTTCTTGCTTACAAATATTTAGATATTGAAGATGAATTGATAATTACCAATTGTGATCAATACATGAACTGGAATATTCAAGATTTTGTAAATGAAACTCAAAAAAAAGAAATAGATGGATTAATAGTGACATACAAAACAAACGTAGTACATAATTCTTATGCAAAAATTCACAATGGTTATGTGGTTGAAATTAAAGAGAAAGAAGTAATTAGTGAACATTCTTTAAATGGGGTTCATTATTGGAGAAAGGCATCTTTTTTTGTTGATTCTGCAAATGAAATGATATCCAAAAATGACCGAGCTCCCAATGGAGAATTTTATATTGGCCCAACTTATAATTATATGATTAATAAAGGTTACAAAATTGGATATTTTAATTTAGAAAAAGAAAACCACTATTCTTTAGGCAATGTAATAGACTTAGATTATTTTTTTAAAAATGAAAAATTATAAATTAAAAGATATGAAAGATGGTTGGCTTGTAGGTAATTTTTTACCTAGTGTTCTAAAAACAAATGAATTTGAAGTAGGCATATTAAGACATCCAAAAAATCAAAAATGGCCAACTCATTATCATAACAAAATAACTGAGATTAATGTATTGTTAAAAGGAAAAATGATAATTAATGATAAGCTGATACATGAAAAAGATATATTTGTTTTAGAGCCCAAGGAAATTGCCAAACCTGTTTTTTTAGAAGATTGCGAAATACTATGTATCAAAATACCTTCTATTATAGGGGATAAAGTTGAAGTTGAATAATTTAAGAATGTTCAATATTAATTTGATTTAAATATTATTAAAATGATATTAATTTCTCACAGAGGTAATTTAGATAAAATTAATTTTGATGATGAAAATAAGCCAGATTATATTTTAGCAGCTATAGAATTAGGATATGATGTTGAGATTGATTTATGGGTAGTAAATAAAAAACTATTCCTCGGACATGATCATGGTGAATTTGCTATTGATGAAAAATTTTTAAAAGAACATGAAAAGAAATTATGGATACATGCTAAAAATGATGATGCATTATTTTTTTTAAGTGAGTCTAAAATATTTTATAATTATTTTTGGCATGATACTGATAAATTTGTAATTACTTCAAAAAAATTTATTTGGCCACATTGTGAAACAAACAAAGATTATTTTTCTAAAGATTTATATGTTGCAAAAAAAACAATATTAGTTTTGCCTGAAAAATTGGGTATTTATGATATCAAGAAAATAAAAAATAAAAAATATTATGGTATTTGCTCTGATATTATTAAAAAATATAATTTATTTAAGAGTTAGAAAGTTTATTATTTTTAATTTTAATTTGTATTGATCAGGATTTTCTTTTAAGTCATTTAATATTTTAAAAAGATATTTTAAATTTTATGTTATGTATCCAAGTCTTTTCATAAGAGGCTTGAAGGCCTTTTCAATTCTTTCAGCTTGTTTTTTTGTAAGAATTGCCTTCCATTGATTACTAGTACCTTTTCTAAAAAAATCTGAATATGTAGTTGATTCACTAAAGCCATATTTTTGTTCCTGTTTTTTTAAAAATTGAAAATTTGTTGTATTAACTATATTTTCAATTTTACTATCTAAGTTTTCTATTTCTATTTCTATTTTATTTTGAAAAAATGTTGTTATCTTTTTCATAATTAACAATGGATCATTTATTAAATCTTCATATTTAATAAACAACTGAGGAGTATCTAATCTTTCCCAGCTGGTAAAATTTATATCCCAGCTACTCATTATGTAAGGTAATTTATTGGTTATTAATGAAGGAAATTTATCGTTATTTTTAAAACCACTATATTCGATAACAGCTTTATTGGTAATTTTTTCGATTGCACGGTCTATGGATATGTTTTGATATTTTGAGTAAGAAATTACAATATCCCTTGGATCTCTTACTATATATATTAATCCAAATGAATTTTTATTATTAGTATATTGATGGTTATTTAGGGATACATTAGCACTATGTGTTTTGAAAAAAATAAAATTTTTTTTAGTTATTAATTTTTCTTGTGATTGAATTCTATATTTTGAAATAACTTTAATTTTTGACAAATTTTCATAATCATTTTTATTTATTTTTTTAACAAATAAATAATTTTCAGGGGAATCAAAATGCTTAATATATTGCAATAACTCAAAATTAAACTTTCCATCTGAAGAATAAAACAAAGATGATAAGATTGACCTTAACCAAGTATTCCCACTTTTTGGATAAGAAGCCACCCAAATTATTTTTTTATGCACCTGATACAAACCTTAAAATTAAAATTTTTGATATTATAGAGTATTTAAATTATAATAATATTTTAATATAGATTTAATACAATCAAAGAAAATTTGTAAAATTATTTAAATATGAAAAAAGGTATTATTTGGCTTTCTTCTTATCCAAAATGCGGGAATACATATGTAAGGATTTTTTTAAGCCATTATATTTATTCAGAAAAAGATGAACTAGATTTTTCTCTATTGAGTAAAATTCCAAAGTTTGAACACAAAGAAACTTTTTCAAAGGCCTTTCCAAATATAGATTTAAATACAAATTTTGTTTATTACAAACATTGTATTGATATGCAGCAAAAACTAATTAGTAAATTTAATCAAAAAGATTTAATTTACAAAACACATCATTTTTTTGGAAAAATAAATGGTTATGAATTTACCAATGAACAAAACACATTAATGTTTATTTATTTAATCAGAGACCCCAGAGAAGTAGCAGTTTCATATGCTAGTCATAGTGGCATATCAATTGAGGAACAGATAGAAATGTTTATTGGCAAAGATAAAATTAATAGAGTTGGTTATGAAACTAAAGTAAATTGGATGCTTAGTTATCAATCATGGAAATCTTTTAATTCAGTTCCAAGTATATTTATTAAATATGAAGATTTAATTAATGATCCTGTAAATTTTTTTAGTTCTATTGTTTATTTGTTATCAAGATATACTGATATTGATTATGATTTAAATAAAATAAAAAAAGTTTTAAAAGTCATTGAGTTTAAAAACCTTAAAGAACTAGAAGAAAAAAAAGGATTTATTGAATCAATGAACGGTCCTTTTTTTCGTACTGGCAAAACCAATACATGGCAGAAAATTTTAAATAGCGATCAAATTAAAAAAATAGAAGATAAGTTTGGAGATGTAATGAAAGAGCTTGGTTATTTGTAGTCAATTTATTTGGTTACAATAAATTATAAAGTTATATTATATAGTTAAATTTTTTCATATACTTTTCAAGGTTGACTTCAATTTTGTTTACTTGATCTTGGCTAAGTATTTTTTTCCATTGCATACTTTTGCCCTCCCTAAAAAAAGGTGAATTTTTTGAAGCTTCCCTAAAACCATCCTTATTTTCTTTATTTTTTAATAAATCAAAAGAAGTTGTTTTAATAATATTTTCAATTTTCTCTTCACTTAATTCTATTTTTATTTTTAATGGTCCCTGCAAAAATTGTATTAACTCTTTTAAAACTTTTTTTGTATTGTTAAGCAAGTCTTCGTATCTAATAAAAATTTTTGGAGTATCTAAGTTTATCCAAGAAGATATGTGATAGTCCCATCTTGATATAATAATGCCAACTGTTTTTTCTTGATTCCAAATTTGTCTTGAAGGGGCTAGCATGTAATCAATGGTTTCATCTATAGAGCAACCCATAAATTTAGAATAGGAAATTGCAATATCTCTTGGATCACGTACAAGGTAAATACAACCTCTAGTTTTGTTTAAATTTGCGTACTTCAAGTTTTTATGATTATAATTTGAGCTGTGAGTTTTAAAAAAAATCAAATCACTATAATCTAACCTTTCTTGAGCTTCATGCCAATATTTTGATACAATTTCCATTTTGTCAAGATTGTCAAAATCTGAAGATTTTAATTTTTTTACAAAAGAAAAATTATTTTTTTTTTCAAATTGATCTATTTTAGGCAAAAGTTGAAAGTCAAATAATCCATCATTAGTATAAATTAGTGAAGTTAAAAGTGAGCGCATCCATGTGTTGCCACTTTTTGGATACGAAGCAATCCAAATTAAATTTTTACTTTTACTCATTTGTTTTTACTTTTATTATATTTATTTATTAGTTTGAAAACTTCATCTATTCTTTTTTGGTGATCAGAATAGTTTTTTCTTCCAGAAGAAACTTTTGGAAATAATTTTAATATTTCATTTATATAATCCTTACAATAGTTATCTTTTTTTTTCATTAATGTTTAAAAAATCTAAATTTTGTAAAATACAAAGCTATTTTTTTTTCGTTAACTAATTTAATTACCTTATTATCATTTTTAGAACCCATTGGTTGAATAATCGCTTTACAGTTATTTTTAATTAACAATTTAACATTATCATTAAATGGAAAAAATGCATCTGATGCAACAACAAAACCTTTGGGTTTTAATTTTTTAGAAATTTTAGAAATTGAAATTTTTACTGCGTCTATTCTGCTCATTTGTCCAGCCCCTATACCAAGAGTTTGTTGATTTTTAGCAATTACTATAGAATTAGATTTTACATGTTTGCAAACCTTGAGAGCAAAAATAAGATCATTTAATTCTCTTTCTTTAGATTTTATTATTGATACAGATTTTATATTTTTTTTGTTTATTTTTGCTAAGTTTTTTTGTTGTTTTAAAAAACCATTATTTATTGATTTTATTTCTGTGTTTTTATCTATTCTAAAATTTTTTGAATTTATCAATATTAAATTTTTTTTATCAGTAAATAAGTCTTTACATTTAATATCAAATCCTTTTCCTATAATAACTTCAAAAAAATGTTTTTTTAAAATTTTAGCAAGATCAGGATTTATTTGTTTATTAAAGCCTACTATACCTCCAAAAGCACTTTTTGGATCACATTCATAAGCCTTTTTAAAGGCTTCTAAAGGTGTTTTGCCAATAGCAACTCCGCAAGGATTGTTGTGCTTTATTATTACACAAGCTGTTTGTGAAAACTCATTTAAACAGCTTAGATTTGCATCTATATCCAAAATATTATTGTAACTAACCTTTTTACCCTTAAGTAGATTTTCAAAAATATTTTTCTTTTTGTTTTTTAACAATAAACTTGCTTTTTGATTAGGGTTTTCTCCATACCTAAGCTTTATTTTTTTATTTGCGTTAAGAGTTTTAGTTTTGGGAATAAGCCATTCACTTATTATTTTATCATAACAGGAAGTTCGTTCAAAAACTTTTTGAGACATTTTTTTTCTAAAACTTAATGAAGTCTTTCCTTTATTTTTATTTAAATCTTGTATAAAATTTTCATAATATTTAGGATCACATATTGATGTTACATCATAAAAGTTTTTTGCTGAAGCTCTCATTATACTCGGACCACCAACATCAATCATTTCTATACATTCGTCAATTTTTGATTTTTTACTTATTGTTTTTTCGAAAGGATATAAATTAATAATTACAAAATCTATTTTTGGAAAACCAAGATTATCAAAAGTTTTAATATGTTGTGTATCATTTCTTTTAAAAAGCAATGAAGCAAATATTTTAGGATGCAAAGTTTTAACTCTACCATCAAGAATTTCTTTAAACTTCGTCAAGCTTTCAATAGATAGACACTTAAATCCAATCTTTTTTATATATCTTGCTGTTCCTCCAGTTGAAATGATTGAAATATTATTTTTTTTAAAATTAGTACAAATTTTTTTTAAACCTGATTTATCAAATGTTGATATTAAAGCATAGCGTTTGTTTTTTTTCAATTTTATAACTCCTTTATTGACCATTTTATAACTTTAATTGAATCTTCAACAAAGCCATTTATTACAATTTGTTTGCTTTGTTGGATCTTATCATTTAAATCTATAAAAATACTTTCATCAATTTCTAATTTATTTTCTGCTTCAAAAACCCAAGTATTGCTATTTTTAGTTTTGATAATTACCTTTTTTTTACTATTTGTTAAGCTTGATTGACTATCAGGCATTAAATGAAATCTTATATTAAATAATATTTTTTTGGAGCTTAACTTAATTGGCATAATTGAATCTTGGCCAAAAATAGTATTTTTCAACTTTGAAATAGTTAATTTTCTTTTAATAATTTTTTTATAGTTCTCTTTATATCCATCATGACTACAAATTAAAGTTAATTTATTTTCTTCTTCTTTATGTTGATAATTTATGTTTTTAGGAATTCTCGTATATGATCTTTTGTAATCTAGTTCACTAATATTTGTATTATTTAATATTAAGGTTGAATGGGCAGCTGAAAATCTTAGATAATTTGGTTTATCATCATATATTTTATTTATTGAGCCACAATTAGTAATTATTTTTTCCTTCTTTGCGCTAAATTCGAAACTTAGAGTTCCAGAATGTAGTTTATTATTAATGTAATTATTAGTAGGTTTAACAACATCAAAAAAAACTTTTTTCTCTCTATCGCTATAGACTGCCAAACCATTTTTTATAAAAAAAAGTTTTTTTTCTTTTAAATCTTTTTTTTGTTTTATTAAGGTTAATATATCTTTGTTAAATATATTATGAGATCCATTAAAAAGTGCTAAAGTTGTATCTTTATGAAAAAGATTATTGAGCACAGAAGTCATATTAGCTATTTGAAAATTAATTTCCTCAAATACTTTAATCTTAAAAAAAAGAAGAATATTTTTTATTTCAATTAAATTATTTATATACTCTGCTTGTAGCACAGGGTTATAGCTTTTGTGAAAGCCATTTGTGTCTATGTGTTCAATTAATTGTTTCTTAATTACTTCTATTGAATCAATAATATTTTTTTCATATAATAATCCTAATAACAAGTTTGCTTTAGAATTTTCTATTGATAATTTATCAGTTGGAAGGTTTTTTATATAAATTTTATTAATAATATAATGTTTATAAATAATATATTGAAAAATTTTTTTGTCACTTTCATTCGCTGAAATTGCATAAAAGTCATAAGCATAAATCAAATTTATTAGCCTTTTTGCACACAGCTCATTACTCCAAAAAAAACTTTTAATTGAAAAGCTTTCACCATACCATAATTTTATTTGTTTTTTTGAAAAATATAAACTTTCTGGTCCACCTATTATCTTAGCGGATAATAACCAATCAAAAGAATTATAATAAATATTTTTTTTTGGATTTTGGTTTTTTTTGAAATAATTTTTTGTAATTATTCTATTTTTAATTAAATTATTGTGATTAAAAAAAATATTTAAGTGATTAAAATTTTGTAACTCAACAGGAAGATTTTTTATATTAATTTTTATGTACCACTTTTGTGAAAAAAAATATTTTTTTAAAAAAATTATAATGGATTTAATCATTTCTTTTCAATTTTGCCGCAAAAAAACCATCTATTTTAACATTATTTTTTAAGGTGCAAGGAACAGTATTTATAAATCCACAATCATCTATTAGATCTTCATTTTCATTTTTTTCAAATTTTTTAACAACAAAATTTTTGTTTAAGTTTAAAAATTTTTTTATTTGCCTTGTAGTCTCATGTTCAAAAAAAGAACAAACCATGTAGATAATCTCACCGTTATTTTTAATTAGAGTTGCAGCTTTATTTAGTAGATTCATTTGAGTTTCAGTGTATTTATATAGATTAGCATCTGTTTTTCTAAATAGAATTTCAGGGTTTTTTCTTATTGTTCCTATTGCTGTACAAGGAGCATCTATCAAAATTACTTCATATTTTTTATTTTCATTCAGATTTATCGCATCTTTTATTTCTATTGGTACATTAAAATTTAACCTCTTTAAGTTTCTCCTTAATATAATGGCTCTTTTTTTATCTTTTTCAACCACCGAAACTTTATTATTATTTGCTAAGGATTGAAATGTTTTGCCACCAGGTGCAGCACAAAAATCTATTATTTCTTTGTTGTTAAAATTTTTACTTAAATAAATTGGTAACATAGCTGAATAATCTTGGATCCACCATTCTCCTTTATTGTATCTTGCTATGTTTTCTATTTTATTAAACTTATTTATAATCAATGAATTTTTAGAAGTTGTTGTAAAATCATATTTTATTTCAGAAATAAATTTTTTTAAGAATAAATTACTTTTGAATACAATATGTAATTGAGGTTTTTCATTTATAGATTTTATTACAAGTTCTTGTTTATCTTTTTTTAATTTAGATAATTCTCCTAAAAACCATTTAGGCAGATTATTTTTATCCATTCTAATTTCTTGTAATTTTTTCTTATTCTGAATAATTTTTTTTAAAATTGCATTAATAAACCCAGATGAAGTTTTTAAATTTTTAGCAATCTCTACAGAGGAATTTACTACTGCATATTCTTTGAAATTTAAATATAATAACTGTGTTATTGCACTTAATAATAAAATGTAACTATCTTCGTTAATTTTTTTTTTAGAATATTTTGCTATTATAGTTTTTACTTGGTTGTTGTATCTAATACTTTCTAGAACTACTGCCTGAATTAAATTAATATCTCTAGATGAATATTTATATTTAATAATGTGTTTATTTAAAATTTCTTCGAATACATCACTGTTATTTTTTAAGGCACATAATATTATATGAACTGATCTGCGTGTTTGTGCCCCTTTTTGCATTGATGAACTATATAAAAATCTTTAAATTAATACATTCACTTTTATGCCATTTTTCAGTTTTTCACTAAAAAAAAATTTTTTGAATCAAGAAGATTTTCCCTATATTGTAAAAGAAAATATAAAAGAAAATATCACCTATTATTCTAAAAATACTAAACTTTGGAAAACACTTAATAAAAGTGAATTTATAAAGTATATCAATTTTGTTTCATTTGAAAAAAGAAAATTTAATAAATCCCTTGAAGATTCTGTATTGTTTTGCCTTCCCCCAAGTATGGGTCTAGGGGATTTAATCGAATATGCTCTATTTATAGAGAAATTAGAAAATTCAAAAAAATTCAAAAAAATTGGAGTAGCTTTTATTGGAAAATACTCATTAATTTTAAAAAAATATTTTAAAATCAATTATGTTTACTCTGATGTGATTAGTGAAGAAAATTATTATAAATTCAATAATCAATTTCATGTTACATTAGAAATAGAAGATCTTAAATTTCAAAAGTATAATAGGCAAGATATTAACAAATGCTTATCCAAATTTTTTGGACTCAAAACATTAAATAAAAATTTAAAAAAATTTGAAAAAACTAAATTAACTAAAATTACTATTTTTCCTATATCTCAATCCCCAATTAGATCTCTCCCTCCTTTTTTAATTAATGAAATTATTAAGACTTATAAAGATAGAATAAAAATAGAAATAGTTTTAGATAATTCAGATATTTCAAATTTTATTGAATCAAAATTGCCAATTAAAAATGTAAATATTATTAAACCAGAGAATTTAGAAATATTAAGTAATACAGTAGCCAAAATTGATTTCGGAATTTTTATGGACTCCGGTCCATTACATTTGGCAAAGCTATTAAATAAAAAAGGTATACTTATTATTACTAGTGTGAGTCATAAAAAATTATTAAGTGGGACAGAAAATATTTATCCTATAGAAAATAATTTTCGTTCAGACTTTTGTTCATCCCCTTGTGGACTAACAAATGTATTCAATTTAGATGGAAAAATAGGTTGTTTTCATTCTTTAGGGATAAGCAAAAGGAATTTTTTTAAAATTAAAAATTTAAATTCTTTACAAAGAGGTAGTATTAAGGATAGCTATATTGGTTTAATTTCAAAACCAGTAGGATGTGTTGAAAATATTAATATAAAACATATAACAAATTTAATTGACAATATTTTATAACTAAATGAGAGGCACACTAGAAACAATTGTTGGAGCAATGTTTGCAGGGAAAACAAGTGAATTGCTTAAAAGAATTTTATGGGCTGAACATCAAAAGAAAAAGATATTAGTTATTAAGCCAAGTATTGATGATCGTTATTCAGAAAAATTGATAACTACACACAATAATCTAAGTCACGATTGTTATTCAATGATAGACTGGGAATCAACAAACAATAATTTTACTTTTAATAATAAAACTTTTGATATGATTTTTTTAGATGAAATACAATTTATGGATCCTAAGCCAACTATAGAAAATGTAGACAAAATTTTAAATTTAGGAATAGATGTTGTTTGTGCAGGTTTGGACCAAGATTCAAGAGGCAAGCCCTGGGAAACATCATCTTTTCTTTTAGGTCTTTCGGATAAAATTACAAAAATTTATGGTTTTTGCAATGTTTGTGGACTCGAGGCTACCAAAACATATCGAAAAATTGAAGGGGGAAGTAGAACTCAAGTTGGTGCAGCTAATATTTACGAGCCCAGATGTTTAAAACATTGGGAGCCAAGATAATACTACTTGTTTAACCTATTCTGAATCAAGTCTTCTACTACACTTGGGTCAGCAAGTGTAGATGTATCTCCCAATTGATCATGTTCATTAGCAGCAATTTTTCTTAAGATTCTTCTCATTATTTTACCGGATCTAGTTTTGGGCAATCCAGAAGTAAAATGAATTAAATCCGGAGTTGCTATAGGTCCAATTTTTTCTCTAACAACATCTTTTAATTTTTTTGTTAATTCTGAATTAGGAACTAACCCTACGTTTAAAGAAACATAGCAATATAGTCCATTACCTTTTATATCATGAGGATAACCAACTACAGCAGCTTCTGCAACATCTTGATGTGATACAAACGCACTTTCAATTTCAGCAGTCCCCAAGTTATGACCAGAGACTATAATTACATCATCAACTCTTCCTGTAATCCAATAATAACCATCCTTATCTCTTTTACATCCATCACCAGTAAAATATTTTCCTTCAAATTGTGAAAAATAAGTATTAACAAATCTTGAATGATCACCATAAACAGTTCTCATTTGACCCGGCCACGATTTTGATAAGCATAACATTCCTTCACACTCTCCTTTTAGCTCATTACCATCTTTGTCAACTATTGCAGGTATTATTCCATAAAAAGGCTTAGTAGCAGAACCAGGTTTTAATTCTATTGCCCCTGTTTGTGGAGCTATTAAAATTCCTCCTGTTTCTGTTTGCCACCAGGTGTCAACTATAGGACATTTGCTATCACCAGGTACTTCAAAATACCACTTCCAAGCTTCAGGATTAATTGGTTCACCAACTGTTCCTAAAAGTTTTAAAGAATTTCTATTTGTTTTTTTTACAGGATCATTGCCTTCTCTCATAAGGGCGCGGATAGCAGTAGGAGCAGTATAAAAAATATTTACTTTATGTTTATCTACTATCTCCCAAAACCTTGAATATGAAGGATAGTTTGGGACACCTTCAAACATCAAGGTTGTTGCGCCATTTGCTAGAGGTCCATATATAATATAGCTATGACCAGTTATCCACCCAATATCTGCAGTACACCAATAGATATCATCTTTTTTATAGTTAAAAATATATTCATGGGTCATTGATGCATAAACTAAATATCCACCTGATGTATGTAAAACACCTTTTGGCTTTCCAGTTGACCCTGAGGTATAAAGAATAAAAAGAGGGTCTTCAGCATTCATTTTTTCAGGTTCACAAAAATCTTTAACCCCAGAAACTAAATCATTTAAATAAATATCTCTGTTTTTTTCTATATTGATTTCATTCCCAGTTCTTTTGACTATTATGCATTTTTTAACATCCGGACAAACTTTCAAAGCATTATCCATTATGTTTTTTAATTGGATTGTTTTACCCCCTCTTATTCCTTCATCTGCAGTCACAACATACTCAGATTCACAATCAATTATTCGTCCTGAAATAGATTCAGATGAAAAACCACCAAAAATTATAGAATGTATAGCTCCTATTCTTGAGCACGCCAACATTGTATATGCTAGTTCAGGAATCATTGTTAAATAAATTGTGACTCTATCTCCTTTTTTGATTCCTGCTTTTTTTAGACCATTTGCTACTCTACAAACATTAATTAATAATTCTTCGTAAGAAATCTTTTGTGTTTCATTAGGATTATCACCTTCCCAAATTATTGCAGTTTTTTTTGGATTTTTTTTTGCATGCCTATCTATGCAATTTGCAGATACATTAAGCGTCCCATCATAGTACCATTTGATAGAAACATTTTCTTTACTATAAGTAACTTCTTTTATTTTTGTATATTTTTTTATCCAATCAATCCTTTTTCCATGTTTTTCCCAAAACTTATCATTATTTTTTATTGAATCTTCATAAAGGTCTATGTATTCAGAGCTATCTACTAGCGCATCTTTTTTCCAATAATCTTTAATTTTCATAACTATCTATATTTTAGAATTTAAATATATAAATATCAATTTAATTTTATAGATAATTAAAATATTCCATCTCTTTTTTGAAATTTTTTTCAATTATCTTTGTTTGTTGTAGTGTTAATTGATCTTTCCATTGGTTTTTTTTTCCAATATTAAAAAATTTTGTGTGATTTAAAGCTTCTTTGAATCCAAATTTTTCTTCTAACATTTTCATAAAATTAAAATCAGTAGTTTTCAGAATATTTTCAGTTTTTTCTTCAATGTTATTAATAGAAATTCCATACTCAATGTAAAAAAAATTTATTATTTTTTTTAATATGTCCTGTTTTTTTTCAATCAAATCTTCAAAACGTATAATTATTTTTGGAACTTCTAGATTTTTCCATGACCTAACATGGACATTCCAACTTGATATATATTGAAGAGGTCTTAAATTTTGATCTTTTAAAAAATGAATATCGTTATATGCTATTGTAGAATCAACATTTAGCATAAAATCTAAAGTATCATCTATACTTTTATTTCTATGTTTAGACCAAGATAATAAAATATCCCTAGGGTCTCTTACTATATATATTAATCCTCTAGATAATTTTTCATTGGTAAATTTATTGCCAAAAATATTTGTTAATGCACTATGTGTTTTTATGAAACAAAAACTTTCTTTAATGTTGAATCTTTTTTCAGATTGCATTTCTTTCCAATATTTAGAAAGAACTTTTAAGTTATTAATCTTTTTTATATCTTGTGGATTTTCTTCTTCAATAAATTTTAACCTAGCACATGTTTCAAAGGATTCAATCCAATCCAATAATTCATTTGAATATTTACCTTTTTGAGAAAAAAATAAAGAGGACAGCATTGCTCTCATTAGAGTATTTCCACTTTTTGGATAAGAAGCTACCCAAAATATTTTTTTTGGATCATTCATACTCGCTCATTTTTAATATTATTTCCCAAGATTTTTTATCAATAGGCATTACTGATAATCTACTTTGTTTAATTAGGGCTAAATGAGAGAGTTTTTTTTCACTTTTAATCTTATCTAAAGAAACAGGATATTTTAAAGTTTTATATTTTGCCACATCTACAACAACAAATTTTTTTAATTTGTCCGTAGGATCCTGATAGTATTCTTTTACTACTTTAACAATTCCTACTATTCGTTTTTCATTAACCGAATGATAAAAAAAACATAAGTCTCCCTTTTTCATCTTAATAAGATTGTTTCTAGCTTGATAATTTCGTACTCCATCCCACATATCTTTTTTTACATTATTTTGATCTTGCCAAGACCAAGTACTTGGTTCAGATTTTAACAGCCAATATTTTTTTGTCATTTCTATAATTTATAAGTAGTCTAGATTATTCATTTCTTTTTTAAAATGTTTTTCTATCAATTTTATTTGAGACAATTGTAATTTTTCTTTCCATTGAAGTTTTTTACCAACTTGAAAAAAACTTTTATTTTGTACTGATTCTTTAAAACCAATTTTATTTTCTAAATTTCTCATTTTTTCAAAGCTAGTAGTGTTTACTATATTTTCTATTTTATTTGATACATTAGAAAATTTTATATTAAAATGATTTTTAAAAAAGTTTATAATTTTTTTTAACACTATCTCCTTTTCATATACTATATCCTCATATTTTAAAATCAGGTTTGGCACCTCAAACATTTGCCAAGACTTTAAATGTATTGCCCATGAACTTTGTATTCCAAGTGGTTTTATTTTGTTATTAAAGTCTTTTCTACCTGGGTATTCAAAACAAGTGTCTGTATTAATCATTCTTTTGATTGAAGTATCAATATCTACATTTAAGTGTTTAGCATATGATATAGCTACATCTCTTGGATCTCTAACAATATAAAAGAATCCCATTGTATTTTGTTTATTAGTAAACTGATTATTAAACATTGATAAAAGAGCACTATGTGTTTTTAAAAAACAAAAATCCCCAGTAATTTTTAGTCCTTTAGACTGCATATCTAACCAATACTTAGATAATATTTCAATTTTAGAAATATTTTCATAGTCTTCTGGATTTTCTTTTTTAATAAAATTTAGCCTTTCTATTCTTTCAAATTGGTTGATAGTGTTAGTAAAAATACTAAAGTCTTCAAATTTTCCATCTTCAGTAAAAAATAATGATGCTATTATTGCTCTTAATAAAGTATTTCCACTTTTTGGCCATGACACAATCCAGAAAATTTTATTTTTTTTACTCATTTAAATTGAGAGTCTTGGATTTTCTTTAAAAAATAAATTATCAATTTTTTTAATTTTTAACTTTTGTAAACAAGCCCACCCTATCATCGCAGCATTATCACTTAACATATTATTTGGAGGGATAACAATGCTTACATTTTTTTTTAAAGAAAGATCTTTTATTTTTTTGTAAATGTATTGATTTGATGCTACACCTCCAACTAGAGCTACTTGCTTAATATTAATATTTTTATTACAGAGATATTCCATCGATAATAAAAATTTGTTTTCTAATATTTCTGTTACTGTTTTTTGAAAAGATGCTGATAAGTTATATTTAAATTTATCATTAATTGTGTTTTGCTTTTTTATTATTAAACTAATGGCAGTTTTGATTCCTGAAAATGAAAAATTCATATCTTTATTTTTTTTTAAGGGGTGGGGTAAGCTTATACTATTTTCATCTCCATATTTTGATAATTTTTCTATTTTAGCACCTCCAGGATAACCCATACCTATTAATTTAGCTACTTTATCAAATGCTTCTCCAATAGCATCATCTAGACTATCACCAATTAATTCATAATTATCAATAGATTTAACTAGATAAATTTGAGTATGACCCCCAGTTAGCAAAAAGCATAAAAAAGGATATTCTATATTATTATTAATTGTAGGAGATAAAATATGTCCTTCTAGATGATTGATTGGTACAAAAGGTTTTTTAGCTCCAATAGCCAATGCTTTTGTAAATATTGAACCTACCAATAAACCTCCAATTAAGCCAGGGCCACAAGTTGAGCAAAAAACATCTATTTCATTAATTGATATTTTTGCTTCATTTAGGGCTTTGATTGAGATTTTTTGTAAAATTTGTAGATGAGCCCGGGAGGCTATTTCTGGAATAACACCTCCAAACTTCTTATGCTCTTCTTGAGAATATATTATGTGGCTTAGAATTTTTTTAGAATCATTTAAAATACACACAGAAGTTTCATCACAAGAAGTTTCTACGGCAAAAACAAGCATTTTTATCTAAGTACTCTAATTTGTACTGTGAAACAACCAATCAAAAATGATAAAATAGGACAAAATGTTTAAAATAACTGATTATTTTTATGCTTTTTCAAAACTTGTAACTAGTTTTATATTACTGGGCTTCTTAGTGGTTTTAGGGTATGCTCTATATATCTCCTATAAAGATGTTGATGAAGTTGCTATTAATTTAGAGCAAAAATTTTCTAATGTTACTAAAGAAATAAATTTAAATTCAGCTAAATTTTCAAAAATTGAAGAAATGATAAATAATAATTCACAATCTTTGGTAGAAATAAATAAAAATATTACCAAATCAGATTCCAATAGTCAGATTCAAAAATTACAAATGGAAAACAATGAGTTGATAAAAGAAATTAAAATAATCAAATCTCAAATTAAAAATATTTTAATTGAAAATAATGCTTTTGTTAATAATACTAAAGTTGAAAATAATTTTAATTCAAAAAATATCCAAGAACTAAAGGATTTAATTATTTTGAAATATGAAAGTGGTGAAATAGTAAGCAGTGAGATAAGTAGATTAGAAAGTTTAGCAAAAGAAACACCAGCTATAATTTTTGAAAAGTTATTTTTGTTAGAAGCGAAAAATTTTTTTGGAAAAGAAAAATTAGTTAAAGAATTTGACTTATCTGTTCAAAAATATGTAGAAAAGAAATTTTTGGAAAAAAATAATAATTCAATTATTAAATTTTTTTTAAAATATATTTCTATTAAACCAAATGATTTAGATTTATATGACAGTGAAGATCTTAATATTTTATTAAGAGCAAAAAATCATCTTAATTCAGAGGAATATTCACAATCTTTAAATCAAGTTTTATCTATCAAATCAAGTCAAGAGTATTTTGAAAAATGGATATCACAAATTAATTTATATATAGATTTTAAAAAGAATATTATGAAGGTTAATTAATGATGAGAAAGTTTTTATTTATAGTTATTCAGTTAATATTAATAACACTTTTATTTTCATTTCTTATCAATAATAATTTTATTATTTCATTTGTAATTAAAGATTTTATTTATTCTGTATCTTCTGAATTTATTTTTATATTTTTATTAGTTATTTTTATTGTAATTTTTTTATTTCAATCTTTTTATTTTAAGTCAAAATATCAAATTAGTAAGTTTATAATTTTTAATAAAATTAAAAAGAAAGAAAAAGGATATACTTCTTTTGTGAATGGAATGTTTGCTTTAGCAAACAAAGATTTTAAAAAAGCTATATCTGAAAGTAAAAAAGTAGATAATTATTTACAAGAGAATAAATCTCTTTCTTTATTACTTAAATCTGAAGTTTATAAAATCGAAAAAAAATATCCTGAACTTCACAATATTTACGAACAAATGATTAAAAATGAATCAACTCAAAACCTTGGATTTCGTGGATTAATGGAACAATATTTACGAGCTCAGGATTATCATCATGCATTTATATATGGTGAGAAATTGTTTAAAAATAATCCTCAGGTTGATAAAATATATGAAACACTAGTTGGAATCTTAAGCAAGACTAATAATTGGCAGCAATTAATTAATATTTCAGATAAGGCACTATCAAAAAGAGTTGCCGACAAAAATACATGTGAAGTCAACAAATCTATAGCATATTTTGAAATTTCCAAAATTAAAAGATATAGTGAATTAAAAGAGTCTATCTATTTTATAAAACAATCTTTAAAACTAAGAAAATACTTTCCTCCTTATATAAAACTATATTTAGAATTATTAATTCAAAACAAAGATTACAATATTGCTAAAAAATTTTTTAAAAAGGCGTGGTCAGAAAATCCTCATACAGAATATAAATCACTTTTAAGCACTTTAGCTATAAATTTAAAAATGGATCTTGCAAATTTGACAAAATTTGTTGTTGGCTCAAATAAAAATAATTATGAATCTAAAGTTTTGCTAGTTGAATCATTAATTTCTGATAAAAAGTGGGCAGAAGCAAGAAATCAAATTAAAGATTTACTTGATTTACAACCTAAAAAAGAAGTTTGTATATTGATGGCAAAAATTGAAGAGGGTGATAGTGGTGATGTTCAAAAAATTAATGCATGGAATATGAGATCTAAAAACGGTGAAGAAAACAATATGTGGGTTTGTATAATTACAAAAAAAAATCAAAAAGTCTGGTCCTCAGTTTCTGAGGGAGGTTACTTTAATACTCTTGAATGGAAAAAACCAATGATCTTAAATCAATTTCATGATGAATTAGAAATGATATCTTATGAAAATTAAAGATTTATCATTTTATATCGGTTATGATTCTAAAGAAGATATAGCTTATAGAGTTTGTAAAAATTCTTTGATTAATACTTCAACTATTACTCTAAATATTCAATCTTTAAAATTATATGAATTAGTTTCAAAAAAACTTTATACTAGAAATATTGATCCTTTGGCGTCAACAGAATTTACCTACTCTAGATTTTTAGTACCAGCATTAATGAATTATAAAGGTTGGGCAATTTTCTGTGATTGTGACTTTCTTTTTTTTCAAGACATCTCTTTATTATTTGAAACTATCGACGAGGATAAGGCCTTATATTGTGTACAACATAATTATACA
Source organism: uncultured Alphaproteobacteria bacterium (assembly GCA_902577425.1). Classification (GTDB taxonomy): domain Bacteria; phylum Pseudomonadota; class Alphaproteobacteria; order HIMB59; genus MarineAlpha5-Bin3. The sequence goes on along the minus strand of CACGZD010000001.1, from coordinate 443,129 downwards.
CCTAAAGAAAGACATAAAATGGATGGAAAAAAACAAACAATCTACCCTCGAAAAAACTGGTCTAGTTTTATGGTTTTTAATTGTTCTCATCCAAGCAATAAAAAATTAACTATCGATATTGTTAATTCAGAGTCTGGAAGTTTTCTTCATCAATTGAAATGGCTAAAAGATGATGAAATTGGATCAATAGATGAAAGATGGAATTGGCTTGAAGGGTGGACCTCAAAAAATAATAATACAAAACCATATGCAGTTCATTTTACCAGAGGCGGCCCATGGTTTGACGAATGGAAAGATGTTGAATTTTCAAAAGAATGGCATAGTGAAAAAGAAAAATATTTAAACAAAAAATTTAATTCTTAAAATCAAATTGCTCTGATATTTTATCTTTTATTTTCTTTATTGTATCTTTGCACCCTTTGGTTTGTGAAAATAAGGTAATACTTGGGTACCATGGAGTTTTATCATTTGGTTGAAACCAATAATGAAAAGATGCATTGTTCTTGGGTTTAATTAACCAAGTTGGTACACCTAACCCTCCTGCTAGGTGTGCAGTAGAGCTACTAATTGTTATGAATAAATCTAGGTTTACCAGTAAGGCAGCCAAGTTTTCAAAGTCATTAAATAAATCAATATTTGGATAATTCAGAATCTCCAATTTTTCTTTTTTGTTTAAATTTTCTATTTCTTTTTCATAATTTCCATATTGTAAGTTAATAAAAGATATTTCTGGTATTTTTAGAATTGGTAAAAAAGAATTTAAATTAATTGATTTTTCTTCTCCAAAAAATTTTCTTTTACTTAGCCAAGAAAAACCAATTTTTATTTTTTTACATTTTTTATCTAAAGTTTCTTTTATATTTTGCATATTAGCTGAATCAGCTTTCAGAAATGCTTTTTGAGGAAAGCTATCTTTGGTATTTCTAAATTTTGAAGGCAAATTTCCTGCAAAAATTACTTTATCATATTTTTTTAACTGATCTTTAGACGAAGATATTTTCTTATAGGCAACAAAATTATCAGACTTAAATGATCTTTTAAAAAGAGAAATTAATCTTTCATCAGCCTCAATAATAGTATTGGGATATGTATTCAATACATCGCTATAAATTGAGCTGAACAAAATTTCATCACCAACACCCTGTTCTTTTATTAAAAGCATTTTATCATTTTTAGAAATATCTTGAAATGAGCTAATTTTTTCCTTTATGTTATCCATATAGCTTCCTTGTATAATAAATTTATCTTTATTTTTTATTTTGGAAAGCAGATTCCATGCTTTTTGATATTCTTGTTTATATATTAAAAATGATGAATAATTTTTCTTAAAATTATCATTATTAGGATCTTCTTTTTCCACATATTGAAAATATTTTTCAGCTTTATCAAAATTTTCATTAAAAAAATATCCAATAGCCAAGTTTAAATTAACTGCATTATTGTTCGTTTTTTCTTTAACGCTTTTTAAATATCTTATTCCTTCATCATATTTACCCGTTTCTATTAATAGTGCGCCCATATTTATGATGCCTTCGATAAAATTAGGTGAAATTTTTAAAGTTTTTTTGAGATAATCTATTGCTATTTTTGGTTCATCCAACTGTCGAAAACAAGTACTTAGGTTATTTAAAATAGGATAGTAATTAGGACTTATTTCAATTCCTTTTAAAAATATCTCTTTTGCTTTTTCTATTTCATTGCTTTTTAGATAAATAAGTCCTTGAATATTTAAACTTACAGGATCATTAGGATTTAATTTTATAAAATTATTAATTATTTTTTTTGCATCATCAATTTTGTCTTGATGAAAATATACATTTGCTTTTTCTCTTAATGCAGAGTGAAAAGCTGGATTTATTTTTAATACTTCTTCTAAAAGAGGTAGACATTTATCATACTGTTTTTTTTGAAAAAAAATTAAACTTAAGTTAAATCGTGACTGCCAATGAAGCTTATTTTTTATTAATACTTTTTTGTATATAGTTATTGCTTCGTCTATTTTCTTTAAAATTTCACACATATAACCTAGATTATATAATGCGATAATATCTTTAGGATTTTCTTCCGTAAATTTTTTTAGTTTGTTAAATGCAGTTAGTTTATCAGAATTTTGAAATTCATTTAAAATGCTGTTTAAAGAAATATCAGACATAAAAAAAACCTGACTATAATATAGTCAGGTTTTATTGTGTAATGAAGAAATTTTATCTTCTTTGCCCGAAAAGTTGCAATAAAAGTATAAATAAATTGATAAAATCAAGGTATAATCTTAGAGCTCCCATTAAAGCTTTTTTAGAACCAACTGAATCTGAGTCTCCTGCATAATACATGTTTTTAATAGTTTGAGTATCATATGCTGTTAAACCAACAAATACTAAAACCCCTATTATCGAAATTACAAAAGCCATAGGGCCAGATTGAACAAAAATATTAACAATGCTTGCCAAGATAATTCCAATTAAGCCCATAAATAAAAAGCCACCAAGTTTTGTTAAGTCTCTTTTTGTTGTGTAGCCATAAAGACTCATTGCTGCAAAAGTTCCTGCAGTAATAAAAAATACTCTTGCTATAGATGTACCAGTAAACTGCACAAACACAGATGCCAGGGACAATCCCATAATTGATGCAAACAACCAAAATGTAATTTGAGCACTTGAAACAGACATTTTATTAATTCTAGCACTTAGATAAAAAACAAACCCTAATGGGGCAAGCATGATAATCCATGATAAACCAGAATTAAAAAGAGCTTGTCCAAGTGGTGTTAAAATAACCCCATTTGGTGTAAATGCTGCTACTGATGCTTTACCAAAAAAATAAGCTATAAAACCAGTAAGTACTAAGCCGGTTGTCATATAGTTATAAACTTTCAGCATATATGCTCTTAAACCCTCATCAATACCAGCTTGATCAGCTGTTTTTGAATAAGTTCTTTGATTAAAGTCTAAAGCCATAAATTCTCCTTTTAATTATTACTAATATCGCTATAAATTTGTTAAATTCAAGATATTTAGGAAAAAATTAATATAAATTTAATATGAGGTATAGAAAATTAGGAAATACAGATATTGATGTAAGCGTTATTTGCCTTGGAACCATGACTTTTGGTGAGCAAAACTCTGAAAAAGATGGTTTTGCACAAATGGACTATGCAATCGATAAAGGAATCAATTTTATTGATACAGCTGAAATGTATGCTGTTCCAACAAGAGTTGAAACATATGGTAAAACTGAAGAGATAGTTGGGAATTGGATAAAATCTAAAAAAAATAGAGATAAAATTATTTTAGCAACAAAAATAGCTTCTAAATCAAGTGGACTTTCTTGGGTAAGAGAAGGTGGAAAAAAATTAAGTTTTAATAAAAAAAATGTAAATGCTGCTATTGAGACTAGTCTAAAAAGATTAAAAACTGATTATGTTGATTTATACCAACTTCATTGGCCAGAAAGAAATGTTCCAAAATTTGGAGTTATGGATTTTGAATATGATCCAAATGATAATGAATGGACCGAAATTGAAGAAGTTTTAGAAAACTTAAAGCTATTAATAGATCAAGGCAAAGTAAGACATATAGGAGTTTCTAATGAAACACCTTGGGGCGTAATGAAATTTATGCAGGTTGCTAAAGAAAAAAATTTACCTATTATGGTTTCAATTCAAAATGTTTATAATTTAGTTAATCGAGTTTTTGATATAGCTAACTCAGAAGTGTCATTAAGAGAAAACTGTGGTTTATTAGCTTATTCTCCATTAGCAGGAGGGCGTTTAAGCGGAAAATATTTAAATAATCAAAATCCAAAAAATGCAAGATATACACTTTTCGCATCTATTTTTGAAAGACATAGAACTCCAAGAGGAGAAGTAGCTATTTCAAAATATGTTAACTTGGCAAAAAAATATAACATTGCCCCTTCTACATTTGCTAATGCTTTTGTTAATGATAGACCATTTGTAACGAGCAATATTATCGGAGCAACTACAATGGAACAACTTAAAGAAAATATAGATAGTATAGATATTGTTCTCTCAAATGAAATTTTAAAGGAGATAGAAAAAATACATTTAGAAGACCCCAACCCTTGTGTTTAAGTTTTTAATGATAGATCATTACCTTCGTAACATTTTTTGATTTTTTTTTGTCTAACATCATAGCTGTGATTTTTGAATCCTTCTTTTAGAAGGTAATGTTTAGATAATTGCCAAATTTTATTTAGGTTTTTTTTATTATTAAAATCATATAAAATTGAGTTATGGTCCCATAAACCTGATTCTTTAAATGATTTGTTATTAATTATTTCATCTAATGCATTATTATTTTTTAGATTTTCAAAATTATCCTTTTTTTGAGGTAGTCCCTGTTTAAATGTTTGTCTCAAGATAGATTCTGGTAAGTATGGCTCCATTGAGTCACGAAGAATTGCCTTCGTGATACCATTTTTTATCTTTTTGTTTATTGGCAAGGCCAAGGAATATTTAATTACCTTAGGATCTAAGAAAGGAGATCTAACTTCTACAGCGCTTGACATTGATGCTCTATCCCATTTGCTTAAAAAATACTGCATAAAGCCACAATAACCGATCATGTATGTAAATTGAGTTGAATAATCAAATTCTTGCAAGGCATTAATATCTTCAAGCAATAAACTAGAGGTATAATCAAAATTATTACCACTGGTATATTTTGCAAAATAATTATTGGTATCCAGATGTTGTTTAAAAGATTTTGGACTGCCTTTATCGTCTATCCTACCAAACATATTATTTATTGTGTCTATAGTGCTTTGATTGCCAAATTTTTTTGCAACTTCCTTAATATTTAATATGTCATTATATAAAGAAACTGTCAGATTGGGTATAAAGTTTGGCAAACCTAGAAATTCATCTGCTCCATGACCATCTATGCTTACATGAATTCCCATTTTTTTTTGATTCTCATATAATAAAGGATGCATCGAATATTCTTCAATAACTTCCAATTTAGTTACAAGTTTCATTATTGTTTCAATTTGTTCATTGTTGTTGTTTTCAAAATCTACAATCTTATAATTTCTATTATTTATCTTTGCTATTTCAATAGCTTCTTTAGAAGTTAAACATTCTTTATAGTTCATGATAATGGGATTCAAATCGAGTTTTTTATGATCAAGCAATTTTTCATTTTTCTGTATCAAGTTTAATAAAGTAAAGATAACTGAAGAATCTATACCTCCACTTAATGAAGTTCCTATTTTTAAATCAGCATCGAGTCTTAATTTTGTAGCATTATATAATAAATCAAAATACTCTCCTTGATTTACCATATAGCTAGAATGTATCGGCGGAAGATTTTCTAAAGGAAAATTCCATCTTTCAGTTTTTTTATCAAAATTTCTAATATTTATTCTAATCAATCTTCCCGGTGGTAATTGACTGATGTTTTTAAAAAAAGTTTTTGAACAACTAAATAATGTATTTGGGTGTATCCCAAGATTTTCTGCTTCAAAATCAATATTAGATTTATAGCCAAATAAACCTTTCATTTCTGAAGAAAAAACAAAACTCTCTTGATCTTCATAAATATAACATGGTTTACAACCTATTCCATCACGAGCAATTATCATATCTTCTGTTTTTTTATCAAAAATGGCTATTACCCAATCTCCATTAAATTTTGAAAAACATTCTGTCCCCCATTCAATAAATGCATTTAAAACAACTTCAGTGTCTGTTTTAGAGTGAAATTTATAATTTTTTTTTATTAAATCTTCTTTTATTTCTTTATAATTATAAACCTCGCCATTAAAAATAATCCAATGCTGACCATTTACTGACATAGGTTGTCTACCTTTGTCTGATATGTCTAGAACTGATAGTCTTACATGTCCAAGTAATAAGTTTTTATATTTTAAATAACCTGATTGATCAGGACCACGATGATTTATCATTTCATTCATAAAAAGAATATTTTCTTGATCAACAATATTTTTTTTTGATATTATTCCCGATACTCCGCACATATTTATTCTTTATAAACTAATAATTGCTGATAATGTCAAATTTTGATTTTAGCTAATAAATTTTCAGTATCTCTAATATATATTCTATCCCAAAGATGAACATTTAAAAGAGAATAATATAGCTGATAAATTGGTTCATATTCAAAATAATCTTTTTCTATAGGTATTATATTGGAATAAGATTTGATAAATTCTTCATTAACAAAATTAAACCAAGTTAAATAAGCAATTTCTAATTCATTATGCCCAAAATAAATACCCGGATCAATTAATCCTGCTAATGTGCCATTATTATAAAGAATATTGCCTGACCACAAATCTCCATGAAGCAACCTGGGAGTAGGAGCATTTGGTATATAGTTATGAATATTTTTTATTAATTTTTCTATTTTGATGTTTATATGATTAGGCATTGAATTATTATTATTTATTAATTCAAAAATTGAAATTAATCTTTTATCTCTAAAAAAAACTATCCAATTATCTGTAAATTCATTTGTTTGTTCCAAGGCTCCGATTTGTGCAGCAAATTTAAATCCATATTTTGTATTTGAATTTTTATGAATTTTTAATATTTCATTGGCCAATGTAAGTTGATAATTTTCACTTCTAATGCCATTATTTTCAATGTAATCCATAATAAGTAGATCATCTGAATTGAATTTAATTTTAGGGACAAGCGAAGTTATATTGGACAAATAAGATAACGAATTTGCTTCACTAATAATTGCATTAAATTCATCTTTTTTATTTTGATAATATTTGGCAACAAAAGCAACATTGTTTTTTAATGTTATTTTTTCACATACTATATTAAATGAACTAGAAAGTATATTTCTCTCTTCTATTTCTCTTTCTGCAATATAATTAATTATTTGTTTTTCTGCTATTTTGTTCACAAAATTACTTTACTAAAATTACAAAAATTATCATGAAATTTTTGTATATATTTTCCCAGTATTTATTTTCACATGATTAAATATCTTTTCATTAGTCCATTTAGCTAGACCATTTAGTTCTTTTTTATTTAATAAATTTAATTTTTGAAAAATATTATTTGCTACTGAAGGCAAGGCTCTTTCATTTCCATCCTCTACCTTAATAATTCCTCCAATTTTTTTTTCTTTATGTGCGAATAATAATACCCCCTCCGCACCTCCTTTAGCAAAAATTTTTCCTCTAGTAATTTTAATTAGTTGACATGGGTATATGTTTTTACTTCCTGTAAGTTGAGGATATTTCTCAATAGCTTTTAAAAGAGTTTTGATTTCTTTATTATATTTATTTTTCTCATCATAACTTTTAATTATATTGATCATAGCAATCGCAAGGTTTTCCATAGGAAAAGCATATTGTGGTGCGCTGCAACCATCTATTCCCTTTTGAATTTTCTTAACCTTACATTCTGTAAAGTCTTCTAAACATTTTTTTATTTTTTTTTGGTATGGATGATTAATATTTAAGTAATTTAAAATATTAAAGCTATTAGCTTTACATCCTGAAATCATTCCTAAATGTTTACCAGCGCAATTATTATGTAATTGATTTGGTTTGATTCCACTTAACAATGTTTTGTTAGAAGATTTTAAATTTATGGGATTATGAACACCACATTTTAGTTGATTTATTTTTATTTTTGTTTTTTTTATCCATTCTTTTAGTACAATTATATGCTCCTCCTCACCGCAATGGGATGAACAAGAAATTGCTATTTGTTTTTGTGTTAAATTATATTTGTTTTTTGCTTGAGACTGAATAAAAGGAATGGCTTGTAATATTTTGATAGCTGATCTTGGATAAACCAGGTCTTTATTATTATTTGTCGAAAAGATTGTTTTGTAATTATAGTCTTTTATAAGACACTTTGATTTATGAGTGCTTTCAATTATATTGCCTCTAGTTATGTGGGTCTGTATTTGTGCCATAACCTATAATGCCATAAAATACTCTGCAAGTCTCTTTGAATTTTTTCTTTGTAGTTTAAATTTTTTTAGCAAATTAATTGAATTTTACAATAATATTAAATTTCCTTAAAATGTTAAAACTACCTTCCAACCTTTAATTTTTTGGTATAATAGAAACCTATGGTAATTAGTATTATGAATAAAAAATTAAGTTTATTTTTTGGAATTTCTTTTTTCATCCTTTCTTTTTCACCCTCTATCTTTGGTGAGATTATTAAAGGTAAGTGGGAATTTGTAAAAGAGCAAGAATATTGCTTTATTCAAAGCGCTCCAATTGAAACAAAAATTCCAGAAGGTAAAACTCGAGGACAATATTATATACTTGTATATAGAATGCATAAAAGCCCCGATTTAATAGTTCAAATAACTGCAGGATTTAATTATAAAGACTCTGACTCTGTCGAAGTTAAAATTGATTCTAGTAACTATAATTTTTATACAGATGGTGATACAGCTTGGGCCAAAGAAGATAAAAAAGTTATATATGCAATGAAAAAGGGATTACAGTTAGAGACAACTGGAATTTCAAGTAAGGGCACCAAAGTTATTGATATTTATACTTTGAAAGGATTTACCTCAGCAGTTAACAAGCTTACCAACGATTGTTAAAGTGGTAAAAAAAATAGTACTAGCATATTCGGGTGGGTTAGACACAAGTGTAATATTAAAATGGTTACAATTAAAATATAATTGCCCAGTAGCAACCTTTACTGCTGACTTGGGACAAGGAGATGAACTTGAGCCTGTAAGGGAAAAAGCAGAATCACTTGGAGTAAAAGAAATATTCATAGAAAATCTTCAAGAAGAATTTGTAAAAAACTATGTCTTTCCTATGTTTAGAGCTAATACTTTGTATGAGGGAACATATTTATTAGGAACGGCTATAGCAAGACCCTTAATAGCAAAAAGACAAATTGAAATAGCAAAGGAAATAGAAGCAGATTCAGTAGCTCATGGCGCAACTGGCAAAGGAAATGATCAGGTACGTTTTGAATTAGGGTATTATGCAAATGACCCTTCAATAATCGTTATAGCACCATGGAGAGATTGGGATTTAAATTCTAGAAAAGAATTAGTTAATTTTGCTCAAAAATATCAAATACCAATTCCTAAAGATAAAAAAGGCGAACCCCCTTTTAGTACAGATGCTAATTTATTACATACTTCATCAGAAGGTAAAGTTTTAGAAGATCCATGGTCAGAGGCGCCAGAATACATATATAATCGTACTACTTCTCTATTAGATGCACCTGATAAACCTGAAGAAATAAATATTATTTTCGAGAATGGAGATCCTATTGCTGTAAATAACAAAAAAATGAAAGCTCATGAAATTCTTGCTTCCTTAAATAATATAGCAGGCAAGCACGGGGTAGGACGAATTGATATTGTTGAAAATAGATTAGTAGGTATGAAATCTAGAGGTGTTTATGAAACTCCTGGAGGGACAATACTTCTTCATGCTCATAGGGCAATAGAGAGCATAACTTTAGATAGAGGTGAAGCACATTTAAAAGATGAAATCATGCCTAAATATGCAGAAACAATTTATAATGGACTTTGGTTTTCTTCTGAGAGAGAATCTATGCAAAAAATTATTGATAAAACTCAAGTAAATGTTTCTGGTGAGGTGCGTTTAAAAATTTATAAAGGCAATGTAATAGTAACTGGTCGTAAATCTTCTAATAGCTTATATGATACTTCTTTAGTATCTTTTGATGAAGAAGGTCAATATAATCAAAAAGATGCTGAAGGATTTATAAAAATTTTATCACTTCGTTTAAAGAAAAGAAAATAATTACCTTGAATTTTTAAATGCAATTGTTGTATTTCTTAGTAGGCAAGCAATTGTCATAGGCCCTACACCTCCTGGTACAGGTGTAATAGCAGAAGCACTTTTTTCAGCTTCTTTATAATCTACATCACCCACAAGTTTATTTTTTCTTTCCCCATCTATTTCAACTTCTATACGATTAATACCTACATCAATAACAATTGCTCCTTTTTTTATCCATTCACCTTTTATCATTTTCGGACGCCCTACAGCAGCAACAATAATATCTGCATTTTTACAGACATTTGGTAGATCATTTGTTTTAGAATGTGCTACAGTTACAGTACAAGATTCTTTAATTAATAATTGTGCCATGGGTTTGCCAACGATGTTTGATCTTCCTACAACAACTGCATTCTTGCCTGCAAGTTCAATATTTAACCCTTTTAACATTAGAAGACATCCATATGGAGTACACGGAATAAGTAAATTTTCATCATTATGTGAAGCAATTGAAAGTTTACCAACATTTAGTGGATGAAAACCATCAGCGTCTTTATCAGGATGAATAGAATCTAAAATTAATTGTTCATTCATATGTTTTGGGAGCGGTAATTGAACCAAAATACCATTAACATTCTTCTGATTATTTAATTTTTCAATCAAATTTAAGAGCTCATCTTGGGATACAGACTCTTCAAGATGGTGGTCTATTACCTCAATACCAACTTCTTGGGCACTTTTTGTTTTGGCTTTGACATACACACTACTAGCTGCAACATTTCCTACCTGAATAACGGCAAGTCCAGGAACAGCGTTATATTTATTTTTAAGATTTTTAATTTCTTTATTTAAATCTTCTCTTAATTTTTTGGAAATTTCTTTTCCATCTATTATTGTTGTCATTAATACCTCGGCCAATATTCAATTAATAAACTTTTAATAAACCATAACAATAAATAAACAATTACTGGTGAAATATCTATAGCACCTAAATTTGGTAAATATTGTCTGACAAGTCTTAAACTAGGTTCACATAAGCGATAAAGGGTATTCATCATACCAAATATAAATCGATTGGAAGTATTAATAATATTAAAACTGATTAACCAAGTCATTATAATATAAATTAATAGAATAAATTGGTATAAGTTAATTATTTGAATAATAAGCCCTAATAATGAATTCATGTATTTCGCATTTCGTATTAATTTTTTTTTATATTATAAATTAAATAAAAAAAGCGGCTTAAGCCGCTTTTTTTAAACAAAAACAATTAAATTACATAGAAATATCTCTACCAAACCACTGTTTAGTGATTTCTGCGGTAGTACCATCAGCACTCATTTCAGCTATTGCTTTATTAAACATTTCTAAAATATCAGTGTCTTCTTTTCTAACAGCTCCACCAACACCATCTCCAAAAACTCCTCCAGAGAACTTTGGTCCCGTTAAAACTACATCAACGCCACCATCTGAATCCATAAAATCAATTAAAGATCCAACATCAGCAAGTATTGCATCACATCGTCCTGCAGCTAAATCAAGATTATGATCATCAACTGCTTGGTAAAGTCTTACGTCTACAGCCCCTGCCATATGTTTTTCTAAAAAGTTTTGATGAATTGTAGAAGATTGAACACAAACAGTTTTACCATTCATTGCAGCAATTAATTGACCTATAGCTGCTTGTTCTTTTCCACCTGCATTATTTAAATTTACTTTTTCAGATCCAACTGACAAATTTTCTAATCCACTACCTTTTAAGACAGCAAAACTTGCAGGGTCAGTCATATACCCTGTAGTAAAGTTTACTTTTTCTTTTCTTTCTTCAGTAATTGACATACCAGCAATGATGATGTCGTACTTTCCATTAAGCAAAGCAGGGATAATACCATCCCAATCTTGAGTTACCCATTCACAATCAGCACCCATTCTTTTGCATAGCTCATTACCAAAATCAATTTCAGCACCTTCAAGCTCGCCGGCAGAATTTAAATTATTCCAAGGTGGGTATGCACCTTCTGTTCCTATTCTTATTGTCTTGGCACTTGCAACTGTAGTTAAACACAAAGCGCTAAGAGCTATTAAAGATAATATAAATTTTTTCACAATTCCTCCTAATGACCTACATAAAGTTAAGTAGGCCTTAAAATTTTATTTTTATATATTCGTTATAGTTAAAATTATAAAAAAGGAAATAAATAGTCAGTTTTTCTTAGTTTTTTTTAATTCTAAAAATTAGGAAAATCAAGGATATTGCTAAAATAACAAAAGGAAAGAACCATAAAAAATAATTTTTTATGTTCATTTGAGGCTCAAAAACAATGTATTCCCCATATCTTTTTACAAGAAATTTAATTATTTCTTTCTCAGTATGTCCGTTTTCCAACTTTTGAACTATTATTTTTTTTATATCTTTTGAAAAATCTGCATCTGAATCATGGATGCTTTGATTTTGGCAAGTCATACAACGTAATTTTGATGTAATTTTTTTTAAATCTTTTTCAGAATATGCATTAGCAGAACCTGATAAAAGAAATATAAAAAAACAAATCAACAAAAATAAAAAATATTTTAGAAAATTTTCAGTTAAGTAAGGGATAAATATCATTTTCAATAATTTTTTTATCTAATGGGCCTAAGTGTTTATAAATAATTTTTCCTTTTTTATTAATTAAAAAAGTTTCTGGTAGTCCAAAAACTCCAAATTCTAAACCTATTAAGCCTTGTTTATCATAACCAACAAAATTATAAGGGTTACCATCTTTTTTTAAATAATCTAAGGCATCATTTTTTAGATCTTTATAATCAACTCCAATTATAAATAAGCTAGGATGATCCTCCTTGATTTTAAAAAAAAGAGGATGCTCAACTTTACATGGAGCACACCAAGAAGCAAAAAAATTAACTAAAATCAATTTGTCTTTAAAATCAACATTTGTTAAAAAATTTTTTTCATTAAACAAATCAGGGATTTCTATTTTTGGAATATCTTCATTTAAAAGAGCGCTAGGAGGTTTTTTAGGATCTTTGTCTTGTAAAAGGTAAAATAATAAAAAACCTGAAACAATTAAAGTTAATACAAAGGGTATAATTAATATAATTCTCTTCACGCTCTTCTTATTCCTAATAATCCTGACAGAACCATTATGATAACTCCAATCCATATTAAGCTTACTAGAGGGTTCTGGTAAATTTTTACAGACCATATCTGATCTTTTTCATTACCGATGATAATATAAAAATCTTGAAACCAGCTATGATATATACCCGCTTCAGTAGTGATCATTTTTGAAACATTATAGTATCTTTTACTTGGTTTAATTTCAGCTATTTTTTTATTGTCTTTATATAACGAAAATACAGCTACTAATTCTTGAAAATTGCTGTTTTGATTAGTTTCTAATTTTAACAATGTATAAGAGTAATGATTAATTTGTTTTTTTTCATTTATCATAAATGTTACACTAAATTCAGATTTATAAACGCTTGATGTTGTAATGCCTAACACTAATATTCCCACTCCAATATGAGCTAACAACGCATTATTATGATTAATAAAATTTCTTAATCCAAATTTTATACAATTAAAATAAACAGACAACAAAGATGAAAAAATAATTATCAAACCTAGTGCAATCCCTATAAAACCCCAAACATTAAAAGCATTTAAATAAACAATAATAAAAGATAATAAACTTAGAGCTATAAAAACAAAAATATAACTTTTATATTTTGGTAATTTATTATTCTGCCATGATAATGCTGGAGCAATACTCATTAGCAAAAAACCAGGAAGTAATATTGGGAGAGCAGTAGAGTTAAAATATGGAGCTCCAACTGATATTCTTTTATTTGTAATTACCTCAATTACAATCGGGTAAATTGTACCTAATAATATTGTTAAGCAAGCTATTATCATAACTATATTATTAAATATTAGTGCAGTGGATTTATTTATAAATAAAAGTTTTAGTTTTTCTTCTGAATCATCAGTTTTAAAAATAAAAAGTATAAAAGAAAATCCAGTAGAAACTAAAAATATGATTAAAATAAATATGCCTCGAGCAGAATCAGTTGCGAATGAGTGCACGCTAGTTAAAATACCTGACCTTACTAAAAAAGTGCCAAAAATACTTAGTGAAAAGCATAATATAGATAAAAAGACTATCCATCTAATTAGTATTTTTTCTTTTTTTGTTATCATTAATGAATGAACAAGAGCAAGACCAGCAATCCAGGGCATCAATGAAACATTTTCAACAGGATCCCAAAACCACCAACCTCCCCAACCTAATTCATAATAAGCCCAATATGACCCCAAAGCTATTCCTGCAGTAAGCATTGACCAACAAAACAAGGTTAATTTTTTTGCAGTATTCATCCACTCATAATCTATTTGTTTAAATGTCAATCCAGCCAATGCCAAACTTAGAATTAATGAAAAACCTACATAGCCAACATAAAGAATAGGAGGATGTACTGCTAACGCTGGATCTTGTAAAATAGGATTTAGACCCATTCCCTCCTCAAAATTAATTGAATTTATCAAAAATGGATTGGAAGTTAAAATAACAAACACTGCAAAAAGAAGAAAAAGACTAGTTTGAAAAGTTATGGTTAATTTTTTAATATTATCCGTCAAATTTTTATTAAGTGTAAAAAACAAGGTATAGCTTGACATAATAAGCAACCATAAAAGCATTGAGCCCTCATGATTTCCCCATGCTCCACTAATTTTATATAAAATTGGTTTATCAGAATGAGAGTTTTCAAAAACATTTTGATTTGAAAAATCAGAAACTATGTAAGCATATATAAGTGTTAAAAAAGAAACTATAATAAAAAAAAACTTAAAAAAAACCAAATTATAATAAGTTCTACTTATTGTATTTTTGTTATTAAAAAAATATGAAAAAAAAATTATTAATCCGATTAAAAAAGATAATAATAAATTAGTAAATCCTACTATAGATATCATTGATAGCTTTTGTTCCAATATTTATTTTTTTCAAGCTGTTTTTTAATAGATGTAGGCATATAGTTCTCGTCATGTTTAGCAAAAACTCTGTCAGCTTTTATCTTATCAATTTTTATTAATTTTCCTTGTACTACTACCCCTTGTTCTTCTCTAAATAAATCAGGCAATATACCTGTGTAACTAACTCTTACATAATTATTATTATCCTGGATAATAAAAACATATTTATTATCTTCGATATTTTTTAAAGAATCTTTTTTTACAATTCCTCCAATGCGAATTGTGTCATTAATTTGAGTTTTTGAATTTAGCAATTCTGAAGGGGTATAAAAAAAAATTAAATTTTTTTTTGAATTAAAAAGAATAAGAAAAATTGAAGCTGTTAAAAAAATCAATGATAAGAATATAAGTAATAATCTTTGAAATCTTAAGGACATTATTATTTTATTTAAGTTTTTTAAGTTTTAAATATGATTGAACTAAAAGTAAAAAAAGTAAAGCAAAGCTTATTAGATAAGCAAAGAAAATATACCAAAAATACATAAGCTCTTTTAACAAAAAAATTATATAATGTAATAATACTTAGATGACCGATCGTCTCATCAAAATTATCTAAGTTTTCTCTTAAGTATCTCCGCTTTAATTCTAATAATACCAATTACTATAGCCAAAAGCATAAATGCAATAGTCATAATAACTAGAGGTCTTAACATACTCGGATCAATAGAAGGTGAAGATAACTTGCTTATACTTGCTGGTTGATGAAGCGTATTCCACCAATCCACAGAAAATTTAATTATTGGAAGATTAATAGATCCTACTATTATCAAAACAGCAGTAATTTTTTCTGAAACATTAATATTTGTAATTGAATTTTTAAGAAAGATTATGATTAAATATAAAAGAAATAGAATTGCTACAGAAGTTAATCTTGCATCCCAAACCCACCAAGTTCCCCACATAGGTTTGCCCCACAATGAACCAGTGATTATGCATATCAATGTAAAAACTGCCCCTATAGGAGCAATTGCTGAATTTATAATAAAACTAAAATTAATTTTAAATGCTAAGCCAATGATACTATAAAGCGTCATTATAAAAAAAGTTAAAATTGCTATCCACGCAGCAGGAACATGAATATACATTATTCTAACCGTTGCACCTTGTTGATAATCATCAGGAGATAAAAAGAAAGCAAATACTATTCCAATTATCAAGAATACAGAACTTAAATAAATTAATGGTTTGAAAATTAGATCGCTAAACTTTGTAAAACGATTTGGATTAATTAAAAACTTCATATTATTTGTTTTGTAATGATATTTTGATGCATAATCCACTGGCCCAAGGTGAAATTGCTAGGAAAAAAAACATAATTCCTAAAAGAATATTTATTTGTGCTTTAATAATCTCAATATTGCTTGAAACATTAATAATATTAACTCCAAATATTATTACAGGAATACTTAAAATCATAATAATAAGCCCCCCCATTGAAAAGTTTCTTTTATTTAATAAATTCATAGATCCTGATATTGCAGATATACAGGTGATAATAACTGACCCTATTAAAAAACTTAAATACACTATTTTTAAATTATCAAATTGCATTTCTAATAAAAGAAACGCTATAGGAAGAATTATAAAAAAAGGAGCTTGAAGAAATATCCATATAGCTAACATTTTTATAAGAGCTATGATTTCATAAGAAAGCCCACTCATATGAATTATTATTAAGCTATTGTCATCAAAATCATTTTGAAAAAATTTCTTTATTGAAAGTGTATTGCTTAATAATATTATTGTCCAAATAATTCCTACACCTATTTGATTAAGTAATTCCTTATTTGAACCTATGGCAAAAACAAAAATTATAATACTAAGAATAAAAAATAAAAATATACTTAATATATTAAAAAAACTTCTATAATGTATTTTAAGCTCTCTTAAAAAAACTCCTAAAATTGAATTTAAGCTACTCATTAATTTCTAAATTTAGAGTGTTAATATTAGGAATAGTTGGCAATGTATGAGAAGTAAAAATCACCATGCCATTTAAATCTAAATGATTGGTTATTGTCTGTAAAATTATTTCAACTGATTTTAAATCTAGACCTACAAAAGGTTCATCAAGAACCCAGAGTTTTTTTTGTTCAATAATTAACCTAATTAGTTCTAGTTTTTTAATTTCTCCAAAAGATAAATGAATCGTTGAAGTATTTCTATATTGCAACAATCCTAAAACTTTTAGTATTGAGTCTATTTCATTAATTTTAATTTGTGATGAAAAAATATTTTTCCAAAATATTATATTTTCATATACTGTTAAATTTTCATTTGAAGTATTTTTATCCATAATAAAAGTTATGTTTTTACAAAAATCGTAATGATTTTTTTTTATATTTTTACCATTCCAAAAAATATCACCTTCATCTGGGTTTAAAATTTTACATATAATTTTTAATAATGTTGTTTTGCCAACACCATTATTCCCAGTTAGGTGTATTATTCCTTTTGGCGGTAAAGAAAGATTTATATCTTTTAAAATAGTTTTACTTTGACGACTGAAATAAATATTATTAACAAGAAGCATTTTTTTGATCCATAATCCCTTTATCAGACTTAGACAACAATAAAAAACGGGGCCTTAAGACCCCGTTATTTGAGATAAAATCTCTATTTTTAAGAAAAAGAAAACTTAAATTAAGCTTTCTATTAAAAAAGAAACTATCTTCTTCTTTTCTTAGCTGCTTTTTTCTTTTTTTTCTTAGCTGCTTTTTTCTTTTTCTTAGGTGCAGCTTTTTTCTTTTTCTTAGGTGCAGCTTTTTTCTTTTTCTTAGCTGCTTTCTTTTTCTTAGGTGCAGCTTTTCTTTTTCTTGGTGCAGCTTTTCTTTTTTTAGCTGCCTTCTTTTTCTTCTTTGCCATTTGATGCTCCTTGTGTTGGGTTAATTGGAGGAACCTCCCTCCATCATCACTTAAAAAAGTGATAAACATAAAAGGCTATCTTTTTTTCCCAAAACTTACGGAAAATGTCAACGATATAGTAGATTTTAAAAATTAATCTAAAAAAATATCAATTATAAATTTAAGTATATAATTTTTAGATTAATACTTTTTAAAAAAATTTTTTTTTATCAAATAACACAAATTTTCGCAGAAATCTTATATTTTATTAACTTTTATATATACTTTATCTCTTTGACATAATATTTATATAAAACAGCAAATGAATTTTAATTTTCTATAATTAACATGAAATCTAAAAATACTTTTAAAACTCGTTCAATATTGGAAATAAATGGACAAAAATATGTTTATTTTGACCTTAATATTCTTGCAAATTATTTTAATTTTAATCTAACCCATATTCCAAATAGTATAAAAATTTTATTAGAAAATTTAATTAGAAATGAAGATGGCGAGTCAATAAATCATGAGATGATATCATCTTTATGTAATAAAATACAAAAGAAAGAATTATCTTCTGAAATTGCTTTTTTCCCAACTAGAGTTTTAATGCAAGATTTTACTGGGGTACCAGCTATAGCAGACTTAGCTTCTATGAGAGATGCACTTAAGTCAAGGAATATTGATCCAAAGAATATAAACCCTCTTTCAAGAGTAGATCTGGTTATAGATCATTCAGTTATGGTCGATAAATTTGGCACTTCTTCAGCTTTAGAAGAAAATGTAAAAATTGAATTTAATCGTAATCATGAAAGATATGAGTTTTTAAAATGGGGTCAAGAATCTTTTAACAATTTTTTTTTGGTTCCTCCTGGAGCTGGTATTTGTCATCAGGTTAATTTAGAAAATATTGCCAAAACCGTATGGTTAAATAAATTTGATAACAATCAGTATATCTATCCAGACTCTGTTGTTGGAACGGATAGTCATACAACTATGGTAAACTCTTTATCAGTTTTGGGTTGGGGGGTAGGTGGTATAGAAGCTGAGGCAGCTATGCTAGGACAACCAATATCTATGAACATCCCAAAAGTTTTAGGTTTTA
This sequence comes from uncultured Alphaproteobacteria bacterium, assembly GCA_902577425.1. Classification (GTDB taxonomy): domain Bacteria; phylum Pseudomonadota; class Alphaproteobacteria; order HIMB59; genus MarineAlpha5-Bin3. The sequence continues at coordinate 424,398 of CACGZD010000001.1, read as the reverse complement.
ATATAACTGGTTCTTTAAGAGAAGGAATAACAGCAACAGATTTGGTCCTTACTATTACTGAAAAATTACGTAAGCATGGAGTTGTTGGAAAGTTTGTTGAATTTTATGGTGGTGGTTTAGATAATTTATCATTAGCAGACAGAGCAACAATTTCCAATATGGCTCCCGAATATGGAGCTACATGTGGTTTTTTTCCAACAGATCAAGAAACCATCAACTATCTTCATATGACAGGAAAAGATAAAAATCATTTAGATATAGTCAAGGCTTATACAAAAAAACAAAAACTTTGGTATGATAAGAATATCGAACAAAATTTTGATGAATCAATAAATTTTAATTTAGATAAAGTTGAAGCTGTAGTAGCAGGACCAAAAAGACCACAAGATAAAATTTCATTAAAAGATATTTCTAAATCATTCTCTGCTTTCACAAAACAAAATACAAAATTAATTAGAAAAAAAAATGAAATACAATCTGGCGATATAGTTATCGCTGCAATTACTAGCTGTACTAATACTTCTAATCCAAGTGTTATGGTTGCAGCAGGACTTGTTGCCAAGAAAGCCGTTGAACTCGGGTTAAAAGTAAAACCCTGGGTTAAGACAAGTTTAGCACCTGGCAGTAAAGTAGTAAGTGATTATTTAGAAAAATCTAAGCTATCAGAATTTTTAAATAAAATTGGTTTTAATTTGGTAGGATATGGTTGTACAACATGCATAGGAAATTCTGGGCCATTAGACAAATGGATTTCAAAAGAAATTAAAAATAATCAATTATCAGTTTGTTCAGTCTTATCAGGAAATAGAAATTTTGAAGGTAGAGTGCATCAAGAAATAAAAGCTAATTATCTTGCATCACCACCTTTGGTTGTTGCTTTTGCTTTAGCTGGAAATATAAATATAGATATAGCCAATGATGCAATAGGAATTGGCATAAATGGAAAAAAAATATTTTTAAAGGATATATGGCCTACCTCAAAAGAAATAGAAAATATTGTACAATCAAGCTTATCTTCAGATGTCTTTTTATCAAGATATAAAGAAATATATAAAGGAGATAAACATTGGAATTCTATTAAAACTATATCTCAAGATACTTTTAAATGGAGAGAAACAAGTACATACATCAAGCACCCTCCTTTTTTTTCAACTAATCATAATGATACTAAAGAAGATATAAGTGAAGCCAGAATAATAGCTCTTTTGGGAGACTCTGTAACAACAGATCACATATCTCCTGCTGGTGCAATAAAGGAAGAGAGTCCTGCTGGAGATTATCTTTCTAAGAGACAAATATCTAAAGAAAATTTTAATTCATACGGATCTAGAAGAGGAAACCACGAAATAATGATGAGAGGTACTTTTGCCAATATACGAATAAGAAATGAAATTAATCAGAATATAGAAGGAGGTATAACATATTGTTATATTAATAATAAAAGTATGCCTATTTATGATGCCGCTATGGAATATGCAAAACATTCTATTCCTTTAGTTGTAATGGCAGGCAAGGAGTATGGCACTGGTTCTTCTCGTGACTGGGCAGCAAAAGGAACAAAGCTTCTAGGAATAAGAGCTATTATAGCTGAATCATTTGAGAGAATTCACAGATCTAACTTAATTGGAATGGGGGTAATACCATTTGAATTTACAGAAGGTCAAAGCCGAATAAATTTGTCAATTAAGGGTGATGAAAAAATTTCCATTTTAGGAATTAGTCAAATTACTCCAAACAAAATAATTGATTGTACTATATTAAAAAAAGATACTTTAAAAAAAATAAAATTAAGATGCAGGATAGATACTAAAAAAGAACTTGAATATTTTAAAGCTGGAGGCATTTTGCAGTATGTTCTTAACTCAATTATTGACAAAGCTTCTTAAAAAATTTTTCTGTGCAAGATAGAGAAAATAATTTAACAGCAATTCTTGGGCCAACTAATACTGGCAAAACTTATACTGCATTTGAGCGTCTTATTTCATACAAATCTGGAATTTTTGGATTTCCACTAAGATTATTAGCAAGGGAAAATTATGATAAAGCTGTATCTAAATTAGGGTATAAAAATGTGGCTTTAATAACTGGAGAGGAAAAAATTTTCCCAAAAACAGCCAAGTATTTCTTTTGTACTGTTGAATCAATGCCATTAAATATTAATGCAGAATGCATAGCAATAGATGAAGTACAACTGGCTTCAGATTATGAAAGAGGGCATATTTTTACTGACCGCTTGCTTCATATGCGTGGAGAGCATGAAACGATTTTTTTAGGTTCATTAACTATTGAAAGAATATTAATAAATTTATTTCCAAAAATTAATATTAAAAAACGAGAAAGATTTTCCAAATTAACTTTTGAAAATAAAAAAAACTTATCTAAGCTTAATCCTCGTTCAGCAATTATTGCTTTTAATATTAATTCAATTTATGAAATTGCTGAATCTTTAAGAGCTCATAAAGGTGGAGCAGCTGTTGTTTTAGGTTCGCTAAGTCCGAGGACACGTAATTCTCAAGTCGAAATTTATGAAGACAAAAAAGTAGATTTTTTAGTTGCCACTGATGCTATTGGCATGGGACTTAATTTAAATATCGAGCATGTATCATTTTCTTCATTCCAAAAATTTGATGGAAAGTATAATCGTGACCTATATCCTGCAGAATTAGGTCAAATTGCAGGAAGAGCAGGCAGACATTTAAGTGATGGGACATTTGGGTGTTTAAATACTGCCGGCAACTTAGATCCAATGATTGTGAAATCAATAGAAGACAGCAAGTTTGATTTGATAAAAAAAATTTATTGGAGAAATTCAAAAATTGATTTTCAATCTGTTGATTCAGTTATTAACTCTTTCAAAAAATTTCCTATAAAAAATTTTTTTATACATAAAAAAAATGCAGAGGATGAACTTAATTTTAGAGAACTTTCTCAGGATAAAGAAATTAAACCATTTTTAAATAATTTTTATTCTATTAATTTGCTTTGGAATGTATGCCAAATTCCTGATTTTCAAAAAATTTTTAAGGAATCATATTTAAATTTATTAAAAGATATTTTTTTAGAATTGATTAATAATGATGGAGTAATAAAAGATAATTGGCTAAGAGCAAAAATACTTAAATTAGAAAATTATTCAGGCGGGATTGAAGAATTATCAATTAAAATTTCTAATATAAGAACTTGGACCTATATATCTAATCAAACAAAGTGGATAAAAGAATATGAGTTTTGGCAAAATAAGACCAAAGAAATAGAGGATAATTTATCAGATAATTTACATGAATCTCTTACTAAAAGATTTGTTGATTTTTCAGCTAGTTTTTTTGTTAATAACAAAAAACTTGGTGAAGATACAAAAGTTGAAGTTGATAATAATAAAAATATTATATTAAATGGACAAAATTATGGATATATTAATGGTTTTAATTTAGAATTAAAAGTAACTAAATCTGAGTCTTTATTTTCTCTAATACATGTTAAAAAATCAATACGAACAATGATAGAAGACAAAATTAATAATTTTTTAAAAGCTCCTTTAATAGCTATTAATTTAGGCAATATTAATAAATTTTCAATTAATGATGAAGTTAAAATTTATTGGGGTGATGAACCTATAGGTAGATTAATCAAGGGAAATAAAATATTTGCCCCAAAGGCTGAATGCTTAAATTCAGAATTATTAGAATCGGATAAAAAATTAGCAATAACAACAAAATTACAAAATTGGATTGATGATAAAATAGCCAATACTCTAAAATCTTTAGCTGAGGAAATTGATGCTAATATCTCTTCAGAAGCAAGAGCAATTGTCTATAATGTTTTTGATTGCCTTGGAACGATGTCAATATATGAGCATTCTGATAATTTAAAGAATTTATCTGAAGGGGATAGGTCAAGTTTATCAAAAACAGGAATTAGGGTTGGAACTAAATTTTTTTTTATGCCACATTTGTTAAAAAAATCACCAATGGAATTAAATGCCCTGCTTTGGAAAGTGTATTATGAGTCTCAGGAAGAATATTTATATCCACTACCAAATGATGGAAGAGTCTCTTTTCTTTGCAACTTTACCATGCCAGAATCTTATTGGTTTGCAATAGGTTATATCAATTTAAATGGTTTTTTAATAAGAGCAGATGTTTTTGAAAGAATTTTTTTTATAGCTAGGCAAAAAGCTAAATACGGACCTTTTTTAGAGTCTTCTGAATTGATGAATCCAGTTGGATGTAATTCTGATCAGCTTAAAAATATTTTAAATTATTGTGGTTTTGAAAGTATTTGTATTTCTGAAAATAAAAAATTATTTTTTTATAAATCAAATAAAAAAGAAATATCAAAAAAACCTAATAAAAAAATCAAACTAAAAAAGAAGAAAATTAAAAAATCTAATATTAATTTAAAAAAGAACATTTCAAAAAAAGAAAGAAAAGATAACAAAAAAGATCCCAATTCTCCTTTTGCAGTTTTAGAAAAATTACTTTAATGAACCTTTTTAACAAAATAAATTTAAATTGATAAACTCACTTAAAAATTTTTTTATAAGATCTAAAGAAAGTATGGAAACAGAAATTTCTGATTTAAATATATTGTGTGGAATTATGATTGAAGCTGCCAATGTTGATGGAAATATTGATCAAAAAGAAATTGAAAAAATATTTAATTTTTTAGTGAACTTATTTGAAGAAAAGCCAGACGATGTTCAGAGAGAAATAGATAAATGTATAAATGATCTTAATAATCACAAATCTTTACATTTTTTTACTTCTAAAATTAATAAACTCTATTCTGATGAAAAGAAAATAGAATTAATAGAAATTTTATGGGAAATTATTCTTTCTGATGGAAAAGTTCATGACTATGAATCTAATCTTATTAGAAGGCTCGCAGGATTATTATATTTAAATGATTATGAATGTGGAAAAGCTAAGAAAAAAGTTTTATTAAAAATGGGAATTAATGAATAGGTTCTCCTCTTGACATACGTAGTTGATGAAAATTGCATTAAATGTAAGCATATGGATTGTGTAGAAGTATGCCCAGTGGATTGTTTTTACGAAGGTGAAAATATGCTTGTGATTCACCCAGATGAGTGTATTGACTGTGGAGTGTGTGAACCAGAATGTCCTATAGATGCCATTCATCCAGATACTGAAGAAAATATGGAAAAATGGGCTGAGATTAACCGAATTTATTCCGAAAAATGGCCTGTAATTACTGAAAAAAAAGATCCACCAAAAGATGCTAAAAAATGGGAAAATGTTAAAAATAAATTTGTAGAACATTTTAGTGAAAAACCAGGAGAATAAATGAAAACTAAGAAAAATAAGGAATTTAAAATTGGAGAAATTGTAGTTTATCCTAAACATGGGGTTGGAGAGATAATCAAAATAGAATCCATGGAGGTTTCCAGCATAAAAACAAAATTTTATGTTGTTAAAATGGAGCAGGGCAAACTAACAATTCGGGTTCCTTTAGATAAACAAAATGAAGTTGGTTTAAGAAAAATTTCATCTAAAAAAATTATAGAAGAAGTATTTAACATTTTAAAACTGAAACCCAAAATACGAAGAATTATGTGGAGTAGGCGGGCACAAGAATATGATACCAAAATATTTTCAGGAGATCCAGTAAAAATAGGAGAGGTAGTCAGAGATTTATTTCGTAAAAATAGTCAACCTGAGCAATCCTATAGTGAAAGACAAATGTTTCAAGTTGCGTTAGAGCGATTAGCAAGAGAGGTGGCAGCAGTAGAAAAAACTGATTATTTTCAAGCTACTGAAAAAATAGAAACAACATTATATAATAAGTAATTAGTGAAAAAAAAAACAAATTTTATTGAAATTGAAAAATCAAAAAAAATTTGGGCTATAGGCTCTATACATTCTAGAAATATTGCTTTTGAGTCTATTAAAAAATACTTATTAAAAAAATTTGAAAAAAATGATGCATTAGTTTTTTTAGGAAATATTATAGGTCTAGGAGCAGAATCTAAAAAAACATTAAGCAGTGTTTTAGATCTTAGAAACAATCTTATGTCTAAATTTCATTTGGATCCTGAAAAAATTATTTTTTTGCGAGGAGCTCAAGAAGAAATGTTTCTAAAATTACTTCAGTTGCAAACTGCTCCGAATCCAAATGACATTGTTAAATGGATGTTTGAACACGGAGTAGATGCAACAATTAAATCATATGGCTTTAATAGAGAAGAATTGTTGCAAATTTCTACACAAGGAACAATTCCTATAAGCAAGTGGACTTCAAGATTAAACTCCTCTATTCTTTCTCAACCTGGGCATAATCAATATTTTATCAATTTAAAACATGCTGCTTATACGAGTACAAAAAAAATTTTATTTTTAAATAGAGGTGTTGATATTTCTCGTCCTTTATCAGCTCAAAATGATTGTTTTTGGTGGGGTTATCAAAATTTTTCCAATTTAAATAATCCTTATAATACTTTTATTAGAATTGTAAGAGGTTACAAATCTTCTAATAATGAAAAAATAAAAGATGTTAATAAAAGAATTGTTTGTTCATTGTTTAATCAACCTTTGGATAATCCTAAAATTTTAGCAGGAATTTTTGATGATTCTGGCAAAATCCTTGATATTTTTGAATCGAATTAATTTTTTTATTAAGCACTATACTATTATTAAGATATCAAGTAGTTAATTTAACAATTTTCAATTGATAGAATTAAAAATTGTTTTAGTATAAAAAAATAAATGTTTAAAAAATTATTAATTATTTTAATATTATTTTTATTTCCTAAAATTTTGTATGCAGGTGGATATGATATTTTTGGCTTTGGCTTGTATGATGTGAAGTTTGATGGCAGTCAAACTAATGAAGCTGTCGATATAAGATATGAAAGAAGATTTGATAATTCTATAGTTGAAATAGGACCTGAAAGTGAAAATTTTTTTTATCTTAAGCCATTTTTTGGTTTTGAAACTACAACTGACTCCGCAATGTATGTATTGGGTGGAATTTATTTAGAAGATAATCTTGGCACTCTATTTGTAGGTGATGATTCTAATTTTATATTTACCCCAAGTTTTGGCGCAGGATTTTATGAAGATGGTGATGGCAAAAAGCTTGGGAACAATATTCAATTTAGAACTACTTTTGAATTTAGTTATGAATTAAAAAATAAAAATAGAATAGGCATATCTTTTGGACATATTTCTAATGCAAATCTAGGCGACAAAAATCCTGGAACAGAAATCTTATCACTTTCTTATCAAATTCCTTTTAATTAATTAATAATTCTTTTTTTTGTTTAATAAATTGTAAAAATAAAGACTCAAGTTCATTTATTTTATGATTTTTCATATTATCATGAATATCAGTTTTAAATTTTTTACTATCAGGAACACCAAAAAAAATCTGCAATATTGGACTCAATAATCTAAATATCGATTCAGTATTAATTTTTGGCTTAATATAATTGAAATATTCAATAATTATTTTTTCATTAATTATTTTCTTTTCAGAATAGTTAAAAAAAAGTTTATCTATCTTAGATAAACAAAAAGGATTATTTTGAATCAATCTACCAACCATTACCCCATCGTATTCATTTGAAAGTTTATATGCATGCTCTAAATTTTCTATTCCCCCATTGAGAATGAATTGCACTTTTGGGTGCTCTAATTTAATTTTTTTTACAAATTCATAATTTAATGGTGGAATATTTCTATTGGCTTTTGGGCTTATTCCATTTAGAATTGCATTACGAGCATGTACATATACTATTGAAATGTCACTTTTAATAATTTCATTTATAAAGTCTGAAAAAAAATCATAGTTAAATTCTTTTCCAATTCCAATACGACATTTTACAGAAACCTCAATATCTGCTGCATTTTTCATTTGTTCTAAACAATGTCTAACTAAGGATTTTTTTTTCATTAAACATGCTCCAAAACTTCCTTTTTGTACTGCCTTACTTGGACACCCTACATTTAAATTTATTTCATCATAATTATAAGATTTAGCAATTTTGGAGCATTTTTTTAAATCATCAATTTCAGATCCTCCAACCTGTAAAGCAATAGGGTTATTGGAGTCATTTTCTATAATTAAATCTCTATTTTGAGAATGTATCATTGTTTTTGTTGCTATCATTTCGGTAAATAAAAATGCTTCAGAAGAAAGCATTCGATAAAGTCTACGGGCGTGAGGTGTAGTGTATCCCATCATTGGAGCAACACAAAAAATTCTTTTTTTTGATTTATTATTCATCAAGTATTATTAAACTACTTATAAACATTTTTTTTATTAGGAAATTTTTTTTGAATAACATCTAAGCAATATTTTTTTACAGATTTATTAATTATTGATTCAAAATTAGCATATGATTTAACAAACTTCGGTTTTTTTTCTGAGCTAGATGTACCTAATATATCATCTATTACCAAAATTTGACCATCGCAATCTTTAGAAGCACCTATACCAATAGTTGGAATTTTTAATTTTTTTGATATCTCTTTGGCTAAAGTTTCTTTCATACATTCAAGAACAATTAAACATGAGCCAGCATTTTCAAGATTTAAAGCTAATTTGATAATTTTCTCTTTTTCATTTGGTAGCTTACCTACTGTACGTATTTTATTAAAATTTTTATATTTTTGAGGAGTCACACCAATATGAGATACAACTTTGATTTTGTTTTTAGTTAAATATTTTACTATTCCTATATTATTTTCGTCAGTTTCTATTTTGACTGATTGGCATTTAGTATAACTAATTATACTCTTAGCATTTGATAATGCTTCTTTATTATTATTATAGGTATTAAATGGCATATCAACAATAGTAAATGATTTTTTGCAGTACTGAGAAACAGCTCGACCATGCTCCTTCATCATGCCCAATGTAACTTTTTGGGTATTTTTCATTCCATAAATTGTTGATCCCAAAGAATCACCTACTAAAACAATATCTACATAATTATCAATGATTTTAGCAATAGCAGAAGTATAAGCGGTCAAACATGTAATTTTTCTCCTCCCCTTTTGTTGTTGTATAGCTTTAATTGTTTTTTTAGTCATAAGAAATTTTTACGATATTCAATTATAAACAAATTTTAGAAAATATTAATTACTATTAATAAATGAATTAATCTCATTTTCTATTTGTTTAAAAGGCCCATTCCAATCATTTAGTTTTAATTGTCTAAATAATTTCATTGAAGGATACCAGGGGGTTATTTTTTTATCTAACATCCATCGCCAATCAGGAATAAATTGCAAAAGTACCCAAACCTTACAACCCATTGATCCTGCTAAATGTGCTATTGATGTATCTACAGTAATTATTAAATCTAATTTAGTCATTAATACGGCTGTATCTAAAAAGGCCGCTTCTTTATCTAAATCAGTGCCAAAATTAATTACTTTTATTTCTTCAAAATTTGACTGTAGCTGCTCTGAACCATCATTTTTTTGTAAGCTAAATAATTTAACATTTTTTATTTTAGAGATATTTTTAAAATATTTTATTGAAAACGATCTTCCTTCATCTTTTGAATATGAGCTACCTTGCCAACATATTCCAATATTAAAATTATCTTGATTTAATTTATTTTCCCAAATTTTTTTTGGGAGACTGGGTTTTGTAATATAGGGAATATTTTGAGGAATACTATTAATGTTTGTTTTAAAGGCATTAGGCAAACTAAGTAGCGGGCAGTGGCAATCAAAAAAGGGTAATTTTTCTCCTTTTCGAACTATAGCAAAATTTCCATTTAAATTTTTCATTAGTTTTATAAGTGAATCTTCAACTTCAAATATTACTTTAGCGCCTAATTTTTCTACTAGCTCAATATATCTTGAAAATTGTATACTATCTCCTAATCCTTGCTCAGTATGGATTAAAATTATTTTTTTGTTTATGTTAAAATCTCCTAACCATAATGGTTGAGAAAAATTTCTTTTTTCAGATGAAAAATTATATTTTTTCCATCTCCATTCATAATATTTCCAACCTTCTTCCAAATCTCCTTTAAGCAAAAGGGTAATTGCTTTATTCCAATGCGGCTCTACTTCATTTGAATTAATTTCAATTGCTTTATTATAATTTGAAATTGCTTCATCTAATTTTTTTAAGTTTTTAAGAGAGTTACCTTTGTTTATATATGCACCAAATAAATTAGAATTAAATTCTAGAGCTTTATCGTAGCTGATTATTGATTCTTCAAAACTTTGTAATTTTTGTAAAGCATTTCCTTTGTTGTAGTAAGCATCAACTAATTTAGGGTTTAAGGATATTGCTATATCATAATTTTTTATAGCTTCTTCGAATTCATTTAATTCAAAATGTGCATTTCCTTTATTACAATATAATCCTGCATGATTATCATTAATTTTAATTGCTTTATTAAAATACTTTAAACCTTCATTGAATTTTTTATATTGGCAGTAAAGTATTCCAAGTAAGTTGTGAGCTTCAAAATTATTTATATCTATATCAATGATTTTTTTATAAAATTTTTCAGCTTTTAAATTTTCTTTTTTATTTTGGCAATCTTTAGCCTTTTCTAACAATTCTTTTATTATATTGTTCATTCTTTAAAAAAATCACCACGCTTAATATTTATTATTAAAATTATTTTAGCATTTTATTGAAGTTTAAAAACTAATAATTCAACAATAATTTGCATCATCAACATATTTAAAGTAAAAATTATTAAACTTTTTATAATGTAGTTAATTTATATAGAAAATGATTAAAATAAATCTGGGTTCTGGAAATAAAAGAATAGATGGATATGCTAATTTAGATAAGTTTGATACTTTTAATCCAGAATATGTTCATGATTTAGAAACTTTTCCTTATCCTTTTAAAGATAACGAAGTATCTAATATTATGCTGTCTCATGTTCTTGAGCATATTGGTCAAAATCCAGATATTTTTAACAATATAATGAAAGAGCTATATAGGATTTGTTGTCATGAAGCTGAAATAGATATTATAGTTCCTCATCCAAGACATGATAATTATTTATCTGACCCCACTCATGTAAGACCTATTACTGCTTTAGGATTAGAACTTTATGATTTAGAAAGTAATACCCGCTGGATAAAAATAAATGCCGCGAATACCCCTTTAGCCATGATTCATAAGGTAAATTTTAAAATTATTAATACAGTACATTTTTTAGAAGAGAATTATGATAATTTATATAAAAAAAATAAAATTTCAAAAGAAGACTTAGAATATCATATCAGGCATTATAATAATGTTATAAAACAAACTCATTATAAGCTTAAGGTAATAAAAGAAAATGGTTAAAGAAAGTGACAATCGAGACCTGAGTTTTTTACCTATACAAAACTCTTCTCCAAAATTATTATCATTTGAAGATATTGAGAAATATAATTCTAATGGTTTCATTGCACCTTTTAATGCATTTTCTAAAAACGAAATAAATGAGGTAAGAAAATCTGTAGATAATTTATTTCATAAACTTCAATCATATAAAGATGGTAGAGATAGTTATTCAATAAATTGCTATCAACATAAATCAAAATCAATTTGGAAAATTATCAATAATATCAAAATATTAAATCACGTCGAGGATTTAATTGGTCCCAATATTATTTGTTGGGCTTCACATTTTTTTAATAAACTTCCAAATGATAATAGGCCAGTTCCTTATCATCAAGATGCGAGTTATTGGTTAATGTCTCCGGCAAGAACAGTTACTGTTTGGTTGGCTATAGATGATACTGATTTAGATAATGCTCCGATGGAGTTTCTTCCTGGTTCACACAAGGTAGGCCCATTACCTTGGAAAGTTACAGATAAAAAAAATCCTGTATTGAGTCAAGAAATTACTGGTATTGAAAAATTTGGCAGCCCTTATTTAAATATTCTTAAAGCTGGAGATTTTTCTTTACATGCTGATATGATTGCACATGGATCGCTCCCAAACTTGTCTCATAAGAGAAGATGCGGTTTAACAATAAGATATTGTAATCCTGAATCCACAAATCCTCTACATCCCATGTATGCGGAAAAGGCTATACTTTGTAGAGGAATTAAACCAACTGGGAAGTGGAGTTCATGTAATATAAATATGCCCTTAGAAGATGATCTTGCAATTATAGAATCTAATCCAATAGTAGAATTACCTAACCCACAATCTTTTCACTAAATTTTTTAATGGCAATTAAAATAAAAAAACTTCATAAAAAATTTGGTGCAGAAATTTTAAACTATAAATTATCAAAAGATTTAAATTATAAATCTTTTAAAGAAATTCTTAAAATCTTTAATGAATATGGTGTCTTATTATTTAGAAATCAAAATCTATCTATTAAAAATCAAGTTACATTTGGAAGAAAATTTGGAAAAGTTTTAATTCATGCTGTTAATCAGAATCATGCTAAGGGACACCCAGAAATTTACGTATTAAGCAATCTTGATAATAATGGACAACCTTCTGGAAAGCATCCTGATCAAGGTTCTTTATATTGGCATACTGATGGATCATGGCGTAAAATCACAGGTCAAGCAACTATAATGGTTGCAGATATAATTCCATTGAAAGGAGGCGAAACCCATTTTTGTTGTATGGAAAATGCATATGATTCTTTAAGTGATAACATGAAACTAAAAATTGATAATCTATTCGCCATTCATAATTTAGATTTTTCTAGAAATAGAAGACATGGTCATGATCCTTTATCTAAAAAACAAAAAATTATTGCTCCTCCAGTAATTCATCCTATTGTTAGAACTCATCCTAATACTAAAAGAAAAAGTTTGTTTCTAGGTGATCATGCAGAATATATCGAGAATATGAATTATTCAAAAGGAAGAAATTTTATAGAACGATTAAATAAATTAGCAACCAAAACAAAATTTATTTATAGACATCAATATAAAGAAGGCGATGTATTGGTTTGGGATAATCGTCGATTGCTTCATAAAGGTACCAAATATGACACTGCTAATGTTAAAAGAGTAATGAGAAGAACTACAATAATAGGTGAAGCACCCAAATAAATAATGGATTGTTGAATAAATTATTTTTTTATGACAAATGAGTTTTTGTGAAAGTTGAATTATTATCAGGAGCTTTAGGAGCAGAAATTACAGGTATAAATTTATGTGATACATCAGCCAATAATATAAAAATAATCAAAGATCTTTTATGGGAACACAAAGTAATTTTTTTTCGTGAACAAGATATTTCTCATCAAGAACAAATTGATTTTGCTAAGTGTTTTGGCCCTATAGAACATCACGCTTATGTTAAAGGATTACCTAATCATCCTGAAATATTAAGAATTGTTAAGGAACCATATGAAAAAAACAATTGGGGAGAAAATTGGCACAGTGATGTAAGTTATAATTCTAAACCTACTCAGGCTGTTATTTTAAAATCTGTTGAAATACCGCCAATTGGTGGTGATACAATGTTTGCTAATATGGAGCTGGCCTGGGAAACACTAGATGAGAAATTAAAAAATCAAATAATAGATAAAAAAGCCTTACATAGTTCTCTTGGAATGTCTTTTTTTGTAGATAATTATGCGGGAATGGAAGCAAAAAAAGTAGATATAGACGAATATTCTAATGAGCATCCAATTGTAAGAACTCATCCTGAAACAAAAAAGAAAATTTTATATGTAAATTGGACTTATACAAAAAAAATTATAGGATTAAGTAAAAAAGAAAGTGATGAACTATTGATGAAAATTTTTAAGCATCAAGAAAGATTAGAATTAACATGTAGATTTAAGTGGACTAAAAATGCAGTGGCAATATGGGACAATAGAAGCGTGATACATTATGCAATAGCTGACTATTTTCCTAATAGAGGGTTAGGACACAGAAGGATTATGGACCGAGTAGCCATTAAAGGAGATAAGCCTTTTTAATTTCAAAACTAAATTATTTAAACAAGATTGGTTTTTAAGTAATTTTGATCCAAGTTGATTTTACTTGAAGATAATTTTCTAGAGCTTGTGCACCATTATCTCTTCCAATTCCAGATTGTTTATATCCACCAAGAGGTATTGTTGAGTCAACACCTTCCTCATAGTTATTTATATAAACTGTTCCTGCACGAATTTCTCTTGAAGCTCTAATTGCTTTGTTAATATCATTCGTCCACACGCCAGCTGCTAGTCCATATTCAGAGTCATTAGCAATTGAAACAGCCTCATCAAAATTAGAAAAAGATAAAGTTGTTAGCACGGGTCCAAAAATTTCTTCTTGAGCAATCTTCATATCATTCTTAACATTCTTAAAAATAGTAGGCTCAAAATAACAACCACCTGTTTCTTTCATTGTTATATTTCCCCCAACTTCAATATCAGCTCCCTCTTTTTTACCTATATTTACATATTTATGTATTTTTTCTAACTGTTCAGTATTTACTATTGCTCCAGCAAATGAATCTGGATTTAGCGGATCTGAAGGTTGCATTTTTTTACTTAATTGAACGACTTTATTGATAAAATCTTTTTCAATATCTTTTTGGATTATAAGTCTAGATCCTGCTGAACAAACCTCACCTTGATTTCCAAAGATAGCATAAGCAGATGCTTCTGCAGCTCTGTCAAGATCATCACAATCTGCAAAAATAATATTTGGTGATTTTCCACCACACTCCAGTTGCACTCTTTTCATATTGGATTGACCAGAATACTGAAGTACTAGTTTACCAACTTCGCCCGATCCAGTAAAAGCTACACAATCAATATCATTATGAAGACATAATGATTTGCCTGTAATAGGCCCATCTCCTGGAAGTACTGAAAATACTCCATCAGGTACTCCTGCTTCTGAAAGCAAAGCACCAATTTTAATAGCGCTCATCGGAGATTGTTCTGCAGGTTTTAATATAACAGAATTACCAGTAATAAGCGCTGGAGCAATTTTCCATATTGCCATCCATAATGGATAATTCCAAGGTACTATCGCTGCTACAACTCCAATTGGTTCTTTGGTAATTAAGCCTAAATATTCTTTTGAACTTGGTGAAATATCATCAAAAAGTTTATCAATTATTTCAGCATACCATTCAATATTATCTATACTAGTTGGCAAGTCAGCATTGTAAGTATCATTAATCGTTTTACCCATGTCTATGGTATCAAGGAGTGATAACTCCAAACGATCTCTTTCCAATAGTATAGCAAATTTTAAAAGTATTTTTTTTCTTTCACCTGGTGAAAGATTTGACCAATATCCTTTATTAAAAGTTTCTTTAGCTTTAGAAACAGCTAAATCAACATCTTCTTTCTCAGCAAAAAAAACTTGATTTACAATAGTTCCGTCAATTGGAGAAATATTATCAAATGATTTTTCTGAAATTGATTTTTGATATTTCCCATTAATAAATAATTGAGAGGGATAATTTAAATTAGATTTTGTTTTTTTAATATTTTCAATATTTAAACTCATTATCGATCATATATACTATTATTTTTTTTTAAGCATCCTTTTTAGAGCTGAGAAATGTGAAATCTAACTACGAGTAAATTTTAAAAATTTATTTTTTTTATATAAAAAGAATATAGCATTAAAAAACACCCCCAAAAAATAACCATTGTTGTCATAGCTAAAGTTATATTGTTACTAGAAGCTATATCCAGTGGTATACCTAAATAATATGTAGGAGGAGCAAATACAGCACCTATCAAGAAGGATAGCAATAAATAATTTTTTAAAAAAACAAGAACATTTACAAATAAAGTTGTAAAACTAGGCCAGAGAACTAAAAACCAAATTGGCATATAGCCTATCATAATATTAGATTTAATATTAAATAGCTGAGTATATCCAAGAATACTATCAAACAAATATCCAATAAATGAAAAGAGCAGACATATTTTTAATGCTCGAATTTTAAATTTAACAAAATAGAAAAAAGTAGACAAATATAAAATTCCTACAACAATACCAAGTAAAGGATAATTGTAATATTCACCAAAAACACAAAATATCCATGTTAATTGATATCCTGTTAATGTTAAAAATATGTTTTTCATAAAATTGTGTAAATATATAGTGTATTATATTTAATATTGTATTTATTTATTATCTAAAATTTTGTACTATTTTTTTCAATTGCAAGATTGATTTAAGATGACTGAAAAAAACTCAAATTATAAAGAAGTGGATGTAACAAATCCAGGAAACTCTGATTTAAATAATATAAATGAAAAAATAGATTTTATGAATATTGATGAGACAGATTTTGAATCGATGTCTCTAGGAGAAAAAAAACGCCATCTAGAAGTTGAAGGATATACTATTCTTCCTAAAGCTGTAGATGCTTCAAAGATTGAACAAATAAAAAAAGAAATGAAAGATGCACCTATGCAGACAAAGGATTATAGTGACTGCCAGACTTTTCATTTAGAGCCACAATGGTATAGTCCTGCAGTTGCGTCCTTGATAGCTAACCCACCAGTAATTGAATTTCTTGAAGAATTATGTGGTCCAGAAATAATTTTTACTAGGGGTTTTTTTCATCGAACACTTCCAGGCTCACCTCCCGTATCAATGCATACGGATGGACAGCCCTTTGGCTCTTCAATTTTTGGATATGAGGGAAGTTCTCCAAAACTTTTACGTGTAATTTATTATTTTGATGATTTAACTAAAGAACGTGCACCGTTTAGAATTTTACCACGATCCCATCTTTCTTTTCATGCTGAAGCTAACCCATATAAAAGATATAAATCCCATCCAGAAGAAATCACTATATGTGCCGAAGCAGGAACTGCTATAGTCTTTCCAGTTAATATATTTCATGGTGTTCATCCTAATTTAGCTGATACTCGTCGTACGATGGTGCAATTTGGTTATCGTCCCATTTGGGCAGGTCCTATTAAACCCATGAAGGAGTGGGATCCAAAACTTGTTGAAAAGGCTCCTAAAGAAACTAAACGCTTCCTCAAAAGTGTCAACAGTTCAGGAGTTGAATGGGAACAGCCCCACAAACCTAAAGGAATGAAATCAGAAGCTCCAGCTATTAACCCTAGTAGATGGGATAAATAATATCCATAATTCTTTAGATAGAGACCTAGTTTCCTAATCTATATCGGTACTGAAACTTATGTTAAAAAAAATAATTTATGCATTAACACTTAAAAAAATTCCTAAACTTTATTGGAGTTCTTCACATGAATATAATTTAAAACCAAAAACAGTAACTGTTTTATATTTAATTTTTGGGCTAATATTATTTGGTTTGGGTGAGACATTGATAGTAACAGCAAATATTGGAGTTAGCCCTTGGTTTGTACTTCACCAAGGATTGTCTTTTATCACTGGCTATACAATTGGAATAACTACATTTATAGTTAGTGTAATTTCCCTGTTATTTTGGTTTCCATTAAAACAAAAACCAGGAATTGCTACAATTCTAAATGCTATACTAATATCAATAGTTATTGATTTATCTTTACCATTTTTACCAAAACCAGATATTTTTTTATTACAATTATCCCAAGTAATTTCTGCAATACTAATCATTGGAATAGGAAGTGGATTTTATTTAGCAGCTAATTTAGGTCCAGGTCCAAGGGACGGACTGATGACAGGTATCAATAAACAAACTGGTTTGTCTTTTTCTCTAATCAGATTAGTACTTGAGTTAAGCGTTGTGGGTCTTGGTTTTTTGTTAGGCGGTATAGTTGGTATAGGAACGGTTCTATATGCTATAGGAATAGGCTATTCTGTTTCTTTAGGATTATTTTTAGTAGGGAAGTTTTATAAATAAAATTATGGACAATAATTTCTTTCATAAGGTGAGAATTTTAGATGGAGGAATGGGCCAGGAACTTTTAAAGAGAGGTTTAAAACCACATGGAACTCTTTGGTCTGCTGAAGCACTTATTAAAGAACAATATCACCAGTTGATAATTGATACCCATCTTGATTTCATTTATTCTGGAGCTGAGGTTATTGTTACTAATACCTTCACTTCTAGAAAAGGAAGACTCATTCAAAATAATTGCTTGGAGTATTTTGAAAAAATCAACAAAAAAGCCGTCGAGCTTGCTTTAAGAGCAAGAGATATTTCTAAAAAAAATATTTTAATTGCTGGAGGACTACCTAATCAAAAGCAAACTTATAGTGCCGATCTTGGTAATGACTTAACGGAAGTTAAATTAAGATTCGAAGAACAAGCATTTCTTCTTAAAGATAATATTGATTTGTTTTACTTAGATGTTATGGGAAGTTCAACAGAATGCAAAATTGCTCTTGAATCGATAAATAAATATAATTTACCAGTCTTAGTAGGATTGTATATTAAAGATAATGGTAAACTTCCCTCAGGTGAAAATATATCACAGATTGTTGATAGTCATAAAAATGATAACTGGCTTGGAATTATTACTTCCTGTGTATCGCCAAAAGCATATGAGCTCGTTAAAGATGAATTGAAAAATTTGAATTTACCTTATGGTTTTAAATTAAATGCTTTTAATGTAATTCCTGATAATTATGTAGTTTCATCATCTGATACTTGGGGGAAAGAAGGTAATCCAAGTAAAATCTTAGGTATCAATAAAGATTTAAATGAAGAAAATTTTTTTAATTATGTAAAACAATATATGAAAGAAGGTGCTACAATTTTAGGAGGTTGTTGTGAAATTAGGCCATCACATATAAAAGCAATTTCTAAACTAATTATTAATCCTTTCTAAAAACCTCTTCTAATTCTACCCAACCCTCAAACTTTTCTTGGTGTTCAAGGGGTCTAAACATATTTTCATGAAATTTTTCCCACTCTATAAATCTTGGATCATTTTTCATTTTTTTCATATCAGTATCAAAATCATCACCATGATATTCAAAAAAAGCAAAAAGTCTGTCTTCTTGTGCAAAAATTGAATAATTTTTTATTTTACTCACGGAAATTTTCTCTAATATATCAGGCCAAACATCAGAGTGAGTTTTTTTATATTCTGCAATAAACTCGGGCTTAATACCAATTACCAATCCTTTTCTAATCATAGTATTTATTTTAAATTTTTTAAATAAATTGTAAATTTTAAATCTTAATACTTATTCAAATTTATCTGAGTAAAACCAAGGAATTAATATTGTCAAAAAAATATATAAACAAAAAAACAATATTATAGGTAATAAAATATTATAGATTCCAATTTCAGCTATTGGTCCAAAAATAGAAGCATAAATTGTAAATAGAACATTTGACCCTAAAAACCAATATCCCCCTGATTTTTTAAGTTTATATAAAAGAAATATTCCGTAAATTATACCAATTTCAAAAATTATGAAAACAATCAAATCTATTGTTGTGGGTTTGATAAAAGAATCGATTCCTGGAAAACTTGCACCTTCTCCAAAATAGCCAATAATTACAAATCTATAAATTGTATCAATTGTATCGCCAGCTAAGAGAATTATCATTATCCAATATGCCAACTTAAATGAATTTTCTTTAAAACCTTCACTCATAGTAAAAAAATTATTTATATTTTATTGATCTATTTGCTGGTAAAGGTTTTGCCTCTTCTTTTTCTGGAATCACATAAGCTATAGCACAATGATCTAGACAATATGGTTTATCATCGAACCTTTCTTTACCACAAAAATGAAAATCAGATTCATCAGGATGACCCACAGGCCATTCACAACCTCTCTTTGAACTAGAAATAAAAATATTTTTAACAGAAGGTTGAAAATTACTAGTATTAACTTGATTTGTTTCTGACTCTTGTTTTTCAAAATTTAATTTTGGCATTACTGGTGAGCGTGCTTTTTTTCTATCTGGTTTAACTGCTGTTCTTCTTATAGGAGAAGGTCTTCTTTCTAATCCAATCCTATGAGCCTTACCAACAACAGCATTTTTAGTAAAACCTAATAATTTACCTATTTGAGCGGTAGGAAGTCCTTGATCCCATAATTCTTTTAAGCGAAGGACATTATCATCATTCCAAGACATAAATTATATACTCTCCTTACAATAGTCTCTATATATAGTATCTTGGATATAGACTAATATACTAAATATGTATTTTTTTAAACAAAAAAACTGCCATTTTTATAAAAAAATGTAGAAAAACTGTGGTTAATTAGGATAAAAATTGAATAATGAAAAGTATAGAAAATAAAAATTTAAGTAAAAAAAATATTTTAGTTAGAGTAGATCTTAATGTGCCTGTTGTTAATGATCAGATAACTGACAGATCAAGGATTAAATCAATACTGCCAACTTTGAATAAGTTGAAAGATACCAATAATAAAATTTTTTTAATTTCTCATTTTGGAAGACCTAAGGGCATTAAAAATAAAAAATATTCTTTAAAATTTATATGCAATATTCTTGAGGAAGAATTAAATATTAAAAAGATTTATTTTCTGAAGGACTTCGATGAAAAAAATATTCAGAATATGATTAATGATATTAAACCAGGAGATATTTGTCTTTTTGAAAATATCCGATTTTATTCAGCTGAAGAAAAGAATGATTTAGATTTTGCTAAAAATATAAGTAAAAATTTTGATGCATTTGTAAATGATGCCTTTTCTTGCTCTCATAGAAAACATGCATCAATAGTTGGTCTTCCAACTTTTTTACCCTCATATCTAGGATATAGTTTTTTAAAAGAAATCAATAATCTTAATTCTTTATTATCTAATAAAGACAAACCAAATTTGGCAATTATTGGTGGCTCAAAAATTTCTACTAAAATAGAATTACTTTTTAATTTGTCTTATTACTTTGATGCAATAGTTATCGGAGGAGCCATGGCTAATACTTTTTTATATGCAAAAAAAATTAATATTGGAAAATCTTTAATTGAAAAAAACTACAATGAAGTTGTTTTTTCAATTATAAATAAAGCTAAAGAAAATAATTGTGAAATCATTCTGCCAATTGATGTTGTCTGTGCAAATAATTTAAATGAAAAAGAAACTGTTAAAAGATGTGAAACAGACAATGTATCTGACTCTCAAATGATTTTAGATATTGGATCCAAAACAACTCAAATAATCTCACAATATATTAATAAATCAAAATTGATTTTATGGAACGGACCTTTAGGAGCTTTTGAATATCCTTCTTTTGCGGAGTCTTCTATTAAAATTGCTAATATTATAAAGTCACGCTCAGTCAACTCTGAGATCATTAGTATTGCCGGAGGTGGAGACACAAACTCAGTTATTAAAATTGCTAAAGCAAACGATGGTTTTTCTTATATTTCAAATGCTGGAGGGGCTTTTCTTGAGTGGTTAGAAGGAAAGGGATCCCCAGGTTTTAATGCAATTGAAGAAAATAATATAAATTAATCTTCTATTTGATGTTTTTTTAATAGAGAAAATTGGCTTAGAGTAAATAAAAATGTAATTGGTAAAATACCAAAAACCTTAAAGTTTACCCATATATCTGTAGATTGAGTTCTCCATATAATTTCGTTTAAAATACCAAGAGCTATAAAAAAAGCTATCCATCTTTTTGTAAGTATAGACCATCCTTCCTCAGAGAGCTTTAAAGCAGAACCCAAAAGTAATTTTAATAATGGTTTTTTTACTACTTCTCCAGCATATAAAATTATTGCAAAAATAATATTAATTATAGTTGGTTTCATTTTAAAAAAAACTTCATTGTTAAAGTAGATAGTAAGTCCTCCAAAAACTAAAATAATAAATGCTCCAAAAGTTGGCATGATAGGTATTTTTTTCTCTAATATGTACGAAAACAATATGGCAACAATCGTTGCAATCATTAATGGCAGAATTGCTGATTGTAATTTTGTCCCTTCTTCACCTCTTGTGTAAAAAATAAAAAATATTGCTAAGGGCCCAATATCAATAATTATTTTTGTTAAGCCTTTCATTTTTTATTTTTTAATTTCAATAATTGATTCAGCAAAATTTTTTGCATTAAATATTAGTAAATCTTCTTTTTTTTCTCCCATTCCAACAAAGTGTATAGGTAAATCATATTTTTTTGCTATAGCGATTAGTGCTCCACCTTTTGCAGTACCATCGATTTTTGTTATTATTAATCCTGTTACATCCATTGATTTGCTAAATATTTCAACTTGTTTAATCATATTTGATCCATTAGTTCCATCTAAAACTAAAATTATCTTTAGATCATTTTTATTTATATTTTTTTCTACAACAGTTTTAATTTTTATTAATTGATTTAATAAATTTGCATTATTTGATAGACGACCCGCAGTATCCAAAATCACATAATCATATCCTTCATTTTTTGCTTTTAAAGTGGCATTATAGGCTACACTTGCGGGATCTTGATTAATTTTACCTTCATAGAAATCTACACTTTGTTTTATCGACCATTCTTTTAACTGTTCAACTGCAGCTGCCCTAAAAGTATCACAAGCCCCTATTAAAATTTTTTTATCTGAAATAAAATTTATTACTTTTCCTATAGTAGTAGTTTTTCCACTTCCGTTAACACCTATAAAAATTAATGCACCAGGCTTATTATCACTTTCTGAAACTAATATTTTTTCTTTAGATTTAAGAATCTGTTCTATTTCATTACACAATATTTTCAAAACTAAATTAGAATCTTCTTTACCTGATAATTTTGAGGATTTTATTTTTTCAATTAAATGATTAGTTACTTCAATTCCTATATCACTTGAAAGTAAAATATTTTCAATTTCGTCAATTACTTCTTGGTCTATTTTATTTTTTGCTAAAACACTTAATAAACTTGAAGAGAAAATAGTTGAAGTTTTGTTTAATCCTATTTGAAATTTTTTAAAAATATTCATTAAATTAGATAATATTTCCCTTTAAGATATTGTCATTAAAATCTGTAATTTTACAATTTATTATTTGACCTATATTTATTTTTTTATCAATTTTAGTTTTAATAAAATGTTGAGATTTTCCAAATGATGAATTATTTTTTACTTCCTCAACCAATACAGAGGCATAATTACCAATTTGTTTTTTTAATAATTTTTTCATTTCCTTATTTCCTGCCTCTCTTAATAATTTTGCTCTTTTTTTAATTATTTCTCTAGGAACTTGCGGCATTCTTGCAGCTGGAGTGCCTTCTCTTGGAGAATATGGAAAAATATGTAAATGTGTTAAATTACATTCTTCAATCATAGACAGGGAATCTTTAAACATAATTTCTGTTTCAGTAGGAAAGCCAGCAATAATATCCGCACCCAGAACTACATCAGGTCTAAATGATCTGATTTTTTTGCAGAAATCAATTACTTGTTTATTGTTATGTCTTCTTTTCATCCTTTTTAAAATTAAATCGTTTCCAGCTTGTAAGCTTAAATGAAAATGGGGCATCATTCTCTTATCACTAAGTAGTGGCCAGAAGTCATCATTAATTTCAGCACAATCAATTGACGATAGTCTCAATTGTTTTAGCTGTGGTACTAAATTGAGGATTCGTTTGATAAGTTGAAAAAGATTTGGTTTACCTGGCAAATCTTTTCCATAATCTGTTATATCTACTCCTGTTAAAACAATTTCATTATAACCATTATCTACAAGTTTTGTAATGCGATTTACAATTACCCCTACAGGTACGCTTCTATTGTTACCTCTACCAAAAGGGATAATACAGAATGTGCAACGATGATCACACCCCTGTTGTATTTCAATGTAAGCTCTCGATTTACCTTCAAATTTTTCAATTAAATTATTATGTAATTTATTATCTGAAAAAATATTATTAACTTTAATAGGATCATTGTCTGATAAATTATTCCAAGTTGAACTTTCTAACTTTTCTTTGTTTCCTATTACAAAGTCAACATTACTTATTTTAGAATATTTTTTGGGATTAATTTGTGCCGCACACCCAGTTACAATAATTTTTTTATCTGGGGAGTATTTTTTTGATTTTCTAATCTCATACAATACTTTTTTTTCAGCCTGTTCAGTTACAGCACAAGAGTTGATTATCGTATAATTTTTAATATCACTTTTTTTAATTAAAGTATTCATTACCTCACCTTCAAAAATATTTAATCTACAACCAAGATTGATAATATCTACTCGATTTTTTTTCATAATTTAGTAATCTAAACTTCCGTAAAAACTTATCTCTGCTGGTCCTGTCATTATTGCTTCATCATTAACTATGTTTATATATAATGACCCTCTTTCTAAAATTACCTCAACTTCATTTTCAAGAAGGTTTTTTAATGTTCCAGCATATACTGAAGCACAAGCTCCACTTCCACAGGCTAAAGTAAGTCCAGCTCCACGCTCCCATACTCTTATTTTAATTTTATTTCTATTTATGATTTCTACAAGCTCAACATTTATTTTGTTAGGGAAAAACTTATGATTTTCTATCTTAGGCCCTATCATACCTAAATCTACATCATTTAAATTTTGTCCAAAAAAAACTAAATGAGGATTACCAATATTTACTGCTACACCATTACTAAAATCATTTATTTTTATTGGAACATTCATGGTATCCATATCTTTTATTATAGGGATTTTTTTCCAGTTAGTTGTAAGTTTTCCTAAATTGACACTAATATTATTATCTTTTTTTTTAGCTACTAAAATTCCAGCATCGGAGAGTATTTTGATATCATTTTTATTTAACTCTTCAAATAATAATTTTGCTACACATCTGGTTCCATTCCCACAAGCTTCTGCTTGATCACCACTAGGATTATAAATTTTTATTTCAGCATCTATATCAATATCTTTTTTACTACTATTATTAATAGTGATTAATTGATCACAACCAGCACCACTTTTTCTATCACTTAATTTGCTTATTAATTCTTTTGTAATGTTAATTTCATTGACTCTTTTATCAATGATGACAAAATCATTACCTAAGCCGTGCATTTTGATAAAATTTATTTTTTGCATAAAAATGCTTTTATGACTGTTTTTTCGAAGAATTCCAGTAAAAATTCGATCACTTATCAAATCTTGACTTTAATGCTCTATTTCAATATGCGTTCCTTAAAATTCATTAAATGAAATTTTACTAACTTATCAGTTTTGATAGGTACATCAGCCCACGAGTTTCGTGCCCTGGTGTGAAAGGTTATTTGATAATATGTTTGAAACATTAAATGCAAGATTAGAAAAAATTGTCGGTTCAATTAGAGGCAAGGCAGTAATTTCAGAATCAGATCTTGATACTACTATGAGAGAAATAAGAATTTCTCTTCTAGAGGCTGATGTAGCTCTTTCAGTAGTTAAGAGTTTTGTAGATAACATAAAATCAAATATTTTAGGTAAAGAAGTTTTAAAATCAATAAAACCTGATCAAATGATTATTAAATTAGTTCAAGACGAACTAATTAAAATTCTTGGTGATAATAATGAGCCTTTAAATATTCAAAAAAATAGTTTAACAAAAATTCTTTTCTGCGGACTTCAGGGGTCAGGTAAAACAACAACTGTTGCAAAAATTGCAAATGACATTAAAAAAAATACAAAGAAAAAAATCTTATTAGTTTCAGTTGATATTTATCGTCCAGCAGCCCAAGAACAATTGAAGATATTAGCTAATCAAATTGATGTAAATTTTTATGATAGTCAAAGCTCTAAGTCTGTTAATGACATAATAAGTGACTCATTAAATTTCGCAGATAAAAATTTAGTAGATATTATTTTATTAGACACAGCTGGAAGACAAGTCATTGATGAAGGAATGATGAAAGAGTTAAAAGATATAAATAGTTTATTTAATCCTAACGAAACACTTCTAGTAGCTGATTCTTTAACTGGCCAAGACGCAGCCAATATTGCAAAAAGTTTTAGTGATACAGTAAATATTACTGGATCTATTCTAACTAGAATTGATGGAGATGGAAGAGGGGGGGCAGCATTATCAATAAAATCAATTACAGGAGCTCCTATTAAATTTATTGGTACAGGAGAAAAAATTGATCAACTTGAAGCTTTTTATCCTGAAAGAATAGCTAATAGAATACTTGGGATGGGAGACATTGTTTCATTAGTAGAAAAAGCCTCTGAAAATATAGATCAACAAGAAGCAGAAATTTTAGCAAAAAAAATGGCTAAAGGAAATTTTGACTTAGAAGATTTTGCGAAGCAACTTAAACAAATGGGAAAGATGGGTGGAGTTTCAGGTATTATGTCTATGTTACCAGGAATTTCAAAAGCACAAAAATTAATGGCTGAAAATAAAATATCAGATGACATAATTAAACATCAGATTGCAATAATTAATTCAATGACAAAAAAAGAGAAATCTAATCCAGATTTAATTAAAGCATCAAGAAAAATTCGTATCTCCAAAGGCTCTGGAACTAGAGTACAAGATGTAAACAAATTATTAAAACAGTTTCTTCAATCTCAAAAGATGATGAAAAAAATGAAATCCATGGGAAAAGGGGGTTTTCCAAGTGATTTTATGAATAAATTACAAGGAAAATTACCGCCAAATTTAAATTGATTTAGAAAGGAAAAAATATGCCAGTTAGAATTAGACTCTCAAGAGCAGGAGCAAAAAAAAGACCTTATTATCGAATAGTTGTTGCAGATTCAAGACGTGCCAGAGACGGTAAATTTATTGAACAGATTGGTACATATAACCCAATGTTAACTAAAGATAATCCAGAAAGAGTAAAAATAGATTTAGACAAAGCTAAGGATTGGATTGGGAAAGGTGCACAACCAAGCAATAGAGTTCAATTGTTTTTAAGTTCAATGGGTGTTGGAGAAAAACCTATTATTACTGAAAAAACAAAAAAACATCTTCCAAAGAAAAAAACTAAAGAAAAATCTGAAGAAAAAACCGCTGAAGTAAAAGCAGAAGAAAAGCCTGCTGAAGAAAAAACTGCTGAAGTAAAAGCAGAAGAAAAGCCTGCTGAAGAGAAAAAGTAAAAATTATAAATTTAAGTATTTATATAGTTATATAATATGAAAAAAAATCAACCTGTTCTTGTTGGCTCTTTTGGTAACCCAAGAGGTTTAAAAGGTGATATAAGTATAAATATTTTTATGTCTAATTTAAAATCTTTTAAAATGTTAAAAGAATTTTTTTTAGAAGGAAATAAAACAACTTTACAGTTCACTTATTTTAAAAAAATTGGATCTAAATATATAGCTAGTTTAGATAAATGTTGTGATAGAAACACAGCGTTATCTTTTAAAGGAAAAAATATTTATTCTTATAGAAAAAACTTTCCAAAATTAAAAAAAAATGAATTTTATTCAACAGATTTAATTGGCTGTAAAGTTATAAATACAAAAAATAAGATTCTTGGAAGTGTCATAGATTTAAAAAATTTTGGAGCAGGTGATTTACTTGAAGTTCATGATAAAAAGAAAAAAATTTTTTTTGTTCCAATGGATAAAAACAATCTTGTAAGCGTTGATATTATAAATCAAACTATAATTGTTGATCCTTTGTATGGACTTATAGACTGATGTTAGATGTTAAAATATTAACTGCTTACCCTAATATGTTTCCGGGGACATTAAATCACTCGTTAATTGGAAGTGCATTAAAAGAAAAAAAATGGATGCTTGAAGTGATTAATTTACATAATTTTGGTTATGATAATAATAAAAGTATTGACGATGAGCCTTTCGGAGGTGGACCTGGCATGATCATTCGCGCTGATGTAGTAGAAAAAGCCTTACTTTCTATAGAATATCCTAATCATATTAAGAGAAAATTGATATATTTAACTCCTTCAGGTAAGCCCTTAAAACAGGCAAATTTATTAGAATTTTCAAGATTTGATCAATTAATTATACTTTGTGGGAGATTTGAAGGAGTAGACCAAAGAGCAATAAATGTTCTAGATTTCTCAGAAATTAGCATTGGAGATTATATTTTAATGGGAGGAGAAACAGCAGCTCAAGTATTAGTTGAAGGTTGTATTCGTTTGCTTCCTGGAGTATTAGGGCAGCCTGAAAGTTTATTAGAAGAAAGTTTTACTAATGATCTTTTGGAGTATCCGCATTATACCAGACCTAAAGTTTGGAAAGATACTAATAACAATAATCATGAAATTCCTGAAGTGTTAATTTCAGGGCATCATGAAAAGATTAAAGAATGGAGATTAAAAAAGTCTATTGAGAGAACTAAAATAACTAGGCCAGATTTATTAATAAAAGACAAGAAAGCACAAGGGAAAGAATGAATAATTTATTAGAAAAATTTGAAAAAAAACAAATTGAAAATCTTACTTCAAAAAAAAGAATTCCTGCTTTTCGTCCCGGAGATACAATTAAGGTGACTTTAAAGATTACTGAAGGTGATAAGTCGCGCTTACAATCTTTTGAAGGTACGTGTATTGCGAGAAAAAATAATTCAGTTAATTCAAAATTTACTTTAAGAAAAATTTCTCATGGTGAGGGTGTAGAACGAGTATTCCCTCTTTTTAGTACTAACATAGATAAAATAGAGGTTGTACGTAAAGGCGATGTTAAAAGAGCCAAATTATATTATCTTCGTGATCGAACAGGGAAAAGTGCACGCATTGCAGATCGTGATAGAGGCGATGAAATTGATCAGTATGCAATGACAGAAGAAGAGGTAACATCAGCAGAAAGATCTAAAGACACTGGAACTGAAGAAAACCAAACTGAATCAATAGAGCAAAACACTGAACCGAAAGCACAAGAAGAACAAATAATAAAAGAAGCGACTGAACAACCTGTTAATGAAGAAAAAAAAGAAGATGCACAAAAAGAATCAATAAAGTCGGAAGCTTCTACTGAAGAAGTTGAAAAAAAAACGGATGAACAATCCAAATAATAAAACATTATTTGATAAAATTTGGTCTCATCATCTTGTCCATCAACAAGAAGATGGTACTTGTCTAATTTATATTGACCGTCATTTAGTTCATGAGGTAACAAGCCCTCAAGCATTTGAAGGTTTGAGAGACAATAACAGAAAAGTATATCGTCCAGAAAGTACTTTTGCTGTTGCCGATCATAATGTTCCTACTTCTGATAGATCTAAAGGTATTGATAATGAAGAAAGCAGAATTCAAGTAGAAACACTAGAAAATAACTGTAAAGAATTTGGAGTTACTCTATTTCCTCTTCTAGATAAACGACAAGGTATTGTTCATATAGTTGGTCCAGAGCAAGGTATTACTCAACCAGGAATGACTATTGTATGTGGGGATAGTCACACTGCTACACACGGAGCTTTTGGTGCGCTGGCTTTTGGAATCGGTACGAGTGAGGTAGAACATGTTTTAGCTAGTCAGACTCTTATTCAACAACCTGCAAAAAATATGAAGATTGTTGTTAATGGAAAATTAAAATCTGGTGTTACAGCAAAAGATATTATTCTTCATATTATAGGTGCGATTGGAACAGCTGGTGGAACAGGTTATGTTATTGAATATACTGGAGATGTAATAAATTCTCTTAGTATGGAAGGACGTATGACTATATGTAATATGAGTATAGAGGCTGGAGCAAGAGCTGGACTAATAGCACCTGATCAAAAAACCTTTGATTATATTAAAGACAGACCATATGCGCCTAAAGGCGAAGAATGGGAAAAGGCTGTTAAATTTTGGAAGTCCTTGCCATCTGATGATGATGCAAAATATGATAAAGAAATAAATATTAATGCTGAAGACATTACTCCTCAAATTACTTGGGGAACTAGCCCCCAAGATGTTGCGCCAATTAATGGAAAGGTTCCAAACCCTTCATCCGTTGAAGATGTTAATAGAAAAAAATCAATTGAGCGATCACTTGAATATATGGGTTTAGAACCAGATCAAGAAATAAATAAAATTAAAATTGATAAAGTTTTTATTGGTTCATGTACAAACGGTAGAATTGAGGATCTAAGAGAAGTTGCAAGAGTAGTTAAAGGAAAAAAAGTTAGTGTTGATTCAATGATTGTTCCTGGGTCTGGTTTAGTTAAAGAACAAGCAGAGAGTGAAGGATTAGATAAGATTTTTATTGAAGCTGGTTTTGATTGGAGAGAACCAGGATGTTCAATGTGTTTAGCTATGAATCCAGATCAATTAAAACCAAGAGAAAGATGTGCCTCAACATCAAATAGAAATTTTGAAGGAAGGCAAGGTAGAGAAGGTAGAACACATTTAGTTAGTCCAGCTGTTGCTGCTGCATCTGCAATTAAAGGCTCGTTTGCTCAAGAGACTGATTTATAATGGAAAAATTTATAACTCTAAAAGGTATTGCTGCTCCACTTCCTATGATCAATGTTGATACAGATATGATCATACCAAAACAATTTTTAAAAACAATTAAACGTTCTGGTTTGGGAAAAAATCTTTTTCATGAATTAAGATTTGATATGCAAGGTAATATAAAAAATGATTTTGTCTTAAATTGGGATCCTTATAAAAAAGCAACTATTCTTATTGCAGGTGACAACTTTGGTTGTGGTTCAAGTAGAGAACATGCCCCATGGTCTTTATTAGATTTTGGATTTAAGTGTATTGTTGCCCCAAGTTTTGCTGATATTTTTTATAATAATTGTTTTAAAAATGGTATTCTTCCTATTCATTTAGATCAAGAAAAAGTGAACACATTAATGACAGAAGCAAAAAATAAAAATCAATTAACCATAAATCTTGATGAGCAAATAATAATTTTAGCAGATGAAAATATTATTGAGTTTGATATTGATCCTTTTAGAAAAAAATGTTTAATAGAAGGTCTTGATGATATTGGTTTAACGCTTCAAAAAAAAGATAAAATTTCCAAATATGAAGAAAGTATCAAGTTATCTCATCCCTGGATAATATAAAATGAGTAATAAAAAAATTCTTATTTTGCCTGGTGATGGTATTGGCAATGAAGTTATGGCTGAAGTTCTCAAAATCATTGATTGGATGGAGAAAACAAAATCTATGTCTTTTGATATTTCTGAGAGATTAGTGGGTGGAGCCGCATACGACAAAGAAGGCAACTCTATTAGTGATGAAACAATGCAAATTGCTTTGGACTCAGATGCTGTTTTATTTGGTGCAGTAGGGGGTTCTAAATGGGATAATGTTGAAAGAGAAAAAAGACCAGAAGCTGCTTTATTAAGATTAAGGAAAGATTTAGATCTTTTTGCAAATTTAAGACCAGCTGTTGTATTAGATGCTTTAGCAGAATCTTCTTCTTTAAAATCAGAATTAGTGAAGGGATTAGATATATTAATTGTACGAGAATTAACAAGTGGAGTATATTTTGGTCATCCAAGAGGAATTTCTAAAATTAGTGATACGGAAAGTAAAGCTATCGATACTCAAGTTTATACTACATCTGAGATTGAGAGAGTTTCAAGAGTTGCTTTTGATTTAGCTAAATTGAGAAGAAACAAAGTTTCATCAGCTGAAAAATCTAATGTAATGGAAACTGGATTATTTTGGAGAAATATAGTTACTGATTTACATAAAAATGAATATGCCTCGGTGAATCTTGAACATATATTGGCTGATAATTGTGCAATGCAACTTGTTCGATATCCTAAACAATTTGATGTTATTTTAACAGATAACCTTTTTGGAGATTTACTTAGTGATACTGCAGCAATGCTAACTGGTTCACTTGGTATGCTCCCATCAGCATCACTTGGACCGTTAAAGGAAAATGGTTCTAGAGCAGCCATGTACGAACCTGTTCATGGGAGTGCACCAGATATTGCTGGTCAATCAAAAGCAAATCCTCTCGCAATGGTTATGAGTTTTGCCATGATGCTTAAATATAGTTTTGATATGCAGGAGGATAGTGAACTAGTTGAAAAAGCCGTTCAAAATGTTTTATTAAAAGGCCTTAGAACTGCAGATATTAAAGATGGTGCAAAAAAAATAATTTCTACTAAAGAAATGGGAGATGCTGTAATAGAGGAATTAAAACTATTATCAGGAAATTAAATGACACAAGAATATAATGTAGCAGTCGCTGGTGCAACAGGAGCAGTTGGAAGTGAAATAATTCAAATTTTAGAACAAAGAAATTTTCCAATTGATAATCTGTATTTACTTGCATCATCAAAATCTAAAGGAAAAAAATTAGAATTTAAAAACAAGGAGATTATTGTTGAGGACCTCGCTGAATTTGATTTTTCAAAAGCTCAAATAGGTTTGTTTTCACCTGGTGGTAAAATTTCAGCTAAATATGCCCCTAAAGCTGCTAATGCTGGTTGTATAGTTATTGATAATACATCTCATTTTAGAATGCAAAAAAATATTCCTTTAATAGTTCCTGAAGTTAATTCTGATGCTCTTGAAGAATTTTTTCAAAATGAAGAAAGAACAAATATCATTGCAAATCCTAATTGTTCAACAATTCAGATGGTAGTTGCTTTAAAACCACTACATGAACAATCAATTATAAATAGAGTGGTGGTTTCAACATATCAAGCTGTGTCAGGTGCAGGCAAAACAGGAATGGATGAGTTATTTAATCAAACTCAAAATGTTTATGCAAATAAAGAATTAAAAAAAGAAAAGTTTACTAAACAAATAGCTTTTAATGCAATTCCTCATATAGGTGCTTTTTTAGAAAACGGCAATACAGAAGAAGAGCAAAAAATGATTGATGAAACAAAAAAAATTTTAGATGAAGAAATTAAAGTTTCAGCAACATGTGTTAGAACAGCAGTGTTTATTGGTCATTCAGAAGCTATAAATATTGAATTTGATTCTCCACTAGATGCTAAAGAAGCACATAATCTTTTATCTAAATCCGATGGCATTTCAGTTATTGATCACAGAAAAGATGAGGGATATGTAACTCCTGTTGAAATAGCTGGTGAAGATAAAGTTTATATAAGCAGAATTAGAAATGATGACTCCATAGATAATGGTTTAAGTTTGTGGGTTGTATCAGACAATCTTCGTAAAGGAGCTGCTTTAAATGCTGTTCAGATAGCTGAAACTATAATAAAAGATTATGATCAGTATATTCAATAAATTAATTTTTTTAATATTGTGAACAACAAAATTCATTTAAATATATCTAAACCTTTTGGTCCAAGTTTGGGCAAAGTAAATATTCCTGAAAACTTAATTATAAAAATCAATAATTATATAGATGAAGTAATAGAAAAAAATAAAGAAGCTGCTCAACTTAATGACTATGGATCAAGCCTAGCAGGTCAAGTAAAGCAAGAAATCAGATTACCAAAAGAAATAGTAGAAGGTGCACTTCTAGATTATCTTATTAGTATTTCAAAAACATATGTTAAATTGTCTTGTGGACAGGAAATAACTAAATTTGAACTTATGTCTGCTTGGGTTGTAAGACAATTTGAAAATGAATATAATCCTGCCCATGTACATGGAGGCCATCTTTCAGGTGCTGGATATCTTAAATTACCTGATACTTTTGGAGAAACAATTCAAGAAAATAAAAAAAATGTTCATGGGAATATAAATTTTATTCATGGAACTGAACAATTTCTTTCTAAAGGTGCTTTGTCTGAAAAACCCCAAGTTGGAGATTTTTACATTTTTCCTCATTATTTATTTCATTCAGTAAATCCTTTTATAGGCTCAGGCGAAAGAAGATCTTTGTCTTTTAATGCTAAAATTGATGAAGAAATTTTTAGTGTTCATAGTCATAGAGCAAAAAAATAATGGCAGTCTCGTAGGGACTCGAACCCCAAACTTTGGTTCCGAAGACCAACGTGATATCCATTTCACCACGAGACCATGAATAAAATTAATATTAACACAGTTTAATTTTTTAACTACCAAGAACTGTTTGGTTTTGTAAGAAATATTTCTTCTTCCGAAGTATTTTTTCTTCCAAGAACTTTATTTCTATGCGGATAACGACCAAATTTTTTTATAGGAATAGTATGATCATTCCAAGCTTTTTTTATTAAATTATATTGTTCATGTTTTATTAAGTATGTATCAATAAGTTTATGTCCAAAAATATGGTCACTAATGTCTTCGCTATGTATTAATGGTAATAATAAAAATTGTATTTTATCAAGCTCTAGCTCTTCCAAATATCCTCTGTCTATCGCTTCATTTACTATAAGTCTTGTTTTGTAATCTTGCTTAAATGCTTTATCACTATTTCTAAAAAGATTTCTTGAAAATTGATCAAGTAAAATTACCAAAGCTACACATGCATTAGGATTATCCTGCCAATCGTCATATTCATTATTAATGGCCTGTTTATAATCTTCAAAGAAAAGATCTCTAATTTTTTTATCAAAATTATCATTTTTTTCAAACCAATCTTTTACTGATGATTTGATAAACCAAAATTCAAGTATTTTTTTTGCTCTTTCATTCATATCCTTACTATAATATAGAAGACTTATTTCTTCATGACACTAAAAAAATTAAATGAAACCATTACAAAATGTAGACAATGTAAGAGGCTTGTAAATTTTAGAGAAAAAATTGCAAAAGAAAAACGTAAACAGTACATAAATGAAAACTATTGGGGAAAGCCAATAACTGGATATGGTGATCAAAATGCCAAATTGTTAATGATCGGATTAGCACCAGCAGCTCATGGGGGTAATAGAACTGGAAGAGTCTTTACAGGAGACAAATCATCTGAATTTTTATTTCAATGTTTGTTTAAAGCAGGCTTATCAAATCAGTCAAACTCAGTAGAAAAAAATGATGGATTAAAGTTATATAATGCTTATTTAACTACTGCTCTCAAATGTGTTCCTCCCGAAGATAAACCAACATCTAAAGAATTAAAGACTTGTTTTAACTTTTTTAAAAAAGAGAAAAACTATTTAAGAAATATCAAAGTAATTTTGGCTTTAGGCAAAATTGCTTTCGACGCATGTTTAAATTTTTATAGAGAAGATTATGAAATAAAAAATAAAGACTATAAATTTTCTCACGGATGTAAATTTCAACTACCTGATAAAAAAATTCTTGTAGGATGTTACCATCCTAGCCCACGAAATGTGAATACAGGAAGAATCAATATAAAGAAAATGGTTAATTTATTAGATAAAGTTAAAAAAATAACATTAAAATATTAATATGATTAAAACAAAAAACTCAATTAATATAATTCATATAGAAAGCAATGGACAACAATCATTTTTTGGACATGATAATATTTTTTTTAAAACAATTAATATGCCAAAAAAACAACACTTTAAAAATATTTGTTGTAATTTTAAACTAAAAAAAACATATAAAAAAAGAAAATTATTTTTACCTTTTTTTTCAATTTGTAATTAGTAAAATATGAGAGATTTTTTATCATTTGATCCTAAATTGCTTGTTTATGGATTCGCCATTCTTTTTTTTGCAAGTTTTGGTCAAACATTTTTTATTTCAATTTATAATTTAGAGATAAGAGAATTTTATATTTTAACAGATGGAGAATTTGGTTTAGTTTATGCTCTTGGTACTTTATCTAGCTCACTTATTTTAGTGGGGTTTGCTAAACTTATAGATTATATAGACCTGAGAATTTACTCTTTAATAATTTCAGTGGGTTTATCTTTAGCGTGCTTAGGCATGTATTCATCTTTTAAAAATCCTTTTTTTCTTTTTTTTGTCATATTTGCATTACGTTTTTTTGGCCAAGGAGCCATGTCTCATGCAGGAGAAACTACAATGGCAAGATACTTTGGTGATAACAGAGGAAAAGCTTTATCAGTTGCTACGCTTGGAGGAATGATTGGTGTTATGATTTTACCAATGATTGTTGTTAAATTAGCTGGTAATTTAGAGTGGAAACATATTTGGTTAGCAGGGAGTTTTAGTATTTTAATTATTTTTTTACCAATACTTTTTCTATCTTTGCAAAATCAATCAATCAGACACTCTAATTTTAGAGAAAATTCGTTAAACTTTGTAAATAACAAAACTTGGCGCACTCGAGATGTTTTATATGATAAAAAATTTTATTATTATTTACCAATTTCTATTGCCGCACCATATATTAGTACAGGACTGACATTTCATCAAATTTTTATTATTAATCAAAAAGGATGGACTATTCAAATGTTAGCAAATGGATTTATTTTTTTAGGAATATTTTCTATCATAGGAATTATTATAGGTGGCCCTATAGTTGATAAATACAATACAAAAAAAGTAATTTATTTTACTCTGGCACCTTTATTTTTTGGAATACTAGCTTTAATTTTTTTTGAAAGTTATTTTTTTATGATGCTTTATATGTCTTTGCTTGGTTTAAGCTTAGGAATTGGAACTCCATTTATTGGATCTTTATGGGCAGAACTTTATGGTCTTGAAAGCTTAGGATCCGTAAAAGCATTACTTCATGCATTAGGAGTTTTTTTTAGTGCTTTATCACCAGTGGTTTTTGGTTATATGATAGATTTTGGAATGGGTGTGCTGTCTATTAGTTTTATGAGCTTATTTATAATAATATTTTCAACTGTTTTACCTTTTTTTTATAATCAAAATTGATGGATAAAGATCTTGATAAAAGTTTAAGATATATTTTTGCAGAATATAAAAGATTAAAATTAAAAGAAAAAAAACAAAAATTAACAATTGAAGAACATGAAACACTTAAAAAACTTTCTTCTTTTTTAGGAAAATCAAATGAAAAATAATTTAATAAAAATATATAATGATTTTGTATCAAATAATTTTATTAGTTATGATGAAGATCAAATTAAAATTTTAAATATTTTTGAGAAAATTTGGACACAGAACCAAAAAATTAATTTTTTTTTAAATAAAGAAAAATTTCAAGGCATATATCTCTATGGTAAAGTAGGTATCGGTAAAACTTTTCTAATTAATTTATTTATTAACAACATTAAAAAATCAAAAAAATTTCACTTTAATCATTTTATGATTAATTTACATGCATTTGTTAATAATCATAATAAAAAAGATTTTGCTTTAGAAATATATGTAAAAAAACTTTCTAAAAAATATAAAATTATATTTATTGATGAATTACATGTTTTTAATATAGTAGATGCATTATTATTAAAAAAAATATTTTATTTTTTTCAAAAATATAAAATTTTTATTGTTACCTCCTCAAATTATTTTCCCAATGATCTTTATAAAAACGGTTTACAAAGAGAAGATTTTATTCCGTTTATTGAACATATAAAAAATAATTTTAAAGTTTTACATTTAGAGAGTTTTGAAGATTACAGACGACAAATGCTTAACCAGGCAAAGACTTACTATAGTCCTATAAACAATAAAACTATTAATGAATTTAATAAACTTTTTGATCGTTTTGTTGATCAGGGAGAAATTCATATACGAAAAATTAAAACCAAAAGTAGATTTATACGTCTCGAAAAATGTACAGCTAATATAGCTTATTGTGAATTTTCTGAACTTTGTATGGCTAACTTAGCCCACGAAGATTATAAAAATATTGCGAATGAGTTTAGTATTTTATTTATTTATAAAGTCCCAGAATTTTCAGATTCCGAATCTGATCAATGCAGAAGATTCATCGGTCTTATTGATATGTTGTATGAAAAAAAATGTTCAGTTGTAATATTGGCTGAAAAACCAATAAACAGTTTATGTAATATAAAAAAACTAAAAAATGATTTCGAGAGAACAGCTAGTAGATTATATGAAATGACAATTATAGCGTCTGAAAAATAATGATAAAAAAATTAATTTATATTTTTAGCTCTTTGATATTTTTTATATTTATCATTTATGTAGCTGCTGGTTTTTATTTAGCTAACACTATACTAAAAATTGACCCTTCATGTGGGTTACATGAAGGTGCTTTACCTAATACATGGTCAACATTAGTAGATCACCATGAATACTCAAATGTTAACAGGAGCATTCTCAGAAAAAACTTTCCTTTTAAAAATTATCATATTGATGATTGGCAGGAAGTTTATTTTTCTTCTAGAGAAAAAGATATTAAAATAAGTGGATGGTTATTTGACCACCATAAAGACCAACCCATTGTAGTAATAGTTCATGGATTATTTCCTAATGGAAAATGTAAACCAGAGTCAAATCTTTTAGCAAGCTTATTAATAAAAAATAATATTAATGCTCTTTCAATTGATTTAAGAAATTATGGTGATAGCACTACTGTTAGTAACTATGAAAATCTAGGATTAAGTGAATATAAAGATGTTTTAGGTGCCTATGATTTTTTGGTAGAAAATGGATTTAGAGAATCTTCTATTGGCTTACTAGGAATTTCTTTAGGAGGAGCCTCAGTTATATTTGCTGGCAAAGAAGAGCCAAATATTAAAGCTATTTGGCTTGATAGTACTTTAGCGGAATTCAAAATGATTTTAAAAGATGAAATTGCTCGCTATGGATTTCCTCATGATTTTGGGCCATCAGTAAGTTTTGCAGGCAAGTTTTTAACAGGAATTGATCCCACGAAACTATCACCTGCATTTTCTTTAACCAAAACTCAAAATTATTTTTTTACTCACGGAGATAAAGATGAAAGAGTATTAATTCATCATTTTGATTTTTTTAAAGAATATATAAATAAGAATAATATCAATGCAAAATTCTGGCTTGCAAAAGATTCATATCATGTTGATGCAATGTTTAAATATCCAGAAGAATATGGAACAAAATTAAAAAATTTTTTTGAGGAACATTTAAATAATTAAAAGTGCCGGACTCGTCTTCACCAGTTTGTACCTTGGCAGACACTTCTCTAGCTTAGACAAAACTCTAATACATCATCCGGCGGGAATGATTGTAAACTGTCTCTCGGCGTTCCTCCGAAGCTAAGAAAACGAGTTTTTTATCCGGCATTACTAAATTACTTTCAAACTAGAATTTATTCAAGAAATAAGGAAAAAAAGATTAATTTATTTGATTAAGTCCTTAGAATTTCAGCCAAAATTTATAATATCCACAGATTTATCCACATTAATTACATAAATTGATTATAGTCTAAAAAGGGATTTTTTTTTGAATTTCTCTAAAAAAAGAATACTTAAAAGTTAGAATATATATTTTTAATTTTCAGTAAATGATTGATAATAGACCTTTATCCCCACATCTTAGTATTCATAAAAAGGTATTAACTGCTGTCTTTTCCATTTTTCATAGATTAACTGGTATTTTTTTAACATTGGGTTCATTTTTACTAGTCTTTTGGTTTTTAGCGGTTTTAATTGGAGAAAATTTTTATAATTATTTTCAAATTATTTCTTCTAATTTTATTTTTAAAGTAATTTTATTTTTTTGGACATTGGCATTTTTTTATCATTTGTTTAATGGTATTCGCTATTTATTCTGGTCTTTTAGCTGGGGAATGGAACTAAAAACAGTTTACCGCTCAGGTTACATAGTTTCATTATTAACAATTATTGCCACAATCATAGTCTGGTTTTTATAAATATTATGAAAAAAAACTATAAAAATAAGTGGATAGTTCAAAGAGTTACTGCAACTATGTTATTGCCTTTGTCGTTTTGGTTTATTTATCATTGTATTTTATTTCAAAGTCAAGGTTATGAAGAAATTAGGATTTTTTTTGAATCGATTTTTAATAGTTTTCTTTTTTTAATAATGATGTTGACAATATTATTGCATTCAAAAATAGGCTGTGAATCTATTATACAAGATTATATTTCAGCAAAAAATTTAAAAATATTTTTAATAAGATTTATAAACTTATTAACTTTAGCTTCAGCTACTGTAGTTGTGGTTGGAATTTTGAAATTGAATTTTTTTTAATGAACAAAGCTTATAATATTATAGATCATAATTATGATGTAATTGTCATTGGTGCAGGGGGATCAGGATTAAGATCTGCTATAGGTTTGGCTGAATCTAATTTAAATGTAGCTTGTATATCAAAAGTTTTTCCAACCAGAAGTCACACTGTTGCTGCTCAAGGTGGTATAGGTGCTGCACTTGGTAATATGGGAGAAGATAGTTGGAAATGGCATATGTTTGATACAGTTAAAGGTTCTGATTGGCTTGGAGATCAAGATGCAATAGAGTATCTTTGTTCCAAAGCTCCTGAGGCAATTGAAGATTTAGAAGAATATGGAATGCCATTTAGTAGAACTGAAGAAGGCAAAATTTATCAAAGACCTTTTGGAGGTCATTTAACTAGTAATGGTGAAGGCCCGCCAGCTATGCGAGCTTGCGCTGCAGCTGATAGAACAGGACATGCTTTATTACACACTTTGTATCAACAATCTTTAAAGAATTCTGTTGAATTTTTTATTGAGTATTTTGTTTTAGATTTACTTATAGAAGAGGATGGATCTTGCAAAGGAGTGATTGCGTGGTGTCTTGAAGATGGAACATTGCATAGATTCTTATCTCACCAAACTATTATTGCAACAGGAGGGTATGGACGCGCATATTTTTCTTCAACAAGTGCTCATATCTGTACTGGTGATGGAAGCGCAATGGCTTTAAGGCAAGGGTTGCCTTTATCAGATATGGAATTTATTCAATTTCATCCTACTGGAGTTTACGGAGCCGGAGTTTTAATAACTGAGGGAGCCAGAGGGGAAGGAGGTTATTTAACAAATAGTGATGGAGAACGTTTTATGGAACGTTATGCCCCCAATGCAAAAGATCTAGCCTCACGAGATGTTGTAAGTAGAGCTATGACGATTGAAATAAATGAAAACAGAGGATGTGGAGAAAATTCTGATCATGTATTACTTCATCTAGAACATATTAATTCAAACACTATTCACAAAAGATTACCAGGAATATCAGAAACAGCAAAAATTTTTGCAGATGTAGATTTAACAAAGGACCCTATCCCAGTTTTACCTACCGTACATTATAACATGGGAGGTATTCCTACAAATTATAGGACTGAAGTACTTAATCCAACAACTGATAATCCTGATAAAATTTGTGAAGGCCTTATGGCAGTTGGAGAAGCAGCTTGTGTTTCTGTACATGGAGCTAATAGATTAGGCACAAACTCTTTAATTGATTTATTAGTTTTTGGTAAAGCTTCTAGTATTACTGCAAGTAAAAAAACAATACCAAATTCAGCTAAAGTTAATATTCATCAAAGACATACTGAAGAAATATTAAATAGATTTGATCTTATTAGACATAATAAAGGAGAAATTTTTTCAGGAGAAGCGCGTAATGAAATGCAAAAAATAATGCAAAAAAAATGTGCAGTTTTTAGAACTGAGGATTTAATTAAAAGTGGTATAAAAGAATTTGAAACTGTTGAAAGAAAAATGGAAAATATTCAAGTTAAAGATCAATCACTTATTTTTAATACCGATTTAGTAGAAACATTAGAATTGCACAATTTAATGGAGCAATCTAAAGCAACATTATATTCAGCTCTTAATCGAAAAGAAAGCAGAGGGGCCCACGCGAGAGAGGACTATCCAGAAAGAGATGATAAAAATTGGCTTTTTCATAGTTTAGTTTGGTTGGATAAAGAAGGAAATATAAAATTAGATAAGAAGCCTGTAAACTTAAATACCTTAACTAATCACATTCAACCAATCCCACCCAAGAAAAGAGTATATTAATATTATGGCTGATTTTATTTTACCAAAAAATTCAAAAATCAAAGAAGGAAAAACCTATTCTTTTAAAGGAAATAATGATTCAACAAAAAAATTAATTATATACCGATGGGATCCTGAAGAGAATGAAAATCCTAGATTAGACAAATATGAAGTTGATTTAAAAAATTGTGGTCCAATGGTTTTAGATGCTCTTATAAAAATTAAAAATGAAATTGATACAACCTTAACTTTTAGAAGATCTTGTAGAGAAGGTGTATGCGGGTCATGCGCAATGAATATTGATGGAGTAAATACATTGGCTTGTTTGAAACCA
The DNA here is from genome assembly GCA_902577425.1 of uncultured Alphaproteobacteria bacterium. Classification (GTDB taxonomy): domain Bacteria; phylum Pseudomonadota; class Alphaproteobacteria; order HIMB59; genus MarineAlpha5-Bin3. The sequence continues at coordinate 382,708 of CACGZD010000001.1, read as the reverse complement.
ATTGAAGAAAGTAAAAAAGATATTAAAATTTATCCTCTTCCCCATATGCGTGTTGTTAAAGATTTGGTTCCTGATTTAACAGATGCATATAAACAACTAGAGTCAATAAAACCATGGTTGCAAAATGAAGAAGAAAAAAAAGAGAAAAATCCTTCTAAAAATATACAAAAGCCAGAAGATAGGGCTAAATTAGATGGAAGCTGGGAATGTGTTTTATGTTTTTGTTGCACAACCTCTTGTCCAAGCTATTGGTGGAATGGAGATAATTATTTAGGACCAGCAGTTTTACTTCAAGCATCAAGATGGATAAATGACACACGAGATACTAAAAGAAAAGAGAGATTAGAAGAAATTAATGACTCTCTTAAATTATACCGATGCCATTCAATAATGAATTGTACCAGATCTTGTCCCAAAGGATTAAATCCAGCAAAAGCAATAGCAGATATAAAGAAGGCTATTGTTACTGAAAAATAATTCTTATATAGAAACAGAATGAGAAAAAAAATTTCTCTTATTGGTGCTGGTAATATTGGCGGAACCCTTGCTCACCTAATAGGTATAAAAGAATTAGCTGATGTAGTTCTTGTTGATATAGCAAAAGGGATTCCTCAGGGAAAGGCTTTAGATATTGCTCAATCATCAGCAATTGAATCTTTTAATATTAAGATAAAGGGATCAAATAGTTACAAAGATATAAAAAATTCAGATGTAATAATTGTTACTGCAGGATTTGCCAGAAAACCAGGTATGAGCAGAGATGATCTGGTAGAAAAAAATTCCACTATTGTTCAACAAGTTGGTCAAGCAATAAAAAAGTATAGCCAAAAATCTTTTGTTATTTGTATAACTAATCCTCTAGATGCCATGGTTAGTGTATTACAAAAAAATGCAGGATTAAAAACTAATATGTGTGTTGGAATGGCTGGTGTATTAGATAGTGCACGACTTAAATATTTTTTATCAAATGAGTTTGAAGTTTCAGTAGAAGATGTCAACGCCTTTGTTTTAGGTGGACATGGAGACACAATGGTTCCTTTAATTAGATATTCAACTATATCAGGAATACCAATACCTGAATTAATAAGATTAAAATGGACTACAAGTAAAAAAATTAATCAAATTATTAAAAGAACCCGAGATGGTGGTGCTGAAATTGGTAAACTTTTGAAAACAGCTTCTGCTTTTTATGCTCCTGCTTCCTCTGCTATTTCTATGGCAGAGTCCTTTATAAGAAATGAAAAAAGAATTCTGCCTTGTGCTGCTTACTTAAATGGAGAATATGGCGTAAAAGGATTTTATGTAGGTGTTCCTGTGATAATAGGAAACAAAGGTGTGGAAAAGATCATAGAATTAAAACTAAATTCTTCTGAAAAAAAACAATTTAACAAATCAGTAAATGCAGTAAAAAATTTAACAAGACTTGCAGATAAATTATTAAAAAAAAATAGATGAACATCCACGAGTACCAAGCTAAGGAACTCCTAAAGAAATTTAACCTTCCCGTACCTAAGGGAATAGTTTTTATTGAGAATCTATCGCAAATTGAAGAAAATTTAGAAACTTTAAAAGGCCCTCCTTGGGTAGTTAAATCTCAAATTCATGCTGGAGGAAGGGGAGCTGGAAAATTTAAAAATAATTTTAATGATATGGGGGGAGTACAAGTAGTTTCAGAAAAAAATAAGGTTTTTAAAATTGCAGAATCAATGATTAACAATGTTTTGATAACAAAACAAACAGGCGCTAAAGGAAAGGAAGTAAAACGTATTTACATTGAAGAAGGTTGTAAAATAAAAAAAGAGTTTTATCTTAGCATCTTAATAGATAGAAATACTTCGCAGCCAATGATGATGATTTCAGCATCCGGAGGTATGGATATAGAAGAAGTTGCTGAATTCAATCCAGATGAAATTCATTATATTTACTTTTCAGATTTGACCAATATTGTTTTAAACAAAAATTTAATAAAAACTTTAGATATTTCTGAAAAGCAATTTGAAGAACTTAATATTATAGTAAAAAAACTAATTAAATTATTTATAAATGTAGATGCAAGCAGCATTGAGATAAATCCTATGGTTTTAAATGATAAAGGACATTTTATTTTATTAGATTCAAAGATAAGTTTAGATGATAATGCGTTATTTCGTCATCAAGAGTTAAACGAATTACAAGATATAAGTGAAGAAGATCCATTAGAATTAGAAGCTACTAAAAATAATATGAACTATGTTAAGTTAGATGGTTCAATTGGATGTATGGTAAATGGAGCTGGTTTAGCAATGGCAACTATGGATTTAATTAAACAATTTGGAGAAGAGCCAGCAAATTTTTTAGATTTAGGAGGAACTGCAAATAAAGAAAGAGCAGTAAAAGGATTTAAAATTATTCAATCTGATTCAAATGTTAAATCAGTACTTATTAATATATTCGGAGGTATCATTCATTGTGACATGATAGCAAATGGTATTATAGAAGCAGTCAAGGAACTAAACTTTAAATTACCAATTGTTGTACGTTTTCAAGGAACAAACTCTAAAGAAGGAAGAGATATTATTAATAAGTCAAATTTAGGAATGACTTCAATTGATGATTTTACTGAAGCAGCAAAAAAAGTAGTAGAGTTAGCAAAATAAATGTCAATTATAATAAATAAAGACACCAAAGTTATTTGTCAGGGTTTTACAGGTTCTCAAGGAACTTATCATTCTAAGCAAGCTATTGATTATGGGACTCAAATGGTTGGAGGGGTAACGCCTGGAAAAGGAGGAAGTATTCATTTAAATCTACCAGTCTTTAATTCCGTTCAAGAGGCTGTTGATGAAACTAAACCTGATGCTACAGTAATTTATGTTCCAGCAAAATTTGCAACTAAGGCTATTCATGAAGCTATAGATGCCAATATTAAAATTATTACATGCATCACTGAAGGTATTCCAGTGTTAGATATGGTCGAAATTAAAAAAAGAATCATTGAACAAAATATATATTTTATTGGCCCTAACTGTCCCGGTCTTGTTACTCCAGATGAGTGTAAAATTGGTATTATGCCTGGATTCATTCATAAAAAAGGTAAAATTGGAATAGTCAGCCGTTCAGGAACCCTTACATATGAAGCAGTTTGGCAAACATCACAAATAGGCCTTGGTCAAACAACCTGCGTAGGTATTGGAGGAGACCCTATTCATGGGATGAGCTTTATAGATTGTATAGATCTTTTTTTACATGATGAAGAAACAGAGGGAATCTTAATGATTGGAGAAATAGGAGGATCTGCAGAAGAAGATGCCGCTGAATTTATTAAAAAATCTTCTATTAAGAAGCCTACTTCAGCTTTTATTGCAGGTATTACTGCCCCAAAAGGAAAACGCATGGGACATGCTGGAGCTATTATATCAGGTAATAAAGGAACTGCTGAGTCTAAAATTAAAGCACTAGAAGAATCAAATGTTTTAATAGCCCCTTCACCTGCTGAACTTGGTGAAACCATGTTAAAAGCGATGCAAAAAAGCTATACTTAAAAAAATAATAATATTAATAGTCATAATATATATAGGTATACTAATTTTTTTTAAATGAACGACAGCTTTCTTAATAGTGCAAATGCGCCTTATGTGGCAGAACTGTTTTTTAAATTTAAAGAAGATCCAAATTCAATTGATAAAAGTTGGAGTAATTTTTTTGAAACATTTCATGAAGATGACTTGGCAATTTTATCTGATTTTGGTGGACCAGAATGGAAAAAAAGAACATCAAATGTAATAGATAACGTTTCTTTTGATAAAGTTATACGATCAATAGGTAACATCGATGAAAATAATTTTAAAAATTCTACAATTGATTCAATAAGAGCACTACGATTAATAAGAGCTTTTAGAATTAATGGACATTTAATTGCCAATTTAGATCCACTAGATCTTCATATAAAAAATTATCACCCTGAGTTAGATTACAGATCATATGGATTTACTGATAAAGATTTAGACAAAGAAATATTTATTGATGGAAGTTTAGGTTTAGAAAAAACCTCTTTAAAAAATATTATTCAAATTGTTAAAGATACATATTCATCTTCAATTGGGATAGAGTTTTTACACATTCAATCTCCTGAGCAAAAGCAGTGGATTCAAGAGCGTATTGAAGAAGTACACAATAAAACAAATTTCACTAACGAGGGAAAAAAAGCAATTTTAAAACGATTAGCTGAGTCTGAATTATTTGAACAATATTTAGATAAAAAATTCTTAGGCACAAAAAGATATGGTGTAGAGGGTGGAGAATCCATGATACCTGGAATAGAGCAGATAGTTAAACAATCATGTTTAGCTGACGTGGAAAATATTTTTTTTGGTACTGCACATAGAGGAAGATTAACATTACTTGCTACTGTTTTGGGAATGCCCTATCGAGGTATTTTGTCAAAATTTCAAGGCAATCTTAATGACCCTAATGAAGTCTTAGGTTCTGGTGATGTAAAGTATCATTTAGGAGTTTCAAGTGATAGAGAATTTGATGGAAAAAAAATTCATTTGTCCCTAACTCCTAATCCTTCGCACTTAGAAGCAGTTGATCCTGTAGTTATTGGAAAAGTTAGAGCAAAACAAACTTTACTAAAAGACAAATCAAATGACAAAGTTTTTGGAATATTAATACATGGAGATGCAGCGATGGCTGGTCAGGGAATTGTAGCTGAAACATTTGCTATGTCGCAGTTAAGAGGTTTTAGAACTGGAGGCACAGTTCATTTTGTAATTAATAACCAAATTGGTTTTACTACTACTCCACATTATGGCAGGTCAGCACCTTATTGCACTGAAATTGCTAAAATGGTTCAAGCTCCTATATTTCATGTTAATGGAGATGATCCTGAAGCTGTTGTTCATGTTTGTAGATTAGCAGCAGAATATAGGAATCTTTTTAAAGAAGACATTGTTGTTGATATGTTTTGCTATCGACGTTCAGGTCATAATGAAGCTGATGAGCCATCTTTTACTCAGCCCCTTATGTATAAATCAATAGATAATCATCCAACAACATTAAAGATTTATGAGAAAAAACTAATTGAAGAAAATATTATTAGCGAAGAAGAATCAAAAAAAATACAAACTAGTTTTAAAAAATTTCTCGATGAAGAATTTGAATCAGCAAAATCTTATAAACCCAATAAAGCAGATTGGCTAGATGGTACTTGGAAAGGATTTAAAACAGCATCTCTTGATGCACGAAAAGGAAAAACTTCTGTTAATGAAAAAAATTTAATTGAGATTGGCAAGCAAATTCATCATATTCCTAGTAACTTTAATGCTCACAAAAAAATTAGAAAAATTTATCAAGAAAGAATACAATCTATAATTGATGGAAAAAATATTGATTGGGCAACTGCGGAGTCACTAGCTTTTGCAACACTTTTAAAGGAAGGTTACGGAGTACGTTTATCAGGCCAAGATGTTGGACGAGGTACTTTTAGTCAACGTCACGGAGTTTTGTATGATCAGGAAAATGAAAATCGTTTTGTTCCACTACGTCATTTTACTAAAGAACAAGGATTATATGAGATTGTAGATAGTTTCTTATCTGAATTTGGCGTTCTTGGTTTTGAATATGGATATTCTCAAGCTGATCCAAAAACTTTGGTTTTATGGGAAGCACAATTTGGTGATTTTGCTAATGGTGCTCAAATAATTATTGATCAATTTATTACAACTGGTGAAAGAAAATGGCTTCGTATGTCAGGTTTAACAATTTTGTTACCACATGGTCATGAAGGACAAGGTCCCGAACATACAAGTTCTAGAATTGAAAGATTTTTAAGTATGTGTGCAGAAGATAATATTCAAGTTGCTAATTGCACTAGTCCTGCAAATTATTTTCATATTTTGCGTCGACAACTTTTAAGAGATTTCCGAAAACCTCTAATTTTAATGACTCCAAAATCTACCTTGAGACATAAAAAAAATACTTCTTCTATAGGTGAATTTATTAATGGCTCAACTTTTCACCGTGTTCTTAGTGATCCTATTCAGGCAGCTGCACAGAAAAATGTTAAAAGAATAATTTTATGTTCTGGAAAAATATTTTTTGAATTACAAGATTATATAGAAAAATTAAAAAAGACAGAAATACATATTGTAAGAATAGAACAGCTTTATCCTTTTCCATATGAAACTCTTACTGAATCAATAAAAAATTTTAAAAATTGTGAGATGATATGGTGTCAAGAAGAACCAAAGAATATGGGAGCTTGGGTTTTTATCAAAAATCGTATCGAAAATGTTTTGCAAACTATTAATGCTAAGCATTTAAACTTACATTTTATTGGAAGAAGAGCTGCTGCATCTCCTGCTACAGGTGTATTTGATCGACATCTTTCTAATCAACAAAATATACTGAGGTTAGCTATAGAAGCTGATTTAGATGAAATTAAAAATGAAAATAAAGGAGTTTCCTTGGTAAAATATAAACTGCCAATTGAATAAAAAAAGTAAAATGATAAATAGAGATAAACGCAATGACTGTTGAATTAATAGTTCCTACTTTAGGTGAATCCATTACAGAGGCCACTGTTTCTAAATGGTTAAAAAAGGTTGGTGAGCCTTTTAATGTAGATGAGCCCTTGGTTGAAATTGAGACAGATAAAATTACAGTAGAAGTTCCAGCACCACAGGCAGGATCTTTGTCAGAAATTAAAGCCAAAGAAGGTACTGATATTCAAATTGGTGGTATTTTAGGAATTATTGGAGATTCTAATGGTTCAAAAAAAATTCAAACTAATGAAATAAAAAATATTGAACCGAAAAAAGAAAAAATAGTTGAGCAAAATATTAGGGAGGATAAAAAAATAAATCAAAATAATAATAAATTATCTCCATCAGTAAAAAAAATGCTTGAAGAAAATAATCTTGATGCAAGTTCTGTGAAAACACAAAGAGATGATGGCCGAATTACAAAAGAGGATATTTTAAATCATTTAGAAGGAAAAAATACATTAAAAAAACAAAAACCTACTGACAGAGAAGAAATAGTTCCTATGTCTAAAATTAGACAAACCATAGCAACACGACTAAAAGAATCACAAAATACTGCAGCCATCTTAACTACCTTTAATGAAGTTGATATGTCAGCTATCATCGAAATACGAGAGAAAAAAAATGATGATTTTAAAGAGCGTTATGGAGTCAAATTAGGATTTATGTCCTTTTTTGTAAAAGCTGTAGTGATGAGTCTTCAAGAATTTCCTGCTGTTAATGCTGAAATACGCGAAAACAATATTGTTTATAAAAATCATTTTGATATTGGTATTGCTGTTGGTACTGAAAAAGGTTTAGTTGTTCCAGTTTTAACTAATGCTGATGAAATGACTTTCGGAGACATTGAACAGAAAATAGTTGAACTAAGTGACAAGGCTAAAGAGGGAAGTTTAACTATGGATGATTTAAGTGGAGGAACTTTTACTATATCAAATGGAGGTGTCTATGGTTCTATGTTAAGCACACCTATTATTAATAGACCACAATCAGGTATTTTAGGTATGCATAATATTCAAAAAAGAGCTGTTGTTGTAGATGACGAAATTGTTGCTCGTCCCATGATGTATTTGGCATTTAGTTATGATCATCGTATTATTGACGGCAAAGAAAGTGTTGGTTTTCTTGTAAAAATTAAATCTTTGCTAGAAAATCCTTCAAAGATTGTATTAGGTATTTAGATGGCTGATTTTGATGTAATTGTTGTTGGAGCTGGACCAGGAGGATATGTTGCTGCGATTAGAGCTGCACAACTTGGAATGAAAGTTGCGTGTGTAGAAAAAGAATCAACGTTGGGCGGCACTTGTTTGAACATAGGATGTATTCCTTCAAAAGCTTTATTGAATTCATCAGAAAAATTTATGGATATCTCAAAACATGCTGAAGAGCATGGGATCAAGGCTACAAAAATAGAACTTGATTTAGCAAAACTAATGCAACGTAAAGATAAAATCGTAAAACAACTTACAGGAGGAATTGGTTTTCTATTCAAAAAAAATAAAATTGAACATATTAGAGGCTCAGCATCTTTTATTGATAGTAAAACAATTTTTGTTAAATCTTCAAAAGAAGAAAAAAAACTTTCAGCTAAAAATTTTATTATAGCCACAGGATCTTCTTCTATTGAAATACCTAGTATACCAATTGATGAAAAAAAAATTGTTACATCGACTGGCGCTCTTTCTCTACAATCAGTTCCAAAATCTATGTTGGTTATTGGAGGTGGATATATTGGTTTAGAGATGGGATCTGTTTGGTCAAGACTTGGAACAAAAGTAACAGTAGTAGAAGCATTAGGCCGTATTGTTCCAACTATGGACGGAGAGATTGCATCTAATTTTATGAAGGTCTTACAAAAACAAGGTATAGAATTTAAATTATCTCATAAAGTTAATAATGCAAAAATAAATAAAGATAATGTTGAAGTATCTATAGAATCACCTGAAAAAAAAGAACTTAAAGAAAAATATGAAATTGTTCTTATGTCAGTTGGGCGAAAACCAAACTCAGAAGGATTAAATTTAGAAAAAATCGGTGTTAACTTAGATGAAAAAAAAGCAATAAAAATTAATCAAGAATTTAAAACAAGTGTTGACGGTATTTATGCAATAGGAGATGTTGCACCTGGACCAATGCTAGCGCATAAAGCAGAAGAAGAAGGTGTCGCATGTATAGAATTAATTCATGGTCAAAAAACACATATTAACTACGATATTATCCCAGCGATAGTATATACAAATCCTGAAGTTGCTTCCGTTGGCAAAACAGAAGAACAACTTAAAGAACTTAAAATGGAATACAAGGTTGGAAAGTTTCCTTTTATGGCAAATGGCAGAGCTCTCACGACATCCACTACCGAAGGTTTTGTTAAAATTTTAGCTGATAAAAAAACAGACTCAATTTTAGGTGCGCATATTATAGGTCATGATGCGGGTCAGCTAATTGCTGAAATTGTTACTACAATGGAATTTGGCGGTAGTGCCGAAGATATTGCTCGTATTTGTCATGCTCATCCAACAACAAGTGAAGCAGTTAAAGAGGCAGCAATGAATGTTGATGGTAGGGCTATTCATATTTAAATAGTATTAAAATTTAATCTTTTTGCTTTTTATTATTTAATTTGATCTAAAATTTTAAATTGTTCTTTAAAACTTAAATTAGTAAATTTTTCAAACTTTAAGATAAAATCTTCATAACTTATACTAAAATTTTTTTTAAATGACTCTCTCCAGCCCTGGTGTATTATTCCTTGTTCTCTATACTTTAATTCTAATTCAGCAATATCCTCATAAAAATTATAGAAAACTTTCTTATTAGACCCATGTAAAGATGCAAGATAGGCTGTAGCCCACATACCACCGTCATATTCAAAGCCGTAATCACATTTACTGCGAAGTTTGATGGCGTCCTCTTCTCTTTCCACATCTTTTAGTTTTATTCCTTTTTTTGCACATTTGCGAAAGGACTTAAGTCTTTGTTTCATGATTTTTTTATAATCTGCCAAATTATTTTTTCCAACTATATAATAGCCAAAATATTCTGCTCCACCTTCTTCAATCCACATCGGCATATCATCATTAAATTTATACTGGGCAACACCAAAACGTTGTTCTTCTTCAAAAAAAATTTTCTTCATATTTTGATGAACATGAAAATACTCATGTGCTACTATTTTTGCAACACTCCATCCTTCTTTCTTATATCCTCTCCACCAACATTTATTACCCTCAATACTTCCTTTTAATGTTTCAGGTGAAAAATACGCAGATGCAATACATTCTTTGAACCATCCTTTGTCATCACCACCACCTACGTCTAAACATTTTTTATTAAAATCTTCTCCGCGATTTACTTCACACCAATTTTGAGCAACTTTTTTAAGATCAGATCTCTTTTCATCCCAGATAATAACGTGAGTTTCTGCAATGGGTTTTTCACCTAGCTCAAGGTAGGAGTACTCAAGGGTTTTCAAGAATAAATTGCGAAGATCATCAGGAACTCCTTTATATTTTGGAAATATTATTTCTTCTTGTCCATACCAGTCAGGTGTTCTATATTCATATTCAACCATATCGGCTGTATTGTCATACTCGCTTTCACCTTCATCATTCGTAATAAAAGAAATATCTTCCCATAGAATTTTGTCATTAACAGCAAAGGGTTCACACTTTCCTGCAATGTTATTTTCTTTTCTCCATTTTTCACAATTTTTAAAAGCTGCTTTTTTTGCTTTTTCTTCTGATTTTTTGCCAATAGCTATTCCATACTCGCATTCGCCATCACTTACGACGACATACATAGAAGAATGTTTATCCTTTGCCTCATCTTGATATTCTTTAAATGGTTCGTCCATTATCCAACCACATATTTTTTCATTGGCGTGAGATGAAGAGTAAGAGAACAGGAAAAAAAGAATGAAAACTATTATCTTCATAATTGATGAATTTTATTCTCAATAATTTTTATTAAATATTCGATAAGATCAACCTGTTGATCAGGATTAAATTTATTGACATCTTTTGACCCCATAGCAACAATAAACATTTCTTCCTGATAATTAATTTTTAATAAAATATAGGATTTTATTTGTGGTGATTTATTGGGAAAGAATAACAAGACACCTTTAGGATTTTGATTTAAATTTGCCATCACTTTGTCACGAAAATAACTTTTTGCTACGCGAGTATCTATTTTTTGAACTTTATTGATGCCAATATTATTATTTGTACTAAAGCAATTAATATATTCACAACCAAGAAGCACTTTAAAATCTGATAAAATAACACTAAAGACTTTTGCTAGTGATTTGCTATTAAGAATTTTAAGTGATGATTTAAGAATTCTTTTTTGAGATTGCATGTGACTTTTGCCTGCTAAAAGAATTTCAGTCATTTGATTTTGAAGATCTATATTTTCTTGAGAAATTTTTTTATATCTATATGCATCTAAGTCGATAATCTTTTCAGAACCATTATCTTTTAAAGGAAAATTGAGCCCTTTAATCAGTTCTGGATACTTAATAAAAAAATTTTTATTTTTTTTTAAATATTCAATGACAATCTCTTCCGAGGAATTTTTGTCATTTTCTTTTTTCATACTTATTTAGGAAGTATAGATTGCCCAGTTTTTGCCCAATCATCAAGAAAAGCCTTGAGACCTTTGTCGGTTAAAGAATGATCGTATAGCTCATAAATTACTTTTGGAGGTAGGGTTGCAACATGAGCTCCAATGACTGCTGAATCAATTACATGCTGTTTAGTACGAATAGAGGCAACTAGAACCTCTGTTTCAAAAGCATAGTTTTCATACATTATTACTATATCTTCTATAAGGTCCATCCCTTTTTCTCCGATGTCATCTAGCCTTCCTACAAAAGGTGAGATAAATGAAGCACCCGCTTTAGCAGCTAATAAAGCTTGAGCAGCAGAAAAACATAAAGTGACATTCACCATAATTCCTTTTTCGCGAAGAGACTTGCAAGTTTTAAGACCATCAATAGTTAAAGGAACTTTAACAGCAACATTTTTTGCCAATGAAGCTAAATATTCACCTTCTTCAAGCATTTTTGTAAAATCAGTAGCTGTAACTTCAGCACTGACAGGACCATTAACAATCGAACAGATATTTTTAATGGTTTTAGCCATATCTGCTCCTTGTTTAGCAATAAGAGAGGGATTTGTTGTAACTCCATCAACGAATCCAGTTGGAATCAATTTTTCTATATCCTCTATATTTGCTGTATCTACAAAAAACTTCATAGATTTATCTATAACATAAAAGTAATATTTAAAAAAATAAGAAATAAATTAATTAAAAAAAATATGTTTTGTAATATCATTGTCACTAGGCCTTTTGATCAATATTTCACCTATAAACTAAAAAAAGGACAAATTGTCAAAGAAGGAAATATTGTTAGGGTTCCATTTGGGAGAACAAAGAATCAGTTAGGAATGGTCATAGAGACCATGCAAACATTGCCTGAGAAAAAAGAGTATGAAATTAAAAATGTTGAATATGTTTTTGAAGAAATTTTACTAAGCAAACAAATCATAAAATTAATTAATTGGATTAGTGATTACACGCTCGAGCCTAGAGGACTTGTACTTAAGCTATTTTTAATTAATAATAAAATTATTGAAGAAAATAAAATTGAACAAAAAAATAATTTATTTAAGCCTAATGTTGTTAAATTAAATAATGATCAAGCAATTGCCTCACAAAAAATAAAAGACTTATTGTTTAAATTTTATTCACCAATCGTTTTGGATGGAGTAACGGGCTCAGGTAAAACTGAAGTATATTTTGAAATTGTAGAAGAGGTATACAAAAAAAATAAACAAATATTGATTATGGTACCAGAAATTTCTTTAACACCTCAATTAGAAAAAAGATTTTTAGAAAGATTTGGCTTTAATCCAGAAGTATGGCATTCAAAAATTTCAGACAAAAAAAGAAAAAGTATTTGGTTCCGTTCTTATTTAGGAGAGCCGATAGTAGTTATAGGTGCTAGGTCTTCATTATTTCTTCCATTTAAAAAATTAGGTTTAATAATTGTTGATGAAGAACATGATATTTCTTACAAACAAGAAGATAACATTCGTTATCATGCAAGAGATATAGCCACTGTAAGAGCAAAAATTGAAAAATGTAATATTATTTTATCCTCCGCTACACCATCTTTAGAGACTCAAAACAATATAAATAAAAAAAAATATAAACATGTTTTCTTAAAATCACAATTTTCAGGAATCGCATTACCTAAAATTGAATTAATTAATTTAAATGAAAATTCATTAAAAAAAGATAAATGGATTTCTCAACCAATTATTGACGAATTAACTTCTTGTTTAAATAAAAAAGAACAAGCATTATTATTTTTGAATAGAAGGGGCTACTCACCATTAAGTTTGTGTTTTGAGTGTGGATATAGATATCAATGTAATCAATGTACTTCATGGTTAGTAATGCATAGATCAAAAAAACGTTTGTTATGCCATCACTGTGGTGTAATTTATTCTATAGAATCTGATTGTCCAAAATGTAAATCTAAAGAATCAATAAAATTAATTGGACCAGGAATTGAACGCATTCAAGAAGAGCTAGGTATTTTGTTTCCACAATATAAAATTGGAGTAATGTCGAGTGATGTTGCGAATACTCCAAATAAAATTAAAAAAATAGTAGAAAATTTTGAAAATAATAAAATAAATATTTTAGTAGCTACGCAGATTATGGCTAAAGGTTATCATTTTCCTAACCTGTCTTTTGTAGGTGTTTTGGATGCTGATGCAGGTTTAACTGGAGGAGATATGAGGGCCATAGAAAGAACCTATAACTTGTTACAACAAGTAAGTGGCAGAGCAGGAAGAACAAATAAAAGAGGTAAAGTTTTAATTCAAACTTATTTTCCTGATCAAGAAGTTATTCAATCTTTAATAAAAAGGGACCGCAAATTATTTGTACAACAAGCTCTAAAAGATAGGGAAACATTTAATATTCCTCCTTTTACATATATGACATCAATTATTATATCAGGACACGCAAAAAGCCGGGCAGAAAGTTATGCTCAAAAATTAGTACAGCACAATTTTTCTTCAAAAAATATTATTATTCTAGGTCCTGTAGAAGCACCTATTTTTTTACTCAGAGGTCAGCACAGATATAGAATATTAATTAAGGGGAGTTCAAGAAAAATTCTCAATGAATACACCAAATTTTTGCTTAAAAAATACCCTCTACCGTCGTCACTAAAGCGAATAATTGATGTTGACCCATATACTTTTATGTAATTTACCCACAGATTCAAAAAATTGCGTCGAAATACTCACTTTAGTAGATAAACTCACAGTTTACCTTGATTTTCTGATGTGTTAATACCCATTCTCAATTCCTAATTTGGAGAATATTAATGGCATCACAATTATCTTCTGGCGACCTAATATCAGATCGTTATGCTTCAGCGCTATATGATTTAGCATCAGAAAAAAAGCTAGTAGATGTCGTTTTAGATGATCTTTTATTTATCCAATCAATGATAAAAAATAATAAAGATTTAAAATTAGTTATAAAAAGTCCTCTTATAAAATCTAATGATAAATTAGAAATTTTACAAAATATATTAAAATCTAAAAATCCAAATGAATTATCTTCAACTTTTTTAAAAGTTTTATCTAAAAATAAAAGATTTCAAAAAACAGTTGATATAATTTCTCAATTTAAAAATATTAATGCACAAAAAAGAGGTGATGTTTTAGCAGATATAACTTCTGCAGAAAAATTATCCAATGAACAACAAGATAATATTAAAGAACAATTAAGAACAATTTTAGGTGATAAGCTTTCGCTTAGTTATAAAGTTGATGAACAAATAATTGGTGGATTGATTATTAAGGTAGGTTCCAAAATGATTGACACATCTTTGTCTAATAAAATAAATAAACTCAAGATTGCAATGAAGGGGGCATAATGGAAATTAAAGCTGCAGAAATTTCATCAGTAATAAAAGATCAAATATCAAATTTTGAAACCAAAGCAGATGTTGCTGAAGTTGGAACAGTTTTAAGTGTTGGAGATGGAATCGCTAGAGTCTATGGTTTAGATCAGGTCCAGGCAGGTGAAATGGTAGAGTTCCCAGGTGGAATTAAAGGTATGGCTTTAAATTTAGAAATGGACAATGTAGGTGTTAGTATTTTTGGAGATGATACAGGTATTAAAGAGGGAGATACTGTTAAGCGTACAGGAGAAATTGTTGATGTACCAGTAGGAAAAGAATTATTGGGCAGAGTTGTTGATGGCTTGGGTAATCCAATTGATGGAAAGGGTCCAATTAATTCTAAAGACAGAAGAAGAATTGAATTAAAAGCTCCAGGAATTATACCAAGACAAAGTGTGTCGGAACCAATGCAGACTGGGATAAAAGCTTTAGATGCACTTGTTCCTATAGGAAGAGGTCAAAGAGAGCTAATTATTGGAGACAGACAAACAGGTAAAACTGCCGTAGCTATTGATACAATTTTAAATCAAAAAACAGTTAATGAATCCAACAATGAAAAAGAAAAGCTGTATTGTATTTATGTTGCTATTGGTCAAAAAAGATCAACAGTTGCACAAATAGTTAAAACATTAGAAGACAATGGAGCAATGGAATATACAATAGTCGTAAGTGCAACGGCTTCTGAACCGGCCCCACTTCAATTTTTATCAGCCTACACAGGTTGTACTATGGGAGAGTTTTTTAGAGATAATGGTATGCATGCTTTGATTGTTTATGATGATTTATCTAAACAAGCGGTAGCATATAGACAAATGTCTTTACTACTTAGAAGACCGCCAGGACGTGAAGCTTATCCAGGAGATGTTTTTTATATTCATAGTAGACTTTTAGAGAGAGCTGCTAAAATGAGTGATGAGCATGGAGGAGGAAGCTTAACTGCTCTTCCAGTTATTGAAACCCAAGCAGGAGATTTATCTGCATATATTCCAACAAATGTTATTTCAATTACAGATGGACAGATATTTCTTGAAACAAATTTATTTTTTGCTGGAATTCGACCAGCAATTAATGTTGGATTATCAGTTAGCAGGGTTGGATCTGCAGCACAAACTAAAGCAATGAAAAAGATTGCAGGACCAGTAAAACTTGAGTTAGCTCAATACAGGGAAATGGCAGCATTTGCTCAATTTGCTTCTGATCTTGATGCTTCTACTAAACAGCTTCTAGATCGAGGTGCAAGATTAGTTGAAATATTAAAACAAGGACAATATTCTCCTCTAACTGTACCAGAGCAAGTAGTTTCTATTTATGCAGGTGTTAGAGGCTATTTAGATAAAATTGCAGTGAATGATGTAGTACGTTTTGAATCTGAAGTTATGTCAGAAGTTAGAACTAATCATTCAGATTTGCTTGAATCTTTGGCAAATGAAAAAGAATTATCTAAAGAGAATGATGAAAAACTAAAATCTATTCTTGATGGATTTGTAGATAAATTTTTAAATAGTTAATTTATGCCAAGTTTAAAAGATATTAAAACTCAAATAAACTCTGTAGGTTCAACTAAAAAAATTACCTCTGCAATGAAGATGGTTGCTGCGAGTAAGCTTCGTAGATCTCAAGAAAAGGCAGAAGCCGCAAGACCTTATTCTTCAAGATTAGAAGAAATGTTATCTTCTCTTGCTACTTCTGCATCTTCAGGAGAAGGGATTATAAAACTTTTAACTGGCACTGGAGAAGATCAAAATTATATTGTTGTGCCTGTTAGCGCAGATCGAGGTTTATGTGGTGGCTTTAATAGTAGTATAAATAGAGAAACATTTAAGCTAGTTAAGAAATTAGAATCTGAAAATAAAAAAGTTCAACTGTTACCTATTGGTAAAAAAAGCAGAGATTTTTTTCTTCGTACTTTGAAAGAGAACATAACAGATAGCTTTGTTGATACGAATGTATCTAGTGCAGGTTACAACATAGCATTAGAAATTTCTGCAAAGTTACAATCTTTATATTTTGAAGGAAAATTTGATAAATGTATTCTTGTATACAATAAATTTAAATCAGCAATTTCTCAAGAAGTAACACAACAACAGTTAATACCTCTTGATATATCTAAAAATAACAAAGAAGATAAATCCAATGAAACTGAAAATTCAGATAAGGCAATATATACTTATGAACCTGATGAAGAAACAATATTACAAGATTTACTTCCTAAAAATGTTTCTATACAAATTTTTAAAGTATTACTTGAAAGTGATGCAGGCGAGCAAGGAGCGCGTATGGCGGCTATGGATAACGCGACTCGTAATGCTGGAGAAATGATTGATAGTTTAACTTTGAAATATAATAGAACAAGACAAGCATTTATTACTAAAGAATTAATAGAGATTATTTCTGGAGCAGAATCAATTTAAAGGGGGATATATGGCTAACAATTTAACTGGAAAAATATCACAAGTACTTGGGGCAGTTGTAGATGTAGAATTTGATGGAGAACTTCCTGCTATCATGAATGCACTTGAAGTAGACAATAATGGTAATCGATTAATGTTGGAAGTTGCTCAACATTTAGGAGAAAACGCTGTCCGTACAATTGCCATGGACGTCACAGATGGTTTGATCAGAGGCCAAACAGCAACAGATACAGGCGCCCCTATTTCAATGCCTGTAGGCCCAGAAACGTTAGGACGTATAATGAATGTAGTAGGAGAGCCTGTTGATGAAAGAGGTGAAATTGGCACAAAAAAAACATATCCAATTCACAGATCTGCGCCAGAATTTGTTGATCAATCTACTGAAACAGAAGTTTTAGTTACCGGTATTAAGGTAGTTGATCTTTTAGCACCATATGCAAGAGGTGGTAAAATTGGACTTTTTGGTGGAGCAGGTGTTGGTAAAACAGTTTTAATTATGGAGTTGATTAATAATATTGCAAAAGCACATGGTGGCTATTCTGTTTTTGCAGGAGTAGGAGAAAGAACTCGTGAAGGAAATGATCTTTATCATGAAATGATTGAGTCTGGTATTATCGACTTAAAAGGAAAAGACTCTAAAGTTGCTTTAGTTTATGGTCAAATGAATGAACCTCCTGGAGCTCGAGCAAGAGTTGCCTTATCTGGATTAACTCAGGCAGAGTATTTTAGAGATGAGGAAGGGCAAGATGTTTTATTTTTTGTAGATAATATATTTCGTTTTACTCAAGCAGGTTCAGAAGTATCAGCTCTTTTAGGAAGAATACCTTCTGCTGTTGGTTACCAACCAACATTGGCAACTGATATGGGCGCTCTTCAAGAACGTATTACAACTACAAAAAAAGGATCAATAACTTCTGTTCAGGCAATTTATGTTCCTGCAGATGATTTAACAGATCCAGCACCTGCAACATCATTTTCTCACCTTGATGCAACAACTGTCTTAAATCGTGCAATCTCAGAAAAAGGAATTTATCCAGCTGTAGATCCACTTGACTCTACTTCAAGAATTTTGGATCCACAGGTTGTAGGAGATGATCATTATCGTGTGGCAAGAGAAGTACAACGTGTTTTGCAAACTTACAAAAGTTTACAAGATATAATTGCAATTTTAGGTATGGATGAATTATCTGAAGAAGATAAGTTAACTGTTGCAAGAGCTAGAAAAATTGAAAAGTTTTTAAGCCAACCTTTTTTTGTTGCTGAAGTATTTACTGGTTCTCCTGGAAAATATGTTGAATTGGAAGATACAATTAAAAGTTTTGATGGACTGGTGAAAGGTGAGTACGATCATATGCCTGAGGCAGCATTCTATATGGTTGGAGGGATTGATGAAGCTATTGAAAAATCAAAAAAATTAGAGTCTGAAGCTGCTTAATGGCAAAAATTTCTTTTGATTTAGTTTCACCCGAAAATCTTATTTTTAATGATGAGGTAGGCATGATCATTGTGCCAGGCAAGGATGGAGATATAGGAGTTCTTCCCGGTCATAGTAAACTAATATCTTCACTTAGATCAGGACGTGTAATGATTTATGGTGAAAATAAAGATTTATTAAAATCTTTTTTTGTTTCTGGAGGGTTTGCAGAAGTAAATCCTGAAAAATGTATTGTTCTGGGAGAGACTGTAGAAGAAATGAATTCTTTGGATAAGAATTTAATAGAAAAAGAAATACAAGAATTGCAGAATAAAGATACAGATGAATCAAAGAAACAAATATTAATTGCTAACGCTAAAATTGAAGCTTTAAATGCTTCATTTTATGAAAAAATATAATTTATAAAGATTAATATTTTGATGACTGAATCAGTGCTAATTGACGTTGTTAGAAATTGAACTACGAACTTCAAAAGAAAAACTTTAATTAAAATTTTTTTACTTTAATCAATTTATATTAATGCTGATTAGAAAGATCAAATAAACTTCTACTTATCAACATATAAAAGAAAAAATTTCCTATCTTTCTAACGAAAAAATAAAAATATTAAAACTTTTTAGTGATTAATGTATATAGTATTGGTACTTTTAAATAGGAGAATTATTATGAATAATAAATGGGCATGGATTATTGGAATTATAGTAGTTGTCATAATTCTTTACTTTATTTTTAGTTAAACTATTTGGCATTTCCTCCCATATTTTTAATTAAAAAAGATTTTCAAATTCATTTAATACATTTTTGTATAATTTTCTTTTAAATGGCACAATATTATCAACTAAAGAGTTATGTAATATCCATTTCCACTCACTAAATTCAGGATTATTTGTATTAACATTTATATCTGTCTCTTTTCCAGTAAAACGAAAGGCAAACCATTTTTGCTTTTGTCCAATATATTTTTCTCCCCAAGGTAGGGTTTTTAGAGTTTCTTTTGGAATTTCATATTTGTACCATTGATTAGTACTTTTTATTAACTTGGCGTTGTTTGTTCCTATTTCTTCCATCATTTCTCGCCAGACTGCTTCTTCTGGTTTTTCATGATCATCTATTCCTCCTTGTGGCATTTGCCAGAACCCACTAGGATGATCTAATCTTCTACCTACTAAAATTTTATTTGTATCATTTAGAATCATCATTCCTACACATGATCTATATTTGTCAGACATTTTATTATTTGAGAGTTTCTTGGTAAAAACTTATTCCTTTAATTAAATCTATAGCTCTTGCTAATTGATAGTCTTTTTGAAGGCGATCCTCTTCCTTTTCATCAGTTGAATTTTCATTATTATCATTTTCATTATCAAGAGAGTCTTTTAAATCTGATTCTGATAGATACTGATAGTCTTGAGAAGTAAAAGTACCTTGCTCAATTATAATATCCGGCTCAATCCCTTTTGCTTGGATTGATTTTCCAGAAGGTGTATAATAACGAGCAGTTGTTAATCTAATCCCAGTTGTTGTTTTGTTCATATTGGATTTTTTAAAAGGAATAATTGTTTGAACAGAACCTTTTCCAAAAGATTTTGTTCCAACTAAAATAGCACGTTTATGATCTTGGAGAGCTCCTGCAACAATTTCAGATGCAGAGGCCGAACCTCCATTGATTAAAACAACAAGAGGCTGATTATCAATCAAGTCTCCTTTTTTTGCTCTATATCTTTGCATATCTTTATCGTCTCTACTTCTTGTAGAAACAATCTCACCTCTATCTAAAAATATGTCAGAAACTTTAATAGATTGAGATAATAAACCTCCAGGATTAGACCTAATATCTAAAATGAATCCAAGTTGTTTATTATTAGATTCTTTTTTAATTGCATCTATTGATTTAATTAAACCAGACTCAGTTTGTTCAGTAAAAGAAGTTATTCTAAGATAGCCAATATTATCAATTATTTCAAATTTTACTGATTGGATTTTAATAATATCACGAATAATATTTATCTCAAAAGGATCCATTCCCTCTCTTACAATTGTAATATTTATAGGATCACCTTTTTTACCTCTCATTAGATCTACAGCTTCGCTTAAAGTTAGTCCAAAAACTGGTGTTTCATCTATTTGTATAATTAGATCACCCGCCAAGACTCCAGCTTCATATGCAGGAGTATCTTCAATCGGAGATATAACTTTAACAAAACCTTCTTCCATTGTAATTTCAATTCCCAAACCACCAAATTTACCTGAGGTATCCATTTGCATTTCTTTCCATACCTCTTCATTCATGTACCCAGAATGAGGATCTAATCCAGTTAGCATTCCATCTATTGCTTTTTCTATTAATTCTTCATCTGTAACTTCATCTACATATTCTTCTCTAACTCGATCAAAAATTTGACCAAAAAGATCTAAATATTCATATGTTTCTTTAGTTTTTGCTACTGCAGTTAGATTAAATGAATTAACAAAAAAAACAAAAAATAAAATTATTAGTAATTTTTTTTTCACAAATTCCTTAAGCACTATAAAAGCATTATATTCAAGCAGATTTATGATCAACTTTATTAAAATTTATACCCCATAGTTTTTCTAAACTATATAAGGATCGAATTTCTTCTCTAAATAAGTGAACAATTACCTCACCTGCATCAACAATGACCCAATCACATTTTGGTTTTCCAGAGGGACTAGGGCAGTTAATTCCTAGATCCTTTAATTTTCTTATTATCTCATCTGCTGTTGAGTCAGCATGACGACTAGAACGACAAGTTGCTATAATAAAATAATCTGCAATAGAAGTTTTATTTTTTAAATCAATTATACTGATATTTTCAGATTTAGTATCTTCTAAAATATCTTTAATCTTATCAATCATTATAACTTTTTTATTAATAACTACCTCTTAATTTTTTTCTTTGTTTCCTGATTTCTGTAGATGAAATTTTTATTTCTCTATTATCAATCAATGTCCATGATGGTAATCTCATAAAGTACTTTTTATTTATAGAACTAGAAAAAATTTGGGACTGTGAATAAGTTTTTAAAGCTATACTTTTCAATGCGATATTATTATATCCATGTCTTTTAAACACTACAATAGAAATATTATTAAATATTTGTTTCCATTTTTGCCATTTATGAAAATGAATCAAATTATCAGCTCCCATTAACCAAAAAAATTTTATATTTTTATAATTATTCAAAATATATTTTAATGATTGATAGGTATATTTTGAGTTAATTTTCTTTTCTATTTCATAAACCTTTATAGGCTTACCTCTGGTAATTAATTTACAATTATAAACACGTTCACTGTAGGTTGCAGGCTCAGATATTTTTAATGGATTTTGTGGAGTTACAAGCCACCAGATTTCATCAAGCTTTAAAATTTTTTTTGCTTCTAATGAAATATAAAGGTGACCTTTATGAGGTGGGTCAAATGACCCTCCAAGCAAACCAATATTTTTCAATTACGACCTCACCTGACCATTTCCTTGTATAGCATACTTAAAGCTTGTTAAATGTTCTACACCTACAGGTCCTCTTACATGTAATTTATCTGTTGAAATGCCAATTTCTCCTCCAAACCCAAATTCTCCTCCATCAGCAAATTGGGTTGAGGCATTATGTAATATTATAGCGCTGTTAATCCTTTTATAAAATTTATTAAATTTTTCTATATCTTCTGTAATAATTGACTCAGTGTGACCTGAGGAATATGTATTGATGTGATCTATAGCTTCATCTACATTTTTGACTAGTTTGACAGATATTATTTTTTCTAAATATTCAGTGCCCCAATCATTATTATCAGCTAGTTTAAATTCAGGGTTTAATTTACAAATAGATTTATCTCCTCGGATTTCACAACCTGCATTTACTAATGGCTTTAAGATTTCTAATGCTTGATCATACAATGATTCATTAATTAACAAACTTTCCGCAGCACCACATATTCCAGGCCTTCTCATTTTACTATTTAAAATTATAGCTTTAGCTTTTTCAAGATTGGCATCTTTTTCAACAAATATATGGCATATTCCATCGAGATGTTTAATTACAGGAATAGAGCTATTCTCATTTATAGTTTTAATTAGTCCTTTGCCTCCTCTTGGAATAATAACATCAATAAATTTATCTAGTTTAATCATTTCATCAACATTAGCTCTATCAATTGAATCAATCATTTGCACAACATTTTTAGGTAGGCCGACTGTATTAAAAGAGTCATTAATAATTTCCTGTAATTTATTAGAAGTAAAGAAACTGTCCGTTCCACCCCTTAAGATAACAGCATTTCCAGATTTAATACAAATTATTGAAGCATCAACAGTAACATTGGGTCTAGATTCATAAATTATGCCTATTACACCTAATGGCACTGATATTTTTTGAATTTTAAGACCATTAGGTCTATCCCATTCAGAAATCACTTTTCCAACCGGATCTTCTAATTTTATGATCTCATCAATACTTTTATTCATAGAATCAATCCTGTCATTATTTAATGTTAAGCGATCAATAATTGCTGAAGAAAGGAATTTTTTCTTAGCATTTTCTATATCTTTTTTATTTACTTTTAATATTTCATCTGAAAATTTAATTATATTTTTTTTTAACTCAAGAAGAGCCTCATTTTTTATTTTAGTTGAAATATTGGATAACAATTCTGAAGCTTTTTTTGCTTTAGTACCTAATTCTAAAATGTAATTATTGTTGTTCATAAATTAATTTTTACCAAATCATCCTTATGTATTAGTTCATCTCTTCCTTCATATCCTAATATTTTTTTTATTTCTTTGCTATTTTTGCCAATAATTTTTTTAGCATCAGATGAACTATATGCGATAACTCCTATGCCAAATTTTTTATTTTGATTATTAACAATACTTATAACATCTCCTCTATTAAATCGGCCTTTGATTTCAGTAACACCTGCAGGTAATAAACTTTTATTATTTTTAATAGCACGTATCGCTCCATTATCTAAAATTATACTTCCAGATGGATGAAGATGATTTAGGATCCATTGCTTCCTATTAGATTTTGGTGATTTGCTTGCATGAAATAATGTAGAATTGTTTTTATTAATATTTTTAAGAGGATTTTTTTTATCACTATTTGTAATAATTGTAGAGCAACCTGCATTCATACAAATTTTGGCAGCCAAAATTTTTGTTTCCATTCCGCCGCTTCCTATTAAAGAATAGTTTTTACTTGCCATTTTTTCAATTCTTGAATCAATATTGTATATATTTTGGATTTTTTTAGCTTTTTTATTTTTTAAAGGATTATCTGTGTATAATCCATCAACATCACTTAATAATATTAACAAGTCTGCATCAATCATTTGAGCAACTCGTGATGCTAGTCTATCATTATCGCCATATCTTATTTCTTCAGTAGCTACAGTATCATTCTCATTAATAATTGGAATAATATTTTTTTTGTGTAGAGCATTAATAGTTTTTCTTACATTTAGATAATGTCTACGAACTTCACTATCATTAAGAGTAAGTAGTATTTGGGCTGAATTTATCCTATTTTTTTTTAGAGTTTGCTGCCAATGATTTGCTAATTCTATTTGTCCAATTGCTGCAGCTGCTTGTTTATCTTCTAGACGTTGAAGAAACTTTTTATTATTCATAATTTTAGAACCTAGGGCTATTGCACCTGAACAAACAACAATAATTTTTTTTGTTCGATGTAATAAAGCAATATCTTTACAAATTGAATTTAACCAACTAGTTTTTATTTTTTTGTTACTTTCATTAATAATTGAGGAAGAACCAATTTTAATTACAATTTTTTTATATTTATTAATCATTTAATTTATCACATGCTTTAAATAATTCTAATTCAAGATCTTTTATACCTTTTTTAGAGAAACTAGAAAAAAGAATAGGCTTGATATTAAATTTTTGTTCAATTTCATTGCTTATTTTTATAATTTTTTCTTCTGATAGATCTATTTTACTAAGAGCTAATAATTTCTTTTTTTTAGTAAGATTTTTTCCATATTTTTCTAATTCTTTTTCTATTGTGATATAGTCTTCAATAATATTTACTTGTGATGAATCTATGACATGTAAAATTACTTTGCATCTTTCTATATGAGCCAAAAACTGATCACCCAAGCCCTTTCCCTCATGAGCTCCTTCTATTAAACCAGGAATATCAGCTATAACTATCTCTTCATCTGATTTGCGCAATACTCCTAAAATTGGATGCACTGTTGTAAAAGGATAGTCAGCAATTTTTGGAGTAGCTCCAGAAATTTTGGACAAGAGAGTAGATTTCCCTGCATTAGGCTTACCTACTATTCCAATATCTGCAAAGAGTTTCAAAGAAAGCCAAACATACATATCTTGCTTATCTTCTCCAGAAGTAAATTGTCTGGGAGCTCTGTTTGTTGATGATTTAAAGTTAGTGTTTCCTAATCCTCCTTTTCCACCTTTAGCTAATGTAATTTTTTGATCAGTTTGAGTTAAGTCTGCAAGTAATACTTCTTTATTTTCATTATATATTTCAGTACCAGGAGGAACTTTAATTATTAAATCTTTTCCATTAGCTCCTGTTTTATTTTGTCCTTTTCCATCTTCACCTTTTTTTGCTTTAAAGTGTTGTTGGTATCTAAAATCGATTAAAGTATTTAAATTTGGATCTGTAACAAAGACTATATCTCCTCCTTTGCCACCATCACCACCATTGGGACCACCAAACTCTACATATTTTTCTCTTCTGAAGCTGACACACCCTTTGCCTCCTTTACCAGAAGCTATATATATTTTTGATTGATCAAGAAATTTCATTTTAATTTAGTAAGGAGCTAAACTCCTTTTATTAAGAAGGAACTACAGAAATAAATGTTCTTTTCTTAGTTTTTTTAAAGGATACTTTGCCATTTATTGTTGCAAAAATAGTGTGATCTTTTCCCATTCCAACATTTAAACCGGGATGAAATTTAGTACCTCTTTGACGCACTATTATGTTACCAGATAAAACAACTTGGCCACCATACTTCTTAACACCCAACCTTCTACCGGCTGAGTCACGACCATTTCTAGAACTGCCACCTGCTTTTTTAGTTGCCATAAATTACCTTATTTCTTTTCATTTTTTTTAACTAATTTCTTTTTAGTAGCTGCTACTTTTGTTTTGGTTGTTTTTTTAGTTGCCATTTTTTTCTTAGTAGGAGCTGCTTTTTTCTTTATATCTTTTTTTGCTACATCAGTTTTTGTAATTTCTTTTTTTGAATCAATTTTTTTTGTCGCTGAAGTTTTCTTGTCTCCAGTATCAATTGATTCAATTTTTAAAACTGTTAGATATTGTCTGTGACCTTGTGTATGGCGATAGTTTTGTCTTTGACGTTTTTTAAAAACAATTATTTTTTTATCACGAATTTGTTCAACTATTTTTGCTTTAACACTAGCACCTTCAATTAGTGGACTACCAATTTTTTTTAATGCAGAATCAGTGATAGTAAGGACATCTTTAAAAGAAATATCATCACCTTTTTTTCCACTAATCTTTTCCACCTTAAGTATTTGACCAGCTTTCACCGAGTATTGTTTTCCACCTGTTTTAAATATAGCTAGCATAATTTTTCCTAGAAAAGGGGGGATTTATAGCCTTCACTGATAATAGTCAAATAAAATTATTGTTAAAATTAGGTTATTTTTAGTAATTTACTAAAAATTGTCCTTTAATTTTCTAATAAATGAAAACATTTCAAAATCATTAAGATTTTTGGTTTTTTTAAACTTTTCATAAAAAATAGCTTTTGATGACAAAAAAGGATTAATCGCTTTTTCTTTGCCAAGATTAAAAGGTATCGAACTATTTGTTTTCTTTAATTGATCTTTTATTTCTTTTTCTTCTTCATCTAACACATTAAATTCTGGGAATATACTTTTTATAAAAGCTAGATTATTTAATGTATATTCATGTCCACAAAAAACTAATGTTTCATTATCTATTTTTTCAAGCTTTTTTAAACTAGTATGCATATCTTGAAATGTTCCTTCAAATACTCTTCCACAACCTAATCTAAATAGAGTATCTCCAGAAAAAAGTATTCCATTTTCTTTATTATAAAATACTATGTGATCTAAGGTGTGTCCCTTTGTTGATATTACTTTAAAATTAATAAAGTTTGTTTTAATTTCATCATTATCCGATACTTTAAAACTTGTTCCCAATATTTTTTTTGAAGGACTATAAACTGGAACACTAAAAAATTTCAATATATCACTTACTCCTGCAGTGTGATCATTATGATGATGTGTTAATAAGATTGCTTTTAATTGAAGTTTTTTATTCTTAATTTTTTCTAAAATTAATTCTGATTCAGCGGGATCAATTATTATTATATCATTAGAAAGGTTATCTTTAATAATATAAGAATAATTATCTTTCAGCTGTGGAATTAATTCAATCGAAACTGATTTCATTAACATTATCTTGCTATGATTGAATTGCCAACAAAAGTTTTTTGTTTTGATTTCAATTTAATAGGTTCAAAATTTTGATAACTTAATAGAAATATAGCCTCACTTGTAAATAGATTTTCATTAGATAGTTTTTTGGAAATAGAAAATTGTTTACCGCTACTTGTTAGTCCAATACTTTTTTCTATTACTATATTTAACTCTTTACACAAATTTTCAAAATCTTTTATCGTAAAGAAATGAATATTAGGAGTTTCATACCACTGATATGGAAGTCCTTTAGTCATTGGCATTTTCCCAGTAAATAATAATTGTAGCCGAATTCTCCAATGGCCAAAATTTGGAAATGATACTATTGCTTTTGACCCAATTCTTAATAGCTCTAATAAAACATCTTTAGGTTTGAGCATAGCTTGTAATGTTTGGCTTAAAATAACATAATCAAAACTATTATTTGAGTATTGGCCTAAGTCCTTTTCAGCATTTCCTTCAATAACATTTAATCCTTCCGCAATAGCTTTTCTTGCTAGCTCTGAGTTAACTTCAATACCATAAGTTTTTGCATTTATATTTTTTTCAAGTTGTGAAATTAAACCGCCTTCACCACATCCAATATCTAAAATTCTAGAGTTTTCAACGATTAAAGATTCAATTAATCTCCAGTCTTTTCTTATGCTAAATTTATTATTCATTTGATTCTAATTTTCTATAATTGCTTTCGAGAAAGCCATTAATGGTAAAGTCTAACTCTAATTCATCTAACAAAAAGCTATCATGTCCTTTATCAGTTTCAATTTCTGTAAAGCTTACATTCCGATTGAAATAATTTAATTTTTTTACTATTTCTTTATTCTCAATTGTTGGGAACAACCAATCTGAAGTGAAAGAAACTACTAAATAATTAATATGTTTATTTGATATTGTAGGAAATTCTATAGCTTTAGAAAATTTATCTACTATATCAAAATAATCCATGGCTCTAGTGAGATAAAGATAGCTATTAGCATCAAAGCGTTCAACAAAAGATCGACCTTGATATCGAAGATAGCTTTCAACTTGAAAATCTGCATCAAAACCAAAAGATATAATATCTCTTGATTGTAATTTACGACCAAATTTACGATGCATAGCATTTTCTGATAAATAAGTAATATGTGCAATCATTCTAGCAACAGCCAATCCTGTTTCAGGTCTTTTTCCATTTTCTTTATAAGATCCTTTATTCCAATTATTATCATTCATAATTGCTTGCCTGCCAACTTCATGAAATGCAATATTTTGTGATGAGTGTTTTAGGGCTCCAGCAATATGGATAATATTTTTTATTTTATCTGGATAGTTTAATGACCATTGTATGGCTTGCATAGCTCCCATTGATCCACCTATTACTGCAAATAGTTTTTTTATAGATAGAGATTCTAATAAATAATTTTGAGCATTAACAATATCATTAATAGTTATGGAAGGAAATTTACCTCCAAAAGGAGAATTTGTATTAACATCTATTTCTTTTGGACCCGTTGATCCTGAACATCCTCCAATGACATTAGAACAAATTACAAAGAACTTATTAGTATCAATTGGTTTATTTGGACCTACCATTCTGGACCACCATCCATCTTTTTTTGTTACGGGGTTATATCCTGTTACATATTGATCACCGGTTAGTGCATGACAAACCAAAATGACATTATTCTTTTTTTTATTTAAAGTACCAAATGATTTAAAGGCTATTTTGAAGTTATTTAAAATATAATCAGAATCTAATTTAAAATTAGCATTAGAAAATTCTACAATTTTACATTCTAAACTTTTGTCATCAATAATATTAAACTTGTAATTCATTTGTCTTTCCTTTTTACCGAAAAAACAATTTTTGAGGGAGTATCTCACGCTTTAGCTGTTTAAAAGATACACACCCGCAAGCTGTTTCAAATCGGTGTATAAAAGACCATTTAGATTAATCAGGTTTAATAGTCAATATTTGTCCTACTTAACACAATAAATGCTAGTTTTTTTTGATTTATTTGAAGATAATTTGTAAAGACTTATAAAAATATAAAAATATTTTATGATTGATAAAGAGCTAAAAGAATTAAGAGATCAAATAAATGATTTAGATAATAAGATAGTAGATCTTATAGATCTTAGATCAAATATTGTTACTTCAATTGGAAAGCTTAAAGATAAGACCAAGGGTGTAATTGATGAAAGTAGAGAACAGGAAGTCTTAAATCGATTAATCCACTTATCAAAAGGCAAATATTCAAAAGATACTATAATTAGAATATGGCGAGAATTATTTGAAGCCTCTTCAAAACTTCAATTAGGTAACAATTCAAATATTTTAACTAAAAGAAGCATTGAATCAATTAATGTTTATAAAGGTGGAATTGCAAAAATTGATGGTAAAAATAAAATTGTCAAGCTTTCCTCAAATGAAAACCCTTTTGGTCCCAGCGATAAAATATTATCACCTTTAAATCATAAATTTGATTTGCATCGTTATCCTGAGATAAGTGGAATAACTTTACGTTCTGAGTTAGCAAAATTTCATAATATAAATGCAGAACAAATTGTTTTAGGATGCGGTTCAGACGAAAATCTTTTATTTGCTGCTTTATCTTTTTGCCAGCCAGGAGATGAAATAATTCACGCGCATCATGGTTTTGAAATGTACCCTATTATTGCAAAAGTTGTGGGCGCAGTTTCTAAATTAGCAAAAGAAAAAAATTATAAAGTTAGTGTTCAATCAATTTGTGATCAAATAACACCTGCTACTAAATTAATTTATATTGCTAACCCTAATAATCCTACTGGATCATATTTGACAAAAAAAGATTTAAGAGAACTTATATCAAAAGTTCCCAATCACATTATAGTTGTTATTGACGGTGCTTATGCTGAATATGTGCAAGAAGAGGACTATGATTCTGATTTTTCATTAGTTAAAGAATTTGAAAATGTTATTTGCACCAGAACCTTTTCAAAAGTTTATGGTTTGGCTGGTATTCGTTTAGGGTGGTGTTATTCAAGTATTAAAGTTGCCAATATTTTGAATAAAGTAAAAGGCCCTTTTAATACTAATAGTTTTGCTCAACATTTAGCTATGATAGCTCTTAAGGACCAAGATCATATAAAAAAGGTTTTAAATAAAAATAAAGAAAACAAAATTTGGTTTGAGAAAGAGTTAGAAAGAATGAAATATAAATACATTCAGTCATTTGCAAATTTTGTTTTTATAGAGCTCACTGAATTAAAAGCTAATAATATTGCGTCAAATTTACTTGAAAATGGAATAATTATACGTCAACTTGGCAGTTATCAACTTCCTCACTGTTTGCGCATAACTATTGGCTCATTAGATGATATGAAAAAAATTGTATCTGTATTGGAAAAACATAAGTGACAAATATAAATTTTAAATCAGTTGTTATTATTGGCTTAGGTTTAATTGGCTCTTCTTTAGCTAGAGCAATAAGGGAAAAAGAAGTTTCAAAAACAATATATGGAATAGATATCAATGAGGAAAATATAAAAAAATGTTTAAATCTAAAAATTATATCTAAAGGAGAAAAAAATTTAGAAGATTTAAAAGAACAAACAGATTTAATTATAATTTGTTCTCCTTTAAGTACGTATAAAGAAATATTTTTTCAACTTGAGCAATATTTAAATCAAGATACGCTTGTTACTGATGTAGGATCAACTAAAATGAGCACTATAAGAGATTTTGAAGAATTAAAAAATAATCATCATATAAAATTTGTTCCGTGCCATCCCATAGCTGGATTAGAAAAAAGTGGACCAGAATATGGATTCGCTAAATTATTTGAAAATAGATTTTGCATTATGACACCAAAAAATAATGACCAAAATTCAATAGATCAAATTATCAAATTTTGGAATTCATTAGGTATGGAGGTACAAAGTATGGATGCAGAACATCATGATAGAGTTTTGGCAATGACTTCACATATTCCTCAATTAATCGCATATTCTATAGTAGCTACAGCATCTGAATTAGAATCTCATTTAAAGGAGGAAGTAATTAAATATTCAGCAGCAGGCTTTAGAGATTTTACAAGATTAGCAGGTAGTGATCCTATTATGTGGCGTGATGTTTATGCGAAAAATAAAGAGGCAGTTTTAGAAATGTTAGGAAGATTTACCGAAGATTTATCTACCTTGCAAAAAGCAATAAGAAACAATGATGCATCTTATTTAGAAAAAACATTTAGTTCAACTAGGGAAATAAGAAAAGTTATTGAAGAAATTGGACAAGCAGGAACTTTTGATCCAACAGAATCTAAAAAAACTAAATAATTTTATTTGTTTCATTTTCTATAACTGTTTGTAGATTAGATAAAATTTCATTTTTTTTTAAATTTTCTTCAATTAAGGGCATGATCTTAATAATAATATGTCCGGGCTTTAGAATAAAAGTATTTTTTGGCCAACAATTACCTGAGTTTAGAGCAACAGGGAGTATCTTGGTTTTCATTTCATTATAGATTGCTATAAATCCTGATTTATAATCAGGTTTATCACCTGGTTTTTTTCTAGTACCTTCAGGAAATATAATTATTGAATATCCATCATTTAATTTTTTTTTTGCATTTATCATCATTGATCGAATTGCGCTGATTCCTTTTTGACGATCTATAGAGATCATATTTATTTTTTTTAAATATTGACCAAATATTGGAATTAAGAAAAGTTGTTTCTTATGAATAAAGATAGAATTTGGAATATAATAAAATAAAGCGAAAGTTTCGAAAGCCGATTGGTGTTTTGAAGCTATTAGAACAGAATGTAAAGGTATATTCTCTTTTCCGTGTAACTCATGAGTTATTTGGCAAATATTTTTTAGTAATAAAAAAATACCTGATATCCAAATTTTTACTGGTTGCCTAAGATAAGCAAAAGGTAAAATAAAATAAGGAAGACAAGCTATCCCCATAAAAATAGTCCATATACCCAATAAAAGATAAAAAAGAATTGATCTTGCAAACATTACTAGATTTTATTTTATATGTTATGTTTAAATGAATATATATTATAAATTTAAATTATGTTGATTTCATGTAATTCTTGTAATTCTAAATACCTTGTTAATTCAGCTGAATTGAAGCCAGATGGCAGAAATGTTCAATGTGCTAATTGTGGAAATCAATGGTTTCAAGAGAGTCAAGTTTTTGATGATAATTCTAAAGATAATCTAATTTCCGAAGTAAATGATGGCAGCTCTTTAAAGCAAGAAAAAAACAAAACATCTATTTCAAATCTTCCATCAACCTATGTTCAAGAGCCAAAAGTAAGTATTTTAAATTCTATTTTGTTAGTTTTATTTGTTATTTTATTAATTATTTTTTACTGGTTTTATCAAAAGTCAAATATTAATTCATTAGTTCTTATACAGTTTTATATAAATGAGTTTTTTTTTAATCTAAATATGATCATTAATGATATTGCAAAAATAATTCATCAATTAATAAATTAAAGCCAATCAGGAATTAAGTCTCGTACCATTATATCTGAAGTTTTTTCTTCTGCATGAATTATAGAATATTTGTCTTCATTAATTAGTAATTCATTTGGCAAACCCCTAGAATTATAATCAGATGCCATAGCGACTCCATAAGCACCAGTATCATGTATGAATAAAAAATTATTTTCTTTTTGTTCTGACAAAACTATATCTTTAGCAAGGATATCTGAACTTTCACAAATTGGACCTGCTACTGTATAATTTATCTTTTTATTACTTGATTGATCTAAGGCTTCAATCTGATGAACTGAATTATACATAGCTGGTCTAATTAAAGTGTGCATACCAGCATCAGTAATTATAAAGTTTATACCACCATTTTCTTTAATATTTAAAATTTTTGTAATGATAATTCCTGCTTTTGCCACCAGATACCTTCCTGGTTCAAAAGAAATTTTATAAGGAACATCTTTAAAAATAGAACTAGTAAGTCTTCCTATTTCTTTAATATTTAAATCATTTATTTTTTTATTATAATTAACAGCAAAACCTCCACCTAAATCAACATATTCAATATCTATTTCTTTGGATATTGAGAGTGAAGCAGCTTCTTTCATAGCATTAAATACCTTTTCAAAAATTATCATTTCACTAATTTGACTTCCTACATGGCAACTTAATCCTTTTAATTTAATATTATTTAGTGATTCCATTGCAGATAAAATATTATTTAACTCATTGATAGGAATTCCAAATTTATCAGTTTTTTTACCAGTAGAAATTTTGCTTAAAGTTAGACTATCAATATCAGGATTAAGACGAATACCAACACTAACAGTTTTATTTAAATTTTTTGCTATTTTATTTATTAGTACAAGTTCATTAAAAGACTCAGCGTTAATTAAACGAATATTATTAATAATAGCATATTCTATATCTTCTTTTGACTTACCAACACCTTCATAAATTATTTTATTAGGATTGAATCCGGCTTTAATAGACCTTTGAATTTCTCCAGCAGATACTGTGTCTGAACCTGAGCCACAATTATTTAGTAATTTTAAAATAGCTAAATTTGAGTTTGCTTTTACCGCATAAAAAATTTCTACTCCTAAATTTTCTTTTAGATTATTATATGCCTCTTCAATTTTTTTTTGAGAATATATATACAATGGAGTGGAAAAAGATTTTGTAATTTCATCAATACTCACTCCCTCGATAAAGGGCCTATTATTATTAAAAAGAATATCCATTAGTCTGTTTGCAAAATAACGGATTGCTGTCTTTGTTTTTCAGCTTCAAATTTTTCCATGCATATTTCATCACAAGGATATGTAATTATTGATTTGTCTAACTCTTCTTCTGGCAATGCAAGAGGTCCAACTTTTCCACAACTAGATATTAAAAAAAGCATTGGAATAACGATGAAAAAGTTTTTTATCATAAATATTTTTTTATTGCTTTAGAAATAGATTTTTTAACATTTTCTGGAGATGTTCCACCATAACTTTTTTTACTTTTTACACTATTAATTGATGAAAGAACTGTAAAAATATTTTTATTGATTTTTTTATCAAATTTTTGAAAATCTATTAATTTTAGTTCATTAAGCATTTTGTTATTTTTTTCAGCATAAGCAACAATTTTACCTGTTATTTTATATGCATCTCGAAAAGTATACTTAAGATATCTAACAAGCCAATCAGCTAAATCAGTTGCAGTTGCATAAGAAAAGTCAGCAGCCTCTCTCATACTTTTTATATTAAATTTAGCTTTATCTATTATTTCTGACATTACATTTAGTCCAAGATGAACAGTATCGAAGCTATCAAAAGTTATTTGTTTATCTTTTTGAAGATCTTTACTATATGTCATAGGCAAGCCTTTTAATAAAACTAACAATGAATTCAAATTTCCAATAGTAGTTGCTGCTTGAGCCCTTACTAATTCTGCGCCATCAGGATTTTTCTTTTGTGGCATAATTGAGCTTCCTGTTGCTATTTCATCTGGGAGTTTAATAAAATTATATTGTTGGCTTGACCAAATAATTATTTCTTCAGCTAATCTCGATAAATGAACACTTATTAGTGTCAGGCAAAACAAAAACTCTATTACAAAATCTCTATCTGAAACACTATCAACTGAATTACTAGTTGGTCTATTAAAACCCAAAATTTTAGAAGTCATTAAACGATCTATAGGAAAAGAGGTGCCAGCCAAAGCGCCACTGCCAAGTGGATTTTCATTGAGTCTATTAACACAATCTTTTATTCTTTCTCTGTCACGTCCTATCATTTCTACATAAGCTAAAAGATGATGAGCTAATGTGATTGGTTGTGCAATTTGGAGATGTGTATAACCAGGCATTACTGAAGAAATATTTTTTTTGGCAACATTGATCAAAATTTTTTGAAAATTTTTACATAATTTATCTATATTATTTGAATTTTCTCTAATCCATAGCTTAAAATCAGTAACTACTTGATCATTTCGAGATCTAGCAGTATGTAATTTACCTGCTACATTACCAACTTTTTTAAATAAGAGAGCTTCAATATTCATATGAATATCCTCATGCTTATTTGAAAATTTTATTTTTCCTTTTTCAATATCTTTTAAAATATTATTAAGACCTTTTAATATTATTTTTCCTTCAGAAGATGAAATTATTTTTGTTTTAGAAAGCATTTTTACATGAGCTATAGATGCTTCAATATCTTCTTTATAAAGACGAGAATCAACATCTATGGAAAGATTAATTTTCTCTAATAAGTTAGTAGGTCCTTTTACTAAATGGACATTTCTTGCAGGGTTCTTTTTCATTTTGTGGGCCTATTAGAAGATATTTACTATAATTTCCACTCTAATACGCTAATTATTTTCATTACAAATAGTGAGATTTGTGATTTTTTCTATATAAGCCTCAAGAAAAAAATGATGAAAATATCAAAAGTTGTTGTAATTGGCTCTGGCACTATGGGTAGTGGAATTGCTGCTCAAGTTGCAAATGCAGGTTTACAAGTTCATTTACTAGATTTAACAAAAGATATTGCTATAGGAGCATGTGAACGAATTAAAAATTCCAGACCTCCATTATTAATGGAAGATGATTGTTTAACTAAAATTATTCCTGGAAGTATAGAAAATGATATTGATAAAATAAAAGAAGCAGATTGGGTTGTTGAAGCAGTTGTAGAGAGAATAGATATAAAAAAATCAATCTATTCTAAAATTGATAATTTGCGCAAACCTGGAGCACTAGTATCATCAAATACATCGTCTATCCCACTTAAAGTTCTAGCTGAGGATATGTCAGATGAGATGAAAAAAGTTTTTTGTATCACACATTTTTTTAATCCAGTACGTTATATGCGATTACTTGAATTAGTTATTGGTACACAAAATGACAAAGAAAAAATAAGTGATCTAGTTACATTTGGAGACAAGATACTAGGCAAGACAGTTGTTGTTTGTAAGGACTCACCAGGCTTTTTAGGAAACCGTGTAGGTGTTTATGCAATGCAAGTTGCAATGACTGAGGCTTTTAATCTTGGACTTAGCGTTGAAGAAGCTGATGCAGTATTTGGAAGACCACTTGGCATTCCTAAAACAGGAATATTTGGTTTATATGATTTAATTGGCATTGATCTAATGTCTGATGTTTTAAAAAGTTTTATAAAGGAATTGCCTACCAGCGATTCTTTTCATCAAGTAGGAACTGAGCTACCAATTATAAAAAAGCTTATTGATGATGGTTACACAGGAAGAAAAGGAAAAGGGGGATTCTTTCGAATGAACAAATCATCAGGAACAAAAGTTTTAGAGTCTCTAAATTATAATAATTACACTTATAGTGAATCAAAAAAAGTAAATTTAAAGCTTCCTGAAGTAATGGATATTAACAAGGTTTTAAATAGAGAAGATGTCTATGGAAAATACGCATGGTCTATTATGAAAAAAACAATTTTATATGCGTCAAGTTTAGTGCCCGATGTCACAGAAAATTTTAATGATATTGATGATGCAATGAAGTGTGGATTTAATTGGTCAAAGGGCCCTTTTGAAATACTTAATGAAATTGGAATTATAAATTTTATTTCAAAACTTGGTAAAGATGACAAAATCCCTCCTTTTATCAAACAACTTCTTGATCAAAAAAAATCACTATTTAGTGTTGCTGAGAGCTCATTACATTATTTTCATCCAAAAAAATCTTATGTACCAATGCAAAGAGCAAAAGGTGTAATAAATTTATCAGACATTAAAAAATCATCTTCTCCCCTTTTTAATAACTCTTCAGCATCTATTTGGGAAGTTCAAGGTAGCTCAAGATTTATTTGTGTTGAATTTCATACTAAAGCAAATGCTCTCGATGGATTAACAAATGACTGCTTAAATAAAGCTTATGATTTATGTAACGAAAAATATGATGGGATTGTTCTTGCAAATGATGCAATGCAATTTTCTGCAGGAGTAAACTTAAATTATTTTTATGATAAAGCAG
Organism: uncultured Alphaproteobacteria bacterium; assembly: GCA_902577425.1. Lineage (GTDB taxonomy): Bacteria > Pseudomonadota > Alphaproteobacteria > HIMB59 > MarineAlpha5-Bin3. Next base: position 345,897 of record CACGZD010000001.1, on the reverse strand, counting down.
TGAGTAAAAAATTTAATGAAATTGATCTCTTTCTTAATAATTTTCAACAATCTCTTTACCAATTACAGCATGCAACTTTTCCTGTTATATCTTGTCCTTCTGGTTTAGCAATTGGTGGTGGTTATGAGGTTGTATCACAAACTAGTTTTGTAGCAGCACATTCCAATTCTGTTTTAGGTTTAGTTGAGACTCTTGTAGGACTCATTCCTGCAGGTGGGGGATGTAAAGAAATGTTAAGACGTTGGTCTAATCATCCTGAAATTAAAAATGATCCAAAATTATTGTCCCTTAAAGTTTTTAATTTAATTGGTTATGCTACAACTGTTGACTCTCCTTCAAAAGCAAAGGCTAAACAATTTTTAGGTGATCAAGACATAATGGTAATGAGTAGAGATCGCTTAATAGAAGAAGCAGATAATATTATTTTTGCTAATAAAGAAAACTATAAAGCATTAGAGAGCGCTTCATTTACCTTGCCTGGACCAACTATTATGTCTGAAATGCTAGATATTTTGAATGAATTGAAAGATAAAAAAGTGATAGGTGAACACGGCATAGAAGTTGGTAAAAAACTTGGATATATGTTGAGTGGTGGAGAAACAAATCCTTCAGCTATATTAACTGAACAAGATTTATATGATCTTGAGAGAGAAATTTTCATTGATTTAATAAAGCAAAAATCAACACAAGAGCGTATCCGACATACTCTTGATACAGGTAAACCTCTATTTAATTAATTCATATTCTTCACTAGGGATTTTAATTATTTTTTTTAATGCTATAAACACTTTCATGAATCAATTTTCAACAGGTCTTGATAAAAATAAAGCTAATTATATTCCCTTATCTCCATTGAGTTTTATTACACGTGCTAAAGATATTTATCCAAATTATGAGTCAGTAGTTTATGGCAATAGAAGTTACACATGGCTTCAAACATATAACCGTTGTACAAAATTTGCTAGTGCGTTGAACAAGCTAGGTATTGGTTTTGGCAGTACCGTTTCTATTATAGCAGCAAATACACCAGAATTATTAGAAGCACATTATTCTATTCCCATGACGGGTGGCGTAGTAAATACAATCAATACACGACTTGATGCAGAAACTATTGCCTATATTTTAGACCATAGTGATGCTAAGATATTAATTACAGATACTCAGTTTTCTCCAACTATTAAAAAGGCACTTAGTATTTATGGAAAAAAAATTCCCATAATTGATATTCATGATGATCAAGCAATCTTTAAAGATGGAGAAGGAGAAAAAATTGGAGATTGGACATATGAAGAATTTTTAAAAACAGGTGAAGATAATTTTAACTGGTCTTTACCAAAAGATGAATGGCAAGCAATTTCGTTAAGTTACACCTCAGGGACAACAGGAAAGCCAAAAGGCGTTGTATATCATCACAGAGGCTCCTACTTAATGTCCACAGGAAGTGTGACAGCTTGGAATATGACAAACAAGCTCACATATCTAGCAACTGTTCCAATGTTCCATTGTAATGGATGGGGTTATCCTTGGACTGCAGCTTTAGTACATGCCAAAGTCGTATGTTGTAGATACATAGTTGCCAAAGACATTTATAATTTAATTGATAAACACAAAGTAACTCATTTTGGTGGTGCCCCTATAGTATTAAATTTAATAGCCAATGCTGAAGAAAAAGATAAAAAAGAAATCAATCATAAAATTTATGTCCTAACTGCAGGAGCTCCCCCAACAAGTGCCATTTTAGAAAAAATGGATAACTTAGGATTTGAAGTTATGCATGTTTATGGATTAACGGAAACTTATGGTCATGTTTTACAATGTGCATGGAATGAAGAATGGAATAATCTTTCAAATAGTGAAAAAGCAGATTTAAATGCAAGACAAGGAGTACGATATCCAAACCTTGAAGAAGCAGTAGTTGCAGATCCTGAGACACATATCCCCGTTCCTAAAGATGGAAAAACAATGGGTGAAATTCTTATTAGAGGAAATGTTGTAATGAAAGGGTATTATAAAAATAAAGAAGCTACTGAATTATCTATGAGAAATGGCTGGTTTCATTCGGGCGATTTAGCGGTTGTTTATCCAGACGGATATATTCAAATCAAAGATCGTTCAAAAGATATCATTATATCTGGTGGGGAAAACATTTCATCGGTAGAAGTAGAGAATGTAGTGGCTAAACACCCTGCTGTCTCATTAGTCGCTGTTGTGGCAAAACCTGATGAAAAATGGGGAGAAACTCCCTGCGCTTTTGTTGAATTAGCTCCGGGAAAAGAAGCTACTTCAGATGAAATAATTTCATTTTGTAAAGAAAATATGGCTGGATTTAAGAGGCCAAAATATGTTATCTTTGGTGAACTACCAAAGACTTCGACGGGAAAAATACAAAAATTTGAACTAAGGAAAAAGGCAAAGGAGATTTAAAATGGATCCAAAAACTTACAAATTCGATACTATTAGTTTGCATGGCGGTTATATGCCAAGCAAGAATGCAGGCTCAAGACAAGTGCCTATTTATCAAACAACATCTTATTTGTTTGATGATGTTGATCATGCTGCAGCTTTATTTAATTTAGAGCAGGGAGGCCATATATATAGTAGAATTTCAAATCCGACTGTTCAAGTTTTAGAAGAACGTGTTGCTGCATTAGAAGGTGGTACTGCTGCATTAGCAACAGCATCAGGTATGAGCGCAATATTTTTGGCTATTATGACTTTGTGTAATACTGGAGATCATGTTGTTGTTTCTTCTCAATTATATGGAGGCACAGTAAATCTTTTTCGTTTAACTCTTCCTAAGTTTGGTATCAAAGCTACTTTTGTTAAACCTAGAGATACAGAAGGTTTTAAAAAAGCTATTCAAGAAAATACCAAATGTATTTTTGGTGAACTAGTAGGTAATCCAGGTAATGAATTAATGAATATGCCTGAAATAGTTAAAATAGCTAATGAGGCTGGAATTCCTGTAATCATTGATAGTACTTATCAAACTCCTTATTTGTTTAAACCATTAGAACACGGGGCAGATATCGTAGTTCATTCTCTAACTAAATGGATGGCTGGTCATGGATCATCTATGGCAGGAATTTTAGTAGAAGGTGGAAAATTTGATTGGTTAAAAACTGACAAATTTCCTACTATGACTGAACCATATGAAGGTTACCATGGTTTATCTTTTGCTGAAGAGTTTGGGCCAGTCGCTTTTACAATGAAAGCTAGAGCTGAAGGAATGAGAGATATGGGCCCATGCTTAAGCCCTCAAAATGCATGGAATGTTTTACAAGGCATTGAAACATTATCAGTTAGAATGGAAAAGCATTGTTCAAATGCATTAAAAATGGTTGAATATTTAAGTAATCACGAGAGTGTTGCTTGGGTTTCTCATGCAAGCCTAAAAGATAATCCTGATTATGAGCTAGCTAAAACTCTTCTTCCTAAGGGTACTGGTTCTATGATTGCTTTTGGCATTAAGGGAGGTAAAGAAGCCGGAGCTGCATTTATAGATAATGTTAAACTTGCTTCTCATTTAGCTAATGTTGGAGATACAAGAACTCTTGTAATACATCCTGCATCAGCTACTCATTCTCAAATGGATGAAGCTACTTTAAAATTAGCAAATATGTCTCATGATATGATTAGGCTTTCTGTAGGAATTGAAGATATTGATGATATTATTAATGATTTTGAAGATGGTTTTAGAGCTGCTAAAAAACCAAGATTAGTAGCAAATAAATGAAGTTTTCAGTAAATAAAAAAGAGGTTTTTGCTTCTACAGGTGGAAGACCATTTGATAAACAAAAACCCCTTATTATTTTTATTCATGGGAGTGGATTAAGTCATATTACATGGGTTTTACAAACCCGATATTTTGCATTTCATGGTTATAGTGTTTTGGCAATTGATCTTCCTGGTCACGGATACTCTGAGGGCCCTGCACTAGAATCTATTGAAGAACAAGGCAAGTGGATTTCAGATGTAATTGATTCTGTTGGAGTAAAAGAAGCTTCTCTTGTTGGTCATTCACAAGGATGCCTAGTAGTAATGGAATGTGCTTCACAGTTTCCAGATAAAATAAAATCTATCGGTTTAATGGGCGGAGCAGGTGCTATTCCTATGAATCCTGAACTATTAGAATTAGCTGAAAAGGGAGATCCAAAAGCAGTTGATCTTATGATGGATTGGGCTCATGGTCCTGCTGGCCATTTTGGTGGCCATCCAGTACCTGGTCTTCATCATATAAATCTTGGCGGATCAATTGTAATTAACGGCTCAGTTAAAAATGCTTTGGGTGTTGATTTTAGGGCATGCGACAATTATAAAAATGGTTTTGAAGCTGCTAAAAAAATAAAATGTCCAGCCATTAATATTCTTGGTGATAGAGATAGAATGTGTCCTGTAAAAGAAGGTAAAAAATTAGCTGATAATATTACGGGTTCTGAAGTAGAAATCATAGAGAACTGTGGCCATATGATATTACTTGAAGAGGCAGATAAATCTTTGGCAATTTTAAAAAAATTTATACGAAAAAATCATCCAGCAGAATAAATTAAAAAAAGATATTTATTCTACAGGGGGTTTATCAGGCCTAGTTAATTCCTCTAATTTGCGCATTTCTTCTTCTTGTTCAAGCCGCTCTTTTTCTTCTCTCTTTTTCTTGCGTTCTTCAGCTTTCATTTTTAATTTAAGCTCTTTTTGCATTTTTCTATCGCCGGCTTTTGATTTATGATTAAAATGTATACCCATATAAACCTCAAAGATCTTATACTTAAAAATTTAATTATTTCTAGACTGTAATAAAAAATCCTAGTTTTCTGGTAAGTGATGAATTTAAAACAAAGTTTCTAATTTGATATTTAAAATTAAAGAAATGAATTTATTGATATTTAATAAATCTAGATTATCACATAGACATGGAAAATACAGAAATCTTAGAAGGACCTTCATTTTGCCCTACTGAAAAACCTAAAAAGTTAATTTTTCTTCTTCATGGTTATGGTGACAATGCTGATAATTTTATTCATATTGCTGGAAATTTTAATCATGAAGAACTCAATGCTCATTATATTGCTTTAAATGCTCCTAATTTAATTGCAAATTATCCAACAGGAAGAGAATGGTTTAATCTATATCCTAACAACATTTATATAAGTGATGCAGGACCAGAAGAAATCGAAATTGTTCGCTCAGAAATACGAATTTCAACTAAGAAAATTTTCAATTCAATTAATATAATTAAAGATAAATATAAATTAAAATTTTCAGATTGTTTTGTTGTTGGCTTTTCACAAGGTGGTATGATGACTTTTGAGCTTGGTGATTATTCAGAAGAACAATTAGGAGGATTAGCAATATTATCAGGTAGAATAATGACAAATGAACCCCCAACAAATCTCAAATTTTTAAAAACCCCACTTTTTATATCTCATGGAGATAATGATGATGTTTTAAATATAGATAATTTTTATAGTTCTTGTAATTATTTAAAAGAAAATAACTTTTTTTTTGAAAAACATTTATTAGAAGACGACAGCCACACAATTTCACCTAAAGCAATAAATTTATTGCAAAAATTTATAAAAAAAAATCTATGAAGTATTTAAATTTTAATATTATATATGTATCAATATAATAGGAGAAACTTAATATGAATATGACAGGAAACCCATCATTAGTTTTAAATGCGGATTTTCGTCCTCTTTCTTATTATCCTTTATCATTATGTTCGTGGCAAGATACAATCAGATTAGTTTTTTCCGAACGTGTATCTGTTGTTGAAAGATATGATCAAAAAGTAAACTCGCCTTCAATAAGCTTTAATCTTCCTAGTGTTATTGCGCTAAAAGATTATGTAATGCCTCAACGCAAACCTGCATTTACACGTTTTAATGTTTTTTTAAGAGATAATTTTACATGTCAATATTGCCATACCCATTTTTCAGCTAATGAATTAACCTTCGATCATTTAATTCCAAGATGCTTAAATGGTCAAACAACATGGAATAATGTTGTATCAGCTTGTACGAGTTGTAATTTAAAAAAAGGAAGACGTTTATTAAAATTTACTGATATGAAATTGTTAAAACAACCCTCTCGACCTACATCTATTCAGTTACAAAATAATGGTAGAAATTTTCCCCCTAATTTTTTACATGAAAGCTGGCGTGACTACTTGTATTGGGACACAGAATTACAGAATTAAATTTTTTTTGAAATTTCAATTGCAGTTTTACATCCAAGTTCAATAACTTTGCTCAACACTTTATAGCCCGGCGTCTTTTCAGCATCATGTGCAATCCCAATATCATGATGTTCTAGTTCATCTGCTTTAAATCTTTTAATAGTTTTTTTTAGTTCTTTTTGATCATCTTCTAAAAGAGATAATTGTTCTCCGTAATGATTTCCGATTACTGTTTCTACGGCAACAGTGCAAGCCATAGCAGCTTTTTCTCCAAGTAAAGCTGTAGAAACACCTAAAGCATAGCCCGCAACATTCCAGACAGGCATTAGAGCAGTAGGGCGAACCCTATTTTTTACAATTAATTCTTCAAATTTTTGAATATGTTCTTGTTCTTGATCAGCCATGTGTTGAATAGTTTTTCCAATTTTAGAATTTTTGCCAAAAACTGCAATTTGACCATCATAGATTCTTGTAGCTCCATATTCACCAGCATGATCAACTCGAATAATCTCCTCTAATATAGAACGATCAGTTTTAATTTTTGAATTTCTAGATTTTTTTGACTGCTTTTTTTTCTTTTTAGTTCTTAATGCCATTAAAATACCTAATAATAAATATAGTATTAAAAATCAAAATGAAAAGTTGTAAAATTGAATTTATGGTAGCTGCTGATAAGCCTCCAATAGACCAAATTATATCAGAGCAATTAATTACTGGTTTATTAGTGATTTGTTGCTTTAAATCTTGAACTGAGTCTGTTTGCAAGAGAGACCCAGAACAACTAGCTGGGCCCTTTAAAATATTTTGTTCTATGCCTACATGCCAAATAGCATAAAACAAACCATATAAAATTAAAAGTTCTACCAAAAGTAAAAATAAAATATGATTATTTTTTTTAAATAAATAAAACAAGACAACTAATATTATTAAAGCATAATATGGATGTCTTTGCTTTAAACACATATCACAGGGAGCTAAGTTAAAAAAATGTTCAGCTATTAATGCGCTACCCAAAGTTAATATGCTAAAGCAAAAAAGTACTAAAGACCAGTTTTTATCAATATAGATCATAAAAATTTAATTATTAATATAAAGCCAATTAATAAAATAAAAAATAAAATTGCTAGAAAATTAAAATATTTATCAATTAACTTTTCAATAGTTTGACCATAAATCTTTAATAAAAATGCAAGTATATAAAACCTTAATCCCCTTGCAATTAGAGAGGCTAAAATAAATATAAAAATATTAAAGCCAAAAAAACCACTTGCAATAGTTATAAATTTAAATGGAAAAGGTGTAAAACCTGCTCCAAGAACAAGCCATATTCCAAAAAGTTGATAATATTGTTCAAAATTATTAAATTGATTTTGAAGTCCATAATAATTTATAATTAATATACCTAGGCTATTAAAAAAGAAAAAGCCTATGCAATACCCTATGACTCCACCAATTACAGAACTTATTGTACAGACTAAAGCATAAAAAAATGCATTTATTCTTTTTGCAATAATCATTGGGATTAGAATAATGTCTGGAGGAATAGGAAAAATAGAACTTTCAGTAAAAGACACTAAACTTAAAAACCAAACTGCTTTAGGACTTTTAGATTTTTCAATAGTCCAGTCATATAGTTTTCGTAAAATATTCATTTTCTAAATGGTAGGAGTAGAGGGAATCGAACCCACACCACCGAAGTGACCGGATTTTGAATCCGGCGCGTCTACCAGTTCCGCCATACTCCCTTTGTTCAAGTTCTCTAATATATTCTTATCTTTCTAAGTAAATAGTAATATGAAATTACATGGGATAATAGGAAAGTTTGTCGTTGAGGAATCCAAAAAGAATCAAACAATTCAAAATAGATTAAGATTGATTCTTATTTGATTCAGTAGTATTTTTTAAGAAAGGTAAAATATAATGTTAATTAGATTTTGTATAATATTTATAGTTTTTTTATTAACTATGAAATTTGCATTTGCAAAAATTGTCGATGTAAATAATGAGCAAATTATAGAATTATCAAAAACCAATATTCCAATTATAGATATAAGAAGAAGTTCTGAATGGGACCAAACAGGAGTTGTTCCAGAGAGCATTCTGCTAACCTTTTTTGATAAAGAAGGAAAATATAATTATGATGAATGGTATGAAAAATTACGTTTAGAAATAGATGAAGGTAAACCAATAATCTTAATTTGTAGAACGGGAAGAAGAACTGCGATAATTGCCAAAATGATGGAAATAAAAAATTTTGATAATGTTATTTATAATGCAAAAAATGGAATAACCTCGTGGATTGATGAAAAATTAATAACCGTTAAACCGCAGTATTAATTTATTCTATTTATTTAAATTAATTAGAGATTTAAATAACTTATCTTAATGTTTATGAGATGAATGAGATACTCTAACTCCAGAAAATACAGTGTGCCTAATATCTGTTACTTTTTCTTGCGGATACCCATGCCCTAAAACTGCATATTTATCCGAAAAAATTACTGAACTATATACAGCTATTAGAAGAACTATACCCATTACTACAGTTATGTATTTCATATAATTAAATATATATATCATAAGTTGATGCTTTTGATCTAGAATAAATTGTTAATAAATTAATTTTTCAATGATATTACAAATTTTATGAAAAGATTATTAATTTTAGTATTATTAACTTTTAGTGGCTTAAGTTTTGCTACAGAAAAGGATATTAAGATACCATTTACCAAAGATAGTGGAAAATACTGGCAATATATTAGTGATAGAACCATGGGCGGAGTATCTGAAGGTCAAGCAGTGCTTGAACAAGAAGGAGAAATGTTTTTTGCAAGACTTAGTGGCAATGTAAGCACAGCAAATAACGGTGGTTTTATTCAATTGCGTACTAATTTATCATTTTTTGATTTTGAAAAAGATATAACAAAAATTAAAGGTGTAAAATTAAATGTAAGTGGTAATGGCGAAACCTATCATATTTTTATTCGGACTGATAAAACTCGATCGTACCGTGATTATTATTCTTCAACTTTTATAGCAAACTCTAATTGGGAAGTAATTGATTTGCCTTTAAGTTCCTTCAAACATCGATTTTCTAATAATTTTGACTTGGAAGGTAAAAATCTTAGAACTTTTGGTATTGTTGCGTATGGTCGAGATTTTGAATCTGATATTTCTGTTTCAGAAATAATTTTTTATTATTAGATTATTAATTAATAAGTTAGCAAATTAAAAATTTAGTGAGTATGACTCTCTAGATTATTAATCTCAAACTCTTCTATTTCACTAATCGCTTTTGCAATACGCCAATTTTTTATAGATCCATCTTCTAGTCTGGCAGTAATAACTGTTTCTAATGGAGGGCAATTTGGTTCGTGACACGCAAGCTCTGCAATACTTATAATAGTTGCATCTGATAGATGATATTTTTTAGAAATTAATAATTTTAAATTTCTTATTTTTTCTACATTTGATTTTTTACGATTAAACATTTTTTTTTAATTTTGTTGTGGCCTGATAGAACTCCATGTCACATTTCCTTTGATATCACCAATCAGAATATGTGCACGCGTTTCAGAAACTACAATTGCTGATACTTCTGAGCCAGTTGAATTGCGAATAGTAATAGGATTCTTTTTTTCATCAATTTCAGATAACAACACCAAGCCATCTTTAAAACCAACAAAGACAGCATTCTCTTCTGTTAAAGATTCTACAAATGTCGCATACTGTTTACCACCACTGGCTACGCATACAGGTTTACGACCCATTGGTCCTTCTTTTCCATCAAATGGCCAACAAACAGCTTCACTAGCACCAGAGGTTACTAAGTATGGGGTGTCTCCGACCCAATTAAAACTTTTAATTTTTGCAGGATATCCTGACATTGCTAAATCAGCTTTGTCATTTAAACGCCAACCATGTAATTGATTTTCTTGCATTGATGTAACAAGATATTTTCCATTAGGACTGAAGGTTACTTTACCATGAGATCCTTTCCATGAATAGTTTGAAGAACTCCATTTATTTTTTTCACGCCTCCACACTGTGACACCTCCGTAACGAGAAACTGCCAAATGCTTGCCATTAGGACTGAAGGTTACACCGCTAATTGTACTTTGATGCGTAAAAGATTTTTTTTCATTTTCTTTCGACCAGATATAAACAACTTTGTCAGAGGAACAAACTCTGTCTCCTTTGTATGCAGCAACAGAATCAACCCACCGTGATCCAAAGTTAGCAATTTCTTCTATCTCACCATCCATAGATATTTGTAAAAAACGGCCATCGTCACCTCCGGTTAAAATATAATCTTCAGCTTTGACCATACAAAGAATCACCCCTGAATGAGCTTGAATATCATGCGGTTTTTGATCAGGTTTAAAAAATCTTATTTTCCCATCACCAAAACCAACAACAACTGTATTACCAATGGAAACTGCTTCCGTAACGGGAGCGTTGAACTCAAAATGTTCACCATTTTTTTCTAATTCTGTTTGATTAGATCCTTCAAGTTGATCCAAATCTGCAATCATCCTATTTTACAGTTTTCAAAACCTTCCTCAAGATTCATGCTATCCAGATTACGTCCTATAAATACTATCCTGGAACTTCTTTTTTTTCCTTCTGCCCAAGATCCCATAGGCGATGCATCCATCAACATATGAACCCCTTGGAATACATATCGTTCCTCTTCACCTTGGAAATCAAGAATCCCTTTTGATCGCAGTATATCTTGACCTTTTGTTCGTAAAAGATCTCCAAACCATGTTTGAAATTTATCCATATCAAGAGGAGTATCAGAGACAAATGAAACACTTGTTACATCATCATCATGTTCGTGATCATGATCCGATTCAAGAAAGTCAGGCTCAACTTCTAATACACGCTCTAAGCTAAATGCATTGAGCCCTACAACTTCATCAAGTGGAGCATCACAGCGAGTAGTTTGAATTATTTTAGCAAAAGGATTAATTTTACGAATTCGTTCTTTTACTCGCGTAAGCGCGCTATCATCAACAAGATCAACTTTGTTTAACAACAACACATCAGCAAAAGCAATTTGTTCTTCCGCCTCATGATGATCTTCTAATTGCGAACTGAGATGAACAGCATCAGCAACAGTTACAATAGCATCTAATTTAGTGCGGTCTGCAACATCTTCATCAACGAAGAAAGTTTGTGCAACTGGCGCAGGATCTGCGAGACCTGTTGTTTCTACAATAATTGCATCTAATTTATCCGCTCTTTTCATAAGACCACTGAGAATACGAATTAAATCACCTCTTACAGTGCAGCAAATACATCCATTATTCATTTCAAAAACTTCTTCATCTGCATCAACAACTAAATCATTGTCGATACCTTGCTCACCAAATTCATTAACGATAACAGCATATTTTCGACCATGTTGTTCAGTTAAAATTCGGTTTAGTAGTGTTGTTTTTCCAGCTCCAAGAAATCCTGTTAAGACAGTCACTGGTACTTGTTGAGAATTTTCCATATGTTTAATTGTTTAAAATAAAGGTTTAAAATTCCACCTTTGATCAAGGTGGAATTTATAAATTAATAGACTAACAACCTTTGAGTTCATTACCCAAATTGCTGATAAGCTTAAAGTAAAGATCTTTATCAGAATTAATATTAGCTCCAAGAGGATCAAAGACGCCAGTTTTTATATTAGTATCTTTTGCAATTGTTGTTATAATTTTTGGATTAAATTGAGGTTCAGAAAAAATACAATTGACTCCTCTATCTTTAATTACATCCTGAATTTCATCAATTTGCTTAGCCCCAGGTAATACATCAGTATTTAATGTTAATGCTCCTTCTGCTCTGACACCAAAACGTTCTTCAAAGTATTGATAAGCATCATGGAAAACAACAAATTTTGCATCCTTATTGATGTCTTTACTTACATCTTTAATCAATTGATCAAGTGCTAGAATTGTTGCATCAGCATTAGCTTCATATTTATCCTTATTAGTAGGATCTAAATGACCTAGTTCATGAGCAATTTCACGGACCATTTCTTTTGCATTCATTGGATCTAACCATATGTGAGCATCAAACTCTCCATGATTATGACCTTCATGGCCAGCATGATCGTCATGATCATCGTGGTCATCATGATCGTCATGTACATCATGATCGTCATGTACATCATGATCGTCATGTTCATCATGATCTTCATCGTGGTCATCATGATCATCGTGATCGTCATGTCCATCATGATCTTCATCGTGGTCATCATGATCATCGTGATCGCCATGGTCATCATGATCATCGTGATCGCCATAAATACTTTCTTCTCTAAATTTTAGCTTTTCAATACTTTCAACTTCCATAAACTCAACAACTTCAGCATTTTTAACAATAGACTCAAGAGGTCTTTCCATAAAAGTTTCAATTCCCTCACCAACCCAGAAAATAAGATCAGCTTCTTCAAGAAGTTTTGCATGAGAAGGCTTTAAAGTAAAGCTATGGGGAGATGTACTGTCTTCAATTATTAATGACGGCTCACCAACACCATCCATAACATTCGCAATTAATGAATGTAGAGGTTTTATAGTAGTAACAACTTTTATTTCTGCTCTTACAGGCGATGTAGCAATGAGCAAAAGAGCGAAAAATGTCACTTTTAAAAAGTTTAGTAGATAATTATTCTGTTTCATAATATTTCTTATCAGGTATAGGTTTGTTAAATTAAAAAGTGTTATAATATAACATATCATATTGTAAACAATAAATGGAACAAAAAAAATTACTTGTTAAGTTAGAAAATGCAGGCGTTCATAGATCGTCTAAATGGCTCGTTAGAGGAATTTCTTTTGAAATTAATCAAGGTCAAATTGTAACGCTTATTGGCCCTAATGGTTCTGGGAAAACAACGACAGCCAAAATGATATTAAAGATTTTGAATACAGATGAAGGTCTGGTTACAGGAAATGCCAAGAAGATGGCATATGTTCCTCAGAAAATTAGTATTGATTGGACCATGCCACTTCGCGTCATTGATTTTATGAAACTCACAAGCAACTTAAATAATCATCAGATCAATGAGTCTTTAACTATGACAGGAGTTGATAAATTACTCTATAATCAAATTAATAGTTTGTCCGGTGGTGAATTTCAACGAGTTCTAATAGCGAGAGCTATAGCAAAAAAACCTGATTTATTAGTATTAGATGAACCTGTGCAGGGAGTTGATTTCAAAGGGGAGATAGCACTGTATAATCTCATTAAGGAAATTTCCGTTAGCTTAAAATGTGGTATCTTATTAATTTCTCATGATATGCATTTTGTTATGTCCACTACTAATCATGTTATTTGTCTAAATGGACATATCTGTTGTTCGGGAACCCCTAGTAGTGTTGTAAAAAATCCAGAGTACATAAAATTATTTGGTGAACATAACTCAGAAACATTATCCTATTATCAACATAATCATGATCATTCACATAATAATGATGGAAGTGTAGCTAGTTAATGTTTGATGATTTTTTTATTAGAGCATTAATTGCTGGTATAGGAATTGCTATTGTAACTGGTCCTCTTGGATGTCTTGTTATATGGCGAAGACTTTCTTATTTTGGAGATACTTTATCACATTCAGCTTTGCTAGGTGTTACCCTAGCATATGCTTTTAGTATTAATATTTCTTTATCAGTTTTTATCATATCTGGAATAGTTGCATTAACTCTACTTAGTTTACAAAAAAGAACAAAGTTGGCTGGAGATTCCTTGCTTGGACTTCTAGCTCATTCAACTCTTGCTATTGGATTGGTATTAATTGGTTTTCTATCTTCTATTCGTTTTGATTTAATGGGCTTATTATTTGGAGATATATTGGCCGTCACTATTGAAGATATTTTTATTATTTGGTTTGGAGGATTAATTATTTTAGGAATATTATATTATATTTGGAAATCAATATTTGCAGCAACCGTTAATTATGATTTAGCTGCGGCTGAGGGAATGAAACCTGATGTTTCTAATTTTATTTTTACTCTACTCCTAGTTGGGGTAATCGCTATTTCTTTAAAAATGATTGGAGCCTTATTAATAACTGGGTTGCTCTTAATACCTGCTGCAACAGCAAGAAGTTTGAGTAATAATCCGTTTCAAATGGTTATATTATCAATTTTGATAGGAATTGTTTCAGTAATGATAGGTTTGTTTAGCTCTTTAGAATTTAATACAGCCTCTGGTCCATCAATAATTGTAGCCGGATTAGTACTGTTTATTCTTTCATTAATACCTTTTAAAAGAAGCAGCGCATTGCAAAGATGAACACAATTTGATATTTAAATTATATGACTCTTGCCTCAGAAAAATTAACGAATAACCAACAAACTGTTCTAGATTTATTAGAAAAATCGAAAGAACCCTTAAAGGCTTATGCTATTCTTTTTGATATTCAAAAAAAAGGAATTAAAGCACCTCTTCAAGTTTATCGAGCTTTGGATAAACTTATAGAAATTGGAAAGGTTCATAAAATAGAAAGTAAAAATTCTTATATTGCGTGTGAACATAAGAATTGTGACTCATCGACATCTACCTCTTTTTTAATATGTGAAACATGTGACCAAGTAACAGAACTGAAAAAAAAGAACTTATCTGAATACTTTGCAAAACAAAGTGTGCAAGCTAATTTTAAATACACAAAACATAATTTAGAAATTTATGGTGTGTGTAAAGATTGTAAGAATAAAAAATAGCAAATTAGCTATTATTAAATATCAATATATTTATTTAAAACTTAATGAAGTTCAAATATGAAATAGTACAATTAATCTTTTTAATCCTTTATGTTAAATTTAAAAATCATTTCAGTAGTAGATAATAAAGGAATTAGATTGTTTAAGTATTGTCTAATATAAAAATGATTAAAAAAAAATAATATTTTAAAGGAATGTTTTATTGAAAAATTCTTTCTTAAGAATAAGTTTTTTAGAGATTTTGCAGTAAAACCATGTAAATGTTCATATGGCGACATAGTATGTAAAGACTTGTTATTATATGGCCATTCTTTATAAAATTTTTTTATGTACTTTTCTCTTGGTCTCAATACATTAGGAACACTTACCTTTACTATTGTTTCTTTTTTGCAAAACATCTTTATTTCTTCCAAGGCTGTGTCTAAATTTTTTACATGTTCTAAAACTTGATTAACATTTATTATATCAAATTTTTTATAATTTAGTTCACTTAAAGAGTTAAAATAATTTTTTAATTTCTTTTTTTTTTGCATGTAGGGATCATAGCCAAAATAATTAAAATTATGTTTGTGTGCAATATTTTCCCATAAATTATTTAGGCCTGATCCAAAATCTAAAAAGTCTTTTCCAGGAGATATCTTTTTTAGTATTAAAATATTTTTTTCAATATTTTTTTTATGAATATAAGAATTTTTGTCTTTAAAGCTTTTATTAGAATACATAAAAGATAATTTTTGATTTGATGGCTGATAAAAGTACCAATGATGTAAACACCTATTACATTTTGCAATTTTTACTTTATCAAAATTTAATAATGAGGTTAAAATATTATCATAATATAGATTATCCAATTTTTTAAATTTATCTATATTATTATTATCAATATTTATAACAATTTTAAAATTGTTGCACTTACAAGAAGGGCATATAGAAATTTTGTCCATATCAATTTATTAAACTTTTGTTTGTAAAATGTTTATTATCATAATATATTTTAAAATTTATGACAATAAGAGTAGGTATAATTGGTTTAGGAATAATGGGAGCTGATCATGCCAATATTATTCAATCAAAAGTATCTAATGCAAAAGTTACTTCAGTTTATGATAAAAATATTAATCAAGCTAAAAAAATTATAGAAAAATTAGATAATCCTGAAATTTACAACTCTGGCCTAGAACTAATAAATTCTAATAAAGTTGACGCAGTAATGGTTGTTTCTCCAGACGATACTCATGTAGAATTTGTTCTAGAGTGTATTAAACTTCAAAAACCTGTTTTATGTGAAAAGCCTCTTTCTCATTCAGTGAAAGAATGTAATGATGTTATTGAAGCTGAACAAAAAATAGGAAAAAGACTTGTTCAAGTTGGATTTATGAGGAGATTTTGTCCGACTTACCAAGAAATGAAAAAGAATTATAATAGTTTAGAATTAGGAAGGGCACTATTGTTACATTGTGTGCATCGTATGGTTAGTGCACCCAGCTATTTTGAGTCTGTAATGTCTATTAGAAGTGCTCTTGTGCATGAATTTGATATTATTAGATGGCTTCTTGAAACAGAAATAGTTGAAATTCAAATAATTAAAAACACAATAAGAACAGAATTGGATTTTGTTGACCCTATTTTGGCAATAATTAAATGCGCTAATGGAGTTGTTGTTGATGTAGAAGTCAATGCCAATGCAAATTATGGATATGATGTAAGAGCAGAATTAGTTTGTGAAAAAGGAACTGTTTTAATGTCACCATCTCGTAAAAATGAATTGCTAATTAATAATGAGCATAGTTTTGCTTATGGTAAAGATTGGCGACCAAGATTTGCAGATGCATATAGTAATCAAAATCAGGCTTGGATTAATTGTATTTTAAACAATACTACATCTGAAGGATCTTCAGCATGGGATGGTATGATTTCATCATTTATTGCAGAAAAGGGAGTTGAAGCTTTTGAAGAAGAAAAAGTAGTAACAATTTCATTGAAAGAAAAACCAGATTTTTACAATTAAAAAAACAAAATTAATTTAACTTTTGTATGATTGAACTCATATGAAGAGTTATAAATTAATTGAAAATAATAAATTTATAACCATTTAAATGATAATGCGAAAAATTGTATCTATTAAAGACTGCATGAAAACTTTTGAAGGTGACGGTATTCCTGTCACTAGAGCATTTCCTGTTCCTGAAATAAGAGATAATGATCCTTTTCTTCTTTTCGATCACTTTGGACCAATAAACTATGAACCAGGAGGGGCAACTGGAGTACCACCTCATCCTCACTGTGGCTTTGAAGCAATCACATATTTATTAGGTGGAGAGGTTGAGCATAAAGATTCATGGGGTGGTCAAGCAGCTATTGAAACAGGAGACATTCAGTGGATGACAACAGGCTCGGGCCTTATACACTCTGAACTAGTTACAGATAAATTTAAAAAAAGTGGTGGTATTATGCAAGGTTTACAAATTTGGGTAAACCTTCCTCAAAAAAATAAAAAAGTTAAACCATGGTATCAACATATTAAAAAAGATGAAATACCAATAGTCAAAGAGAAGAGTGGAGTTGAGATCAAAGTTTTAGTTGGAAAGGTAAAAAATACTGAATCTGAAATTCAAACTTATTCACCTGTTTCTATATTTGATATACAATTTTCTAAACGAGATCAAATAAATTTAGAAATATCAAAAAATCAAATTGCAATGATTTATGTTATTGAAGGTAAAGTTCAATTTTTAGAAGATAATCAAATTGCCCACAAAGGACAAATAATTTATTTTGATCAATCATCAGATGAAATTAATTTTAATTCTATATCACCAAACGGATCTTATCTGGTATTAGCAGGTAAGCCACTCAATGAAACAATTATCCGTCATGGACCTTTTGTTACAAATACTGAAGGAGAGATGAAACAAGCTATGCTAGATTATCAAAATGGTAAAATGGGTTATTTAGATTAGGTATTACAAAATTTGAACAGATATTTTATCATTCCCGTATCCATTTTTTTTGTTATAGTATGCATATTTGTATTTTATCTTCAGTTTATTAATGAAGATTGGAAATTTATTGCTCCTCAAAAAATATTACCAGAAAACTGTGATGATAGTGAAGATATAAAAATTATTTCACATGCAACTGATCATATTCCTGAAAGATCATTTAGAGATAGTCCTGATAATATAGAAGATCATCAAGTTCACGCAGTATATTTATTGCCATGTGAAAAAGAAGATCGAAAATTTGATGTAAAATCTAACATACAGTTTTCACTTATTGCCATAAACAAATGGTTTATAGATAAGTCTAGCAATCAAAAAATTATTTTTGATAAAAAGTTTGATAGTTCTATAGATGTCACATTTATAAGAGTAAATAAAACCATGAATTGGTTTACTGGATCTACCTCTAAAGAAAAAGATGATAGAGATGTAGGTCTAAAGATAGAAAATATTATTTTATCTAATTCAGATCTTTTTAATAATTTTGAAAAAAAAAAATTTATTATTTTTTTTGAAGGATGGGAAAAAAGAAAATCATTATCTTTAGATATTTGTGGAAAATCAAGATTTGATGGCAAAGTAGCTATTTTTTTTACAAGTGGTAAATGGAAGAAGAAAGTAGGGAATAACAAAAAAATGTTTAGTTGCTTGGATGATAGTCTTAATGATTCAGAAAATGAAGATTTTGGTAAAAGTGAAGCAACTATTTTGCATGAAATTTTACATACTTTAGGCTCTCCTCCAAAATGTGCTAATAACTTGGAACCTGAGAACAAAGTTCATGTAAATGATAATAAAAATGACATTTTGTATAAAATGTCAGGAAATATTTATTTAGATTATAACAATGATGATTATTATAATCATCAAATAAAAAATTGCCCTGATTTAGCAAAAAGTAAATATTTAAAAACGATTAATTAAGTTATTTTTTTTTAATAAATTTTTTAAATTTTATTAATTCTTCTTTTGGAATTTCTATTGAATGTTTTTTGGCAGGATATTTTTTAGATAAAACATCCTTTTTAAATTCTTTAAAAGCACTTATTCTTTCTTTTTGCATGCTCGCAAAAATTTTGCTGAAATTTCTATATATTTTTGCATGTCGAGGTGTATCTATAAGACTATGTCCTAAAATATCTTCAGCAAATAGAAATTGCACATCACCTTCACTACCAGATCCAATTGATATTGTTAGGAGTTTTGTAGTTTTGGTTAATTCCGCTAATATTTCTTTAGGAACACATTCAACTTCTACTGCCCAAGCACTTGTGTCATCAAGTTCCTTAATATCTCTATAAATTTGTTCTGCTTCTTTGGATGTTTTGCCAAATGGTTTTACTCCTCCAGTCCAGGTGGATTTCATAGGAACCAATCCCACATGACCTTGAATTGGAATTTTAAATTGACTTAAATATTTAACAAATTCCATGTTCCATGAGCCACAATGAATTGAATCAAGTCCTAATTCAAGTAATTCAAGACACTTTCTGACAACACTTTCTTTAGATTCGTGTTCTGTCCAATTAAGCCCACAAGTAAAAAATGTTTTTGGTGCCGCTTCTCTTATTTTTTTCATTGGAGAAGGCGGTCCAGCTATGATTAAATCAATGCCAGCTTCTTCGGCTGCAGCAGCTTCTTCGGGAGTGGTAACATTGATTTGAGTTAATTTCTTTTTTCCCTTACTTTCTAATAAATCTCTAACTGTGTAATTTCTATATCCAGGCTGTAAACTTAAAGAGAAAACTTTTTTATATTTTTTAGCCATAATGATTTTTTCTTTCAAACTAAAATATTATCTATTTAATTTCAAGAGTATTGTTCAATTTAAATTGTTTTTATTAAAGTAAATAATATTAGTTAACTATATATTTGACAAAATTTAAAATAACTATTTACTGTTGTTTTATTTATAGAATTAAAGGATTTTTATGACGGGGAAGGACTTTAGGTTTTATGACAGTCGGCAAAAATATTTATTATTTGTTACAACAACAAATGAAAAAAATAAAATTGCTGAATCCATAAAGCCTATTATTTCAAGCTTAAAACCAAAGCAACCTGCTTTAAAAATATTTGACGCTGGTTTAGGAGATGGTTCTTTATTGATGAATGTTTTAAGACAATGTCATCAAAAATTTCCTAATATTCCCCAACTTATTTCTGGAAAAGAAATAAGCATGGAGGATGTAAGACTTACTCTAGAAAAATTACCCGATAGATTTATTGAACATCAAAAAATGGTTTTTGTTATTAGCAATTTACATTACTCAGAGGCAGCTAGTTTAACTTCTAGTAATATAAAAAAACAAAAAAAAATAAATTGGATGACTGTAAAACTTAAAGGAAACTCTTCCCTTGAATTTAATAGTCAACTTAGAGATATTGAAAAAAAGGTAGCTAAAAACTGGCAGGTTGAAAGACATCCAAAAAGTGGAAATCCTACTTACAAAGAACCCTCGGTATTAGTTATTTATAGAGAGGATCAAGATTTTGTTTTAAAAAACATAATCCCAACAATTAAAAATCCTGAAAATACATTTGATCTTATTTTGGCCTCTCAACCTTATCGTTCTAGAATTGCAGTAGAGAAAAAGGTTAACTACGTTATCAAACCTATGATAAAGGCCCTATCTTCTAAAGGTCAACTATTAGTTGTTCACGCTTCAGGTCATGATCCAGCAAATACGATAATAAAAAAATTATGGCCAAGAGATAATCCTTTCCCATCTCTCTCTAAAGAAATTATTAATTATTTAAAAAAGAATTTAAATAAAAATTTATTAAAAGATATAAATATTTTACCAACCAAAAAAATTAAATATTCTTTAAGAGCTCTTCCTAATGAGATAAGTAATGGCATTTCTACATCAATCATTTTTTCTGCCTGGAATGCAGCTACATATGTCAACCAAATAAATGATATTGAAATTTTAAATGCAGAAAAAGAAAAAGATTATGAAAAAATTGTCAGCAAAATTATTAAGAAAAATAAAGGTCTTTGGTTTAGTAATGAATTATTAAGGATTGTTAAAAAATAATTTATTTACAATGTGATTTTGCATGTTCAATAATTTTTAAAAGCATCGCATAGACCCCATTCCTTCTTCCAGGAGTAAGTAAAACATTTAATTCTAAAACATTTAATAGATTAACATCCGTATTTGCTATTTCTTGAGGAGAGTTTCCACCATATATATCACATAGAATTGTAACCATTCCTTTTGAGATAAAAGCATCAGAGTCAGAGTGAAAAAAAATTAAATTATCTTTTAAGTAGGGAACAAGCCATACTTGTGCTTGACATCCAGAAACTTTAAAAGTTTCTTGCCTGTATTCTTCAGGAAAAGGTAATGCTTTTTTTCCTTGATCTAGAAGAAATCTATATTTTTCCAAGGTATCATCAAAAGTTTCTAGACTTTCTTTGTAGTATTCTATTTTTTTTGCAATACTCATGTATTTATATGTTTCCTTAGTACTTTTGCAGAATCTTCCGGCAAAACATCCATGATAAATACTCCAGCCATTGATTCAGATCCAGCTAAAATCTTAGGATTATCACCTGAACGAAGAGGTGGATAAAACTCTACATGAAAGTGAAAATTATTATCTTCAAGATTAGGTGAGGCATGAAGCCCCATAATGTATGGGCATTTTTTTCCTAAAAAAGAATCATATCCTCTAACAACTTTTTGTAAACAATTAGCAAATGATTCTATTTGATTTTCATTAAATTGCCATGGACCAGCCATCTGTATTTTTGGCATGATCCAAATCTCATATGCATATCTTGCAAAAGGAGGAACAGCTGCAATAATAAAATCGTCTTGATAGACAAAATATTTTTCTATGAGATCCTCCATAATTGAAAGAATAAAATTTTCTTTTTGAAAAGATATTACTTCTTTTTCAATTACCGGTGGTAAAAATGGATAACAATAAATTTGTCCATGAGGGTGATGAAGTGTTACTCCACATTCCTCACCTCTGTTTTCAAAAGGCATAACATATTCTACATCATTTTTTGGAATTAAATTTTTGTATCTATCTATCCAAGTTTTTGTTAGTAAAATAATTCTATCTAGAGACATATCTGCAACTGTTTCATTATGATTTGAAGAATATACTACAACTTCACAATAACCATTTGAAGGCTTGGTACTTATCGAATGGACTTTAGAAACGTTAGAATGAGTATTAAAACTTGGCCAACGATTTGGAAAAACTGCTATTTCAAAATTTTTAAAGGGAATTTCAGTTGGAAAATTTAAATTTCCTGAGGGACATAAAGGACAATATTCTTTCGCAGGGAAAGCAGTGCGATTAACTCTACTAGCTGAATAAGTTACCCATTCCTGTCTTGCAGGATTCCATCGCATATGCGGTTCTGGGGTAGGAGTTTGTTCTAATTCTTTAGTACTTGTCTCATTATGTTGATTGTTACCATATAAAAATAATTCTTTATTATCATTACGTTTAAAAACCCTTTTATGCATATCAATAATTTAATAATTTCTTTTCCCAATCTATTGATGTTTTAACAATAAAAGAGAGATCATTATATTTTGGTTGCCAGTCAAACAGACTATGCAATTTTGAAACATTAGAAACAAGCATAGATGGATCACCTGCTCTTCTATCTCCATTTTTAATACTTATTGGCTTATCATTCACTTGATTTACAATCTTTAAAACATCCTTAACTGAAAAACCTTTTCCGTAACCACAATTTATAATATTTGATTGTTTTTTACTCACCAAATATTCAACAGCTTTTACATGAACATCTGCCAAATCAGATACATGTATATAATCTCTTATTGCAGTTCCATCAGGTGTTGGATAATCATTTCCAAATATTGTTATATCTTTTCTTTTACCTACTGCAACTTCGCTTGCTATTTTAATTAAATGTGTAGCCTTTTTACTTATTAATCCAGAGCGCATTTTAGGGTCGGCACCTGCAACATTGAAATATCTTAATATAATAAAATTACATTGCGAATTTTCTTTAAGATATAATTCTGATTGAATTTTTGATTCTCCATAAGGATTTATAGGTTTCAAATCTGTACTTTCTTTGATAGGTTCTGAGTTAACTGGATTGCCATATGCTGCAGCTGTCGAAGAAAAAATAATATTTTTAAGATTATTTTTTATACAAGTATCAAAAAGAATTTTTGAATTTTTAGTATTATTATCAAAGTATTTTTTGGGATTGGATACAGACTCTTCTACTTCTATGTAGCCTGCAAAATGCATTAATGCATCAAATTTTTCCTTTTGTAATATTTCGCTAATTGTCTTAACATCATTAATGTTACAGTTAACAAAATTAGCTGAAGGCGGTATTAACTTTTTATTCCCAGTGCTTAAGTTGTCTATAACAGTTACTTTATGACCGTCCTCTAATAAAGCAATTGCAGCATGGCTACCTATATAACCCGCTCCTCCAGTTAAAAGAATTTTCATAAATTTTATGTATATTAATTTAATTTAAATTTAAAAGGTATAAATAATATGATTAATCAATAATGACAATTTTCCTCATTATACAATTGAAATGAGAGAAAAGTCTGTTAAAACATTTACTTTGTCACTCAGGAATAATAAAATTTAAAAATGAGATTAAATAATAAAAATATCGTTGTAACAGCTGCAGCTCAAGGAATTGGAAGAGCTACAGCAATTGCTTATTCTAAAGAAGGCGCAAACGTCGTAGCTACTGATATAAATGAAGAAAAACTTAATGAATTAAAAGCTGAACACTCTAATATAAAAACAGAAGTTCTAGACTCCACAAATAAAGAAGCTGTTGAAAATTTTTCTCAATCTATCAAAGATGTAGATGTTTTATTTCATGCAGTTGGATTTGTACATCATGGCACTATAATGGAATGTTCTTCTGATGAATTTTATAATTCTATTAATATAAATGTTTATTCGGCTTATTTGATGAGTTCTTTTTTGCTGCCTAAAATGATACAAAAAAATAAAGGTAATATCATTATTGTATCTTCTGCAGCTTCAAATGTAAAAGGTGCGCCCAACAGATTTATTTATGGAACAACAAAAGCAGCTCTAAATGGTTTTGTTAAAGCCATGGCGGCTGATTATGTTAAAAAAGGGATACGTTGTAATGCCATTTTACCTGGGACAGTTGAAACGCCTTCTTGGGAAGGTCGTGTTAATATGGCAGATGATCCAAAACAAGCTCGCATAGATTTTATAAATAGACAATTAATGGGAAGATTAGCAAAACCAGAAGAAATAGCTTCTCTAGCTGTATATTTGGCCAGTGATGAATCAGATTTTGTTACAGGCACGCTTAACTTAATTGATGGAGGATGGACACTATAATGAAAACTTTAAGATATAGAATTGGTAATGAAGTAAAGCCAGGAATTTTAGACTCAGATGAAAATATCCATGATGCTTCAAGCTTAGTATCAGATTGGGATAGCGAAAATGTAACAATAGAAAAATTGAATGAAATTAAAAGTATGGATATTTCTTCTTTACCTAAAGTAGAAAATTTTGATGGTATTGCTCCATGTGTATGCAAAAAAAGTGTTGGTAAAATTATTTGCATAGGTTTAAATTACTCTGATCATGCTGAGGAAACAGGTATGAAAGTTCCTCCTGAGCCAATTATATTTTTTAAAGCAACAAGCGCTATAATTGGGCCAAATGATAATGTTATAATTCCAAAAAATTCTCAAAAATCAGACTGGGAAGTTGAACTTGGGATAGTAATTGGAAAGGAAGCTAAATATATTTCTGAAAATGAATCACAAGATCATATAGCGGGTTATTGTGTTGTAAATGATCTAAGTGAAAGAGCTTTTCAAATAGAAAGATCTGGTCAATGGGTTAAAGGAAAGTCATGCGATACATTTGGACCAATAGGTCCGTATTTAGTTACCAAAGATGAAATTCCTGATCCACAAAATTTAAAACTTTGGCTTGAATTAAATGGTAAACGTGTTCAAGATGGATCAACAGCAACAATGGTTTACGGTGTAAACTTTTTAGTAAGTTATTTAAGTCAATTTATGTCACTTCATCCTGGAGATATTATATCTACAGGTACTCCTCCGGGTGTAGGAATGGGTATGAATCCTCAAGTTTTTTTAAAACCAGGAGATGTTATGGAATTGGGAGTGGAAGGACTAGGTACCCAGAAGCAAAAAACTGTAGCTGCTTAATAATGTTTGGGAGTATAAAAAATTGCCATAACGTAAAGGATTTTAGAAAATTAGCTAAAAAAAAATTACCAAGTCCTATTTTTCATTACATTGATGGCGGTTCCGATGATGAAGTTACTTATAGAAGAAATACAGAATCGTATGAGCAATGTGATTTAATTCCTGATGTATTATCTGGTGTCAATAAAGAAACTCTGGATTTGAGTACAACAGTTATGGGACAAAAACTTGATATGCCCTTATATTGTGCGCCTACTGCTTTACAAAGATTATTCCATCATGATGGTGAAATGGCAGTTGGTAAGGCAGCAGAAAAATTTGGAACCATGTTTGGATTATCTTCTTTAGGAACTTTTAGTATCGAAGATATAGCAAAAGAAATTAAGACTCCCAAATTATTTCAATTATATGTTCATAAAGATGAAGGTTTAAATCGCAGTATGCTTGATAGAGCTAAAGCAGCTAATTTTGAAACTTTAGCTTTGACTGTTGATACTGCATCTGGAGGAAATAGAGAAAGAGATTTATATACCGGTTTTACATATCCTCTTAAGCTATCCTTGAGTAGTATGATGGAATTTATTTTGAAACCTACTTGGGGCATAAACCATGTTACGCATAAAAAGTTTGAACTAAGTCAATTAAAAGACCATGTAAAAGAAGGAACAAGTGTTGCAATATCAGTTGGAGAATATTTTACAAAAATGCTTGATGATAAATTAGACTGGAAACGAGCTGAAGAAATAAATAAATATTGGGGAAAGCCTTTTGCGATTAAGGGCATCATGTCTGTTGAAGATGCTAAAAGAGCCGTTGATATAGGAGCTAGTGCTGTAATGGTTTCAAACCATGGTGGGCGACAATTAGATGGATCAGTAACACCGTTTGATCAGTTGGCTGAAATAGTTGATGCCGTCGGTGATAAAATTGATGTGATCTGTGAAGGTGGTATTCGAAGAGGCACTCATGTTTTAAAAGCCCTCTCTCTAGGTGCCAAAGCTTGTTCTGGAGGCAGAATGTATCTTTATGCTTTAGCTGCAGGGGGGCAACAAGGTGTTGAGAGAGCTATTGGAAAATTAAGAGAAGAAATAGAAAGAGACATGATTTTAATGGGGATAAACAGCATCGATCAACTTTCAAGAAAAAATATTAAATTCAGATAAATTTTAACAAATATTAAAAAAAGCTATTTATTACTTATAAAAATTATTCTAAGTTTTTATTATGAATGAAGAAATTGAGCCAATTCATATAGGTGAAAAAGAAGATATTGATGTTAATAGTGTTGAAAATTTTGAATATGAAGAAATCGATTATGCAATCTTTCATCTAGAGAGTGGTTTTTTTGCTACTCAAGGACAGTGTACTTGTGAAGATGAGGCATACATCAGTGAAGGCAATGTTGAAGGTGAAGAAGTTGAATGTGCAAGTTGTGGGAAAATATATAGCATAGTTTCTGGAGATCCTTTAAATGACGAAGAGGCAAATTCTTTAAAGATTTATGATGTTAGCGAAGAAGATGATAGTTTATATTTAAATTTATAGGCTTAAATTTTCTTTGTTAACTATATTATTATAATTTAACTCAGATTTATTAACTAAAAAATTCACTATATTTTCGGCACTTTCTACTGCCATACGTTTTCTGCACTCTAAGGTCAAAGCTGCATTATGAGGAGAAAGAACAATATTATCTAATTGAAATAAAGGACTAGATTTTAATGGAGGCTCTTCTTTAAATACATCTAATCCGGCACCTCGTATTTTTTTATTTTTTAAAGCCCATAATAAATCTGTTTCATTTACTATTCCACCCCTTGCAGTATTAACAAGAATACAATTTTCTTTCATTATTATAAATTCATCTTTTTTAATTAAGTCCATTGTATCTTGATTAAGTGGCATATGTATAGTGATGAAGTCAGCAATTTTTATACCATCTTTAAAATTAATTTTTTTACAATGGTTATTTTCAATAATTTCTTTTTGAACAA
Source organism: uncultured Alphaproteobacteria bacterium (assembly GCA_902577425.1). Lineage (GTDB taxonomy): Bacteria > Pseudomonadota > Alphaproteobacteria > HIMB59 > MarineAlpha5-Bin3. The sequence continues at coordinate 318,795 of CACGZD010000001.1, read as the reverse complement.
AAGGATCATAAACTAAAACTTCTGAGTCAAATCCCAAACATCTTTTTGCAACTGCTTGTCCAATACGACCAAAACCTAAAATCAATATTTTTTTTTGATACATTTCAAAAAAATTAGGCAAAAGATGTTTTTGATCAAAGTTACCTTTTTTTACTAAATGATCTGATTTATCTATTCTTTTTGCCAAATATAAAAAAAAAGAAATAACTTGTTCAGCAACACTTACAGCATTAGAAGTGCTAGTTACACCAAGTGCAATTTTCTTTTCATTTAAAAAATTAATATCTATATTATCGTATCCAACTCCGTGACGAGCAACAATTTTAAGTTTAGTACACTGATTAATAATTTCTGATTCAAGTTTAGCAGTTCGTATAATTATACCATCAACATCTCTTAATTGATCAATTAAGTTATTTTTAGAAAGATCATCAATTTCAAACGATTCAAAATTATTTTTATTTAAATAATTTATTCCATCTTCATGAATAGAACCAATTATCGCTATTTTTTTCATTTTTTTTAAATATTAATCTTAACAAATTATATTTTTATATAAATAATTATAATTAGAACTTGTAATTGCTTTAATTTTGTTAAAAATAAAGGAATAATTTTATAAAATATGAAAACTATTAAATTATCTTGTGCTCATGCTCTTTTTAAATTTCTTATAGCTCAAAAAACTATAATAAATGGAAAAAAAGTACCCCTTTTTCCTGGTGCATTTGGAATATATGGGCACGGTAATGTTGCATGTTTGGGTCAAGCAATGGAAGAATTTCAAGATGAACTTCCTGGTTACAGAGGACATCATGAACAAAATATGGCTTTAACAGGTGTGGCCTATGCTAGAGCAATGAGAAGAAAGCAAATTTTTATTGCTACTTCATCAGTTGGGCCAGGTGCAACAAATATGATTACTGCAGCTGCAGTTGCCTTAAGTAATCGTTTACCTTTACTTTTATTGCCAGGTGATACTTTCGCAAGTAGATTTCCTGATCCAGTTTTACAGCAAGTGGAAAATTTTTCTAACCCCGCTGAAACACAAAATGACTCCTTCAAATCTGTTTCACGCTATTTTGATAGAATAACAAGACCAGAACAAATTTTATCTTCTTTACCTCAAGCTCTTCAAGTAATGCTAGATCCAGCAGATTGTGGACCAGCAACGATTTCTTTATCTCAAGATGTGCAAGGAGAAGCGTTTGAATATCCTGAAATTTTTTTTGAAGAAAAAATTCATATTATTAGACGCGTTCATCCAGATCCCAGACAACTAAAAGAAGCTGCAGAAAAATTAAAATTATCGAAACAACCAATAATAATAGCTGGAGGAGGAGTTCTTTATGCTGAAGCAGAAAAAGAATTATCAGACTTTGCAAAAAAACATAATATCCCCGTTACTCCAACTGTAATGGGTATTGGTTGTATGACTAAAGATGATCCCTATTATATAGGCGCTATCGGATGTCTTGGAGAAGGCTCATCTAATAGTCTATCTAAAGATACAGACTTGGCATTAGCAATAGGTACAAAACTTGGTGATTTTACAACAGGTTCGTGGTCAAATTTTCAAAACGAAGACTTTAAACTTGTTTCAATAAATACTGCTAGATTTGATGTTACTAAACATCTAGCTACACCTGTCATAAGCGATGCAAAAATTGGTCTGCTAGAATTATCCAAAGCTTTAGGTGATTGGAGAGCACCAAATAATTGGTATGAACGATCAATAGAGGAAAGAAAGAAATGGGATAGTTATGTAGAAAAACAAAGCGGACCTACTAATCAAGAATTACCTTCATATGCTCATGCAGTCGGTGCTGTTTATAGAAATGCAGACCCCTCAGATATAGTTGTAACCGCTGCTGGAGGATTAGTTGGAGAAGTAGTTCAAATTTGGAAACCTAAAGAATTGAATACATTTGAAACAGAATGGGGTTTTAGTTGTATGGGATATGAAATTTCTGGAGCACTTGGTATAAAAATGGCTAAGCCAGATCAAGATGTAGTAGTTTTTGTAGGTGATGGATCTTATCTTCTTCATAACAGCGATATTTATAGTTCTGTATTATATGATAAAAAATTAATTATTGTTGTGTGTGATAATGGAGGTCATATGGTTATTAATAGGCTTCAATTAGCAAAAGGTGGCAAAGAATATTTATGTAATTTGAAAGAAGCCAGAGCAACAAATCTTCAATTTGTAGATTTTGAAGCTCACGCTAAAAGTATGGGAGCTAATGGAGAAACAGTTACTTCGACTTCTGAATTAGAAGCTGCATTTAAAAGAGCAAAAAAATCTGAAAAAACCTATGTCATTTCTATTAAAACCCATGGCTATGAATGGTTAGATGGAACAGCTTTTTGGGAAAGCCCAACTTTAGAAGTTCATTCAACCGCTGAAAATAAGCAAGCTTATGAAGAGTTTCTTGCAGGTAAAAAAGGCCAAAGAAAGGGCGTTTAGCTAAACGTAACTTATACTAACAACTCTCTCAATTATTAGTAGATTTTAATCTTGATTTACAAGTGTTCTTTCGTATTAGTCACTTATAATTATTAATAATTTTTATGTATAATTTCTAAGGAGGAAATATGAAAAAATTTTTAATCGCAATTGCTGCACTTGTATTTGTATCAAGTTCTTCATTTGCTGAACGTTACGTTATGGTAACTCACGGAGAGGGTAAAGATCCTTTCTGGCCAGTTGTACAAAAGGGTGGTGAAGATGCTGCTCGTGCTATTGGTGCTGATTTTGAGTACATTTACAACCCATCTGCTGACATGGCAGACATGGCAAGCTCAATTCAAGCAGCAGCAGCGACTCAACCTGATGGAATGGTAATTTCTTTACCAGATCCTGATGCATTAGGTCCTGCTATTAAAGCTGCTGTTGCAGCTGGTGTACCAGTAATCACTATGAACTCTGGTTTAGAATCTTCTGCTAGCCTTGGTGCTCTTATGCACGTAGGTCAGCCTGAATATCTTGCAGGACAATCTGCTGGTGCTCGTGCAAAAGCAGAGGGAGCTACTAAAGCTCTTTGTATGATTCAAGAAGCTTATAATACTGCTCTAGTTGATAGATGTGAAGGTTATGGAGAAAGTGTTCCAATGGAATTCACTGATACTACTTCTGACCCAGCAACTATTCAAACTCGTGCTACTGCTGCATTACAAGCTAATCCAGATGTAGATGCAATTTTGTCAGTTGGACCTCACGTATGTTCTGCTGTAGCTTTAGCGCTTGATGATCTTGGTATGTCAGTTCATCATTCTTGTTTTGATTTAAGTCCTGATGTTATGGATTTAATCAATGCTGGAAAAGTAGCTTTCACAATTGATCAACAACAACGTTTACAAGGTTATATGCCAATTATCGTATTACACTTGTACAACAACAGTGCTGGACTTCTTCCAGGAGCTAACATCCCTTCGGGACCAGGCTTTGTTGATAAATCTAATGCAACTTCAGTTGCTGCTTTAGCAGGAATTGATAGATAATTTAATTTAATTAAAGGACCGCTTTATTAGCGGTCCTTTTTTTTATATAGTTTTATTTAAAATGAATTCTGAATCTCAATCTCAACGACAAGAGTCTGATCGCTTAGAAAAGAAAAATTGGTTTATTGCTATTTTTGCTAGACCGGAGATTGGTCCATTAGGCGTTATGATACTTCTTTTTGGTTTACTTGGTTACTTTTCTATTCCTGAAGGAGAATTTTCTTTAAATCCTTTTGCAGGAGAAGGATTTAACGCTCTTGGTATTCGCAATAATTTTAGAGTTATAGCTCAATTGGGTATTGTTGCTCTAGGAGCAGGTTTGTTGATTATTGCTGGTGAATTTGATCTTTCTGTTGGATCAATGATTGGTTTTGCAGGCGGATGTATGGCAATGATTTTAAAATGGGGTTTTGCTATAGTTATACCTTATATTTCATTTCAAGGCGGTTTTCATTTTGAAGGATTAAAGATTTTTGAAATTACAGATGTTTCACCCTTAACTGCAATTCTGATCACACTTTGTATGACCTTATCATTTGGATGGTTTCAAGGGTGGGTTATTGTAAAAAGTGGAATTGCCTCATTTATTGTAACACTTGGCGGTTTATTTTTTCTAAGAGGGTTGACTGAAGTTTGTTACAGAGCATTTAATAGAGCACCTGATCAAACAGCTGGATCAACTACTGTTACTGATCTACCTGATATAAAAAATATTATCAATGTTCCTGGACACGGTGAAATGGAACGTGATGCAGCAAAAGCTTTACCCAATGAAGATTTATTAGAAATTTTAAGTAATGTACCTGCACAAACTGTTGCTAAACTAACGGAACAACTATCTTATATTAATGAAAAAGTAGCAGCAAACAAAACAGCTATACAAGCAAAAAAAATGGTTGAAACGCTTGAAAAATCTCTTGCTGGTGCAAAAGAATCGGGCAATGAATCAATGGTTGAAATTTTGACAAAGAAAATAGAAGCTGGAGTTGAAGTGCCCGCAGTAGCGGCAAAAGCTGTTACAGATTTAGATATAGCAAAAGCATATATTGATACAATTTATACTGCTAGACCTGTCGCTAATTTCTTTGGAGGGGACATTTTAGAACCTGTCTTTGATTGGCTTTATTTTACTGCTGACTGGAATGTTAATATGTTTGGTAATCAATTTGCAAAGGGAATGTATTCTTGCTTAATGATATGGTTAATTCTTGCTCTAGTTTGTTATTTTGTTTTAAGTCGAACACAAGCGGGTAACTGGATTTATTCAACAGGAGGAAATTTAAATGCAGCTAAAGCAAATGGTGTTCCAACTAATAAAGTAAAAATATCTTTGTTTATGTTTACCGCATTTTGTGCAACGATGTTCGCGGCATGTCAAGTTTTTGAAGTTAATACTGCTGATACTGCTAAAGGAAATTTAAAAGAATTAGAAGCTATTGCTGCTGCTGTTATCGGTGGAGTTGTTTTAACTGGGGGTTTTGGATCAATACTTGGTATTATTTTAGGAACAATTATTTTTGGTATTGCGAAAGAAGCCTTCTTTTATATCCCAGGAATCGATGGTTCTTTTTACAGAGTATTTTTAGGAGCAGTTTTAGTATCTGCAGCCCTTACAAACGAAAATATTCGTAAAAGAATAATGGGAAGTATTTAATTATGAATGAAAATAAAAAACCATTAATAGAAATAAATAATCTTGTAAAAAGATTCGGCTCTTTTATTGCATTAAATGGAGTTTCTCTTGATGTATATCCCGGAGAAGTTCATGCATTACTTGGCGATAATGGAGCTGGCAAATCAACATTAATTAAAGTTCTAGCTGGTGTTCATCCTAAAACTTCAGGAGTAATTTCTATTGAAGGTAAAGAAGTTGATTTTTCTACTCCTCGTCAAGCAACTGATGTTGGTATTGGAACTGTGTATCAAGATCTTGCTCTAAATGCATTAACTTCAGTGACTAGAAATTTTTTCCTTGGTAGAGAAATAAAAAAAGGCCCAGGACCATTTGGTGTAATGCAAATGAAGGAAATGAATGAAATTACAATTAGTGAAATGGCAAAAATAGGAATTAATATTTCTAATCCTGAGCAACCTGTAGGTACGATGTCAGGAGGTCAGAGACAAACTTTAGCAATAGCTAGAGCAATTTATTTTGGTGCAAAAATACTTATTCTTGATGAACCTACTTCTGCACTTGGGCAAAAACAACAAATGGAAGTTTTAAAAACAATTAAACGTGTACAAAGACTTGGTCATATAGCTATCATATTAATTACTCATAATGAAATTCACGCTCGTTTAATAGCTGATCGCTATACCTTTTTAAGTTTAGGCGAAGTAATTGGAAAAGGAATGGCAGAAGAACTTGGTGGTGATGATATTAAAAAGCTTATGGCTGGTGGCGCAGAAATTGGAGATTTGAGAGACGAATTAGGAGCTTAAGTTTTTTTTATTGACTAAATTGTCGATATACAACAAATTACTTTAAAAATGTTAGAATTAGATAAAAAATATTCTGATAAACAAAAAGTATTTGATGAACTTCTTTTTGGAAGTGGTGTTGTAGTATTTCGCGATATTTTTGATTTAAAAAAAATCGAAGAAGCCAGAAATATAACAAATCATTTTGCAGAGAATCAAGAACAAAAAGAAACACACTTTAATGCAGAAGCAGAATCATCTGGCAAAATACATTTACAACAAAGAGTTTGGAATTTATTTGGCAAAGGTGAAGTTTTTTCTGATTTAATTACTAATGATTTAATTTTTGACTTAATGGGAAAATTTTTAGGATCAGAATTTTTTTGTGGATCCTATTGTGCGAGCAGACTTTTGCCCGGAGCACCTGGTCAAGAAATGCATCTAGATTATCCCTATTGGGATTTTTACAAAAGTGAAACTTTTCCTTTGGGTTTAAACAGTTCTTTTCCTCAAAATTGCCAAGTAACAATTCCTTTAGATGAATGTTCTGCTTTATCTGGTGCCACAGGATATATACCTGGCTCACAAAAAAAACTTCATTATCCTAATGCCAATGATGATTTTTCAAATAAACAACAAATGATAGGTTCACCAGGAGATATTATTTTTTTTAATGGAAATTGCTGGCATGGAGCTATGCCAAACAAGTCTCAAAATCAACGTGCTGCCATATTAATAGAGTTTTTACCTAAATATATAAAACCAGTAGAAGATCTAGTTTCATATCTTGATGAATCTTTTAAAAAAAATTCTAATGATAGAGTTAAGCAATTATTAGGGCTTCAATATCCTTATCCTAAAATAATGGATGTAAGTAAGTCAGTAAATGATATAGGAATAGGATATAAAGCAAAAAATTAATATAATATTTTGTAAAATTTTTAATATAGTTTAAAAAAAATTATGGAGAAAAAAATATCCTTACCTCGCCTTGGGGAAACAATGGAGACAGGAACTATCACTAAATGGTGTATTAAGGTAGGAGAAGAATTTTCTAGAGGTCAAATTATTGCTGAAATTGAAAGTGACAAAACAACAGTAGAACTTCCTGCTTTAGAAAATGGCAAGCTTATCAAAACTCTTTATCAAGAGGGTGAAGAAATAGAGGTGGGAAATGATATTGCTATTTTTGAAACAATTTAATTTTTAAGTATGACCCAATCTAATACATTACTTCCCAATCTTTATAAGACAATGAAAAGAATTAGAACGTTTGAAGAAAGAGTTGGGGAACTTTTTATTAAAGGTGAAACAGCAGGAACAATGTTGCATTTATCAATTGGTGAAGAATTAGGACCAACTTGTTTAGGGGCTGCAATGCAAAAGCAAGATACTTTTACAACTCACCATAGAGGTCATGGTATATTTATCGCAAGAGGAGGAGATCCAAAAAAAATGATGGCAGAAATCGCTGGAAAAAAAGATGGATATTGTAAGGGAAAAGGTGGCTCAATGCATATTGCAGATATGAAACTAGGACATTTAGGAGCAAATGCCATTGTTGGAGGTGGAATACCTACAGTTGTTGGGGCAGGATTGAGTTCTAAATATTTAGAAGAAGACAAAGTATCCGTTGCATTTTTTGGAGATGGAGCAATGCAACAGGGAATTTTATATGAAAGTATGAATATGGCTTCCCTATGGAAATTACCTGTCGTATTTTGTTGTATCAATAATCAATATGGTATGGGAACAAAGATTGACAATGCTGCTGGCCTTAAAGATTTTTCGAAAAGAGCAGCTTCTTTTGGTTTAAATACCTTACATATTGATGATTTAGATATTGAGAATGCATATGTCAAATCTAAGGAAATCATTGATAAAGCAAGAAAATTTGAACCAGGTTTTATAGAAGTTGAGTGTTATAGATTTTTTGGTCATGCGAGAATGGATAAAAGTCCCTATCGAAGTGAAGAAGAAGAAATTAAAATGAGAAAGTCAGACCCCATCTCTTATGCTTCTAATCAAATGTTAAAAAATAAAATTATGAATGAAGATGAAATAAAAAAAATAAATGAAAAAATTTCTATTGAAATGGATGAAGCTATGGATTTTGCTATTAATTCACCTCTTAATAACCAAAAAGAAATTTTTACTGATGTATACGATGAGAGCGAACCTTTGCCTATTAGTGTTGAAGAAAGAATAAATAAAATTTTATCTTAAAACTTATGTCAGATTTAAATAAAAATTATTACGAAAAAATTACTTTTAGAGACGCATTACGATTAGCAATACATGATTCTATGCAAGAAGATGAAAAAATTATTGTCATGGGTGAAGATGTTGCTGCATACGGAGGTGCATATGGAGCTACAAAAGATTTATTAAAATTATTTGGTCCAAAAAGAATTATTGATACTCCAATTTCTGAGGCTGCTATAGTTGGTGCTTCAATGGGTGCAGCATTGACAGGCTTACGTCCAATAGCAGAATTAATGTATGTAGATTTTTTTGGTATGTCGATGGATCAAATTGCTAATCAATTAGCAAAAGTTCGTTATATGTTTGGAGGCCAAATTAATGCTCCAATGATATTAAGAGCGCAAGGTGGAACAGGTAGATCAGCAGGAGCTCAACATTCCCAGAGTTTAGAAACATGGATTATGCATACTCCAGGATTGTATTTATCAATTCCGTATACTCCTAATGATGCTTACCATCTATTAAGAGCAGCTCTAAAGATTAATAATCCAACAATATTTATTGAACATAAGTTATTGTATAATACTTCAGGAATTCTAGATAAAAATAATCCTGATCAAATTTTTGGAAAAGCTCAAATTAGAAAAAAAGGAAAAGATCTTTCTATAATCAGTTATTCAAGAATGGTAAATTTTGCCGAAAAAGCTGCTGAAGAACTAGCGAAACAAAAAATAGATGTAGAAGTAGTTGATTTGAGAACTTTAAATCCCCTTGATAGAGAAACGATTATAGAATCTGTAAATAAAACCAAAAGAGCTCTGGTATTAAGTGAAAGTTGTTATACTGCTGGAGTTCCTAGTGAAATAACTTCAATTATTTTTGAGCATTGTTATACAAATTTATTAAAACCAGTCATTAGATATACAGCAGAAGATACACCAGCACCAGTAGCGCCTAATTTAGAGGAAAATTATATACCCACTATAGAAAAAATTGTAGAGTATTCAAAAAAACTATGCAAATAATTAATTAATATTAATTAAAAAAATCAATGAAAAATATAGGCCTAATTGGATGTGGAAATATAGCAGAGACTTACTTTAGAAGTCAGGAATATTTTAATAATATAAATTTTATAGCCTGTGCAGATATAAATGAAGCAGCAGCAAAAGATTGTGCAGCTAATTATAATATTAAAGCTCAGACGGTTGAAGAAATTCTTTCTAATAAAGATGTTGATATTATTCTCAATTTAACCATCCCCCAAGCTCACTATGAAGTAAGTAAAAAAGTTCTGCAGGCAGGAAAGCATGTTTACTGTGAAAAACCTATGTCGTTAAAATTTAACGAAGCAAAGGAATTATTTGATTTGGCTGAAAGCAATAATCTTTATTTAGGTAATGCGCCTGATACTTTTTTAGGAGGAGGAGGTCAGTTATCTAAAGAAATTATTGATGAAGGAAGAATAGGAAATATATTAACAGGAAATTTTATCTTCGCCTTTCCTGGAGTACAAACTTTTCATCCTAATCCTGAGTCATGGTTTCAAAAAGGAGGGGGCCCAGTTATAGATATGGGACCTTATTTTTTTACAGCTTTAGTGAATCTTTTAGGTCCTGCTAAAAATGTTCGATCAAGAGGAAAAAAATTTTCTGACTCACGCGTTTATGAAGCTGGACCAAAAAAGGGAAAAGAATTTGAAGTAGAAATGGCAACTTCATATATGTTTGATATTGAATTTATGAATGGAGCTATTGTTCAGGGTTTTATTTCATTTGATGTTGAGAACCATCTGAGAAACCACATGGAATTATATGGAACGAAAGGATCAATCATAGTTCCAGATCCCAATATGTTTGGGGGGCCTGTTAAGGTTTCATATAAGCTTGGCAGCGATTGGGAAGATTTGTCAGTGGAGAATATGCCTTTAGGAAAAACTAATATTATTAATCATAGTGGCCGGAGTAATGAAGCACCTAAACAATCAAATTATAGAGGTATTGGATTGTCAGAAATGATTTATTCTATTGAAAATAAACTTAAACATAAATGTAATGGAGAGTTAGCTCTTCATGTTTTGGATATGATAGAATCAACTATGATTGCTGCCGAAGAAAAAAAAGAAATTGAATTACGCTCAACTTGTGAACAACCTGAAGCTTTTAGTGAAGAAAAAGTAAAATTACTCCTAAAAAAATAAAATCTAAAAAATATTTTCCTTATTTAAGTTTTGTGATAAATAATCCATTATGGAAGTAGAAGCTTTAAACTCTTGGTATCGTTGTGTAGTTGATAAAAAAGAATTTAAGGCTTTATGCAAAAAATCTGATTGGCAGGGATGGAAGCATATGATTATCTACTTTGGCAGTTTATTTATTGCAGGATATTTAGCTTATGCCACATGGGGAACTTGGTGGTCATTATTGTTTTTTATTATTTATGGAAATATATGGGGATGCAGTGATGCCTTATGGCATGAAACAGGGCACAGAACTGCATTTAAATCTAAATTTTGGAACGATTTTTTTTATTGGATAGCTGGATATATGGATAATTTTGAACCTGTTAGATGGAGACATTCACATTTTCATCATCATTCTTACACTCTTTTTAATGATCCATATGATTTTGAAGTTGCCGTTAAAAAACCAACAGATTTAATTTATTTCTTTTGTTATTATATTCCTTTTGCTAATTTTTTATTTTTTCATAAAACTCTTCATTGGGAAACAATTAAACATGCTTTTGGTGTAACAACTGAAGTTATGAAAACTGTAGTTCCTGAAAAAGATAGAGCTTTATGTCGATGGTCATGTAGAAGTCATGTTTTTATTTGGGTTGCAACTATAATTATATCAATAGTATATCAAACTTGGTTACCCATGTTATTTATAGTTCTTCCAAATTTATATGGCAAAACTCTTATATTGTTATTTGGTTTAACCCAGCACACTGGTTTAAAGGAAGATATTAAAGATCATAGACACAGCACAAGAACAGTTTACTTAAATCCAATTTTTAGTTTTTTATATTGGCAAATGGAATATCATATAGAACACCATATGTTTCCTCAGGTGCCATCTTGGAATCTTCCTAAACTTCATGAAATGATTAAAGATCAAATGCCACCCGCTCGCAAAGGATTGTGGGGAGCTTATAAAGAAATTTTGCCTGCAGTTTTTAAACAGGCGAGAGATCCAGAATGGAAAATTCCTGTAAAAGTTCCAGCTTAGTAATTTATCTAAAAATCCCTTAAAAAAAAATTAAATAATTTCTTTTTTAGGATAGGTATAGTTTTTATCTATAAATTTTATAATTTTTTTTATAAATTTTTTCAATAAATCTAGTTTTATGGATGAAGCAAAATTAGGTAATAGAGATAAAAGGGGTTTTTGGAGACCTAATAAAAAGTTAGATTATGGGCCAGTTTTAGTTTGGCCTTTTAAGGTTTGGACTTTTTTGAAATTTCTATTCGGTTATCCTGGTTTTATTTTTCCATGGAATGCTGGATATCTTGCTATAACAGTAATAGCTTGGTTTTATCTAACTCCATCTATCGAAACAATGAAGACGCTTTCTATAGATTGGATGGCTTTAGTTTTTCTTAGAAATGTTGCTTTAACAATTATTATCGTAAGTGCTTGGTATTTCTTTTTGTATATGAAAAAAACTCAAAGTACTGAGTTTAAATATAATAAACGATGGCCCCAAGATAATAAGAGTTCTATTTTTATGTTTAAAAGTCAAACATTGGATAGTATTTTTTGGACATTTGCGAGTGGAGTTCCTATTTGGACTTTATATGAAACATTAATGCTTTGGTTGTATTCTAGTGGACGTATTCCTTGGATTGATGCATCAATGCATCCAATATGGTTTGTTGTTCTGATGTTCCTTACACCTGTTATTCATGAGATACATTTTTACTTTGCTCATAGACTTACACATGTAAAATTTTTATATAAATGGGTTCATTATTTACATCATAGATATACAAATCCAGAACCATGGAGTGGCATTGCGATGCATCCAGTTGAGCATATGATTTATTTTGCAGGAATATGGATTTTTGCTCTTATCCCATCTCATCCAATGCACATGATGTTTATAGCTATACGCTTAGGTGTTGCTCCATCTCAAGGTCATACGGGTTTTGATAAAATTGTTACGGGAAAAGATTCTGCCGTTGATATAGGTATTTATAATCATTATCTACATCATAAATATTTTGAGGTTAATTATTCAGATGGAATTATCCCTTTAGATAAAATATTTGGATCTTTTCATGACGGTTCTTTAGAAGCAGATAAAAAGATGCAAAAAAGATTAGATACCTATAATTTGGGTAATGAATTTAATTAAATCTCTATAAAAATTTTATTATCTTCTACTTTAACTTGATAGGTTTTTAAATCTATACAAACTGGAGGTCCCATAGCTTTTCCAGTTTTAATATTAAATATTCCTTGATGCATTGGACATTCTATTTCGTCATCCATGACCAAACCTTCTTCTAAATGAACAGCTTCATGAGTACAAATTCCATCTGTTGCATAATAACCATCTTCAAGGTGATATACACAATAAGTTTTTCCTTCGTGATCAAAACGTATTAGATCTTCAACTTCAATTTGATCACTCGCACCAACTTCAATCCATTTTTTTTCTTCGCTATTCATAAATTTTGTAAATTTAAAATGATAGGTTTAAATAATCTAAAATTTTAAAAAATCTAGATTAATTTTATATATTTTTTAAAAGTTTATTTAATTTGATTGATGAATCTGATAAATCACTTTCCGCTACTTTAATTTTTTTATCTGATAAAATACCTGCTATTCGAATATCCTTTGCAATTTTACCACCAATGCCTACGCCACATGCACCGAAGACCTGATTATTTTTCATAAAAAAATAAATAATACCATCATTTTCATCTTTTCCTCTTTTTACCAATGAATCGTATTCATCACATCTCCCAGTTAATTGCAAATTTAAATTATATTGATCAGACCACATCCATGGTACTTCAGAATATTCTGTTTTTTGACCAACAATGTTTTTACCTGCTGAAACACCATGATTTTGAGCATGTTTCCAAGATTCCAATCTAATATTTTCTTCATACAAGGGATGATAAAAATTTGATACATCGCCAGCAGCAAAAACATTTTCTATAGAAGTTTTGTTATATTGATTTGTTATAATTCCATTATCAATTTTTAGAGCTGTATTATCAAAAATTTCAACATTAGGTAATGCACCTATTCCAACAATAATCATATTACAGATAACTGATGCATTATTACTTAGTTGAATTGTATAGTTATCTGTATTCTTTTTAATTGAAGTAATATTTGTTCTTAAATGAATATCCACACCATTCTCTTCATGTTTTTTTCTTACAATAGTTGAAATTTCTTTTGGCACAATTCTTCCCATAAGATTGTCAGCCAATTCAACTACATTAACATTTTTCCCAAGTTGTTTTGCTGAAGAGGCTATTTCTAGACCAATAAATCCACCACCAATTATTAAAATATTTTCAGAACTATTAAATTTATTTTTTATCTTAGTGCTCTCGTTAATATCTCTTAAATAAAATAAATCTTTTTGGTCAACATTTTCCAAATTTAACGTTCTATTTTTACAACCAGTTGCAATTAAAAGTTTATTATAAGAAATTTTATTATTGTTAGATTCAATTAAATTTTTTTCAAAATTTACATTTTTAATTTCTTCATTTTTTAAAATATCAATTTTTAAATTTTTATAATGCTCTTCATTAAAAAATAAGAATTCATCTATCTCTACTTCATTTAACAAAAATTTTTTTGATAAAGGCGGTCTTTCATAAGGCAAATAACTCTCATTTGTTACAATGGCTATGCTTGATTCAGAATCGTATTGTCTTATTGTGGTAGCTGCATGTGCTGCTGACTGTCCTCCTCCTAAAATGATTATCTGATAGTCAAGATTATTAGTCAAAAGAAGTCCCTATTTAAATTTTGTCAGCTAAATTCAGAAATTTATCAAATTCACGATCATCAATTCCAACTGTAATTTTAGGATCATTAAAATTTTTAGTTTCAACATCTTTGATATATTTTTTATAAGCGTCTACTCTTTGTTCATGTAGTTTAGAAAATTCTTCTTTAAAATTTTTGTAAACTCGTGCATGCCTTGGCATATGTCCTTCTGTATAACCTAGCACATCTTGAGAAAATAAATATTGTCCATCGCAGGTTGAGCCACTACCCATTGAAATTGTTAGTAATTTAACTTTTTTTGTAGCAATTTCTGCAACTTTAGGAGGAACTACTTCAACTTCTAGTCCAATTGCACCAGCATCATCAAGTTCCATAGCGTGACGAACAACCCCAATAGCCTCTTCAGCAGTTTTACCTATTGCTCTAAAACCCCCAGTCCAGTTTCTATTTCCTGGCACTAAACCAACATGACTTACAACTGGAACATTTTCTTTTCTTAGATCCTTTATTAAATCACTACTATTGTTTGTATAAAAAGAATCACACCCTATGCGCATTAAATCATAAGCTTTTCTAGTAGCTTCGGCAGAATTTACAAAAGAACCTTCTGGAGCAGCACTCATTAAATGTGTATTTGGTGCAGCTTCTCTAATTCTTTTTACATCATCAAATGTACCATGGATGCCATGCCAAGGCATTCCATAAGCTGTTACAATAATATCCATCCCAGCTTCTTCAGCTGCTACTGCTTCTTCAACGTTATTTACATATACTTCGTGTATCTGTCTCTTACCCTTAAGCTGTAATAAATCATATACAGTTAATTTTTTTCTAGTTTGTGTCATCGCATTAATTTAAAATTTTTTTTATCTAATACATAATTATTTTTAATTAAGCGTATGATAAAATGTATTTTTTGTATATGTAAAAATTGTCAAACACATTATATATAGTTATTATAAGTAAAAATATCCAAAGTTTTATCTCTTATAATTATTGAAATCCCAGTATTCATATTATATTAAAAATATCGATATAATGACAGTAGTAAGAGATGTAAATATAAACGCTGATCTTGAAGAGAAATTAGGTTCTAATGTATGGTATAAACCTAAAATTGATAAAAAAGATTTAAAAGATTTATGCGTTAAGAAAACTTGGCCAGGTATTTATTATACCGGCATGTATTTTATTGCTTTATTCTTCTTTGCCTATTTAACAATAACCACTTGGGGTACTTGGTGGGGTGTTTTATGGATATGGGTTTATGCAACAATCTATGCTTTTAGTGGTGCATACGATCATGAGAGTAGACATCGTACACTTTTTAAACAGCGATGGTTGAACGATGTATTTCAATATATTTTTTCATTTATGACAGATTTTGAACCTGTTAGATGGAGATGGTCACATACACTGCATCATAGTTATACTTTGCATACTAACGAACCACAAGATTTTGAAATTCAAGTTGATAGACCAAGTTTGCTTTTTAAATTTTATATGTTTTTTGTTCCTTTTGGTCCTTTACTTTGGATACATCAATCTTATCTAAAAGATACGTTCTTGAGTGCTTTTGGAAAAGTTGTACCTGCAATAGAGCAATGTGTACCAAAAGAACATCATTGGAAAGTTTTCTTAAGCTCAAGAATACATATGCTTATATGGTTAGCTGTAATTATATGGTCATTTGTGATTAATTCTTGGCTTCCATTTTTAATGATATGTGCACCTATGTTTTATGGACAAACATTATTTTTATTATGTGGTTTTACACAACATGCAGGTCTAAAATTTGATGTTAAAGACCATAGAATCAATACAAGAACAGTTATCTTAAATCCAATATTAAGTTGGTTATATGTCAAATTAGAATATCATATTGAACATCATATGTTCCCAATGGTTCCTTGGTATAATCTGCCAAAATTACATGAAAAAATTAAAGATCAAATGCCTCCTCCAAGTAAAGGTTTAATAGGGGCATATAAAGAAATTATCCCCACGGTTCACAGGCAGGCTTACGATCCAAGCTATACCACCCCTCGTGATATTCCTGCTTAACTATCATATTAATTAAAAGATATTATAAAAACTATTTATATTTTTTTTATTTGATTTACTTATTTTAGTTCACTAAGCTCCTCTTTGAAAAAATAAGGAGGATAATTATGAAAAAAATACTTTCTGTATTTATTTCTTCTTTTGTAATTATATTTGCTTCATTCTCAGCAAATGCTGTTAAAGTTGGAGCAATCTATATGGACTCTCAAGGTTTTTATGGTGGAGTTCAAAAAGGTATTATTACTGGTGCTGGCGACATGGGTGTTGAGCTTATTGGTAATAATTCTCAAGGTGATGTTACAAAAGAATCAGAATTTATAGACCAACTAATTTCAGCAGGTGTTGAAGCTGTAATTATGTCACCTGTTTCTACAGAGGCATCTGTTGCTGCTGTTGAAAGAATCAGGGAAGCTGGCATTCCTGTAGTTTGCTATAACACTTGTTTAAAAGATGAAGATTCTGCAAGATTGATTAGTGCACTTGTTACTACTAGTCAAACAGCCCTTGGAATTCACATTGGTCGTTTAGCAGGTGAGTGGGCTAATAAAGCTGAAATTGAACTTAAAATTGGTATTCATAACTGCAACAGATATGAAGCTTGTCAACAAAGAGAAGATGGTTTTATAGCAGGCTTAGAAGAAGTTGGTGCTAAATTTACAATTGTAAATAACCAAGAAGCTTTTACTCATGACAAAGCTACTCAAATTGGAACAGATATGTTGATTGCAAATCCTGAAATCAATTTAATGTATGCGGCGAATGAAGGTGGAACAGCAGGAGCTGTTAATGCCGTTATTGCTGCTGACCAAGTTGGAAAAACTTATGTAATGGGTACTGATACAACAACTGAGTTAGTAGAGATGGTACAGCAAGGAGACGTATTACTTGCAGTTAATTCTCAGTTCCCTCAAGAAATGGGAGCTGGCGCAATGGAGTATGCTATTAAAGCTATTAATGGAGAAGAAATTGGCGAATTTACTCAATTAATTCCTACAAAAGTTTATACTTCACTTGATAAGTTTGCTACTGCAAAATGGTTAGTTGATCATGCGGATGGTATTCCGTAAAGTGAAACTTAATTAATATAAAAAGGGACATTACAAATATATGTCCCTTTTTTTAAAAAATTGGATGAGGAAAAAAATTTGACAACTTCAAAACCAAAAGTAAGCGTAAGTAATATCCATGAATTAGGATTATTAATTGCTTGTATATTAGTGCTGTTAATCTTTAGTTTTACAGCACCTAATTTTTTTACTGAAAGAAATTTATTAAGTATCTTAAGAAGTGCATCTTATGTTGGCTTAGTTGCATTTCCAATGACATTTGTTTTAATTAGTCGTGAAATAGATATCAGCGTTGGACCATCCGTAGCATATTCTGGAGTTTTATTTGCATGCTTAATTAAATGGTATGGATTTAGTTATCCATTAGCAGCAGTAGTTGTATTATTTTGGGGTTTATTTATTGGTTATATTGTGGGAATAGTTAGAACAAAATTGTTTGTCCCCACGTTTATTACGACTTTAGCTTTATGGAGTGCTCTTAGAGGGCTTGCACTATGGCAAACGGACGGAGTGCCTGTGATGGTAGGAAGCAAACCTTTCCGATATTTTTTTGGAGGAGATATTTTAGGATTACCTACTGTTTCTTGGATAATGTTGATTGTTTTTGTGATTTTTTGGTTTTTAAGCACTTATACTGTTTTAGGAACTAATATTTATGCTGTAGGAGGAAATCCAAAGGCAGCAAGAAGTGTTGGTATTAATGTTGATAGGATAAAAATTTATACATTGATTGCTACAAGCTTTTTTTCTGCTGTTGTAGGCATATTATTTGTTGCTAGAGTTTCATCGGGAAATTCAACTGTTGGTGAAGGTATGGAATTCGATGTTATTGCTGCTGTAGTTGTTGGTGGTACTGCATTGGGAGGTGCAGTGGGTAGAATGACAGGTACTTTATTGGGCGTAATATTTATTGCAATGATAGGAAACGGATTAGTTCATTGGGGCATAGATCCAGATTTAAATAAAGTAGTAAGAGGAGTTATTATTTTTCTTGCAGTTGTAATCAATTCAAATTTAACATTAAAATCTAATACAGGGCCCAAGGGAGACGATTAGATATGGCAATTTTAAATTTAAAAAATATTTCTAAAAATTTTGGAGCCATTGTAGCGCTAGATGGAGTGAGTTTAGACTTAAAAGAAGGTGAGGTTCTGGGTTTAATGGGAGATAATGGGGCTGGTAAATCAACTCTAATTAAAATCATTGCTGGTAATTTTAAACAATCAGACGGAGAGATGTTTTTTGAAGATCAAAACATTGAATTTAACAAGCCTATGGATGCTCGCAATAAAGGTATTGAAGTTGTTTATCAAGATTTAGCCCTCTGTGATAATCTTACTGCTGCATCAAATATTTTTTTAACAAGAGAGCCAAAGAAAAAAATAGGACCTTTCGAATTAATCGATTATAAAAAAATGTTTGAAAAAGCAAAGCAGTTATTTGCTGAATTAAAATCAGAAACTTTACCAAATGAAACTGTTAGGATGATGTCGGGAGGACAAAGGCAAGCGGTTGCTTTAGCAAGAACAAAATTATCCAAAGCAAAAGTTGTTTTACTAGATGAGCCAACTGCAGCAATTAGTGTAAGACAGGTTGCAGAAGTGTTGGAGTTGATTAGACAATTAAAAAAACAAGGTATTTCTGTTGTTATAATTAGCCATAGAATGCCAGATGTTTTTGCTGTCAGTGACAGAATTGCAGTATTAAGAAGAGGAAAACTAGTTGCTAACAAGTTGGCTAAAAATAGTTCTCCCGAAGAGGTTACGGCTCTTATAACAGGAGCTATAGAAACAGCTTAATTATTAAAAAGTTATAAAAAATATTTATAATTTTCATGCTTTATAATTATAATTAATGTAATAAATATTGAAAAAGATTTACTTATGAAAGAAGATATTTTTTTAGACGCTAGAGGTGGATATCATCCGAGAAAGATATTGGATTTTGATCCAATATTTGTGTGGCCTCCTAGACCCAAGGCTTTCTTAGCTTGGTTATTAAAATTTCCTGGTTATATTTGGCCATGGAACTTATTTTACATTGCTATAGCTTTTATAAGTTATTATTTTTTTCAACCTGCAATGTCCAGTTGGTCTACTTTTAATTTAGACTGGATTTTAATTGTATTTTTTAGAAATGTTTTTTTAATTATCTTATTAGCTAGTTTTTGGCATACAAGATTTTTTATTTTAAAAAGCCAAGATGATAAATTTAAATATAATCTAGCACCACTTGGTAAAGAAAAAAAAGCATGGTTTTTAGGAAGTCAAACAAAAGAAAATATTTTTTGGAGTGTTTTTAGTGCAGCTCCTATTATGACAGCCTATGAGGTTTTTGTCATGTGGGCATTTGCTAATGATTACTTATTGTTCCCTATGCTTAATTGGATTGAAACTCCTATTTTATTTTGTTTAATCTTTTTGCTTATTCCTGTCTGGCAAGTTTTTCATTTTTATGTAACTCATCGTATAAGTCATTGGAAAATATTTTATAAAACTTTTCATTTTTTACATCATAGAAATGTCAATACTGGACCATGGTCTGGACTATCGATGCATCCAATAGAACATATTTTTTATTTTAGTACACTGTTGATTCATTTTATAATACCAACACATCCTATACACTTTATCTTTCATATTCAGCAAACAGCATTAAGAGCAATTCAAGGTCATTCAGGATATGATCAACTTGTAATTAATAAAAAAAGCGGATATGCGTTACCTAATGCCTCTTATTTTCACTATTTACATCACAAATATTTTGAATGTAATTATGGTGAGCTAACAATTCCTTTAGATAAGTGGTTCGGCTCTTTTCATAATGGAACAAAAGAGTCTCATAAAAAACTATTTGAAAATTAAATTTTTACCAAGTTCCAATATTTTCCATTGATTTCCAAGGCTCTTTTGTTTCCAAAGCTTCACCTTCTTGTATAATTTCTATAGATATTCCATCAGGAGATCTAATAAATGCCATATGTCCATCTCTAGGTGGCCTATTAATTACAACATCATTAGCCATTAGTTTTTCACATGTCTCATAAATATTTTCAACGCTATAAGCCAGATGACCAAAATTTCTTCCACCAGTATATTTTTCTGGATCCCAATTATAAGTTAGCTCAAGCAAACCTGAATTTTCACTACTATTTGCTGCACCAAGAAAAATTAGTGTAAATCTTCCTTTTTCACTTTCTCGTCTTCTTATTTCCTTTAAACCAAGCTTGTTACAATAAAAGTCCAAAGACTTATCTATATCTTCTACTCTTACCATTGTGTGTAAATATTTCATATTATGTTCCTATTGTGTATACAATGTTTTGAATATTGTTAGATTAAATAAATATACTTTTTTTAAAAAAAATAAATTATCAAATGACTAAAATACTAACATCTAGAAAAATTATGTATCTAGGTATTATTATAGTTACAATACAAACTTTATCTGGATCATTATTTGACTCAACAACAAAAGTTTTAGGTTCCAGTAATTTTATTTGGTATCATTATTATACCTTAGGTATAGGCTTTGCACTAATACTTTTTTTATTATATCTTACTTTTACAGGAGGAATAAAAAAACATATTTTATATGAAGATAAAAGAGATTATTTTCTACCTCTTATTCGTGGAATCACATTTATACCGGTACCCATTATAATTTATTTTTCTCTATCAAAAATACCATTAAATATTTTTACAACAATCTTAATGACCACTCCTTTTTTTACTTATATTTGTTCCAATATTCTTCAAAAAGAAATAATATCTTTTAAGTACTGGATAATTCTTTTAATTGGATTTTCTGGCACTATTCTTGTAGCAAAGCCATCTTTTTTTCAAGCTAATCCATTTATTTTTTTAATTTTTTTTGTATGCATTTATAATTCCATAACATTTGTGATAGTTAGTAAATATTCTAGTAAAGCAACTACTTTAGGATTTAGTTTTTACCACTTATTACCCATTACATTATTTTCAGCTATTATTTTTTTATTTGATCCAATTTTAATATCTTTAAAAGAAACAATATTAGTGTTCATAGGTGGATCTTTATTATTAACTTGTGTAATTTTGTATACCTATGCTTTTCAAATTGCTGGAAAATATACCAGAATTATTAGTCCATTCTTTTTTACACAATTAATTTGGGCAGCAATTTTCGGATATATTTTTTTTGGAGAGGTTTTAGATTTATTATCAATTACAGGTTTACTTATAATTGCGTTTTCAGGAACTCTTACTATATTAAATACACCAAATACTAATCAACAGTGATTATTGAGTAGATCTCATTTTTTTCATTCTAATTTTGTATCTTTCTAGCATCTTTTCTTGAGATTCATCTGATCCATTATGAAAAGTTCCAAAAAATTTATCTAGTGGTATTGCCCCGTCAGCATAATTACACTCAAAATATTTATGATGAAGATAATGAGCATGACTGTGAGTATCAATACCAATTTTTCCTATTTGAATTTTTTCAAAACCTATATGTCCATGAAACAAAGGACCTATCCCTGCATGAAGCAATTGAAAAACAGCATGCACAGGATGAGCAGGAATAATAAAATGAATTAAGGTGCCTGAAAAATACAATATATGTTCAAACCAGTGCATGGCTATACCAGACCAAGGACCTGGGTTAACATTTTTATGATGAATATAATGAGAAAAATTATAAAGCAAAGGTATATGCAATAATCTATGAACAAAATAAAAATGTACTTCTCTGAATAAAGGAAGAAATAAAAAAGTTAGACCCAAATAAATTGGATGCATATTCCATTCAAGGCCTAAAAAATAACCGTTTGCAAAAGCCCATAAAGAAAAGGCTTCATAAGCTGTCCAAATTGGAACACCGCTGCATAAGGTCCAAAATATATTATCTAATGTTTGATCTTTAAAATAAAAATTTTTATTATTTTTTTCCATTCCTTTGGCATTGAATTTGAATGCATTGCCTTGTGTTTTTTTGATATATAAGAAAAAGTGAAGTCCTCCAGCACAAACAATCGTTATTATTAAATTTCTAATGAGAAGATAGAAAAACCAATTAAAATTAAAATTTTTTAATGTTTCAATTGAAGGGGTAAAATAAACCCATAAAATAACTGCAATTAAACCATAAAAAAATGTCCATGGTACAATGTATCCAGGAATACCTAATAGCCACTTTAAATTTTTAGTTAAACTAAATGGCCAGTCAAAAAAAGGTATGTTTGTTGAGAGCTTGTATGGTTTCCAATCACCTTTCTTATTTCGTGAGCCATATTTACTATCATCAAATTGCATAAGTATTATGCAGGCAATTCTCTAGGCAAATGATATTTTGGATCTTTGGATTGTTTAATAATGGCAGGTATCATTTCTTTCATACCATTAAAAAAACTTGTATTAGGTGGAGGCATTTGATCTTTTATAATTTTGTGAAGTTTTGGCAGATTATAAAATGGCACTTGAGGGAAGATATGATGCTCAATGTGGTATTGCATATTCATATACATACACCATCCTAAAACAGGATTTAAATACACCGTTCTTGTACTTTCACGATGATCCCAACTATCTGCTTTTAATCCGCCATGTTGAAGCATTGCTACAAATTGAAAAAGAGTTCCTCCATAAATTAAAGGTGTAAACCAAAACATTAAAGGTAAAAAACTTCCAATTGAATACGCCCAATAAATTACAGCAATTTTTACAAGCATATAAAATCTACAATTCCATATCATTTTCCATCTTTCAGATTCAGGAACACAATCTTTTGCTATTGGTGTCATGATTCCAAGTGAATGCCAAAAGGTTGATTTAAATTCTGCCCATACTCGTTCAATCGCAAAAGCATCAGTAACAAACAAGTTCCATAAATTTGCTGGTCTTGAAACTTGAATCTCATAATCAACATCTAAGTGAATTGTTCGACTATGATGATGAGTATGACTCCATCTCCATTTAAACGCCTCAAAATAATCCATCAAACTAAAAATTTGGTAGAACAAATCGTTCAACCATCTAGTTCGAAAAACTGATCGATGGACAAATTCATGCCACCGTGCATTTGAAAAAGAATATATATTTCCATAAACCAAAAATGCCGGAATTGCCCACCAGGTACCCCATGTTAAAAAAGCTATGTATCCTGAAATAAATATCAAAACCAAATAACAAAAATTATTTATGAGCCCAGGCATATCTCTTCTTTTCATAAGATCTTTTAAAATTTTTGAATCTATTTTTGGTCTATACCAATTAGGCATGTTATCATGCTGATTTTCAATTGATTTATATGTGTAACTAACCATTTTAATTAAAATTTAGACATAATATATCTCAAAATAATTAAAAAACAAATAGTTAGAAGTAACAAAAAAATTATTAAAATTAAATAATTGTTATAATTTATATATATTTTTATAATAAATAAATTTTATAAACAAAATTATAATTTAATTTTTAGTTGCTAATTTTTTTCTTTTTGTAATAGTTATGTCACATAATAATTATTAATAATTTTTTGGGAGGTAATATGAAAAAAATTATTTTAATGGCTTTATGCGCTCTTGTATTTTCTTTTACTAGTGCAAAAGCAATTGATAAAGATTCTGACAATGACTGGTCTGATATAAATATTTTATTTTTAATTTGGACTGCAGAGGATGTAGAATTCTTTGTACCATCAATTAACGGCGCTCATGATGCTGCGGAAGATCAAGGAATAAGTATGTATATGGAGTTTGGTGACTCTGATACAGCTAAAACTAATGATATTTTAGAAACAGCAATTGCAAATGAAGTTGACGGTATTGCAATGACAGTTTGGGATGATGATGCGTTTGACGAAATTGTTTGTAAAGCAATGGAAGCGGGTATTCCTGTAGTACTTCATAACATTGATGATTCACAAAGAGGTAAAGGTAACTGCCGTATGGCTTATGTTGGACAGTTCTTTATTGAAACTGGTGAGACTCTTGGTGAACGTATGATTGCTGAACATGGTTTAAAAGCTGGAGATCATGTGTTTACTCCAGTTGAATTTCCAGAAGCAGTTTACGCTGTTCAAAGACATGAAGGTGTAAACAATGCAATTACTGCAATGGGTGGAACTACTGAAATACTTGGTACAGGTACTGACCACTCTGAAGCTTTGAACATAATGGTTCAATATCTTCTAGGACATCCTGAAACTAAAGCGGTAATTGGTTTAGGTTCTACACCAACTTCAGTTGCAGTACGAGCTGTTGAAGAAGCAGGTTTAGATATTCCTGTTGGTGGATATGATATTACTCCAGAAATTTTGGATAATATTGCTAACGGATCTCTTACAGCAACAGTTGATCAACAACCTTACCATCAAGGCTATATGTCTGTTACAATGGTAGCTCAATATTTAAAATATGGACTACTTCCAGCTGACATGAATACTGGTGGAACTGGTTTAGTTGATAAATCTAATGTTGAATCAGCATTTAAATGGGCTGGTATAACTAGATAAAACTGTATAAGACAAAGAAAATTATTGTAGCGGCAAAATATTGCCGCTACACTTACAATAAAAATATTTAATAAGATTTTATATGAAAAAATTTATAGATAACATTCGAAGCAAACCTGCAGGTGGAATATTATTATTATTTTGTACTATTCAGATTATAGCTATTATTGCAGGTCTCCTATACCCGGAAAATTTCCGTTATTTAAATCCTGCAAATATTGCTGTTCTTCTTAAATCAATGTCTGCACTTGGCATTATGGCAATTGGAGTTGGCATATTAATGATCAGCGGAGAATTCGATTTGTCCGTTGGTACTCTTTATACATTTTGTGCAATTGTAACTGCAACAATGGTTAAAGAGTATGCATTAAGTCCTTACTTAGCAATGATAATAGGAATTATTGTAGGTATAATTGCTGGTCTTATTCACGGAAATATAGTTAATAGATTTACGATACCTTCTTTTATAGTAACACTAGGAGCGATGTTACTTTGGAAAGGAGGAACTCTTCTATATCATGGGGCAAAATCTCTAAGATACAAGTATGAAAGTGAAACATATAAAACTGTTTTAACTGGTGATATTGGAGTTATCGATGCAAGTTTTTTATGGTTTATTGCTGTTGGAATAATTTTTTATTTTATAGTTCATCATCACAAGATTGGTAATCATTTTTTTGCTGTTGGAGGAAATCCTGAAGCGGCTATAGCAATTGGTATTAATCCTAAAAGAGTAAAATTAATTGCCTTTTCAATTGCTGGAGGCTGTGCAGCATTATCTGGTGTAGTTGCTATGAGTAGGGTAGGCAGTGTGCAGCCAGGTGGCGGCCTAGGCTTAGAATTAGAAGCAATTGCTGCATGCGTCATAGGTGGATGTGCATTAATGGGTGGAAGAGGATCAATCCTTGGCATTATGCTTGGAACAGCTTTAATTTATACTATCCAAGACCTTTTACTTTTATTGAGAGCACCAGGTTTTTATTTTGAAATGTTTGTGGGTGGCTTAATTGTTTTGGCAGTAATAATTAATGTTACTATTAGAAAAAGGATTTAGATTATGAATCAGCTTAATTATTACGAATGCAAAAATGTTTCAAAAAGATACGGTAATTTAACCGCATTAGATAATGTTGATTTTCATATTGGTAAAAATGAAGTTGTTGGATTACTAGGAGACAATGGCGCAGGTAAATCAACTTTAATTAAAATGATGTCAGGTGTTGTTGCTCCAGATACAGGAAATGTATTTGTAGATGGTAAAGAAACAAAAATTTCTACAAGAAAACAGTCGGAAGAAATTGCTGGCATTG
This sequence comes from uncultured Alphaproteobacteria bacterium, assembly GCA_902577425.1. Classification (GTDB taxonomy): domain Bacteria; phylum Pseudomonadota; class Alphaproteobacteria; order HIMB59; genus MarineAlpha5-Bin3. Next base: position 292,737 of record CACGZD010000001.1, on the reverse strand, counting down.
AAACGATTTATCAGAATTCTGCTCTTTGTGATGATATGACAATTATTCGAAATATTTTTATGGGTAGAGAAATTACTAATTTTTTTGGATTTATGGATCACAAAAAAATGGAAGATTTATCTTTAGAAGTTTTAGAATCAGGTGTTCATATTTCAGGTATAGATTCACCTCTTAAAGAAATTGGAGCCTTATCTGGTGGTCAAAAACAGGCAGTGGCTATTGCAAGGGCGGTGTATTTTAAGAGAAAAATATTATTACTTGATGAACCAACTTCAGCATTATCTGTTCGTGAAACTGAAAGAGTGTTGAAGTATGTAACTGAATTAAAAAGTGAAAATGTGTCCAGTGTTATTGTAACACATAATTTATACCATGCTTTTCAAGTTTGTGACCGTTTTGTTGTAATGAGCCATGGCAAAGTAATTTTTGAAAAAAATAAATCTGAGACAAACCTTGAAGAGGTAACGGAGCAAGTTATTAAAGTATAAAAAGGTTGTTAAATGAAGTACAATGCAAAGAAAATTGCTGAAGAACTTTTAAAAGGAAATGGCTACTATGTTGTTCCTAAACTTTTTTCAAAAAAAGATGTTAAAGTTGCAAGAGAACAAATAATAGAAATTGCTAAAAGCTACCAAGCTACACAAAAAATAAAAAATCAGAAAGAGCTATCAGTTTTATCTGTAACTAATCATGTTTGGAATTTGATTGATAAACATGAAGTGTTTAGAAAACTTGTTCAACACGATTTAATAATCGAAGTTTTTTCAATTATTCTTGGTAATGAATTAAAACTTGGTTCTTTTGCAGCAAGAATACAACAACCTGGGGATAAAAGGCAACTACCACACTTGGATTATCCTTATTGGGATATGTATAAATTAAAATCTTTTCCAAAATATATTAATTCTAGTTTTGCAATGAACTGCCAATCTACAATTATGATAGATGATTTTACTCTAAAAAATGGTGCAACGATGGTTGGACCTGGATCACAACTTCGTGGCTATTTTCCTAAGGAAGAAGAATTTTGGCCTATAATGAAACAAACTACAGGAGAGGCTGGTTCTGTTATGTTGATGACAGGCTTATTATGGCATGGAGCAGGAGATAATAAAACTAATAAACCTCGTGTAGGAATTCTTGGTCAATATCTTCCTAAATTTGTCAAACCAATGGAAGATCAACTTGCTAGCGTAGATATGAAAGTTATTAAAAAATGCAATAAGAAACTTCAAAACCTTCTTGGTGTTGGATATCCTTATCCTCAAGTGCTTGATTCAACTAAATTGGATTATTGATTTATGCAAAGAAAGGCAATGGTCATAGGAATTAAGCCTGAATGTATAGAAGATTATAAAAAATATCACGCAGATCCATGGCCAGAAGTTTTAGAATGTATATCCAAAGGTAATGTAAAAAACTTTTCAATATTTATTCATGGAACAATTTTATTTGGTTATTTTGAATATCATGGAGACAATTTAGAAGCTGATATGAAAAAATGGGGTGAAAATAAAAAAATGCAAGAATGGTGGAATATCCATATTCCTATGCTTGAACCGTTAGAAAAAGGTAAAAGAGATGACGGGTGGATTTATATGGATGAAATCTTTCACTCAAAATAATTATGGAAGAGAATGTTACAATAGATCAGTGGTATAAGTGTAAAATAGATAAAAAATTATACAAAGAATTAACCAAAAGATCAGATTGGCAAGGTATCAAACATGTTTTTTTTTGGACACTTTTTTTAGTATTATCTGGTTATTGGGTTGTTGCAACATGGATTTCTTGGTGGACTATTCCAGCTTTATTTGTTTATGGAAATATTTTTATGGGATGCAATCCTATTTGGCATGAATGTGGACATCGCACAGCTTTTAAAACACGTTGGTTGAATGAAACATTTTATCACATTGGTTCATTTTTATTTAATTTTGAACCTATTCGTTGGCGTTGGAGTCACTTTCATCATCATAGTTATACACTCCACACTGAAAAACATATAGATCATGAAATTCAAGTTACAAAACCAACTGATTTATTATGGCTTTTTATTCATCATTTACCTTTAGGCAATTTACTCTTTTACAAAAGTAATGCTGCCCTACACTTTGAAACTATTAAACATGCTCTAGGAATTGTAACTCCCCCCATGAGAGATTGTGTTCCAAAAGAAGAATATTCTAAACTTAGAATGTGCGCTCGAATACATATTCTTTTATGGATAATTATTATTTTATCCTCGATTTATTTTCAAACATGGTTGCCAGTAGTTTTGTTGTTATTACCATTCATTTATGGAAGTACCACTAGACATATCTTTGACTTTGTACAACATGCAGGATTAAAGAATAATGTTATGGATCATCGATTATGCACTAGAACAGTTAAGTTTAATCCTATTTTTAGTTTTTTATATTGGCAGATGGAATATCATTGCGAGCATCACATGTTTCCTATGGTGCCTTCCTATAATTTAAAAAAATTACATGAAGCTGTTAAAGATCAAATGCCAAGGCCAAAAAGTAGTTTATGGGATGCCTACAAAGAAATCATTCCTGCTGTAATTAAGCAGTCAAAAGATCCTAACTACATTTTAAAAGTCAATTTACCTACAGAGATTAATAATTAATATGGGTTATTGATAAATGATTACAGATGTTAAATTTGGTATAGTGGGAACAGGAGCTATTTTTGCTCTTAGTCATGCTAATGCAATAAAAAAAATTCCTAATGCTAGCATTATAAGTATTTATGACATCAATAAAGACAGAGCATTAGAATGTTCACAAAAGTGGCAAATTCCCAAAGTGACTAAAAGTTTAGATGAACTGATTAATGATAAAGAGATTAATGCTATTGTTATTGCTACTCCAAATGATACTCACAAAGAAATAGCAATAAAAGCTGCTAATGCAGGTAAGCATATATTTTGTGAAAAACCTATTTCAGTTAATTTACAAGACGCATACCAAATGATTGAATCATGTAATTCAAATAATGTAAATTTACAAATAGGCTTCAATCAGAGATATTGGTCACAAGTTCAAATTGTAAAAGAATTGCTAGAAATTAATTTTATAGGAAAAGTTCATTCATTTAGAAGTATTTATTCTGAAAAATGGGATGCATATCCAGCGACTACTCAATATAGATATAATCTTGAACAATCAGGAGGCGCAACTATGGTGGATCTTGCCATTCATAGAATTGATCTTATTCGTTATCTTCTGGGAGAATATAAAAATATTGTTGCCGAACTCAAACATAGTGAAATACCACATAAAGTAGATGATAATGTATACATATTAGCCAATATGGAATCTGGCTCTACAGGAGTAATATCTTCTGACCGCTTTTCTCCAGCAATAGGAGATGGAACTGATTTATATGGTTCAGAAGGGGCAATTCATTTTGTTACTGAAACTATTAATCCATTTCATAGTGTGCCACTAGCAGTATATACAGAAAAAAAACTTGATGAGATTCCACCTATTCTCAAAAATAATTTTTATCCATCTGCTTGGTGGAAAGAATTTGAAGGGGGTTGGATTACTTTGCAGCCTGAAAGAGAGAATCCATATGAAAAAGAATTAATGAGTTTTTGTAACAATATTACAGAAGGAAAAACAGTTGAAGTCAATGGAGTGGATGGCTTAAAAGCACTTGAAATTATTATTGCATCTTATATTTCAAAAAAAGAAAAAAAGTGGGTAGATTTACCTCTAGATAAAAATATTAAAGTTGAAATTCCAAAATATTAAAATTTATGAAAATTAGTTTTAATTCAGTTACATTTTATCAGGATAAATATGAAGTTTTTTTTAAGAAAATTTCTGAATTTAATTATGATGCTATTGAGTTAAATGCAGAAACATTACCATGGGCTACTCCTCATATTGATGATAAGACAAGTAATGATCAATTAGAGAATATAATTGATTTAAGTAGCAAGTATAATTTAGCTATTTCTTCAATAGGCGCCCATATAGATATAAGCCAAAAAAATGATGAAGATAGAAAATCAAATATTAGTTATATTAAAAAATGCATAGATCATTCACAAAAAATAAAATGTCCTATAGTTCATATTTTTTCTGGAGAATTAAAAAAAAATGAAAATAAAGAAGAAAAATTAGAAATTTTTTATGATTCAGTAAAAGAAATTTCTAATTATGGGTTTGAAAAAAAAATAAAAATAGCTTTAGAACCTATCGTAGGTCATGTTTTTCATACTTATCATGACTTTGAAAAAATTTGGCAGAAACTCGGAGATGACAATATCTGGGTAAATTATGATCCTAGTCATTACGAGGCACAAAAATTAGATATTAAAGATTCACTGCATATTCTTGGAAAAAAAATAATAAATGTGCATATGAAAGATGCAATGGGAAAATTTCCATATTTTCAATTTCCTCCACTTGGAAAGGGCAATATAGATTTTAAATTTATTATAAAAGAATTAGAAAAACTCAACTATAAGGGAGTATTGAGTATAGAATATGAAGCCCAAGTTTTTGGTTGGGAGTTCAGTGAGGAAGAAATTTTAAAAAATAATTATCAATTTGTAAATAATCTTTTAAATTAATTACAACAAATACTTATATTATGAAAAATAAAAACAAAGGTCTTAAAAAAAATTTATCAGATTATGGAGATAAAGAATTTTCTAATTTTATAAGAAGATCTTTTTCAAAATCTATGGGTTACTCAAACAAATCTTTAGATAAACCTATAGTTGGAATTTGTTATACTGAAAGTGGATATAATAATTGTCACAGAAATTTTCCTGAAATGCTTGAAGCTGTCAAAAGAGGTGTTCATGCTTCAGGTGCTTTGCCTATTGTATTTCCAGTAATATCATTGGGTGAAACTTTTTTAAATCCGACATCAATGATGTATAGAAATTTAATGTCAATATGTGTTGAAGAAATGATACTTGCTCAACCAATGGACTCAGTTATCTTAATGGGAGGTTGTGATAAGACTGTTCCAGCTTTAATGATGGGTGCTTTTTCAGCAAACATACCTTCGTGTTTATTAGTTTCTGGACCTATGATGACAGGTCGACATAAAGGAGAAAGATTGGGGGCGTGTACTGATTGTAGACGATTTTGGGCAAAATATAGATCCAACGAAATAGACAAAAACGAAATTAATTTAATTGAAGATAAACTTGCAACTACCGCAGGAACTTGCGCAATTATGGGAACTGCGAGCACAATGGCAATTATTGCTGATGTATTGGGAATAATGATTCCTAATACATCTAGTATACCTGCAGTTCATTCAGATCGTCTACGTGCATCTGAAGATACTGGTAGTCTTGGAGCAAGTTTAGCTCTAAAAAAAGGTATACTTCCAGAAAAAGTAGTTACAAAAAAATCAATTGAAAATGCAATAAGAGTTTTGTTAGCGATTTCAGGATCAACAAATGCCATTATTCATCTTACTGCCATAGCAAGAAGAATTGGTGTTAATATATCTCTTGAGGAATTTAACAGAATATCTGAAGAGACACCGGTTATAGTAAATTTAAAACCTGTTGGCAAAGGATATATGGAAGATTTTAATGCCAGTGGAGGCTTAAACTCTGTACTTTTAGAATTACAAAATAAACTTCATTTAGATACAATTGATATAACTGGTCAAACATTAAAACAAAGATTAAAAAAAATAAATAATTCATATGTTGATCGTAAAATAATTTTTTCTAAATCCACACCTGTAAATAAAAAAGGTGGTTTAATTGCTTTATTTGGTTCGCTTGCTCCTGAAGGTGCAATTCTTAAAAGAGCAGCAGCATCAAAAAAATTATTTGAACATAAGGGACGTGCCGTTGTCTTTTCATCTCTAAATGATTTGGCAAAAAGAATAGATGATCCTAATCTTGATGTGAAAAAAAATGACATCCTTGTTCTTCAAAATGCAGGACCTAGTAGTAATTCAGGTATGCCTGAAGCTGGTTATTTACCAATCCCTAAAAAATTAGCTAAAAAAGGGGTAAAAGATATGATTAGAATCTCTGATGCTAGAATGAGCGGATCTGCATTTGGAACAATAGTATTACATGTTACACCGGAGAGTAATAAGTTTGGTCCTTTAGCAATTGTTCAAAATGGAGATTATATAAGGCTATCGGTAAGAAATAAATCTTTGAATTTGTTAATCACTGATAAAGAAATGAAAAAACGCTTGTCTAAAATCTCCAAAAATAAAAAAGTATTTTATGAAAGAGGATATAAAAGTTTGTATCAAAAAAATGTTTTATCAGCAACTCAGGGATGTGATTTTGATTTTTTAAAAAATAAAAAAATTAAATGAATAAGCAATTTCAAGAAGGCAATGTTGATCAATGGTATAAATGTTCAATAGATAAAAAAATTTTAAAAGAATTATCTAAGCGTTCTGATTGGCAAGGCATCAAGCATATTTTTGTATGGGCAATTATTTTAGTTTTTTCAGGATACATGGCGTTTTTAACATGGGGAACATGGTGGTGTATTTTTTGGTTTTTGGTTTATGGAAATATTTATCTATTTAGTGATCCTATTAGGCATGAATGTGGTCATAGAAATGCATTTAAATCCCGAGGATTGAATGAATTTTTTTATTATTTTACTTCTTTCATGTTTAATTATGAGCCTATACGTTGGCGTTGGAGTCACTTTCATCATCACACATATACCCTTCACACTAAAGAGCATTATGATCATGAAATACAAGTTACTAAACCCACAGATTTATTATGGCTTTTTATTTACCATTTACCACTAGGTAACTTATTTTTTTATAAAAGTAATGTCGCTTTTCATTTAGAGACCATTAAACATGCTCTAGGAATTAGAACTCAAGTTTTAAAAGATTGTGTTCCACCAGAAGAGTATTCAAAACTTAAGATGTCTGCTAGAATTTTTGTATTGCTTTGGATTTTAGTGATAAGTTTTTCAATTTATTTTACAACATGGTTACCAGTCTTATATTTATTTTTACCATTTGTTTATGGATCAACACTTATTCATAGTGTTCATTTTGTTCAACATGCAGGATTAGCAAATAATGTAATGGATCATCGCTTAACTACACGAAGTGTAAAGTTAAATCCTCTTCTAAATTTTTTATGTTGGAATATGGAATATCATTTAGAACATCATATGTTCCCTATGGTACCAGCATATAATCTAAAAAAATTGCATAAAGTGGTAAAAAATCAAATGCCAAAACCAAAAAATGGCTTTTTAGATGCATATAAGGAAATTTTACCTGCTATTTTTAAGCAAGCTTATGATCCAAATTATAGATTAGAGGTAAAGCTTCCAAATATATAGTTATCAAAAAAATATATATATTTAATAATTTCTTTTTTCATAAAAATTTATATAGTAGTTTAAATGAGTATTGATTGGCACATTAAAGGTAAACAATTTGGAAATTGTAATTGTAATTATGGATGTCCTTGTCAGTTTAATGCTCCTCCTACTGATAATTATTGTCATGGAATTGGAGCTTTTCTAATTGATGAAGGTTTTTTTGGTGAGATAGATTTATCTGGAGTTAAAGCAGTTTCTATGATGAAATTTCCTGGACCTATTCATGAAGGTAGTGGTGAAATGCAAATTATATTAGATGCCCAATCTTCTAAGGATCAACAGAATGCAATGCAGTCTATAATTTATGGTAAAGAAACAGAGCCTATGGCTACAGCTTTTGCCATGTATGTTTCGATGATGACTAAAATTCATGATCCTCTTATTAAAAACATTGATCTTGATATCAATATTGAAACTAGAATATGTAATTTAAAAGCTGAAGATATTATTACAACAAAAACGGAACCGATTAAAAATCCTATTACTGGAGAAGAACATAGAGCAAGAATTGACCTTCCTCATGGTATGGAATTTAAAGAAGCCGAAATGGGATCAGGGACAACAGTTGCTAGTGCAGCTTTTGAAACTAATTTTAAAGATACTTATGTTCAAGTTGCCTTATTAAATTTAACGCCAAAAGGCATACCTAACTAAAATATTTTAAAGTGTTATTGTTTCTGAGTCGTTATCATCGGTCATTAATTTTAATTATATTAATTTCAACTTGTCTTTTTAGTTGGTTTTATACCATTTCTGGTATTGGAATGAATATGTCTGCATGGCAGATGACCTTAATGAATCTAAATTTAATTTCTCATTCAAATTCTATGGAAATGATGGAGCATGTAAAAAATTATAATATTTTTTTAGACTTTATTTTACTTTTTTTTATGTGGTTTTTTATGATGACAGCAATGATGTTACCATCAGTGATACCTTTTATAATGATGTTTCAAAAAATTAATGAGGAAAGAAGAAAGTTACAATACAAATATGTTGCAACTTTTAATTTTGCTTTATCTTATATAATTGTTTGGGGGTTATTTAGTTTTTTTGCTACAATTATTCACTTGATATTAAAAATATCAAATGTCCTAAATCCTCATACTATGAGCACTGGATATTTATTTGGAGGTATATTATTTATACTGGCAGGTATTTATCAAATGACACCTCTCAAAGATTCGTGTTTATATTATTGTAGAAATCCCATTGAATTATTTAGTTCCAATAAAATTTTTAGTAATGGGAGTGCTTTCTATGTTGGCTTAAAACATGGTATTTTTTGTGTTGGTTGTTGTTGGGTATTAATGCTTTTGCTTTTTTATGTTGGTGTAATGAATTTATTTTGGATAGTTGGACTCTCAATATATATTATTCTAGAAAAATATTTTTTTCGTAGTAAAAAAATGAATTATATTTCTGGAATACTAATAATTCTCTGGGGAATAAGAATTTTTTATGTCAGTTTTTAGTTAATTAAATTGATTACTTGAGTTATTGTAGTTTGTAAAATGGAAGTAAATTTAGAAAATTGGTATAAACCCCAGATAGATAGGGCTAAACTTAAGGAATTGTCAAAAAGAAGAGACTTGCCCGGATTAGCTCATTTCTTTTTTTATTTTTTATTTCTTTTTATATCTGGTTATCTTGCTTACATAACATGGGGCACTTGGTGGACAGCATTATTCTTTTTTATTTATGGAACAATATATGCATTTAGTGTTGCAAACTGGCATGAAACTGTACATCGAACAGCCTTTAAAACAAGATGGATTAACGAATTTTTTTACCATATCAGTTCATTTATGTGTGATTTTGAAGGATTTAGGTGGAGATGGAGCCATACATTTCATCATACATATACTATGCAGACTGAAGGAGAATATGATCATGAAATTCAAATTTCTAGACCAACAGAAGTTGTAGTTTTTTTCTTAAACTTTATTCCTTTAACTGATCTTTTATTTCCACATCGGCTTATTAAATTTGAAGTATTAAAACACGCATTAGGAATATTCACACCTGTAGTTCAACTTAGCGCTCCTGAAAATCAAAAAAAGAAAATTCTTTGGAATTCACGTTTATATGTTTTGATATGGATTGGTGTTTTTTTATATTCTTATTATATTTGGTCAATATTACCAATATTATATATTATTTTACCAACATATATCGGAAAACCAATTTGGTTTATGGTTAATGTAACACAACATTTAGCTGCAAAAGTTGATACGAAAGATCATCGCTTAAGCACTTATTCAATTAAGATTAATCCAATACTAAGTTTCTTATACTGGAAAATGGAATATCATTTAGAGCACCACATGTTTCCAATGATTCCTTCTTATAATTTAAAAAAATTACAAGATGAAATCAAAGATCAACTTCCTAAACCTTTTAACAGTTTATATGATTTTTATAAAACGGTATTACCTTCTGTTATCAGGTTAGCAACTGATCCCAATGGTTATTACAAAGTAAAAATAAAATAATTTTTTAATTTATATTTTTTCTGCCATTTCTAAGAATTTATCATATTCTCTATCATCTATCGAAACTGTAATTTTTGGATCATTAAAGTTTTTATCTAGAGTGTCTTGATGAAATTCTTTAAATGCTGCTACTCTTTCTCTTTGTAATCGCTCGTATTCCGCTTTAAAATTTCTATATACTCTTGCATGTCTAGGCGTATGCCCTTCAGTCCAACCTAGTACATCATTTGAAAATAAAAATTGAGCATCACAATCAGAGCCACTGCCCATTGACATAATAATAATATCAGTTTTTTTAGTAACAACTGCTGCAACTTTAGGAGGTACAACTTCAAATTCAACACCGACTACTCCTGCATCTTGCAATTCTAAAGTATGACGTAGCACCCCTATTGCTTCTTCTGCATTTCTACCTATTGCTCTGTGTCCACCTATCCAAGTAGCCTTACCAGGAATTAAACCTACGTGACCAATTGTTGGAATATTTTCACGTCGCATTGCTTTTATCCATTTTAAACTATAGTTTCCGACATAAATACAATCGACACCAAATTCGAGATACTTATGAGCAAATTTTATTGCTTCGTATTCTGAGGCCGCAGGTATATTTGTTGCTGATTGCATATAGCAACTTGGAGCAGCTTCCCGAATTCTTTTCACTTCTTCAAATGTAGCATTAATTTCAAATTTAGGAATATCATGTGCCCCTACTATGAAATCAATACCCGCTTCCTCTGCTGCCGCTGCTTCTTCTTTATTATGAACAAATAAATTACTTAATTGCCTTTTTCCTTTACAGGCTAAATAATCATAAGTTGTTAATTTTTTTCTTTTCATATTACCTCCAAAAAATATTATGAAAATTAAAATGTAAAAAAAATTAATTACAAGAGAAAAAATGATAAATATATTATATCAAATGATTATATGTATTTTTATTAAGAAATAGTGTAAAAAAAGGTCATGCCTAACTATAACTATAAACCAATAGATCAACTAAATGAAAATATGGAAAATTTAGATCAGAAATGGTTTAAACCAAAAATTGATCTAAAGCTATTAAAAGAGCTTTCCAAAAGACGAGATGGACCAGGCTGGATTAATACCATTGCATATTTTGTTGTTTTATTTATCACTGGATATTTATCTTATCTTTCTTGGGGTACTTGGTGGGCTTTACCAGCTTTTTTTGCTTATGGAACTGTTAGTGCTTTTGCAGCAGCTAGATGGCATGAGTATGGTCATCGCTCTGTTTTTCGCACAAGATGGTTAAATGATTTCTTTTATGAGATTTCAAGTTTTATTTGTTATTTTGAACCAGTTTCATGGAGATGGAGTCATACCCATCATCACAGTCGAACAATTCATGTAGGAATAGATTATGAAATTGCTGTTCCTCCAAATTCTAAATTAATAAATGTATTTCTTTGGGATCTTCTTTCTCTTCGGAGATACTATTATGAATCTAAAAAAATTCTTTATCATTCTCTTGGCATCATGACTCAAGTAGCAAAAGACTGTGTGCCTGAATATCAACGCTCTCGCATGATATGGACAAGTAGATTATTTGTTTTAATAACTTTAGGAGCATTATATTGGGCTTATTCAATAGGAAGTTTTCTTCCATTATTTTTAATTTTTACTCCTTCTGTATATGGATGGCCTCTACTACATCTTTGTGGTTTATTACAACATGCTGGATTAAAATCAAATTCTTGGGATCATAGAGAAAGTGCTAGAACATTTTTGTGCGGCCCTATTTTAGGATGGTTATTATATTTTAATATGCAGTATCATCTTGAACATCACATTTTTCCTCAAGTTCCTTTCTATAATTTACCTAAATTGCATCAGGCTGTAAAAGATCAATTACCACCCCCAAATCCAAGCTTTATTGCTGGTTTAAAAGAAATGATTCCTGCTGTTATAAAACAAACAAGAGATCCCAACTATTTTCTTCATAAAAAATCATCAGTCTAAAGCTAATATATACAGTATAATTTTAATATATTATAAGAGGTTGAAATGAGTAGTTATTTTAAAGATATTTCTAAAATTCAGTATGAAGGAGTTGATAGCAATAATCCACTAAGCTTCAAATACTATGATGAAGATAAGGTGATTTTAGGAAAAAAAATGAAAGATCATTTGCGTTTTGCAACTTGTTATTGGCATACTTTTACTTGGCCAGGTCTTGATCCATTTGGAGGACCAACTTTTGAAAGACCGTGGATGCAACAAGGAGATCCTATTGAAAAAGCAGAAGAAAAACTAGATGAAGCTTTTGATTTTTTTGACAAAATTACTACTCCTTTTTTCTGTTTTCACGATAGAGATATTTCTCCAGAGGGAAAAAATTATTCTGAAACACAAAAGAATTTTTTTCATATTATTGATTTGATGGAAAAAAAATTAAGTAAAAGTAAAGTAAAATTACTTTGGGGAACTGCAAATGCCTTTTCTCATCGACGATATATGGCTGGAGCATCCACAAATCCTGACCCAGAAGTTTTTGCATATAAGGCTGCTCAAGTAAAAGATTGCATGGAAGCTACAATGCGTCTTGGTGGTCAAAACTATGTTCTTTGGGGAGGCAGAGAAGGATATGAAACAATTTTAAATACTAATATGAAATTGGAAATGAATAATCTGGCTCGTTTTTTAGAGTTAGTTGTTAATCATAAACATAAAATTGGATTTAAAGGTCAAATATTATTAGAACCAAAACCTCACGAACCAACTAAACATCAATATGATTTTGATTCCGCTGCTTGTTTAGCGCTTATTAGAAAAGCAGGACTTGAAAATGAGATACATTTAAATATTGAAGTTAATCATGCAACATTATCAGGTCATAATTTTGAACATGAAATTGCTTATGCAATTGCAAATAATGCTTTAGGCAGTATTGATATTAATAGAGGAGATACCTTATTGGGTTGGGATACAGATCAATTTCCAAACAATCCTTTAGAGTTATTAATGCCTTTTTATCACATATTTTCCAATGGTGGATTCAAACAAGGAGGATTAAATTTTGATGCTAAAATAAGACGACAATCAATTGATCCAGAGGATTTATTTTATGCCCACATTGGTGGTATGGATGTTGCCGCACGATCATTAATTGCTGTTGAAAAAATGATTAACGATAAAGAATTATCTTCCTATATTAAAAATCGTTACAAAAAATGGGATCAGGATCTAGGAAAATTTATTCATAGTAAGGAAGGTAATTTAGAAACTATAGCTAATAAAGTAATTAGTGAAAATATTGAACCAGAACCGCAGTCTGGTCAGCAAGAATATCTAGAAAATATTTTAAACAAATATCTTTAGTGCAAACCCATAATATTAACTTAAACAGTAAAGTTGAAGGCCATTTATTTCATTTAGCAATAGGTAATTTTGATGGCATTCATTTAGGTCATCAGCAAATTATTAATTCATTAGTTACAAAAGCGAAAGAGCTAAATAGACCTTCAGCTATTTTAAGTTTTAATCCACATCCTAGACAATTTTTTTCTCGCGAACTAGATCAATATCAAATTCTTTCAGAAGAAAAGAAACAATTAATTTTTACAGAATTAGGCATTGATCATTATTTTTGTTTAAAATTTGATGAATTACTCTCCAATCTTTCTCCTGTAGATTTTATAAAAAAGATTATTGTTGATCAATTAAAAGTTGAAAAGTTAATAGTTGGTTATGATTTTCGATTTGGAAAAGATAGAAAAGGAGATACAAACCTTCTCTTTGATCATGGAAAGATTCATGGATTTAATTTAGAAATAATTGAACAAATTACTAATCCAAAAACTAAAACTCCTTATTCATCTACGGATATCAGAGAATGTATTAGAACAGGAGAAATAGAAGAGGCTAATTTATTATTAGGTAGACCTTGGAGTATGCAAGGCAAAGTCATTCATGGTGATAAAAGAGCGAGGAAAATGAATTTTCCAACAGCTAATATTCTTCCGCACAATGAAATATATCCGTTAAAAGGTGTTTACATCGTTAGTATTAAATTTGGAGATGAAGTCCATAAAGGTATTGCTAATTTTGGAATTAGACCTACTGTAGAAGGTGAAAAATTGTTGCTAGAAGCACATCTATTTGATTTTGATAGAGATATCTATGGTAACTATTTGACTGTTGAATTTCTTGCATTTATTAGGGGTGAAAAGAAATTTGAAACCTTTGATTATCTGGTTAAACAAATAAATAAAGATATTCAAATTGCTAAAGATTATCACTTAAGAAAATAAATGGAATTCAAAGATACAATTTTTTTACCTAAAACAACTTTTGAGATGAGAGCCAATCTTCCTCAAAAAGAACCTAAAATTTTAGAAGAGTGGGATAAAGAAAAAATTTTTTTAAAACTTAGAGAAAAGTCTAAGGGAAGAGAAAAATTTGTACTCCACGATGGACCTCCATATGCAAATGGACATATTCATATGGGAACTGCTTTAAATAAAATACTAAAAGACGTTATAGTAAGAACACAACAGATGTCAGGAAAAGATTCCATTTATGTTCCGGGATGGGATTGTCATGGTTTACCTATTGAGTGGAAAATTGAAGAAGAATATAGAAAAAAAGGACAAAACAAAGATGATGTTCCTATTGTTCAGTTCCGTCAAGAGTGCCGAGAGTTTGCGGAAAAATGGATAGAAATTCAAAAAAAAGAATTTAGAAGATTGGGAGTAGAAGGAGATTGGAATAATCCCTATTTAACAATGTCCAATGAAGCTGAAGCTCAAATTATAAGAGAGTTGGGAAAATTTTTATTAGATAAAAGTTTATATAAAGGCGCAAGACCAGTTTTATGGTCTGTTGTTGAAAAAACAGCTTTAGCAGATGCCGAAGTAGAATATGAGGATCATACATCTAATACTATCTATGTAAAATTTAAAGTTACTAAAAGTTTAATTAATGAATTGGTAGATACGAATATAGTAATTTGGACAACAACTCCTTGGACAATCCCTGGTAATCGAGCTGTAGCATACGGTAGGGATCTTGAATATTCTCTAATTGAAGTCATTAAGACTAATGAAACATCTTTAGCAAATATAGGTGAAAAATTAGTTATAGCTGATGAATTAAAAAGCCAAGTATTAGCTGAAATAGGCATAGATGAATCAAAAGTTATTAAAAAATTTTTTGGGAAAGATTTAGAAGGTACTGAATGTGAACATCCATTTAAATCTTTAGGATATAACTTTATTGTTAGAGCTTTGGAAGGAGATTTTGTTAATTTAGAACAAGGAACTGGCATTGTGCATATTGCCCCAGGTCACGGAGCAGATGATTACAATTTAGGAATAAAAAATGATGTTGATGTTATACAAACTGTAGAAGATGATGGTAAATATAATCATCATGCTGTCGGTTTTGAAGGAGAACATGTATATAAAGTTGATCAAAAAATTTCAGATAAGTTAAAAGAATTTAAAAAATTGCTTCATCAAGGCACTTTAAGACATAGCTACCCTCATTCTTGGAGATCAAAAGCACCATTGATTTTTCGTAATACTCCTCAATGGTTTATATCAATGGACAAAAAAGACTTACGAAAAAAAGCACTAAAATCAATTGATGAAACAATATTTTATCCATCTCAAGGACAAACACGACTACGTTCAATGATTGAAACTCGTCCTGATTGGTGTGTTTCTCGTCAAAGAGTTTGGGGAGTCCCACTCCCATTGTTTGTTAATAAAAAAACTGAGCAACCTCTAAGAGATATTAAAGTAATTAATCGTATTGCAGATATTTATGAAAAAGAAGGAAGTGATACATGGTTTACTGAGGATCCAAAAAGATTTTTAGGAGATGATTATTCTATAAATGACTATGATCAAATTCAAGATGTAGTTGAGGTTTGGTTTGATAGTGGTTCCACACATGCGTTTTGCTTAGAAAAAAGAGAAGACCTAAAATGGCCTGCATCAATGTATCTAGAAGGAAGTGACCAACATAGAGGCTGGTTTCATTCTTCTTTATTAGAGTCTGCAGGAACAAGAGGAAGAGCCCCATATGAAAGTGTTTTAACACATGGTTTTGTAGTTGATGGTAAAGGCCGTAAGATGTCAAAGTCACTAGGAAATGTTATTTCTCCTGAAAAAGTCATGTCTCAATATGGAGTTGATATACTTCGTTTATGGGTAGTTGCATCAGATTACTATGATGATTTAAAATTAGATAATGCCATTTTAAAAGCTCAAAGTGATTCTTATAGAAGAATAAGAAATACCTTTCGGTACTTAATAGGTAATCTAGAGGGTTTTGATGAAAAAGAAAAAATTAATATTGAAGAATTTCCAGAATTAGAAAAATACATCTTACATAGATTGTGGGAAGTAGATCAGATTATTCAAAAATGTATTAAAGATTTTAATTTTCATTTAATGTTTACTACATTATTAAATTTTTGTTCAAATGATTTATCTGCATTTTATTTTGATATTCGTAAAGACTCAATATACTGTGACTCATTTGATTCAAAAAAAAGACGGTCTGCAAGAACTTTATTGAATTTAATTTTTGATCATCTTGTTAGATGGTTAGCACCTTCTTTAAGCTTTACTTGTGAAGAAGCTTGGAAGGCTAAAGGTAATACATCTAGTATTCATCTTGAAGATTTTCTTAAAACATCTCAAAATTTTAAAAATAATGATATTGCAAACAAATGGAATATTATTAAAAATATTCGAAAAGTGATTACAGGAGCAATTGAGAAAAAAAGAGCAGAAAAATTAATTGGCTCAAGTTTGGAAGCAAATGTAAAAATATATGTTAAAGAAAATTTAAAAAAGAAAATAGAAGAAATTAGTTTTGATGAAATAGCTATTACTTCCTCATTTCAACTATTAGAGTACAAGAATAAAAAAGATTACTTTTCATTAGAAGAGATTGTTGGTGTAGCAGTGATAGTAGAAAAAACTGACGGTCAAAAATGTGAAAGATGTTGGAAATATACAGAAATATTACAAGATAAACAAATTTGTCAACGTTGTGATGAAGCAATTAAAAAATAGAAAATGTTTTTTAAAATATTTTTTGTAATTTTATTAATTATTATTGACTTTTTTTCGAAGAAAATAGTTTTTAATTCGATAGACCTCAATAGTTTTATATTTGTAACTTCTTTTTTTGATTTGGCACACATACATAATTATGGAATATCTTTTGGTCTTTTTTCAGGTTTGATGAGTCATTGGTTATTGGTTATTATTGGTTTGTTGGTAATAATTTTTTTAATTTCAATATACTTTAAAGCTAGAAATAATATTGAAAAATGGGGGATTTTGGTAATTATTGCAGGCGGATTATCTAATATCTTTGATCGCAGTATAAATGGTTATGTGATTGATTTCTTATATTTTCACTATAAAGACTTTTACTGGCCTGCATTTAATTTTGCTGATATTTATATATCAATTGGGATTTTAATTATATTATATCAAATTTTGAAAGATTTTAATAAAAGAAACAAAGATACATGAATTATATTTTTTATATTATTTTAACATTAGCAATCTTTTTAAATTCCTGCTCCTCTATTCGAGAAAGTGCAGGGGTAACAAGAAAATCTTTTGATGAGTATGTTGTAGTTGAAAATCCACCTTTAGTTATTCCTCCTGATTTTGATCTTATTCCTCCAGATCAATTAGAAGAGAGAAATATTGATAATGTTGATTCCGATCTGGCAAAAGAAATTTTATACGGATTAGATGAAGATAATTCAAAAAAACAAGAAAATTTACCTACAATGAATCAGATTTTAAAACAGACAGATGCGTTGAATGTTTCTTCTAATATAAGAGAAGAAATAGATGAAGATTATGCGCAAGAAATGAGTTCTACTGGAATTTTTGATATTACATTTGAAAATGAGCATGACGTTTTAGATGCAGTAAAAGAATCAGAATGCATAAGAAATAAAAACTTTGAAGGAGAGTCTATTGCTGATTGTGAAAATAATATTACTACCCAAACTATCAAAAAGAAAAAGAAAAAGAGATTTATTCTATTTTAAATGGTTTTAAAAAATAAGTTTTATAATATTGATTTTAATAAAAACATTAATATTGCAGATAATAACAATGATTTAATTTTAAAAATTAATCAAACATTAAAAAATTTTCCAGGATTAAAAATTTTAAATGACGAAAAATTATTGGAAGAATCTATTAATACAGCTAATAATTTTTCTAAAAATAAAAAGCATTTTTTAGTTTTTGGAACTGGTGGCTCAAATTTAGGTGCAAAAGCTATTATTGATGGTTTGCAAAAAAATAATATAACAATAGATTTCTTTGATAATATTGATCCTATTCGATTTCAAAATAAAATTAACAATTTTGATCTTACAAAGATAGGCTTTATTATTATTTCTAAATCTGGTTCTACTCCAGAAACTTTAAGTCAATATTTAAGTTTGATTGAAATTTTTGATCAAAAAAATATGAAAGATTTGTTATTTAATAATTCTCTTATAATAACAGAAGACAAACCCAGTCCACTTACAAATATAGCTAATAATAATAATATACATAAGATTAATCACAGCAAAGATATCGGAGGAAGATACTCTATCTTCTCTAATGTTGGAATGATTCCAGCTGTAATTGCAGGACTCAATGTAAAAAATATATATGCTGGAGCTTTAGAGCAAATAAACAATACTAATTCAGAAGATTTTATAAAAATTGCGTGTTTTTTTAAATATCAGAATATTGTAAAGGATTTATCCTCTTCGGTTTTGATGACTTACTCAGATTCTTTGCTTTATTTTGGCAAATGGTATCTACAACTATGGGCTGAAAGCATAGGAAAAGATCAAAAAGGTATTACACCAATTCATTCAGTGGGGACAACAGATCAGCATAGCCAATTACAATTATATTTAGATGGCCCAAGGGATAAATTTTTTACTTTTATAACAACTGATCATGCAGATAAGGGATTTAAATTGAATAATGAAATAATAAAAGAAAATAACATTGATTATTTATTTGATAAAAAAATGGGTGATTTAATGGAAGCTGAACAGAGAGCTACAGTTGATACATTTGTTCAAAATAAAATTCCATGTCGTGAAATTTATTTATCTACAATAGATGAATATTTTATGGGAAAACTATTAGCCTTTAGTATCCAAGAAACTATTGCCACATGCTTATATTTTGAAGTTAATCCTTTTAATCAACCAGCTGTAGAACAAGGTAAAATTCTTACCAAAAAATATTTATTATAATTTTGTTAAAAATAAAATTTTTGTGATCCCATAAATTTTTTCATTTATAATTTTAAATTTATTAGCTATATTTAAATTTTTGTTAATATCTGTTTCAATTATCAATACAGTATATTTTTCTAATATATTGCTCTGTAATATAATATCAAAAATTTTATCAAAATTATTAAATTTGTAAGGTGGATCAAGAAAAATAGCTGAACATGGTAAGGTTATTTCTATTTTTTTAATTTTTGTAACGTCTTTTTTATAAATATAAAATTCATTTTTTTTACAAATTGTATTACAGTTTTTAATTAATGTCTTGTAAACTTGGTCATTAATTTCATAAAAATAAGCAATTGATCCTCCTCTTGATATAGCTTCTATTCCTAATGCACCAGTGCCTGCAAATAAATCAACAAAACATTTATTATTATAGATTTCCAATGAAGATTTTATAGCAAAGCTCTCCAAAATTGAGAAAATAGATTCTCTTTTACTACTTGAAGTAGGTCTTACGATATTTGTTTCTACTTCTATTTTTCTTTTTTTATATTTACCGCCACTTATATAAATCATATTAATGTTCTAAATTTTTTTACTTCAACTACTTCTCCAGGCTTTAAATCTTTTAATTTTATTGATCCGTATTGGATACGAACTAAATTAACTATATTCCATAAAAAATAGTCGCATAGTTTTCTTATCTCTCTGTTTTTCCCCTCAGTCATTTTAAATATTAACCAAGTAAAAGGAGCTCCTTTCTTTTCAATTTTAACTTTAATTTTTTTGTAATTAATTTTATTAATTGTAACTCCCTTATTAATAATTGCGAGATCCTTAGAATCAATCTCGCCTCTTATACATACCCTATAAATTCTAATAATATTTGAAGAAGGTAATTCGTAGTTTCTAGCCATTGTTCCATTATTTGTCAGCAGCATCAGTCCCTCACTCATAAAATCTAATCGACCTATACTTACCATTCTTGGATAGTTTTTTGGTATCAAATTAAATATAGTTTTTCTGTTTTGTGGATCAGAATTAGTACAAATAGTTTTTTTGGGTTTATACATTTTCCATAAACGAATTTTGTTTTGTAATTTAATAATTTGATTTTGAATAACAATTTTATCTTTTTCATTTACTAAAGTGCTTGGATGATTACAGCAAATGTTATTGATATAGACTTTTTTCTGATCAATTAGCTTTTCTGCTTCTCTTCTTGAACAATATCCTGCATTAGAAATATATTTTGCTATTCTCATTATCTTTTAGTGCTCTTTATAAAATTTTTAATTAAATTTTTATCTTCTTTAGTTATTAAAAATTCTGGATGCCATTGAACACCAATACACCATTTATGATGCTTGTGTTCTATGGACTCAATGATCCCATCAGGAGCGTAGCTACTGATAATTATATTTTTGCCAATATCTTTAATTGCTTGATGATGAGCACTATTTACTTTTGAAAATTTTTTTTTACTAATTTTTGCTAATAGAGTTTTTGAAATAATTTCAATTTTATGACTAGTTTCATTTCTTGGATTCTTTTGCTCATGATTTATAGGAAACAAATTATTTTTTTTGATGTCTTGTATTAAAGTTCCTCCACAAACAACATTAAGGAGTTGAGCACCTCCACATATACCCAAAATTGGCTTGGAGGATTTTAAAAATTTTTTTGTAATTTCTATTTCAAAATTTGTTCTTTTGTTTTTTAGTATTCTGGCTCCTGATGATCTATTCCCATATATTTTTGGATCAATATCAAAATTTCCACCAGTAATAACTAATCCATTTAAAATATTAAACAATTCAGAAGTATTTTTATTTGAGTGGTAAAGAGGAAATGGAATTCCACCATATTTTTCAATACTATGTAAGTAGTTATGTCTTATTGCATACCAAGGAAATTTAGAATATCCCCCTTTATCTTCATTATCCAATGTAATTCCTATTAATGGTTTTTTCATTTTAAAGTTATTGTATACTTATAATTTATCATTTGATTTTATTTTTATGAACATTAATTTTTTTATGAGCAAAGCCATTGAACAAGCAAATAAAGCAATTTTATACAAAGAAGTACCTGTTGGAGCAGTTTTGGTAGATAATATTAGTCACAAAATTATTAATTCATCTCATAATATGGTCAATTTAAATAATAATGCATCTTCTCATGCCGAGATATGCTTAATAAACGAAGCATGTAAAATAAAAAAAACGAAGTTTTTAATTGAAACTAGTTTGTTCGTTACATTAGAACCATGTACTATGTGTGCAGCAGCAATTAGTGAAGTGCATATAAGTAGAGTCTATTTTGGAGCTTATGATGAAAAAAAAGGTAGTTTGGATAGCATAATGAAATTATATAATACAAAAAATTATTTTGTTCCTGAAGTTTATGGAGGCATTGAAGAAAAAAAATGTTCAGACATTTTGAAAAATTTTTTTAAAAAAAAAAGAAATAGATGATAGAGGGTATAAATATTCCTGAGTATGAAGTAACTCAATTTAATCAAAAATTCAAAGATTTAGTTGAATCAAATTTTGCATATGTGCGTATTAGAGGGGAAGTATCTCAACTTAAAAGTGCCTCTAGTGGCCATATATATTTAACTTTAAAAGATGAAACTTCAGTTTTGAATGCTACTATATGGAGTCAGAAAAAAAATTATTTACAAATTCAGCCAGAAGTTGGAATGGAAGTTATTGTTACCGGTAAAATATCTACATACGCTAAAAGTATTTCAACTTATTCTATTAATATAGATAGAATAGAGTTAGCTGGTGAAGGAGCTTTATTAAAACTAATTGAAGATAGAAAAAAAAGATTAAAATCTAAAGGAATTTTTGATGAAGAACACAAAAAAGAAATTCCATTTTTGTCAAGTAAGATTGGTGTAATTACTTCAGCAGAAGGATCTGTTATTCATGACATAATAAATCGTGTAAAAGATCGTTTTCCTACAAATATAGATTTATGGCCAGTTCCTGTGCAAGGTGTAGAAGCGCCAGAAAAAATTATAGAAGCTATAGAGGGTTTTAATTCTTCAAAGTACGAACTAAATCCAGATGTTATTATTATTGCAAGAGGAGGGGGAAGCACAGAAGATCTTATGGCATTTAATGATGAAAAGTTGGCTATTTCTGTTTATGATTCTAAGATTCCTATAATTTCAGCTATTGGACATGAAACTGATACAACTATTATTGATTATGTTAGTGATTTGAGAGTCGCGACTCCCACTGCAGCAGCAGAGAAAGCTACTCCGATGCAAAGTGAATTAAAACAGATTGTTATACATTCTTATAATAGAATTAATAATTTTTTTGAAAATAAAATAGATATTATTAAATCTCAAATATATAATTCATCAAAATTTCTAAAAGCACCTCATCATATTATTGATAACTATAGAAACAAAATAACAAATATTGATAATAATTTTTTTAATCAATTAAATTATATTTATAAACTTAATTTTAAGGAATTTAGTCATATTACAAACTTAATACGTCCTCCACAAAAAATAATCGAATCTCAAAAAAAATATTTAAATAATACTATAAAGGAAATTGATAAAATATTTTTAAATAAAAAAGAGAATTATATAAAAGAATTAAAAAAACTCACCCTTCTGCTTCAATCAAATTCGTTGCATTCTAATTTAAAAAAAGGTTACAGTATAATTAGAAAATCTAAAAAAATTATTAATAAATCCAATCTTATAAAAAAAGAGGATACACTAGACATTCAGTTTTTAGATAAACTTATTAATATTAAAGTTAAGAAAATTAATTAAAACGATTATGTTGTAAAAACCAATTAGTTGGATTTTTTATAATCCAAGATTCTATTTTTTTATGGATTTTTAGCATTAATTCATTCTCAGATAATTGATTTTCCAATGTATTTATAGGAGTATGAAATTTAAGAGTAAAAGTATTATTTAAATTTCTTATATTTTCTACAGGAATTATTTTCATATTATATTTTTTTGCAATTTTAATAAAGCCCGTTTGAGTTTTGGCAGGAAAATTGAAAAAGTTTATTATCTGACCAGCTGAATCTCTTTGATCAACAAGTAATATTATTGAATTATTATTAATGATGCCGTCAATTATGTCTTTTGCACTTGTTTTTCCTTTTGGTGTGTAAACACTTTTACTGGAACAAAGACTTTTTTTTCTAATTTTTAAAATAAGTTTATTGATATAAGGATTATTAATATGACGGTATATTCCCACTAAAGGTATTCCAATTTTATCGATTGTAGGCACTAGTATTTCCCAGTTTGATTGATGTATGCCTATGAATATAACCTTTTCTTTATTATTAATTAATTCATCTAGTATCTTTTTTCCTTCAATTAAAATTTTATTTTTAGATCTGGTTATTTTTGGAAGAATTAATAATTCAAAAAAAGTTTTACCAGTATTTGACCATCCTAGTATTGATTCTTTTTTAATTTGTTTATTACTTTTTTCAGGAAAAATTTTTGATAAATTTTTTTTTACAATTTTTTGTGTTTGAGTTAATGGGCCTAAAGTTCTAAATATTACACTACCTAAAAATGTTACAAATTTAATAGGCATTAAATTTAAAAAAAGAAAAATTGAAAAAATCACTATAAATTCTAAATTTAATAATATTTTTTTAAATAAATTATTTTTCATTTTGTATTTGATTTTCTATAACATTTGTTAAAATTTCTTTTATCAAGCTTTCTTTTTCAAAAATAATCTCTCCTTCTAAAGTGTTAATTAGAGATCTATAGGACTTAGGAATTCTAACAAAATCTTTTTTTGTAGATACGAGTATTGATTTATTTTTATTAGCTGTTTCTGCAAGATATAATAAATCATTTTCATCATATATATGATGATCTGGATATATTATCTCTTTTACTACTTTGGCACCTTGCTCTCTTAAAGAAGAAAAAAATTTTTCAGGATAAGCTATTCCTGCAAAAGCAGTAATAGTTTGACCCTTAAATATTTTACTTTCATTAAAAATATTAAATTTTGCAGGTATTACCGGAATATGATCAGGAATTGTTTTTTTTAAATATTCTGTTATCTCACCTATAACTACAATTAAATTAGTTCGAGACAAACCTCTTTTGATACTTTCTCTAAGTGGCCCTGCAGGCATTACTCTTTTGTTACCAAATTCTTGAGCAGCATTTATAACAATAATGGAAAAATCTTTATGAATTGTAGGGTTTTGAAATCCATCGTCCATAATGATACAATCTCCTCCTTTTTCAGCGGCAAGACTTATTGATTTATTTCTATCAATTCCAATCCATGTTGGTGCTATTTCAGATAATAACAGAGGTTCATCTCCAACTGATTTAGGCGAATGCCATGATTCTACTGGTGTATTAGTTTTTATTAAACCCGCATATCCTTTTGAAATAAAATGAGGAGAGTAGCCTGATTCTATTAGTATCTTTCCAATTTTTAATGCAACTGGAGTTTTGCCAGCTCCCCCAACTACTATATTCCCAACACATATTATTGGCAAATGGGATTTTTTAGTTACACTTATAGTATTTCGAATTTTTGTACCTAGTCTGAATAACAATGATAAAGGATAAAAAACACGTGAAAATAAAGTATCTTTTTTTATATACCAAAATTTAGGAGCTTTTAACATCGTATTTTTTTAAATATTGATTTATGGTTTCCTCTAATAAGTTAGTATTAATAAAATTTTTTTGAGCAAATTTATAAGCATTTGTTTTTATTCTATCCAATTTATTCTTATCATCAATTAAAATGTTTATTTCATTTTTTATCATTTTTTCAGACTCGACTATAATACAAGATTCATCTTTGACCATTTCTTCAAATATATTTTGCCAATTAAATAATATTGGTCCTGTTATAATTGCACAATTATTAATTGCTGGTTCTAAAGGGTTATGTCCACCTGAGTCAACCAGCGACCCTCCTAAAAAAACAATATCACTTATTGCGTAATATTGATCAAGAATTCCAAATGTATCTATTATTAAAACCTTATTAGAATTCCGTTTTTTTCTTGAATGTAATTCACTAGCAAGATTATTTTTTAAACACAAATTTTCTATAATCTTAGATCGTTCAGGATGCCTTGGGGCAATAATAAGTTTTAAATTATTATAATGTTTTAAAAGATTTTTAAGTATAGGCAATATTCGCGATTCTTCTTGATGGTGTGTATTCGCCAACATAATTGTTAGATACTTTGATTTTGTTTTATTCATATTACTCAATAGATTTGATTGAGTTAATTTTAAATTACCAATAAATTTAATATTTTTATTTGATAAAGATTGGATTCTTTTCTGATCGTTTCTACTTTGTGCAAAAATTTCATTAAAGCAATGCATTAAATTATTATAAAGCGAAGGAATCAATTTCCATCTTTTTAGAGATTTAGGAGACAATCTTACATTTACTAAAATGGCCTCAATTTTTGATTTTTTTATCATATTGAGGGTTATTGGCCATAAATCTGATTCAACCCAAATTACAAATGCTGGATTCCAATGTAATAAAAATCTTTTAACCCAAATATTAATATCTAAGGGTGCAAATTGATGAATAATTTTATCTCCATATTTTTGTTGTGCAAAATTTGCTGCACTTACAGTAGTAGTAGTAACTAACAATGTATAATCTTTAAAATATTTCTTAATCAAATGATCAGTACTCTTAAATTCGCCCAAACTTGCAGCATGTATCCATATGACTTTCTTATTATTAATTGGAAGCTTAGATGTAATCCCATATCGCTCTTTATATCTTAAAGATAATTCTTTATTCTTTTTTATTCTAATTAATGTATTGATTTTTATTAAGGGAATTAAAATCCAACCTAGTATTTTATAAAGATTTATCATATAAATTTTCTTTAGCTTTTTTTACACATTCATTTATTTTTTCTTCAATTATTTTTTTATATGTTGCAATTTCTTGATCTTCTAAATTTTCAGGAATAGTAATTGAATCACCCCAAACTATCCTACATTTGGAGAAAGGCAAAGTTATAAGAAAAGAATCCCATGATTTTAAACAAAAGTTTTTTGATGATCCAAAACCAACAGGAATAATTGGTACCTTTGATATTTTAGCAATTTTAATTATGCCTTCAGAAACTTTTTCTTTTGGGCCTCTTGGACCATCTGGTGTGATAGCAATATAATTATTTGAATTTAAAATTTTAAAAATTGGTCTAAGTGATAAATTATTACCATCACTTGATATGGGTATGTTATTTAATTTAAAATATCTAGCTATACTTGCACCAAATCTACCATCACTATGACTTGAAGCGAGAATATTTAATTTTTTATTAATTTTCCAAGTATAGCTAAATGTCATTAGTTGGCCATGCCAAAAAGCTAAAATAAATGGTTTTTTATTTTGCCAATATTTTTTAGGTGAATCAATATTTTCATATTTGATATTTGAAGTTATTTTAACAAATACGATATATATGAACGCAATGAATGCTAATAGTTGTTGAACAATAAAATGTTTTAATAATTTTTTTCTAATGCTCATTTTAGAAGTTAATAAATTAAGTATTAACTTTTATATTCTGAAAATTCGTATGTGAATACTAGTTCTTTTAAATCATTAAAATTTTTGTCTGAATCCATAGATGGATCAATAAAAAACACCATAGTAAAAATTTTACTTTCGCCAGAATTTAGGGTTTGTTCAATAAAACAGAAACATTCAGACTTAATTAAATAAGGCTGAATAGTATCAGGATTGGCAACAAAATTAGCAGTAGAAGTTAAAGTTTCATTTGTTAAGTTTTTGCCTATGTACTCTACTTTTGTATTCTCTCCAATTTTAACAACTATATTATCCTGCAAAGGTTCAAATGACCAATTAAGTGATTCATCTACTTTCGCTAATAATTTAATATTTACTTCTCTGTCTAAGATTGCAGGAGAAACTGCTTTTGGATTTATAATGACTTGCCCTTCTATAAACTCATTATCTTCTAAATCAATTTTTTTTAAAAGTTTAGAGATTGGAATTGATAGAAATAAAATAACGATTAATAAAACTGTATTTAAAATAACAAAAAATAAAAATCTGTTTTTTTTTAACACCAAAAATTATTAACCTTCAATTTCAGCAATAAGTCCTTTTGCAATTTTTTTTGATTTACCACCAAATTTAACTTTTTTAATAGAGTCTAAATTTGATAAATCATCTCCTACTATTACAAATCCTATCATACCCATAGTTTTATGAGGTGTGCACCAGTAAGCATAAATGCCAGGTATAGTAAAAGTAAATTCTGTATCTTTATTAACTTTAGATTTGAACTTATCAACTCCTTCTGGAACACCATTTTTAGAGATGAATTCTACGTTATGTCCTTTGTCAGTTGCTTCCCAAAAAATAGTATCACCAACATCAATTTTAACAATCTCTTCACTGAATACCATATTTCTTTTTTCTAATTTATTGAGCATCTGAATAGTAATATCTGCTCCAAATAATATTTTTGAAAAAAATAGGCTTATAAATATAATAACAAGTTTCATAATCTTTCCTTATCTTTATTTTAAGTAATATTTAAGTAAATAAAACCTTAAATCAAAAAAAAATATGAAAATTCGATTAATCTAGCATGACTAAAAGTCGCACTGCGATAAGTATCAATAAAAATGGGGAAAATATCAAATAATTTATTTAAATTTCTCAGTTTTTTGCTTTGATTTCTCTTAATATTAAACTATTTAATTTCTGCAAATGTTTGTCGTACTTTTAGTTTTAATTGTCATTTTAGGCTCAGTTGTTTTCCATATGGTTTCACCATGGTGGTGGAGTGAAATTGCTTCAAACTGGGTTGGAATGGATGATACAATTATTTTAACTTTTTGGATAACGGGTGCAGTGTTTGTAGCAATAGGCTTGTTTATGGCATACTGCATATGGAAGTTTAGATATCAGAAAGACAAAAGAGCTGAATACGAGCCTGAAAATTCAAAATTAGAATGGACCTTAACTATTTTAACAACAATTGGTGTTATAGCTTTACTAGCACCAGGACTTATTGTTTGGAATAACTTTGTAACAGTTCCTAAAGGAGCATATGAGATAGAAGTTGTTGGTCAACAATGGGGCTGGATGTATCGTTTGCCTGGTAAAGATGGAGTGTTGGGTACTACAAGTATAAAAAATATTGATGATGACAATCCTTTTGGCTTGAATACAGATGATCCGTATAGCCTTGATGATGTATTAGTAGATGCTGATGATCTTCACATATTAGTCGATCGACCATTAAAATTAAATTTAAGAGCTTTAGATGTTTTGCATGATTTTTATGTTCCTCAGTTTAGAGCTAAAATGGATATGGTTCCAGGAACGATAACATATTATTGGTTTACCCCAATAAAAACAGGCGAGTATGAAATTTTATGTGCTGAATATTGTGGTACAGGTCATTATGCTATGCTTGGTTATGTATATGTAGATGAACAAAAAGAATATGATGAATGGGTAAATGAACAAATGACTTTTGAGGAAGTACTAGCAAGTAATGGTAAAAGTGATTTAATAAAAATTGCACTTAACAAAAAGAATGATCTTTAAAGGAGGTATATAGTGGCTGCAGATAGTTATGAAGATGTTGTAAAGAATAAAGAAACGATACCTGCATTAGAAGTAGCCCCGCAGGATCTCTATCATGCAAAAAGTTTTTGGACTAAATACATTTTTTGTCAAGATGCAAAAGTTATTGGAATTCAGTATGGGTTAACAGCTGTAGCAATAGGTCTGGTAGGTTTAGTATCTTCTTGGCTAATGAGAATGCAAATAGCATTCCCAGGTTTAATTCCAATGGATGCAGCTCAATATTATCAATTAGTAACAATGCATGGTATGATAATGGTTGTATACTTATTGACAGCTCTTTTCCTAGGAGGGTTTGGTAATTTTTTAATACCGCTAATGGTTGGTGCACGTGATATGGTATTTCCATATGTAAACATGGTTAGTTTCTGGGTATTTTTCTTAGCCGTAATAATTTTAGCCGCAAGTTATTTTGTACCAGGTGGTCCTACTGGCGCTGGATGGACATTGTACCCTCCTCAAGCCATTACATCTGGAACTCCAGGTGGTGATGGTTTGGGAATAGTACTAATGTTGGTTTCTTTAGCAGTATTTGTAATTGGTTTCACAATGGGTGGCCTAAATTATGTTATTACCGTCTTGCAAGCAAGAACACGAGGGATGACTCTAATGAGACTCCCTTTAACTGTATGGGGTATTTTTACAGCAACTGTTTTGGCTTTATTTGCTTTTCCCGCTTTATTTGTTGCTGGTATTATGATGACACTTGATAATATGCTTGGCACTAGTTTTTTTATGCCAGCAATTATTCAGTTTGGTGAAAAACTTACTCATGAGGGAGGAAGCCCAATATTATTTCAACACCTTTTTTGGTTTTTTGGCCACCCTGAGGTTTATATAGTTGCGCTACCTGCATTTGGTATTGTTTCTGATTTAATCTCCGTACATGCTAGAAAAAATATTTTTGGTTACCGTATGATGGTATGGGCAATAGTAATTATCGGAGGTCTAAGCTTTATTGTTTGGGCACACCATATGTATGTAGCAGGTATGAATCCATGGTTTGGATTTTTCTTTGCCACAACAACTCTAATTATTGCCGTTCCAACTGCAATAAAAGTTTATAACTGGGTTCTTACTTTATGGAGAGGAAATATTAAATTGACTCTTCCAATGTTATTCTCAATTGCCTTTATTATTACCTTTGTGAATGGAGGTTTGACTGGACTGTTTTTAGGGAATGTTGCCGTTGATGTACCATTGTCTGATACTTATTTTGTAGTAGCTCATTTTCACATGGTTATGGGTATAGCACCTGTACTTGTAATCTTAGGATCAGTATATCATTGGTTTCCTCTTATAACTGGTCGTTTTCTTAATGAAAGACTTGGTAGAATTCACTTTTGGGTAACGTTTATTGGATCGTATTCAATATATTTTCCAATGCATTACCTAGGCTTTATGGGAGTCACTAGAAGATATTTTGAAGTTTTTGAAGGCGAAGCATTTACCTATTCAATTACAGGAATTAATCAGTTTATAACTATTGCAGCACTAATTACTGGAGCGGTTCAGTTCTTGTTCATTTACAATATTATAGTTAGTTCTAAATTTGGTAAAAAAGCTGGTAAAAACCCTTGGAAGGCATGTTCTTTGGAATGGAGAACAAAAGATGTCCCTCCAACTCATGGAAATTTTGATAAAGAATTACCTGTTGTTTATCGATGGGCATACGACTACAGTGTTCCAGGTGCTGATGAGGATTATATTACTCAAGATACACCTCCAAGTGCGGTAGCAAATGCAAGAGCTGAACAAACATAATATGGAAACAAAAAAAGATTCAATAATAGATCAGTTGACTCAAAAGCCTTGGGATCCTGCTCAGGTTAAAATTGATAATTCACATGAAGGCAGAACTTTTAACTTACATGTAGGAAAACTAGGTCTTCGTTACTTAATGATAGTAAGCACGATCATGTTTTGTTTATTTATTGTGACATATGGCGATAGAATGGTCTACGATGATTGGGTAAAAATGCCAGAACCATTTTTATTGTGGATTAACACATTTGTGCTTGTTATTAGTAGTATTATTTTTGTTCGCATTCAAATAGCTTCAAAAAAAAATCAATTTAAAAAAGCAAAAAGAGATTTAATTTTAGTAGGTTTTTTGGCTTTAATATTTCTTATTGGTCAGTTTTTGGTTTGGCAAAATATGGTTGATAAAGGTTATTATGTGTATGGAAGTCCAGCTAATGCCTATTTTTATCTCTTTACAGCTCTTCATGGATTACATCTTTTAGGTGGTTTAGTCTATTGGGTAATGACAATAAGAAAAGTTTGGAATATTAATAATATTATTATTCGCAAAGCTAAACATACAATTGAACTCTGCTCAATTTATTGGCACTTTTTATTAGCTGTATGGATAGTTTTATTTGGGTTAATGTTGTTTACATAGAAGGAGATACAAAAAATGGAAGAATCTAGTTCATCAGTTAAAGTTGTAATACCTCCTAAAGCATCATTTGCAAAAGAATGGTCTTCAGATCAAAAGGCTTTTAAGGGAGTTCCATGGGGAAAAGCTATGATGTGGATTTTTCTTGTTAGTGACACTTTTGTATTTAGCATTTTTTTAATATCTTACATGACAGTAAGATTTTCTACTAAAGCTGATTGGCCAAATCCAAGTGAAGTTTTCGGTCTTCATGTTGGTCAATATAATGTCCCTCTTCTTTTAATTGCTATCATGACTTTTATTTTAATTACAAGCAGCGGAACAATGGCACTAGCCGTAAAATATGGTTATGAGAAAAATCGTAAAATGTGCGGTTATCTCATGTTAGCAACAGCAGTTTTTGGTGCCTCTTTTGTGGGTATGCAAGCTTTTGAATGGACTAAATTAATTATGGAAGGTGTTCGCCCTTGGTCCAATCCTTTTGGGGCTCCTCAATTTGGAGCGATATTTTTTATGATCACTGGATTTCATGGTACACACGTAACTATAGGAGTAATTTTTCTCTTTATTATGACTTATAAAGTATTTCGAGGTCATTTTGATACTGGTAAGAGAGGTTTTTTTACATCGCAAAAGTCTGACTATGAAGCAATAGAGATTATGGGTTTATACTGGCACTTTGTTGATTTGGTTTGGGTTTTTATTTTTGCATTTTTTTATTTATGGTGAGGTAATTTATGGCTGAAGGTACACAACAACATCCTTTAAAAATATATTTTTATGTTTGGACACTTCTTTTTGTATTTAGTGCTATATCCTATTGGGTAGATTGGTATGGTTTTCAGGGTTATACTCGTTGGACACTAATATTAATATTCATGCTTCTTAAAGCAGGTTTTATTTGTGCAATATTTATGCATATGTGGTGGGAAAGAATGCCTATTATAGCAGCAATCCTTTTCCCTTGTTTTGCAATTTTAGTTTTTGTATTTATTATGTGGCATGAGTCTTATTGGACTTTAATAGTTAGAAAAATATATTTCGCAATAGCTGGCTCTTAGCTTACAGGACTAGCTAGTGACACAAAATATATTAACCAATAAAAATTTTTTAATAAATCTTCACAGTTTTTATCAGTTAATGAAACCACGAGTTATGTCGTTGGTTATTTTTACTTGTGTTGTAGGCTTGATCATTGCTCCAGTTCGAGTAGATTTTGTTACTGCCACTTTATCTTTATTCGCTGTAGCTTTAGGTGCTGGAGCAGCTGGATCCTTAAACATGTGGTACGAATCTGATTTAGATGCACTAATGAAAAGAACGTGTTTAAGACCAATACCCACTGGAAAAGTTAAAAAAGAAAACGCACTTATATTTGGTATTATTACCTCTATTGGTTCTGTTTTAGCGCTTTATTTTTTTTCAAATTTTTTATCATCACTGATGTTAACTATAACAATTTTATTTTATGTAGTTGTTTATACTATTTGGTTAAAACAACGTACTCCTCAGAATATTGTCATAGGAGGAGCGGCAGGAGCTTTTCCTCCAATAATAGGATGGACTATAGCTACTAAC
This sequence comes from uncultured Alphaproteobacteria bacterium, assembly GCA_902577425.1. Lineage (GTDB taxonomy): Bacteria > Pseudomonadota > Alphaproteobacteria > HIMB59 > MarineAlpha5-Bin3. The sequence continues at coordinate 259,972 of CACGZD010000001.1, read as the reverse complement.
AGCATATCTTTAGAGCCATTATTACTTTTTCTAATAATATTTTTCTGGACGCCTTCTCATTTTTGGGCTCTTAGTCTTTATAAAACTGATGATTATTCTAATGCCAAGATACCAATGCTACCTGTAGTATCTGGGATAAAAATAACAAAAATTAATATATTTATATACTCAATAATTTTATTCTTAATTTCTTTATCACCATATTTTTTTGGATTTAACGGACTAATCTATTTATTTGTTAGCTCTATATTAGGAATTTATTATGTTTATTTATGTTACAAGTTGTTAGTTACAACAAACGAAGATAAAGTAATTGCTAAAAAAATATTTGTATATTCAATTTTATACTTATTCTTGATTTTTATAATTATATTAATAGATAGTATTATATGAAGACTTACTTTTTATTTATTTTAACTAGTTTTACAGTATTTTTTATACCTGTATCAGCATTTGCTAGATGTGTCGTTTGTTATACTAACGGTTTATCAGGTGCAAGTATTACTGTTATTGTAATTCTTTTTTCAGCTATTTTTCTTTTTTTTGCAAATAAGTTATTTCGTAAAATTCTAGATAAATATAATATTTATTAATTATCTTTATTAGTATTTGATGAAGATTCTTTATTTCTTTCATCTACTTTAATCCACACTCTAGTAATAAGAAAATAAATGAAAAGGAATATAGCTACTACAAGAAATAAAAGTAATGATTCTGATGTAAATTCCATATTGTTTATTTTATAAATTAATTTCTATAATAATTAAATGATATTTTTTTTTAAGTCAACTCTCTCAAGCAATATAAAGCTACAGTTATAGCTGTATCTGAACGTAAAATTGTATCACCAAGGGAAACAGATATAACATTTTTTTCACCTTTGATTAGATCTCTTTCTTCATCTGAAAATCCTCCTTCTGGACCAATTAAAATAGCAAATTTATTTTCAACATTTCTCAAGGATAAAAGAGTCTCAATAATAAATTGATTTTCTTTTATTGTTTCATCACAAAAAATTAATTTTCTATCTTTTGGCCAATTTGCAATAAGCTCATTTAAGTTACAAATTTTTTCAATTGAAGGAATATCTAACCTTTCACTTTGTTCAGCTGCTTCAATGGCATTATCTCTAAGACTTTTAATATTTATATTTTTAATATTAGAGTACTGCGTTTCACAAGGTATAATTTTTGATATACCTAGTTCTGTAGCCTTTTGAATAGCTATATTCATTCTTTGTGATTTAATAGGAGAAAATACTAACCAAATATCTTTTGATTTTATAAGCAGATTTTTTTTCTTAATTACTCGTAATACAATGTTATCTCTATTTATAGATGCAATTTTTGCTTCCCATTCACCTGATATGGCATCAAATATGTTTATTAGATCATTTATTTTTACACGCATAACATTTTTTAAATAATGGTGTTGCTTGTTCTTAATATAAATAATTAAATTAGCTGTTATTTTTTGATCGACAAATATACGTGTTTTGGACTTTTTCATTATTTTAATATAATGGAATATTTAACATTTTTTATGCTTAATGTAATTAATCCAATTAAAATAAAGTATTATATTAATCTCATAAGATTAAATAAACCTATTGGCTTCATGCTTTTAATGTGGCCATGTTGGTTTGCTTTAGCTGAAATAGTTCAATCAAAATTTCAACTAATTAATTGGTACATATATTTTTTTATAGGCGCTGTTTTAATGAGAAGTGCTGGTTGTATAATTAACGACTTAGTAGATATTAAGATAGACAGAAAGGTTCAAAGAACTTTTAATCGACCTCTTGCTTCAAATAAAATTACTGTTTTAGAGTCTCTTATTTTATTATTTTTTTTACTTATTTTTTCATTAATAATTTTATTACAGTTTACAAAAATTGCAGTTTTATGTGGTATTTTTTCTATTCCGTTTATTATTATTTATCCATTTTTAAAACGATATACTTATTGGCCACAACTTGGTTTAGGTATAGTTTTTAGTTGGGGTGTACTTATCGTATCAATGCAATTTTATGAAAAAATTTCTCTAAATTACTTATTTTTGTACATAGGCTGTATTTTTTGGACGCTTGCATATGATACAATCTATGCTTATCAAGATCGAGAAGATGATTTAAAAAATAATATTAAATCTACAGCTGTTCTTTTGGGTTCTAAAGGCAAAATCTATGTACAAATTTTTTACTGTTTATTTATAGCTTTTTTAGCTTATGCAAATTACCTGACTGCTCAATCTTTATTAAGCTTAGTACCAGTATTTTGTTTAATTCTTGCTATTGTAGTTTATTTGAATAAATGGAATCTTAATTCTAAAATGAGCAGTAATTTTTACTTTAGATTTAATAATATAATTGGATTATTATGTTTTATATATCTTTTAGCTTTTTAAATAATATATATGACTAGAAATAAACACACTAATAAGAAAATAATTTTTAGATTAATAAAAGATTATATTTTTCCTCATAAATTTAAAATTTTTTTAGCATTAATTATGATGATTATTTCAGCTGCAGCAACTGGCTTACATGCATGGTTAGTTCGTCCTGCTTTAGATGAAGTGTTAATTAAAGGTAATAAAGAAATGTTATTTTTAATACCAATTGCAATAATATTGGTTACTTTATGCAAGGGGTTAGCAACTTACACACACTCATTTCAAATGAGCAAAGTTGCCCACTTAGTAATATCTAAGTTACAATCTGAAATGTTCGAGAAATTAATGTTTTTTAATATAAAATTTTATAATGATTCAAAATCAGGAAATTTAATTTCTAGATTGATAAATGACACATATTTTTTAAGAATGGCAATAGTCAAGTCTGTTACTGGCGTCATTAAAGATGTTTTGGTAATTATATTTTTATTAGGAAATATGTTTTATCAAAGTTGGGAATTAACTATTTTTGCTTTTTTTGCCTTTCCTTTAGCATTGTGGCCAATTAAAAAAATTGGCAATAGTATAAGAAAAATTACTCGCAACATTCAAAAAGAAATAGCTATATTTTCTAATTCATTAAGTGAAAGTATTAAATCTATAAGACAAGTTAAGGCTTACAATAGAGAAAATTTTGAAAAACAAAAATCATTTGAAACAATCAATCAGATAAAAGATTATTTTATAAAATCTGCATTTATCAGTAATCGTTTGAGCCCACTTATGGAATTCATAGGCAGTTTAGCCATTGCGCTTTCAATTTATGTAGGAGGAGTTTTTGTATTAAATGAATCAATGACTACTGGCCAATTTATGAGTTTTTTAGTTAGTTTATTATTAGCTTATCAACCAGTGAAAGCTCTAGGAAATTTAAATATTAGTATTCAGGAGGGTTTGGCCGGCGCCGATCGTATTTTCCAGCTTATGGACTCAGAAGATGAAAACAAAGAAACTGATAATTTCAAAGAAAAATTATCTGTAAAAAAAGGAAAAATACAAATAAAAAATTTAAATTTTGCTTATGAAAATATAAATGTTTTAGAAAATCTCAATATAACTATTCCTGAAGGTAAAAAAGTTGCTATCGTTGGTTTATCTGGATCAGGAAAATCAACAATAATTAGTCTTTTGCTAAGATTTTATAATAATTATGACGGTGAAATATTTATAGATAATCAAGATATCAGTAAGTATTCTTTAAAATCATTAAGAGACAATTATTCTTTAGTGAGTCAAGAAACGATACTTTTTAATCAAAGCATACAAACAAATATAGAATATGGAAATTTAGAAGCTAGTACTGCTGAAATTTTAAATGCAGCAGAAGAAGCAGGAGTTAATGAATTTGCCAATTCTTTTCCAAATAAATTAGATACAATAGTTGGAGAAAGTGGGGTAAAATTATCTGGAGGCCAAAGGCAGCGTATAGCTATAGCAAGAGCTATATTAAAAAATGCTCCTATACTTTTATTTGATGAAGCTACTTCAGCTTTAGATAATTTAACAGAACAAAAAATACAAAATTCTATTAATAAATTAATGAAAAATAAAACCTCTGTTATTATAGCACATAGACTCAGTTCAATTGAGGATGCTGATTTAATATATGTATTAGATAAAGGAAAAATTGTTGGAGAAGGTCAGCATAAAGAATTATTGAATAAATGTAATTTATATTCAAAATTACAATTACAACAAGAACTTAACTTATAAATTTAGTGGGAATTATAAATGAGTTTAAGAGAATATAATCAGTTAAAAGAAGTTTTTTCTAAGGTTTCTATTGCTTCTGATGTTGAGGGAATATTGCATTGGGACATGTCTACAATGATGCCTTCTAATTCAAGACATAATAGAGCAAATCAACTCGCATTTATTGCTAATCTTAAGCATAGTTTATTATCAGATCCAAGTGTAGCAGATTTAATTTCTAATATTGATATTAGTCAGCTATCTAAAAATGATTTAACTAATTTTAGGGAGATGAAAAGAGAATATGTGTTATTATCGTCTTTACCTAGTGACTTAGTAGAAGCTATTTCAAAGACATCTGCCTTATGTGAAGGTAAATGGCAGGAAGCTAAAAAAAATTGTGATTTTAGTATTGTTAAAAGTTCATTAAATGATCTGATTAATTTATCTAGACAAGAATCTGAAATTTTAAGCGAAAAATTAAATTGCTCTCCTTATGAAGCATTAATTCAAAAATACGAACCTTATTCTAATGCAGATCACATAACAAAAGTTTTTAAAGATTTAGAAATATTTATATTATCATCTATAGATAAGATAATTGAAAAACAAAAAAAAGAATCTGTTATACCTATAGAAGATGAATTTTCTTCTTTTAATCAACATAAAATTGCTAAAATCTTAATGAAAACTATTGGGTTTGATTTTACTAAAGGTAGGTTAGATAAAAGTGAACATCCTTTTTGTGGAGGGGCTACAGAAGATGTACGTATTACTACACGATATAGTGAAAAAGATCCCTTTTCATCTTTAGAAGGAGTAATGCATGAAACTGGGCATGCTTTATATGAATTAGGATTACCATCAGAGTGGCAACACCAACCCGTTGGTAGATCTCGAGGAATGGCAATGCATGAGAGTCAGTCTTTGCTTATAGAAATGCAAATCACTAGATCTTTAGCTTTCAAAAAATATTTATCAAAAATTTTAAAAGAAAATTTAAGTTTAAGTGGTAAAGCGTGGTCAGCTCAAAATTTGTATTTATTAGGTACTCAAGTTAACAAAACTTATATTCGAGTGGAAGCTGATGAAGTCACTTATCCTTTACATATAATTATGAGATTTAATTTAGAAAAACAAATTATTAATGGGGATTTATCTACAAATGATATTCCTGAAGCATGGAACACAGAATATAAAAAAATGTTTGGTAAAATTGTAGATAAAGATACTAATGGTTGCTTGCAGGATATTCATTGGTATGCTGGTTTAATTGGTTACTTTCCTACCTATACTTTGGGTGCTCTTGCATCTGCGCAATTTGCAGAAACAATCCGTAAAGAAATTCCTAAGTTAGATCAAAATATTGAAGATGGTAATTTCAAAGCTTTAATTACTTGGTTAAAAAGAAATATTCATCAAAAAGGTAGTTTTTTTACTACCAATGAGATTTTAGAACAGGTTACAAAGAGTTCCTTAAATGCTAAGTATTTTAAAGAATATATTAGTAATCGTTATTTATAATTGATTTATTAACAGTATATGAAATATTTAAGTACTAGAAACAATAATTTAAAAGAATCTTTCACAAATATTCTATTTCAAGGATTATCCAAAGATGGAGGTCTTTATTTACCTGAATCATGGCCCTTATTAGATATTAATACTTTGAGAGATAAAAGTTATGAAGAAGTAGCTTTAAATATTATAAATCCTTTTGTTGCTAATGAAGTCTCAGAAGAAGATTTATATGAAATTATAATTTCTACATACAAAGATTTCTCACATTCAAAAGTAGCTCCTTTACATAAAATTGATAATAACAAATATATTTTAGAGTTATTTTATGGGCCAACTTTTGCATTTAAAGATTATGCAATGCAATTTTTAGGAAATCTTTTCTCTCATTGTATGCAAAAAAAAACTAATCAATTAACCATATTAGGTGCTACATCAGGAGATACAGGTTCAGCAGCCATAAACGCTTTTAAAGGTAAAAAAAATATAAATGTTTTTATTCTTCATCCACATAATAAAGTTTCAGTAGTGCAAAGAAAACAAATGACAACTAATTTAGATGAAAATATTTTTAATGTTGCTATAGAAGGTAATTTTGATGATTGTCAAAGAATAGTAAAAGAATTATTTTTAGATAAAGATATTCAAGATAAAACTTCTTTAACGGCTATCAATTCTATCAATTGGGCCCGTCTTATGGCTCAAATTATTTATTATTTTTGGGCATATCTTCAAATAGAAGATAAAGAAGTCAGTTTCATTGTTCCGTCTGGAAATTTTGGTAATGTCTTTTCGGCACACGCAGCACAAAATATGGGACTACCAATAAGAAAATTACATATTGCAACTAATGAAAACGACTCTTTAAACCAAATAATTAAATATGGTTTAATGAAATTAAAAGAGGTTAAACAAACCTATAGTCCTAGTATGGATATTCAAATTTCTAGTAATTTTGAGCGTCAAATTTTTGAATCTTTTGGTCATGATAGTGAAAAAGTTAGTCAAATTATGAAGGAGTATTCAATAAAAGGTGAATATGAATTCGATAAATCAATAATTTCAAATTTACAATCAATTTATGAGTCAACTGCTGTTTCAAATACAAATACAATTGAAACTATAAGTTATTATAAAGAAAAATATGATTACTTATCTGACCCACATACGGCAACAGGTTTATCTATTTTAAAAAATGTTGACCCAGACCACCCCTATATTAGTCTAGCTTGTGCTCACCCAGCAAAATTTAATGATGCTGTTGAAAAAGCTACTGGCAGTAAGTCACTAGTCCCAAAAGAGTTAGAAAATATCTTTGATAAAAAAGAAAAGATGACTATATTAAACAATGAAACTGAAGCAGTAAAATCACTAATTCTTAAAAATTTATAAATATGGTTAATATTACAACACTAGATAATGGTCTCAGAATTGTTACGCAAAATATGCCTGGTCTTGAAACTGTTTATATGGGCATTTTTAATTCTGTAGGCAATAGAGATGAAAAAAAAGAAGTAAATGGAGCTGCACATTTTTTAGAACATATGGCATTTAAAGGCACAACTTCTAAAACAGCTTTACAAATATCAGATACAATCGAAAATGTTGGTGGAAATATTAATGCTTATACTTCTAAAGAAATAACAGCATATACTGTTAGTCTTTTAGGAGATGATTTACCTCTTGGTATTGATATTCTTACAGATATTTTACAAAATTCTATATTTGATGAAAAAGAACTTAATAAAGAAAGAGGAACAATAATACAAGAAATTGGAATGTATTTAGATGTTCCGGCTTCAATGGTTGGAGATTATTTTTTTGAAAAAGCTTATCCCAATCAAGCTATGGGCAGATCTATTCTTGGACCAAAAGATATAATAGAAAAAATATCTAGAAATGAAATTATTAATTTTATGAATGAACATTATAATCCAAAAAAAATGGTTATTAGTGCTGCAGGTAAAGTAGATCATGATAGCTTTGTGGAGCAGCTAAAGACAAAACTGAATAATCTTCCAAATGGAAAATCCGATTTACCTGAAAAAGCAAATTTTAAATCTGGAGAATATAGAGAAGATAAAAAACTTGAACAAGTGCATTTAATGTTAGGTTTTGAGGGTATAAATTATTATCATGATGATTATTATTCTCTTGAAATATATGACTCTTTAATAGGTGGGGGAATGTCGTCTCGATTATTTCAAGAAATAAGAGAAAAACGAGGACTAGTTTATGATATTCATTCATTTAGTGGTTCATACACTGACACAGGAATATTTGGCGTTGGATGTGGAACAGGAGAAACTCAAATAAAAGAATTGATACCAATTTTGTGTGATGAATTAAATAAAAGTTTAGAAAATATAATTGAAAAAGAAGTTAACAGAGGAAAAGCCCAACTAAAGGTAAATCAAATGATGCGTAGAGAAAGAGCTAACTCAAGATGTACCTCGGCAGCTTATCAACTTTTAATTCATAATCGTGTAATAGAACCCTCTGAAATTATTAAAAAAATTGATGAAGTATCTGTAGATACCGTAAAAAGAGTTGCAAAGAAAATAATATCAGGACCTATAGCTATATCAAGTATTGGTCCTATAAAAAATCTTGAAAATATTGAACAAATTCAAAATAGATTTAATTAATTTTTTCTTTAATAGATATAAAAATACTTTATCATTAAAATATTTATGAAATTTCCAATTAAAGAAATTATAATATTTTTGGTTTTAGCTTTTATTATTTTTATAGGACTATCTGTTTTTTGGACTATTTTATCAATTAGATAATGAGAAACCCTTGTCATTTAAAATATAATGAAAAAAACTATTTGTTTTAGAACTAAATATGGATGGATCAATGCTAGTGAGGAAGACAGCATTATTACTGTGATAGCATTTGGCAAAATTAACAATAAAGGTTCCTCAAGTTCTTTGAATTTATTTAAAAAACAAATGAAAGAGTATTTAAAAGGAAAAAAAGTTTCATGGAATTTTAAGTATAAAATTAATGGTTCTGTAGCTCAAAAAAAAATATGGTCAGAGTTAAAAAAAATTCCTTATGGAAAAACAAGGAGCTACGGTTATATTGCAAAAAAACTTAACACATCTCCAAGATATGTTGGAAAAGTTTGTGGACAAAATAAGCATTTAATCGTTATTCCTTGTCACAGGGTTATAAGAAATGATGGGACGCTTGGAGGTTTTAGCAGTATTGGAGGTTTGTCATTAAAACAACAGCTTTTAGAACTAGAAAAATAATTTATAATAAATCATATGAAAATTCTTGTATTACAACATATATCTTGTGAAACTCCTGGATATATTAAAGACTTAATGATTAAGGATGGAGCTGAACTTACAACAATTCAATTGGATGAAGGAGAAACTATTCCTCAAAATTTATCTTCCTTTGATGGCATGTTCTGTATGGGAGGCCCAATGGATACCTGGATGGAAGATGAATATCCTTGGTTGATTGAAGAAAAAAGAAAGATTAAAGAATTTGTTATTGATTTAAAAAAACCTTTTTTAGGTTTTTGTTTAGGTTGTCAATTATTAGGAGAGGTAGCGGGTGGCAAGGTTGTAAAATCATCTCCCCCTGAAATAGGTATTTTAAATATAGATCTTTTAAAAGAATCCAAGTCAGACAATCTTTTTCATAATTTTCCCAACACAATAAAAGCACTACAATGGCATTCTTATGAGGTAGTAGGATTGGAAAAAAATAATGATGTAACTCTTTTGGGATCTTCACAAACAACAAAATATCAAATTTTAAAATATATGGATCATGCTTATGGCATTCAGTTTCATATAGAAATTAAAAGTAATACAGTTAGTGATTGGGGTTGTATTCCTGAATATGAGAAAGCTTTAGAAGAAAGTTTAGGGCCCGGTGCTCTTGATAAGTTTGATAAATTAGCAAGAGATAATATGAAGGATATGAATAATCATGCCACAATATTATACGAAAACTTTAAAAAATTAATTTAATAAAATAAATTTAATTTTAAGCTCTACCAGAAAATTGGGATAAATTATTGGGATCTATGCCTATTAACTTATAGGCCTGGCTCCATTTTTTTGATACTTCTTCATCAAATAAAAAACTACTATCCACCGAAAGAGTCATCCAACTATTGTGAATAATTTCTTTCTCAAGTTGGCCTGGTCCCCAACCCGCGTATCCAAGAGCAAGAATACTGTTTTTAGGACTTTTACCTAAAGAAAAATCATCAAAAAATTCTGCGGTGCTCGTTAAGGCAACACCTTTATCAATATTTAATGTTTCTTTTCTAATCATATCATCTGAATGTAAAATAAAACCTCTACCACTTTCAACTGGGCCTCCATATCTTATAAAAAATTTTTTATTTTCTAGAGGTTTATCTATGCCAAGTTGTTCTAATAAATCTGGATATAGATCATAATCTATTTTTTTATTGATTATAATTCCCATAGATCCTTCTGAAGAATGCGCACACATGTAAATAACGGTTTTAAAGAAGCGTTCATCTTCCAGAGAAGGCATTGAAACAATGATTTTGCCAGTTAAGTCCATTTCTTATATATATATCTCTATTAATTATGTTATTTCAAGTATTATTACTTGAAAAACTAACATATCAATTAATTAAATAATGTTAAGATAATGTTACACTTATACAGAAATTTATTTTTTATTTTTTTTATTTTTTTCTTTACAAAAGCTATAGCTTTGGAAAGTGATTGGAGCCTTGGACATGAGTCCCATGCTAGGCTTATTTCACCTCTAACCCACAATAATAACCAATCTGAAATTTATTTAGGCTTAGAATATAAGCTAAAAGATGGATGGAAAACTTATTGGAAATCTCCTGGTGACGGCGGTTTTCCTCAAGAAATAAATTGGGAAAATTCAAAAAATATTAATTCTGTAGAGCTATTATGGCCAACTCCATCTCATTTTGAAATATTAGGACTAACATCTGCAGGATATAGCAACAATGTAATTTTTCCTTTAAAAATTAAATTAGATAATAATAATAAAGATTCACTGGTTAGTTTAAAAGTAATCTATCTTGTCTGTAAAGACATATGTATTCCAGGTGAAGCAGATTTAGAAATTTTGATTCCTTCTGGAAAAGGAACACCAACAACTCACTCATTTATTATTGAAAAATCTTTAGCCCAATTACCTTCTGAATCTTTAAGCTTGAGCTTTATTAAAAAAGCAAATTCTCAAATTCTAGTTGATAATAATAATATTTCTTTGCATCTCTTTGCAGAATCTAAAAATATTTTTATAGATCCAATAATTTTTCTTCATACAGATTATGGACTGCCAGTTATTAAGCCAACAATTATTTTAAGTCCTGATTCAAAACAGTTAACTGCAAAATTTAATTTTGATAAAAATTTACTCAAGAAAGAAATTATTGATACTGAATTTATAATTGTTGATCAAAATAAGAGTTTTCTTTTAAAAGAAAAAAATACAGTAGAAATAAATAATTCAATTTTAAGTTATAGTTCATTATTTATATTACTCATCGCATTTATGGGCGGGTTAATACTAAATGCTATGCCATGTGTTTTTCCAGTATTATCAATCAAAATATTAAATTTAATTGATCACTTAGGACATAAAAATTCTATTAGAAAAAGTTTTATTATAACTTCAATCGGTATTACCTCTTCTTTCATTGTATTAGCGTTAATATTAATTTTATTTCGATACTTAGGATATAATGTTGCATGGGGAATACAATTTCAAGAACCTTTTTTTCTAATTTTTATTTCATTAATTATAACTTTTTTTTCTTTGAATTTATTTGGATTTTTTGAAATTCCTATCCCTCAATTTTTAAATTTAAAATCTTTTTCAAATCTCCAATCTCACAATACAACTAGAGATTATTTTACAGGATTTTTTGTTACTTTGATGGCTACACCTTGCTCAGCACCTTTTGTGGGTACTGCTATAACTGCTGCTTTTACTCAGTCATTTATTATGATGTTTTCTATTTTTTTCTTTATGGGTTTTGGACTTAGTTTTCCTTATTTGTTTTTATCTATTTTTCCAAATTTAATAAATTTTTTTCCTAAGCCAGGAAGATGGATGATTTATGTAAAATATCTAATGGGTGTTTTATTAGTAATTACCTTAATATGGATAACTAATATTCTTCTAAATCACTTTAATTATTATTTTATAATAGCTTATGTTGCTATTATAATTGCTACAATACTAATTGGATATTTATTTAATTATAAAAAAATTATTTCTTTACTTACTATCATTATTATATTTTCTTTACCCAATTTTACTTTTTTTAAATCTAACTATGATACAATAGATTCTTCATGGCTTGATTTTAATCAGGTTAATTTACAAGAATTGATTAATAGTAATAATTTTGTTTTTGTTGATATAACTGCTGATTGGTGCGCAACATGTCAGTACAATAAAATTAATGTTATAAAATCAGTAGAAATTCAAAATGTTTTTTCTGAATTTAATGTAGTTAAGGTAAGAGGAGATTGGTCAAAACCCAATGAAAATATTTTAAAGTATTTAAATGAAAATGGACGTTATGGAATTCCTTTTAATATAATTTATACCAAGACAAATCCTGAAGGTATTCCTTTGTCAGAATTACTTTCAAATAAAGAGATTATTAAAATACTAAAAAAGTAAGAAGTAAGTTTTATTTTATTAAGTTTTTTTTCTTTGAATTAGAGCGTATATTGTAACTGCTGCTGTAATCATTAAACCGTTAATAAATTGAACATAGAAACCAGAAAGGCCTAGTGCTACTATACCAGATTCCAATGAGCCAATTATTAATACACCGATAAAAGTTCCAAAAATAGTTCCTTTACCTCCAAAAACTGAAGTTCCTCCCACAAAAACTGCAGCTAAAGTTGTTAACATTAAACCCGCACCTTGTGTTGGCCAGAAATACAACATTTCATACATAGTAAATATTCCAGCAAGGGCAGAAAAAAATCCAAGTTGAACAAAAGCAATAATCTTAACTCTATCAACATTTATACCCATCATTTGAGCACTTGCTTTATTATCTCCTACAAAATGGATATGATTTCCAAACTTATGATATCGGTAAATCCATTGCATCAACGCAGTTAGAGCAATAAACCAAATAAATTGCGCGGGAATTTTACCAAATAATTTTTGCACAAACATCGCATGTTGCCAGGTGCCATCCGCTACATCAACTATTGCGATTCCACTTCCTTGAGAGATAACATTAACTAATCCTCTCCAAAAAAACAAAGTACCTATTGTTGCAACAATTGAGGGAATACCTATTTTAGTAACAAGTAACCCATTTATTAATCCAGCAAACATACCAAGAGATGTTGCAAGAATAAAAGCTAGATAAAAATTTCCATCAGTTGAAGTTAAAACCATTCCAAAAGTCAATGATGTTATTCCAACAATTGATGGAAATGAAAGATCAATTTCTCCTAGAGTTACTACGAAGGTTGCTGAAATAGCAATAATTCCAAAAAAAGGCATTGATTGCATAAAAGCTCTATAGATTGGAAATCTAGTAAATACGTGAGGTGCTCCAAGAAAATATATTAAAAAAAGTACAACAGCAATGATGGTAATACTTATTTCTAACTTGTGCGTTTTTACAAAATAGCTATTGAATAAATTATTCATTTAGGCTTCAACCTCTATCTTTCCTGATTCATGCAATTCAATCATTTTGTTAACTAGTTCTTCTCTAGTTATTTCATCTTTCATAAACTCCCCAACTACTTCACCTCGATCTAAAATGACAAATCTATCGGCTGCGCCATAGACATGTATTATATTGTGATCAATAAAAATAGCTGATTTATTTTCATTTTTTAATCCTCTTACAAAGTTTAAAACTTTCTCAGTCTCTTGAATAGATAAGCCCATAGTAGGTTCATCTAAAACAATTAAATCAGAATTAAAATATAGTGATCTTCCAAAAGCTACACCTTGTTTTTCTCCTCCTGATAAGCCCATAACAGTTGAATCTACTGTGATAGCTTTAGAGGTAAATCCAATATAATCTCTTAATATTTTTTCTGCTTCTTTTCTTTGTTGTTTAATTTTTAAAAAACCTAAAGAATTTGTTATTTCTCTTCCTGCAAAAATATTTCTATACAATTCTTGTTGATCACAAAGAGCTCTTTCTTGATACACTGCTTCAATACCCATCTTTCTAGATTGTGAAACAGATTTGATATTAACTTCTTCTTTTTTGAAAAAAACTTTTCCTGAATTTGGTCGATGTACACCTGTAATAACTTTAATTAGTGTTGATTTACCAGCACCATTATCACCAATTAAAGCTACAACTTCTCCTTTTTTTATATTTAAATTTACATCTTTAAGAACTTTGACATTACCAAAGTTTTTGTAGATATTTTCAAGTCTAAGAAGTTCTTCTGCCATATTAAATAAATACAAACCTGCCTTATGGCAGGTTTGTAAAATAGGAAATTATCTTATTTGTACTGCTGCTAGAGGCGCAATCGCATCTACATTATCAGCTGTTACAAATGCCGCACCAGTATCCATCGCTAATCCAGCCATTCCATATTTTGTACTTAGGAACAATTGAACAATAGGAATATATCCTTGGATAAATGGTTGTTGATCAATTACAACATCAATGTATCCTGAATTAATTCCATCTACGATAGGAGCAGATAAATCAAATCCAGCACCACATACTTCTTCTGTACCATGGCCAGCAGCTTTCATGTAAGTTGGTAAGCTTGCAGTTAATCCACCGTGATCAGTGATTGCCATTTTGATATCAGGATTTGCACTGTATGTAGCAACATACATAGGAGTACCTTGTGAAGCATCTGAATTTACATTATCAGGAATTTCTTGATATACAACTTCGACCCCAAGATCTTCAAGAGCTTTAATTGCTCCTTTAGTTCTCTCTCCTCTATTAGGCATACTTGCAAGACCCCAAACGAAAGCTTTATCACCTGCACTTAAACCACATACTTCAACACCTTTAGCTCCAAGGTTATAACCAGCATCAAATAAATCTGCACCAGCATAACCGAAACCTTCAGTTTTGTATTCTGCTTCTAAATCAGGCAATGGAGTATTCATTGTAGTAATTACAATACCCATTGATCTAGCTTCTTTAATAATAGGTCTCATTGCTTCATCACCTGGAAAACCATAAATAGCTATTCCATCAGGCTGTAAAGCAACAGCTTCTTTAAACTGTTTAATCATTATTTCTGAATTCCATTGAGACCAGTAATAGTCTACATCACATCCAGTGTGTTCAGCAGCAGCTACTGCTCCGTTATATACAATTGTTCCAAACGGACCACCTTCAGGACCACCAGGAAAGAAAATAAATTTCTTATCACAGCTGTAGTCATTTTTTGCCATTGCAGATGGAGCTGCAAAAGCAAAAAGAATTGCAAAAATTGCTAAAATTCTAGTCATTTTTCCTCCAGTTTTATTTGAGAACTAACCTAACATAAATATATATATATAAAATATATATTTAAAAAAATTTACCAAAAAAATAGTTTGATATATAAATAGTCTTATGGAAGATATAGATTTTGGAAAAAGAGATAAAAGAGGTAATTGGAAGCCTAATTACAAAGTTACTCCAAACCCAAAATATATAGTGCCTTTTGAACCATTTAAACTGTTAAAACATATCGTTGGCTGGAATGGGTATATTTTCCCTTGGGCATTTATTTGGGCATCAGTAGCAGTTATTTGTTGGTTTTTTTTCACTCCTCCTCTAGAGCAAATGCGAAATTTTGAACTAGGATGGATAACTTACATATTAGTTCGTAATGCCATTGTAGTATTTTTATACGCAGGTTTTTTTCATTTACATTTCTTTATTCAAAAATCTCAAGGTTGGAATTTTAAATATAATACAAAACCACTAGAAAATAATAACTCTAAATTTTTATTTAAAAATCAAACTAAAGATAATTTAGTATATGTATTTTTAAGTGCTATCCCTATATGGACAGCCTACGAAGTTATAACATATTGGTTATTTGCAAATAGTTTTATACCTATGATTGATTGGAACTTATATCCAATTTACTGCGCTGTTCTTTTCTTTCTTGTGCCAACTATAAGAGATATTCATTTTTACTTAGTTCATCGTTTTCTTCATTGGCCTCCACTTTATAAAATAGGTCATAGAGTTCATCATAGAAATACTAATCCTGGTCCGTGGTCAGGACTTGCGATGCATCCAATTGAACATATATTATATTTTACCGGTATAATATTTCATTGGATAATTCCTTCACATCCACTCATTGCAATGTGGCATATCTTTCATGCAGGTTTGGCGCCCCACGCAGGACACGCAGGTTATGATAAAATGATATTTAAAAATGGCAAACACTTAGATATTGGAGCTTATGATCATTATCTTCATCATAAATATTTTGAATGCAATTATGGAGGAGGAAATTTTGGATGGCTTGATAAGTGGTTTGGCACACTTCATGATGGTTCAGAGGAGGCTCATGAAAAAACTTTGCAAAGAATAAAAAATAAATCATATTTATAGGAAAAAAACATGAAAAGAAAAAAATTGACAGTCTACGATTATTTAAAGTGTAAAGGAAAAAGACAATTAAGTGTTTTATTTGTTCACAATGTTGAAGAAGCAAAAGCAGCTGAAGAAGCAGGAATAGATATGATTTGCACTTCTCATGATGCCCCGCAATTTGGAGTCTATACTACTTTTGAAGATTTAAAAAGAATACGTGAAGCTGCTCCAAGTTGCTTTATGCAATCGGGAGGCGCTGTAGCAGTAGCTTCAGAATATGAAGCTATGAAGTTAGCACATAAATATATGAATATAGGAGCTGATGTTATTTATGGAGGAACATGGAGCAATAAATGGGTAAGAGCTTTAAGAGATGAAAATATTCCAATCAATAGTCATGTAGGATTAGTTCCAGGAAAAGCTACATGGATTGGTGGATATAGAGCAATTGGCAAAACAGCAGAAGAAGCTATAGGAGTCTTAAAACATACATTAGAATTACAAGAAGCAGGTGCTATTGGAGTTGAATTTGAAGTTGTTCCTCCCAAAGTAGCTGCAGTAGTAACAAAAAAAGTAGATATTATGACATTATCAATGGGCAGTGGTTCTGATTGTGACGGTCAGTATCTTTTTGCTAATGATGTACTTGGATATACAGATGGACACATGCCTCGTCATGCAAGAGTATATAAAGATTTTAAAAAAGAATATGAAAAATTACAAAATGAACGTTTGGATGCCTTTAAGAAATTTCATCAAGATACCATAGATAAAAACTTTAATGATCCCAAAATAACTGTTGGCATTGATGATAGTGAATTTGAGAAATTTATGGAGTTGTCAGAAAAGATTTAAAAAATGCAAGCAGGAGAAGTAGTAAAATCTTCAACTAAAGAAAATACATCATTAGATGAATTGACAGATTTAATTTTAGCCAATTAAAAGGAAAATTATGAGAAATAGAATAACTGTTAAAGATCTTTATAATTTTAAAGGTAAAAAAAAACTTGCGTGTCTATTAATTAAAAATATTGAAGAAGCTAAAGCAGCGCATAAAGTTGGTTTTGAAATGCTAGCTACTGGTGCTGCAGGAAAATATACAAATCCTGATGGGCATCCTACTTTTGAAGAATTGGTACAAATGAGACAGGCTGCTCCAAAAGCATTTATGCATTATGGTGCTCCTGATACACTTTACCCAACTACAGATGACGCTAAAAGACTAGGTTTTAAAATTTTAGAGCATGGTCTTGATATGCTTTATTGTCATAATAGGTTTGATATGATTCATGAATTATATAAAGAAGGAATTCCTTGCCTTGGACATGTTGGTTTAGCGCCAAGTAGAAGAACTTGGACTGGAGGATTTGTAGCTGTTGGCAAAACAGCAGAAGATGCAATGATGGTATATGATCAGTGTCTTCGTATTCAAGATGCAGGTGGAGTTGCAATTGAAATGGAATGTGTTCCATATAAAGTTGCTGAAGCTATAACTAAAAAAGTTAAACCCATTGTAATGTCTATGGGTAGTGGATCTGGTTGTGATGTTGAATACTTATTTGGATGCGATATCTTGTTATCTACTTCTGGTCATGTACCACGACATTCCAAATCATACAGAAATTTTTTAAAAGAGTTTGAACGTTTACAAAAAGAAAGAGAAGATGCTTTTCAGGAATTTTATGATGATGTTCAGTCAGGAGCTTTTCCTGAAAAAAAACATATTGTTGAAATTAATGAGAAAGAACTTGATAATTTTCTTAATAATTTAGAAAAAAGATAAATATCAATAAAGGATGAGTAAAAAAAAAATTTCAAAATTTAACTTAAGTAATTTTGAAGGAATTTTTCCTATAATTTATTCTTTTTTTAATAAGAATAATTCTCTTGATACTAAGGCTATAATTGAAGAAATTAAAATAATCCAATCTATAGGTGCGCAGGGAATAGCATCTCTTGGTTTGGCTACAGAAGTAAACAAACTTTCTCTAAAAGAAAAAACTAAAATAATTGAAATTGTCTCAGAAAATTGGGAGCCCAATTTACCAAAAGCGTATACGATTTATGGAAACTCTTTAAACGAATATATAAAATTAATTGATGTAGCAAAAAAAAATAAAGCTGACTGGATTATTTTACAACCACTAATAAAAAAAAATACAACAGATGAAGATTGTTATAAATTCTTTAGAAAATTAATACCTATTGCTAATGATACAATCGTTGGAATTCAAAATGCAAAAGAGTATCTAGGTGTTGGGTTGTCGGTAAATAAAATAAAAAAACTTTCTAATTCCTTTCCGAACTTTAGAGTTATTAAAAACGAATCATCATCAGTTTTTATTAAAGAAGAAATTAAGCAACTTTCTAAAGATATACGAATGTTTAATGGCAGAGGAGGACAAGAAATTATCGATAATTTTCAAGTTGGTTGTAAAGGCATTGTTCCGGCTTTGGAGATGGCTGACAAATTTATAAAAATTTATAAATTAATTAAAAATAAAGAAATTAAGAAAGCAAATAGGCAATATACTCAAATAGCACCTGATATAATTTTTGTTATGCAGTCTATAGATACTTTAATAACCTATGGTAAGAGAATTTGTGGTTATAGAATGGGAATGAAAAATATTTATGACAGAAAACCTTTTTTAAAACCTACACAATATGGTAAGATAAAATCAAAACAAATAGCAAAAAAATTAGGTAAATTTTAAATGGCAAAAGATAAAGATAAAAAATATAGATCAAGTGATTGGTATAATTCTAAATCTCATAGAAGAGATACTTTTGTGCATAGAGGCTGGATGCGCAATCAAGGTCATCCAAACCATTTATTTGATGGCAGACCTGTCATAGGAATTTGTAATACTTGGTCTGAACTTACACCGTGTAATGGACATTTTAGAGAAATTGCTGAATCTGTAAGACGCGGAGTATATGAAGCAGGTGGTTTTCCATTGGAGTTTCCTGTGTTTTCTGCAAGTGAATCAAACTTAAGACCAACAGCAATGTTATTTCGAAATTTAGCAAGTATGGATGTGGAAGAGGCGATTAGAGGTAATCCTATGGATGGAGTAGTTCTACTAATGGGATGTGATAAAACAACACCTTCTTTATTAATGGGCGCAGCAAGCGTTGATCTTCCAACAATAGGTGTTTCTGGTGGACCAATGTTAAATGGTCATCATCGAGGAGAAATTCTTGGTTCTGGAACTGGAGTTTGGAAGTTAGATGCTGATCTTAATGCTGGAGTTATAACAGAAGAAGATTTCGTAGAAGCAGAAATTTCTATGAGTCGCTCAAAAGGAAACTGTATGACTATGGGAACTGCCTCAACGATGGGCAGCATGGTAGAATCTTTAGGAATGTCTTTACCTGGCAATGCTGCTATCCCTGCAGTTGATGCTCGAAGATATGCGCTTGCTTACATGAGTGGAAAACGAATAGTTGAAATGGTGAAAGAAAATTTAGTTATGTCTAAAATAGTAACAAAAAAATCTTTTGAAAATGCTATAAAAGTAAATGGTGCCATAGGAGGATCTACTAATGCTGTTATTCATTTAGCTGCTATTGCTGGAAGAATGGAAATAGATTTAAGTTTAGATGATTGGGAGAAATGTGGAAAAGAAATTCCAACTATGGTGAATCTTCAACCTTCAGGAAAATATTTAATGGAAGATTTTTATTATGCAGGAGGAGTTCCAGTTGTAATAAAACGTCTTCTTGAAAAAGGTTTATTAAGTAAAGATGCTTTAACGGTTAATGGAAAAACAATTAATGAAAATAATATTGATGCAAAATGTTGGAATGATGATGTTATTAAAACTTATGAAGATCCTTTGACTAAGGATGGAGGTATTAAAATTTTAAGAGGAAATATTGCTCCAAACGGAGCGATACTAAAACCCTCTGCAGCCTCTCCTCATTTAATGCAACACACGGGACGCGCTGTTGTGTTTGAAAGTGTAGAGGAATTTCATACTAAGATTCATGATCCAAATTTAGATGTTGATGAAAATTGCATATTGGTTTTAAAAAACTGTGGTCCAAAAGGATATCCTGGAATGGCTGAGGTAGGAAATATGATTTTACCTCAAAAAGTTCTCAAAAAAGGCGTAAGAGATATGATCCGTATTTCGGATGCAAGAATGAGCGGCACAGCATTTGGAACAGTAATATTACATACTGCTCCTGAAGCAGCAGTAAAAGGTCCATTAGCAGCAGTTCAAAACGGTGATGAAATTAGTGTTGATGTTAAAAATGGAAAAATGGAACTATTAGTAAGTAGTGAAACTATTGAAAAGCGATTAAAAGAATATAATCCAGTTTTACCTGAGGTTACTGGAGGTTATCAAAAATTATATGTTGATCATGTTATGCAAGCTGACAAAGGTGCAGATTTAGATTTTTTAGTTGGCAGAAGAGGATCGGTAGTTAAAAGGCATAGTCATTAAAGATAGGAGATTTTATGAATAAAATAGATTTAAAAGATAAAGTAGCGGTTGTTACAGGAGGAGCACAGGGGTTTGGCCTTGCTATAGTTGAAAAATTTTTAGCTTCTGATGCTAAAGTTATTATCTGGGATAAGGATAAAGAAATGATGAGCTCTTTAAATCTAGGAGATAATGTTCATACGGTAGAAGTAGATGTAACAAATTTTGATAGCGTTACTAAAGCAACGGAACAATCTCTTAAAATTCATAATTCTATAGATATATTAGTTAATAATGCAGGTATTGCAGGTCCAAGTTTTAAAACATGGGAATATCCTATAGATGAATGGCAAAAAGTAATAGATATTGATTTAAGTGGAGTATTTTACTGTTGCAAATCAGTTGTTCCGCACATGATTGAGAAGAATTATGGAAAAATTGTTAATATAGCTTCGATTGCTGGAAAAGAAGGAAATCCTAATGCTATGCCATATAGTGCAGCAAAGGCAGGAGTAATTGCTCTTACAAAATCACTTGGCAAAGAATTAGCAGATAAAAATATTGCCATAAATTGTGTAACCCCTGCAGCAGCTAAAACAAGAATATTTGATCAAATAAGTCAAGAACATATTGATTATATGCTTTCTAAAATACCTCGAAATAGATTTGTAAAAGTTGAAGAACTTGCATCACTAGTAGCTTGGATGTCTTCAGATGAAAATTCTTATACTACTGCAGGAGTTTTTGATTTAAGTGGAGGAAGAGCGACTTATTAATTAAGTTTTTTATAAATGAAAAAAAAATATAAAAAAGTTTATTCTATTAGTCAAGAACCTGGATATAGAAATTATACTGTTAGAGATTTAATAGATTTAAAAGGAAAAAAAAAATTAACGCAAATACATGTTGCTACTCCAGAGGAGGCTAGAGCAGCAGAAGAAGCTGATATTGACATTTTATTAATTAGAGTTTGTCCTGAGTTAAAAGAAATTAGAAAAGCCGCACCAAAAACTTTTATGACAGTGTCAGTTCCTTTTATAAAATATTCATCTAAAGAAGATATAGTAAGAGATTCACTTGAAATTATTGATTTAGGAATGGATTCAATAACTTGTGGATCATGGAATCTAGATTTTATGAAATATTTAAATGGTTTTAGAATACCTTTTCAAGGACATGCCGGATTAGTTCCAAGAAAATCAACTTGGATTGGAGGTATGAAAGCGTATGGTAAAACAACAAATGAAGCTATAAAATTATTTAATGATATAAAAGATATTGAAAATACTGGTGCTTGGGGGGTTGAGGTTGAATGTATACCTTCAGATCTTATGGGAGAAATAACAAAAAACACTTCTTTAGTTACAATTTCAATTGGTTCTGGAAACAAGAGTGACGTTCAATTTTTGTTTGCTGAAGATATTTTAGGTTGTGGAACAATTGCTTTACCTAAACATGCAAAACAATATAGAAATTTTCACTCAATTATTCAAAAAATGGAAAAAGAAAAAAATCGTATTTTAGAAAAAATGCAAAAAGAGAGAGTTAAAGCCTTTAAAGAATATAAAAGTGATGTTATTAACAATAAATTTCCTTCGAATAAACATTCAATAAAAATTGAAAAAAAACATCTAGAAAATTTTAAAAAATTTTTGAAAAATAAATAATATAAAATTATAAATCAAAAATCTTTCCTGGATTCATAATATTATTTGGATCTATTGTTTTTTTAATAGATTTCATTAAATGAATATTATCAGGATGTTCTTTTAATAAATAATCTTTCTTTTGAACGCCTACACCATGTTCTCCTGTAACTGTGCCTTCTAACGATAACGCTTTTTCTACTAATTTATCACTAAAATCTCTGATCATTTTATAATCTTCTTTTTTCTTTGGATCATAAATTATTGCTGCATGAAAGTTTCCATCTCCTACATGGCCAACCATTGGTGCCTTTAATCCATAATTACTAATTTCTTCTTCAGCAAATTTAATACATTCGACTAGATTAGATATAGGCACACATACATCGGTGGTATAAACTCTAATATTATTGCCTTGAGATTTAACTGCATAATAGGCATCATGACGGGCTTGCCAAATTTTATTTCTTTCATCAGTGCTTTGAGCCCATTTAAATTCAGTACCATTATTATTTTTTGAAATTTCTTGTGCAATATCAATTGATTCTTTATTGGAAGTTTCACTTCCATGAAATTCAAAAAACAAAGTAGGTTTTTTTTCCATATTTTGTAAATTAGAATAATTAATGCATATTTCCATTTGATCTTTATTTAGCATTTCAATTCTAGCTACAGGTATACCGTATTGAATTATTTCTTGTGCTGCTAATATTGTAGACTCTAAATCAGGAAAATGACAAACAGCACTCATTATATCTTCTGGTATTGGAGATAAACGTAAATGCACCTCACTAATAATTCCTAAAGTTCCTTCTGAACCAATAAATAAATTTGTAAGATTATAGCCAGCTGAAGTTTTTTTTGTTCGAACCCCTGTATTCATAATTTCTCCATTCGGCAGCACAACAGTAAGTCCTGAAACAACTGTTTTCATTGTTCCATATCTAACAGCCATAGTTCCTGATGCTGAGGTAGATGCCATTCCTCCTAGAGATGCATCAGCACCTGGATCAATTGGAAAAAAAAGCCCCTTATCTTTTAGTTCTTCATTTAGTTGTTTTCTTGTAACATATGCTTGCACTCTACAATCAAAGTCTTCTTCATTAATCTTTAAAATTTTATTCATATTTTCTAAAGAAATTGTTATTCCATCTTTATTACCTAAGGCGTGACCTTCTAAAGAAGTTCCTGTTCCAAATGGAGTTATAGGAATTTTATTATCATTACATAATTTGAGAATTTTAGAAATTTCTTCGTTGTTATTGGGAAAAACTACAGCTTGTGGAAGTACTGGATCAAATATATCTTCACCATGAGAGTAATTTGTTCTTACGGAATCAGATACAGAAAATCTATCTCCAAGAATATTTAAAAGTTCTTTTTGCAATATATCGCTTTTCATGTAATTAATGCTATTATAACGAATTCAATTAATAAAAAAAACAATGAAATTATGACTACAACACCTGTATCTTTAGATGAAATTTACTCTTTAGCAAAAAAAACTCTTATTAATAATGGGTGCGATAATTTAAATGCTGAAGCAGTTTCAAAAACTGTAACCTATGCTGAGCGTGATGGAAGTATTTCACATGGATTATTTCGCATACCAGGGTATGTAGCTGCTTTAAGAAGTAAAAAAGTAAAAGGAAATTCTAAACCAACTAAAAAAAATCTATCGCAAAATGCAATTCAAATTGATGGCGATTATGGTTTTGCTCCTATGGCTATTCAGATTGGTATACCGGAATTAATTAAAGTAACAAAAAAACATGGAGTTGGGGTGTTAACTATTAAAAATACCCATCACTTTGCAGCATTGTGGCATGAAACTGAGGTTTTAGCTGAAAATGAATTAATTGGTATTGCTTGTACAGCATATATGCCAAGTGTTGCTCCAGCAGGTGCGATTAAACCTTTATTTGGAACAAATCCAATTTCTTTTGCATGGCCAAGAAAAAATAAAACACCTGTTGTGTATGATATGGCGACTGCTAGTATGGCCATGGGTGAGGTACAAGTTGCTGCAAGAGACGGACATAAAGTACCATTTGGAACAGGATTAAATAAAGATGGAAAAGAGACTGACGATCCATCTGAAATTGCTAACGGTGGAGTTTTGCTTCCTTTTGGAGGTTATAAGGGTTCTGCTATTGCGTTAATGGTCGAGCTATTATCAGCAGGATTAGTTGGAGATTTATTTAGTTTTGAAGCTAAAGAGGCTGACAATAAAGATGGAGGACCTGCGAGAGGAGGTGAGTTTATTATGGCATTTTCACCTCAATTAATTGCTGGAGATAATTGGAATGATCACTCTGAAAAATTTTTTGAACAAATGACATCTTTAGAGGGTGTACGTTTACCGGGTCAACGTAGACATACAAACAGAAAAGATACAGGGCCTAGAAATATTAATACAAAATTACTAGATACAATCAATTCTCTTAAATAGAATGAATAATTTACATTTAAAATTTCAACGACATATAGATAATGGATTATACCAAGGTATAGAATGGAAGATAATTCATAAAGGTGAAATATACCATGATAAAATAGGGTATTCTGATTTAAATTCAAAAACTCCCTTGTTATCCAATTCTCTTTATAGAATTTGGTCTATGACAAAGCCTATTATATCGGTTGTAATTTTGCAGCTTATTCAAGAAAATAAAATTAAATTAGAAGATCCTATAAAAAAATATTTACCTGTGTTTGAGAATTTAAAAGTTTTAAAAGAAAATTCTAATTCTATTTCAGATATACAAGATGTAAAAAATCATCCAACTATTAAAGACTTACTTTTACATACTGCCGGTTTTTCTTATAATTTTTTAAATGATCTTGTAGGCGAAGCATATCATAATGTTGGTCTTTTTAATTCAGAACATTCAACTCTAGAAGATGAAATAAATTTATTAGCTACTCTACCTCTTTTATATGAACCTAATACAAGGTGGCTTTATAGTGTCTCAGTAGATGTTTTAGCAAGAATTATTGAAGTAGTATGTCATTCAACTCTTCAAGAAGAATTAAAACAAAGAATTTTTGATCCATTAGAAATGAAAGATACCAGTTTTGCTGTTACAAAAGAAAATGAATCAAGGTTAGTCACCTCCTATCATTATGATGCAGAGAATAAAAAATTAATTGATCCTATTACTCATCCAAGAAAAATTTCAAATTATGGTTATCCTATAAATAAAAAATCATTTGCAAGAGGAGGAATTGGACTTTATTCAACAGCTAATGATTATTCAAAATTTGCTCAAATGTTACTTACAGGGAAAGATAAAAATCAAAAAATTATTTTATCACAAGACATTCTTAAATCAGCTACTACAAATCAAATATCTAATACTTACTTACCGTATGAAATAAAAAGTTTTGATGTAGAAAAGCTGGAGGAAAATGTTTTTGAACCATACGGATGGGGATATGGCTTTAGAGTGATGATGGATATAAAAAAATCGAATGGTTATGGCGCAATGGGTGAATTTGGTTGGGCAGGAGCTGCTTCTACATATTTTTTAGTTGACCCTAAAAATGAGTTAACAGCAGTATTAATGACGCAAGTTTTTGAAGGAGATATAGTTTTATATAAAGAATTTTTTCAATCTATTTACGAAAAATTAAAGTAAATGAATTTAATTAAATCAAAAGAATCATTGGGTATTCTTTTTGCAATTTTAGCTTTTTTTTCATTTTCTATTTTAGATGCCATTCAAAAAACAGCTGTTATTTATCATTCAATTTTTCAATTACTTTTAATAAAATATTTATTTACTTTATTCCTATCTCTTTTTGAATCGCAACGAAAAAAAAATTATGTTTTTTATAAAACAAATAATTTTCGCTTACAAATTACTAGAGGTCTTTTATCTTTAATTGAGTCTGGATGTTTTGTTCTAGCTTTTCGTTATATCTCTCTTGTTGACGCTCACAGCGTTGGAGGATTAACCCCGGTAATAGTAGTTGCTTTATCAGCTATTATTTTAAAAGAAAAAGTATCTGCTAAAATTTGGTTGGCAATATTTGTTGGATTTATTGGATTATTAATAATTATGCGTCCAGGACTTTCAATTTTTGATCCTAAATCTTTAATTCCTTTAGTAGGTGCTTTTTTTCTCGGTTTATATCAAATTGTAACTCGTAAAGTTTCTGAAAATGATTCTACTGAAACATCACTTTTTTATACTTCTATAGTTGGTATATTGTTGATGAGTGTATTATCATATTATAATTGGCAACCTCTTTTAAGTATTTCATATATTCTTTTTATTGGAGTGGGTTTGTTTTTTTCTTTAGGAATTTATTTTCAAATTATAGCCTTGAGTAAAGCTAGAGCCAGTGTAGTTCAGCCTTTTCATTACACTATTATTTTTTGGTCTATTATATGGACTTATCTTTTTTATACTGATATGCCAGATTTTTTAACAATTGTTGGGGCAATTGTCATATCCCTTTCTGGAATTTATGTTCTTCAACAAATATCAAAATCTGAGAGTGTTAAATAAACTATCTATTTTTATATTAAAATATTAATTAACTATTCCACCATCAAAAACAAAATTTTGTGCAGATGTAGCTGAACTATCATTAGAAGCAAAAAAAAGAACCGCTTTCGCAATTTCATTTGGTTCAAGCAATCTTTTTAAACACTGTTTTTCAAGTTGTTGTTTTTTTACTTCAGGGGTGACCCAAAGATCTAATTGTCTTTTTGTCATTATCCATCCTGGCACAACACAATTGACCCGTATATTATATTCCCCAAGCTCTCTTGCTAAACTTCTCGTTAAACCACTTACTGCTGATTTTGCTGTAGTATAGCATACCATACCACCTATACCCATCATCCAGGAAAAGCTTCCAATATTAACTATTGTACCTCCGCCATTATTTTTCATCATTTTTGAGCAAGTCTGCGCAGCAAAAAAGAAGTGTTTTATATTAGCGCTCATTCTATTATCCCAGTACTCACTTGTTACTGAATCCATTTCATGTCTTTCGTCATGTGCAGCACTATTAATCAAAATCGACACTTCACCTATATCACTACCTATTTTATTTATTGTAGAAATTAATTTTTCTGTATCAGTTAAATCACAATTATAATAAACTGGTGTATTGTTATATGTATCAGCATTATATTTAATTACCTCTTTAGCTTCTTTATCATTGATATCGATAAACACTACTTTTGATTGCTGAATACAAAAATGTTCTACTATTGATGATCCTATACCAGATGCACCACCCGTTATGAGTACTACTTTATCTTTTAAACTCGGATATATGGCACAATCTTGAATAGTAGTCATGTAATCTAATAATTAACCAACTTCTGAAATCAAAATTTCTTCAGTTAATTTTAAATCATCTTCTAATGTTCTATCAGATGAAAGATTCATTTTTTTTAGCTCATCATGAAAAAATTTAACTCCATCTTTAGGAGTGCAGTCTCCTTCAACAACTTTTCGCATACAAGCAACTATAAGGTTTTGATCCTCACACAAGTTTATTTTTCTACCAAAAAGTGCAACTCTTGCACCGTATTTTTGCGCTTGATTTACTAATTCAAAACAATCACGTGTTGTGCCTTGTCCTCCTCCAAGTATTCCAATTATTAAGTTGCCAGGATCATAAGAAGCTAATTCTTCCATAGCTTTAGCTCCATTATAAGCAATTTTCAAAAATAATGGTTTTTCTTTAGAAATTTGACCAGATAAGGTTTTTAATATGCAATCATTAACATACTCACCCATTTCTGTAGTTGTTAAATTTATTACAGCTGAATTAAAAACTTCTAAAAAATGACGCATACCTATTTGATCAGCTTCATCTCTAAAAGTCCTGTAAGTTTGTAACATTTTAACATCTAAATCTACATCCTTGTTAAAAGTCATAGAATATAAACCTAGATCAACAATATTAATCGCATGTCTTAATTGAGTTGTTGCAAAAGGACGGGATTTCTCTTTTGCATATTCTCCATTTCTAATATTACCCCAAATGCAAGAAGTATCATTCAATCTTACTGCTGGTGTTACTGGACTATTAGAAAAAATATTTTTTGCTACTAGCCTCTCCGCACTGGTTAAAGACATTAACATTACATCTACAAGCTTTGATTCAGTAAGGCTTTCCATTTTATCAAGATATGTTTGAAAAGAGTCAAAATTTCCAGTTAATTTTCCACTTTCATCTCTTATAATTCCAGGAGCTCTTCTTCCCATGGCCATATCTGCATCTTTTGCATCAGCAATTATAAAATCTTTTGGATTATATGTGCCTTCTCTTATTTTTTTTATTTTTTGATCTAAAGATTTCATTAAAGGTTCCTTTTTTTATAAATTATTAATTTAATTTTACAATTATTTCATTCACTTCTTTTGATTTTTCAATATGAGACATGTGACCACTTTCTTTAAATATGTGTGTTTCTATATTAGAAGGCAGTTCTTTAATATGTGTGTTAGGAATTATTTCATCATTCTCTCCCCAAATTATTGAAATTTTTGATTTTAATGTTTCAATTTTGTCTCCAAGAAAAGTTTTTTGGTTGTTATTTTCAATTAAAGTTCCATCTTTAATTATTTGTAATGCTTTTTCTACACCATCAAGTCTTTTAAATTTTAATACTTCATTGACAAGATCTCTGGTTATTAATTCCTTATTATAATAAAGTTTTTCTAATTGAGGTTTTAAATCTCTTCTTGATTCAGATTTAATAAATTCTTCAACATAATTATCAATCTCTTTTCCCAAACCTATTGGGCTTATTAAGATTAATGATTCTACTAATTCAGAGTTTTCTAAAGCTATATTTAAACAAATACCACCTCCAAGAGAGTGGCCAACAAGACAAATTTTTTCTAAATTATTTTGATTACAAAAATCTTTTACTATATCTGATAGGTATTCAAGATTTCCTTGGTC
Source organism: uncultured Alphaproteobacteria bacterium (assembly GCA_902577425.1). Taxonomy (GTDB): domain Bacteria; phylum Pseudomonadota; class Alphaproteobacteria; order HIMB59; genus MarineAlpha5-Bin3. Next base: position 230,723 of record CACGZD010000001.1, on the reverse strand, counting down.
AATATTTTTTGAAGATTTTCCATGTCCTGGGAGATCAATTGAAAACGTATTAAAATTAGAAGAGAGCTCTTCTTGGTTGAACATCCAATTGTTTAAATCTCCTCCAAAACCATGGACAAATACGATATTTTTTGAATTATTTTCTCCTAGTTGCAAGTAATTAATATCTATATTTTTTATTTGAATAATTTTTTCTAAATTACTATCCTCTTCATCATCACTAGGAGGAGTAAAGTTTGATTGAAAATCTTCTATAAATTTTTCTATTTCATTAGTATCAGTGTTTTCATTACCTAAAATTGCAATTAAAGATCCAACAGGAACTTTAATATCATTTTCTATAACTTTTTTTAATAATATACCTTCTTCAGGACTTTCAAATTCATTAACTACCTTTTCTGTTTCAATTTCTACAAATGTTTCTCCTTTGTTTACTTTATCACCTTCATTTTTAAGCCATGAAGTAACAGATCCTTCTTTCATTGCCAAACCCCATTTTGGCATTACTATTGGTATAATTGAGTCAGCCAATTTAATTTAAAATGTTAGATATGGTTTTTTTAATATTATCTGCACTTGGCAAATATAAATCTTCTAAGGCTGGCGAAAATGGCACTGGCGTATGAGGAGGCGTTATCATTTTCACAGGAGCTTTTAATGATGAAAAAGCTTTATCAGAAATTAGAGCAGATATATCAGTCGCGACATTGCATCTAGGACTAGATTCATCAACAATTACAACTCTACCAGTTTCTTCAACAGCTTCTAATATAGAATCTTCATCAAGAGGAGAAAGGGTTCTTAAATCAAGTACAGAGCAAGATATATTATCTTTCTTTATTTCATCAGCAACTTGATTACAAAGATTAACAGTTCTTCCCATTGAAATAAGAGCGACATCTTTTCCTTCTCTTGTGAAGTTTGCTTCTCCAAAAGGAATTGTATAAAGTTCATCAGGTACTTCGCCTTCATCGTCATACATCATTTTATGTTCAAAGAATACGACAGGGTCATCATCTCTGACAGCTTGAACAAACAAACCTTTTGCATCATACGGATTAGAAGGAATAACAACTTTTAAACCAGGTATATGAGTAAAAATAGGATACAAACACTGACTATGTTGACTTGCTGCTCTTAATCCACCACCATACATTGTTCTTATTGTTAGAGGAGTTACTGCCTTACCTCCAAACATGTATCTAAATTTTCCAGCTTGATTAAATATTTGATCAAAACACACTCCCATAAAGTCTACAAACATAAGATCAGCAATTGGACGCAAACCTGTTAAAGCAGCTCCTGCTGCTGTCCCAATAATCGCACTTTCTGTTATAGGAGTATCAATGACTCTTTCTCTACCAAACTCAGGAGCTAAACCTTTCGTAACTGCCATAGGACCTCCCCATGCATCTTGATCACCTTTGGTGCCAGCTCCTCCAGCTACATCTTCTCCAAGAACTATAACATTTTCATCTCTTCGCATTTCTTGTTTAATAGCTTCGTTTATTGATTCTCTAAAAGTTTTTTTGCTCATATTATTTTAATATTTTACGTATACATCCGTTAGTAAATCTGATTCCACAGGGTATTTAGCTTCTTTTGATTCAGAAACAGCCTCTTCAATTTCTTTTTTTATGTTTTTTTCAATCTCTTCTAGTTGACTTTCTTCTAGTAAACCTGACTCAGTAACTTTTCTTTTAAAAATCTTTATAGGATCTTTATTTTCTTTTATGTCTTTGGTTTCTTCATCTAATCTATAGGTAATTGCATCTCCTTCATAATGCCCATAAACTCTACTTAATTTTACATGCAAAAGAGTCGGACCTTCATTATTTTTTGCTCTTTCAACAGCTTCTTTAGCAGCTTGATGAACTGCAAAAAAATCAGTGCCATCAACTTTTTCAGCGTGTAACCCATAGGCTTTACCTCTATCTACTATATTTCCACCAACTGAATAGTCACTAGATGTAGCTTCAGCATATCCATTATCTTCCACAACAAAAATTGCTGGCAATTTTAAAATAGAAGCCATATTAATAGATTCAGCTGTAGTACCTTGATTGGAAGCACCATCGCCTAAGAAACAAACTGCCACATTACCTGTTTTCTTAGTTTTAAATGTCAAGGCAGCACCACAAGTTAAAGGAGGACCACCTCCAACTATTCCATTAGCTCCTAACATTCCTTTGGTTAAATCTGCAATATGCATAGATCCGCCCTTACCTCCACAAATGCCATCTTTTTTTCCAAACAACTCTTTCATCATTCCTTTACTGTCACACCCTTTAGCAATACAGTGACCGTGACCTCTATGAGTGCTTGCAATTGTATCTTGATCATCTAAATTTAAGCATATGCCCATAGCTGAAGCTTCTTCACCTGCATATAGATGAACAAAACCAGGGAGAGCACCTGAAGCAAATTCTTCATGAACAGCATCTTCAAATTCACGTATGCGACACATGCCTTGATAAGCTTTTATTAATTCTTCTCTATTTAGTTGCATTTTATTTGTATTCCGATTTAAATCTAATATTCAATTAATTTTAAGTCAATCAATTAAATAGTTTTACAATAACTATAATACATAAAGTATTTTTTCATATTAATTATATATAATATATTAAGTATCAGTTACGCTGTGCTCTAATAACCACTCAGCCATTTCTTTAATCATTTTATCTGAAGCTATTATAACTTTTTTTCTATGATCTTTAGAACTTGGCAAAACATGAAGATAACCCTTACTAATGCAATCATCTATATATTTATTTTCTGATAATGGAGTTCTGTGATGAATATCATGTTTCATAACTAGATCTATTAACTCTGTTTTATGCAAGTCTTTATTCATAAAATAGTATTTAAGAGTAATCATTGCTATAAGAATATGAGAAGAGGTTTGGTAAAAGAACGGAACAGCTGATTCAGCTTCATGTTCACTCATTGATTTTATAAACTTATCACATCTTCTAATCCAAAGATCGTTATTATTAAGTTCTAGAGCTGATATATCTAATTCTTTAATCATTATTTTTAATTATAACCATTCTAATCTATTAAAGATATTTATAAAATAGATATAAAAAAAAATACAATAAAAAGATGTTAAAAAAATATATATTTTATATGTATAAAAATGACTGTAATTCTCCCAAAAATATTAAAAAAACCTTTTTTTTTCATGAAATTCAATGATAGAATTTAGAAAAATTTTTTAATTTTTTAAATTTTTTTAGAAAGTATTATGAAAACAAGGGCAGCTGTAGCATTTGAACCAGGAAAACCTCTGGAGATTGAATTAGTTGATTTAGAAGGACCTAAAGAAGGAGAGGTTCTAATAAAAATAAATTCAACAGGGGTTTGTCATACTGATGCCTACACATTATCTGGAAAAGATCCTGAGGGAATTTTTCCTTCTATTTTAGGTCACGAAGGTGCTGGAGTGGTAGTTGAAACTGGTAAAAATGTAAATTCAATAAAAAAAGATGATACTGTTATTCCACTCTATACTCCTGAGTGTAGAAAGTGTAAATTTTGTTTATCTGGAAAAACAAACTTATGTCAGGCTATTAGAGAAACACAAGGTAAGGGTTTAATGCCTGATGGTACTTCTAGGTTTAGTTTTAAAAATCAGACAATTTATCATTATATGGGAACATCAACTTTTTCAAATTACACGGTTGTCCCAGAAATAGCATTGGCCAAAGTAAGAAATGACGCTCCTCCAAATAAAATTTGTTACATTGGTTGTGGAGTCACAACAGGTATTGGTGCTGTTTTAAATACTGCAAAAATGGAAGAAGGATCTACCGCTGTAATTTTTGGCTTAGGAGGTATTGGACTTAATGTCATTCAAGGATGCAAAATAGCTAAAGCTAAAACTATATTGGGTATTGATATTAATTCCAATAGAGAAGCTTTAGGTAAAAAATTTGGTATGACCCATTTTTTGAATCCTAGAGAAGTTGGAGATGCAAATTTAATTGAAAAAATTATAGAGATAACTGAAGGTGGAGCAGATTATAGTTTTGAGTGCATTGGTAATGTAAAAGTAATGAGACAAGCTCTAGAATGTTGTCATAAAGGTTGGGGACAATCTATCATTATTGGCGTTGCTGCTTCTGGTGAAGAAATATCAACAAGACCATTTCAGTTAGTTACAGGAAGAGTCTGGAAAGGAACAGCTTTTGGTGGAGCAAAAGGAAGAACAGATGTTCCTGGAATAGTTGATTGGTATATGGATAAGAAAATTAATATAGATGATCTTATTACTCATGAATTTCCTTTAGAAGATATCAATAAAGCGTTTGATTTGATGCATGAAGGAAAATCTATACGTACTGTTATAAATTTTTAAAACAAAAATTTATGAGCAATCTTACATTAATTGAAAAGAACAAAAATTTTAATGGATTTCAATATGTATATTCCCACTATTCAAAATCAAATAAATGTGAAATGCGTTTTTCTATCTACTTGCCAAATACCAATAAAAAACTTCCTGTATTATATTTTTTAAGTGGCTTAACATGTACAGAACAAAATTTTATTCAAAAATCTGGAATGCAAAAATACGCATCTAAAGAAGAAATGATTATTGTAGGACCAGATACTAGCCCAAGGGGAAATCAAGTTCCGGATTTGAAAGAAAGTTTTTTAGGCAAGGGCGCTGGTTTTTATCTAAATGCTACGCAACCCAAATGGAAAAGAAATTATAATATGTATGATTATATTACCAAAGAACTTCCAAAAATAGTTAATAAAAACTTTAATGTAAATTTAAAAAATCAGGGGATAATGGGACATTCAATGGGAGGAATGGGATCTTTAGTTTGTGGTGTTTTAAATAAGAAAATTTTTAAATCCATTTCTGCTTTTGCTCCTATTTGTGATCCTTCCAAAAGTGCATTTTCTTACAATGCATTTACTAAATATTTAGGCAAAAAAAATAATAAATGGAATTTATATAATCCTGTTGAACTATTTAAAAAAAATAAAATAAGTAATAAGATATTAATTGATCAAGGATTAAGTGATGAATTTATAAAAGATTTATATTTGGATGATTTTATTAAAGTATGTAAGAAAAATAATCAAAAAATATTATTAAGAAAACATAAAGAACATGGTCATGGTTATTATTTTATATCTACGTATATTAAAGATCATATAAAATTTCATAAAAAACTGTTGTCATAACCTTTTAATATTTACAGTTTTAAGTTATATTTTTTATATATAATTAATATATTTATTAAAAAAATTATCTTGTAAAATATATTAAATGTGTTTTTCTCTATAATTAATTAATTTTTTTATGAGTGATAATTATAATATTCAAAATTATATAAATGGAAGTTTTTCTGTTTCTACAAATACTGAAGAGATCAAAAATATAAATCCTTCTGACTTAAGTATCATTAATTCTTTTAAAGAAACTTCCATAGAGGATGTAGAAAATGCAATTGATGTAGCAAAAAAATCTCAATCTAAATGGTCTAAAATTCCAGCTATAGAAAGGGCTTCTTATTTAAAAAAAATAGCAGAAGGTATTAGAAGAAATGAAGATGAATTTGTAAGAATAATTGTTGAAGAACAAGGAAAAATAAAAGATTTGGCAAAAGGTGAGGTTCAAGGAGCTGCAAATTATTTAGATTATACCGCTGAATGGGCTAGAAGAATTGAAGGAGAAATTGTTACTAGTGACTCTCCTGACGAAAATATTTTTATTTTTAAAATTCCAATGGGAGTAGTTTCGGGTATTTTGCCATGGAATTTTCCATTTTTTTTGATTGTTAGAAAGCTAGCGCCAGCTTTAGTCACAGGTAATACAATTGTTATAAAGGCTAGTGAAGAAACATCTAATAACGCTTATATGTTTTCTAAGCTCTTAGATGAAGCAGGAGTGCCTAAGGGAGTAGTTAATTTTGTTTATGGAAGAGGTCAAACAGTTGGTAAATTACTAAGTTCTAGTAAAAAAGTTGACATGATTAGCTTTACTGGAAGCGTAGAAACAGGTTCAGCAATTATGACTGAAGCTGCTAAAAATATTACTAAAGTGAACCTAGAGTTGGGAGGAAAAGCTCCAGCACTTGTTTTAGCTGATGCAGATATTGATTTAGCTGTTTCTAAAATTCGTGATGCAAGAGTTATCAATAGTGGTCAAGTATGCAATTGTGTTGAAAGAGTATATGTAGATAAAAAAATTGCAGATGAATTTACAGAAAAATTAACTAAAGCAATGCAAAACACTAAGTTTGGAAATCCTAATACAAAAACTGATATAGATTATGGGCCTTTAATCAATGAAGATGGCTCCAAGAAAGTAAGTGAATTAGTGAATTCAGCAAAAGGTTCTGGAGCAGAAATCTTAACTGGTGGAAACAGAGATGAATCATCTGAAGGAATTTATTATCATCCTACTGTTATAGCTAATTGCAAACAAGATATGAGAATTATACAAGAAGAAATTTTTGGTCCAGTTTTACCTTTAGTTGAATTTGAAGATTTAGACCAAGCGATTGAATATGCAAATGATTCTGATTATGGTCTTACTTCTTCTATTTTTACTAATAATTTAAAAACAGCTTTAAAAGCTTGTAATGAAATACGGTTTGGAGAAACTATGATCAACAGAGATAACATGGAAATCTTCCAATCTTTTCATGCAGGATTAAGAAAATCAGGTATTGGCGGTGCTGATGGTAAGCATGGACTTTATGAATACATGCAAACACACGCAGTATATATGAGAGCGTAATATAAAATATATGAATAGCGAAATCACTGTTGCAGATATAATTGAAAATCTTAAAAACACTCCTATGGAGAAAATTGAAAATCAACCTCAATTTGAAAAATATTTAACAACAAAAGAATTTACAAAAATTCATTCAGGAATGAAATGGGCCGAAGGTCCATGCTATATTAAGAGTCATAAAAAGTTATATTTTAGTGATATTCCTAATAATCATTTACTTTCTTGGGATGGTAGTAGTGTAAAGATTGAAAAAGACCCGTCAAATTTTATTAATGGCAATACTGAAGATTTGGAAGGTAATCTTATTTCATGTTCTCACGGCGGTCGATGTATATACAAAACAGATATAAATGGTAATACAACTACATTAGTAGACAAATATTTAGATAAGAAATTAAACTCTCCAAATGATGTTGTTGTAAAATCTGATGGAAGCATTTGGTTTACCGATCCACCATATGGTATTTTATCTGATTATGAAGGATATAAAGGTGATATGGAGTATGGAGCTTGTTATGTATTTAGATATGATCCAAAAGAAAATAATTTAGAAGTTGTTTCCAAAGATTTTTTAAAACCTAATGGATTAGCTTTTTCAGTTAATGAGGATAAAATTTATATAGCAGATAGTGGAGGATCACATGATGTGAACGCTCCAAATCAAATAATGGTTTACGATGTTATTGAAAATAGAATTTTAAAGAATGGGAAAGTTTTTCACAAATTTAATCCCTTTTTTGCGGATGGTTTTAGAGTTGATAAAGATGATAATGTCTGGACTAGTGCAGGCAAGGGAATAAAATGTTTTAATCCTCAAGGTGAAGTAATTGGACAATTATTATTACCTGATCTTGTAGCCAATCTGACTTTTGGAGGAGAAAATAATAATATTCTTTATGTAACTTGCTCGTCAAATCTTTACTCGATGGAATTAAATCAACAAGGAAAATAAGCTTTAAATATTAATTTAACCTTTTACAGCTCCTAAGGTTAAACCTCTTACAATATATCTTTGAGCAAGTAGGCAAAGAATTAAAGGGACTATCATTGATAACATAGTTTTTGTTCCAATATACCAATACTCAACCCCTCGGTTTTGAACACTAACAGAACTATAAAGAGGTAATGTTAAATTTTTCATTGTTAAAATTTTTGCAAAGAAATAATCATTCCAAACAAAAGTAAACATAATTAAAGATGATGCAGCAATTGCGGGGACTGATAAGGGTACTGCAACTTTTAAGAATGCTCCAATATGAGTTGCGCCATCAACCATGGCTGCCTCTTCTAATTCTACAGGTAAATCAAGAAAAGTTTGACGAACAATAACTATAACAAACGGCATAATAAAAGTAGTATGCACAATGATTAAGCCAAGTTTGGTATCATATATACCAAGTGCATTCCAAATTACAAAGAAAGGAACAACCGCTGCAGCAGGCGGTAATACTCTTTGAGAGATAAACCAAATAGTAAGATCTTTATTGGGTGGAAAACGAAATCTGAAACGTGCCAGAGCATAGGCTGCAGGTAAACCAATGACAAGTGCTAAACCTGTTGAAACTAATGATATAATACTACTATTATAAATAGCTAAATGAGCTTCTGGAAATGATAAATGAGTTCTCCAATTATCTAATGTTGGTTCAAAGTTAAGCCAAGGCAAGCCAAGACCACTTACAACAAAAGTATCAAGTGGAACTCTTAAGCTATTAGAAAATGACCACCAAATAGGAAAGAAAAAAATCATAGCTACAAACAAAGCCAACAATGTATAGATTGAAGTTAATAAAATACCTTGATTTTTGTTCATATTATCATTTATCCTTTTACTGCTCCTAAAGTCAAACCTTGAACAATGTATCTTTGTGCAAGAATAGCTAAAAACATGGGGATAGCTATTGTTATAAATGTACGAACTGCTAATCCTCCAAAATGAAAACCTGAACTAAGACCACCTGTTCTTACATATAGTGGTAAAGTTTCTTGAAATTGACTTAAGGCAAAAACAATAAGATATTCATTCCAAGCAAAACTAAACATTATTAAGCTTGAAGCTACTATAGCAGGTATAGCTAAAGGAATGGCAACAAAAAGAAATGATTTTAAATGATTAGCGCCATCAACCATAGCTGCCTCTTCTAATTCTATAGGAATATCAATAAATGCTTGTCGAACAATAATAATTACAAAAGGTAAGATAAATGCACTTTGTAGAAAAATAATTGCGATTTTTGTATCATATAAATAAACTATATTAAAAATGTAATGATAGGTTAGTAAAACTGTTATTATAGGAATTAATCTAAGAGTTAAAAAAAAAATTAAAATATATTTATTTGAATTAAAAGAGAACTTAAAGCGTGCAAGAGAATAAGCAGCTGGTAATCCAAGAATTAAAGCAATTATTGTAGAAATTGGTGCTATAATTAAACTTCTAGTTATAGAAGAATATAATTCTGGACTTCGTAGCTCTCCTATCCAACTTGCTAATGTAGGGGAATATTGATCCTCAGGAATACCAAAAACTTGAATAACTCCATTAAATTCAATTTTTGTTAAACTTAATAAGCAAATCCAGAAAATAGGTAACAAAAAAATAATTAAAAAAAAATATGAAACTAAAGTATAAAAAATTGATTTTTGTTTTTGCTCCATTTTACAACTTTCCTAAACAGTAGTCGCTTGCAAATTTGTGAGCTTTTTTTAGCATATTTTCAGGGTTAGTTTTTTTTGAAATCATATCATTTATAATACTTGCAGCAAAATGATCACCTGCTCCTAATATATTTGGGTTTTTGTAATCTATTTTATTATTATTTTTAACAGTAAAAATTTTTCCATGATCAACATAGATACTCTTCTTTTTACTATGAATAATAATATAATTAATTTTTTTAGATAAATTTAAAATATTTTTCATCGATGTTTGATTAAATTCTTTACATTTTTCATTTTTAAATAAAGTTGGTAATTCCTTTGTTGAAAAAATTAAACAGTCAAGTTTATTTAAATATTTATCAAGATTAAATTTGTTTAATGATTTATCTGAAATGTCTGCGGAAAAAAATTGTCCTGGTTTTTTATTTAATACTAAATTTCCAAATTTATCTATAAATTGTACATTATCTAAATACATAAAGTGAACCCATGATGAGTCACTAATATTCGGCATTTTTTTTGGTTTTTTGGATAAAAATCTGACTATAACTGTTTTGGTACTTTTCAATTTGCTTATTAAAATGACTACGTCACTAGTCAGACCATTTCTTATAATACTTTTATAATCAACTTTTAATTTTTTTAGTTCTTGTATTGCATTATCTCCATCTTGGTCTTTTCCAAGAATTGTTACTGATTTCATTTTAATTTTTTTATTGAGGTATCTAATTCCTCTAATAGTATTTGCAATTCCCCCAAATCGAGTTATTAAAGTTGCGTCTCTTGTATCAGATGATTCTTTTGGATATCTTTTTAGCGTATAGATCATATCTTTCATAGTATGACCACAAATACAGATATCAAATCTGAATTTTTTTCGAAGATATGCCATAAAAGAATTTAATTAGTATAAAATACTAAATTCTTTTACCAGTTTCACTATCAAATATATGAATATTGTCGAGTTGAGGACTCATCTTAAACTCATTACCTGGTTTGAGTAGATGAGATTTAGGAACATCTAAACATATTTCTTGATCACCCACATTAGCAAAAACTAATGATTGTGAACCTGTTGGTTGATCTACTTTAACTGTTAAATTGATTGCATCGTCTGAAGCAGCTTGATTAATATCTACATGTTCAGGACGGAAACCATAAATAATTTCTTGTCCTTCACTGATATTTGCATTTTCAGGTAGTAAAAATAATGAATTATCTTTTGACTGAAAATATTTCTTTCCTTTTTCAGAAACAATTTTACCATGAATTTGATTCATTGAAGGAGAACCAATAAAACTAGCAACAAATGTATTGCTTGGATTATCGTATAATTCATCTGGTGATCCTACCTGCTCAACAATACCTCCATTTAGTACAACAATTTTATCTGCCATTGTCATAGCTTCAATTTGATCATGCGTAACATAGACAGTTGTTGTTTTAACTTCATAATGAATTTCTTTTATTTGATTTCTCATCATAACTCTTAGTTTAGCATCTAAGTTTGATAGCGGCTCATCAAATAAAAATACTTCTGGATCGCGAACTATAGCTCTTCCCATTGCAACACGTTGTCTTTCTCCTCCTGATAAATTACGAGGTAGACGTGATAATAAATGAGTAAGGCCTAACATTTCTGCAGCATCTGCCACTTTTTTATCAATAATGGATTTTTCAACTTTACGCATACGTAAACTAAAACCAATATTTTTAGCAACTGATAAATGAGGATAAAGAGCGTAGTTTTGAAATACCATTGAAACATCTCTATCTCTGGGAGCTAATTGATTGATTACTTTATTTCCTAATGAAATTTCTCCACTATTGATATCCTCTAATCCAGCAATCATTCGAAGAAGTGTTGATTTACCACAGCCAGAAGGCCCAACAAGTACTATAAATTCTCCATCTTTAATTGATAAATTTACATCAAATAATACTTGTGTTTTATCATAAAACTTATTTACATTATTTATTGTTAAATCTGCCATAATAAATATTTCACCTCCTAATTTATCCTTTTACAGCTCCTAAAGTTAAACCTCTTACTATATACCTTTGAGCAAGTAGGCAAAGTATTAATGGCAGTATTACAGCAATCATTGTACGTACTGCAATAAACCAAAATTGAACACCACGTGAGTCTACACCCCCAGCAATATAAATAGGGAGAGTAAAATTTTTCATCATCAAAACACTTACAAAGAAATAATCATTCCATGCGAAAGTAAACATAATCAATGAAGCAGCTGCAATTGCAGGTACTGATAAGGGTACTGCAACTTTTAAGAATGCTCCAATGTGCGTTGCGCCATCAACCATGGCTGCCTCTTCTAATTCTATAGGCAAATCAAGAAAAGTTTGACGAACAATAACAACAACAAACGGCATAATGAAAGTAGTTTGAACAATGATCATACCAAATTTAGTATCGTATATACCAAGCATATTCCAAAGAACGAAAAAAGGAACAACCGCTGCTGCTGGTGGCAACACTCTTTGAGAGATAAACCAAATAGTAATATCTTTATTGGGTGGAAAACGAAATCTGAAACGTGCTAGGGCATAAGCTGCTGGCAAACCTACAATAATAGCTAAAGCAGTAGAGACTACAGCAATGAAGCTACTATTATATAGAGCTATGTGTGCTTCTGGAAAAGATAATTGATGAGTCCAATTACCCAATGTTGGTGTAAAATTAATAAATGGAATTCCAACACCAGTAACTGTGAATGTTTCTTTTGGAATTCTTAAACTATTAGAAAATGACCACCATAAGGGGAAGAAAAAAATCATCGTAATACCTAAAGCTATAATAGTGTAAATTGATGTTAATAAACTTCCTTGATTCCTATTCATAAGTTTTTCTCAAACGAGTAAAGAATAACATAACGAAAATCATTACTACAATTAACATTAAGAATGATCCTGCACTTGCATAACCAAAATCATTCATTTTAAATGCTTTGTTAAAGACTAAAAACGAGACCGATTGCGTTGCGGTACCTGGCCCACCTTTTGTTAGTGATGCAATATAATCATATAATTTTGCTGATTCAGCAACTCTTAGTAAAATGACTAAAACAATAATAGGTTGTAAAAGAGGCAAGATTACAGAAGTCCAAATTTTATAAGCAGATTTTGTATCTAGTGTTGCTGCCTCAATTAAATCATCAGGAATTCCTTGAAGCGCTGCTAGGAAAACTAAAAAGCAAAATGGCGTCCATTGCCATATATCTACTAGCATAACTGAAAATGGTGCCCAGTTATGATTTGATAAAAAAGGTATTCCCATCCACGCTAAAGGTCCGCTTACTTCAAAGAGAATGGTAAAAAACATGAATCCAATTGCAAAAGGTGTAGCAAATATAGGAAGTATCATTAAGGATCGCATAAATCCTCGACCATAAATGCGCCTATTAAATAAAAATGCGAGGAACAGACCAAGTACAATTTCTACAAAAACAGAAATTATAACATAAATAAAAGTAAACTTTGCAGCATCTTGATATTCTTGATCATTTACAACTCTTTTATATTTTTTAAATCCAACCCAATCATATTTGATTTGTAATTCTTTTTGTTTTACTTTTTTTGTTCTAATAGATCCATCAGACCGTGTCTTTGGATTTCCATCCTTATCAAGGATTGGAATTTCTTCAACACCAGTAATAACAACTTCTCTTTTAACATCAGTAAAACTTAAATAGAGAGAAAAGAATAAAGGGGCAATTGTTAAAGCCAAAACCCAAATAACTGCTGGTAGTAAAAACAGAAGCTTTATTCTTTTATCCCATCTAATCATGATCTCATTAATTTTGTTTTAAAGTTATATATTATTATTCTGGCTCGTAAATATACGAGCCAGAAAAAAAGATTAACTACTGGTTATACCCAATAGCTTCTTGATACATATTAAGAACTCTATCTCTGCCACAACGATCAGTGATTTCTTCCCACGATGCTGCAGTATCATCTAAAGCTTCATCAGTAGTTTTTTGACCACTCATAGCTGCCGATAGATTTTTGTCCATGATATCCCAATATTCTGGAGTACAAACAATTCTTAAGTACTCAAGACTAATTGGAGCTGTATAGTTATCATAATATGCATCACTATACATCTGGATATCAGTTGGAGCCCAACCATATGCATCATATTGATCCATAGTAGCTGTTCCATTTGGTTCTAGATAGTTAAAGTAAGCTCCTGGATCAACACCTGTCCATCCATTTGCAGCACTCCACATATGCCATGGCTCAGTTGCCATAAATGCTAAATATGCATAAGCCGCTTCAGGATTTTCAGAGAATTGAGAAACTACACCGTGCCATGTTCCACCAGTTGTATTTCCATAAGTAACTGGATTGTCAGTTTCAACCATGACTTTTTTCTCGTGATCATAATATACTGTAGAGCTTGGAATCGCGATTGATCCACAAACACCTTTAATATTTGATCTACTCTCATCTTGGCAAAGAGATCCAACATCTCCCCAGCTAAATGTGAATACAGCTTTTCCTCTTAGGAATACATCCCAAGCTTCTCCAAGACTCCATCCAATCTGAGCCGCAGGGCCAGTTTTATGAAGTTCTTTTAAGAAATTAAGAGCCGCTTTATGACCTGGGCTATTAATTAATGGAGTCATATCATCTGGATCAAACCAATAAACACCATGATATTTATCAAGCGGTCCTGGAGTAATTGCAAAAGATGCAGACAAAGATTGGAAGTGATAGTGACCTTGTTCACCAACTTTTAAGTGCAATACTGTACCGTAGTCAGTTTCGTCATCACCTTTATCCCAATTCTTTCCATTAAAGAAAGCAGAGATTTGAAGAAGTTCTTGAAGAGTTTCAGGAACCTTCAGCTCATCTCCAGTTTCAGCTTTATATTGAGCTGCCATTTCTGGATTATTAATAGCATCAGTTCTGTAATAGAAAACCTGACCATCAAAGTCATTCATTACACCATAACCAACACCATTCCATTCATGTAGTTTTCTTAAATTTGGTGGAATGCTATCATAACTCCATTGACCGTAGTCAGGAGTTCCATAACCAATATCTTCTACAGGAATGATATAATTTCCATCAACTAAGTCACCATAGAAGAATGCACCAGTAATTGTTGCATCATATAAACCAGTACCATTTTTCATGTCTAACATCATCTTTGAGTAAAGATCAGCAAAAGGAACTAAAGCAAGTTCAACTTTTGCGCCTGATAGTTCTTCCCAAATAGGACGTGCACTATACAACGGTCCAGAAATACCACCTTTAGGTCCAGAGTCTAAACTTAAAACAGTAATAGTTTCTCCTTCAAAAGGTTTTTCATCAGGTCCATATGCTGCACCTAACTGTTCTCTTGTTATATTTATAACCGTGCCATCTTCATGAATTAGATCAACAGTTCCGTCGTCTTTCCAATTAACATGTTTTCCAGCAACCGCAGGTAATGCAATTGCAAGAGCAGATAACAATGTTACAAAAGTAGTAATTACTTTATTTATCATATTAATTACCTCCTAAATAAAATTATAAATATTATAATTATAAAAAGATATTGAATAAAAAAGAAAATAAAGAAACTAAATAATATATATATAAATTTTATGTTTATCTGTTTTTTTTAAACTTTAAAAAAACCCTAAATACCTTGATTTATTAATTATTTTAGAATTATTTCATTAATTTTTAATATATGATTTAAAACAGGCAAGAAAGTTTCATTATATAATTCATTATAAAAATTAGCGTTTTCTTTATTAGGTAAATAAATTTCATTTTCAAAATCTAAACTATTTATTATTTCGCTAAAGTTTGAAAAATAACCTGCAGCAATTGCTCCAGAAAATGCTGCCCCTAAACTAACTGTTTCAACTAAATTAAGTACATTAATTTTTTTGTTCAAAACATCTGATCTTATTTGCATTAACAACTTATTTTGAGTTGCACCACCAGTAGTCAATATTTCATTATAATTAGTATTTGTTTGGTTTTGCATTGTTTCAAAAACATTTTTTGTATCTAGCGAAACTCCTTCAAGTACAGATCGTAATAAATTTGAAGAATTTGATTCAGTGCTTAACCCAGTAAATGCTCCTCTGGAGTTTAATACTTGATTGGGAGGAGAGCCGAATCTTAGATGAGGAAAAAAATTCACTCCATTAGAACCAGGCGGAACAGATTTAACTTTTTCTATAATTTCTTCGTAACTTTCTTTTTTAGCTACGATGCTTTTTATCCAGTCTATAGAAGCACTTGTCGTCCATATGCTTCCAAAAAGATAGTAGTATTTTTTTTCAGCTGATACAATCACATGCTCAACTAAACCTAAATCAATTAATTTAAGATCTAGCGATGGCTTATCTATTCCAGTTAGCAGACACTCTGCAGTTCCTATGGAATTTGACATTATACCAGGTTGTATACATCCAGTAATTAAAGCACTTAAAGGATGATCATGACCTCCAACTCCTACAACACAATTTTTGGAAAGACCTGTTATTTTACTTGCTTCATTAGTTATATTGTTAAGTTTAGTACCAGTAGGTTTAACTTCAGGAAAAAAACTTTTTTTTAGTTTTAATTCATCAATAATTTCGTTCGACCATTGAAGATTATTTAAATCAAATGCAAAAGTTCTACATGCTAGACTATAGTCGGTAGCTAATTCACCTGAGAGCTTCCAAGCTATATAATTTGCTATGATTACCCACTTACTACTTTTTTTGTAAATATCGGGCTCATTTTCTTTAAGCCATAACATTTTATTAATTCCAAATATGGGCTCTTGAACTAATCCTGTAATTTTAAATAATTTATCGCTACCAAATATTCTTTCAATTTTTTCAGACTGATCTTTTGCTCTTTTATCAAACCAAGCAATAGAATGATAGATGGGTTCATTTTTTTCATCTAAAATTATTGCTGTTTCTCCTACACTTGCAACAGCTACTGAAACAACTCTTTTAGGGTTATCTATAAAACTTAAACTTTTTTTTATTACGCTTGCAGTAGTTTTCCAGATTTCTTGTGGATCGTAGTGCGCCCAACCAATATTAGAGTGGTAAATTTTTGGACTATCACTAGCTTGACTTATTAATTTTCCTTTTTGATCAAAAATTAATGCTCTAATTTTTGAGCTTCCAGCATCAATCCCCATAAATAAAGGTTTTTCTGAAATCATTTTTTTATTTATAGTATAAAATACAATTAATGGAAAATTTTTTTAAAAAAACGCAAGGAAGATGTTTTGGTACTTTTAATTTAAAAGGAGAACAATTAGTTCTTTCTTTCAAACATGCTTTAGAAACAGGTTATAATTTTTTTGATACGGCCCAATGGTATGAGAATGAATTTGATTTAGGTGAAGCAATTAAAAAAACAGGTATTAAGCGCTCTGATATTTTGATTACCACTAAGGTGCATCCTGATAATTATAAAGAAGAATTATTTATCAACTCAGTCCACAAAAGTTTAAAAGATTTAAATACAGACTATTTGGATGTTTTGCTCTTGCATTGGCCAGATAAAAGCGGAGATAATTCATTATCTTTAGACTTATTGCAACAAACACATGATAAAGGGTTAGCAAAATTTATTGGAGTAAGTAATTATAATATAGCGATGCTTACTGAAGCTATTAGTAAATTGACAGTAAAACCTATTACAAACCAAATTGAATTTCATCCGTTGATAGATCAATCAAAAATTTTAAATTTTGCAAAAAGTAAGAACATTGATTTATCTGCTTATTGCTCAATAGCTCGAGGAAAAATTTTGGAAATTAGCACTTTAAACAACATCGCAATAAAACATAACATTTCTATTGCTCAAGTTGCTCAACATTGGGCTTATCGAAAAGGTGTAATAGTTAATTCTATGTCTACTAATCTTAACAATATTAATGATAATTTTAATATCTTAAACTTTGAATTATCTTGTGAAGAAATGGAGCAAATCTCAAATCTTAATTCAGAAAATTACAGAATAGTTACTAAAGAAAAAATGGATGATAAAGACCCTCCAATGGGAGCATGTGTACCTGTTTGGGACTAATTTTAGCTTTTTTTCAGTCTAAAAGTAGGTATAATTAAAATAGATAATTTTTAGACTTTTCGTGTAAATTTATTTGTAAGATAATATTTTTTAAATAAAGAGGAAAAAAATAGAAAAATGAAAAGATCTGAAATTAATAACATTATTACAGAAGCAAAAAAATTTTTTAATAAACACAACTTTGTATTACCACCCTTTGGATATTGGAATCTGAATGATTGGAAACAAAAAAATAAAAATAAAATTCATGAGATTATTGATAGATCTTTAGGGTGGGATATTACTGACTTTGGGTATAATAATTTCTGGAAAACAGGTATTTGTGTTTTTACTATACGTAATGGCAATCAAGAAAATATAAAAAAAGGTAGCGGAAAAACGTATGCTGAAAAACTATTTTTTTTAGAGGTTGATCAAAAAGTTCCTTCACATACTCATTATGTGAAAATTGAAGATGTAATAAATAGAGGCGGAGGTTTGCTAGGAGTTGAGTTATTTAATTCTAAAGAAGACGGAACGCCAGATCATTACTCAAATGTAATTTTATCAAAAGATGGAGAAAAAGTTGAATTTTCTCCTGGTGAGCATTTTTATTTAAAACCTGGAGAGAGCATCACGCTTGTTCCAGGAGTGTATCATAAATTTTGGGGATCAAGTGAAAAAGTTTTGGTAGGAGAAGTATCGTTAGCTAATGACGATGTGAATGATAATGTCTTTGTTGAAGAAGTAGGCAGATTTCCAGATATAGAAGAAGACGAAGACCCTACTCATTTATTGATTACAGACTATGATTCATTTCTATGAAAAAAAACTTTAAACTTGATTTAAAAACATCAAATAAAAAAGCTCTTTGTTTAGGAATAGCAGTGACAGATACATTTGCTAAATCAATAGACAAAATTCCCAAATGGGACACTTTAGGTACTTTTGAAGAAGTTAAATTTGGAGCAGGCGGATGTGCTGTTAACACAGCAATTAACTTATGTTCTCTAGGCCTTGATTGTGGAGTATCTGGAGCAATAGGAAAAGACTTAAATGGTGAATATATTCTTGATCAATTAAAAAAAAGGAAAATAGATACCTCTAACATAATAAAAACAAACAAAAATACTGCTATTACTTTTGCAATGATATCATCAAGTGGCAAAAGAAGATATCTAACAAATTGGGGAGCCAATGATGTTTATTCTATTAAAGATTTAAAAATAGCAAATATAAAAAAATATTCCTTAGTTCACTTATGTGGTACTTTTGCAATGAAAACTTTTGATGGCAAAGAAACTTTAGAGTTTGTAAAAAAAATTAAAAAAAATAAAAATAAAATTTTAATATCTATGGATACTATTTATAATACCAAGGTTAATTGCTTAAAATTAATCAAAGATCTTTTTCCATATCTTGATATTTTTTTCCCCAGTATTGAAGAATTAACTTTAATTACCGGATATAATAGTATCAAAAAAAATATAGATTTTTTAAAATCTACCAAAATTCCACTAACAGGTATTAAAATGGGAAAAGAAGGATCAATTTTTATTCATAATAGTAATGCTTCATACTGCTCTCCATTTAAAGTGAAAGTAGTCGATACTTCAGGTGCAGGAGATGCATTTATGGCTGGTTTAATTTTTGCAACCTTAAATAATTACTCTCTAAATTATTCCATGATATTCTCTGCAGCGTGTGCAGCTAATAATATCCAGTATGTGGGAGCATCTGGAAATGTACCTTATTTTAATAAAGTAGCAAAATTTATAAATGAAAATTTAGATAGTGTAACAAAAGTAAATAATTTTATAAGAAGTATAAATTAATTTTATATGAACAAAAAATTATTACTTTCAATGCATAGAAAAATGCTCACTATTCGTTTATTTGAAGAAAAGCTAAATTCACTTTTTTTACAAGGACAAATTCCTGGAACTTTACATTTATATAATGGTCAAGAAGCTTGTGCAGTTGGTGTTTGTGAAAACTTGAGTGATAAGGATTGGATATTAAGTACTCATAGACCTCATGGTCATGCAATAGCTAAAGGAGTGTCTCTTCAATCTATGATGGCTGAATTATTTGCTAAAGAAACAGGGTGTTGTGGTGGTTTTGGAGGATCAATGCATGTAGGTGATATTAATAAAGGTTCTGTTCCTGCCATAGCTATAGTGGGAGGAAATATTCCAATTGCTACAGGAGTAGCTTTGTCATTTAAAATGCAAAAAAGAAAAAATGTTGTTTGTTGTTTTCTTGGGGATGGCGCAATAAATGAAGGTGCTTTTCATGAAGGTGTAAATATGGCATCAATATGGGGTTTGCCATTAATTTTTGTTTGTGAAAATAATTTATATGGAGCCTCAACTAGAATTGAAAATATGATTGGTGTAGAAAAATTAACTGATAGATTAAAAGGTTATGGAGTAAAATCTTTTTCAGTAGATGGTATGGATGTTACAAAAGTTTATACCATGATTAATAATTTGATTAAAAAAATTAAATCTGGACAAGGCCCATTTTTTTTAGAATGCAAAACATATAGATTTGTTGGACATTCTCGTAGTGATACAAATAAGTACAGACAAAAAAGTGAAGAAATATTTTGGAAAAAAAAGGATCCAATTATCAGAATAGAAAAAAAATTAGTTAAAGAAAAAATATTAGATACTTTATCTATTGATAAAATTTATGAAGAAATTAAACATGAATTAAATCAAGCTGTAAAGTTTGCTAAATCCAGTCCTCATCCTAAAATTCTTAATATGAAAAAGTATGTCTATGCGTAATAACAAAAATTCTACTCAGAAAATGACAATAGCCGAATCTTTAAGGTTAACAATTCAACAAGAAATGGAGAGGGATAAAAAAGTTTTTTGTATAGGAGAAGATATTGGTATTAAGGGAGGATTTGGTGGAGCATTTACCGTTACTTTGGGTTTATCCGAACAATTTGGTCATGAAAGAATTTTAGATACACCTATTTCAGAGACAGGTATCGCTGGAGTAGCAATAGGAGCTGCTCTATCTGGTATGCGCCCTATTGCAGATGTTCAATATTCAGATTTTTTATTTTGCGCGATGGATCAGCTTGTTAATCAAGCTGCAAAACTAAGATTTATGTCTGGTGGAAAATTAAAAGTACCAATGGTAATGCGAGCACCTGGTGGAGCAACAACGAGAGGTTCTCAACATAGTCAAAGCCTTGAATCTTATTTTCTTCATGTACCAGGTCTTAAGGTTGTATGTCCTTCCACAGCCTATGATGCAAAAGGTCTATTAACTTCTGCTATAAGAGATGATAGTCCCGTACTTTTTTTTGAACACAAATTACTATATGGCAGTAAAGGTAATAGAGCTGAAAAAGGCTCTATTTCCCCTGTAGGAGAGGTTCCTCTTTATGATTATACCATTCCTTTTGGTAAAGCTAAAATAAGAAAAAAAGGTAAAGATGTAACAATATTAGGAAAATTAAGAAGTGTCTATACAGCTTTAGAAGCTTCTAAAACTCTTGATCAACACAAAATTTCTTGTGAAGTTATTGATCCTAGAACAATTGTTCCTTTTGACTCTAAACTATTATTTAATTCTGTAAAAAAAACAGGTCGTTTAGTTATAGTTGATGAATGTACAAAAACTGGAGGTTGGGCTGGAGAAATTTCAGCATTAGTTCAAGAGAATATATTTAAATATTTAAAAAAACCTGTAGTTAGAGTAACAGCCCCTGATACGCCAGTACCTTTTGCACCCAAACTTGAAAATTTTTTTATACCTCAAGCAAAAGATGTTGTTAAAGAAGTTTTAAAATTATTTTAATGTCTTTAGTTTCATTAAAAACTTTACTAGAAACAGCAAGTAAAAATAATTTTGCGGTAGGTTATTTTGAAGCTTGGGACTTATATTCTTTAGAGGCAGTTGCACTAGCGGCAGAAAAAGAAAACTCTCCTATTGTGTTAGGTTTTGGAGGAATGACTGTAAACCAACAATGGATTAATAGTTTTGGCATAGAACCACTAGGTCGTTATGCTAATGAACTTGCAAAGTCATTATCAGTTCCAGCAGCTGTGTATTTAAATGAAGTGTATGAAATAGATCATGCAAAAAGAGGAATAAAATCTGGATTTAATTCTGTTCTACTTGAGACTTCAAATCTCTCGTATGAAGAAAATATAAAGACAACTAAAGAGTTAGTAAAATTTGCTCATTCGAATGACGCTCATGTTCAGGGTGAAGTAGGCCATTTGCCTGATTTCATTGAAGATAATGACTCTGATAAATTAACAGATCCCAATAAAGCAAAAAATTTTATCAATTTAACTAATATAGATTTTTTAGGTGTATCAATAGGAAACGTACATATGTTTTCAAAAGGTAATTATAATCCTCAATTAGATTTATTATCTAGAATTAATGAAGTTGTTGAAATACCCCTTGTGATTCACGGTACTACAGGTTTTCCTGATGATAAAATTGATTTAGCAATTAAAAATGGTGTAGCAATGTTTCAAGTAGGAACAATTATTAAAGAAACATTTTTTAATGAAATAAAAAAAAATATGCAAAATATTAAGATCATTGATAATATTCATGATTTTGTAGGAAGTAGAAAAGAAAAAGATTTTCTTGAACCAGGAAAAACAAAAATAATTGATTTAATTTCAAAATATATTAATCTTTTTAACTCACAAAATAAAAAAAATTTATATGGCAAATAAAATTATTATTCCTTCTGCTGGGCAAATAACTGATGAATTCAAGATACTTAATATAAATGTTAAAATGGGACAAAAAGTACAAGAAGGGGACATCTTAGCTGAAATAGAAACAGATAAATCTACAATGGAGATAGAATCTTTTTGTTCTGGTGAAGTTTCTAAAATATTAGCAAAAGTTGGAGATACTGTTTCAACTGGAGAAACTATTATTTTGATTAAATAAACATATTATGAAATTTTCTATAGGTTTTGATTTTGGAACAAATTCTTGCAGAGGTATTTTAGTCAATATCTCTTCTGGTAAGGAAGAATGCGAACATGTTTATCATTATAAAAAAGGTTCAAACGGTGTAATTTTAGCTAAAAATAATCCTCTTCTAGCTCGCCAACATCCCATTGAATATACAAACGCATTAATTGAATGTACAAAAAAAATAATCACAAAAGCTAAAAAAAAAATTAATACATTTAGTCCAGATAGAGTTATTGGTCTAGGTGTGGATACAACTGGTAGTTCCCCAATGCCAGTTGATAAAGAAGGAAAACCTCTGGCATTAAATAAAAAATATAAAAATAACTTAAATGCTCTAGTTTGGTTATGGAAAGATCATACTAGTTTTAAAGAAGCAGAGACTATTACTAATTTAGCAAATAAACTTTTTCCAGAATATCTTAAAAATATAGGTGGACGTTATTCATCTGAATGGTTTTGGAGTAAAATATTTCACTTAAAAAATATTGATCCAAAATTATTTAATTCGATTTATAGTTTTGTTGAGATATGTGATTATATACCAGCATTATTATCTGGAAATACTAATCCTTTAGAATTAAAAAGATCAGCATGTGCAGCAGGTCACAAAGCTTTGTATAATGAAAAGTGGGGAGGATTACCCGATAAAAAATTTTTAAATAAGTTAGATCCAAAAATAGCAGTGTTAAAAAATCGGTTGTACAAAAATGTATATTCCCCAGAAGAACCAGCAGGATATTTATCTGAGATTTGGGCAAAAAAACTAGGACTTAAAAAAAATATAAAAATAGCTATGGGTGGTTTTGATGCTCATATTGGTGCAGTAGGAGCAAATATAGAAGAGAAAGTCCTTGTAAAGGTAATGGGTACAAGTACCTGCGATATTGCAATTCAATCTCAAAAAAAGAAAATTAAAAATATTCCTGGTGTTTGTGGTATAGTTAAAAATTCAGTAATAAGTAATTATTTAGGAATAGAAGCAGGTCAATCTGCTGTTGGGGATATTTTTGCTAGTTATATTAAAAATAATGTAGGAGAAAAATATGGCAAAAATTTTAAAGAAAAATTTTCAAATTTAGAAAAATTAGCTTCACAAATAAAGCCAGGTGAACATGGTTTGTTATCACTTGACTGGCATAATGGTAATAGAACTATATTAGTAGACACAGCTTTATCAGGTTTATTAGTTGGTCAAAATTTACAAACTAAACAACATGAAATTTTTAAAGCTTTAATTGAAGCAACAGCCTTTGGAAGTTTAATGATCATAGATCAAATAGAGAAGCACGGTGTTAGCATTAAAGAAATTATTGCAATTGGAGGCTTATCACAAAGTTATGTTATAATGCAAATTTATGCAGATATTACAGGTAGAAAAATTAAAGTTTTAAAAAGCGATCAAGTTTGTGCAGTTGGTTCAGCTATATTAGCTGCATGTAATAATAAAGAAGGGTATTTAAATTTAAAAACCACACAAAAAAAAATGTCTGTTAAGGTAAAAAAAATATATCATCCTAATATGCAAAACAACAAAATATATAAACGAATATATAAATTATATTCTAATCTTCATGATGTTTTTGGGAAAGTTAATAACAAAAAATCATTACATCATATAATGAAAGAATTAATTTTAATCAGAAATCTATATTAATTATTTTTGACCATAATAAGAGCTTGGTCCATGTTTTCTAAAAAAATGTTTTTTTATTAAATTAATATCAATTTTACTTTTTGAATTGATTTGAAGAGATAAATAAGCAACCTCAGCTATATACTCTAATATTTCAGCATTTTTAAAAGCTTGATTTGCATTAATTCCAAAACTAAAGGGGGCATGGTTAGCAACTAAAATTCCAGGACATTCTAGAGGTTTAATTTTTGATTTTTTAAGACAATCAATAATACTATTTCCTATATTTTTTTCGTAGTTTTTTATTATTTGATTTTTTTTCAACGGATTAGTTACTTGAATATTTTTTTGAGAATAGTCAGCATGAGTTGTGCCCAAAATAGGAATACTTTTTTTTGCTTGTGACCAAGCAGTCGCAAATTTAGAATGAGTATGAGCTATCCCCCCTATTTCAGGGTATTTTTTATAAAGCAAACAATGTGTAGGAGTATCAGTTGAGGGATTTAACTTGCCTTTAATTATCTTATTATCAGAAATGCGAATAATAGGATAATCTGTATGTTTTAAAATATTTAAATTAGCCCCACTCGGCTTAATAGTAAAATATTTATCATCAATTCTAGAACTTATATTTCCAAATGAGTGAATAACCAAACTACTCTTAGCCAGACTAACATTTGCAACATGACAATTTTTCTGAATTAATTTCATATTTTTACTTTATATATAAAAAAGATGATTAAGTTAAATTTTTATTATATGTGTATATTTTATGTATATTGGTATTGATTTAGGGACTTCAGGAGTAAAAACAATCTTAATTGATTATAATCAAGATATTTTAGCCACAGCTCACTCACCTCTAACAGTTCAAAGTCCTCAAGATGGATTTAATGAACAAGATCCTAACTCTTGGATTAAAGCTACTGAAATTTGTTTAGCAGAGTTAAAAAAACAAAAATCAAAAGAATTCTCTAATACAATTTCTATTGGTATTTCTGGACATATGCATGGAGCGACAATTATTGATGATCAGGGAAAAGTAATTAGACCATGTATTTTATGGAATGATACTAGAGCTTTTAAGGAATGTGAAGAATTTGAAAATCAAGACTTTGATGTAAGGAATATTTCAGGCAATATCGCTATGCCTGGTTTTACTGCACCAAAAATTAATTGGTTAATTAAAAATGAGTCTGAGAATTTTAAAAAGATATCTAAAGTATTATTACCCAAAGATTACTTACGATACTATTTAACTGGAGAATTTTTTTCAGATATGTCTGATGCTTCTGGAACATTGTGGATGGACATCAAGAACCGACAATGGTCAGAGCAATTACTGGAAATCTCAAATTTAAATATCAATCATATGCCTAAACTTGTAGAAGGTAATCAAGAAGCTGGTATGCTCTCTTCTAAATTAAAAGAAAAATTCAATTTTAATAAAAATGTAATTGTTGTAGGGGGAGCGGGTGATAATGCTGCATCTGCAGCTGGTCTAGGAGTAGTAGAGGAAAATCAGTCATTTATTTCTTTAGGAACATCAGGTGTTTTTTTTACTCCAACTTCAAATTTTCTTATGAATACCAAAGATGCTGTTCATTCGTTTTGCCATTGTCTTCCAAATAAATGGCATCTTATGTCTGTTATGCTAAGTGCAAGTAATTGTCTTGACTGGATTAGTTTAATTACCGGAACTTCAATTAGTGATACTTTAAAAAATGTAGAAAATTTTTCTAAAGATATTGATAATATTTCTAATGCGCCTTATTTTTTACCTTATTTATCTGGTGAGCGAACTCCTCACAATAATCCACATGTAAGAGGTTCATTTCATTTTATTAAAACCACAACTAAAGCTACAAATCTTCAATATGCAGTTTTAGAGGGAATAAGTTTTGGTATATTGGATGGTGTAACATCAATTAGTAAAGTTAATAATAATTTCAAAGATATATTTGTAGTAGGTGGAGGTTCAAGAAGTTCATTTTGGATAAATTTATTAGCTTCTACTCTAAATAGAAATTTACATGTTTGTGAACAAAGTGAATATGGGGCAGCTTTAGGAGTAGCAAGACTTGCAATGTTTGCAGATAATGAAATTTCCGAGAAAGAAAATATTATAAAAAAGATTAAAATAAATAAAGATTATTTTCCTAAAGATAATTTTTTAAATATTTTGCAAAAAAGATATCAAATTTGGAAAAATATTTACTCAAGTAATGATCAAGTGATTAATTTATATAATTCAATCTAACCGTTTACCAATATTTGTAATTTTATATCTTCAGCTCTATGTTCAGCAGCCCTTTCAAAAGCTTTTATACTTTGTTCAAAATCAAAAGTTTTTGAAATTAATGGCTTGAGATTAATTTTTCCATTACTTAAAAGTCGAATAGCGTTCTCATATTGATGTGAATATCTATGGACAGTTTTAAAATCTAAACCCTTTGCAAATAGTATTGCCCAGTCCATTGGCACAGGCGTAGCATTATTTCCTATTAGAACAACAGTTGCACCAGGGCAACAGCATGAAAAAATAGACTCATAAGCTTCAACTGCTCCTGAACATTCAAAAAAACAATTTACTCCCCAGTTATTTGTTTCTTTCAATACCTTTTCTTGGAGATTTTCATTTTTTAAATCTATTGGAATTAAATCAGGATAATTTTCACAAATTTTTAATTTTTCAGATAAAATATCAGCAATAAAAACCTTAGCACATCCTCCTGCTAAAGCAGCTAGAGCTGTTACAATTCCTATAGGTCCACAACCCATTACTAATCCAATTTGTCCTGGTTTTATATTAGCTTTCGTGGCACCTTGCATACCTACTGCAAGAGGCTCAACCATTGCACCTTCTGCAAAGGATAAATTATCTGGAATTTTAAATACTAAATCAGCGGGGAATATTACTTCAGGAACTAAACAACCATGAATCGGAGGAGTTGCCCAAAATTTTACTGATTGATCATAATTATAAATCCCAAGTTTATATTCTTTAGAATTCTTATCAGTTATTTGAGGTTCCACACAAACTCTATCTCCAACTTTGAGTTTTTTTTCATTTTTTCCAATTTCTATAATTGTGCCAGATCCTTCATGGCCAAGAATCATTGGTTCTTTTACTAACCATTGACCAATCTTTCCATGTTCATAATAATGAATATCTGAACCACAAATACCCACAGTATGCATTTTTATTTTTACTTCATCATCACCTGTAATTGTTGGAATGGTAATATCACGTAAAGAAAGTTCTAATTTTTTTTCTAATACTAATGCTTTCATATATTTTATTGATATAAAAATTATAAATAAAAATTTCTTTTATAAAAGCTTTTTTATATAAAATTTAATCTTTATTATGATAAAGTAAAAAATATAAAATGATAACTAAAAACAAAATAGGCAAAACAAATTTAAAAATTTCTCAACTAGGAATGGGAACTGCTCCTTTAGGAGGGTGGCCTGTAGCAGTTGATCCTGAAGAAGCTCAACTAACAATTGCTAAAGCATGGGAAAGTGGAATAAGATATTTTGATACCGCACCTTTATATGGTTCAGGCATGGCAGAGGAGAGAATTGGAAAATTTTTGAAAGAAAAAAAGAGAGAAGATTTTGCTATAGCCACTAAAGTAGGTAGACTTGTAGTTCATACTGAAAAGGCAAATGAAAAATTTAAAGGACAAGATCCCCATAAAGATACAATTTTTGATTTTAGTTATGATGCAGTAATGCGTTCATTTGAAGAAAGTTTGAAACGTTTGCAATTAGATAGCGTTGATATTTTACATTTACATGATCCAGATAATCATCCTGATCACTTAGATCATGCCAAAAAAGGAGCAATAAAAGCAATGCTTAAATTACGAGATGAAAAAGCTGTTAAAGCTCTTGGATGTGGAATGAATCAAAATGAAATGTTACTTGAACTTGCAAAAATGGGACATTTTGATTGTTTTCTTCTTGCGGGAAGATACTCTCTTCTAGATCAAACTAGTCTTGAGGAATTGATTCCTTATTGTAAAGAAAATCATATTTCTTTAATTTTAGGAGGAGTATTTAATAGTGGCATTCTAATTAATCCCAGTCCAGAATCATATTTTGATTATTCAAAATTAGATGAAAATTGGGCAAAAAACCTCAGCGATAGTCTCGTTAGAATTCCAAAAGATTTTGAGTCTGCTGATTATTGGCTAAATAAAGCTTATAAACTTAGAGACTTTTGCAGTGATTCTAATATTTCTCTTAGAAGGGCGGCAATACAATTTCCCTATTTAAATGATGTAGTTGCTAGTGTAGTTTTAGGAATGACCTCTGTTTCTCAAGTGGAAGAAAATTTTGAAGATTTTAATAATAAAATTTCACCTGAATTCTGGACAAAATTAAAGGATAAGGAATTAATTCACCCTAATGCTCCAATTTAATATTTATGTATAACCTCATCAAACTTAATAAAAAAGATAATGTAGCTGTAGCTCCAATGAATATTCCCAATAATACTAAAGTTGAAAATGATTTAGTATCTAGAACTCAAATACCATTTGGTCATAAAATCGCTCTTACAAAGATAGAACAAAACTCCTATGTTTACAAATATGGACAAATAATTGGTGTGGCAACAAAAGAAATATTACCCGGAGATCATGTTCATTCACATAATTTGGAATTTGCAGAATTTGAAAGAATAACTGAACGGAAAAATAAGATTAATGGCACTGATGAAGTTTTAGAAAGTAGATTTTTTAATGGTTTTAAAAGAGCTAATGGCAAATCTGGAACAAGAAATTATATTGGGCTTTTGAGTACTGTAAATTGTTCTGCTACAGTTGTAAAAAAAATTGCTGACAGAATTAACAGCAATCCCAAATTAAAAGAATATACAAATATTGATGGAGCTGTTTGTTTGAAACATTCTTCTGGTTGTGGCATGAACAACCAAGGATATGGCATGACAGTTTTTAACCAAACAATAGAGGGATTTAAAAAACATCCAAATTTTTCTAAAGTATTTGTGATTGGTTTAGGCTGTGAATGTGCACAAATTTCTTTATATCAAGATAAGGAAGAAAATGATCCAGTTGTATATATGAATATACAAGATGAGGGTGGAACTAAAGAAATCATTAACAAAGTTTCATCTCAAATTTTAGAAATATTACCCGATTTAAATAGAGATAAAAGAGTTCAAATACCCATATCTGAATTAACAGTTGCTTTACAATGTGGAGGATCAGATGCCTATTCAGGTATTACTGCTAACCCTGCTTTAGGATATGCTTCTGATTTGCTTGTCAAATATGGAGGCAGTACAATTTTAGCTGAAACCCCTGAAATTTATGGTGCAGAACATTTATTAATTGAAAGAGCTGATAATAATGAAATAATTGAAAAGCTAGAAAAACAAATAGACTGGTGGAAAAACTATACAACTATAAATAATGCTAGTCTTGATAACAATCCATCACCTGGAAATAAACGAGGAGGCTTAACAACTATTCTCGAAAAATCTTTAGGAGCTGTAGCAAAAAGTGGTACTTCAGTTATGACTGATGTACTTAGCTATGCCGAACCTTTAAAGAAAAAAGGGTTTAATTATATGGACTCTCCGGGTTATGATCCTGTTTCAGTTACTGGTCAAGTTGCTTCTGGTTCTAACGTTATTTGTTTTACAACTGGTAGAGGATCTTGTTTTGGCTTTAAGCCTTCACCTAGTTTAAAAATAGCTACTAACACTAATATGTACAACAATCTTGAAGAAGATATGGACATAAATGCTGGTTCTATAATGGATGGAGAATCAGATGTAACTTCGATTGGCAAAGATATTTTTGAGATGATTATTGATACGGCTTCAGGAAAACCGTCAAAAAGTGAAATCAACGAATATGGTGATGATGAATTTAATCCGTGGGTAATTGGAGCTACTGTATAATTATCTTATTCTTGTTTGAATAAAAATAGATTAGTTTTTATCACTCCTTTGTCTTTTAGTATTGCTGTAGACTTCCACTTGCCTGTACCTATATTAAATAATGTTCTTGAAAAATCTAAATCTGTTTTAATTTGTATTAATTCATTTGCTAGGTGTATTATTTCTATATCTAAGGGAACTATTTCAGTTTTACCTTTAATTGTTAATTCTACTTCTAAAGAAAACTCATTTTCGTTTTTATATGAAAATTTTTTTGTATCTACTAAGGCAACTGGAAAATTATAACTATCAAAAAAAATATCACTTAGTAATAAATTTTTATATTTTTTGTAGTTCATATTTATACTATTTATTTTAACAGAAAAAATTGCTTTATTATTTTCTTTATTTGCTAAATCTATTTCTATGATCCCATTTATTTCTTCAAATTTACCCTGTACATTATTAGCAAATAAAACAGGTAATTCAAACTCAATACTAGAAAGATTTTTATCTAATAACCAACTTTCTTTTGAAAAAACTTTTGTTGATAAAGAAAAATTTATAGTTAAAAAAAATAAGAAAATAAAAAAAAAATTCATTAATATTTTTCAATATATTTTCGAGCTAATTGATCTGCTATTTCATTATTTTCATCTCCAGAATGTCCTTTTACCCAATGCCATTCTATCTCATGTTTTGATATAACAGTGTCTAAAGCCATCCATAACTCTTTATTTTTAACAGGTTTTTTGGATGCTGTTTTCCATCCATTTTTTTTCCAATTAATGATCCAACTTTCAATACCATTCATTACATATTTACTATCTGTATGTATTTCAATCTTTTCAGGCTCTTTAAAATATTCTAGAGCTTTGATTGCAGCTGTTAATTCCATCTGATTATTTGTTGTTTCATCAAGGCCGCCATAAAGATGGGTAATTTTTTTTTCTTTAATTATGACTGCTCCCCATCCTCCAATACCTGGATTACCAGAACAAGCTCCATCAGTGTAAATCGTTATCATATATTAAGATTTTTATTTTTTTGATGCCATTTTAAAATATTTAAATATTCTTTTGGGTTTTTAAGTTCAACTAATGCATCATTTGGATGAAAAATTTTATCATGTAGTCTGGTTACTAAAATGCGCACGGCTGCACCTCTTAACAAAATGTTCATTGATTCTTTTTCTTCATTATTTAATGATGAAACACTATTAAAACCTATTATAAATGAATTAAAGTTTTCATAATTAAATATTCCATTTTCATTAAAACACCATGCATTTATAGTTAGAGCTAGTTCATAAGCTATAAAATCATTACAGGAGAAATAAAAGTCAATTACTCCCGAAATTTTATTATTTGTAAATAGTACATTATCTATAAACAAGTCAGCATGAATTATCGCTTTGGGCAAATTAATTGGCCAATTATTTTTTAAAAAAATTAATTCTTTATCCAATATTTGCAAATATTCTTCATAAGCACTATCCTTTACAGTTTTGAAACTATTATAAATATTTACCCATGCATCATATCCTAAACCATTTGATCTTGATAAATTTAAAGTTTTTGTAATATTTGTAAATTCTGCAATTTTTCCCCCAAGCTCTCTACAATGTTCAGCGTTAAC
This sequence comes from uncultured Alphaproteobacteria bacterium, assembly GCA_902577425.1. Taxonomy (GTDB): domain Bacteria; phylum Pseudomonadota; class Alphaproteobacteria; order HIMB59; genus MarineAlpha5-Bin3. The sequence goes on along the minus strand of CACGZD010000001.1, from coordinate 199,085 downwards.
TGTAGATAAATTTTCACCTTGTAAAAAAGAAATTATTACAGCATTTTTATTTTTTAATTTATTGATTACTGAATTTTCTTTATTTTTAATTGGTAGTGGACAAGTAAAACCATTGGCAGCTAACTCTTTTTGGAGACTCATAAAGAAAGGAAGTTCTTCTGGCTCTACTCTTTTTTCTAATAATGTTAATATGTAATTATCTTTAGTAGTAACAACTTTATAGTTTGTATTTTCTGTTCCTTTAACAATACCTTCAAAAGAAATTAAATTACCAATGGAATAATCTTTTAAAAAAAACTCAATTTCTGATTTTGATATTTTTGTGAATACAGCCATTTTAAATTGCTTCTTTAAGTTTTTGAGGTATTTTAAAATTCACATCTTCTTTTATAAAATCATCTTGAATAAGTTCAATATCAAATTTTTTTTCTAGTAATTCAATAAAGTTTTGTACTAATATTTCAGGAGCAGAAGCACTTGCCGTAATACCAATAGAGTAAATATTTTTAAAAATTTTTTCATCAAATTGCTCTATGTTTTCAAGTAAGATACTTTTTCTTGCACCATATTTTTTTGCAACCTCAACTAATCGAATAGAATTAGAAGAATTATAAGCTCCAATAACCAAAAAAACTTCACAATTAGATGCTATTTTTTTAACTGCTTCTTGCCTATTAGTTGTAGCATAGCAAATATCATTCTTGCGAGGTTCAATTACATCATTAAATTTTTTTTTTATAGCTTTTATAATTTCTTTTGTTTCGTCAACTGAGAGTGTAGTTTGTGTTACATAAGCAATTTTTTTATTTTTATCTAATTTTAATAATTCGACATCTTTTTCATTTTCAACAAGATGAATAGAAGATTTTATTTGCCCCATTGTACCAATAACTTCAGGATGATTACGGTGCCCTATAAGAATAATTGGAAGATTTTGTTTTTCAAAATTCTCTACTTCTCTATGAATTTTGCTAACTAAAGGACAGGTGGCATCAAAATATAATAAGTTTAAATTTTTTGCCTCTTCTGGTACTGATTTGGGAACTCCATGAGCAGAAAAAATTACTGGCCTAGAAAGGTCTTTTATTTCATTTAGTTCATCAATAAATATTGCTCCTTTTTCTTTTAGGTCTTCTACAACATATTTATTGTGTACTATTTCGTGGCGAACATAAACTGGACTTCCATATTTTTTTAATGCTTCTTCAACCATGAGTATTGCTCGATCTACACCAGCACAAAAGCCTCTAGGACCAGCAAGATAAATTTTGATTTGATGTGTATTCATAATTATGACAATGATATCTTGAATTTATTTTTATATTTATATTAATTAAATTAGATAGTGAAAAAAATTAACGCAATAATATTAATATTTCTATATTTTATATATGGATGTGCACCATATTCAAGCAAAGAGGCAGAAATTACTAATATTAGTTGTCCCAAAATATTATTTGCTGCAGAACATAAAAATTATATTGATAGCTCTCAAGAAATATTAACTCTAGATAATCTAAGTTTACAAGCTGAAATAAACAATGCAATTTTTTCTGAAGAATGCACAATTCAAAATAATATTTTTTCTACTAATCTTTCATTATTATTTGTTATCAATCCAATAGATCAATCAAAACAAGAATTTATACTGCCATTTTATATTGCTATGATTGATAAAAATAAAAAAACAAATAGTATAGAATACTATTCTGCATCCGGAACTACAAAAAAAGATTTAGATTCAAAAGATTTGATTGAAACAGAAATAACAAAAACTATTCCCATCAAAGTTGATGCTGACCTTATAGATGAAGATACTACTTTTTTAATTGGTTTTATTTTAGATAAAAAAAGAATTGAGCTATTAAACTAATTTTTTAAAACAGAGCCTAAATCTTTAATAGACTGATTTATTAAATTCTTTTTTTCACTATCATCTAGTTTTTCTTCAATTAAACTAATAGCAACTTTTATTGAAGTATCTGAAATATTTTTTTGAATTGAAATATTAGCATCCCTTGCCATTTGCTCTATTTTAGATTTTGCCATTAATTCTCTTTTTGATATTTGTTCATTTAATTTTTTATGAGCCTCTGATTCTAAATTTTTAATTTTTAAATTAGCATTTGAATGAATTTCTTGAATTTCAGTTTTAACTTCGTTTTGTCTTTTTCTTATTTCACTAAGAGTTGCTTGTGTTTCATTTTTAAGATTTTCTGCTTCATCAATACTATCTTTTATTTCTTTAATTTTTGAGTCTAATGAAGTTCCTAATATTTTTCTAATAGGATTGAAAATTACCGCAACAAAAATTATAAATGAAATTGCTACCCAAAATTTCGGATCAGAAAACATTTTTAATGTATTACTTTCTGACGAATTTTCTCTACTGCCATTTTAATTTCTCCTTCATTAACTTGTATATTTGAAATTTTTGAAATCATTAATTTTGTAATATCATTAATTTGTTCATAAATTTGGTTCATAGATTCAGTTTTATTTTTTTCAATTGCTTCATATGTCGCATCAATTTTGGTAGATAAACTTTTATCAAGCTCCTCTAATTTTTTTGATGATTCATCTTGGAGTTTTACAAAAGCAGATTTAATTAATTCTGCTGAATCAGATTTTGCTTGATCTAATTGTTTATTAATTTGTTCTTGAATATCCTCTGCCTCAGCTTGCAGTTGTTTTGCTTTTTTAATATCTTCCTTAATTTTATTTTCTCTTTTTGTTTGAACACTATTGATTCTAGGCAAGGAAACTCGCCATAAAAAAATAAATAAAAATACAAAAGTTATTACTAACCAAAAAAGTTGGGATGCAAAAAATTCAGGGTTTAACTGAGGCATAAATATTATTCCTAATTATTTTATCCAAATAATATTACTAGCGCTATAACAAGTGCAAATAGTGCTATTGCTTCTACAAGAGCAAACCCTAACATGGTCATTGTAAATACCTCACTTCTTGCTGCAGGATTTCTTCCTACTGCTTCAATGAATGAAGAAAATATATTTCCAATTCCAATACCAGAGCCAATAACACCAATAACGGCTAATCCCGCTCCTATTACTTTTGCTGCTTCAATTTCCATAATTCCTCCTAGAGTTTAGTGTAAATGATATGCATCGTTAATATATAAGCATGTCAAAATAGCAAATACATACGCCTGCAAAAATGCGATTAATATTTCTAAGCCGGTTAGTGCAACAATGAAAGTTAAAGGCAATACGCCAGTAAAAAAAGGCATTGATACAACAAAACCTGCAAAGACCTTTAGTAATGTATGACCCGCTAGCATGTTAGCAAAGAGTCTTACAGACAAACTGATTGGACGTGACAAATAAGATATAACTTCGATAGGTATTAATAATGGATGCATATAAAATGGTACACCGGGTATATAAAAGAAAGTAAAAAAGCGAATACCATGATTTACAAATCCAAGAATTGTTACTCCAATGAACACAACAGTTGCTAAAGCAAAAGTAACAATAATATGACTAGTGAATGTAAATTGATAAGGAATCATTCCAACCATATTTCCAATTAATACAAACATAAAAAGAGAAAATACAAAAGGAAAGTATCTTTTCCCCTGATCTCCTACGGTATCATTAAGAAGTTGAGCGATAAAATTATAACATAATTCTGAGATTAATTGCATACGGCTTGGTACTATTGAACGAGGATTTACAGTTAGAGTAAGAAACAAAGTAATAAATAAAACAGTTATAACCATTGATACTGATGAATTTGTAAAAGCTAAATCAACTCCTCCAACCTCAAAATTAACAAGCGGATTGATTTCAAATTGGTCAAGTGGACTATGTTTTTCGTGACCTGAATGTTCTCCTGATGATGCCATTTATTAAAGATAAATATTAAATAAAATTATTGTTTTTCAATCCGACGCATTACACGATATATGTTCAAAAATCCAGCTAATGCACCAAAAATAAAGAAAATAATTAATCCAAATGGTTTAGTTCCTAGAAATTTATCCACAAGTATGCCAATACCTACGCCTACTACTAATGCCGCAACTATTTCTGTGCTAATTTTAAATCCAAAATTTAGAGCCTTTTCTTTTTTTGGTAGCGATTCGTTTTTATTTTTTTTCTCAATAGTCTCAATTTTAGATTTGAGATCTTTTATTGAATTTTGATCATTATTCATTTTCTCTAATTTGTACCGCTTTTTCTAAATCAACTGATACTAGTTGAGATACTCCTTTTTCAGGCATTGTTACTCCAAATAATCTATTTACTCTTGCCATTGTCATTCTATGGTGAGTAATAACTAAAAATTTCGTCAGTGAATTTTTTGAAATCTCTTCTACTAAAGAACAAAATCTATCGACATTAGTATCATCTAAAGGAGCATCCACCTCATCCAAAACACAAATTGGTGCTGGGTTAGACATAAATACAGCAAAAAGTAATGAAAGCGCAGTTAATGCTTGTTCACCTCCAGACATTAAATTTAAATTTTGTAATTTTTTTCCTGGAGGACTAGCAAATATATCTAAGCCAGCTTGTAAAGGATCACTTTCATCAGTAAATTTAAGATAAGCTTTGCCTCCTCCAAAAAGTTGCACAAATAGTTTTTGAAAATTTTCATTGACTATACCATAAGAAGCTAACAATCTTTGACGACCTTCAGTATTTAATGTATCAATTGCTTCTCTAAGTTTTGCAATTGCCCCTAAAAGGTCTGACTGATCTTTTTTTATTTTATTTACTTTTTCTTCTAAATCTACAGCTTCTTTTTCTGCCAATAAATTTACTCCTCCTAATCTTTCTTGTTCACCAATAAGTCGTTCAAGTTTTTTTTCTAATTCTTCTAAAGGTCTTAGTAATTTTTTTTCATCTATTTCAGCTAAATCATACAATTCTTCAATACTAGCATTTAGTCTTTCACGAACTTGATCTGTAATTTGATTAATGGTTTCATTTAAAGTATCTAAAACACCCTCAATTCGAATTTTTTCTTCTCTTATTTCATTAAGTTTAACTTCTTCAATTTTCAATTTTTTATTAATCTCATTTGCTTGTTGTTCCGTTTCACGCAATTTAGTAGAAATAATCTCATATTCTTTTTTGTTTTCTTCAATCAATTTTTGTAATCTTATTTTTTCTGATGAAATATTATTAGGCATTGACTGCATTGTTTTTAATTCTTTTTTTAGAGATTCGAGTCTATCATCTAGTTCACTAATTCTTTTTTGAGCTGTATTCATTATTTCTAACCATTTTTTTTCTTCAGCTGATAATTGTTTTAATCTCCTAGTTTTAAGTTGTTCCAAAACTGCTTTAGTTGATGAACTTTGTTTGCCTTTAGACACATACCCATCCCATCTCCAAACCTCTCCATTTTGACTAACCAGAATTTGTCCATCTTTGAGATTTGATTGAAGTTGAAAAATATTTTCTTTATTTTTTACTAAACCTATATAGTTTAGCCTTTTTTTAAGATTATCTGGAGCTTTAATAAGGTTTGAAAATGGGGTTATATCTTTTTCAAAAGAAGGTTCCTCTAAAGTATCAAGAGATCTCCAGTAACTTGAATGTTCTTCATTTATAGATGCCATTAGTTCATCTGAAAAGACAGCTGCAATAGCTCTTTCATAACCATCTTCAAAATCTAGATAATCAATTACAGGATTATTATTTTTTGACTTAGTTCGATTATCCATTTCTTCTGTTTCTTCTTCAATAAAAAGATCTCCTTGTTGTTTTTCTAAAAGAGATTTTTCTTCTCTTACTCGACTTAAATTTTCTTTTGCATCTTGAAATAAAAATTGTTCTCTATTGTTATCATTTTTAATTTGTTCTGATCGAATCTGTATTTCTTCAACTGCATTATTTGCTCTTTCAATTTCCTTTTCCTGATTATTAAAATTTATTGTATTTTTTTGTAATTCTGCAGCTAAATAACTTTCTTGAGATCTTATTTCAGGAAGACTTTGTTGAATATTTTCATATTCAACATTAACTTCGGCAACTAAATGTGTTTGATCAGCTACAAGCTTTTTTTGTTCTTCATATTTTTTATTTGTTTCTTCAATTTTTGTTTTTTCTATTTGCCATTTCTGATAAAAAACTGCTGCTCTTGCTTTAGTTATATCTTTTTGAATATTCTTATATCTCTCTGCTTGTTTAGATTGTTTTTTTAATATTGTTAGTTGTTCATCCTGAGCTTTTAGAACATCTTTAACTCTCTCTAAATTATTTTCAGTTGAATTTAACCTTAGTTCAGCTTCATGCCTTCTAGAATGTAATCCGGTAATTCCAGCGGCTTCTTCTAATAGGCTTCTTCTTTGTTCAGGCTTAGCAGCAATTATAGCACCAACTCTTCCTTGACTAACCATAGAAGTAGAACGCGCTCCTGTAGAAGCATCTGCAAATAACAGCTGTACATCTTTTAAGCGAACTTCTTTACCATTAACTCTATATTCTGATCCTTCTCCTCTCCATATTCTTCTAGTTACTTCTATTTCACTATTATCATTAAAGAGATTTGGAGCTTTTCTTTCAGAATTATCAAGCTCAATTGTTACTTCTGCAATATCCCAAGCAGGTCTGTCTGAGGTGCCATTAAATATAACATCATCTAACTCGCTACCTCTCATTTGTTTAGGGGATAATTCCCCCATTACAAATCTAAAAGCTTCTACCAAATTTGATTTTCCACAGCCATTGGGGCCAACAATGCCAGTAAGGCCATTTTCAATAATAATTTCAGTTGGCTCAACAAATGACTTAAAGCCTTTAACCTTAAGCTTTTTAAATTTAATCATTAATTATTGTGATAATATTTTATCAATGATTTGTCTAAATTCTTTTATAGATTTATTCCCTTCTATGAGTTTTCCATTGATTATAAAGGAGGGCGTAGATTTAATATTAAATTGATTTTGAGCCTCCATAACACCCTCTAGAATTTCATTTTCTAGTTCAGTATTGTAAATACAGGCATCATATACCTCTTTTGTCATTCCACCACTTTGCATGATTTTATAAAGTTCTTGTATAGTTTTTTTATTCTTTTTATTTACCCAATCAGGTTGAAGTTTAAATAAAGCATTCATATAATCATATCGATAATTTTCAGGAATGCATCTTAGGACCATACTTCCTAATAATGCTGGGTAATTGAAAGGATAATCTCTAAAAACCATTCTAACCTTTCCAGTATCAATGTACTCTTTTTTTAAGGTTTCTAAGGTATTTACGTGAAAGTCAGCACAGTGACTACATGATAAAGAAGCATATTCTATTATTGTAATTTTAGCATCTTCATTACCTATAACGAAATCTTTTTCAGTAATATCCAGAGCCGATTCTCCGTAAATAGGCGTTAAAATAAAAACAAAGAAAAATGTAAAAAAAAGAAAATTATATGCTTTAGTCATATTGTTTCATCCTTAGTAATAGATAATCCTAATTTCACAATAGATTCTTCTAATTCTTTATTATTTAAATTAGGAGTAGTTTCACGAATTTTTAATTTGTCTTGTTTTTCTTTGATCAGATTTACTTGTTTAGTAGTTTTTTTTAATAATTCTTTTTTTACATAAGTTTGATGAATTTTAATTCCTTTTATAGCTTTGTAGCCAAAATATGAGTTAATTTTCTCAATAATTTTATTTTGAAAATGCTGAAATTCTAGCGCTATTGGAGGCGAAACATTAACATGCAAAAATTTATCATAAATTTTTTCTCCTAATTCATTAGTTGTTGAAAGTACGGAATTAATTTTTATAGGCTCTGAATGTTGAATAAAGAATTCTCCCACAATATCTCTCCACTTTGCATAAATAACATAATCAAGCTGTCCGAATTTATATAATAATTTTTTGTTTATATCTTTTAGCTTATCTGAAATTGGTACTGGCTTAAAAGTGCGCTTTCTTTTTTCATTTTTATTGATCATTTTAGTTGATTATCTCAATATTTTTAAATTATGATATTAATAAGTTAAAGTTATGAATTTATCTAAAAAAAGTAAAGAAATTTTAATCAAATCAGACATTCTTAATTGGTATAAAAAAAATAAAAGAGATTTACCGTGGCGAAAAACATCTGGTAAAAGTCTCCCTAATCCATATCATATATTTGTAAGTGAATTTATGCTTCAGCAGACAACTGTTGGTACGGTAAAAAAACGTTTTAATGAATTTATCAATAAGTGGCCTTCTCTTAATGATTTGGCTAGTAAATCAGAATCTACAATTCTTAATTTTTGGTCTGGCTTAGGTTATTATTCTAGAGCTAGAAATCTTCTTAAAGCTGCTAAAATTATTAAAAAAGAACATGAAAGCAAAATACCAGATAATTTCAATGATTTGATTATTTTGCCTGGAATAGGAGAATATACGGCTAAAGCAATCTTAGGTATCGCGTATAATAAATCTGTTATGCCTCTTGATGCGAATATTGAAAGAATTTTTGCTAGGTTATATGGTTTTAAGAGCCCTATATCAAAAATTAAATCTGAATTAAAAATTTTATCAAATAATTATATTTCAAAAAAATTTTCCAATCAATTAATCCAGGGTTTTATGGATTTTGGATCTATAATTTGTACTCCTAGAAATCCAGATTGTATTAATTGTATAATTAAACATAATTGTATAGCATTTAAAAAAAATCTTCAAAAAACTATTCCGATTAAATCTAAATCTAATCAATTAAAAAAGAAAAAATATTCAAGAGCATATATTTTTTATAATGAGGAGAATGAGTTTCTTGTAAGGAGACGCTCATCTAAGGGAATGCTTGCATCTATGTTGGAGATTCCAAATGATAAATGGGTAATTGATAAAAACAAACTCGTATATGATAAAATTGTTCAAAATCTAACAAAGAAAATTCAATATAAAGGTAGCATTGAGTATTCATTTAGTCATTTTGATTTAGAAACTGAAGTTTTCTTTGCTAATGTTAAAAAAAATCATTTTTTAAAATATAAATGGATGAAAAAAAATAATTTTAAAAAATCAGGATTACCAACAGTAATGAAAAAAATTATTGAAGTTGCTATTTGATTAAAAAATTGCGCCTATCAATGTTGAAACTCCTATAATACCAAGAATTAACAAAGAGATATTACGATAATATTTATTGCCTGAAAAACGATAATATTTTGATCCTGCAATTACTGCAATAATATAAAAAGGTGATGTAATAATTCCTATTAATAACAAAGATTTAGAAAACAAATTAAAATAATATAAGCTAATAATTGCGATTAAAACTACTCCAGTAAACATTATTAATATATTGCCTCTTGTTACATCGTTGTTATCTCCTTTTGAAAGCAGAACTGTTACTATTGGAGGTCCTGCAATACCTGCGATACCCCCCATCAGTCCTCCAAGTGCACCGCTAATTACCAAAACATATTTTGTAATTGTAGTTTTTAATCTCCATCCAGTTGCAATTAAAATAACAAAAAAAATTACAAAAATAGACATTATAATTTTGATTATTTCAGCATTGATAGAAATCAGAAAGAAAATACCTATTGGAAATGCTACCATCATTGAAAAAAACATAGGCATTATTTCTTTAAATTTACATGTTCGCGCCCCTATAATAGTTAAATAAATAGTAGATGGAATTTCTATAATAATACTAAACACAATTGCAAATATAGGTGAATATAAAAAAGACAATATTGGCATTATAATAAGGCCTGATCCAAAACCTAAAAATCCTCTAACAAAGCCTGCAAATAAAATAGTTAACATTAACAATATAAAATTATTTGGAAGAATGTTTAAAATATTTTCCATCTGTATTTTTATTAATAAATTTAAATAAATTAATTAAGTTTTTTACTCCTATATTGAGAACGTACTTCATCAAGTAGTATTGATGCATTCTTGTTTTTAAAATGCCAAAAATCCCATCCATTGCAGCTCGGTAAATTCTGAATTTTAGCTCCAACTTGATGAATTGATCCTGAAATATTACTTATTTTGATACTTCCATCGATTGCTACTTTCGCTTTGTAACGCTCTTTTTTATCTGTTAACACTGCACCTGGAGGAATAATCCCTTGTTCTACTAATTCGCCAAAAGGAACTTTAGGTAAATCTTTTCTACTTTTTGAGATAGTTAATATCTCATCATCAAGGGGCTTAACTTCTTTTAGACGTTTTTGTGCAAGCTTGATATAATCTTTATCTTGTTCAAACCCAATGAAATTTCTTTGTAATTTTTTTGCTATAACTGCTGTAGTTCCTGATCCTAAAAAAGGATCTAATATAGTATCTCCTATGTTTGATGAAGAAACAAGTATTCGATAAAGTAGAGCTTCAGGTTTTTGAGTTGGATGGGATCTTTGATTATTTTTCTCTCTAAGACGTTCTTTTCCTGCGCAAATAGGTATGTGCCAATCACTTCGCATTTGTTTTCCTTCATTAAGTTCTTTTAGGTTCTGATAATGAAAAGTATATTTTGCTTTGCGTGAAGTTGTACACCATAACAATGTTTCATGAGCATTTGTAAAACGTGTTCCTCTAAAATTCGGCATAGGATTAGTTTTGTGCCAAATAATATCATTGAGGATCCAAAAGCCTAAATCTTGTATAGCAGTTCCTAAACGCAGTATATTGTGATAACTACCTATGACCCAAAGAGCCCCCCCATCTTTTAAAACCCTTTTACATTCTCTTAACCATTTTAGACAAAATTTATCATAAGCTTTATATGTGTCAAATTTATCCCAATCATTTGTAACAGCTTCAACTGCTGTTTGATCTGGTCGATATAAAGTATCTTTTAATTGAAGATTATAGGGGGGATCAGCAAAAACAAGATCAACAGATTTATCAGGAATTTTTTTTAATAACTCTAAACAATCTCCTTTAATAATAGAATTTTTTTTAATCATCTCATAGAATCTTTAACTTGTTATGGAATCAGGTCAACCTAAGTTATCAACAAGAAGAATCATTTGTTATGGATAAGCGACTTTATAGGCTCAAAACTTTTACGATGATGAATAGTGATTCCTTTTTTGCATATTTGTTCAATATGTTTTTTTGTTCCATATCCAGCATTAGAGGACCATTTATAATAAGGGAAAGTATAAGATAAAAATTGCATATATCTGTCACGATGAACTTTGGCTATAATTGATGCAGTAGCAATACTTAAAGATTTTTGATCACCCTTTATAATCCCATGACTGGGATAGTTCTTTAATTTAAGATCTATATTACCATCAATTATTAAAGGTATAGGAGGGCGGTTGAGTTTTATAACAGCCCTTTTCATTGATAATTTAGTAGCCTCTAAAATATTTAATTCATCAATTTCTTTAACACTAGCCATTCCCAAGCTAAATTTAATTTTTTTTGTTTCTTGTAATCTATAAATTAACTTAAAAATTTTTATTCTATTTATTATTGATAATTTTTTAGAATCATTGATTAATTTAAAAATATCATTATTCATTTCATGATCAAAAAAAATAACAGCGCTACTTATCACAGGCCCAGCTAAAGGTCCTCTACCTACCTCATCTATTCCCACTACATTTTTATTGTATTCTTTTTCAATACTAAAATCTGGCAAATTATTTTTCTTTCAACCTTGGCATGATTTCAATAAAATTACAGGGTTTATGTCTAATATCAAGTTGATATTTTAAAATTAGATCCCAACCATCTTTACAAGCACCTGGCGAGCCAGGAAGAGAAAAAATATATGTATTATTAATTACCCCAGCTACTGCACGTGATTGAATAGTAGAAGTTCCTATTTTTTCATAACTAAGTTGTCTAAATAATTCACCAAATCCATCAATTATTTTATCTGCCATTTCTATTATAGCTTCAGGTGTTGAGTCTCTACCTGTTAAACCAGTTCCACCTGTAGTAATTATTGCATCTATTTTAGTATCATTTGTTAAATCTAAAATTGTTTTTTTAATTAAATCTAAATCATCTTTAATAATAATTTTTTTATAAACTATGTGACCAAAGTTTTTAATTTTTTCTTTTAGCAGATTTCCTGATTTATCATTATCTTCATTTCTACTATCTGAAATAGTAACTAAACCAATATTAATAGAAACAAATTTTATGGAATTATCAATTTTATTCATATGTTTTATAGATTGGATTTTTTCCGTAAGCGAGTAATTTTAGAGAGTTAGCTTCAGAGCCAAATTTGTTTTTATATATCCAATATTTTGTTAAAACTTTTTCAATAAACCATCTTGTTTCTCTGGAAGGTATACTCTCCATAAAGAATAAAGGATCATCCAAATAATTAATATTTTCTTTCCATTTTTGTAAATTGCCAGGACCTCCATTATATGCCGCAGTTAAAAAAATAAGATTATTATCAACAATTTTTAATTTTAATAAATATTCAATATACTCTTGACCAACATCAAGATTAATTTCTGGAACTTTTAAAATATTAGAATTGTTTCTTTTTACTTCTTTATTTGTTGAAATAAATTTTGCAGTTGAAGGCATAATTTGCATCAATCCAATAGCACCCCTATGACTTTTAGCATTTTCATTAAATAGTGACTCCTGGTGCATAAATGCATAAATTAACTCCTGTTCTAAAGTAAAGCCATTTTTAGGTTTCCAAATAGGAGTAGGATATAATAGTCTTATTGGAACATCTACACCATATCTCATTAGTGTATTTACTATTTTAAGTTGAGTGTAAGCTAGATTAAAATGTTGTGCAACATCAAGTGATTTTATCGCAACACTTTTATTCATTACTGAATTCATATAAACTATTTCATCTTCTAGCTGATAAGGTAGTCCGATTTGTATAAGAGCTTTAATACGTTTTCCACTAGGTAATGAAAAAAGATTAATATCATCTGTTTCAGATAATATTTCAGAAGTCCAATCTATTGGATTATTAATTCCTAATATTTCAGAAGCTAATAATCCATAAAAACTAACTGGATTTTTTGCAGCTCTATTAAGCCAAAAATTTATATCCTCATATTTATTAAGTTTTGAATACGCTCTTGCAGCCCAAAACGCACCTGAAGCTTGATGCCAAACATCATCCCTTAGAGAAATAGAGAAATTTGAAAAATATTCAGCAGCTAATTCATACTGTTCTAGTCTCCATGCTGCTAATCCTGCAGTCCATCCGGCATAAGGTACATAATGAGATGAATTTTCAAGAGCTTCTGCAGAGTATTTTATTGCTAATTCATTTTTATTTGCAAGAAAATATCCTTTTGCAATTAACTCTTTTTGTTGATCTATTTCTACTTGATCAAGTAAAATAATAACATCTCTTTGATTAAGTAATTTAACTGCTCCAGTAGGCCAACCCCTATTTACTCGAGATTTAATTGCATTTATTAATTTTTGTTTTTCAAGCCTTTGATTTTTGGAGAGTTTTAAAGTAGTTTTATAGTCAGAATTTTTTTTGTAATTGTTTAATTTTTGTTTTTTTATCCCTATAGGTTTAATTGGTTTATTAGGAGATTTATAACCTTTTGGCATTCTTTTTATAGCCAATCTATAAATCCTTTTAGCTTGAGGGTGGTCATTATATTTTTTTAACCAAAATGTAAGTTCTAAAAACTCTGATTTATAGCAGTTTGGATGGAGGTATCGGTGTGCTAATACATGGCCCATTAAAATTTTATTTTTTAACAATAAAATATTTTTATTTGCTTGTTTCCATTTACAACTTTCTTGAAACTCAAAGATTTTTTGATAACTTTTTATATCTGAGTTTGATAATAATTTATCAGAGAAAATTTGATCATATTTACTGCTTATTTGATCATTAATTATATTTGCCGTACTATTAAATGATAAAAATAAACAAAATAAAAAAAATAAATAATTTTTAAATATCATTGAAAATTTTTTTGAAATTCCTGTAAATCTTTCCATGATTCTTTTTTATAATTTGGAGATCTTAACAAAAAAGCAGGATGATAAGTTACAAGACAATTTACTTTCTCTTTATGGTTGATGCTTTGATACTCATGCCATTCTCCTCTTAGTTTTGCAAGACTTAAATTTGAATTAAGTATTGCTTTAGCTGATGTAGCTCCTAAAAGTAGAATCAAATTAGGTTTTACAATTTCAATAATTTTTTGCACAAAAGGTAAGCATTGTAAAATTTCTTCATTTGTGGGAGTTCTATTATTAGGAGGACGCCAAGGTATAATATTTGTAATATAGATATCCTCTCTTTTTAAATCTATTGCATTTATCATCTTATTTAGCAAAATTCCTGCAGCTCCAACAAATGGTTTTCCAACTTTATCCTCTTCTGCTCCAGGAGCTTCACCTATAAGCATAATATTAGCATTTTCATTTCCATCACCTATAACAGTATTAATAGCTGTCTTTTTTAAATTACATATTTCTGAGTTTTTAATATGGGATTCAAGATCATTAAGACTTTTTATCTCTTCAATTGTATCTAAATTTCTATTTAATCTTTTAGTATTCTTTATATTGAAGTAATTATTCGGTTGATCTTGCAAAAAAGAATAAATACCAATATTTTTAAGAAATTTTATATAGGAATTAATAGAAATATTAGTCATATTAGCGATTATTATTTTTAGTACCTTTAATTTAGAATGTAAATTTGTAAATGTGTAAAAATTATAAAAAAATTGCTTTTATATTGACAATTTTATTTGTTAACTCAGCTTTTGCCTTGAGTTCTTCTTCTTTTTTAATTTCAAAAACTGCTATTAATTTGTTTGACTACGAAACAGCATATACTGAACTTTCATCTACTGATAAAGATTTGCGTAAATCAGAATTAGAAAACCAGCTTCTAGTTTCAATTAATCTTAATTATTTAGAAGAAGCTCAAAAGATAGCTTTAAAATTAATAGATATTAATGATGATCATGAAGAAGCATTGTTAGTAATTTTAAGTTATGCAAAATCTAATAGGGATACTCATACATTTAAAAAGTATAGTAAAAATATTAAAAAATATAATCTAGAAATGTTAAATTATATTTTCTTTTTGCCTGATGGAAAAATAAAAACAAATACTGAAAATTCCAAATCTATTTTTGAAATTATTCAGACATCTAATGAAAGTTTGGTAAGCAAAAAGGTAAACTATAATTATTTATTATTTTATCTATCTATAGCAAATATTTTGGATGAAAATTTTCATGAAACAAACTTCTATACTGCTCAAATTTACCAATTCTTAAAAAATTATTCTAAAGCTGAGTATTATTATAAAAAAATTAGCTCAAACCACACTCTTTATATTGAAAGTCAGAAAAATATAGCAATTAATAAAAGTAAGGAAGGTTTTTTTCAACAAGGTGAAGAAAAACTTTTAAAATTAGCAAATATTTATCAAGATAATCTTGAACTTAAACTTGCTTTAGCTGAGCTTTACCGTTTAAAAAAAAAATACCAAGATGCAATTTTTTATTATTCTCAAATAATTGATAATACTAATCAATCTTTTGATAGAAACTGGAATATATTATATCTAAGGGGTATTTGTTTTGAAAGATTAGATAAATGGAATTTGGCAGAAAAAGATTTTATTAAATCTTTAGAGTTAACTAATTATGAATCTGCAGATATTTTAAATTATTTAGCTTATGGATGGCTGGAAAGAGATATTAATATTGATAAAGCAATGAAAATGTTAATTAAGGCAAATAAAAACGAGCCTGATAATCATTATATTTTAGATAGTTTAGCTTGGGCCTATTATAAAAAAAAGGATTTTAAAAAAGCAGCTGAATTAATGGAAGAAGTTATATCAATTGCTCCAAGCGAGATAATATCTTTAGATCATTTGGCCGACATATATTTAGCTTTAAATAGAAAAAGAGAAGCCATTTATTTATGGAAACAAGTTTTAGATTTAGCAAATCCGGAAGATACAATTGTAAACGATATAAAGAAAAAGTTGGAAAAAAATAATGCTGGATAGTAAGACTATTTTAGCACCTGCTAAATTAAATATATTTTTAAAAGTTTTAAATAAAAGAAAAGATGGGTACCATTCACTAAGATCAGGAATAACTTTTATTGATTTATATGATAAAATTGAAATTAAAAAAAGTGATGAAACAAAAATAAAATATAAAGGATTTTTTAAACCTAAAAACAATAACTACAGTGATTGTATTATTTTAAAAACGCTAAAGTTTTTAAACTTAGATAAGAATTTGCATTTTGATGTTACTGTAACTAAAAATATTCCCGTGCAGGGAGGTCTTGGTTCAGCTTCTACCAATGCGGCAGGATTAATAAAAGGATTAAATGCTATGAATTATATTCATCTAAAAGAGCCAAGTGCTTATGTTTCCTTAGGATCTGATATCCCTAGTTTTCTATTTGCAAAAAATTGCATAATTACTGGAATTGGAGAAAAAATTTCTCCAGCTATTTTTCCAAAATTATATTTTTTATTAATTAAACCTAATTTTAATAATTCAACAAAAGAAATGTATGAAAAATTAGATATAAAAAATAATCATGAAAATAGTGATGATAAAGGAAACGATTTTGAAAAAATTGTATTAAAAGAAAATTTATACTTCAATGAAATTTTTAGTTATTTAAAGACTTTTGATAATACTCTTTTTACAAGAATGACAGGAACAGGCTCTTGTTTTTATGCAGCATTTGAAAAAAAATTAGAAGTTTTAAAGGCTTATGAAATTTTTAAAAAAAAGTATAGTAAACTTTGGACCCATGTATGTGTAAATAATATAAATTATTTATAAGTTATATTTATATTTCAATATCACTAATAAATGAATCTATTCCTGAGGCAATTATCTTAGAGTCGACAGAATAAACTATAAAATTAACACCATAATTTGTTAATTCTTTGAAATCTTCTTTATTAAATACAATAGCTCCAACATTAATATTATTCTTCCTAAGAATTTGAGTTGCATCTTTTATAATTTTTTTCATTTCATTTCCTGTTGGATCAATATTTAATGACTTGGATAAATCATAAGCACCAATATAAACTAGATCTAAAAATTCTAATTTACTAATCTCATCAAGCTTATTTAAAAGATCTTTATGTTCAAGTATTATCGATCTTAATGCGAATTCATCATTATTATTATTTAAATTATTTTTCATACCGTAAGAAGCTGATCTAACAAAAGGATTAAAACCTCTAATTCCTTTTGGAGGGAATACAGTATTGCTTATATATCGTTGAATTTCTTCTATAGACTTAATTTGAGGAACAATTAATCCATGTATTCCAAAATCTAAAGCATTTTGAATAAAATGAGAGTTGAAAGTTGGAGGTCTTAAAATAGGTGAGCAATTATTTGACTCAATTATTCTAATTGCATTTTCTATGTTGTGCACATAGTTACCATGCTCCATGTCTAAAAGTATAAAATCAAGATTTGATTTGGAGAAAATATCAAGATTGCTCTCAGATGATATTATTGACCAAATGCCAAGGCATATTTCATTATTAGCTAATTTATTTTTTACAAAATTTTTATTTGAGTACTTATTAAACATTTTAAAACTTTAATATCATAACAGAAGTTATTTTTTTTTCATTATTAATAAATTGTCTACATATTTAGAATAATAAATATTATCTGTTAACATATGAAGATATTTGTCATTTATCTTTTGAGCATAAAAGAGCCAATTAATTATAATGAGGCTATCTTTAAGAGTAATTCCTCTTAATGTTTCATTAGGTATTACTTTTTCAACTCCTCTTTTTTTAATTTTTTTATCAACTAAGTTTTCTTTTTCTTTCCATTCAGCTTTATAACTCATAAACATTTTATTTTTTGGATTGATATTTTTATATTCAGGGTAAGCTAAACCAAATTCTGAGCAACCTCTTTTTATTTCTATATTTAAATCTTTGCCAATGGTTTTTTCAATAATAGGTCGTATTTTATTTATTGTCTGATTAGCTTCCTCTAATCCTATACAAAAAATTAGACCTTTATAAGAGCCTTCTATATTCTTTCTTGTTTCAATCATGCATTTTCTAGCTAAGTTTTTTTTTAATTTTAGATTGTCAAAAACTAAGTATAATTTTAAAAAATCAATTATATTTTTAGGTTGAATCTGTACTTTAAAACAACCAAAGCAATTTTCAGGAATAATATTATAAGTTTTAAAAACTTCATGATGTCTATTACATTGATATTTTATTAAACTCTCTCTATGAATTTGTGTTGATTCAATTTCTAGTAAAATATTTTCGCTAATTAGTATTTTTTGAATTTTATTATATAAATTTATTATCTCTTCATTGGAAATTTTTTTTTCTAAATCAATATTGTTTTTTATATTTTGTAATTTCTGATTAGCTAAGATTATTGAATTTGAAGAATTGTTTTGAGGATTGAAAAATGTTAGATAAGATATTAAATCTTCCCTTTCTTTTATTGCTTCATTAAGTTTTTTTTTTGCAAGAACAAAATCAGGTTTTTTTTCTAATGCTTTTCTAAAATATATTATTGCATCTTCAATCTTTAGCTGATTCCAGCATGATAATCCTGAGTGATAATAAGAGTTATAATCCTCTTTCTTGAACATTGTTTATATTTTTATAGATTAAAATATTGAAATTAAAAACAAAGCAATTTAGCTATAATGTAATTAATAGTTATCATATAATAATTAATGTATAATTTTTATATATATATTATTTAGTTTCCTTATTCGATTAATTACTTCAATATGTTTATTATTATAATTACTATTTTAATAGGAGGAATTTATAATGAAAAAATTAACTTCAATATTATTTGGTTTAATGTTGTTTTTTTCTGCTAATTTTTCTTTAGCAGGAGATGTTCAACTTTATCATGACAAAGCTGGCTGGCAAGACTGGTGGATTGAAACTTTTGATTTAGACTCTAACAATAGTTATGAGATTACTCCATTTGCAGACACTTCTAGTTTCCAAGCCACTGTCAGACAATCTTTAAGAGCTGATCCTCCAGGTTTATTTACTTGGTGGGCTGGATACAGAATGAAAGATATGGTTGATGCAGGTTTAGTTGAGGATTTAAGTCCAATATGGGATAAGTATATTGCAGCAGGCGAAGTTTCTCCTGACTTAGCAAAAGCTTTTCAATTTGACGGAAAAACTTATGCTGTTCCAAGTTTAATCGCCTTTTGGCCTATGTATTA
The DNA here is from genome assembly GCA_902577425.1 of uncultured Alphaproteobacteria bacterium. Taxonomy (GTDB): domain Bacteria; phylum Pseudomonadota; class Alphaproteobacteria; order HIMB59; genus MarineAlpha5-Bin3. The sequence goes on along the minus strand of CACGZD010000001.1, from coordinate 179,917 downwards.
CAATAAACTTGTTTATGCAGAACTTGGACTCAGTGAACCAAAAACTTGGGAAGAACTAGAATCAAATTTTGAAAAAATAAAGGCTTCTGGCAGAACTCCTGTTGGACAAACAATAGAAGGCAGATGGCCTGCATTTATTTGGTTTGAAGAGTTTTTAATTCGTTCTGACCCAGATTTTTATGAAGATTTAGTAGAAGGAAGAGCTAAATATACTGACCCCCAAGTCGAGGAAGCATTTTTAACTTGGAAATCTTGGATGGACAAAGGTTGGATGGATGATGGAAGTGCAGCTTTTGGATTCACTACTGGTGACTCAATGAATAATAGTTTCTCTAAAGGAGAAGTAGTTCACATGTTAGTTGGTACTTGGTTCGCTTCTACTGTTACTGGAGGTGGAATTAAAGAAGGAGATGAATGGGGATACTTTGTATTACCCAATAAAGATGCATCTCTTCCTCCATCAGTAATTTTTGAAGCTGGTCCAATAATGGTTGCTAAAAATGCTAAAGATAAAGACGCAGCATTAGATGCGATTGATTTTTGGATGTCAGAAGCTGCTTCAGCTAAGTGGACAGAGCTTATGTTCTTCCCACCTCATAACCTAAATGCTGGTTTACCAGGAGGAGAGGTAGGAGAATTAGTTAAAGAAATTAATGAAGGAGGCTATCGCCAAATAAATAGATATTGGGAAGCTACTCCAACAGAAATTTGTGAGGCTGCTGTTGATGAAATTTCAAAATTTGTACTTGATCCAACAAGCTACAAAGATGTAATGGCAAATTTACAAACTTTAGCTGATAACTATTGGTCAAATAACTAATTAATTTATTTAAGGCCCCTTTTATAGGGGCTTTATTTTTTTCAAAACTGTATTTAGATGAATTTTAATAAAGATACTAATCAGGCTTATTTATATATAGCTCCTGCAGTTATTTTAGTTTCATTAATTTGTATTTATCCAATTATTCGAACTTTGATAATGAGCTTTACAGATAATGACGGACTTAATCCTGCAAACTTTATTGGATTTGATAATTACATTAAACTATTTCTTGACCCAAATTATATAATACCAATTAAAAATACAATAATTTGGACTGTTCTAGCAACAGTCTTTCCAGTTTCAATAGGATTTTTATTTGCTTATTCTATACAATTTTTACCTAGGTCAAATTTTTTTCAAATATTAATTTATATTCCCGCAACAGTTTCTGCCGCAGCTGCAGGAGTATTATTTGGTTTTATACTTGATAAAAGTGGGCTATTTAATCAGGTCTTAGCATTAATTGGATTCGAACATTTAAATAGAGATTGGTTATTTAGAGCACCAGAAAATACTTACTCAATGATTGGTGCATATACTTGGCAAGCAACAGGTATAAATATGATGATTTTTTTAGTAGGCTTACAAGGGTTGCCTAAAGAACCAATGGAAGCAGCAAAAATTGATGGAGCAAAAGGTTTTACTTTAATTTTTAAAATAGTTATTCCAATGATCATGCCATACTTTGTTATAGCATCATTACTTGCTTTAATTAATAGTTTTAGAATCTTTGACTCAGTGTGGGTTATGACAATGGGAGGTCCTGGAAGATATTCTGAAACACTAGCAGTAACAATGTATCGTGAAGGTTTTATCATTTTTGATCTTGGTTATGCGGCGGCGGTAGCAGTATTAATAAGTTTGGTAGGTCTAGTATTTTCTTATTATTATTTAAAATCAGTTTTAACTAAAGAGGATGTTAGTTAAATTATGAATTATAAAACTAAAGAAAAAGTTAATTTAACTGTTGGATATATAGGCATGATAATAGTTGTTATGGCATGGATATATCCAGTTTTTTTTCTTATTGTTAATGCTAATAAAACTGCCTCTCAATATTCTAAGGGAGATAAAACAGAAATAATTTTTGGTACTGCTTTTATTGATAATGCAATTAAAGCTTGGAACAAGGGGATAGGGGATGGAGTTGTAAATAGTCTAATATATGGTTTTTGTGGCTCTTCTCTAGCAGTAATTTTTGCTTTTTTAGCTGCATTTGGAATCGTGAGGTTAAAAATGAAAAATGGCTTACTTTGGTTTTTGCTTATATATTCTGGAACTGTATTTCCCTTTCAAATGTATCTATTGCCTTTATTTGAAGCATATGTAGCTATTGGAATTTATAATACAAAATTTGGACTTATTTTGATGTATGTTTCCATATGTATACCATTTGCAACATTTGTCTTAAGAGGTTTTTTCTTAACCGTCCCTTGGGAATTACAAGAATTAGCTAAAATAGAAGGAGCATCTAATTTGCAAATACTTTATAAAATTATGATGCCCTTAGCTAAGGCTCCTTTGCTATTAGTTTTTTTAATTCAATTTACTTGGATATGGAATGATTTACTTTTTGGAATGGTTTTATCAAGATCAACCTCAGTGAGACCAGTTACTAGTGCCTTAGTTGGAATGCAAAACTTATATGCACAAATGGATGGCCCTACAATTTTAATGGCTACAGTCATGGCAAGTATACCAACATTAGTTATCTTTTTATTACTTCAAAGACATTTTATTCGTGGACTTACTCTTGGATCTATGGGAACAGGAAAAGGATAATTTATGATTAAAGAAATTTTGCTTCTTCATCATTCTCACACTGATATAGGTTATACTTCTCCTCAGCCTGTAATATTTGAATTACATAAAAGATATATAGAGGAAGCAATAGAGTTAGCAGAAAAAAATGCATCTAATGAACCTAATTGTCAATTTAAATGGACATGTGAGGTTACAGGAATAACAATGGATTGGTGGAAAAATACAACACCCCAATATCGCAAAAGATTTTTAAAATTGCATCACAAAGGATTAATTGATGTAGCCGGATGCAAATGGCACATGACGCCGTTAATGGACCATCAAATGATTATCGAAAACTTAGAACCGATTACTTTTTTACGTAAAGAAGGAATGAAAATTAATTATGCCATGGACTGTGATATTAATGGCGTTCCTTGGGGGATGGTAGATGCATTGCTTGATTTTGGTATTAAAGGTTTTAGCATGGCTATCAATGAATTTTACGGACATGCTTTAAAACCTTGGCCAAGTGGTTTTTATTGGCAAAGTCCAACAAAAAGAAAACTACTTGCTTATAATGGCCCTATATACGGAGCTACAGCAGGACACTTTTTAAAAATTCCATTTTCAATATCTGGAACAAAAAAAACAATTGAAAATTTTCCTAAGTTTTTAAAAAAGCCAAATTATTCTTATGATTTTTTTATGGCCCAGATTACAAATACTAATCATCATGATAATGCTCCTCCAAATCCAGATATCATTCCTTTTTTAAAAACTTGGAATAATAAATATAAAAATTTTCCTATACGCATGGTGACCATTTCAGAATTTTTTGAAAAACTAAAAACCCAAGAAAAAATTCCAACTATGCAAGGAGATTGGTCTGATTGGTGGAATTTTGGTTGTGGAAGTACGCCTAATGAAACTCGTATAAATTCAGCTGGTCAGAAAGCCTTACGCCAGGCTAACATAGTTAATCTTTTTACGCATACTAAAAAAGATGACATTAGACGAACAGATCTAGAAAAAAAATCAAAAGAATCCTTAGCTTTATATGCTGAACATACATGGGGAGCAGATAGATCAATAAATTTCCCTTTTTCCGATGAAACTAAAATGCAGTGGATCATGAAACAAGTCTTACCGTACGAAGGCTTATCAATAGCTAGAATGCTTAGAAGAGATGGTGTTGAAAAAATAGCTCAATTAATGGGAGGAGAAAAAGCTAGCGCTATAGCTTTTAACTCCCTTCCTTTTAAAATAAAAACATTTATCAAAATTCCTAAATTCAAAGGTGTCTATTCATATTTAAGTGAAGTGAATAAAGCAGGAAAAAAAATGAAACTTGATTTTGATAAAATGAATGAAAAAGACAATTGGTGGGTAAGAAGAGAAATTGACTTAACAAGACAAAAAAAAGTAAATTCAGTCCATCGTCAAGATATGACCATGTCTGAAATAAATGATGATCTTGTTGATTGGTTGGGTCCAATAGAAATACCTCCTTTAACTGCTAAAAAAATAGATTTTCAAAAAAGTATTTCTAATGATTTAAAAATAAAAAAATTAGAAATTAGCAATAAAAAAATTAGTGTTCAATTTGCGGAAAAAGGAGGAATTGAAAATATTTTTTCAAAGAAACATAATTTTATTAAAAATAATAAAGAATTTTTCTTTGGTGTTCCTATTTTAGAATATCCTAAAACTCAAAAAAGAACTGAAATTTTCAAACCTGTTGTCTCTGGCTCACTTGATTGGAGCTCTTCTTGGAATAATAAATGGAAAAATATTAAAGAGAATGCAAAATTAAAAGAAAGAAAATTTTTTAAAAAGACAAATTACATATCGGTTGAAGAAGAGTTTTATTTATCTAACGGAGATGAATTTAAAATTAATTACAAACTTTTTACTAACCAATCATCTTTAATTATTAATGTGGAAATTTTGAAAAAACCAGACAGTAATCCTCATGCTCTTTATTTGCCAATGCCAATAAATTCAGGAACAAATACAAAATGTCATTTCGAAACTGCCGGGGCAATACTGCAGTTAGATAAAGATCACCTTCCTTTCTCTTGTAAACACTATCTTACAACTCAAAATTGGATATCTTATCATGGAAGTAATGGAGGTATTACAATTTCAACTAAAGATTGTCCGCTATGGCAAGTAGGAGGATTAAATTTTGGTAAATTTGACAAAAATAATAAAGTAGAGAGAAAGTACAAAATGCTTTCTGCGTGGTTATATAATAATTATTGGAATACTAATTTTTTAGCAGATGAATCAAAGCTCATAAAATATGAATTTGTAATCAATTTTGAAAAAGCAAAGGATCTTTTGCAGCGTATACAAGATATCATGCCTTATATATATGAACCAATTGTTCATAACTACCAAGATAGAGGAAATTCTAAAAAAAGAACTAATATAAAAATGTTCAATATTGCTTCAAATAATATTTATATTACTGATGTGAAAAAAAATAATAAAAAATCCTATTTACATCTTATGAACTACTCTTCAGAGGATAAAACATTTGAAATTGAATCTAACTATATTAAGATAAAAAAATTATCTATTGAAAATATGTCAAATAAATTGTTAGAAAAAGTAGATCCTAGTTCTTCAGGAAAATATTTTATTGATTTTAAGCCCCATGAAAGAAAAGTTATAGTTATTTCTTAGTAATTATATTTAACAAAAATTTATATAAATTTATTTTTTTAATTTTCTAATTTCATTCTCATCAAAAAATTTGGGTTGAGAAGGTTGAGTTTTTAAATTATAAATTTCTTCTTTTTCTGCAGATTTAATGATTCCTTCCATTACTTCTAAAACATGCATTGAAAGAGTAAGCGAACATCTCGCCTGTCTTTGATTTTTAATAGAATCAATCATATCTGATAATCCTATGCCTCTATAATTTGCTATCTTAGATCCATCACTATCAGTCATGTTTGGTATCCCTAACAACATATTATCATTGTTGATTAATTGCCAATCTTTATCTTTATTAGCAACCAAAATATCACCACTAAAAAAATTTGGATCTGGTAATATCATTGATCCATTTAAACCATATAGCTCTATTGTTGAGTGTTGATGTTTCCAAACATCCCAAGAACAAAAAAACTGTATTTTTGCATTATTTGTAAAACCTAAAGTACCTATTAATGTTGAGGGAGTTTCAACTTTTATTTTTTCTCCATATCTAAGTTCGCTTGTAATAGTTCTTTCATCATTTACCGTTACACTTATAGCGCTTATAGTTTTTACAGGACCAATTAAATTAACTAAATGAGTAATATAATATACTCCAACATCAAATACAGGGCCTGCTCCAGGTTTGAAAAAAAAATCTGGATTAGGATGCCAGTGTTCCATTCCGTGATTCATGAGATTAAAAGTTCCCAGAACTATATTTCCAATTTTATTTTCATCGATTAAAGCTCTTGCTTTTTGACCTGCTGCACCTAAAAAAGTATCAGGAGCACAACCTACATAAAGATTTTTTTGTTTAGATATTTCTTGAATTTCATTTCCTTCAGCAAAGTTCATAGCAAGTGGCTTTTCACTAAAACAATGTTTTCCAGCTTTTAAAGAATTAATTGTTATTTCTTTGTGAGCTGATGGAATGGTTAGATTAATTATTAAGTCAATCTCACTATTTGAAAGAAGATTTTCAACACTTTGAAACTTTAAATTGAATTTTTCTGCAGTTTTTTTTGCAGCTTCAAGTTTTATATCTGCACAAGCGACTATTTCAAAATTATTATAAATATTTTGACATTTAAAATATATTTCAGAAATATTTCCACAACCTATGATTCCAACTTTCATTTTATATGTTACTCAAAAAATTTAAAGATTTCAAAACATAGTCTTTATAATCTTTAGGATCATCATGTTCTAAGGCTAAAATTTCACAGTTGGTTTTTTTTATTTCATAAAGAATAGATTTCCAATCTATAAAACCATTACCAATTGCACATTGTGAATTGTGATCAATTAAATTTTTATCAGGTGAAGAAAAATCTTTCAAATGACAAGCAATGATTCTCGAAGCATATTTTTTAATCCAAAATATCGGATCTGCTTTTCCAGCTACTACCCAGCCTATATCAATTTCATATTTTAATTTTTCATTATGATTCAAAATACACTCTATAGGCATTTTACCACTAGGAAGCATATTAAATTCGAATGCGTGATTGTGATAACCTAAGGTCATTCCATTATCTTCAAAAATTTTTACATAAGAAGCTAGTTCTTTACCAAAATCATTCCATTCTTTTTCATTTTTATCAAAAATTGCTTCAAACTTTCCTCCTGGTTTTCCAACTGGGCAAGGTATAATTGCATGTTTAACTTTTAGCTTTTGTAAATTTGAAATAATATTCTTTGTATCTTTAAGAGTATCAAATCCTATATGAGAGGATTTGGCATTTAAATTATATTTATCTAATAAATCTCTAGTTTCATCAAAGGCTTCAACTTCAAATAATTCAACATCCTGGAAGCCTTGCTCAGATAAAAATTTAAATATATTTTCGTAAGGTTTGAAATTTCTAGCAGTATAGAGCTGAATAGAAATCTCTTTTTTATTCATATCTTATTCTATTCCATTTAATTTTTTTTGCATTTCCTTCATATTTTGGAAAGTATTTTTTTAAAATATCTAATGATTTTTCATTCCAATTTTTTGGCCATTTGTGATGATCCTCTGAACTTGCTTTAATATGATCAGGTAATTCATCAAAGTCAGGGTAATACCATAAGGTAACAACAGTCCGCATTTTATTACTTAAATTAGGATGAGCTGCATGAAGGATACGACCATCTCCAATAATAACATCTCCTAAATTTGATGTTACATCTAATTCGTCTTTTACAGATTTGAATACGGGGTCATCCGGATTATTATATAATCTATAATGTGAATGGTGTTTCTTTATATATTTGTGCACTTCATTAAATTTTAAATGAGATCCAGGAATTACCCTTAGACAACCATTTGTTTTATTTGTATTTGTTAAATAAAACATTACAAATATCATTGGAGGTTCTTTAGAAAAACTTATAGGGTCATCCCATGCCCACCAATCAGTATGCCAATAAAGAGGTGCTGAATTAGATTCTTTACCAATAATATAACCTGAAGACCATTTAGGATTATTGTACCCCATTCTACTAAAAATTTTAAGTAATTCATCGTTTATTATTAAACTTAAAAAATTTTCATGATTTGATACACTAATCATACTGCCAGTTGAGACCTGTTCTTTTTTTTCTTTTTCAGTTTGATTATTTACTAGATCTGTAGTTAAAACATTTATTTTTGTAAGTAATTTTTTGTCAATTAAATTATTAATTTTTATATATCCTTCTTTTGTTAATTGATTTCTTAAATCATTCATCTTAGTTTTTTTTCAAATAAAAGTTGAGCAGCACCTTTTAGAGCAGCAAATTGTATATCTTGTGCTTTTGTAATTTTTTTTAAATACTTACTATTTTGAAGATGATATTGTATTTTGTCAATAAATAGGTCTGATGCCATAGATATTTGGCCTCCAAATATTATACAATTTGTCTTAAATTCATCTACAAAATTTTCTTTTAAAAAAGATCCTAGAGTATTGCCTATTTCATCAAAAATAGCTTTTGCATTTTTATCTTCTTTTCTAGCTCTTTCTGCCATAGATTTTATGCTAATATTTTCTTTAGTTATCTCAAAATATTTTTTTTTCATAAATATACTTGAAGTGTAGTCATTTAATATTCCATCTTTATATTTTTGGCCAGAGACCCACCCAAAACAAGGAATACCTTTGCCTTCTGAAACAACTTTTTTGTTTTCAATAAAGCAACTTCCAATTCCAGTACCCATAGTGAATACAATGATTTTATTATAATTTTCATAATTATTAAAATTTACTTCTCCTCTTCCAAAACTCCATGCATCTGGATCAAATACTATAGGAATTTTATTTGATAAAAATAATTTTTCTCTAATTATTTTTTTTATATTTAAATTATAAATTGACTCATATTTATCTAGATTCTTTATTAATGAAATTCCTTTTTCATAGTCAAAAGGACCACATATAGAGATAGCAATACCATCCAAATCAATTTTCTGTTCATTTAAATATTGAATAGATTGTTTAATTGGAAAAATAAACTTATTAATAATATAATCTTTGTTTTGATTTGAATCAATCTCACTAATTTTACAAGAATTTTCTAAAAATGATCCATTGGATTTAATTATTGCTGATTTAATTGAAGTGCCTCCAATATCAAGTGCTATAATATTTTTCATATCTACTTCAAAATTATCTTAATAATTTTACATTCGCCCTTACCCATATTCAATATTTTATATTCATTTAATGATTGAGGTAAAAGTAGAGTTTGTGAATGTTTGATTACTACTTCATGGTTATTTTTTTTAGCTATTATCCTAATTTTGGATCCTTCTACAAGATTAATAATATGAAGACTATTTTGAGTTTTATCAAAATAATATTTCTTAAAATGAATCCTGTAAATGTTAAAAGTAAAATTTTTATTGTTTGATAATAGATATTCTGTACCTTGATTAATATTTCTTATAAATTGAGGTTTGGGAATTAGATTTTGTTTAATCCAATTTTCAGTTCTATTAAATTTTAAAACTTTTAATGCATGATCTATAGATAATGATCTTTTTTTTCCATCTAGATTTTTTCTACAATAATCATATATTTTAAATGTATATCGATAGGGTGTGTTACTAATTTCTAAAACAAAATTATTTTTGCCTGAAGCATGAACGGTTCCTGGTGGAATTAAATAAAGATTTCCTTTTTTAGCTTTTTCAAAGTTAATATATTTTTCATAATCAATTTTTACATTTTTTTTGCTAGAATTAATAACATCTTTTATAAATTCTTTTTTTGATATCTTTTTTTTAAAACCTAAAAATACTCCACTTTTTTTATAACTATCAGTAATATAATATATTTCTGATTGACCAATTGGTTCATTAAAATTTTTTTTCATATATGTTTTATCTGGATGAACTTGTATTGAAAGATTGTCTCCTTTATTTTTATAAGTATCATCATAGGCTATTCTTACAGGAAAATAATTTTTATATTTTTTTGAAAATTTTACTCCTAATATATTTTTAGACTTTAAATACATTATTAATGAAAAAGGAATTTCTAATTTTTTATTTTTAAATTTAAAAATTAAACTTTGTTCTTGCGCAATTAATTCTAAACCTATCGAGCAGTTTGGCAATTTTAATTTTCTTTTTTTACATAGCCATTGCCCACCCCAAACCCCCGGCTCATATAAAGGATTAAATTTTATAGGAATTTGAGTTGAGGCATTAATTATTTTTTTTAAATTATCATTTGATATTATTACAGGAAAATTATTCTTACTAAAATTAATGTAATAATCAATTTTTTTTATAAGTTGATTTTGATATTTTTCCATAATTGGAAAGATATGGTAATAGAAAGTATTAGGGCTTATGGTTTGGGTTTTGCCAATTTTTTTACTCCAGTTATTGCTATTTATTGATTCATGCCTAGTTAAATTTGAATAAAATAATAGATCAAAATATTTGTTAATATTTAAATTTCCAATGCCAGTTCCAATACATATAATGTAACTTAATTTATTTGAGTGCAAAATTTTAAAAAAAATTCTTTTATATTGTTTCAAAATCTTTTTGTTGATTATGCTGTCAATATTTTTATTAGTAATTTTTCCAAATAACTTATCTTTATCTGATAAATGATTTAAAAAATAATTATTAATTTTTTTAAAACTTAAAATGCATTTATTAAAATTTAAAATTTTTATTTTTTTATCTTTAAAAATTAAATTTAAGTTTTGAATATAAATATCCCAATTTGTAGAATAATCACCATCTATAGCAATAATCATGCTTTTATTACGAGTTTCTTTTTTTATAAGGGAGTAAATATTTGCCCAACCATTGAATATATCAGATGTTTTAATATCTTCATTTTTTGGTAATACATTAAAGTATTTGCTCATACTAATTTATGGTATAAATGTTTTTTTTGTTCCTTTTAAGTTTTGTTTTCGATAATAGACATTTATTATATAAGAAAAAAATATAATTATTGGGGCGTCGCCAAGCGGTAAGGCATCGGCTTTTGGAGCCGACATTCGTAGGTTCGAATCCTACCGCCCCAGCCATTATTTATTATATAAATTTTTTATCAATAAAGTTAGAATATGTTATTTTTTTACACAATTTTTTAACATTTTCATCTTTTATTTTTTGAGCATAAAATAACCAATTATATATTACCAATACATCTCTTATAGTAATTCCAATTTTATTTTTTTTCATATAGAACTTATCTTCGTCAATTAATTTTTTTCCTTTAACCTGCTCTTTTAATTCACTGTCAATAATCTCCTCTTTTTCTTTCCATGTTTTATTATATTTCATAAAATTTGTACTTAATGGATTCAATTCTTTATAATTTGGGTAAGTAATACCAAACTCTGAACAACCTCTTTTAATAAATCTTGGTATTTTAACTCCTATAGTATTATCTAAAATTGGATTAATTAATTTAAGGGTGTGTTCAGCTTCCTTTAATCCTATACAATAAATATAACCTTTATATTTTCCTGAAATATTATTTCTAGTTTCAACCATACATTTTCTTGTTAAATTTTTTTCTAAATCTAAGTTTTCAAGAACCAAATATAATTTTATTAATTCAATAATATTTCTAGGTTCAATTTGAATTTTATAACAACTAAAACAATTATAAGGAATAACTTTAAATTTATTAAAAATTTTAAAGTGTCTTGTGCAGTTATACTTTATTATACCTTTTCTAAAAATTTGAGATCCTTCAAAATCTGTATTTATTTGGTTTATTTCTATTATTTGTTGAATGTCATTTATTAGTTCAATAATCTTTGCATCCTCAATTAGGCAATTTAAACTAAAATTTGAATTAATTTTTTGAAGTTTATCATTAACAATATTTATTGTACTCAAATTATCACTCTTTTTTGGGAGATGATAAGTAAGATGGTTAATTAGTCCTATACGTTTTTTTCTAGCAATCTTTATTTTTTTTTCTGCATCTTTAAAATTAGGATTTATTTTTAAGACATTTTGAAAGCAACATATTGCTTCATCAATATTGTCATTTTTCCAATAAATATTTCCTAATGCATTATGTGCAAAATAATTATTATTATTTATTAATATAGCTTTTTTTAAATTACTAATTGCCTCATTTGTTTTATTTAATTTTAAAAAAGATTCAGATATTATATAATAACTATTTGAGTCATTTGGAAAAAGATGAATACCTTCTTTACAAATATTTATTGCTTTTAAATATTTTGAACTTTTATTATAAAAAAGTGATAAGTAATTATATACCTTGATTTCACTAGGTTCAGATTTTTTAAAATAAATTAATTTTTTTATAATTTCATCAGTAGAAATTTTATCTAACTTTTTACTAAGCTGATCAGCTATAATTGATAGTTCATAGTTAATATTTGAGGGTTTATTGGGCATTTAAATTTATTCTTATTAATATAAATATTAAATAAAAAAAAATATAGAATTTTTGTAAAATATAATTTACTTTATTTTATATAATGGCTGATTTGGAAATAAAAGTTTTTGATAATGTCTTCCCAGCAGATTTAGCTAAAAAAACTTGGGAATTACTTCAAAGGCCTAAATGGAGTTATACTGGTGGAAGTGCAACTGGTGGAAGATTTTGGCATATGGAAAAATTGGATCAAGAAAGTTTTTTCCAGGATACCTTATTTAAAATAATCTGTGAAAAATTTCTAAAATCTGATCCTTCTAATTATCAATTAATAACTTGTTATGCAAATGGACAAACTGCAAACCAAAATGGCACTGCTCATTCTGATGTAAAAGAACCTGATGCTAATGCATTTACTTTCTTGTATTATCCAAATCCTGAGTGGGATTTAAGATGGAACGGAGCTTTATTTTTTTTAAATCACATGGGCCAGCAACCCTCCTTGGATACTGAAATTATTAAAACTGTAAGCTATAAACCTAATAGAGCTGTATTTTTTCCTGGAAATATTTGTCATTACGCTGAAGCTCCTAGTCAAAGATTTATGGGCCTGAGAATATCTTTAGCATGGAAAGTTCTGAAAAAAAATTAAATATGATTTTAGTATAAATTTAATTTCCAAATTAAATTAATTATTGGTTGGTAGAAGGGTATATTGACTTCTTCTTTTTCATAAACACCCCATAAATTTTTTTTATTAACCCAACCTTTATGACTTTCAAATTTTATTTTACACCATTTTTCTAAACAAACTTTTATTTTTGCAATATTTGACTCTCCTATTTCTCCTATTGGAACTCCATCTGGTTTTGAATACATATGAATTATCGATTTATTATTCTTAATAATTATTACGAATCTATCTCCCTTCAGAAGATCTCCATGAATCCAACCTTCATTTCCTTGCATATCTGTAATTTTTCTCCATCTTTTATATTCATCAGTAATTTCAACTGGTATATTTTTGGTTACATATTTTACAATGATTGGATAGTTAGTACTTGAACCAATTCTAAGATTGACCTCATCCGATTTTAAAGACACAAATCGAGGTATTTTATACCCGGTCACTTGACCAATTTCATTTGAATATGAAGCATTAAATAATAGACAAAAAAATAGAAAGAATAAAATTGATTTTATCACTAGTTTGATTTTAACATTAAAGCACTTAATTTGCCAATTATTGAAATCTTTAAATATTATAAATCATAGAAATTTTAAAATAAATTATATATTAAGTAAGAATATAATAACTATTTTAATTTTGAATTTTAAAAGCGCCCGTAGCTCAATTGGATAGAGCGTATGACTACGGATCATAAGGTTAGGAGTTCGACTCTTCTCGGGCGCGCCAATTTGCTTTTTTAAAGTGACAAAGTTCAAAAAAAAATGATAAAAAAATTAAAATGAAACTTACTGACCATAATAATTTAGAAATAAAAAAACTCGACAACCTATCTTCTCGGTTTCAATCTATAAAAGGTAATAATATTGATTTTACTTGTAATATTTTAAATGATAATTTTTATCTTGATACACATAACTATTATCCTATCACAGATGAGATGTTTACTTTTTCTGAATTATTTATGTGGGGAGATACATTAAAATATGATAATTTTTATAAGAAAGATTTTATCAATAATTTTAATTTGAATAAAAAAAATTTCAAATCTTTTTCTGATATTTTTGTTCTGGGATCTAGTGCCCAGGACAATTATTATAGAAATATAATTAGCTTTTTGCCAAGGATTTTTTATATAAATAAAAAAAAAATTAATATTGCACTACATAGAAACACTCCAAATAAATTTAGAAATTTTATAAAAATAATTTGTAATAAAAATCAAATAGAAACAAAATTTATTTTTTTAGATGATGGTTTTTATAAATTTAAAAATTCACAAATACCACAATTTTTAGATCAAAATAATTCTATTAAAATATTAAATAATTTGGTTTCTAATAAAAAAAGTAAAAAGAAAAAAATATATATTAGTAGACAAAACTGCAACTATAGAAATTTAGTAAATGAAAATGATGTATTATCTTATTTATCTGAATTAAACTTTCAAATTGTAGATTTGCATAATCTTAGTATACCAGAGCAGATAGACTTATTTTCAAGTGCAGAAATTATCATATCACCTACTGGTTCTGGTTTAGTTAATACGGTGTTTTGTCAAAAAGGAACAAAAATTATTGAGATTACTCCAAAGTATAAGCATAAATATGAAGATATTTTTAAAAATCGATACAGCTCAATTGCAAAAATTTTAAATCTTGATTATTTTAATTTGGAAGCAGATTCGATAAATATTGACAATCCTGGATCTCGTAAAACAATTATTCCTAAAATTTATGATGAAAGTAATTATTTTAAAAATTTAATAGTTAAAGTTAAAAAATTAAAAAGTATATTAAATTTTAACAATTAATTGATATATAATTTTGCGCTATGCTACTAAATTCGTTATAGTAATTATTACAAAACTTTTTATTAATCATAATTTTTAAATCTTTATTAGCTATTTTATTATTATAAAAGTTAGTAAAATTTAAATTAAATAAATTATATTTTTCATTATACTTATTTATGAGAATTTTTTCATTTTCTAATTTTAATTTTTTTGAAATCAATGCAATAATTTCATTAATATTTTTTTCATCATCAATTAAATAATTTAACTTTGCTCTTTTTGAGTTAAAAACCATGGCACCTATTTCATCAGTAATAATTCTTTTTTCTATTTTTCTATTTATGGAAACTAAATTAACAAAATCAGCATAAATATCATCAACCATGATTTGTAGTTTATTTATCTCTTCTTTTGTTGGTTTTCTAAAGGGATTAAAAATATCTTTGTACATACCAGCAGTATTCGAAAATAATTTTAATCCATTTTGTGACTCTACAGATCTTCCAAATAGACCTTCAGATAACAAAGTTGGCGAATTATAATATAGCCAATTTGGACCTCTTACACCAATACTTCCTATAATACTTCCATAATCAGCAAAAATTTTATCACCTGATAAAGCTACCCAATAACTTCCTGAAGTAAGAATATCTTTAGTATGAAAAAAAATAGGAATTTTATTTTTTTCTTTAAAGTCTTTTATTGAATTATATATTTTTTGTGTAGCAGAAACACCACCACCTGGAGAGTTTATTGATATTATTAGACCTTTTGCATTGTTTTGTTCTAATTCTCTCAAGTATTCTTTTATTAGCGATGGATAAATTACCTCTAAATTTTGAAATATTTTATAATCATTAAAATTAGGAGGTTCTGAAATTATAGGTCCATTCAATTTTAAAATAGCAATAATTTCAGAAGAATCTTTATTTCCTTCTAAATAAGTAAAATACTTTTGTTGATTTTCTCTAAAAAAGAATAAAAAAAGGCTTATCAAAACTATTAGAAACACTATAGCTAGCAAAAAACCTAAAGTTTTTGAAAATACTTGAAAAAAATAATTCATAACCACCTTTTTATCTGTTTAACAATAAATTATAAATATTTTTTAAATTCCTCTTGAATACTTCATAAGAATGATTACATGACTAGCACTCTATGATAAAGAGTGCTAATAAAAAATTACTAAATATCAATAACTTAAATTGAGGTAAAATATGAATTTTAAACCATTACATGATAGAGTCCTTGTTAAAAGAGTGGCCTCTGATGAAAAAACAGCTGGCGGTATAATAATACCTGATACAGCTCAGGAAAAACCAATGGAAGGAGAAGTTCTTGAAGTTGGTTCAGGTTCTAGAAACGAAAACGGAAAACTTGAGCCTTTGGATGTTAAAAAAGGAGATAAAATTTTGTTTGGTAAATGGTCTGGAACAGAAGTAAAGATGAATGGAGAAGAATATCTTATAATGAAAGAATCTGACATTATGGGGATCATTACATCAAGCAAAAAAAAGAAATAAATAATAATTAAGAGAGGAATAATAAAATGTCTGCAAAAAATATATTTTTTGGAACTGATGCAAGGGCAAAAATGTTGTCTGGAGTCAATAAATTAGCGGATGCCGTAAAAGTTACTCTTGGTCCTAAAGGCCGTAACGTTGTTATGGACAAATCTTTTGGAGCACCTAGAATTACGAAAGATGGCGTAAGTGTAGCAAAAGAAATTGAGTTGAAAGATAAATTTGAAAATATGGGTGCACAAATGGTGCGCGATGTTGCAAGTAAAACAAATGATCTTGCTGGAGATGGAACAACTACTGCTACGGTATTAACTCAAGCTATAGCTACCGAAGGTATGAAATCAGTTGCTGCTGGTATGAATCCGATGGATTTAAAAAGAGGAGTAGATTTAGCAACTGAAGCTGTTGTAAATGAACTACAAAAAAAATCTAAAGCAATTAAAACAGATAAAGAAGTTGCTCAGGTTGGAACAATTGCATCAAATGGAGATAATGAAGTTGGAAAAATGATTTCTCATGCTATGCAAAAAGTTGGAAAAGAAGGCGTTATTACAGTAGAAGAAGCAAAAAGTTTAGAAACTGAACTTGATGTTGTAGAAGGTATGATGTTTGATAGAGGATATTTATCTCCATACTTTGTTACAAATTCAGAAAAAATGATTACTGAATTAGGTGATTGTTATGTTCTTTTACATGAAAAGAAACTTTCAAGTTTACAACCTATGCTTCCTTTACTAGAGTCTATTGTTCAATCTACAAAGCCTCTTTTAATTATTGCTGAAGATATTGAAGGAGAAGCTCTTGCAACTTTAGTAGTAAATAAACTTAGAGGCGGATTAAAAATTGCTGCAGTTAAAGCGCCAGGCTTTGGAGATAGAAGAAAAGCTATGCTTGAAGATATAGCAATCTTAACCGGTGGTCAGGTAATTAGTGAAGATCTAGGAATTAAACTTGAATCTGTTACTGTAGATATGCTTGGAACTGCAAAAAGAATTGTAGTTGATAAAGAAAACACAACCATAGTTCAAGGTGCTGGCAAAAAGAAAGATATTGAAGGTCGTTGTAATCAAATAAGAGCTCAAATTGAGGAAACCACATCTGATTATGACAGAGAAAAACTTCAAGAAAGATTAGCTAAATTAGCTGGTGGAGTTGCAGTTATTAGAGTAGGTGGAGCGACCGAAGTTGAAGTTAAAGAAAAAAAAGATCGGGTTGAAGATGCTATGCATGCTACTAGAGCTGCAGTAGAAGAAGGAATAGTTCCTGGTGGTGGAGTTGCTCTTGCTAATGCAACTAAATCTCTTGACTCTGTTAAATCTAATAATCATGATCAAAAAATAGGAGTTGATATAGTTCGTAGAGCACTATTTCATCCTTTGAGACAAATAGCTGAAAATGCTGGAGTTGATGGAGCAGTTGTTGCTGGAAAGATAAGAGAAAGCAAAGATTCAAATTGGGGTTATGATGCTCAGGCAGATAAGTATACCAATTTAGTATCAGCTGGGATTATTGATCCAACTAAAGTTGTAAGAACAGCTCTTCAGGATGCTTCTTCTGTAGCAGGATTATTAATTACTACTGAAGCTATGGTTGCTGATGCGCCAGAAGATAAAGCTCCTGCTCCTGCAATGCCTGATATGGGCGGCATGGGCGGCATGGGCGGCATGGGCGGCATGGGCGGCATGATGTAATTTTTTAATTAAACTATCATAATTGAAAAGAGCCACTTTAAAGTGGCTCTTTTTTTATATCAAACTGTCAATTTTTTTGATTATTTTTTTACTGTCAGGTTTAGTAATTGAACTCCAAGAATCCTCAAGCGTCCCATAACGATTAAATAAGTATTTATAAAAATTCCACTTGGGTGATTGATTATAATTTTTTTTAATCCATTTAAACATTGGATGAGTATTAGGACCTTTAACTTCTATGGGGCTAGAAGTAATAAAACCGACATTATAATTAACTAAACATATTCTTTTAATATCATCTGGATTTTCAAATTCTTGATTAAACGAATTTGAAGTAGTAGCTATGATTGTAAGATCTGTTTTTCTATATTTTGTAAAAAGATTTTGAAGTCCTTCATATTGAGGAGTAAAACCGCATCTAGAAGCTGTATTTACTATTAGTAAAGGCTTTCCTTTAAAAATAGATAATTCGACCATATTTCCCTCAATATCTAAAAAATTGAAATCATAAATTGACTTACTTTCAGCCATAAGTTTATTGCTGGTTAGTAAAAAAATAAGTAATATTAGGGATAATTTTATCTTTTTCATGATATGACATTTTTTAATATTAATTTACATAGTTTATAAATGGAAGCTTTCAATCAGTTTTTTACCCTTTTTCAAGAAATATGGTTTCAAGGTATTTTTGGAATAAATGTATCAGAAATTATAATAGGACTAATTATCTTTTTATTTTTTTATGTTTTAAGAAGATTATTTGCTCGTTTCATAATAAGAAGATTAAGTAAGTTTGTCTTAAGATCAAAAAATCAAATTGATGATGCTATCATAGATGTAATTGAAGGTCCTTTAAAGTTTTTGCCTGTAGTAATTGGATTTTTTATAGCTTCTTCTTACATTGATTTTTCTTCAAATGTTCAAAATTTTATTGATTTGATTAATCGAAGTCTTATTACAATTTTTATTTTTTGGTTGTTGCATCAATTGGTTGTACCTTTTTCTTTTTTAATAAAAAAATTTGAAGATAAAATTTCTAAACCATTAGTTGACTGGACACTGAGAGGTTTAAAAATTTTAATATTTGTTTTAGGTATAGTAGCAATTTTAGAGTTATGGGGCATAAAAGTTGGTCCTGTTATTGCTGGTTTAGGTTTATTTGGTGTAGCTGTTGCTTTAGGCGCTCAAGATTTATTTAAAAATTTAATTTCAGGCATTATGATTTTGATGGAAAAACGTTTTACTATAGGAGATGTTATTTTAGTTTCTGGTGAAGTTGAAGGTGTTGTAGAACAAATAGGTTTTAGATCTACTTTAATACGGAGATTTGATACCACCCCAGTAATGATACCAAATTATAAATTTGCTGAACAATCTGTAATAAATCATACTCGTCGGCACCATAGAAGGATTAGATGGCTTATCGGTTTGGAATATAGAACAACCACACAGCAACTTAAAAGTATTAGAGATCAGATAAGTTCTTTAATTCAAGATGACTCAAAATATGCCAAAAATGAAAATACAAATTTTTTTGTAAGAATTGACAGTTTTTCTGATAGCTCAATAGATATGCTTGTACAGGCCTTTACTGAAACAAATGATTGGGGAGAATTTTTGAAAATTAAAGAGTCTTTAGCTGTAAATATTATTGAAATAGTTGAAAAAAATAAAGCTGGCTTTGCTTTTCCAAGTCAATCTATTTACTTAGAATCTTTTCCTGAGGAGGCACCTGAAATATTTAATCCAAAAAATAAAACTTAATGAATCAAAGTAATCTAGAAAACAATAAATTTATTACAGCTTCATTATTGATTATAGCTTTAGTAGCAGTAGCCTTCACTCTGAATTTTACTAAACCTATAATGATTCCTTTTGTAATGGCTCTATTAATTAGAATTCTTATAGATCCAATAATTGATTTTCAAACCACAAATCTAAGAGTTCATAGAATTATAGCTGTGTTCGTTAGTTTAATTTTAATAGTTATTTTATTTATAATTATTGTCCCTTTCATAATTGGCTCTGTGGGAACTTTTCTTGAATCAGCTGATGATTATAATGCAAAAGTATTAGTATTGATTGACTATATAATTAACCAACTTTCTGCATATGATGTAGAAATTGATAGAGAAGTTATTCGAAATACTCTTACAACACTTCCTTTTTTAGATTGGGCTTCAACAATACTAAGCAATAGTGCCAATTTTATTTCAAAGTTTGTTCTTGTTGTAATTATGACATTATTTCTATTGTTAGGTAAAAAAAATGTTAATACCTCAAACGAATGGAACGAAATAATTTTTAATGTAAAAAAATATATTTTTACCAAGTTCATAACTTCTTCTGCAACTGGTGTTTTAGCAGGTTTAATTTACTGGTTTTTAGGTATTGAACTAGCATTTATTTTTGGAACTTTAACCTTTATATTAAATTTTATACCAGTCTTTGGATCTGTTATAGCAGTTTTAATTCCTATACCTGTTGCTTTTCTTCAATTTCAAGATCCTACTTTTTTTGTTTTGATTATATTATTGCCTGCAATAGTACATATTATTATTGGCAATATAATAGAACCTAAAATTTTTGGTGAAACATTTGGTCTTCATCCAATAACTGTTATTCTATCTTTGATCTTCTGGGGTATGATTTGGGGTATTATTGGTGTTTTACTTGCAGCTCCTTTAACTGCTATTATTAAAATTTCTTTTGAAAAATTTGAAACTACCAAACCTATATCACTTTTTCTTGAAGGTAAAATTCACTTAAAAAACAATTAGCTTTCTTCTAAAATTTTTTTTGCTATTTCATAGCTAAATCCAGCTCTAGCCATTTTAGATAAATTTTTTTCATTATTATTTTTAGTATTTTGAAAATTTTTTTTTCTTGCAAATTTTCTTGCAGATTTAATTTCCCAATTAGAATCTTTTTCATTTAATTCTGCAAATATTTCTGAAGATAATTTCTTATCTATTCCTTTTTTTAATAAATAATTTTTTATAAAAATTTTAGATTTACCATTAGAAATAAGTAAATTAATTTTAGAAGTTGCATAATTATAATCATTTAAAAAATTATTTTTTTCTAATTTTTTTATAATTTCAGGTATTGAGTTATATAAAGTAAATTTTTCTTTTTTCTCAATATTTGTTCTTCTAATTTTATTTCTTAATATTCTTTCTAAATTTGTTTTACTTGAGCTATATTTGCTTAAGTAATTTATAGCGTATTTTACTAAATTAAAAATTTCAGGCATTCTTAAAAATTGTTTATTCTTATTAAATGATATATTATGTAATCAGGATAAACAATTGTATGATTTCTTCAAATTATCTATCTCTTTGGTCATTATTTAAAAAAGAGGTTTTAAGGTTTCTAAAGGTAGGCATTCAAACTATAGTTGGCCCGGCTATTAGCTCATTACTATTTTTAGCTGTTTTTAACTTAGCTTTAAGTAGAACTGTTCAGACTATAAATGGTATTAATTTTGCTAATTTTATTGCTCCAGGATTAATAATGATGACAATGCTTCAAAACTCATTTGCCAATTCAGCCTCCAGCATAGGCCAAGCTAAATCCCAAGGTAATATAGTAGATATTTTAATGGCACCATTAGATAGTGTTGACTTAACATTTGGCTATGTAGGGGGTTCTATCGCCAGAGGATTAATCTGTGGAATTGTTACAGGAATAAGTATTTATATTTTTATTCCTATTTCAATTTATTCAATTTCAGCACTTCTATTTTATTCTTTTATGGGTTGTTTAATGATGGGTACACTCGGAACAATGGTAGGAATATGGGCAGATAAATGGGATCAGCAACAAGGTATAACAAATTTTATAGTATTGCCTCTTACCTTTTTATCTGGCACTTTTTATTCTATAGCGAGATTACCTGAATTCTGGCAAAAATTTGCATATTTTAATCCATTTTTTTATAATATTGATGGATTTAGATTTGCATTTATTGGACAATCAGACAGTTCATTGATTATAGGCAGTTTAACTTTGATTTTTCTCAATACTATTTTGTTATTTTTTTGTTATTTAATGTTTAAAACTGGATACAAATTAAAATATTAAAAGTAGAAATATGTCAAAAAACTCAACATATATAATGCCAACATATGGTGATAGAAATCTAGAATTTATCGAAGGTCAAGGGTGTTATTTAACTTCCACAGATAATAATAAATACCTTGATTTTGGTAGTGGTATAGCTGTTAATTCTTTAGGTCATTGTCATCCTAGATTAGTAAAAGCTTTGCAGCTTCAATCTTCTAAGTTATGGCATATATCTAATCTTTATCATAATTCCACACAGGAGGAATATGCAAAACTTTTATGTTTAAATAGTTTTGCTGAAAAAATATTTTTCACTAATTCCGGAGTTGAATCAATTGAAGCTGGAATCAAAGTGATAAAAAGCTATCATCATTATCATAACAATAAAGATCAAAAGAATATAATTACTTTTGAAGGAGCATTTCATGGCAGAACTTTTGCTGCTTTATCAGCACAACAAAATGAAAAATATTCTAAAGGATTTGAGCCGTTATTATCTGGATTTATTAATATTCCTTTCAATGATATTGAGGCTGTTAAAAAAAATATTAACAAAAATACTGCTGCCATAATGATAGAACCTATTCAGGGTGAGGGGGGAATTAGACCTGCTAATTTAAAATTTTTATATGATATAAAAAAAATCTGTGAAAAAAATAATTTATTATTTTTTTTAGACGAGGTTCAAAGTGGTTTTGGAAGATCAGGTAAATTATTTGCTCATGAGTGGGCAAATTTTGAGCCTGATATAGTGGCTACTGCAAAAGGTATAGGTTCAGGATTTCCAATGGGCGCTTGTTTAGCTACAAATAAAGCATCTATAGGTATGACCAAAGGCGTTCACGGCTCTACATATGCCGGAAATCCTTTGGCAATGTCAGTGGGCATCGAAGTTATTAAGATTATACTAGAAGAAGGTTTTTTAGAAAATGTAATTAAGCAATCTAATTATTTATGGAATGGCTTAAAAAATATTGAAGCTAAGTATGAAGGAGTAACTGAAATTAGAGGTGCTGGATTACTAATAGGAATAAAAACAAAAATGAACAATGAAGAAATGAGTAATAAGCTTATTCAAAAAAAGTTATTATGTGTGCCCGCCGCAGATAATATTATAAGATTTGCACCTCCACTAATTGTTACCAAAAAAGAAATAGATAAAGCATTACAAATTATAGATTTAACCTTTAAAGAGAATTTATGATTAAACATTTTATAGATTTAGATAATTTTACAAAAACTGAATTAGGGAATATTTTAAGTTTTGCTACTAAAATAAAAAAAAATCAAAAAAAATATTCAAATATTTTAAATAATAAATCTTTAGGTTTATTATTTGAAAAAGAGTCTACAAGAACAAGGGTTTCATTTAATATAGGCATGCAGAAACTTGGAGGAAATGTAATAGAATTAGATAGTAAAAAAATTGGATTTGGTAAACGAGAGTCTACTTCAGATGTATTACAAGCTCTTTCTCAGTATATAGATGTATTAATGATAAGAAATAATTCTCATGAAGAATTAGTTCAATGTGCTGCTTATAACAAAATTAGTATTATAAATGGTTTGTCTAACTACAGTCATCCATGTCAAGTTTTGTCAGATATTTTTACAATTACTGAAAAATTAGGAAAAATTGAAAACAAGCAAGTAACTTGGTTAGGTGATTTTAATAATGTGCTAACTTCGTTAATACATGCTGCAGAAATATTTAATTTTAAATTAAATATTTTGATACCTAAAAAAATTATGAAAATGGCTAAGAAAAAATTAAACAATAAAAAATTAGTAAACTCTAATTTTTGTGATGATTTTGATAGGGCTTTAAAAAACTCTGATTGTATTATGACAGATACTTGGATTTCTATGGGTGAAAAAAAATCTCAAAGTAAATTAAAAATGCTAAAAAGATTTCAAGTTAATGATATAATTATGAAAAAAGCAAAAAAACAAGCTATATTTATGCATTGTTTACCTGCGCATAGAAATGAAGAAGTTACCGATTCTGTTATAGATAGTAATAAATCTTTAGTATGGGAGCAGGCTAAAAATAGAATATATGTACAGCAAAGTATTTTATATTATTTATTAAAAGATGTTAAAAAATAAAAATAAAATATTTATATTTATTATTTTAGTATTCATTTCATCATGTCAAAAAGTAGAGATTTTAGATCCTATAGTTTTTGATTATAATCAGTTTACTAAGGTATCTATTAATGCAGAAAAAAAGAATACTATAATTTTATATGAGCCTAAATTTGTTGAACCATTTATTGATCATTCACTAGAAAACTCACCAATATTCTATTTTAACAATTGGACTAAAAATAATATACAAACTTTTGGCGCGAATAATCATTTTGAAATTAATGTTATAGATGCTTCAGTCAAGAAAACTGAAATACCAAACATAGATTCAAAAAAATATGAAGAAAAAACAATTTTTTTATATGAAGTTAATTATTTAGTTGAATTTGTTATATATGATGATTCTAATTTTAAATTAGCAAGCACAATTGTAGAGGCAAATCGGACTACAACTTCTGGAAAATATATTTCTTTAATAGAAACAGAAAGAATAATTGATGATATGATTTATAAGTGCTTAAAAGATTTTTCAAATAAAACAGAAGAGCTTATTGAAGATCATATGAACCAATATATTTTGTAGTATTTATTTTTTCCAAAAAGTAACAGATAATATTACTAAAAAAGTAAATAACTCTAGCCTTCCGATAAGCATTGTAAAAGATAAAATCCATTTTGCACCTATAGGTAAGGAGCTATAATTTCCTTGAGGGCCAATAATATCTCCAAGGCCAGGTCCAACATTAGAGATAGCTGAAGCTGAGGCAGAAAATGCAGTTAAAAAGTCTAAATTAAAAAAACTTAAAGATATGGAGGCTAATATAAAAATTAATATATAAATAAAAAAGAATCCCATAATAGAATTATAAGTATCATCATTTACTGACCGTCCATTAAAAGAAGTAATGAATACTCCATGAGGTTGAGTTAATTTTTTAATTTGAACTTTTGCTCCTCTGAATAAAAGTAAAAGGCGAAAAATCTTAATACCTCCAGTTGTAGAGCCTGCGCATCCTCCAATAAACATTATTATTATCATTATTACAAAACCAAATCCTCCCCATAAATTATAATTTGTACTCACATAACCAGTTCCGGTTAGTATTGAAGTTATATTAAATATAGCTAATCTGAATGAATAACTAAAATTAAAATAGTAATTATAATATAACCAGAAACTAGTTATAATTACTAAAAAAAATAATATTGAAAAAAATAGTTTAATTTGATCATCACTATATATGGATTTTTTTTCTCCATGTATAAATTTTAAAAAAACTACAAATGGCAAGCTTCCAATAATCATAAACACTACACTGATTATTTCAATATTCTGAGAGTTAAAAAAACTAAAAGAAGAGTTGTGATTAGAAAAACCCCCAGTAGAAATTGTGGTCATTGAATGAGTAATTGCATCAAAACCACTCATTCCTAATAGATAATATAGAATTGCACAAAGTAGAGTTAAAAAAGAATAAAGTAAAAAAATCTCTATTACAAACTGATTTATTTTAGGTAGAGTCTTCTCATATGGATCATCATGCTCCATGTGAAGTAATTGCATTCCACCAATCTGAAGAGTTGGTAAAATTGCCATAGCTAAAACAATTATTCCAATTCCACCAAACCATTGCAATAAAGCTCTCCAGATTAAAATTCCATGGTGAAGATCATCTAAATTTTTTATAACTGTTGCTCCAGTTGTTGTTATTCCACTTATTGACTCAAAAAAAGAATCTGAATAATTTAAATTAGCAGAGGTAAATACGAAAGGTATTGAGGCAAAAATTGCAATCACTATCCAAGACAAAAAAGTTAGAACAAAAGCTTGCCTTACTTTGATAATTATTTTTTCTTTTCGAAATGAATAATATAATACTAAGCCAATAAAAAAAGTGATTAATGAAGATAGTAAAAATTCATCCCAATCTTCATTTTTATAAATCAAGTCTGTTATCATTGGTATTGTCATTGCTATTGCTTCTATACAAAGTAACAAGCCGATGATATGAATTACTGAGCGAAAATCTCTCATTTAAATTTTTTTAATTTAATTTTGTAGAAGTAAAAGGACTATCTAGAGAAAATAAGGGTATTGAAGCTTCAAATATAAAACCATTTTTTGTTTCCATTTCATAATGACCTTCCATAAATCCTGAGGGAGTAGCTAAAGGAGTTCCACTTGTATATTCATATTTTTCACCTGGATTAAGAATAGGTTGCTCCCCAACAACTCCTTCACCTCTAACCTCTTGTTTTTCTCCGTTACTATCAATAATTTTCCAATATCGATTTTTTAATTGTACACGCTCTTCTCCTAGATTATTTATTGTTACTTGATAAGCCCAAACATAATGTTGGTCATCTGGTTCTGATTGATCTTCTAAATAATATGGATTAACCGTAATAGAAATTTTTTTTGTTGTTTTAGTATACATTGAAAATTCAACTTCCTATTACACCAAGTTAAAGTCTTATAGAAGCTAATTTATAGGGCTGATTTCTGCCCTTCTATTTGCTGGATGAGGAACTTCATCATTAGTTTTGATACTTAAATCAATTTCACCCTTACCTAAAATTTTAATATTTTTCTCTTTTATTCCTAAATCTATTAATAAATTTTTAACCACATTTGCTCTTTCTATTGAAAGTTTATAGTTATACTCTTTTGTTCCCTTGGTATCAGTATGACCAACAATTAAAAAATTACTAATGATATTTTTGTATTTTTCTAAAAATTGTTTAATTTCTTTTTTACTAATTGAGGATAATTCAGATTTATCAAAATCAAAATAGATTATTTGTAAAATATTACTATTTATATCTTCTGTAACTAAAGTTGCATTCGATTCAACTTTATTGATATTTTCATTATTTTTTTCTTGAGAGTTTTTCTTTTCTTCTTTTTCATTTTTTAGTAAATTTTCATATATTTTATGCATTGACTCTATAAAATTATCTTTACAATTATTGATATCCCATGTTTGCCAATTTTCTTCTTGTTGTTCAGACCAACAATCAAGAGAACTAATAGCTTTTGCAAGATTATAAGGATCATGAATTAAAGCAGGTTCATAAATTGACATCAAATTATCATAAGCCAATTTTATTTGAGTGTGATGTTTCTTTGGTATTTTCCAATAGTTGATATTTTCAGGCACTATCTTTTTTCCTTCAGCTGCATCCAGAGCTTTCTCAGAGTAAAGTTTCGCAGAGTTCCAATCATGCATTTTTTTAGCTTCAAAAATAGCTTTTTCCTTATACATATCAAAAAGGTGATTAGAAAAATCATTAGGTGGAGAAAAGTTTGAATTATTGAGTTTTTCGTAGCTAGCTGAACAAGAATAAAGAAAAAAAAATGTAATAATTAATAAAAATTTATTATATATTGCCATAAAGCAACACATATAATTTTTTAATGTCAAAAAAATGGCCTAAGAAAGACCAATTTAGGATTTTTAAGTCCCCAAATTATTTCACAAAAATCAAATTTATTATTGCGTTCAAAAAGAAGTTTAGATACCGCACACTGATATAATTATTTATAAGGAGCTAAGCATGACTAAGCATGTTACAACAGTTGACCAGTCTGACAGAAAAGTACCATATAATCTTCGTCAAAGTGGACCAACTCCTGTGCAGATGTTGATTTCTACCAGAGTAAGAAAATCTCCATATTGGCACTTATCTATGGAAGCAGGTTGCTGGAGAGCAACTGTTTATAATCGCGTCTACCACCCTAGAGGGTATGTTAAACCTGAAGATGGTGGAGCAATGGTTGAATATGAAGCTATAAAAAATCACGTAACTATGTGGAATGTGGCTGTTGAAAGACAAATACAAGTTAAGGGTCCTGATGCTGAAGCATTTACTGATTATGTTATTACCCGTGATGCAACAAGAATACCAGTTATGAAAGCTGATGGATCTGTGAGAGCAGCTAGATATGTTATTCTTTGTAATCATATGGGTGGCGTTTTAAATGATCCTATCCTTTTAAGAGTAGCAAAAGATGAATTTTGGTTTTCATTGTCTGACTCTGATATTGGATTATACTTACAGGGAGTTAATCACGACAAAAAATTTGATGTTGAAATTGATGAAATTGATGTTTGTCCAGTTCAAATTCAAGGCCCTAAAGCTCACGCATTAATGAAAGATTTAATTGGTGATCAAGTAGATATTGATGGTATGCCTTTTTATGGTTTAGCTGAAGCAAATGTTGGAGGAAGAAAATGTGTAATTTCTCAAACAGGATTTTCTGGAGCAGCAGGCTTTGAAATATATCTTTATGATGCAACTCTCTATGCAGATGACATGTGGAATGCTGTTTTGGAAGCAGGTAAAAAACATAATTTAATGGTAATTGCTCCTGCTCACCATAGAAGAATTCAAGCTGGAATTTTATCATGGGGCCAGGATATGGATAATCAACATAATCCTTTTCAATGCAACCTAGGATATCAGGTATCTCTTTCTGGTGTAGGAGAATGGAATAAATCTGCTGACTATATTGGTAAAGAAGCTCTAGAAAAAATGAAAAAGGAAATTTCAGCAGGAAATAAACCTTACAAACTTCAGTTAGTGGGAATGGTATTAGGTGGAAAACCAATAGAGGAATATGCTCCTGATTTTTGGTTAATTTCTCCTGCTGAAGGAGGGGATCCTTGTGGTTATGTTACTTCTCCATGGTACCATCCAGAACAAAAAAGAAATATTGCTATGGGTTATGTGCCTTTTGATGGAACTCTTAGTAATAATGGTTTTCCAATTGGTAAAGTTGGACAAAAATTTAAAGTTCATCTTCCAGATGAATATGCTGACTCACCAGGTGTTCCAGTAGATGCTGAAGTTGTTTCTATTCCATTTACTGAATCTTACAACGCTAACACCAGAGAAGTTTCAAAAGCTTAAGATTTATAATTTAATTTTTATAAGCTCCTAATAATTTAATTAGGGGCTTATTGATTTAAAATACTTTCAATTCTAGCTTTTGATAGATACCCAGGGTAAAAAAATTCATTTACAAACATAGAAGGCGTTCCTCTAGCTCCTGATCCTCCTGCTATAAAGGAAGATAAAGCAATTAATTTATCCACTTCATCTTTTTCTAAGTCGATTTGAAATTTAATTTGGTTTACTCCTGACTTAACTACTGCTTCTTTTAATTTTTCATGAGTGATTGAACCTTCTATTGAAAAAATTTCATTATGAAATTCAATACCTTTTCCTTGCATATTTGCAGCAATAGCAAATCTGGCAATTACATTAGAACTTTCATTGAGAATTGGATGCTGTAAAAAAACTACTCTAACATCGTCTCTAGAATTAGCTAAGTTAATTAATTCAGGATGAATTTTTTTGCAGTATCCACAAAAATAATCAAAAAACTCTATAACAGTATGTTTGGCATTATCTGGTCCAACTTGAATAATAGCATTCTTTGGAAGTGTTTCTAATATCTTTATGTGATAAGGCTTGCTATCATCAAAAATTAGATCTTTTAGGGTGATCTCAGCTTTGCCACTAAATGATGTGACAGAAAAAAAGAATACTAGAAAAAATACCCTAAGTGACAATCTCATGATTGACCCACATTAGTTAATGTGATTAGAGAAGTACAGAATTTTTTTTATCAATTATGAAAAGTAAAACTAAGGTTGTAGTTATTGGAGGGGGAGTTGTAGGAGTTAGCACTCTTTACCATCTAGCTAAAAAAGGATGGTCTGATGTTGTCCTTATTGAGAGAAAGGAATTAACATCTGGATCGACATGGCATGCAGCAGGATTGCTTCCTTTATTTAATATGAGCTATTCTGTAGGTCAGTTGCATAAATATGCAGTAAATTTTTATAAAACTTTAGAAGAAGAGACAGGTCAAAACGTTGGTTTTAGTGTTGTATCTAATATTAGGTTAGCAAGCAATAAAGATAGAATGGATGAATATCATCAGTATGCAGGTGTTGCTAAAACCATTGGAGTTGAAGTAAAATTCCTTACTCCAGAACAAGTAAAAGAAATTTGGCCTTTATGTAACATTGAAGGATTAATTGGAGCTATTCAGCATCCTGAAGATGGTTATATTCAGCCTGCTGATCTAACTCAAGCCCTTGCTACAGGTGCTAGAAATAGAGGAGCTGAAATTTACAGAAATACTAGTGTAGTTGGAATTAAACAAACTTCAAATGGTTGGGTTGTTGAAACAGATAAAAATACAATTGAATGTGAACATATAGTTTCGTGTACAGGAAATTTTGCAAGACAAACTGGAGCTATGGTTGGTTTAGATATTCCTGTAATTCCTGTAGAGCATCAGTATATAGTTACTGAACCTCATCCAGAAATTGTAAAAAGAAAAAAAGAAGGAAAACCTGAAATGGGTGTGCTCAGAGATAGTGATACCCAGTGGTATATGAGAGAAGAAGCGGGAGGATTAATACTGGGGCCATACGAGAAGGGCGCACCATGTTGTTATGTTGATGGACCTTCAAAAGATTCAGAGTATGAATTATTTCAGGAAGACTTAGAGAGGCTTACTCCTCATATTGAAGGTGCAATTCATCGTGTGCCTGCTTTTGGAGAAGTAGGCGTTAAAAAGGTATATAATGGAGCTATATGTTATACTCCTGATGGAAATCCTATAGTTGGACCAGCATGGGGGTTAAAAAATTTTTGGATAAATGAGGGTCATAGTTTTGGAATTACTGCAGCAGGGGGAGCGGGTTGGCAATTATCTGAATGGATAATAGATGGAGAACCAACTGTTGATATGCTTGGTGTTGAACCTAGAAGATACGGAGACTATGTTTCAAAATCTTATCTTATAGAAAAAAATGAAGAAGCATATAGCAATGTATTTACCATTCATTATCCTGATGAAGAAAGAGAGGCCGCAAGACCATTAAGACAGCCTCCTTGCTATGATAGATTAAAAAATTTAGGAGCTGTGTTTGGTCAAAAGTTTGGTTGGGAAAGAGCAAATTGGTTTGCTCCAAAAGGGGTCGAGCAAAAAGATGATTGGTCGTTTAGAAGATCAAAGTGGTTTGAACATGTTGGTAATGAATGTAAAAATGTTCAACAAAATGTTGGATTGCTTGACATGTCTGCATTTGCTAAGTGTAGAATATCAGGTCCTGGGGCAGAGAGTTTTTTAGATAATTTAGTAGCAAACAAAATTCCTAAAAAAGATGGAAGAGTTAATCTTTGTCATGCGTTGAATACCAAAGGAGGAGTACTATCTGAATACACTATTGCTAAAGAAAAAAATGATTCTTTTTATATTGTTTCAGCAGGAGCTTTTCAAAGATTAGATCATGATTGGATCAAGAAATGGATGCCAAAGGATAGATCAGTTACTTTTGAAAATTTAACTAACAGCATTGGGGTGCTTGTAGTTGCGGGACCTAAAGCTAGAGATTTAATGAAAAAAGTATCAAAAACTGATTTTTCTAACTCAAATTTTCCATGGCTTTCATCCAAAAAAATTGAAGTTGGATTAGCGCCAACAATAGCGATGAGAATGAATTTTGTTGGAGAGCTAGGCTGGGAACTTCATCATCCTATTGAATACCAAAATCATATATTTGATGTACTTATGAAAGCTGGAGAAGAGTTTAGTCTAAAACCATTTGGTATTAGAGCAATGGATAGTTTAAGAATTGAAAAAACTTATAAATTAGTAGGAACAGAGATGTCGATAGAATATTCTCCTCTCGAATCGGGCTTAGATAGATTTATACACCTAAATAAAGGTAATTTTATAGGTCGAGATGAACTAGTAGCATGGCAACAAAAAGGTTTTAAAAATAAACTAGTTACTTTGGAAGTGATGGATATCGAAGATGCAGATGCGTTGGGAAATAATCCAATTTACAAAGATGAAAAGGTTGTAGGACGTGCGACAGGAGGTAACTATGGATTTAGAGTGCAAAAATCTCTTGCAATTGCTATGGTTGAACCTAAATATGCAAAAGTGGGTACAGAGTTAAGTATGGATATTTTAGGAAAAATACATCCTGTTAAAGTGATTGAAGATAGTCCTTATGATCCAAATAATGATTTAATTAGAGCTTAATTATATGAAAATATTAGTTACTGTAAAAAGAGTTATTGATTACAATGTTCAAATAAGAGTTAAAAGTGATCAATCAGGTGTTGAAACTGATAATGTTAAAATGTCTATGAATCCTCCTGATGAAAATGCTGTGGAAGAGGCTTTAAGAATAAAAGAAGCAGGAAAAGCTGACGAAATAATAATTTTATCAATTGGAGAAGAAAAATCTCAAGAAACTATACGTACTGCTCTTGCGATGGGTGCTGATAGAGGTATTTATGTTAAGGCATCAAATGATACTGAACCTTTAGGAGTAGCTAAAATAATTGAGAAAATTGTAGATAAAGAGAAACCGCAATTAATTCTAATGGGTAAACAAGCGATTGATGATGATAGCAATCAAACAGGTCAGATGGTTTCAGCAAAATTAAATTGGACACAAGCAACCTTTGCCTCAAAAATTGAAATAGATGGTGATAATATAAAAGTTACTCGTGAAATTGATGAGGGTTTGGAAACAATAAAAATGCCTTTACCAATTGTAGCAACTTGTGATTTAAGATTAAATGAACCAAGATATGCCTCTCTTCCGAACATTATGAAGGCAAAAAAGAAACCAATAGAAAGTTTATCTGCAGAAGAACTTGGCATTGATATTACTCCAAGATTAAAACAACTGAAAGTTATTGAGCCACCAAAAAGAAGTAAAGGTATTATGGTTGCTGACGTAGCAGAACTTGTGCAAAAACTTAAAAATGAAGCAAAGGTAATTTAATGAAAATACTTGTAATAGCTGAGCATAATAATGAAAATGTAAAAGCTTCAACATTTAGTACTATTAATGCAGCATCGCAGATAGATCAAAATATAGATGTTCTTGTAGTTGGATCAGACTGTAATAACGTAACTAGTGAATTGTCAAATACTCAATACATAAAAAAAATTTTACTAATTGATGATACAAAATTTCAAAATCCGATTGCCGAAAATATATCAAAGATAATTACTTCTTGTGCAGAAGAATATACTCATATTTTAGCTCCAGCATCAACTTTTGGAAAAAACATTATGCCTCGTGTTGCGGCTATATTAGATGTTGCTCAAATTAGTGATATAATAAAAATTGAAGGAAAAGATACTTTTGTAAGACCAATTTATGCTGGTAACGCACTAGCTACAGTTCAATCACAAGATTCAAAAAAAGTTATTACTGTTCGTCCAACTTCTTTTGATGCAGTTTCTAAGGAGGGCGGGAATGGAGAGATTCAAAAGCTAGACTTGGATATTGATATTAGTAATGTTGAATTTATGGGAAGAGAAGAAACTAAATCTGATAGACCTGAACTCGGATCTGCAAGAGTTGTTATTTCAGGAGGAAGAGGATTAGGAAGTGCAGAAAATTTTTCTTTATTAAATAAAATTGCAGATAAATTAAATGCAGCGATTGGTGCTTCAAGAGCAGCAGTAGATGCAGGATACATAAGCAATGATTCTCAAGTTGGCCAAACAGGTAAAGTTGTTGTTCCAGATTTGTATATCGCTGTTGGAATATCCGGAGCTATTCAGCATCTTGCAGGTATGAAAGAGAGTAAAATTATTGTAGCAATCAATAAAGATGAAGAAGCTCCTATTTTTAATGTTGCTGACTATGGATTGTGTGCAGATTTATTTGAAGCAATACCACAATTATCTTCTGAATTAGATAAATTAAATACTATCCAGAAGTAGAATTTTACAATAAATATCCATTTTTAATGGCTGAGGAAATAAAAAGAGAAATAATGGAATATGATGTTGTGATTGTTGGAGCTGGTCCAGCAGGACTTTCTACAGCGATAAAATTACGGCAACTTGACTCAGAAATTTCAGTTTGTATTTTAGAAAAAGGTTCTGAAGTTGGTGCACATATTCTAAGTGGGAATGTTTTTGAAACCAGAGCTCTTGATGAGTTAATACCTACTTGGAAGGAAGAAGGAGCTCCAATAAAAACAAAAGTAACAAAAGAAAAATTTTTGTTTTTAAGCCAAAATTCATCTTTAAGTTGGCCTACTTGGTTATTACCTTCAGTTCAAAAAAATCATAATAATTATATTATTAGTCTTGGTAATTTATGTCGATGGCTTGCTGATAAGGCAGAAAGTTTAGGAGTAGAAATATTCCCCGGATTTGATGCTTCAAAATTATTATACAATTCTGATAATTCTCTTAAAGGTGTTCAAACAGGTGATATGGGTTTAGATAAAGAAGGTAA
Organism: uncultured Alphaproteobacteria bacterium; assembly: GCA_902577425.1. Taxonomy (GTDB): domain Bacteria; phylum Pseudomonadota; class Alphaproteobacteria; order HIMB59; genus MarineAlpha5-Bin3. Next base: position 145,622 of record CACGZD010000001.1, on the reverse strand, counting down.
TAAAAAAGATAATTTTGAACCAGGAATAGAAATTCACGGCAAGGTGACAATATTAGCTGAAGGCTGTAGAGGCCATTTAGGTAAGCAGGTAATAAAAAAATTCGAACTTAATAAAAATAAATCTCCTCAGCAGTATGGTATTGGTTTTAAAGAGATTTGGGAAATTGATAATAATCATCATGAAGAAGGTCTTGTGATGCATACAACTGGATGGCCATTAGATAATAAAACATATGGCGGAAGTTTTTGTTATCATGCAGAAAATAATCAAGTTTATATTGGCTATGTAATTGGATTAGATTACAAAAACCCACATTTATCTCCGTATGATGAATTTCAACAGTTTAAAACACATTCTGCAATTAGTAAATTTCTAAAGGGAGGAAAAAGATTATCTTATGGAGCTAGAGCATTAATAGAAGGAGGAATTCAAAGTTTGCCTCAAATGTATATGCCAGGTGGTTTACTTATTGGATGTGATGCAGGAACTTTGAATATGCCAAAAATTAAAGGTTCACATACTGCTATGAAAAGTGGAATCTTAGCTGCTGAAAGCGCATATGATTTTATTAAAAATAAAACACCTTTATCTTCTTATGAAAAAAAATTTAACAATTCTTGGGCATATAAAGAATTATATTTAGCAAGAAATGTCAAACCAAGCTTCAACTGGGGATTAATACCTGCAATTATTTTTACAGGTTTAGATCAAGTTATTTTTAGAGGAAAACTTCCTTTCACATTAAAACATCCTCATGCAGATCATGAAACCTTAATTCCAGCAAATAAAGCTAAAAAAATTCAATATCCAAAGTATGATAATATTTTGACTTTTGATAAAACTAGCTCTGTTTATTTGACTGGGACTAATCATGAAGAAAACCAACCTGTTCATCTACAGCTAAAAGATCACAACTTACCAATTAGTTATTGTTTAGAAAAATATGATGAACCTTCACAAAGATATTGTCCAGCTGGAGTTTATGAAATTCAAAAAGATTCTGAAGAGTTAAACCCAAAATTTGTAATTAATGCTCAAAACTGCATCCATTGTAAAACATGTGATATTAAAGAACCATCTCAAAATATTAATTGGGTTACACCTGAAGGAGCAGGGGGGCCTAATTATGCAAATATGTAATAAAACATTAATATATTATTTAAAATTATGATTAAAAATTAATTTTGTATTAATGAAAGATAATAAATTAGCTTTTACATTTGCTTCTTCTGAAGTTAATAAAATTGGACAACAATTTATTAAAATAATAGAATTATTAACTGGAAAATTGATTTTAAAAAAACTTTATGATCAATATTTGTCAGAAAATAATCCTCCAGAAAATTTTTGGAATGATGCAATAAAAAAATTAAAATTAAGTGTAGTATCACATTATCATTCTGAAAAAGGCATACCTAAAAATGGCAGATTAATTGTAGTAGCCAATCATGCTTTTGGAGTTGCTGATGGTGTAACAATTTGTTCTTTAATTTCAAAATTAAGGCAAGATTATAAAATGATTACACATAAAGTTCTAAGACAAGCAGAAGCAGTTAAAGAAAAAATTATTCCTATAGATTTTTCAAAAACTAGAGAGGCAGTTAAAAATAATATTGAAGCTCGAAAATCAGCCGAGTCTCATTTAAAAGATAATGGTTTAGTAGTTATTTTTCCTTCAGGACAAATAGCTACAAAAAATAAAATTAGTAAAAAAATTAAAGCTGATGACGGTGATTGGAAGCAATTTACTTCTAAATTAGCAATTAAAACTAGTTCGCCTATATTACCAATTTTTTTTGAAGGTGAAAATAGTCAACTTTTTCACATAGCTAATAAAATAGGACAAACTTTTCGATATTCCTTAATGATGTATGAATTAAAAAGAAAAATTGGTGATACTATTAATTTACATATTGGCGAAGTGATTGATTTTAACCAGTTAAAAGAAATTGGAGATTTAAAAGAAATTACTAAATATATTCGTAAACAAACTTATTCCTTAGATCCTTCAAATTACCTTAATTAAAACAATTATTTGTTTTAATCATAATTTTTTAGTAATGAGATAAATAAATTCAAATTAATATGGCTGGTTTTGTAGGAGAGAGAGCAAGAAAAAAAAGGCGAAATACCTTTATAATTTTATCTATATTAATAATTATAGTTTTATTTATTTTTATTAATCCAAGAATACAATTAAATGAAAATATCCCAACTGACGAATTTTTACCTCAAGAAAATGAAATTTTTGAACCAAATTTAGATTCAACCATTGAGGAATTGGAATTAAAGATTTTTGATAAAGAACAGAAAATAAATTTTAGAGATAGACAAATAAAAATATTTAAAGAAGATATTTTAAATCATAAAATTGAAATAAAGAAATTATCTAAATTAGTTGAAAATTTAGAAGAAAAGTTAAAGCTTGATAGTTTGGAAAAAGATCAAATCAAAAATATTAATGATCAAATTAGCAAAACAAAATTAGAAGCAAAGCAAGAAATAGAAAAATTAAATAAAAGATTATTTGATATTAATGAAGAAAAAAAATTATTACAAAATAGTTTGGTTAATTCTAATAATGAGACAGCAGTTCTTTTAAAAGAATATAAGATTATTTCTAATAAAAATATAAAATTAAATAATCAAAAAAAAGAATTGCAGAAAAAAATTAATAAATTAGAAAATTTAATTGAGGAGCAAAATTTATTAATTAAAGTTTTGCAAGATACCTCTCACCATCAGTAAAATATTATTTTTTTTTTCTTCGGAATAAATAAGGCTCAATAAATTCCCCCTTCCAAATACCTAACTTATTTTTTTTAGCGATAAATTCTTCGTCTACATAATCTTTTGAATAATATCGATATGCTATAGCCCACCCTTCTTTAACCATCATTTTGTTGATATTTACATGATCTATAAAACAACTAGCAATGAATCTTTTATATCTATCTATCCCAATAACTTTACATTTAACTTGATTAGAATTTGTTAAATTTAACAAATATTTTTTAGAATTCCTCCCACATTCCCAGTTTTTTTCTTTATAAATACAATTTTGATTTAATTCAGGCGCATCAATTCCATGTAGCCGAATTTTATTATTATTTATGTGAATAGTATCACCGTCAATTACTTTTGCATCACCTAAAATTATTATTTGATTTTGATTAATATAGTAAATTAAAAAATATAAAAAAAAGATAAATAAAAATTTAAAAATCAAGATATTGGCTTCCATCCACAATTAGATTGTAGATATAATTAGCATGAGATCTATTAGTAAAAATATCAATTTCTGGAATTTGTTTTTCATTATTATTTCTAACTAAAAGTATAGGAACTTTTACAAATAATGTTTGGGCACATGATGATTCATCTGGTAAATTTTTTTCTAAATCTAAAACTAAAAATTTAGACAATAATTTAAAGATTTGTTCACCTGATATTCTAATTACTGTTCTATTTTCTGATACATCTGTGACACTAGCTTGAATGTTACCTATTTCACTTTTTAAATTGCTATATAAGTTTTGATTATTAGTTATTAACCATTCATTTGGCCCCAACCATATTGCTTTTACATTGTCATTTTTAACATAAGTATTAGGTTGAATTGGCAATATAGCATTTATTAATTTTCCACATTTTATTATATTTTGATTATCGTTAATATCAATTCTTACATTTATTTTATTTATAAAAGGTAGTTCTTGAATCTCTACTCCAAAGTGATTTTCAACTTTATTATTACTTAGAGAATTTATACAGTTATCTTGTTGTAAATTCATGCACTAAGCCTTTCATTTAAAGGATCAATAAACACAGGATCACATATTTCAACTTCTATCGTTTTGGTAGGCATAGGAGCGTATATTGTTTTTCCTTTTTTCTTTAATCCTTCTTTTACAAGAGCTAAGGCAATTGATCTTCCTAAATTAGGAGAGTGATAACTAGAAGTAATATGACCAATCATTTTCATAGGAGGTTTAGATACTTCTTCAACAAGTTGCGCTCCTTCTTCCAAAACAATATTTGGATCTTTAGTTAATATTCCCACTAATTGTTTTCTATCTTCTCTTACCGTATCACTTCTATAAAGAGCTCTTTTGCCTATAAAATCATATTTTTTCTTGCTTACAATCCAACTCATATCTAAATCAACAGGAGTAACTGATCCATCAGTTTCTTGCCCAACAATTACAAATCCTTTTTCTGCTCTTAAAACATGCATAGCTTCTGTTCCATAAGGTGTAATATTAAAATCTTTTCCAATTTCAAAACATTTTGACCATAAAGATTGAGCATAACTTGATGGTATATTAATTTCGTAACACTTTTCTCCAGTAAAGCTAATACGCATTACGCGACAATTTACACCACCTATTTCAATATTTTTAAAACTCATATGAGGGAAATTTTCATAAGAAAAATCAAAATTTACACAAAGTTTTTGCATTAGATTTGTAGCAAATGGGCCATTTATACTAATTGTAGCAAATTGTTCAGTCACAGAGGTTAAAAACACTTTAAGTTCAGGCCACTCTGTTTGTAGCCAGTCTTCTAATTTACTCATTACACTTGCAGCATTACCAGTTGTTGTTGTCATTACATAATGATTTTCACCAAGTCTACTTGTCACCCCATCATCAATTACCATTCCGTCATCTCCAAGCATTAAGCCATAGCGACATTTTCCAATACCAAGTTTTGACCATGAATTTGTGTATACTCTATTTAGAAATTCATTTGCATCACGTCCCTTAATATCAATCTTTCCTAAAGTTGAAGCATCAAGAATTCCTATGCCTTTTCTTGTTGCTTTAACCTCTCGATTTACGGCTTGATGCATATTTTCATTATTAATTGGATAATACCAAGCTCTTTTCCATTGACCTACATCTTCAAATTTAGCATTGTTGTCTAAATGCCATTGATGCATTGGAGTAGTTCTTTCAACATCAAAAAATTCTTTTACATGTCTCCCAGCTAACGCTCCAAAAGTAACTGGAGTATAGGGTAGTCTAAAAGTAGTAGTTCCAAGTTTATGAATAGGAGTATCTGTTAATTTAGAAATAATACCAAGGGCATTTATATTACTCGTTTTTCCTTGATCAGTAGCCATACCAGTAGTTGTGTATCGCTTTACATGTTCTATAGATCTGTATCCTTCTTTTAAAGCTAATTGTATATCTTTAGCCGTTACATCATTTTGAAAATCAACAAACATTTTAGTTTTTTTAAAATTAATATTCGAAGGGATAATCCAAAGATGTTTCATCTTATCATAAAATATTTTTTTTATTTTATTTAAACTTGGGTGATTATTATTTTTAATATCTATTTTAAAACTAGATAATAAATTTGACATTTTATTATCTATTTCTTCTAATATTTCTTCTAAAGCATATGTTCCATTGCAAGCGCCTACGCTGATTTCATTTTGAAAAGATTCATTTGGTATAAAAGTTGCATCAGATTCTCGAAAAATTAATTTACCTCTAGATTGTGTAAAGAGATGAACAGTAGGAGACCATCCTCCAGATACACAAAGTATATCACAAGAAATCTTTCCATAATTATCAATTATTTTATTTGTTTCATTATCAATTTTGTGAACAAAAATTGAATTAATCCTCTTTCTTCCCCTAGTATTAGTTACAATATGGTTAAAAAGAATTTTTATTCCTATTGATTTTGCTTCTTTTATCAGATCTCCTTTTGAATTATTACGAATATCAATAACAGTTACTTTGTTTTCATTATTAATCAATTTGAAGTCTATCGCTGCTTCATACGCATAATCATTATTTGTAAATACGATTATATTTTTTCCTAAATCTATTCCTTTATTTGCATATTTTCTTGCACTGTGAGAAAGCATTATGCCTGGTCTATCATTATTATGAAATGTTAATGGTCTTTCTATTGATCCTGTCGCTAAAACTACTTTTTTTGTTCTTATTTTCCAAATAATTTCTCTGATTTTTGTATTATTAGTTTTTTGAGATGCAAGTAAGTAATTATTATGCATGTAAGCAAAAACTGTTGTAGAAGTAACTATTTTTACATTATCAAATTTTTCTAGTTTAGAAAAAATATTTTGATAAATAATATTTTGATCACTTTCTCTAAATTTATTTGCACTTACTTTACCTTGATTATTTATTTCTCCACCAAGTTTAGGGTATTGTTCTAATACTAAAACTTTTAAGTTTGCTTTTGCTGCTAATTCAGCAGCATATAAACCACTTATTCCTCCTCCAACTATAAGTACATCACAATGGTAATGAAAATGTTCATATTTATCAGGATCATCCTCAGTAGGAGATTCGCCTAAACCTGCAGCTCTTCTTATAAAGTATTCATATTTTTCCCAAAATTTAGGAGGCCACATAAAAGTTTTATAATAAAATCCAGCAGGAAAAAAACGTGAAAGAAAATCATTAATTGAACCAATATCTAAATTTAAAGTTGGCCAATGATTTTGAGATTTAGCTTTTAATCCTTCATAAAGAGTTATTTCTGTTGCTCTTACATTTGGTTGAGTAATATTCCCAGTTTCTAATTGAACTATTGCATTTGCCTCTTCACTTCCGGCGCTTATAAGACCTCTTGGTCTATGATATTTAAAACTTCTGCCTAATAAAAATATCCCATTATCTAATAAAGCCTCAGCAAGAGAATGGTTTTCTTTGCCAAAATATTTTTTTCCATCAAAAGTAAAAGAAATTTTTTTTGACATATTATTTTTTCTCAAAAGAAGAAGACAAATTTCCAGAGCCAATGACTGGCTCACCTGAAGGTGTTGTCGGATTATTGCCACTTATACTAGGAGCACTTTCTCCAATATTATATACTTTTAATATTTCATCTGTTGCAGTATTTCTTGCAACATTAAACCATCTTCGACATCCATTGATATGATTCCATCTTTCAAATTGTACTCCTTTTATATTTTTACGCATGAAAAGATAATCTGCCCATTGATCATCAGTTAAATCGGATGGATTTTTTGGTCGTTCTATATGAGCCTCTCCTCCACAACTAAATTCAACCTGTTCTCTCTCTCCACAATAAGGACAATTAATTAAAAACATAACTTTTAATGAGCTACAGCAGCAGCACCATGTTCATCTACTAATTCACCACTTGAAAAACGATTAATAGTAAAAGGTGCATTAAGTTCATGAGGTTCATCATTGGCTATTGTATGTGCAAATACCCAGCCCGATCCAGGAGTAGCTTTAAAACCTCCTGTGCCCCAACCACAATTAAAATATAGTCCATTAATATGAGTTTTACTTACTATTGGACTTGCATCAGGACAAATATCGACAATACCTCCCCAGTGTCTTAACATTTTCATTCTTGAAAAAAGAGGAAACAATTCTACAACTGCAGAGATAGTATCTTCAACAATATTAAAACCTCCTCTTTGAGAATAAGAAGTATATCCATCTGTTCCTGCACCAATTACTAATTCACCTTTATCAGATTGAGAAACATAAGCGTGAATTGTATTGGACATTACAACAGTATCAATAATTGGCTTTACAGGTTCTGAAACTAAAGCTTGTAGAGGTCTGCTTTCAAGAGGTAGCCTAATACCAACCATACTTCCAATTACGCTAGAATGTCCTGCTGCAACTATTCCAATTTTTTTTGAATTTATTGTTCCCTTAGACGTTTCTATACCTGATACATGGCCGTTAGATATATTAATATTAGTTACCTCACAGTTTTGGATTATGTCTACTCCCATTGCATCAGCTCCTCTTGCATATCCCCAGGCAACTGCATCGTGTCTAGCTGTGCCAGCTCTTCTTTGAAGAGTTGCTCCTAGAACAGGATATCTTATATGAGGAGATGTATTGATGATTGGACAAAACTCTTTAACTTGAGCGGTATTCAGCCATTCACAATCAATATCATTTAAGCGATTTGCGTGCCATCTTCGCTTGAGTTCTCTGACATCATGAAGCGTGTGTGCAACATTCATAACCCCTCTTTGTGAAAACATGACATTATAATTTAATTCTTGAGACATACCTTCCCATAATTTTAAGGCATGTTCATAAAGAGCGGCGCTTTGGTCCCATAAATAATTTGATCTAATTATTGTAGTATTTCTTCCAGTGTTTCCACCTCCTATCCAACCTTTTTCAATAACGGCTATATTTGTTAATCCATGATTTTTAGCAAGATAATAAGCTGTGGTAAGGCCATGTCCGCCACCTCCAACAATTATAGCATCATATTCTTTTTTTGGATCTGGAGATCTCCAGGCAGGTTGCCAGTTTTCATGATATGAAAGAGCATTTTTAATTAAAGAGAAAACTGAATATTTTTTTGGTTTAGTATGCATTATTTATTGATTTAAAAAATATATATCAGTTTTAGAAAAGACCTTCAATTTCTCCTTTGTCATTTAGCTTTATTGAATCTGCTGCGGGTATACTTGGCAAACCTGGCATAGTCATTATTTCTCCACAAATGACAACAATAAACTCAGCTCCACTTGAAAGTCTAAGCTCTCTAATTGGGACACTATGTCCAGAAGGAGCTCCTTTAAGGGTTGGATCAGTAGAAAAGCTATATTGAGTTTTGGCAATACATATTGGAAAATCACCATAACCATTTTCTTCAAATTGTTTTAGTTGTGATCTTATTTTACTATCAGCTATAATTTCATCAGCACCGTAAATTTCTTTAGCAATTTTTTCTATTTTATCTAATAAACTTATTTTATCTTCGTATAAAAATTTAAAAGAATTTTTTTGATCAACTAGATCAACAACTTTTTTAGCTAAATCAACAGTGCCTTTTCCTCCGTCAGACCAATGTTTACAGGGGACGGCTTCAACACCTATTTTTTCACATTCTTCTTGCAGTATTCTCATTTCATTTTCAGTATCTGCTACAAAATGATTTATTGCTACAATAATCGGTAAACCATATTTTTTTATATTTTCAACATGTCTTTTCAGATTAGAAATTCCAGATCTGACAGCTTCAATATTCTCTTTTCCTAAATCACTTTTTTCAACACCTCCATGCATCTTTAAAGCTCTAATAGTTGCAACAAGAACTACACCATCAGGTTTTAGATCTGCTTTTCTGCATTTAATATCAAGAAACTTTTCTGCGCCTAGATCAGCTCCAAAGCCAGCTTCAGTAACAACATAATCTGCAATCTTGAGACTTGTTTTGGTAGCTATAACACTGTTACATCCATGAGCAATATTTGCAAATGGACCACCATGAATTATAGCCGGATTATTTTCTAGTGTTTGGACTAAATTTGGCATCAAAGCTTGTTTTAATAAAACAGTCATTGGACCCTCAGCTTTTAAATCTTTAGCAAAAATTGGTTTTTTATTTCGAGTGTATGCTACTGTAATATTTCCTAATCTTCTCTCTAAATCTTTAAGATCATTTGCTAAACAGAATATAGCCATAACTTCAGAAGCAACAGTAATATTAAATCCATCAGTTCTTGGAAAACCATTAGATACACCTCCAAGATTAGCTGTTATCTCTCTTAAAGCTCTATCATTTAAATCAACACATCTTTTCCAAACTACTCTTCTAGTATCAATTTCTAATTTGTTACCCCAATAAATATGATTATCAATTAAAGAGGCTAACAAGTTATTAGCAGATGTAATGGCATGAAAGTCTCCTGTAAAATGAAGATTAATATGCTCCATAGGGATAACCTGAGCATATCCCCCTCCAGCTGCACCACCTTTCATTCCAAAACTTGGACCAAGACTTGGCTCTCTTAAACATACTATACTTTTTTTACCAATTTTACATAAACCATCATGCAAACCAACAGAAGTTGTAGTTTTACCTTCACCTGCAGGAGTAGGTGAGATTGCAGTTACTAAAATTAATTTTGAATTTTTTTGAGGAAGCTTATTAATAGCACCCATATCTATTTTAGCTATATGATGACCATACGGACGAAGGTCAGTTTCTTTTAAATCTAATTTACCAGCAACATCTTTTATATGTTGTTTTATAGCTTTACGTGCAATTTCTATGTCTGACATTGTTCAATTTTAAAATTTTTTTTATATTTGAAATTCTGGGTTTTATAAATTGTTATTTCAATATAAGAAATAAAAAAACATAAAATATGTTAATTAATTATTAATTATTTCAAATTCGTTGTTTGAATTATAGATAAATTTAGATTTTTTTAAAGAATCAAGCCACTCAGATGTTTTTTTAATTCCTCCAAAAGGATAGAAATGCAACTTTTTTAAACAAGTATTTTTATTAGTATTATTATACTCTGCTAAATCATAGATTAATTTATCAGGTGTTTTGGGAGAAGCTAACTTTGTAATATTAAGAGCTTGTTTTGATAAAAAACGAATAGAATTTCCAATACCACAAGATTTAGCATAGGCTATTAAAGTTTTAAGAGAAGCTGGACCTGGTATACCAGCATGGATATCTAGCGAATTTCCAATAGATTTAAGTTTTTTTTCCCAGTTTATTAAAGAGTCAGCTTCAAAGAAAAATTGAGTTGCTAAATACATTTTAAAATCAGCATTAGCTGAAAATTTATTTTTTTCTATAATAGCTCTTTCTAATTCTTCTTCACTTATATCTGGACTACCTTCTGGATGTCCAGCTACTCCAACTTCATTAAAATTATATTTATCTAAGTATTCTGTTTGTAAAACTTCCAAACTACTAGAAATATTTCCATTTTGTTTTCCTCCTCCTCCAATTACTAATATTTTTTTACATCCACTTTCTTCAGATAAATTTGCAATATATTTTTCTAATTCGGATTTACTTTCCATTGTTCGAGATGGAAGATGAGGGATAACATCATATCCTTCAAGAATTAATTTTTTTGCAGTTTCAATGACATTTTCAGAATCTTCATCTGGAAGGTAGGTAATATAAATTGCATGACTTTTGTCTACTATACCTGAGAAACTAATATATTTTTTGTAAACGCTTGGAGTTGTTTCAATGGTATAGTTGTTTAAATATCTCTTTATTATATCTATGTTTTCTTTACTCATTATGGCTATTTTTATTAAGTTATTATATAGAACGCAATAAATGAATAATTTACTTTTTACTATTATTACTTTTTATCAATTTAAAAAAATTACAAATATTATAAATTTTCATGCTGTACTGAAAGATATGTGCAAATTTAATAAAATTCGTGGAACTATTATTTTAGCCGAAGAAGGTATTAACGGAACAGTCGCAGGAACTTCAAAAGAAATAAAACTACTAGAGTCTTTTTTAATTAAAAAAGGTTTTGATAATTTACTGCCAAAATATTCTTACAATAAATATATGCCTTTTTTTAGACTTAAGGTAAGAGTGAAAAAAGAAATAGTAACACTAAGATCTAATAAAACTGATCCTCAAAATATAAAAGGAAATCATATCAATCCACAGGACTGGGATGACTTAATAAAAAATGACAGAACTGTATTAATTGATGTTAGAAATAAATTTGAATATAAAGTTGGAACTTTTAAAGGTTCAATTAATCCTAAAACAGAAAATTTTACTGAATTTAAAAAATTTATTAACAAAAATTTAAAAGATTTTAAAAACAAAAAAATTGCATTATTTTGTACGGGTGGCATTAGATGTGAAAAGGCTTCATCTTACATGATAAAAAAAGGCTTTATGGATGTTAATCAATTAAAAGGTGGAGTGATAGATTATTTATCAAAAATTCCAAAAAAAAATTCAAGCTGGGTTGGAGAATGTTTTGTATTTGACAATAGAGTGTCAGTTATTCATGAATTAAAACAAGGAACTTATGAATTATGTCATGCTTGTAGAAATCCAATAAACAAAAAAGACAAAAGTTCACCAAAATACATTAACGGTCTTTCTTGCCCAGATTGTTTTGGAAAGATATCTGCTAAAAAGAAAAAAGCTTTAAAAGAAAGAAATAAACAAATTCAAATTTCAAAAACTAAGGGATTATATAACCCCTACCTCAAATATTCACCCGGTGATTTGTATTAAAAATACTTTATTTAAATAAATATTAATATATACGCTCTTTATGGCTAAGAAATCATTCGCATTAAAACAGCTTTTACCAGAGGAAAAACCTGAAACGGGGACTAAATATATTGTTCGAAAACCAACAAAAGGTCTAAAAGTGGCAGAAAAATTACGTGTTAAGAAGTATGACCCTGTTTTAAAGAAGCATGTTTGGTTTGTAGAAAAGAAAATGCCCCCTCATTCTAAATAAAGATAATTTAAATCTTTATTTTTAGATTACTTTACCTAAATAAAATTTATGGAAAAACAAAGATTGGCAGTGATTGGATCAGGAATATCTGGTTTAAGTGCTGCTTTTTTTTTATCAAAAAAATTTAATGTTTCATTATTTGAAAAAAATAATGTTTTAGGTGGACATACAAGAACAGTCTCAATTTTTGAAAAGAAAAAAAAAATATTAGTTGATACTGGGTTTATTGTTTTCAATAAAAAAAATTACCAAGATTTCATATCATTTCTAAATTATCTTGATGTTAATTCAGAAAATTCTGAAATGTCTTTCTCTGTTTCTGACACAAGAAATAATATAGAATATGGGGGAGGTAATATAAATTCATTATTTGCTCAAAGAAAAAATATTTTATCCTTACAGTTTATTTTTTTTATTTTTGAAATATTAAAACTTTATAGAATTTGTAAAAAATTATATTCCACAAAAGATTTAATTGATAATATTTCTATTGAAGAATTTTTAAAAAAGAATAATTTCAGTAAATTTGTAAAAGATTATCATATATACCCAATGATATCTTCAATTTGGTCTTCTAATAGTGAAAAAGCAAAACAATTTCCTTTAAAATCTTTTATTGAGTTTTTTTCAAATCATGGATTATTTAATATTATTTCAAGACCTCAATGGAAATATATTAAAAATGGTAGCAATAACTACATAGAAAAATTAATAGATAAAGACATGTTCAGTTATGAAACTAATTTTAAAATCAAATCAATAAAAAGAGAAAATGATAAAATTAAAATATTAAGTAGTAATAAAATTTACTCATTCGATAAATTGGTATTAGCTACACATGCAGACCAAGCTCTTTCTCTCATTGATAAACCTACTGAAGATGAACAAAATTTACTATCTACATTTAAATATAGTAAAAATTTAGCTGTTTTACATTCGGATGCAACACATATGCCTCAAAGGAAATTAACTTGGTCTAGTTGGAATTTTATAAAAAAAAATGACTCAGATAATTTTTCTCTAACATATTGGATGAATAAGTTACAAAATCTTCCTAGTAAAAAAAATTATTTTGTCACTATAAATCCCTCTAAATTACCTAAAAATATTATAGATAAAACTATTTTTGAGCATCCAATTTTTTCTTTAGAAACTTTAAAAGCTCAAAAAGACTTATATAAAATACAAGGTAAAAAAAATACTTATTTCTGCGGTAGTTATTTTGGATATGGTTTTCATGAAGATGGGATACAATCAGCAGCTAGTTTATGTAAGTATCTAGATGTAGATTTGCCTTGGAAACGAAACAAGAATTTTATTTTGCGGGTTAGAAATTAATGAATTCATTATTTTATTTAACAAAGATCATTCACAAGCGTTTCAAACCTTTTAACCACAAATTCCAATATACATTATTGACCATGTATCTTGATTATGATGAATTAAAAAAAATTACAAAAAATATAAAATTTTTTTCTTATAATAAATTTAATCTATTTTCTTATTATGATGAAGATCACGGATTTAGAGATAAACGCACTTTAGAAGAATTTGTTAAAAAATTTTTAGATAAACAAGAAATTAAATATAAAAATTTAAAAATTAAAATTTTATGTTTTCCAAGAATACTGGGATATGTTTTTAATCCTCTATCTATAATTTATTGTTATAATGAAGACAATTTAATATCTATTTTTTATGAAGTAAAAAATACTTCTAATGAGCAACATACTTATTTTTTTGCAAGTAAAGAAATAAAGAATAAAGAAGAATACAAGCATCAATGTAATAAATCTTTTTATGTATCTCCATTTATTGAAATGAAAGGAGTTTATAAATTCACTAATTCAATTTCTGAAGAAAAATTGTCTATTATCATTGATTTATTTAATGATAAAAATGAAAAAATTTTTACAGCTTCACAATTTGGTAATAATGTTCCATTAAGATCAATGACATTGATTAAACAGTTAATTTTTAATCCTTTAGTTACTTTTAAAGTAATTTTTGCAATCTTATATGAGGCATTAATTATATTTATTAAAGGTGGAAAATATTATAGTAGAGAAAAAAAAATTATTGACTCAATAACTTTTGAAGGAAAATTGTAAATTCTATGCTAGAAATAAATTTTAACAAATCTTTAAAAAAAATCTCAAATAATTTCTTCAAAAAGATAAAGAAGGGTTCATTATATGTAACTTATCCAGATAATGAAAAAGTTATGTATAGAGGAGATCAAAACGGCTATGAAGCTGAAATAAAACTTTTTAATTACAAAGTTTTTTCTAAATTATTATTAAAAGGATCAATAGGATTTGCAGAATCTTATATGGAAAAAGATTTTACTAGTGATAATTTATCTAAATTATTATTATTTGCTTATGACAATCAAAGTTTTTTTTTAAAAAAAGGACTAATATCCGAAGTATTAAATAAATATAGAAGAATTAAACATCATTTAAATGAAAATACTAAGTCAAGGAGTAAAAAAAATATTAGTTTTCACTATGATTTAGGTAATGAATTTTACAAATTATGGCTAGACCCTTCTATGACTTATTCTTCTGGTATATTTACTAATTCAAACAAAGATTTATATATAGCTCAAAAAAATAAATATAAAGAAATTGCAAACAACCTTAATCTAAATGAAAATTCTAATGTACTAGAAATTGGATGTGGATGGGGAGGTTTCTCCTCGTATATTGCGAAAGAGTATGGCTCTAGAGTAAATGCAATTACCATTTCTAAGGAGCAATTTGAATTTACTTCAAAAAAAATTTTTAATGAAGGTTTGAATGAAAAAGTTAATGTAGAAATGAAAGATTATCGAGATGTTGATAAGAAATATACAAACATAGCTTCAATAGAGATGTTTGAGGCAGTTGGAAAAAAATATTGGAAAGTTTTTTTTAATATTCTCAAAGAATCTTTGAAAGAAGAAGGTTCCGCAGCCTTACAAATTATAACCATTAAAGATGAAAAAGCAGAATTTTATCAAAATAATCCTGATTTTATTCAGCAATACATTTTTCCTGGAGGCGTTCTTCCTTCAAAAAAACAATTAACAGATATTAATCTTCAATTAGGTTTGCAAATAAATGAAATACAAAATTTTAGTAAATCTTATGCGAAAACATTAAATATTTGGAAAAATGAATTTCAAAATGCATGGCCTCAAATAGCTTCTCAAGGATTTAAAGATAGATTCAAAAAAATGTGGGAATACTATTTATCTTATTGTGAAGTTGGATTCATTGCAGGAACAACTGATGTATCACATTTTGTAATAACAAAATAATATAAAGTTATATAGCTGCTGTTTCAGATTTTTTTCTTGATCTATTAAGAGATTTTTCTAATTCTTCGTAAGTACATAGCCCTATATCCATCGGACTTTTTGACTCTAATACAGCCTCTCTATATGTTCCATTTCTTATAGCTTCCACAGTGTTCTTCGTGGAGCCAGTTAGTTTGGCTATTTGTGAACTACTTAACTCATTAGGATATCGTTTTATTAACCAAAGAATAGCATAGGGTTTTTCTTGTCTTAAAGAAATAGGGGTATATTTAGTATCTTTTTTTCTAGGCGGTAATTCATCTATTGTTTTTGAACTTATAAGCACTAAACTTGCTTCAGGATCATTTTCACACCTATTTATTTCTTCTTTAGTTAATTGATTATTATCAATAGGATCATATCCCTGCATACCATTTGCAACATCTCCATCAGCAATACCTTGTACTTCTAGTTCATGTAATCCACAAAAGTTTGCTATTTGTATAAAAGATAACCCAGTATTTTCTATCAACCATATGGCTGTTGCTTTTGGCATAAGTGGTAAAGTCATAATTAGGTCTATAAATTAAAAAATATTTAATACAAACACAAACCTAAAAAATATATATAAAATTATTAATTATGAGTAATTTTATTGAATTTGATGAAAATACCAAAGCTGTAAAATCTATTAATCTTGAAGATTTTAGTGTTGAAGATTTAGAAGAGTATATTTCGGATTTGGTTAATGAGCAGAAAAGAGCTGAGGAAGAAATAAAAAAAAGGTTAAAAACTAAGGAAGAAGCACAAAAATTTTTTAAATAAAAAACTATTTACCTATTTTAATATTTTTAAATCTTTTTTCAAATCTAGCTACTTGCCCTTCAGAGTCGTTTATGTTTGCTTTACCTCCAGTCCATGCAGGGTGAGTCTTTGGATCAATTTCTAATTTAAGAGTATCTGAGGCCTTACCCCAAGTAGAGCGAGTTTTAAATTTTGATCCGTCAGTCATTTCGACTTCTATTTCATGATAATCTGGATGAATATTTTTTTTCATTTTTTTCCTTATAACTAAAAACTTTTTAAAGTAAAGTTAGTTTATTTTGCATTTCTTCATGAATATTTGTATTTGTTGCAAGTATATCTCTTGATTCTGTGCCCCATATTCCTCCATTTGGAAGACTTATTTTTCCACCTGCTTCCTTAACTAATATAACTCCAGAACATACATCCCAAATATTAAGATTTCTTTCCCAAAATCCATCAAGTTTTCCCGAAGCAACAAAAGCTAAATCTAAAGATGCAGTTCCCATTCTTCTTAACCCACAGGAGTTTTTTGAAATTATATCTATTTCATCTAAATAATTTTCATGTCCATTATCAGCATAAGGAATTCCAGTACCTATTAAACAGTTAATCATTTGCTGTCTTTTAGAAACTCTTAATCTCTTATTATTGCACCAAGCACCTTTACCTTTAGAAGCCCAATAAAATTCATTAAGAATGGGATTGAGTATTATTCCATCGGTAATTTCATCATTAATGATTCTTCCTATAACAATTGATACAAAAGGAATGCCATGAATAAAATTGGTTGTTCCATCTATTGGATCTATAACAATAGTTTCTTCATTACCTTTAATTATACCTGCTTCCTCTGTTATGTAGGTTGCGTTAGGATAATAATATCTAAGAGTTTCAAGAAGCACTTCTTCAGACTTTAAATCAGCATTTGTAACAAAATCAGATATTTTTTTTGATTGTATTTGAAGATTTTCAATTTCTCCAAAATCTCGCTTTAAATATTTACTTGCTTTTTTAGCTGCTTTTTCAAAAATATTTATTACCGGGGGTTGATTTATCATTTTAGGATTTAGATTTTTCTACATAAGCAGAATCTGTTGTGCTCACAACTATTACATCTCCAACTTCTATAAAAGGTGGGACAGAAGTCTTAATACCTTTTTCTAAGATTGCTGGTTTATAAGAAGAAGCTGCTGTTTGTCCTTTAACTACTGCATCTGCTTCTATTACTTTTAAATTAACATGTTCTGGCAATATTATCGATACTGGAATTGAGTCATATAACTGCAGTAAAATTTCTTGATTTTCTACTAAAAATTTAGATTGACCTTCATTAATTATATCTTCACCTATTTCTATCTGTTCATAATTTTTTGTATCCATAAAATAAAATTTATTTTCATTAGAATAGAGATATTGATATTTTTTTTCATCTAGAATAACTCTTTCAACATTTTCAGATGACCGGAATCTTTCATTTGCTTTGGTGCCCTCTTTTATCGCTTTCATTTCTACTTGAATATATGCACCACCTTTTCCAGGTTGAGTATGTTGAGTTTTTGTTACTCTCCAAAGTTTATTATTAATTTCTAATATATTCCCAATTTTTATTTGATTTCCTTCAATTTTCATCTTTCCCTTTTTTATTAATTGAATTTTATTTTCTTTATTATTGTTTTAAAACTATATTTTAGATTTAAGTGGATTTACTACACTAAATTGTGGATTTATTAAAACTTTATTTAATTTTGCTATTTCTTTAATTTTGTTAATATTCTCTTTTGAAGTCTCAATTTTTATATAGTCTATTTTTTTCTCAACTAAACTTATAAATAAACCGTAATTTTTTTTTACATCTACATATAATTTAAAATTTTTAAGTTTTTTTTGAGTATTTAACATAGTCCGCAATGAATTTAGCCAATCTACACCTAAACCACTTATTAATTTATTATTTATAAATAATACAGGTTTCAGATTTGTGTTATTACAATTTTTTATAATTTCTGCAGTATGATTATAGTTAGTAAAAGAGAAACAGTAACTTTTTAATATCACTTATAGAAATTTTTTTAAATTTATTAAAGTATCTATCATTCTATTTGAAAAACCCCATTCGTTATCATACCAAGACAAAACTCGACAAAATTTATCTCTAACGACTTGAGTTTGGGTTAAATCAAAAATTGAACTGCTTGGATTATGATTAAAGTCTATTGAAACAAGAGGAAGATTATTCACCGTTAAAATGCCTCTTAGATTTTTTGTTTTCGCAGCTTTAATCATTGAATGATTTATAAGATCTACTGATGCCTTTTTTTTACTTGAAAATGTGAAGTCAATTAGTGAAACATTGGGTGTAGGAACCCTAATTGCCGTTCCGTCAAGTTTTCCTTTTAATTTTGGTAAAACTAAACTTAAAGCTTTAGCAGCTCCTGTAGAGGTGGGTATCATTGAACTAGTTGCTGTTCTAGCTCTTCTCAAATCACTATGAGTTTGATCTAAAGTTCTTTGATCTCCAGTAAAGCTATGCACTGTAGTCATAAAACCAGATTCTATACCTATTGTTTTATCTAAAACCATAGCTACAGGCGCTAAACAATTTGTGGTACAAGAACCATTAGAAATAATATTGTGCCTCTTTTTCAAGATATTATTATTTACTCCTTGCACAATTGTTGCGTCTACATTCGTAGCAGGAGCAGAAATAATAACTTTTTTTGCGCCAGCTATAATATGTGATTGAGATTTTTCTTTGGAAGTAAAAACCCCACTACATTCCAATACAACATCAATACCTAATTTTTTCCAAGGTAATTTAGCTGGATTTCTTTCTGAACAAAAAATAATATTTTTATTATTATATTTTATACCTTTGTTACTTTTATATAATTTTGTTTTTAATTCTCCATGTGTACTATCAAAATTAACTAAATGAAGACTAGATTCTAATGAACCTAATTCATTTATAGCTACAATTTGTACATTTTTTAAATTTTGTTCTATTATAGCTCTAAAAACTAATTTACCAATTCTCCCAAATCCATTAATTGCAACTTTTATCATTTTATTTTACTCTTTCTTTAATTAGTTTAACTAATGCTTTTGAGGTTATTTCAAAATGTTCAAATAATTCTTTATATGGACCGCTAGCTCCAAAAGATTTCATACCTATAAAATTTTCATTTGAAACATATTTCTCCCATCCATTTACACTTCCAGCTTCAATGGCAAATAGTAATTTATTTCCTAAAATTTCCATTTTTTCTTTTTTACTCTTTTTATCAAATATTTCCCAACTAGGAAAAGAAATAACTCTAATATTTATATTTTCACTAGATAAAATTTTTGAACTTTCACATGCTATTTCCACCTCTGATCCAGTGGCTAGAATAGTTCCTTGATAATTTTCAAAATCAATAATGGGGTATGCTCCATTTTCAACTATATTTATTTTATTGTTAGTTCTAAGCATTGGTAGGTTTTGTCTAGTTAAAACAATTACACAGGGAGATTGTGATTCCAGAGCATACTGCCAAGCTTCAATAGTTTCAATCATATCTGAAGGTCTAATAACTGTTAAATTAGGTATTGCTCTAAGAGAAGCTAAATGCTCTACAGGTTGATGGGTAGGTCCATCTTCACCAAGACCTATGGAATCATGTGTCATGACATAAATTATAGGTAAATTCATTAAAGCTGCTAATCGAATAGAAGGTCTACAATAATCAGTAAAGACTAGAAAAGTTCCACCATATGGTCTTAAGCCTCCGTGTAAAGCCAAACCATTCATTATCGCTGCCATACCGTGTTCTCTGATTCCATAATAGATATATGATCCCTTAAAATCATTTTTACTAATATGGGTCATATTTTTAGTTTTGGTGTTATTAGATCCTGTTAAATCAGCTGATCCTCCTACTAAATTATCTAGCTCAGATGAAAAAAATTCTATTGCCGCCTCACTTGCTTTTCTTGAAGCACAATTTGTTTTTTCTTTAAAATGTTTATTTTTAAATTCCTTTAATTTGTCAATTATTTCATCTGATAAATTTTTTGAAAAAAAATCTTTATATTTTTTTGAAGAAATTGTGTTTGAATTTTTCTCCTTCCAATTTTGTCTAATTGCTTTATTTTTTACAGCAAAACTTCTCCATTTTGATAGCATATCATCTGGAATTTCAAAACTATCAAATTCCCATTCTAAGTTTTTTCTAGTTAATTTAATTTCATCTTCTCCTAAAGGAGAACCATGAGAAGAAGATTTAGATTCTTTATTAGGAGAACCAAAACCTATTTTTGTTTTACAAGCTATAATAGTAGGTTTTATATTTTTTTTTGCTTTAACAATAGCTTTAGAAATTTCAAAATGATTATGCCCATCTATACTTATAGTATCCCATCCATATGACTCATATCTTTTCATTGTATTTTCAGAATTACTAAGTTCAGTTGAGCCGTCAATGGAAATAGAATTGTCGTCAAAAAAAACAATTAATTTTGATAATCCTAAATGTCCAGCTAAACTAGAAGCCTCATGACTCAGTCCTTCCATTAAACATCCATCTCCTGCAAAAATATATGTAAAATGATCAAATAGATCTTTCCCAAATCTATTTTGTAAAATTTTTTCAGCCAGAGCAAAACCAACTCCGTTTGCTAATCCTTGAGACAAAGGACCTGTAGTTGTTTCAATTCCTGCTAGATCACCGTATTCTGGATGTCCAGCTGTTGGAAAACCTAATTGTCGGAAATTTTTTATGTCATTTAAAGTTATATCTTTATACCCTGTTAGATATAAAAGAGCATATAAAAGCATTGATCCATGACCATTTGAAATAATAAATCTATCTCGATCTATCCAATAAGGTTCATCTGGATCAAATTTCAAATGTTCTTTAAATAGAACAGTAGCAATATCAGCCATTCCCATAGGCATACCAGGATGCCCTGACTTAGCTGCTTGAACTGCATCTATAGCAAGAAATCTAATGCAATTCGATAATTTTTCATTTTCTGATAAATTTTTAATATTAGAAGTCAATTTAGCCTGCTTTCATAGCTTTTATACTAATTATTAATTTCAATAAAGTGACAATTTAAAAAAATAAAACTATAATTAACCATGGAGATAGAAAAAGAAATAAAGGATTTAAAAAAATCTATCATAGAATTAGAGTTATTAGTTGAAGAATTGATTTCAAGTTTAGAGGCCCAAAAACTCAGAGTATCTAATAAAGAGAAAATTATATCTCAATTAAAAGAAGAAGTTAGAACCAATATTGAAAAAATAGATGAAATTATCGAAGAATATCATGCCAATACTTAAAACAGAAATTTTAGGAACTAATATAGAAATCAATTACGAAAAAAATGAATATGATAAATTAAATAATTTAATTGAAAAATTTAAGTTACGTTTGTCTCAATTTCCAAATGACGGAAGGGCAAGTTCTAATCAAATATTATTTCTTGCTGCATTAAAAACTGAAGATGAATTAGAGACAATGAAAAAAAAAATTAATCTAAATACAAATGATAAAAGTTTACAAAATAAAGACCTTATTATTGAAAATTTAAACAAGGAAAAAATTTTGCTAAAAAAAGAATTAGAAAAAATAAAATCCTCTAATATATCTAGTATTCAAGATAAATCTTTAATTGCAGATGGCATAAAAGAATTAGAAAAAATAACAAAAGTAATTCAAGATAGAATAAAAGAATCAATTAAATAATGAATCAAGAACTTTATCTTTTAAAAAAAAAACAAAGAAAAGAACAAGCTAAAAAAAGATCACTTATTGATACTTCTATTTTGTCAGAAAACTTTTTTTATAAAAAACTAACTAATTATGATTGGTTTAATAAAAGTAAAATAATAGCCAGTTTTTTATCAATTAAGTCTGAAATTTCAACAAATGACTTAAATCAATATTTATTGAGTTTAGAAAAAATTTTATGCTTACCTGTTATAGAAAATAATAAAGAAATTTTACTATTTAAAAGATATTGTTTTGGTGATGAATTAAAAATAGGAAAGTTTGGAGTAAGAGAGCCTGTTAATTCTCAAACTTATTTGCCTGATATAATTTTTGTTCCATGCCTTGCTTTTGATGAAAATGGATTTAGGTTAGGATATGGAGGAGGTTATTATGATAAGTGTATAGCTAATTTTTTTTCAATAAAACATAAATTTATTAGTATTGGTTTAGCTTATGAAGAGCAAAAAGTTAAAAATGTTATACATGACAATTTAGACCAAAAATTAAATTACATATTAACAGAAAAACAATTATATAATATTTTATGAAGATAATATTTGTAGGTGATATAGTTGGTAAATCTGGAAGAGAAGCTATAGAAAAAAAATTACCTATAATAAGTAAAAAATTTAATCCAGATGTTATAATCGCTAACGGTGAAAATGCTGCTTCTGGTTATGGATTAACAAAAAAAATAGCTAATGAACTTTTTGATTTAGGAGTTGATGTTATTACTTTAGGTAATCATTCTTGGGATCAAAAAGAAATGCTGTCATATATTGAAGAATGTCCAAAAATAATTAGAGCCTTAAATTATCCTAAGGGAGTTCCTGGACAAGGGGAATATAAAATAGAATTAGAGGATGGTAGAACAATAATTATCATTCAAGTTTTGTTAAGATTGTTTATGGGATTATCTGTTGATGATCCTTTTGCAGTCATAGAAAAAAGTTTAAAAAAAGAATTTTTAGGTTCTTCCTGTAATGCAATCTTGATAGATATGCACGGAGAAACAACATCTGAAAAAAATGCTTTTGGTCATTTTGTTGATGGAAAGGTTTCAGCTGTTTTAGGCACACATACTCATATACCAACTTCAGATGCTAGAATTTTAGATAATGGTACAGCATATCAGACAGATGTTGGTATGACTGGCAATTACAACTCAGTTATTGGAATGGAAAAAGATAATCCCATTCATTTATTCACAAAAGGATATCGTTTAAATGGTCGTTTCGTTTGTGCTAATGGAGAAGGCAAATTATGTGGTTCATACATAGAAACCGATGATAAGTCTGGATTAGCCCTTAAAATAGAAGCTTTTCAATTATAATTTTGCACATATTGGACACAATATTAATATATTTAAATCAAATAATTAAAACACTTTACTAATTACGAACTAAATATTTATATAAGAATTATGGCAGGTCATTCTAAATTTAAGAATATAATGCATAGAAAGGGCGCTCAAGATAAAAAGCGTGCCAAAACATTTTCTAGGCTTGGAAAAGAAATTGCAGTAGCAGTAAAAACTGGAGGAGTTGATCCTGAAAGTAACATACGTCTAAGGTCTGCTATAAATACAGCAAAAACTCTTAATATGCCTAAAGATAACATAGAAAGAGCTATTAAAAAAGGTGAAGGCAATGATGCTGATTCAAATTATGAAGAAGTTAGATATGAAGGTTATGGTCCAGAAGGGACAGCTATAATAGTAGAAGCAATGACAAATAATAAAAATAGAACAGCTGCAGAAATTAGATCAATATTTAGTAAGTCTGGTGGAAACTTAGGAGAGAGTGGAAGCGTAAGTTTTGGATTTAAAAGATTAGGCGCTATTACTATTGAAAAAAATTTAGCAACTGAAGAAGAAATTTTTGATTTTTCTGTAGAAAATGGTTCAGAAGATTTAGAAGTAAATGAAGACGATTATGTTATTTATTGTGAGCAGTCAGTGTTACATATTTTAAATAATAAAATCGTTTCTAAATTTGGTTCAACAAAATCTGCAGAATTAATATGGAAAAGTGATACATCGGTTGAAGTTGAAAAAGACTCAGCAGAAAAATTATTTAAATTATTAAATGCACTTGAAGATAATGATGATGTTCAAGGTGTATCTTCTAACTTTGAAGTAAGTGAAGAAACACTTGCTTCTTTAACATGATAAGAAAGGAATTTAATGCCAGATAAAGCTTGGAAAAAAAGAGAAAGAGATGTAGCTGGATATTTTAAAGGAATGAGAACTCCTTTAAGTGGAGGAAATGGCAAGGTAACAAGAGCAGATGTTATACACGACAGTTTATTTATAGAATGCAAATTAAGAGCAAAACATACTGTAGTTTCTCTATGGGACGAAACAGCTAAATTAGCAAAAGAAGAAGGCAAAACACCTGTCATAGCTTTATGTGAAAAAAATAGACCGGGTTTTTGGGTTATGGTTCATAGTAGTGATTTAGATAAATTAGAAAAAATAAAAGGGGAAAAAAATTAATTTATGGAAGAAGTTAATATCGCATCAGAAATAGCCTCAGGCTCAGTAGACTTTTCATTTTTAACTCTTTTTTTAAGAGCTGACTGGGTTGTTAAATCTGTAATAATTGTATTAATTTTATCTTCTATATATTCTTGGAATATTATGGTCGGTAAAATTATTAGAATAAATAGATTAAAAAAATTAGATGAGGAGTTTGATGAAATTTTTTGGTCTGGTAATTCTTTTCATGATTTATATGAAACATTTAACTATAATCAGTCAGATCCTAAGTCTAAAATATTTTGTTCAGCTATTGCGGAATGGAAAAAAACTAATGCAGATACAAAAAATCTTAAGCCTGAAGAATTAAATTCCTTAAAAGAAAGAATGTTAAGAACAATGCAAGTTACATTTAATAAAGAATCTGAAAATATAGAAAAAAATCTAACCTTTTTAGCAACTGCAGGATCTACTGCTCCTTTCATAGGTCTTTTTGGAACAGTTTGGGGAATTATGAATAGTTTTCAATCGATTGCTATAGCACAAAATACAAATTTAGCTGTTGTTGCCCCAGGAATAGCTGAAGCATTGTTTGCTACGGCTCTAGGTTTATTTGTCGCTATACCTGCAGTAGTGGCTTACAACAAAATTTCTAGTGACTTATCAAAATATTTTATATCATTAGAAACATTCATAGATGAATTTACAACAATCTTTTTTCGCCAACTAGAAAATAAATAATTTGCAAACATTTAACCAAAAAAACACTAGAAGAACAAAAAGATATTCTCAGATGAGTGAAATTAATGTCACTCCATTTGTTGATGTTATGCTTGTATTACTAATTGTTTTTATGGTTACAGCGCCCTTATTAACTGTTGGAATTCCTGTTGATTTACCTAAAGTTAAAGCAGATGCATTAACAGATCAAAAAGACCCTATAGAAATTACAGTTAAACTGGATGGTTTAATTTATCTAGGAGAGTCAGAAGTAGAAATTGAAAATTTAATACCTAGACTTAATGCTATAACTGATCAAAATACTGAAGCTAGAATTTATGTTAGAGGTGATAGAGTGGTTGCTTACGGAAGGGTAATGGAAATAATGTCAATTATAAATTCTGCTGGCTACATAAAGGTAGCTTTAGTTGCACAAAATCCTAGTGATTAATAAATGAATCAGTTTGTTGAAAAATATAGTAAGTTTTTATATTTTTTTGAAAATATTAGAAGCGATTATTTAGGATTTTCTTTTTCTTTTTTTTTACATTTTGCTATTTTGTTGTTTGCTATTGGTATTCCAAATTTTTTTGATCCAAAGCCGATATATATCCCTACAATCATCCCGATAGAGATAGTAAATGTTTCAGAAATTACTTCCATACCAAAAGAAATAAAAAATATTAAACCATCAGAATCTAAACAGGTTCAAATAAAAGAAAAAAAATTTAACTCTTCAGAAAGTCAAGAAATTAAAAAAATCGAAATAAAAGATAAACCAAAAGTTAAAAATATTGAAGATGAAAAAAAAATTAATACTAGAGAAAATGTTCAAATAAAAGAAAAAAAAACAATACCTAATGAGGTAATAAAAAAAAAAATAGAACTTGAAACAACTAATTTTGAGAGCTTGCCTACAGAGAAAATAAAACCAAAGTTAAAACCTAAAATTGAACCTAAAATTATAGAAAATAATAAAAAAACTGATGTATCTGCAGTAGCAAAACCAAAACCAAAACCTGAACCTGAATTTGATATAGCCTCTATGTTAAAAGATTTAAGAAATGAAAAAACTACTCCAAAAGTAGACAATATTAATGAAGAAGAAAAAAAAAATATAATTAAAAAAGAAACTCAAGATGTTGTAGATGAAGAAAGGGCAGAACTATCTATTAGTGAAATAGATCTTGTTTTGCAACAACTCTCAAGATGCTTCATTGCTCCGGCTGGAGCTGAAATAAATAAATCAATGTTTGTTAAAGTTTCAGCAAAAATTCAACGAAATAGGAGGGTTTTAGAGAATTCTATTCGTATTGTTGACACAAATATATCTAAAAGTAGTACTATATATGGTCCTATTACTGAAAGTGCTATGAGAACTTTACTTAATCCAGATTGTATTCCTTTAAAGCTTCCCGAAGATAAATATGAATTATGGAAAAATTTAACTATGAAGTTTGATTATAGTATAATGAGAGGCAATTAAACATGCGTAAGTTTTTATTTTTTTTTATCACAATTATCTTGCTTAATAATAAAGTTTTATCTTTAGATTTAACAATTACTCAAGGAAGTATTAAACCAACGCCGATAGCTGTAAGTAATTTTTTTTCCTCTACTGAATCAACATTTAGGATAGGTAAAAATATTTCTATGGTTATTTCGGATAATTTAGAACGTTCTGGTTTATTTTTACCAATTGATCAAAAAGCTTTTATACAAAGTCCCAAGTCTTTATCTCAAGGTCCTAGATTTGAAGATTGGAAAGTTATTAAATCTCAACATCTAGTATCTGGTAAAATTAATAAAAGAGGAGATAAAATATCAGTAGAGTTTAGGTTATATGATGTTTTTGCACAAAAAGAATTAATAGGCAAAAAGTATGAAACTACAGAAAAGAATTGGAGAAGAGTTTCTCATATTATTTCTGATGCAATTTTTTCAAGACTTACAGGTGACAGTGGATATTTTGATACACGTATTGTTTATGTAGCAGAAACTGGTCCAAAAGATAATAAACAAAAAAGATTAGCAATAATGGATCAAGATCAAGCCAATCATCGTTTTTTAACAGATGGATCTTACTTAGTTCTTACTCCTCGCTTTTCTCCAAACTCTCAAAAAATTACTTACATGTCATATATAAAAAGAAACAACCCTAGAGTTTTTATTTTTGATATTGAAACAGGACGGCAAGAAATTGTAGGTGATTTTCCTGGAATGACATTTGCACCACGTTTTTCACCAGATGGAAAAAAAATAGTTATGTCATATGCTGATCCCAAAATTGGTAATTCTGAAATTTATATTTTAGATTTAGCAACAAGAATCTCAAAAAGAATTACAAATAGTTCTGCAATAGATGTTTCAGCTAGTTTTTCTCCAGATGGAAAACAAATTGTTTTTAATTCTGATAGAAGCGGAAGAAGACATCTATATATAACTTCTTTAGATGGCAAAAAAATTAAAAGAATAAGTAGAGAAGCCGGAAGTTATTATACGCCAGTTTGGTCTCCCAGAGGCGATTTTATAGCTTTTACAAAACAAGAAGGAGGGCAATTTTATATTGGCGTAATGGAAGTTGATGGATCAAATGAAAGAATGATAGCTAAATCATTCCATGTAGAGGGTCCAACATGGTCTCCAAATGGCAGATATTTGATGTATTTTAAGGAAGAACGTACTGCTGAAGATGGAAGCGGGGGTGAGTCTAGCTTATATTCTATTGATTTAACAGGATATAACGAGAGAAAAATTATTACCCCATTGGGTGGCTCAGACCCAGCATGGTCACCATTATTACATTAAATCTCAGCCTTTTTTAAAAAAAAATATATAAATTATATAAAAAAATGCTATTAAATCTTAGATTTATTAGATATCAAAAAGCATAATAAGTATTAAGGGAGTTATTAATGTTTTATAAGATTTTATTATCAATTTTTTTAGCAGCTTTTATAACTGCTTGTTCAACTACACCTAAAGATACATCTGGGGCATCTGGTAGTGGTTCTTCAAGTTCAGATCCTGCTTCTGGTGACGCAGATATACTTGCTGATTTAGAAAATACAGAATTAGGTGGCCCAAATATTGAACCGGGTTCACAAGAGGATTTAATAGTTAATGTTGGAGATAGAGTATTTTTTGACTATGACAGTGCAGAATTAAACTCAGATGCAAAAGAGTTACTTCAAGATCAAGTTGCATGGATTAAGCAACATAATGCTTCAGTAACCATTGAAGGACATTGTGATGAAAGAGGAACAAGAGAATATAACCTAGCATTAGGTGAAAAAAGAGCTCAGTCCGTCAAAAATTATATGACTAGTATGGGAATTTCATCTTCGCAAATTTCAACGATTAGTTTTGGTAAGGAAAGACCAGCAGTAGTTGGATCAAATAAGGGTGCTTGGAGTCAAAATAGAAGATCAGTTACTACTGTTAATTAATTCAATAACCTTAATACTATAGGGGCGCTAATAAAAATTAGCGCCTTATTTAGAACTAATATTTAATTTAGTATTTTTTAATGATTAAATATATAATTTTTTCTATAATTTTATTTTTTTGTTCTTTTAGTAATGCTGAAGATTCTTTGTTAACATTAAAGCAACAATTAGATAGACTGCAAAGGGAAGTTAATGATTTGTCTAAGTCAGTATTTACATCAAAAAGAGATAGTTTTGAGCAGCAAGAAACAACAGATGATGCAACAGGTATAATAGATTTAACAGCTTTTGATTTAAGAATATATGATCTAGAACAAGATATCAAAAAATTGAATAATAGTTTTGAGGAGTTGATTTTTCAAATTGATGATCTTAATAAGCTATACAAAGAACTAAATGTTGATTTATCTACAATTTCTTTAAAAATTGAAAATAGTATTAACAAAAATAACTTAGAAAAAAAAATTGATGAAAATACAGCTTTATCAAACTCTGAAATAAAAGAAGAAAATACGTTAGGATCTCTTGTTATTAATTCTGAAGATCTTTCTAAAAGTGAAAATACTTCTCAAGATCAACAAGTAAAATCATCTGAAGAAAGTCTTTCTAATTTAAATCCAGAAGATAAATTTCAGCTGGCCTTTGATTTATTAAGAAATCAAAGATTTGAAGAAGCAAAAACTTCATTTCTAATATTTATAGAGGAGAATAAAGACAACACATTATCTGGAACTGCTCATTATTGGTTGGGTGAAATTTATTTACTTAAAAAAGAATATAGAGAAGCTGCACTAATACTTGCTGAAGGATATCAGCAATATCCTCAAAGTATCAAAGCCCCTGATATGCTTTATAAATTATCTGAGTCATTAGTTTTAATGGATAAAAAAAATGATGCTTGCTCAACTTTAATAAAATTAGATAAAGAATATCCTGATAATAAATTAAAATCAAAGGTTATCAAAAAGGTCTCCGAATTAAATTGTTCTAAACCTCCTGAATGAAGATTTTACAAAACTCTTTCAATCAATATTTGAATAAAAATTATTTTTTTGAAAAAAAACCTACTATAGCTGTAGCAGTATCAGGAGGTCCTGATAGCATGTGTTTAATTTATTTATTAAAAAATTGGATAAATAAAAATAAAGGGAGCATTGTTGCTCTAATTATTGATCATCAATTAAGAAAAGAATCAAAAGAAGAATCATATTTGATAAAAAAATATTTATTAAAAAATAAAATTTCTACTAAAATTATAAAAATTAATACAAAATTAGTAATTAAAAAAAGTATGAAAGAAGCGAGAGAAAATAGATATGAAAAGTTAATCAAATATTGTAACCGTAAAAATATCTTCCATTTATTTTTAGCACATCATTATAATGATAATATAGAAACTTTTTTAATTCGTAAATTGTCTGGTAGTAATTTTGAAGGTCTTAGAGGAATGCAATATAAAAGTATCAATAATTGTATTCAGATATTAAGACCTTTATTACTTCATACCAAAAAAGAAATACTAGAGTTTAATTCAAACAATAAAATTTTTTATCTTAATGATCCTAGTAATTTAAATACTAAATATACTCGAGTAGCTTTAAGAAATTTTTTGAATCACAATAAGATCCTTCATAAAAAAATAAAAAAAGATTTTGAAAAAATAGAAAAATATTATCCTTTTTATTTGCAAATGGTTTATGAAATATTTAATAAAACAATTATCAAAATAAATAATAAAAATATTTTAATTGAATCTGATAAATTTTTTGAACAAGATAAAGAAATTCAAATTAAGATAATTGAAATCATTTATAAATTTTTAATGCCAAAAAGAAAATCAATTAGATCTAGAAAAATTTATAATTTTTTAGAAAATTTATTAAGTAATAAAATTGTAAAGGCTAATTTAGGTGGTATTAATATCAAAAAGGATCATTTTTCTATTAATTTTGGCTATTAGAATAGAATAATTAATATTTAGCTATTGTGTTTTTTTAATTAATTCCTATTTATATATAACAATTAAAAATGAAAAATTTCAGTAAAAATATAGTACTTTGGATCATTATTGGTTTGCTTTTAGTTGCTCTTTTTAATCTTTTTCAAGGTACATCTTCCAACAGAAATGCGTCAAATATCTCATTTTCTGATTTTATTGTAGCCGTAGAGTCTGGCAATGTTTCTGAAGTAAATATTAGAGGAAACAATGTTGAAGGTTATTTTGAGGATGGAAGGCCATTTACAACATATTCTCCTAATTATCCAGATATGGTTGAGAAATTAAATTCTAGTGGAGTTAAAATTACAGCTGAACCATCAGACAGAACAATGCATCCAATTTTAAGTATCTTATTATCTTGGTTTCCAATGTTATTGTTAATTGGTGTTTGGATTTTTTTTATGCGTCAAATGCAAGGTGGCGGTGGAAAAGCGATGGGTTTTGGTAAATCTAAAGCTAAACTTTTAAATGAAGCTGTTGGTAAGGTAACCTTTGATGATGTTGCGGGTATAGATGAAGCAAAACAAGAATTAGAAGAAGTTGTTGAATTTTTAAAAGATCCTAAAAAATTTTCTAGATTAGGAGGAAAAATTCCTACAGGAGCATTGCTTGTGGGACCTCCTGGAACTGGAAAAACTCTACTTGCTAGAGCAATAGCAGGTGAAGCAAATGTTCCTTTCTTTTCTATATCAGGGTCTGATTTTGTAGAAATGTTTGTAGGCGTAGGAGCTAGTCGTGTTAGAGATATGTTTGAACAAGGTAAAAAAAATTCACCATGTATCATATTTATTGACGAAATAGATGCTGTTGGTCGTCATAGAGGAGCAGGTCTTGGGGGCGGTAATGATGAGAGAGAACAAACATTAAATCAATTATTAGTTGAAATGGATGGATTTGAGGCCAATGCAGGAGTTATTATAATAGCGGCAACAAACAGGCCAGATGTTTTAGATCCTGCTTTATTACGACCAGGAAGATTTGATAGACAAATAACTGTTTCAAATCCTGATATCATTGGCAGAGATAAAATTTTAAAAGTTCATATTAAAAAAATTAAAGTTTCTCCTAAATTTGATTCAAAAATAATAGCAAGAGGTACACCTGGTTTTTCAGGTGCAGATTTAGCGAATTTAGTAAATGAAGCAGCACTGCTTGCTTCTAGAAAAAACAAGAGACTAGTAACCCTAGAAGATTTTGAAAGTGCTAAAGATAAAGTAATGATGGGAGCTGAAAGAAGATCTATGGTTATGACAGAAGAAGAAAAAAAATTAACTGCTTATCATGAAGCTGGTCATGCTATTGCTACAATTCATTCACCTGCTTCAGATCCAATTCATAAGGCAACAATTATACCTAGGGGGAGAGCATTGGGCATGGTTATGAGATTGCCGGAAAGAGACCAAGTTTCTATGAGAAAAGATCAGATGAAAGCACATTTATTAATTGCTACTGGAGGAAGAATAGCTGAAGAGTTAATTTTTGGAAAAGATAAAATAACGAATGGTGCGGCAAGTGATATTCAGATGGTTACTAATCTTGCAAAAAGAATGATAACTGAGTGGGGTATGAGTGAAAAACTAGGTCAGTTAAGATATAATAATGATAGTGAGGAAGTTTTTTTAGGCCATTCTGTTGCTCAAAGTAAAAATAATTCTGATGCTACGGCTAAAATAATTGATGATGAAATTAGATTTTTGGCTGATGAAGCAGAATCTAATTGTCGTAAATTAATTCAAGACAATATTGAAGAACTTCATATTATTGCTAAGGGATTATTAGAATATGAGACATTAACTGGTGATGAAATAAAAGATTTGATTAAAGGAATTAAGCCAAATAGAGATGATTTTGATAACGATATTACTCCAAGTCCTACAATATCAACATCAGTTCCTAAATCTGGGAATACCATTAGACCTCAGACAAATTAATTTAAATTTCTTCCAAATCTCTTAAATATTAAATAGAAGATATTGTGGAAAAAATTTTTGGCACTGATGGAATACGCTGTATAGTTAATCAAGAGCCAATGACAGCTGAAACATGCTTAAAGATAGCAAAAACAACAGGATATTTTTTAGCGACTAATACAAAAAAAAAGAAAAAAGTTCTTATTTCAAAAGATACTAGATTATCAGGATATTTATTTGAACCTTTGCTTACCGCAGGTTTTATTTCTATGGGTATGGATGTAATTCTTTTAGGACCTTTACCAACTCCTGCATTGCCATATTTGATTAAAACATTACGAGCAGATATGGGAGTAATGATAACAGCTTCACATAACACTTACGAGTATAATGGATTAAAGTTTTTTGACTCAAAAGGATCAAAAATACTTAGAAGTCTTGAAAAAAAAATAGAGTCTATAGTTTTTAATAATACTAAATATAATAAAATAATTAATTTAAGTTATGAATCAGGTAAGGCATTTAGATTAGAAAATGCTCATATAAAATATTCACAGTATTTAAAATCAACAATTAATAAATCAACAAATATTAAGAAATTAAAAATAGTTTTAGATTGTGCAAATGGAGCTACATATAATGTTGCTCCTAATTTATTAGTTGATTTAGGATGTAAAGTTATAACTATAAATAATAAGCCAAATGGTAAGAATATAAATCTTAATTGTGGAGCTGTTGATACTAAAAAACTATCAAAAAAAGTTTTATCAGCCAAAGCTGATATTGGTTTTGCTTTTGATGGAGATGGCGACAGATTAATTGTTGTAGATGAAAAGGGTAATGAAATTGATGGAGATAATATTATTGCGTTATTTGCTAAAAACTTGCTTAGTTCAAAAAAACTTAATAAAAATACTGTCGTTACAACAGTAATGTCAAATTTAGGTTTTGAAATATATTTGAAAAAAAAATTGGGCGTAAAATTAATTAGAGAAAATGTTGGAGATATAAATGTTATTTCTAATATGAAAAAAAATTCTTATAATTTAGGTGGAGAGCAATCAGGTCATATTATACTTGGACAATATATGAATACAGGTGATGGAATACTAGCTGCTATAAAAGTAATAGAATCACTATCTAAAAATAATTTAAAAGCCAGCAACTTGTTTAACCTTTTTAAAAAATTTCCTCAAAATAAGGAGAACTTAAAATTAAATATTGAACTCTCTAAACTTCAACAAAATAAAATTAAAAATATTTACCTGAGTTATGTGAAAAAATATAAGAATTTAAGATTTTTAGTTAGAAAATCAGGTACAGAACCATTAATTAGGATATTAGTTGAAGGCAAAGAAGAATTTATAGTAAATAAAGTTACAGCTAAGTTAATGAAACAATTGAAAGAGATTATTAGTGTTAAGTGATATTATACCCGAAGGCTTTAAAGATGATGTACACCATACTTTAACAGAATATAATTTTAAAAATATTATTATTGATTATTTTCAATCTAATGGATTTTTTTTAGTTAAGACTCCTCTATTAGAATATTCAAATAAAGATACAGGTGCAAATACATTTAAAATTGCTTCAAAAAAAAATGAAAAAAAATTAAACATTCGTGATGATATAACTATGCAGGTTGCAAGATTATCTCAAACTCGCTTATCTAAAAAAACAATGCCCTTTAAATTATGTTATTATGGAGAAGTTGTAAGAAAAAGAGGAACAATGCTTCGTCCAGAAAGACAGTTTCTTCAAATTGGAGCAGAATGTATAGGTGAGAATAGTTTTTTAGCAGATGTAGAAATATTAGAATTAGCTTATAAATCATTAAGTCTAGTAGGTATAAAAAATATTACTTTAGAAATTTCATCTAGAGTTTTTTTAGATAGATTTTTTGCTAAAATTAAAGATTCACCAAAAAAAGATGAAATTAAAAGATTAATTAGATTAAAAGACTTAGCGAGTATATTAGATATATTAGAAAAAAAATATCATAAATTTTTAAAAGATATTTTTTCTTGTACTGGCTCTTATAAAGATAAAAAAAATAATTTAAAAAAATTAAAAGTAGATGATTTAACTTCTAAAGAAGTATCAAATATTGATACAATTATGTCTAATTTTCTTAAAAGAAACAGTAAAATCAATATTTTTTTAGATATAAGTGAAATAGATAAAAAATACTATCATTCGGGTTTACGTTTTACTTTTTTTTCTAAAAATATTAGAGGAGAAATAGCTCAAGGAGGTAGATATTTAGTTAGTAAAGGCGATAAAAAAATTATTGCTACCGGGTTTACTTGTTATATGGATTCTCTTTTAAGAGCATCTTCAACAAAAATTTTACATAAAAAAATTTTAGTTCCTTTCAATACTAGTAAGAAAAATTTTCAATTATTTATTAAAAAAGGCTATTCTATATTAAGATATACTGGAGAGAAAAATATTAACAAGAAGTTAGCAAGAAATCAAAAATGTCAGTTTTATTTAGAAAATAATAAGATTAAAAAAACTTAAATCATATGTTTTATACAGTTATAGGAACTCAATGGGGTGATGAAGGAAAAGGAAAAATTGTTGATTGGCTATCTTCTAAGGCTGACGCTGTAGTTAGATTTCAAGGAGGAAATAATGCAGGCCATACATTAAAAATTAAAAACAAAGTTTTTAAACTTAATTTATTACCTTCTGGTATCATTAGAGGTAAAAAATGCATTATAGGAAATGGAGTTGTGCTTGATCCATGGGCTTTACAAGAAGAAATTTTAAAATTAAAAAAACAAGGAATCAAAGTTAATTCTAAAAATTTACAAATTGCTGAAAATATTTGTTTGATACTACCATTGCACAAGATTTTGGACACAATAAATGAATCTAATAGAGGTAGAGAAAGTTTAGGAACTACAAAAAAAGGAATTGGTCCAGCATATGAGGATAAAATAGGTAGAAGATCTATTCGTCTATGTGATCTTTCAGATAAAAAAATACTTAAAAAAAAATTAGATAATCTTATTTTATTTCATTCATTAAGACTTAGAAAATCTAAAATGAATATTAATGTTAAAAAAATTCTTAAAGACCTCAATTCTATTTATAAAACTCTTAAAAAATTTTCTTATCCTGTTTGGATTACAATAAATAAATTAGGTAAAAAAAATAAACTGATTTTGTTTGAAGGAGCGCAAGGTTCTCTTCTCGATATTGATTTTGGAACTTATCCTTATGTAACTTCCTCAAACACATCTTCTGGACAAATTTTTGCTGGTACTGGATTTGGACTTAAACAAAACAATAAAGTGTTGGGTATTACTAAGGCCTATACCACAAGAGTGGGTGCTGGTCCTTTTCCTACAGAATTAAATAATAAGATTGGAGATTATTTGGGTAAAAAGGGAAAAGAATTTGGTACAGTTACTCTAAGAAAAAGAAGATGTGGATGGTTTGATGCAAATTTAGTTAAGCAATCTGTTATAGTTAGTGGAGTTGAAAATATAGTTTTAACAAAATTAGATGTCTTAGATGAGCTTGATGAATTAAAAATTTGTATTGGTTATAAAATAAATGGAAAAAAATTTGATTATTTACCTTTTGGTGAAAATCTTCAATTAAAAGCAAAGCCAATTTATAAAAAAATTCAAGGATGGCAAAAATCAACCTATGGACTGACTAAATGGTCTGATCTACCAGCAGCAGCAAAGAATTATATAAAAACAATTGAAGAAATAATCGGTGTAAATATCGCAATTATTTCAACTGGGCCAGAAAGATCACAAACTATTGATAGAAAAAAAATATTAGGTAATCTTTAAAATTTCATTTTGAAGTTTTTCCATTGCTTTTTCTTCAATTTGCCTAACTCTTTCTCTGCTTATTTCAAACTGCTTGCTCAATTCTTCAAGTTTTTTTGGTTTTTCTGTTAATTTTCTTAATTTAATTATTTGTTTTTCTCTAGGATTTAATACATTCATAGCTTTTTCAAGAAGATTTTTTCGATAATCAAATTCATTTATATTTTCAATTATTGTATCTTGAGTTTTTCTATCATCCGTAATTATATCTTGCCATTCTGTTTTTTCTTCAGCTCCAATTTGAACATTCAAAGATTGATCGCTAGAAAAAAGTCTATTTTCCATATTTACTACTTCTGCTTCTTTAACATTTAATCTTTTTGCAATTTCTCTTACATTTTCAGGAGAAAGGTTGCCTTCATCAATAGATTCAAGTTGGTTTTTTAATTTTTTTAAATTAAAAAAAAGTTTTTTTTGTGCTGCAGTAGTACCAATTTTTACTAAAGACCAGCTATGCAAAACATATTCTTGAATTTGAGCTCTAATCCACCACATCGCATAAGTTGCCAGTCTGAAACCTCTCTCAGGATCAAATTTCTTAACAGCCTGCATTATTCCTACATTTCCCTCAGATATTAAGTCAGTAACCGGTAGACCATATCCCCTGTATCCCATTGCTATCTTAGCAACTAATCTAAGATGACTTGTAACTAACTTATGAGCTGCTTTATTATCACCATGTTCTTTAAATCTTTTCGCTAACATGTATTCTTCTTCAGCTGTTAGAATTGGAAATCTTTTTATTTCTTGCAAATATAATGCTAAACCACCTTCTGATGACAGTACTGGTAATTTCATAAATTTGCTAATAACATAAATATAGAAAAAAATTAATATTTTGCTATTAATTTAAGTAAATTATTAATATCACTAGGTAAATCCTCATTAAATTCTATATATTTCCCATTTTTTGGATGGATAAAACCTAAATGATAAGCATGCAAAGCTTGCCTTTCAAAATTTTGCAATATTAAAAACTTATTGTATGTTTTTGGATCTTTAGCAAATTGATTTATCTTATTTTTACCATAAATTTTGTCACCAACAATTGAAGAGTTAATAGATTCCATATGCACACGAATCTGGTGAGTTCTTCCAGTTTCTAATTTACATTCTATAAGGCTAGCAATATTAAAAGATTGGACTAATTTTATTTTAGTTTTAGAGAATTTACCTTGTTTATTTTGGTTTAAAGACATTTTTTTTCGATTTATTTTATGTCTTTCTATATACCCTTCTATTGTTTGGTCTTTTGGAACTCCCCAAACAATTGCTCTATATTTTCTAGAAATAGTATGTTCTTTAAATTGCTTTGATAAATTCAAATGTGATTTGTTATTTTTTGCAATAACTAATAATCCACTTGTTTCTTTATCTAGACGATGAATGATTCCAGGTCTATTTTTTTCATTAATATCACTTAGATTTTCTTTATTATAATTTAGTAAGGCATTAACTAAAGTTCCATAATTATTTCCTGGAGCAGGATGAGTAACCATTCCAGATACTTTATTAACGATCATTATTTCTGTATCTTCATAAATAATATCTAGAGGTATGTTTTCTGCTTGAAATTTAGTATCGTCAGAAATCTTTAATTCTAAAATAAAATCTTCATTTTGTTTCACTTTATATGAAGGATCTTTAAAGACTTTTCCATTTTTTATTATATTCCCTTTATTAATCAAAATTTTAATTTGAGATCTAGTTAAATCTGATAACTTAGCTAATGCTTGATCTAACCTTTGTAGGTTTTGTTCTTTATTTATTATTATTTTGCGCTTATAAAACTTTTCCATGTCAAAAAAAATTATTTCAAGTATCGTTTTAATTTTAGGTTTATTAATAATTATAGCTTTTTTAGCTCTTATTTATGGAATGTATTTAAAAATTTCAACTAATGGTCAAAATATATCTGATTCCTCAATTATTTTTTCATCAAATTTGGCAA
Organism: uncultured Alphaproteobacteria bacterium; assembly: GCA_902577425.1. Lineage (GTDB taxonomy): Bacteria > Pseudomonadota > Alphaproteobacteria > HIMB59 > MarineAlpha5-Bin3. The sequence goes on along the minus strand of CACGZD010000001.1, from coordinate 107,142 downwards.
AAGATGAGCATATTAAGAATATAGAAGTAATTGATAAAAAAAGACTACTTATTTTAATAGAAAAAAATAATCAAATAAGAGGTATAATATACGATAGTGACAAAAACCAAATTATTAGAATTATTGAGAGATAAATGATTGATTATTTTATTAAGAGAACTAAAGTAGAATAATGGTAAAAAAAGAAAAAAATACAACATTTGAGGAAAATCTTAAACAACTAGAAGATATTGTCGAGCAATTAGAATCAGGAGAAATAGATTTAGAAAAATCTGTTGAGCTATATGAAAAAGGAATGATTTTAAAAAACCAATGTGAATCCAAACTAAAAAAAATTGAAACTCAAATTAAAAAAATTAAGTTTGAAAATAACCAGATAAAAAAAGAAGATTTTAAATAAGACTCAAGCAATATTGTGGAATATAAATTTTTAAATCAAATAAACTTTCCAGACGATCTTCGTAAATTCAAAATAGATGAATTAAATAATATAGCAAATGAATTGCGATCAAAAACTATAGATGCTGTTTCTAAAACAGGAGGTCATCTTGGGGCAGGTCTAGGTGTAATAGAATTGACAATAGCCTTACATTATATTTTTGATACTCCTAAAGATAAATTAATTTGGGATGTAGGTCATCAAGCCTATCCCCATAAAATATTAACTGGAAGAAAACAAAAAATTGAAACTTTGCGCCAAGAGGATGGCTTATATGGTTTTGTAAAAAGAAGTGAAAGTGAATATGATACTTTTGGAACAGCCCATAGTTCGACTTCAATTTCAGCAGGACTTGGTATTAAGATAGCGCAAGAATTAAAAAAAGATAATTCAAAAGTTATATGCGTAATAGGGGACGGTGCTTTGAGTGCTGGAATGGCCTACGAAGCATTAAATAATGCAGGAGCAATGAATAAAGAGTTAATTGTAATTTTAAATGATAATGAAATGTCTATTGATCAACCTGTTGGTGCAATGAGTTCTTATCTTTCAAGGCTTCTTTCTTCTAGATCTTATTCTAGTGTAAGATCGTTGATTAAAAAACTATCAAGTAGATTTCCAGAGTCATTTCAAAAAACTTTACATAGAGCAGAAGAATTTTCTAAAGGATTTGTATCTGGAGGAACATTATTTGAAGAATTAGGTTTTTTTTATTTAGGTCCAATAGATGGACATAATTTTAATCATTTAATTCCTATAATGAGAAATATAAAAAATAATAAAATGCATAAACCTATTTTTTTGCATGTAATCACAAAAAAAGGCAAAGGTTATAAGCCTGCTGAAGACTCTAGTGATAAGTTTCATGGCGTAAATAAATTTAATATTAAAACTGGTCATTCTTTATCTAGTAGTAATAAGCAAACATTTTCTGAAATATTTGGTAAAACTCTTGAAAATGAGGCGCTACAAGATGAAAAAATTATTGGTATTACTGCTGCCATGGCTAGTGGTACAGGACTAAATTCATTTAGTAAAAAATTTCCTAAAAGATTTTTTGATGTTGGTATTGCAGAACAACATGCAGTTACTATGGCGGCTGGACTAGCAACTGAAGGCTTTAAACCTTTTGTTGCAATATATTCAACATTTCTTCAACGCGCATACGATCAAATAGTGCATGATGTAGCAATTCAAAAACTACCAGTTAGATTTGCCATTGATAGAGCTGGTCAAGTTGGTGCTGATGGACCAACTCATGCTGGCTCTTATGATATTTCTTTTTTAAATTCTTTGCCAAATTTTATTATAATGGCAGCATCAGATGAAAATGAATTGATAAGAATGATAAAAACTTCATTACTCATTAATGATAGACCTTCTTCTTTTAGATTTCCAAGAGGTTCTGGATCAGGAATTAATGAGGAAATTAATTTAAATCCTTTAGAAATTGGCAAAGGTAAGATAGTCAATGAGGGCAATAAAATAGCAATAATAAATTTTGGAGCTAGACTAGAAGCTTGTAAAGAAGCAATAGATATTTTAAAAAACAAAAACATATTTCCTACTTTAGTAGATGCTAGATTTGTGAAGCCATTAGATACAAATTTATTAAATCAAATACTTGATAATCACGAATATATTGTCACAATAGAGGAAGGATCAATAGGAGGATTTAGTTCTGCAATTTTAAATTATGTCCATAATTTAAAGGTCACTTCAACAAAATCAATTATTAAAAATATCATTTTTCCTGATAAGTTTGTTGAACATAACACTCCAGAAAATCAATATAAAGCTATTGGAATGGATTCACATTCAATAGTCAAAAAAGTTCTATCTTTTGATAATTCAGATATAATTCCATTGCATAATTTTAAAAAGAATAATTAATTTGAAAAAAAGAGCTGATTTACTTTTAGTTGAAAAAAAAATAGTTGAATCTCGTTCAAAAGCACAAGCTGTCATTATGGCAGGTCAAATTTTTATAGATGGAAAAAAAGTTCTTAAAAGTGGAGAGCTTCATAATATAGAATCTGATATTGATTATAAGAGTTTGCATCCTCAGTGGGTATCTAGGGGGGCCTTAAAGCTACTTAAAGCTTTGAATTATTTTCAAATCAAACCAGAAGGATATATTTGTTTGGATATAGGTGCTTCTACAGGAGGTTTCTCAGATGTTTTGTTATTTAAAAATGCTAAGAAAATTTTTTGTGTAGATGTTGGAATTAATCAATTACATGAAAAATTAGTTTCAAATCCCAAAATAATAAATATACAAAAAACTAATGCAAAATTATTAAATAATGAAATCATAACTGATAAAGTTGATCTTATTGTTTGTGATGTTAGTTTTATAAGTATGAAAAAAGTTATAAAACCTGCTTTAAATTTCTTAAAAAATTATGGAATTATAATTGGCTTAATAAAGCCTCAATTTGAGTCTTCAAAAAAAGAAATAAAAAAAGGTGGGGTAATTTTGGATTCAGAAGTTCATAAAAGAATATGTGATAGTTTTGTGGAATGGTTTAAAATTGAATGTAAGATGGATGTAATTGGATTGATAGAAAGTCCAATAAAAGGACCAAAGGGCAATACTGAATTTTTAATTTGCGTAAGAAAAAAATTATAAATATCTTAAACAATGATCAGCTAATGTAGTAGCCATCATAGCTTCTCCAACTGGAACAGCTCTAATACCAACACAAGGATCATGTCTACCTTTAGTAGAAATTTCTTTTTCATTATAATTAATATCTATAGTTTTTCTTTTTGTTAGAATAGAACTAGTTGGTTTAACACAAAACCTAACTATTATATCCTGTCCTGTAGAAATTCCTCCTAGTATACCACCATTATTGTTAGATAAAAAAATTGGTTTGTTATTTTTGATTCTCATTTCATCAACATTTGAAACACCACTTTCATATACACTATTAAAACCATTTCCTATTTCAACACCCTTTACTGCATTTATACTCATCATTGATTTTGCAAGATCGGCATCTAGTTTATCGTATACAGGTTCACCTAGTCCAACAGGCATTCCCTTACATCTTAATTCAATAATTGCCCCTAAAGAAGAACCTTCTTTTCTGGCTTTAAGAATAAGTTTTTCCCATTTTTCAATTATTTTTTCATCTGGAGAAAAAAAATCATTTTTTTCAATAAAATCTTCATTCCAGTTATCATAATCTATTTTAATCCCTCCAACTTGGACTAAAGCTCCAGTTATTTTAAATTCCTTTTTAATTTTATTTTTAATTACTTTCCTAGCAATTGCGCCTGCAGCTACTCGCATTGCAGTTTCTCTTGCACTAGATCTGCCTCCTCCTCTGTAATCTCTAATTCCATATTTTGACCAATATGTATAGTCAGCATGTCCAGGTCTAAATATATTTTTAATATCTAAATAATCTTTTGTTTTGTGATCTTCATTATTTATTGATAATGATATTGGATGCCCCGTAGTTTTCCCTTCAAAGACACCAGAAAGAATTTCAACTTGATCTTTTTCTTTTCTTTGAGTAGTAAACTTGGATTGACCTGGTCTTCTTTTATTTAAATAAATTTGAATATCTTTTTCAGTTAATTCAATTTTAGAAGGAACTCCATCAACTATACATCCTATAGCTTTACCATGACTTTCTCCCCATGTATTGAAGTTAAATATTTTACCAGACATATTAGATGACATTATCGATCCTTTTTAAATTCTGATAAAAGGTTAGAAATATTTTCAGTTTCATCTACTGCAACCATTCCCACGGTATGGTAACCACAGTCAACATGTTGTATCTCTCCTGTTACTGCTCCTCCTAAATCACTTAAGAGATAGAGAGCAGCGTTTCCTACATCTTCTTGACTAACATTTCTTTTTAAAGGAGCATTAAGCTCATTCCATTTTAGTATAAACCTAAAATCCCCAATACCTGATGCGGCTAAGGTTTTAATAGGACCAGCGCTAATAGCATTAACTCTTATATTTTTTTCTCCCATATCTACTGCTAAATATCTAACGCTTGCTTCTAAAGCAGCTTTTGCAACTCCCATAACATTGTAATGAGGCATTACCTGTTCTGACCCATAGTAAGTAAGAGTTAAAATTGAGCCCCCTTCATTCATTATAGGTTCAGCTAATTTACACGCTTCGGTGAAAGAAAAACAAGAGATATGCATCGTTTGATTAAAATTTTCACTAGTCGTATTATAATATTTTCCTCTTAATTCATCTTTGTTTGAAAAACCAATACCATGAACAAGAAAATCTATATTTTGCCATTTTTCTTTTAATATTTTGAATGTTGCTTGCATTGAAGCAGTATCTGTAACATCACAAGGAATTATTATTGAAGAACCTATACTTTCAGCTAAAGGAGATACCCTTTTCTTTAAAGCTTCACCTTGATAAGTAAATGCAACTTCAGCACCTTCAGAAGCAATTTTCTTTGCAATTCCCCAAGCAATTGATCTATCATTAGCTACTCCCATAACTAAACCTTTTTTTCCTTTCATGATCATATTTTTTTTCCTATCAAAACAAAAACTCTTAATTATTCTATTAATATGAACTATATATACATAATATCTTGAGCCGTCTAAAAAATATGAAAGAAAAAAATTTAATTATCAATTCATCTAATAATCCATTCAGTTTATTTAAAGAATGGTTTGATGAGGCTCAAAAAAATGAAATTAATGATGCTAATGCTATGAACTTATCTACAATATCAAAATCTAACTTTCCTTCATCTAGAATGGTTTTATTAAAGGATTTTGATGATAAAGGCTTTGTATTTTATACCAATACAAAAAGTAGAAAAGGGAAAGATATAATTCATAATCCAAATGTCTCTTTAAATTTTCATTGGAAATCTATTACTAAACAAGTGAGAATTGAGGGTAAAGCTATATCAGTTTCTGACAAAGAGGCAGATGAGTATTTTAATTCAAGACCTAAAGAAAGTAGAATAGGGGCATGGGCTTCAAATCAATCAAGTAAGATGAATAATAGAGAAGATTTAATTGAAAAATATAACTTTTATCAAAACAAATTTAACGAAGATTCAATTCCTCGTCCTGATTATTGGAGTGGCTTTAGAGTAATACCTATACTAATTGAATTTTGGCAAGATATGCCTTTTCGTCTTCATGACAGATTGGTATTTGTAAAAATTAATAATAAGTGGGAAACAAAAAAATTATTCCCATAAACTAATTATCAGTCCATTTCTTAAGCAGCCAGGAGCTTGAGTTAGCTTTATTTTTACCTCCTATTTCCCAAATAGTTTCAATATTATTTTTTTCACAATATTCTTTTTCAGGAGTTGTTTTCTGATTTCTATCTCCTCCATTAGCAAGCTTTATTGTGCTATTCAAATATTTTTCTTTTGCTTTTTTTATTCCGTCAATACATGTTGTGTCAGAGTCATCAAAAGCTATAACTTCAATAACACCCTTAATTGACTCCATAATAATTTTACGCTCTTCAAAATTGTGAAATTCTTTTCCTTTTTTTTTCCTTAACCATTCATCAGAATTTAATAAAACCACAACACTTCCATATTTAGAAGCTTCTTTGATTAATTTTATATGACCTTGATGAATAGGATCAAAACCACCGCTAACTAAAATAATATTTTTCATATATCTTTTCTCCACTTTTCAGGATTATATAAAAAATTTTCCAAACTTGTAATTTGTTTAGTAGAGTATAATTTATTTATTTTAATTATATCAATTATATCTTTCCATGTACAAAGTGAATGTAAATTTATTCGATAATTTGATAAAGATGATTTTTTGAAATCAAAAATATCATAATAAAAAATGACAAATATATCAGTAATTTTTAGCTTTGCTTTTCTTATAGCTTCTATAAAAATTATTTTGCTTCCTCCATCCGTAGCTAAATCTTCAATTAATATTGTTTTTTGTTTTTCTTTAAAATGACCTTCAATTTGTTGATTTTGTCCAAATCCCTTAGGTTTTTTTCTAATATAGATCATTGGTTTTTTTAATAATTGTGAAAAAAAGGCAGAATAAGGAATGCCAGCAGTCTCCCCGCCAGCTAAAATATCAAAATCTAAATTATTTTCTTTAAAATATTCTATTCCATAATTTATTATAGCTTGTCTTTCATTAACAAAAGATATTATTTTTCTGCAGTCAACATATACTGGACTTTTCATTCCTGATGTAAGTGTAAAAGGTTTTTCAAAAGAAAATTTTACTGATTCTATATTTATTAAAATCTCTGCAACTTTTTTATTATATTCATCCTTCATTTTTTATGTAATTTGTGAAATGTGATCTTTTGAAAAGTTTCCAGGTACAATCATTATGGGTATGCGTAGCGTACTAATCTCTTTGGAAACTAAAGCATTTATAATAGGACCAGGATTTTTTTCATTTTCATTAGTATTAGCAGCTAATACCAAAACATTAATACCTTCTTCTTCTTCAATTAATTTTTTTAATTCAGAAATTATTTCTCCTTCTCTAGTATGTAAAACAGGGACTATACCAGTTGCTTCTTTTACGATAGTTGCAGCTGTATTAAGCACTTTTTCAGCTTCTTCTCTAGCTTCATTTTTCATAATTTCAGAAATTCCTTGTGTTGTTAAAACATCTAAAGGCTCTATAAAAGTAGCAATAATAATTTTTCTTCCAGTTTTTTTTGATCTAGCACAGGCATATTCTAATGCTATATTCATTTCAGGTGAATTATCTGCAATAACTAAAATATATCGATCATCACTCATTTTTATAACCTCCTAAAAACAGTTGCTGCTATCAAGCCACTTATTATAGCAAAAAAAATAGATAAAAATCCATAAGTCGCAGGTTTTTCATTAGCAAATTTATAAACTTTCTCACCAATTCCAGATTTTTTTATGTTGATAACTCTATTTTGTTTATTTTGAATTATTTGATTTTTAACTTGATAAATAGTAACTTCGTATTTTCCCGGTATAGAATTTGCAGGAAAAAATATACGAGTTTGAAATAATTTATTATCTACATTTTGAAATTCATATTCTTTAAATAAATTTTCAGAGAATTTTAAATCAATTAAGTTTTTATTCCATTTTTCTAATTTTTTTTGGTCTATAAAATCTCTTTGTGTAATAGCATTTACTAAAAGTTCATTAAAATAAAGTTTTTCTTTAATAATAGACTCTTTGCTTAAAATATCCTCTACAGGTTTAGATGATGAAATAAAAAAAAGTGAAGGTAAGTTTTTATATATAACTCTCTTGGTATTAAACCAAAAACCCAAAATCCTCTCTTTTTTTAAAACATTTGTATCTTTATCTGGGCCTTTAATTGAAATTATGGTGTCTTGATTTTTTTGTAAAATTCCAAATATAATTATTTCTTTTCCATTAAAATCAGTTTGTATTTGAATTTCTTTTTCAGATAAGTCAAAATAAGATTCCTCAGATAATGCACTATTATTAAACAAGATAAAAAATATGATAAAAGATAAATGTTTTTTTAGATAATTTTTTTTCATAATAAATTACAAATCGCTCATTTTTTTACTATTTATAAGTTTTTCAGCTACAGTTACTAATAAAGCAAAAAATGTTATGATTATCAATGTAGACATTACAACAAATTCACTAATTATAAGATTTTGATATTGAGAAAGGTAGTATGCTGGAGTTAAATATAAAAAAATACAAACAGCTATTCTTAAAAGAAGTAAGTTTTTATAAATTTTAATAATATTATTATTATCAATTATCCAATATAATATTTTAATTATGAATGCTATTATTGCAGAAAAAATTATTATTTTTTGAAAAAAAATTATTTCATGTTTTAAAATATAAATTGCAGTATAAATGAAAATCAATAATAAGACTAAAATATCTAACCCTATTGTTATCTTTTTTATAAGCTTTGTCATGATAATTTTAAAGAAAACAAATTAGAAGGAGTTAGTGTAAGATCAGCAAAAATTTTTGCACATACAATTAATACTATTATTGCAAGAATGCCTCTAAGGTATTCAGCTTTTAATTTTGTTCCTATACTTGCCCCAATTTGAGCTCCAATTACACCTCCTATAATCATAAGAGCAGCAAGAACAATATCTACTGTTTGGTTCAAGTATGATTGAAAAAAAGTAGAGTTAGCTGTTACAAAAATTATTTGAAACAAAGAAGTGCCTACTACAACATTTGTTGACATCCCTAAAATATAAACCATTGCAGGGATCATAATAAAACCTCCACCTACGCCCATCATGGCTGATAATAAACCTACAAAAAAACCAATTATAATTGGAGGTATAGCGCTGATATACAATTTTGAACGATGGAATCTTAATTTAAAAGGTAATCCATGTATCCAAGAATGTTGATGTAATTTTGTTCTGATAGATGAGGTTGTTCTATATTTTGATATCGTTGTCCTAGCACTTTCAAAGGCCATACTAAAACCTACAAAACCTAAAAAAATTAAAAAGAGCATTTGAATAACTATATCTATTTGTCCAAATCCTCTTAAAAGTTTAAATAGGTTTACGCCTAATGTTGATCCAACCACACCTCCAATTAATAAAAAAAAACCCATTTTAAAATCAACATTTTTTCTCCTCCAATGAGCTACAACACCTGATACAGAAGAAGCTAAAACATGAGGAGCTTCAGTTCCAACTGCAACAGCTGGTGGAATTCCTAAAAAAATCAATAATGGAGTCATTAAAAAACCACCGCCAACTCCAAATAATCCAGAAAGCCCTCCAACAACCATGCCAATAAAAATTATTAGCAGAATATTTATATTCATTTCAGCAATGGGAAGATAAATTGACACTAAAAATACTATATTCTTATACTTTTGATTTTTCTATCTTTTTTGGTATTTTTTTTAAATAAATTTTTTTTCAATATCTTCAGCTTTATTTATATCTATTTGAGTATTTATGTTAAAAAAAGGGTCATAGCTTTTTTCGTTAAATTCAAGAAATTCTAAAGGATGATTCTCGGCCCATTCTAAAATTTTTCTCGTCCCAGACTCTAAATGTTCATTTAAGCTTGTTAACAAGCTAGTATGCCATGCTCCAATTATAGGATGAATTTTATCGTTTGATTTAGCTAAAATAATTTTAGAATCTTGATTAATTTTTTCTTCAAAGCAAGAAACTAAATTTAAAGGAATAAAAGGAGTATCGCCAGGTAAAGTTAATAACCAATCTACTTCTGGCTTGTTTTTATTCAACCATTGCATTCCAGCATGAATTCCAGCTAAAGGCCCTAGATAACCTTGCTTTACATCTTTTATGATTGGAAATTTATATTTTGATATTTCTGTGTCTTCAATATTAGAATTTACAATAATTCTATCAATTTGAGGTTGAATTCTTTCTAATATTATATCAAAAATTTTTTTGTTATTAATTTTTATAAGTGATTTAATTCCACCACCTAATCTGCTAGATTTACCACCTATCATAATTATAACTGCAATTTCGCTATATAATTTATGCATCAATGTTTTAATCTTTTATGACCTGATAATATTGTGTATCTTTTACCTTTTGCCCTTCCAATTAGAGTAAGATTAGTTTTTTTTGCTATTTTTACTCCCCATGAAGTGAAGCCTGATCGAGATATTAATATAGGAATTTTCATTTTAACTGTTTTTATAATCATTTCACTAGTTAGCCTACCTGTAGTATAAAATATTTTATTTTCAGGATTGATATTATTTAAAAACATATAGCCTGAAATTTTATCAACTGCATTATGTCTACCTACATCTTCCATATAAATTATAGGTTTATTTTTATTAATAATTACACATCCGTGTACTGCTCCAGCTTCTAAATAAAGACTAGGTATCTGATTTATTTTTTTTGAAATTTCATAAATCCATTTATGTCTTATTATAATTTTAGATGTGATCTTTATTTTCTCAATTTCCTCATAGATATTTCCAAAAACTGTTCCTTGAGCACAACCGCTAGTTATGATCTTTTTTTTTAATATTTTTTCATAATTAGTTTTTTTATTAGTTCTGACTACAATTAAATTAAGTTCTTTATCGAAATCTATTGATCTGATTTTATCTTTTTTTCCTATCATATTTTGATTGAGCAAATACCCTACGGCCAAATATATAGGGTGATCAAGGATGCACATAAGAGTAACTATCTCTTGTTTATTAAGAAAAATTGTTAATGCACCCTCTTTAATGATTTTTGCACTAATGATATTATTATCTTGATCTAAACCTTCAATTTTTTGTGTTAAAGAATCATTATGAATATTAGGAAATAATGAGTGTTTATTTTGCCGAGTCATATTAATAAGTTAAATATAATATAAATGAATATACTAGAAATTATTTTAAATGCTTTAAAATTAATAATTTTAATTGATCCAATTCTTTATGAAATTATTTATTTATCTCTAAAAGTAAGCCTCATAGCTCTTATTTTATCGTCATTTATTGGTATTATTATAGGGTACATACTTGCATTAAAAAACTTCTATTTTAAAAATTTTTTAATAATTTTAATTAATTCATTTATGGGAATTCCACCTGTTGTAGTTGGTTTGATAGTATATTTTTTTATAGCATATGGAGGTCCATTAGGAATTTTTAAGTTGTTGTACACACCTACTGCTATGATTATGGCACAAATGATAATTATTTTTCCTATAGTGACTTCTCTTTCTCATGAAATTTTTAATCAAAATTGGTTAAAATTTAAAGATCAAATTCGATCTTTAAATATGCCTTTTATTGGTACTTTAAAACTTTTAATATTTCATAGCTATTTTCTTTTAATTACTGTTTTGCTTTCAGCTTTTGGAAGAGCTATTTCTGAAGTTGGTGCAGTAATGATTGTTGGAGGAAATATTGATCATTATACTAGAGTAATGACTACAGCTATTTCTCTAGAAACTAGAATGGGTAATCTTGAATATGCTATGGCTTTAGGAATAGTTTTAATTTTTTTAACAATGATTATTTATTCACTAGTATACATGTTTAATTTAAGAAAAAGATAAAGATGAAAGTTATTGGAATCGTAGGCCTTAAAAATTCTGGCAAAACTTTTTTTGCCCAAAAAATTATTTCAGGTTTAACTTCTAGAGAATTTGAGGTTGCTTCTATAAAGCATGCCCACGATGGCTTTGAAATTGACTATCCTCAAACAGATAGTTTTCTTCATCGTAAAGCGGGAGCAAAAGAAGTTATAATTAGTTCTTCCAAAAGATGGGCAAAGATAACAGAAATCAAAAATAAAGATGAAAAAAAATTAAATGAACTTCTTAAAGAAGTCCAAAATGCTGATATAGTTATTGTTGAAGGATATAAGAATGATATACATCCAAAAATTGAAATTATTAAAAATTCATCAGATAAATCTGCTTTTTTGTTTAATAAATTAAAAAATGTAATTGCAGTTATTTCTGAACAAGAAATTGATTTATATGAAAAAAAACAATTTAAAAAAAATGAAATAAATGAAATTATTGAATTTATTATAAATTATAATGAAAAATAAGAATCCCCTAACAAAAGATAAAATACTTAAACTATTAAAGAAAGATATAAAACCTAAATTAGGTTCAGAGTTAATTGATCTTGAAAAATCGTTAAATAGATTTTTAGCTAAGGATTTAGTTAGTAAATTATATTTGCCACCATTTAATAACTCTGCTGTTGATGGTTATGCTTTATTAAAAAACAATCTTAATAATAATAGTAATATTTTAATAAATAATAAAAGAATAGTAGCTGGTGACAAACAAAATATATATTTAAAAAAAAATACAGTATCTAGAATATTTACTGGTGCAAAAATGCCCTTAAATTCAAAAACTGTAGTTATGCAAGAAAATGTTAAAATATTTAATAACAAATTAAAAATTAATAAATTACCTAAATATGGTGAAAATTGCCGTCTTAAAGGAGAGGATATTAAGAAGGGTCAAAAAATTTTAGAAAAAGGTGAAAAGATTAAAGTTAATAATATTAACCTCATAGCTGCTATTGGTAAAAAAAAAATCACTGTAAATAAAAAAATTAAAATTGGATATTACACCAGTGGTAATGAATTACAAAAACCAACTGAAAATTTAAAAGGTTCTGAAATAAATAATTCAAACTTTTATTCTTTGCATGCTTTATTAAATCAAGCCTATATAAAACAGAAGTATTTAGGTAATTTAAAAGATAATAAAAAACTTGTTATAAGCAGCCTTTTATTAAATACAAAAAAATTTGATATTATTATAACAACGGGAGGAGCTTCAGTAGGAGAAGAGGATCATTTGATTGATGCAGTTAATCAAATTGGAAAAGTTTATTTTTGGAAAACTGCTATTAAACCAGGAAGGCCATTAGCTATAGGAAAGATAAATAAAACAATTATTATTTGTTTGCCTGGAAATCCTGTTTCAGTACATTTGTTATATGGCATGTTAATTAAGCCTTTAATTGAATATATATGTAGCGGAAAGTTAAATTTGCCTAAAAGCACAAAAGTAAAAGTTAATTTTTCTATGAAAAAGAAAAATAAAAGATTGGAGTGGTTAAGGGTTATGGTTAAAAAAAATAAAAATGAACTAATTGTAAATAAATTTCCCAAACAAGGGTCAGGAATGATTTCTTCCATTGCTTATTCTGATGGTATTATTGAGATACCTGAGAAGGTTAGTTTTATTTCTAAGGGAGAATATTACTCATTTTACTCTTATGAAGATATATTTGATTAATCTAAATCTTAAACTTAATATATATTTTTGATTCACTTTTTATTATATCAATTAAAGAGTAATTTGACTGCTTGCAATAATGTCTAAAATCTTCTTCTGCTAAAGGATCAGTGCATATGACTTTGATTATTGCTCCACTAGACAATGTTTGGCATAAATTTCTAGCTTTTAAAACTGGAATAGGGCATTCAGTACCTGATGTATCTAAGATTATTTCATTTTTTTCAACTTTATCTTTCATAACTTTATGATAACGATATATAAATCTTAATAAAAATATAATGAATAAATTTATTTCACAAACTAATACAGCATTAAAAAAGAAAAAAAAACGCTGGACTACTAAAGGGCGTCAAGTTGAAGATATTTTTTTAAATGAAGTTTCTAAATTATTATATGGAAAAGACTTAAAAAGAGATGAATTAATAGAATATTTACATATCATTCAAGATAATTTTGGTGTTTTGTATGACAAACATCTTGTTGCATTAGCTTTACTCTTAAATATACCATATACAGAGGTATATGAAGTCGCTACATTTTATGCACATTTTAATATTGTAAAAAATACTGATAACTATCATCCTATAAAAATTATAAGAGTATGTGAAAGTTTAACATGTGAATTATATGGGGCAAAAAAACTTCTTAAAGATTTAAAAGAAGTAGAAGATAAAAATATTAAAGTTGTTCCTGGCCCTTGTATGGGAAGATGTGATGTGGCTCCAACAGTTTGTGTAGGTAAAAACTATGTTGATAATGCTTCACTAAGCTCAGTTGCAGAAACTATTAAAAAAAATGATTTTGATGCAGTTATTCCAAAATATATTTCTTTAGAAGATTATAAAAAAAATGGTGGCTATAAAATATCAACCAAAATCAGTGAAGGTAAAATAACAAATGAACAAATCATTGAATTTTTGAAAGATAGTGGATTGAAAGGTAAGGGGGGTGCAGGATTTCCAACAGGTATGAAGTGGGAAATAGTTTCTAAGTATAGTGGTAAAAAATATGTTGCTGTAAATGGAGATGAAGGTGAGCCTGGAACATTTAAAGATAGATTTTATTTAGAAAAAGATCCTCATAGATTTCTAGAAGGAGCACTGATTGCTTCATTGTTTATCAAAGCTTCAAATGTTTATATTTATATAAGAGATGAGTACCCTTCTGTGATAGAAATTCTAAATAATGAAATTAAGAATTTAGAAAAAGAAAAAATAATTCCTGAAGGACATTTTATTTTAAGAAGAGGAGCAGGAGCATATATATGCGGAGAAGAGTCAGCAATGATAGAGAGTATAGAAGGTAAAAGAGGCCTTCCAAGACATAGACCGCCTTATGTAGCTGAAGTAGGCTTGTTTGGTTTTCCAACACTCACTAACAATCTTGAAACTTTGTTTTGGATTAGAGATATAATTGAAAGAGGATCAAAATGGTTTTCTGAGCAAGGTAAAGATGAAAAAAAAGGCTTTCACAGTTTTTCTGTGTCTGGCAGAGTAAAAGAGCCTGGTGTAAAAGTTGCACCAGCTGGGATTACAATTCAAGAGTTAATTGATAATTATTGTGGGGGTATGGCAGATGATCATACATTTAAGGGATATCTTCCTGGAGGTGCATCTGGAGGAATTTTACCTTCAGAAATGAATAATATTCCTTTAGATTATGGTTCTAAAGAATTAACTGAAGCAGGATGTTTTTTGGGATCTGCAGCAATTGTAGTATTATCTGATAAGGATAGCATGAAAGATGTAGCGTTAAATTTATTAAAGTTTTTTGAAGAAGAAAGTTGTGGTCAATGCACACCATGTCGAGCCGGTACAGAAAAAACAGTAAAGCTAATGAAAGAAAAAATTTGGAATAAAGAAAAACTAGCTGATCTTTCGGAGGTAATGTCTCAAGCTTCTATTTGTGGTTTAGGTCAAGCAGCTACAAACCCACTTAATTCAGTTCTGAAATTTTTTTCAAAAGAGATAAGTTATGAGTGATAACAAAATAAAATTTTATCTTGATAATAAAGAAGTTGAGGCAAACCAAGATGAAACAATATGGCAAGTAGCTAATAGACTGGGTAATGAAATTCCTCATTTATGTTATGCAAACAAACCTAGTTATAGAGCTGATGGAAACTGTAGAGCTTGCATGGTTGAAATTGAGGGAGAAAGAGTATTAGCAGCTTCATGTATTAGAAAACCTTCGACTGATATGAAGGTTCAAACAGCATCAGATAAAGCAAAAAAATCTAGAGAACTAGTTTTTGAATTATTATTAGCCGATCAACCCAAAAGAGAAGTTGCACATGATAATAATTCAGATTTTTGGAATTGGATCGATAAAGTTGACCTAAAAGAAAATAGATTTCCAAAAAAAACACCTTGTCAGCCTGATAGTTCTCATCCTAGTATGGCAGTAAATTTAGATGCCTGTATTCAGTGTAATCTTTGTGTCCGTGCGTGCAGAGAGGTTCAGGTAAATGATGTTATAGGTATGGCCTATAGAGGTGAAAAGTCAAAAATTGTTTTTGATTTTGATGATCCTATGGGAGATAGTACTTGTGTTGCTTGTGGTGAATGTGTGCAGGCTTGCCCAACTGGAGCCCTCATGCCTGCTAGTATCGTTGATGCAAAAGGTGTAGGTCAAAACAAGATAGATAAAAAAACTGAAAGTGTTTGTCCTTATTGTGGTGTAGGATGTCAAATAGAATACAATGTTAAAGATAACGAAATTAAATATGTAAACGGGATTAATGGTCCAGCTAATAAAAATAGACTCTGTGTAAAAGGTAGATTTGGATTTGACTATGTTAGTAATTCAGAGAGGTTAACTAAACCTCTAATAAGAATAAAGGGAAAGGAAAAAGATTTAAATCCGAGTATTAACTTCTCCAATTTGCATGAGTATTTTAGGGAGGCTACTTGGGATGAAGCATTAGATCATGCAGCTAATGGATTTCTCGAAATTAAAAAGAAAAGAAATGGTAAAAGTAATCTAGCAGGTTTTGGATCAGCTAAATGTTCAAATGAGGAAGCATATCTTTTTCAAAAACTTATTCGTACTGGTTTTAACACCAATAATGTAGATCATTGCACACGTCTTTGTCATGCCTCATCTGTTGCCGCCTTGCTTGAAACTATTGGCTCAGGTGCTGTAACTGCTCCATTTTATGAAGTTGAACATTCAGAAGTTATAATTGTAATTGGTGCTAATCCAACTGAAAATCATCCTGTTGCTGCAACTTTTTTTAAAAATGCAGCCAAAAAAGGATCTAAACTAATTGTAATGGATCCAAGAGGTCATGCGTTAAAAAAACATGCAACTCATATGTTACAATTTAAACCAGGATCAGATGTTGCTCTTCTTAATTCCATAATGAATGTTATTATTGAAGAAAATTTATTTAATGAAGAATATATTAAAAAACAAACATCAGGATTTGTAGAATTAAAGAAACATTTGATGAATTATCCTCCAGAATTGATGGAAGAGCAAACTGGTATAAGTGCAGACATGATTAGAGAAGTTGCAAGATTATTTGCAAATACTGATAAGGGATTAATTTTTTGGGGAATGGGTGTATCACAACATGTCCATGGCACTGACAATGCTAGATGTTTAATATCTTTAGCTTTGATGACTGGAAATGTTGGCAGGAGAGGTTCAGGACTGCATCCTCTTAGAGGTCAAAATAATGTTCAAGGTGCCTCTGACGCTGGGTTAATACCGATGATGTATCCTGACTATCAGTTAGTAGAAAAAGATGAAAAAAAAGATTTTTTTGAAAAATTTTGGAACACTTCCTTAGATGATAAAAAAGGTTTGACTGTTGTTGAAATCATGGATGCAATTCATGATAATACAATAAAGGGTATGTACATTCTTGGAGAAAATCCAGCAATGTCTGATCCAGATCTAAATCATGTGAGAGAAGCTCTTCAAATGCTAAAACATTTAGTAGTTCAGGATATTTTTTTAACAGAAACTGCAACATATGCTGATGTAATTTTTCCTGCCTCAGCTTGGCCAGAAAAAAATGGAACTGTTACCAATACGAATAGGCAAGTTCAAATGGGACGTAAAGCTCTTGAAGCGCCTGGTATGGCAAAAGAAGATTGGTGGATCACAAATGAATTAGGTAAAAGAATGGGGCTAGGTTGGAGTTACAAACATCCAAAAGAAATATATGAGGAAATGGCTATGACTATGCCTTCACTAAATAATATTTCTTGGGATAGATTAGAGAAAGAAAATTCAGTTACTTATCCAAGTAAATCTCCATCAACTCCTGGTGACGAAATAGTATTTGGAGATAAATTTCCAAATGAAACCGGGAGAGGAAAATTTGTTCCTGCTAGTGTTACATCTCCTAATGAATTACCTGATAAAGAATTTGAAATGATCCTTACCACTGGAAGACAATTAGAGCATTGGCACACTGGATCTATGACAAGAAAAGCTTCTAATTTAGACGCTATTGAACCTGAAGCAACTGTTTCAATATCACCAAATGAAATTTTAAAAAATAATATGACGCCTGGGGATAAAATTAAAGTTTCAACTAGAAGGGGTACTATAAATATAAGAGTAAGACAAGACAGGGCTATTCCTGAAGGAGTGATTTTTATTCCTTTTTGTTATAATGAAGCTGCAGCAAATTTATTAACTAATCCAGCTCTTGATCCTTATGGTAAAATTCCTGAATTTAAATATTGCGCAGCTAAAATAGAAAAGTTAGAATAAATTTATGAAAAAAATATTCATTTTAATTTTTTTAATTATTGTTCCAATTACTGGATGCTCAACATTTAGTGAAATTAATGAAAAAGTAAAAGGTGATGGAGTTCCTTACATTCCTGGAATTTAAGATATAAATTACTTGTCGAATTTTTAATTTAATTGTAAATGGCATCTAAGTGCCGCGTTAGCTCATTTGGTAGAGCAGTTGATTTGTAATCATCAGGTGGTCAGTTCGATTCCGACACGCGGCACCACTAATAATTTTTTTTGTAATGTTCAAATAAAGCAATAGAGCATGCATTAGATACATTTAAACTATCTATTTTGAATTTTGTTTGAGATTTAATTTTTAATTCAATTATTTCATCACATTCTTTTTTGGTTAAATTGCGTAAACCTTTCCCTTCAGAACCAAAAACAAAAACACATTTTTTAGGTAAATTAAATTCAAAATTTGTTTTATTTGCATTGCTATCAAAACCATAAATCCAAAAACCATTTTTTTTTAATTGATTTATTGCTCGAGATAGATTTACAACAGAAATAT
Organism: uncultured Alphaproteobacteria bacterium; assembly: GCA_902577425.1. GTDB lineage: Bacteria > Pseudomonadota > Alphaproteobacteria > HIMB59 > MarineAlpha5-Bin3. The sequence continues at coordinate 88,679 of CACGZD010000001.1, read as the reverse complement.
AGTTAGTTACTTCTAATGCTCCTGATGCAGCTTTTGCCATACTCCCCGTAATATCTGGGGCATTATTTTTTGAGACTATAATTGTATCACAATTGAATAGTGCACAAGATCTCATTATGGAACCAATATTAATAGGATCTGTTACTTGATCTAAAACTATAATTACATCTGATTGTTTATTTTTTGAATTAAAAATAATATTTTGAAGACTTGGTTGTTCTATTTTTGAAGTTTTTAAAACAATGCCTTGATGATTTTTTTCAGTACCAAACATTTTGTTCATTTCAATATTTTGTAATTCTTTGATTTCTGGTATGAATTTTGTCGTTTGTTGGTCCAAAGAGGCTCTATGATTTTTAGTAAAATATAACTTTTGATGTATTCTATTAGTATTTTTTATTGCTGCATAAACAGCATGTTTACCAAATATTTCGCAGAAAACTTGGTTTTTTAATTTTTTTTGTTTGATAAAATTCATTAAATATAACCTATCTCAGATATACCCATTTATTACAATCTAGAACTATACAAATAAGTAAAATTTGTCTAAAAGGACCCCGCTTTTAAGAGTTTACAAAGTTTACGCAGGAGTGACGTTGTTTTAGATTGACAATCATACTAAATACTTAGTATGTGCCATCTTCTTCAAATCTGGAGGGGTGGTCGAGTGGTTAAAGGCAGCGGACTGTAAATCCGCCCGCGTGAGCGTACGTAGGTTCGAATCCTACCCCCTCCACCAATATGAGGGAATGGAAAAAGTGAGTGAGTGTGTCAGTTATAAAGCGGGTGTAGCTTAGTGGTAAAGCTCCAGCCTTCCAAGCTGGCTACGAGGGTTCGATTCCCTTCACCCGCTCCAAAATGAAATTTTATACTGGGGTAAAAAAATGGCTAAAGCAAAATTTGAAAGAACTAAACCACATTGCAACATTGGAACTGTTGGCCATGTGGATCATGGAAAAACTACTTTAACAGCTGCTATTACAAAAGTACTAGCTGAAGCAGGCGGAGCAGAGTTTACTGCTTATGATCAAATTGATAAAGCGCCTGAAGAAAAAGAACGAGGCATTACTATTTCTACAGCTCATGTAGAATATGAAACTGAAAAAAGGCATTACGCTCATGTTGATTGTCCTGGACATGCTGACTATGTAAAAAATATGATTACTGGCGCAGCCCAAATGGATGGTGGTATATTAGTTGTCAATGCTGCTGACGGTCCTATGCCACAAACAAGAGAGCATATACTTTTAGCAAGACAGGTTGGTGTACCAGCTCTTGTAGTTTACATGAATAAAGTTGACCAAGTTGATGACAAAGAATTAATTGATTTAGTTGAAATGGAAATTAGGGAACTTTTAACTTCATATGAATTTCCTGGTGATACTACCCCTATCATTAAAGGATCTGCTTTAGCTGCAGTAGAAGGTAGAGATGATGAAATTGGAAAAAATTCTATCTTGGAGTTAATGAAAGCAGTAGATGAACATATACCACAACCTGATAGACCAAAAGATAAACCTTTCTTAATGCCAGTTGAGGATGTTTTTTCAATTTCTGGAAGAGGAACTGTTGTTACAGGACGTATTGAACAAGGAGTTATTAAAGTTGGAGAAGAAATTGAAATATTAGGAATTAAAGAAGCTCAAAAAACTACCTGTACTGGTGTTGAGATGTTTAGAAAACTTCTTGATTCAGGTGAAGCTGGAGATAATGTAGGTGTATTATTAAGAGGAACTAAAAGAGAGGAAGTTGAAAGAGGTCAAGTTTTAGCTAAGCCTGGCTCTATCAAACCTCATACAAAATTTAAAGCTGAAGCTTATGTTCTTAAAAAAGAAGAAGGTGGAAGACATACTCCTTTTTTCTCTAATTATAGACCACAGTTTTATTTTAGAACTACAGATGTAACTGGAACTATTAAACTTCCTGAAGGTACTGAAATGGTTATGCCTGGCGATAATATTACCATGGAAGTAACACTTTTATCTCCAATAGCAATGGATCAAGGATTAAAGTTTGCTATTAGAGAAGGAGGCAAAACAGTTGGTGCTGGAGTAGTTGCTGAGATTATAGAATAAATTGTAAGAGACCGCTCTGCTCGTTTCTTGCAAACTCTAATAGGAGTGTAGCTCAACTGGTAGAGCACCGGTCTCCAAAACCGGGGGCTGCGGGTTCAAGTCCTGCCACTCCTGCCAAATTATAGAGAGAAAATGAATATAGAAAAGAAAAAAACATCACCAGCACTTTTTGTAAGACAAGTAAGACAAGAATTACAAAAAGTTACATGGGCAGGTAGAAGGGAAGTTTTTGTATCTTCAGCTATTGTGATTTTATTGATTATTCTCTTTTCTTTATTTTTTTTGTTAACTGATCAAATTTGGTCTTTCTCTATAAAAAAAATAATACAAATAGGATCAGGTTTTTAGATGGGCGATTCAAGATGGTATGTATTGCATGCTTATTCAGGTTATGAGCAAAAAGTAGCTGATAGTATTGTTGATCAAGCAAACAAGCTTGGAATATCAGAGTATATTGAAGAAGTTTCTGTTCCCACTCAAAGCTTAGTAGAAGTAAAGAGAGGAGTTAGAATTAATTCAGAACGCAAAATCTTTCCTGGATATATACTTATAAAAATGACACTTAATGATGACACTTGGCATATAATAAAAAATACCCCTAAACTAAGTGGTTTTTTAGGCAGTAAAGGAAAACCTATTCCTATAAGTAATTCTGAAGCAAAAAGAATCTCTCAACAGGTAGTTGATGGAGTTGAAAAAACAAGACCAGCAGTTATGTATGATATAGGAGAGCAAGTTAAAGTTATAGATGGGCCTTTTGCATCTTTTAATGGAGAAATAGAACAAATAGATGAAGAAAAAGCTAGATTAAGAGTAGCAGTTTCTATATTTGGAAGATCAACTCCTGTTGATCTTGAATATTCACAAGTAGAGAAAGTATAATATTATGGCGAAAGAAGTCTTAGGTCTAATTAAACTACAAATACCTGCTGGTGGCGCCAATCCTTCACCCCCAGTTGGGCCAGCTTTGGGTCAAAGAGGGCTAAATATCATGGATTTTTGTAAAGCTTTTAACGACAAAACCAAAGATGTAGAAAAAGGTGCTCCAATTCCTGTAATTATAACTGCTTATAAAGATCGATCTTTTGATTTTGTAACTAAGCTGCCTCCAGTAAGTTATTATTTAAAAAAAGCTGCAAAAATAAAAAAAGGTAATTCTACTCCAGGAAGAAGTTTAGTTGGCAAAGTAACAATGGCAGATATTAAAAAAATAGCTTCTGAAAAAATGGCTGATCTTAATGCTGTTGATATAGAGGGTGCAATGAATATGGTTAAGGGTTCAGCTGTTTCAATGGGAATGGAGGTAACTAAATAAATGAATATTTCAAAAAATAGAAAAAACTTAATTGAAAAAATTGATTTAAAAAAATCATATGAGCCAATTGAGGCAATAAAAATATTAAAAGAAAATTCATATGTTAAATTTGAAGAAAGCTTGGAAATAGCAATCAATCTAAGAATTGATACAAATAAAACTGAACAAAATATTAGAGGCGTGGTTAATTTACCCAAAGGTACCGGAAAAAATATTAGAGTAGCTGTGATGGCTAAAGGTGACAAGGCAAAAGAATCTTCAGAAGCTGGAGCAGATATTGTTGGAGATGATGATTTAGTTAATTCAATTAATCAAGGTAATATAGATTTTGATGTATTGATTGCTACTCCTGATATGATGCCAACAATTGGAAAAGTGGCTAAAATTCTGGGTCCAAAAGGGCTTATGCCAAATCCAAAACTAGGAACTGTAACACAAGATGTCAAAACAGCTGTTTCAAATTCTAAAGCGGGTCAAATTCAATACAAAAATGATAAAGCCGGCATAGTTCATGCTGGAATTGGAAAGTTAAATTTTAGTGAAGAGGATTTATTAGAAAATTTAAAAACTTTTTATTCATCAATTACGAAAAGTAAACCGGATGCTGTAAAAGGTTCATTTATTAAAAAGGTTTCCATAGCTTCAACTATGGGTTTTGGATTAGAAATTAACTCATCTCTTTTGCGTTAATTCTAATTCAAATGACATCATTAATTAATGGTGTCACCTGTCAAAGACTGTAGGTGCTGCTTAGCTTAATATCCTACATAGACTGAAGCAAGTCATTTGATTAGCTTCTTGACAGGTTATTATTAATTTGGTGGTCAAATTGATAATAGCAAACTGAGGGTAACCTCACTGTGAACTGGAGTAAAAGTGAAACGTTCTGATAAAAATGATTTTGTACAAAACTTAAAAGAAGAGCTAAAAAATTCTTCTTCAGTAGTTGTAGCTCATTATGCAGGATTGTCTGTTGCAGAAACAGATAACTTAAGAAAAGAAATGAGATCGAATGGTGCAAAATTTAAAGTTACTAAGAACAGATTAACTAAGATTGCTCTAACTGGAACTCCCTATGAGTCTATTGAAGACTTATTCACTGGACCAACTGCCATAGCTTATTCATCAGACCCTGTTGCACCTGCAAAAGTATCTGTTGAGTTTGAAAAAAAATTTGAAAATTTTAAAATTTTAGGCGGAAGTTATGAAGGTGAAAAAATAGATAATGCAAAAATTAATTTTTTAGCTACTCTCCCTTCTCTTGATCAAATAAGAGCTAAATTGCTTGGACTATTAAATGCCCCTGCTCAAAAAATAGCTTCTATTACTCAAGCACCTGGAGGAGAATTAGCTAGATTAATTAATGCTAGAAGTGAACAGTTAGAAAAATCTAATCAGGTATAAAGGAGAAATAGAATGGCTGATTTAAATAAAATTGTAGATGATTTATCTGCCTTATCAGTAATAGAAGCTGCTGAATTAAGTAAACTTCTTGAAGAAAAATGGGGTGTTTCTGCAGCTGCCCCTGTTGCTGCTGTAGCTGCCGCGCCTGCTGCTGGTGACGCTGCGCCTGCAGAAGAAAAATCTGAATTTGATATAGTCTTGGCTGAAGCCGGATCAAATAAGATTGCAGTAATTAAAGAAGTGAGAACTATTACTGGATTAGGATTAAAGGAAGCGAAAGATCTTGTAGAAGGTGCACCTAAGCCTTTAAAGCAAGGAGTTGCTAAAGCAGAAGCTGAAGAAATGAAAAAATCTTTAGAAACTGCAGGTGCAAAAGTAGAATTAAAATAATCTTTTTTTAGCCCTCGAATTTGTTCGAGGGCTATTTAAGTTAATTGTAAGGAAAAAAAATGAGCCTTGATCATATAAACTCAAAGAAAATAAGAAAATCATTTGGTAAAATACCTCTTGTCACTTCATTGCCAAACTTAATTGAAGTTCAGAAAAGATCTTTTGATAATTTTTTACAGTTAAAAACGCAACCAGAAAATTTAAAGAATAGTGGACTGCATGCTGTATTCAAATCTGTATTTCCTATAAATGACTATACTGAAAGAGCTACAGTAGATTATGTGAATTATCAAATTGGCGTGCCTAAATATGATGTTGAAGAATGCTCACAGAGAGGAATGACCTTTGGTGCACCACTATTAGTTAATTTTAGATTAATTGTTTGGGACATAGATGAAATAGCAGGTACTAAATCTGTGAGAGATATTAAGGAACAAGAAGTATACATGGGAGACATTCCTTTAATGACCAAGAATGCAACTTTTGTTGTAAATGGAACAGAAAGAGTTGTTGTAAGTCAAATGCATCGTTCCCCTGGTGTTTTCTTTGATCATGATTTTGGAAAAACTCATACTAGCGGTAAATTTTTATTTAATGCAAGAATTATTCCTTACAGAGGCTCTTGGTTAGATTTTGAACATGATGCCAAAAACAATATACATGCAAGAATTGATAGAAAACGTAAATTTCCAGTTACTACTTTATTAAAATGTTTATATAGTTCTGCCTCAGAAAAATACCTTGAAGAATGCATTAATAAAAAAATCGAGCCAGACCAAAGAAAAATACAAGGGATGTCAAGAGAAGAAATTTTGAATTTTTTTTATGACTCGATTGAATATAAAAAAAATAAGCATGGATGGCAATTTAAAACTGATCTTAGTTTTTATAAAGCAAAAATTTTAAATTATGATTTTATAGATAGCAATTCTGGTAAAATAATTTTTACAAAAGGTTCAAAACTTAATCAAAGAATCATAAATGAATTTTTAAAAAAGAAAATTAATTCTTTAACTATAGAAGAAAGCTCTTTGATAGGACATTATTTATCAAGTGATATTATTGATGAAGCTACAGGTAAAATATTTTATGAAGCAGGATTTGAAATAGATGAGGATTTCATACTCTTCATAAATGAAAAAAATATCAATAAAATTGATTTATTAAAAGTAGATAATATTGAAATAGGATCTTGTATCAGAAGTACAATGCAGCTTGATAAAGCAAGATCAAGAGAAGAAGCATTATTTGAGATTTTTAAAATATTAAGACCTGGAGAACCTCCAACTATTGAGACTGCAGAGACATTATTTAAGAACTTATTTTTTAATTCCGACAGATATGATTTATCTGCTGTAGGCAGATTAAAGATTATCACTAAGTTTAAGAAAAATACTCCAATTGAAAAAAGAATTCTTGATAAAAGTGACATTTTAGATGTCATTACTCATATGCATAATTTAATAGATGGAAAAGGTGAAGTTGATGATATTGATCATTTAGGAAATAGAAGAGTAAGGTCAGTAGGAGAATTATTAGAAAATCAATATAGAGTAGGTTTATTAAAAATGGATAGAGCTATTAAAGAAAGATTAAGCTCTCTTGAAGTAGATAATATTATGCCACAAGATATAATTAATGCTAAGCCAGTTTCTGCTTCAATCAAAGAATTTTTTGGCACTAGTCAATTAAGTCAGTTTATGGATCAAACAAATCCTTTATCTGAAATTACTCATAAAAGAAGAGTTTCAGCGCTTGGACCTGGAGGATTAAATAGAGAAAGAGCAGGATTTGAAGTTAGGGATGTTCATCAAACTCATTATGGCAGAATTTGTCCGATTGAAACCCCTGAAGGTGCGAATATTGGATTAATTAATAGCTTAGCCTCCTACTCTAGAATAAATCAATATGGATTTATAGAAACACCTTATAGAATTGTTAATAATGGAAAAGTTACTGAAAAAGTTATCTATTTAAGTGCTATTAATGAAGAGGATTTTGTAATTGCTCAAGCCAATGCTTCTGTTGATTCTAAAGGAAAATTTATTGATGAAATAATAAGTTGTAGGAAAAATGGTGAATTTATTAATGCAAATGTTGAATCAATTGATTTGATGGATGTATCTCCTCAGCAGTTAGTTTCTGTTGCAGCCTCATTAATACCTTTTTTAGAAAATGATGATGCCAATAGAGCTTTAATGGGGTCTAATATGATGAGGCAAGCTGTTCCATTAATTAAGCCAAAAGCGCCTTTGGTTGGAACAGGTATGGAGTATACTGTAGCAAAAGATAGTGGCTCAACAGTTATAGCAAAAAGAGAGGGTATAGTTGATCAATTAGATGCAAATAGAATAGTCATAAGAGTAACAGATAAAAAAGATTCTTCTTTGAATAAAATAGATATTTATAATTTATTGAAATTTCAAAGATCAAATCAAAATACATGCATTAATCAAAGACCTTTAGTTAATATTGGTGATAAGGTTTTTAAAAATCAAGTTATAGCTGATGGTCCAGCCACTGATCTTGGTGAGTTAGCTTTAGGCAGAAATGTACTAGTAGCTTTTATGCCTTGGAATGGCTATAATTTTGAAGATTCAATTTTAATATCTGAAAGAGTTGTACAAGAAGATGTTTTTACATCAATCCATGTAGAAGAATTTGAAGTTATGGCCAGAGATACAAAACTTGGACCAGAGGATGTTACAAGAGATATTCCAAATGCAAGTGAAGAGATGTTAAGAAATTTAGATGAAACCGGGATAGTATATGTTGGTGCAGAAGTAGCTTCAGGAGATATATTAGTTGGCAAGGTTACTCCTAAAGGGGAAACACCAATGACACCTGAAGAAAAACTTTTAAGAGCAATTTTTGGTGAAAAAGCCGCTGATGTAAAAGATACTAGTTTAAGGGTGCCTCCTGGAGTCAAGGGTACTGTTGTAGAAATAAGAGTTTTTTCAAGAAGAGGTATTGAAAAAGATCAAAGAGCTATAGCTATTGAAAATTCTCAAATAGAAAGTGTGTCTAGAGATCGTGATGACGAATTAGATATTTTACAAAAAAGTTTTACCAATCATTTAAGAGAACTATTAGTTGGCAAAACTTTTATTTCTGGGAATGATATTTTTTCTAAAAATTCAAAGTTAAATTATGAACAGCTTGAAAATTTAGATATTAGTTCTCTTATGAAAATCAATATTGATGATGATAGAGTTACCAATCAAATTGACTCTCTTATTAAAAATTATGAAAATCAATTAGGCAATATAAATCAAAAATTTGAAAATAAAATTGATAAGATTCAAAGTGGTGATGAACTTTTGCCAGGAGTTCTAAAATTAATAAAAGTTTTTGTTGCAGTAAAGAGAAAACTTCAACCCGGAGATAAAATGGCAGGTAGACATGGAAACAAAGGTGTAATATCAAAAATTTGCCCTGTAGAAGATATGCCATATTTAGAAGATGGAACTCCTGTTGATATTTGCTTAAATCCTTTAGGTGTTCCTAGTAGAATGAATATAGGCCAAATATTGGAAACACATTTGGGCTGGGCATCAGCATCTCTTGGAAAACAAGTTAATGAAATGCTTAGCAAGATGAAAACAGCAGGTCATACTAGAGACTTGAAAAATAAGTTATTAAGCATCTATGATCAAGAATTGCATAAAAAGACAGTAGATAAAATGAATGACGATGACATTCTTGAATTAGCAGACAATCTTAAGGAAGGAGTGCCATTTGCCACTCCTGTTTTTGATGGGGCAAAAGAAGCAGACATAACAAATTTATTAGAGCAATCTGGTGTAGCTAATTCTGGTCAAGAAATATTAATTGATGGTATTACTGGGGAAAAATTTGAAAGACCTATCACTGTTGGTTATGTATATATGTTAAAGCTTCATCACTTAGTAGATGAAAAAATTCATGCTAGATCCATAGGACCTTACAGTTTAGTTACTCAACAACCTCTGGGAGGAAAAGCTCAATTTGGTGGACAAAGATTTGGTGAAATGGAAGTTTGGGCTTTAGAAGCTTATGGTGCAGCATACACCTTACAAGAAATATTAACAATTAAAGCTGATGATGTAGCAGGAAGAACGAAAGTGTATGAGTCAATTGTTAAAGGAGATCAAAATTTTGAATCCGGAACACCTGAATCATTTAATGTAATGGTTAAAGAACTTCGATCATTAGGTTTAAATTTAGAGTTTAAGGAAAATAAAGAAGAAAAAGAAATGGATAAATTGGTGGCAAACAATGAATAAAGAGTTAATAAATATTTTCAATCAAAATTTAGGAGTAAAAACTTTTGATAGTATAAAAATTTCAATAGCAAGTCCTGAAAATATAAGATCATGGTCTTTTGGTGAAATAAAAAAACCTGAAACAATAAATTACAGAACTTTTAAACCTGAAAAGGACGGTCTTTTTTGTGCTAGAATCTTTGGACCTGTTAAAGATTATGAATGTTTATGTGGCAAATACAAAAGAATGAAATTTAGAGGTATTATATGTGAAAAGTGTGGCGTTGAAGTTACTCTATCAAAAGTTCGTAGAGATAGAATGGGTCATATTGAGCTAGCTGCTCCAGTTTCTCATATTTGGTTTATGAAATCTTTACCAAGTAGAATCGCTACTTTATTAGATATGACAATTAAAAATCTAGAGAAGGTATTGTATTTTGAACAGTTTATAGTTGTTGAACCAGGATTAACAGACTTAACAAAAGGTCAAATTATTTCTGAAGATCAATACATAGATTATCAGGATCAATATGGAGAAGATTCATTTAGTGCATCAATAGGAGCAGAAGCGATAGATCAGATGCTTCAAAATATTGATCTTGAAAGTGATTATGATCAATTAAAACAAGATCTACTTGAGACAAAATCAGAATTAAAAAAAGCTAAAATAACTAAAAGACTTAAATTAATAGAACATTTTATATCTTCTAAAAATAAACCTGAATGGATGATTTTAAGAGTTTTGCCTGTTATACCTCCTGAGTTGAGACCTCTAGTTCCTTTAGATGGGGGAAGATTTGCAACTAGTGATTTAAATGATTTGTATAGAAGAGTAATTAATCGCAATAATCGACTTAAAAGATTAATTGATCTTCGTGCACCTGATATTATTATTAGAAATGAAAAAAGAATGCTTCAAGAATCTGTTGATGCACTTTTTGACAATGGTCGTAGAGGAAGAGTAATAACTTCTACAAATAAAAGACCTCTTAAATCTTTATCTGATATGCTTAAGGGTAAGCAGGGTAGATTTAGACAAAATTTATTAGGCAAAAGGGTAGATTATTCAGGAAGGTCCGTAATAGTCGTTGGTCCTAATTTAAAGCTACATCAATGTGGTTTGCCAAAAAAAATGGCATTAGAGTTATTTAAACCATTTATTTTTCACAAACTAGATATCTATGGATGGGCTAATACTATTAAGGCTGCAAAAAAATTAGTTGAAAAGGAAGATCCAAGAGTTTGGGATATATTAGAAGAAGTGATTAGAGAACATCCAGTTTTATTAAATAGAGCGCCTACCTTACATAGGCTTGGAATTCAGGCATTTGAGCCAATACTGATTGAAGGAAAGTCTATTCAGTTGCATCCTTTAGTTTGTACAGCATTTAATGCAGATTTTGATGGAGATCAGATGGCTGTTCACGTGCCTTTAAGTTTGGAATCTCAATTAGAAGCAAGAGTGCTTATGATGAGCACAAATAATATTTTATCTCCTTCAAGTGGCAAGCCTATAATTGTTCCTTCTCAGGATATAGTTTTGGGAATTTATTATCTCTCAATTCTTAGAAAAAATCAAATAGGAGAAGGTAGAAGCTTTTTAGATTTAAATGAAATTATTAAAGCACTTGAAAACAAAGATATAAATTTGCATACTAAAATAATTGCTAGGGTAAAAGATTTTAATGGTAATTTTAACACTACTGAGACTACCGCAGGACGTATGATACTAGGAGATATCTTACCTAAAAATGAAAATATAAATTTTGATATGTTAAATAAAGTTTTAACAAAAAAAGAAGTTAGCAATATAATTGATACAGTTTATCGTTTTTGTGGGCAAAAAGAGACCGTTTTATTTGCAGATAAAATAATGGGTATTGGATTTAGATATGCAGCTATGGCTGGAATATCTTTTGGAAAAGATGATTTGATTATACCAGAAGATAAAAATTCTTTACTTGAAAAAACTCAAAGTAAAGTTCAGGAATATGAGAATCAATATCAAGATGGACTAATAACTCAAGGAGAAAAATACAATAAAGTTGTCGATGCATGGTCTGACTGCACAAATCAAGTTGCAACTAAAATGTTAGAAACAATATCAAATCCAGAAGATGATAAGCCTGTTAATTCGGTATATATGATGGCCCATTCTGGCGCTAGAGGGTCGGCTGCACAACTTAAACAATTAGCAGGTATGAGGGGCTTGATGGCAAAACCATCTGGAGAAATTATTGAAAATCCAATTAAATCTAACTTTAAAGAAGGTTTATCGGTTTTAGAATATTTTACTTCTACTCATGGTGCTAGAAAAGGATTAGCCGATACAGCATTAAAAACTGCTAGCTCGGGATATTTAACTAGAAGACTCGTGGATGTAGCACAGGATGCAGTTATTAGAGAGAATGATTGCGGTACAACAAAAGGTGTTATTGTTGAAGAAATAATTGAGTCAGGAAATGTTACCTCTCCTTTATCTGATAGAATACTTGGTAGATGTCCAGTTAACGATATTCTAGATTCAAACAATAATATTTTAGTAAAAAGTGGAGAAATAATAGACGAAATTCATATAGATGATATTAACAAATTATCTCTCCGTTCTCTAAAAATTAGGTCAGTTTTAACTTGTGAAACTAATAATGGAATTTGCGCAAAATGTTATGGACGAGATTTAGCTAGAGGAACTGCTGTTAATATAGGAGAGGCAGTAGGTATTATTGCAGCTCAATCTATCGGTGAACCAGGAACCCAACTAACTATGAGAACATTTCATATTGGAGGAGCAGCAAGCGCTTCAGTTGAACAATCTTCTGCATCTTCACCAATTGATGGTATTGTTAAATCTGATAATTTCAAATTTATAACTGATGAATCTGGAAATAAAATTTTACTAACCAGAAATGCTAAGATCAAAATCTGTTTGAATGATGAAGAAAAATTTTCTTTAAATATTCCTTTTGGATCACGAATCTTTTTTGAAAATGGTGAAAATGTAAAAGCTAATCAACTTTTAGCAGATTGGGATCCTTATACTTTACCTATTATCGCTGAAAAAGATGGAATAATAAAATATGTAGATTTAAAACAAGGAGTTTCTTTTAGAGATGCAGTAGATGATACTACAGGTATTTCTAGTAAAATTGTTATCGATTGGAGTCAAAACCCTAAATCTAAAAATTTTAAGCCATCAATTAATATTGTAAAAACATTTGAAGATAAAATAGATCCAGAAGATAAAAATGTTAACTCATATCCTATGTCTATAGATACTATATTAAGTGTAGAAGATGGTGCTGAAGTTAAAGCTGGTCAAGTTGTTGCCAGAATACCTAAAGAGTCATCTAAGACAAAAGATATTACTGGTGGTTTACCAAGAGTAGCTGAACTATTTGAAGCAAGAAAACCAAAAGATCCTGCAATAATGAGTGAAATAGATGGTAAAATTTCATTTGGTAAAGATTTTAAAAATAAAAGAAGATTAATTATTACTGGTATAGATGATGAAGACTCATTTGAGATACTAATTCCTAGATCAAAATATCTAAATGTTCAAGAAGGTGACTTTGTTAAAAGAGGTGATATATTGGTTGAAGGAACACCAGTACCTCACGATATCTTAAGAATTCTTGGAATAGAGGAATTGGCTAGATACTTAGTAAGAGAAGTTCAATCAGTTTACAAACTGCAAGGTGTTTATATAAATGATAAACACATAGAAACAATAGCTAGACAAATGCTTCAAAAAGCACTTATCAAAGACCCCGGCGACTCAAATCTTTTGGCTGGAGAGCAAGTTCAAAAGAAAGATCTTTTAGAAACTAATTTAAAATTAGAACAAGAAGGAAAAAAGCCTGCAACTTACGATAATATTTTATTAGGTATTACAAAAGCTAGTCTCCAAACTAGCTCATTTATTTCTTCAGCTTCTTTCCAAGAAACAACTAAAGTTTTAACTGATGCTGCGACTCAGGGTAAAACAGATGAATTATATGGATTGAAAGAGAATGTTATTGTAGGGAGATTGATTCCTGCAGGAACTGGAAGTATGGCAAAGTCTTATACTGAGATTGCAAAAGAGAGAGATTTAGCAAAGTTAGCTGAAAGAAGAAAAAACCAAGAAAATATTGAAAATTTAGATCAATAATTGCTTTTATTCTCTTGACTTATCAGTGTCTTATTAATAAATACGCGCTACTTTTTGTCAATGGTGGTGAAAAATTCATTTCAGACGCTTGACAGTGGGAGCATATGTAGAATGCCAACAATAAATCAACTTGTTCGCAAGGGCAGAGAAGTAGTAAAAAAAAGAAACAAAGTTCCAGCTTTGGAATCTTGCCCACAAAAGAGAGGTGTTTGCACAAGAGTTTATACTACTACTCCAAAAAAACCAAATTCAGCACTTAGAAAAGTTGCAAGAGTTAAACTTACAAATGGCCAAGAGGTTTCAGCTTATATTCCAGGAGAGGGTCATAATTTACAAGAGCATTCAGTGGTATTAATTAGAGGTGGAAGAGTTAAAGATTTACCAGGTGTAAGATATCATATTCTAAGAGGCACTTTAGATACTCAGGGTGTATCAGTTCGTAAACAAAGACGTTCACTATATGGTGCAAAGAGACCTAAATAAATTGTATGTCTAGAAGAAGAGCAGCAGAAAAAAGAACAATTCTACCTGATCATAAATTTAAAGATCTTGTTATTGCAAAGTTTATGAACAGAATTATGCTTGATGGAAAGAAGTCTATTTCTGAAAAAATTGTTTACGGAGCTTTCGATATTTTATTAAAAAAAATTGATAAAGAACCACTAAAGTTTTTTCATGAAGCTCTTGACAATGTTAAGCCTAACTTAGAGGTTAAATCTAGAAGAGTTGGAGGCGCTACATATCAGGTACCAATGGAAGTTAGACCTAGAAGAGCTCAAACTCTTGCTATGAAGTGGATTGTTGACTGTGCAGTTAAAAGAAACGAAAAGACAATGCGAGAAAGAGTAGCAGGAGAGATTTTTGATGCTTACAATAACAAAGGTAATGCAGTAAAAAAAAGAGAAGAGACTCACAAGATGGCAGAAGCTAATAGAGCATTTTCTCATTTTAGATGGTAACATGTAATGAATAGAGCTCATCCATTAGAAAAATATCGAAATATAGGGATTATGGCTCATATAGATGCTGGCAAAACTACAACAACTGAAAGAATACTATATTATACTGGAAAATCTCATAAAATAGGTGAAGTGCACGATGGTGCGGCAACTATGGATTGGATGGAGCAAGAACAGGAAAGAGGTATTACAATTACTTCTGCTGCAACTACCTGTTTTTGGAATGATCATAGAGTGAATATTATTGATACTCCAGGTCATGTAGATTTTACTATAGAGGTAGAAAGATCTCTTAAAGTTTTAGATGGTGCTGTAGCAGTTTTTGATGGAGTTGCGGGAGTTGAACCTCAATCAGAAACAGTTTGGAGACAAGCAGATAAATACAATGTTCCTCGTATGTGCTTTGTAAATAAACTTGATAGAACAGGTGCAGATTTTTTTATGACAGTAGATATGATTGCAGATAGACTCGGATCCCATCCACTTGTTTTGCAACTTCCAATAGGAATAGAAAGTAATCTTAAGGGAGTAGTAGATTTAGTTTCAAATAATGCCATAATTTGGCAAGATGAAAGCTTAGGAGCTAAATTTGATATTGTAGATATTCCAGAAGATTTAAAAGATCAGGCAAGCGAATATAGAGAAAAATTAATTGAAAAAGTAGTTGAAGAAGATGATATTATAATGGAATCTTATCTAGAAGGAAATGAACCAACTGTTGAAGAATTAAAAAAATGCATTCGTTTAGGAACTATAAAAGGAACTTTTGTTCCAGTTTTAACGGGTTCAGCTTTTAAAAACAAAGGTGTTCAGCCCTTGCTTGATGCTGTTATTGATTATATGCCTTCCCCAATAGATGTAGCTAGTGTTAAGGGAGTTGATTTAGATGACGAAAATAAAGAACTTATTAGAAAATGTGATGACTCTGAACCTTTTAGTGCTTTAGCCTTCAAAATTATGACTGATCCTTTTGTAGGAAGTTTAACTTTTGCTAGAATTTATTCTGGAACAGTATCCACCAAAGATAGTGTCTTAAATTCAACTTCAGGTAAGAAAGAAAGTATTGGCAGAATGCTTTTGATGCATGCTAATAATAGAGAAGAGATTAAAGAAGCAGGTGCTGGAGACATTGTGGCACTTGTTGGATTAAAAGATGTAACAACTGGTGAAACTTTATGTGACAATAATGATCCAATTATATTAGAAAAAATGGATTTTCCTGATCCTGTTATAGAGGTTGCTGTAGAACCTAAAACAAAAGTTGATCATGAAAAAATGGGAACAGCTTTAGGAAGATTAGCTCAAGAAGACCCTAGCTTTAGGGTAACTACAGATCATGAAAGTGGACAAACTATAATCAAAGGTATGGGGGAACTTCACTTAGAAATTATCGTAGATAGAATGAAAAGAGAGTTTAAAGTTGAAGCAAATGTTGGCGCTCCTCAAGTTGCTTATAGAGAAACTATTTCTAGAGATAGTGATGTAGACTATACTCATAAAAAACAGTCAGGTGGAGCAGGACAATTTGCTAGGGTAAAAATCAAATTTGAACCTGGAGAACCTGGAAGTGGATATGAATTTAAAAATTTAATCAAAGGTGGAAATATACCAACGGAACTTATACCTGGAGTAGAAAAAGGTTTAATAGCCCAACAACAATCTGGTGTAATGGCAGGCTTTCCTTGTATAGATTTTAAAGCTACTTTATATGATGGTGCTTATCATGATGTTGATTCAAGTGTTTTGGCATTTGAAATCGCTGCCAGAGCAGCATTCAGAGAAGGTATTACTAAAGCAAGTCCTGTACTTTTAGAACCAATGATGAAAGTTGAAGTTGTTACTCCTGAAGAATATATGGGAGATGTTATCGGAGATTTAAATAGTAGAAGGGGCCAAGTTCAAGAAATGAACACTAGGGGTAATGCTAATGTTATTAATGCAATGGTTCCACTTGCTAACATGTTTGGTTATGTCAACAACTTAAGGTCTTTGACACAAGGTCGAGCTAATTATTCTATGCAGTTTGATCACTATGAACAGGTTCCGTCTAATGTTGCGGAAGAAGTAAAGGCAAAGTTAGCTTAATGGAATCTCAAGATATCAGAATTAGATTAAGAGCTTATGATAATAAGCTATTAGATACTAGTGCTACAGATATAATAAATACTGCAAAAAGAACAGGTGCTAAAGTTAGAGGACCTATTCCATTACCTACAAAAAAAGAAAAATTTACAGTTAATAAGTCTCCTCATGTCGATAAAAAAAGCCGTGACCAGTTTGAAATAAGAACTCATAATAGATTACTGGATATTATTGATCCAACCCCACAAACAGTAGATGCCTTGATGAAACTAGATTTGTCTGCAGGCGTTGAAGTAGACATTAAGATTTAGCATGAGAGCAGGATTAATAGGAGTCAAGGTCGGCAATAGTTCTTTTTATAGTCCAGATGGTATAGTTACACCTATAACTTTAGTAAAAATTGAAGAATGCATAGTATCAGCTATAAAGACAAAAGATAAAGATGGATATTTTGCTGTTCAATTAGCAAGTATTGATAAAGAATCAAAAGATAGAAGAGTCAATAAAGCGCAAAAAAAATTATTTTCTAAAATTAATATTGTGCCAAAAAAAGTTGTTAAAGAATTTAGGGTTATAGAAGAAAATCTACTTGAATTAGGTTCTTCTATAAAAGTAGATCATTTTGAAAAAAATCAAAAAATTGATGTAACAAGTATATCTATTGGAAAAGGTTTTGCAGGACCTATGAAAAGACATAATTTTGGAGGGCTTAGAGCCTCACATGGTGTTTCCGTATCTCACAGATCTCATGGATCAACAGGAAATTGTCAAGATCCTGGAAGAGTTTTTAAAGGAAAAAAAATGGCAGGCCATATGGGTAATACACGTGTTACGAAGCAAAATTTAAAAATTGTAGATATTGATTTAACTAATAACTTGTTAGCTATTAAAGGATCTATTCCAGGCAAAAAAAATACTACTGTATTCATTAAAGATGCAATTAAAGGAAAAAATTAATGAAAAAACAATTAGTAGATTTATCAAATAAAAATATATCAGAAATTGATATTCCTGAATCTATATTTGGAATAAAGGTATTTCCTGATTTAATTCATCAATATATTCGTTATCAAAATGCAAAATCTAGACAAGGTAGTCATAAAACAAAAACTAGATCAGAAATTAAAGGAAAGGCAAAAAAACCTTTTGCTCAAAAAGGCACTGGTAATGCTAGACAAGGAAGCTCTAAGCCTCCTCATTATAGGGGTGGCGCTACCTCAATGGGCCCTCAAAATAGAGATCATTCTTTTTCACTTAATAAAAAAGAAAAAACTTTAGCTTTAAAATGTGCTTTATCCAATAAATCAAAAAATGAAAAAATTATCTTTGTAGACTCTCTTGAGATAGCTGATCATAAAACAAAAAAACTTTTTAATAGTTTAAAAAAATTTAATTTTAATTCTGCATTGTTTATTCATAGTGATAAAAGCAATAATGAAAATTTTAAAAAAGCTTCTTCTAATATTCCAAAATTAGCTATGCTTTCTGAAAAAGGCTTAAATGTTAGAGATTTAATGACTTTTGATAAAATTTTTATAGAAAAAACAGCAATAGAACTGATTACAAAAAGATTAATATGAAAAACAACAATAAACAAATTAGTGATGAAAGAGCAATGAGTATTATACTCAAGCCCTTGACTACTGAAAAGTCTACTAATTTAAATCAATATAATCAATATTCTTTCCTAGTTAGTAAAGATTCTAATGTAAATGAGATAAAAAATTCTATTGAAAAAATTTTTAAAGTTAAGGTCATTAAAGTTAATACTTTAATTTTGAGAGGTAAATTAAAAAGTTTTAAGGGAAGTTTAGGATATAGAAAAGATCAAAAAAAAGCTATTATAACTTTAGCTGATGGCAACACAATAGATTCATCATTGGAGATTAAATGACTTTAAAAATTTTAAAACCAACCACTCCTGGACAAAGAGGCACTGTACTTGTTTCTAAAAGTCATTTGTGGAAAGGAGAACCACATAAATCTTTGGTTAATCCTAAAAATTCTTCTGGAGGCAGAAATAATCAAGGGCGAATAACTTCTCGAAGAAAGGGCGGAGGAGTTAAAAGAAAATATAGATTAATAGATTTTAAAAGAAATAAATTTGATATGAAAGCAGAAGTAGTCCGTATAGAATATGATCCAAATAGATCAGCTTTTATAAGTTTGATAAAATATGAAGATGGAGAATTCAGATATATCTTATCTCCTCAGAATATTAAAATTGGAGATCAATTAATTTCTGGACAAAATGTAGAAATAAAAGATGGTAATTCTTTACCTTTAAAAAATATACCAGTTGGAACAAATGTTCATAATATCGAATTAAAACCAGGAGCTGGAGGCCAATTATCAAGATCTGCAGGTTCTTCAGTCCAAATTGTTTCTAAAGAAGATTTGTATGTTCAGCTTAAACTTGTATCTGGAGAAATCAGATTAGTAAATAAGAATTGTCTAGCTACAGTAGGCTCAGTTTCAAATCCAGATAATAAAAACAAAAAATTAGGAAAAGCTGGAAGAAAAAGATACTTAGGTTTCAGACCAAAAGTAAGAGGTGTTGTCATGAATCCAGTTGATCATCCTCATGGAGGAGGAGAAGGAAGAACTTCCGGAGGAAGGCATCCTGTTACTCCTTGGGGCCAAGCAACTAAAGGAAAAAAAACAAGAACAAATAAGAAGACAAATGTCTTCATTTTAAAAAGGAAGAAAAAATAATGGCTAGATCAGTTTGGAAAGGACCTTTTGTAGACATGACTTTGATAAAAAAAGCTGAAAAGGTTTCTGAGTCAGGTCGAAAAGAAGTAATTAAAACTTGGTCAAGAAGATCTACAATATTACCACAATTCGTTGGTTTAACTTTTGGAGTTTACAATGGTCAAAAATTTATACCTGTTTCAGTTTCTGAAAATATGGTTGGACATAAGTTTGGAGAGTTTTCTCCTACTAGAACCTTCAAAGGACATACAGCAGCAGATAAAAAGGCAGGTAGCTAGAAATGGATAATAAGTTAACAGCATTTGCAAAAGATAATACCATTAGAGTAAGTAGTTTAAAACTTGCTAATGTAGCTCGCTCAATTGTTAATTTAAAAGCTTCAAAAGCAGTTAATCAACTAAAATTTTCTCAAAAAAGAATTTCAATTAATGTATTGAAAGTTTTAAATGCTGCAATAGCTAATGCTGAAAACAATAAACAGTTAGATATTGACAATTTATTTGTCAAAGAAGCTTATGTTGGCAAAAGTTTAACCATGAAACGTTTTAGACCTCGAGCAAAAGGTAGAGCAACTTCAATCCATAAACCTTTTAGTAAATTGACTATAGTTGTTGAAGAAAAAAATATTAAAAAAAAAGAGAGTAAATAATTATGGGACAAAAAGTAAATCCAAATGGAATAAGGTTAGGAATAAACAAAACTTGGTCATCTAGATGGTTTTCCAAATCAAATTATTCAAAACTATTGCATGAAGATTTAGAAATAAAAAAATATGTTCAAGATAAACTTAAATCAGCTAGTATATCTAAAATAACAATCGAAAGAGCTGCAAAAAATCTAAGACTTACTATTTTTAGCTCTAAACCAGGGATAATAATTGGAAAAAAAGGTGCTGATATTGAAAGTTTAAAAAACATGTTAACTAAAATGTCTAAATTGGAAGTTTTTCTAGATATAAAAGAGGTTAGAAAGCCAGAAGTAGATGCTCAACTTGTGGCAGATAATATTGCGTCTCAGCTAGAGAAAAGAATTTCTTTCAGAAGAGCTATGAAAAAAGCTGTACAATCTTCAATGAGGTTGGGCGCAAAAGGCGTTAAAGTAGTTTGTAGTGGTAGACTTGGGGGGGGCAGAAATTGCTAGAACAGAAAAATATGCTGAAGGAAGCGTTCCTCTGCACACCCTTAGAAGCGATATTGATTATGCTACTTCAGAAGCAGAAACAACTTATGGTATTTGTGGAATTAAAGTGTGGATCAACAAAGGTGAAATATTAAATAAAGATCCTTATGGAAGTGAAAAAAAACAAATTGAACAAGGAGGTATAAGATAATGAATATGCTATCTCCAAAAAAAACAAAGTTTAGAAAACAATTTAAAGGTCGGATTCATGGCACAGCTAAGGGAAATTTTGAATTAAATTATGGTAGTTATGGATTAAAAGCTTTGGAGCCTGAAAGAGTTACTTCTAGACAAATTGAATCTGCTCGTAAAGCCATAACAAGATATTTAAAAAGAGCAGGCAGAATGTGGATAAGGATTTTTCCAGATGTGCCAGTTTCAAAAAAACCAGCAGAAATAAGAATGGGAAAAGGAAAAGGCTCAACTGAATATTGGGCATGTCGAGTTAAGCCCGGTAGGATTATGTTTGAAGTTGATGGTGTGCCAATTGATGATGCCAAAAAAGCAATGTCTTTAGCTGCCGCTAAATTGCCTATTAAGTGTAAATTTGTAGAAAGGAATATTTGATGAACGCAACTAATAAAAATACAGATATCAAAAAAATAAAATCTGAAATTAGTACATTAAAAAAGTCTCTTTTGAATTTCAAATTTCAAAAATCAACAGGTCAATTAGAAAAGACTTCAGAAATAAGAAAAACTAAAAAAAGACTAGCTCGTTTGAAAACTGAAATTAATAAATCAATTGGAGAATCAAATGCCTAAAAGATTACTTTCCGGAGTTATAGTTTCTGCTCATAGTAAAACAATTGTTGTTGAAGTTACTAACAGAGTTAGGCATAAACTTTATAAAAAAATTATTAAAAGATCTAAAAGATATCATGCTCATGATGAAAATAATGCGCATAAAATTGGAGACATGGTAACTATTCAAGAATCTAGACCAATATCAAAAATTAAATCATGGATAATTCATGATCCAAAATTGGAAGGGAGTAAATAAATGATTCAAATGCAATCTCATTTATTTGTAGCTGATAATTCTGGAGCTAGAAAAATTCAATGTATAAAAGTTTTAGGAGGATCTAAAAGGAGATTTGCGTCTATAGGAGATATTGTTGTTGTATCAATAAAAGATGCTATTCCACGTGGGAAAGTTAAAAAAGGTGAAGTTTTTAAAGCAGTAATAGTCAGAACAAAAAAAGATTTTAGTAGATCAGATGGAACCAGTATAAGATTTGATAAAAATGCAGCAGTCTTGCTTGATAAACAAGAAGAGCCAATTGCAACAAGAATATTTGGACCAGTGACTAGAGAGTTAAGAACAAAAAAATTTATGAAAATAATCAGTTTGGCTCCCGAGGTATTATAATGGGTAATAAAATAAAATTAAAAAAAGGAGATGAGGTAATAGTTTTGGTAGGTAAAGATAAAGGTAAGACTGGTAAAATTACTTTGATTCAACCTCTTGTAAACAAAGCAATAGTTTCAGGAATCAATAAAGTAAAAAAACATCAAAAGCCTGATAATAATCAAGCTGGAGGTATAGTTGAAAAAGAAATGCCAATTCAAATCTCTAATTTATCATTTTATGACTCTGCTTCAAAAAAAGGTGTTAAACTTGGATATAAATTCAATAATAAAAATGAGAAAATACGAATAATTCGAAGTACAGGGAAAGAAGTAAAATAATGACACGCTTAGCTGAGGAATTTAATACTAGTATTAAGAAAAAAATGATGGAAAAATTTGAATATAAAAATTTTTATTCAGTTCCTAAAATTACTAAAATAGTTTTAAATATGGGCATTGGAGATGCAAAAGATGATCCAAAGTTACTTGATAAAGCTCAAGAGGAATTGTCTCTGATATCTGGGCAAAAAGCAGTAAAAACAAAAGCAAAGAAGGCAATTGCTGCATTTAAAATTAGAGAAGGAATGGCTTTGGGAGTTTCTGTAACTTTAAGAAACAAAATTATGTATGAATTTCTAGATAGATTAATCAATATTGCAATTCCTCGAATAAGAGATTTTAGAGGATTAAATTCTAAAAGTTTTGATGGAAATGGCAATTATACTCTGGGCATTAAAGAACAAATAATATTTCCAGAAATTAATTATGATAAAATTGATAAGGTGAGAGGTTTAGATATAACTATCTGTACATCTGCATCAACTAATGAGGAAGCAATAGAGCTTTTAAAATACTTTAACATGCCGTTTCCGGCAGAAACAAACAATTAGGAATAATATGGCAAAGCAAAGTTCAATTCAAAAAAACATGAATAGGGAAAAAATTGTTGATAAATTCAAGTCTCGACGTAATTCTTTAAAAAAAATGATTATGAAAAAAGATTTAAGTATGGAAGAAAGATTTAAAATACAATCAAAATTAAATGATCTTCCAAGAGATAGTTCTAATATAAGAGTACGCAATCGATGCAAAATCACTGGGAGAACTAGAGGTGTATATAGAAAATTTGGTCTTTCTAGAATCAAAATTAGAGAGTTAACAATGTCAGGTTCGCTACCTGGTGTTGTTAAATCAAGTTGGTAAGGAGATAATTATGGCTTTTAATGATTCATTATCAGATATGTTGGCAAGAATAAAAAATGCTCACAAAGCTAATAAAGCTTTTACCTCATGTTATAAATCTAAATTAAATATGAATGTTCTTTCTGTTTTAAAAGATGAAGGCTATATACGTGATTTTCAGGATGTAGAATTGAGAGAAGGTATAAACAATATAAAAATTGATTTGAAATACTATAATGGCATCCCAGTAATTAAAAGAATTAAAAGAATTTCAAAACCGGGTATTCGTGTTTATTCTAAAATAAATGATCTACAAAAATCTTATGGAGGTTTAGGCATATCTATTTTATCTACACCTAAAGGTGTAATGTCTGATCAAAAAGCCAGAGATAATAATGTAGGTGGTGAAATTTTATGTGAGGTATTTTAATCTATGTCTAGAATAGCAAAAAATAGTGTTTTGATTCCTAAAGAAACTACATGTAATTTTAATAATAGTATTTTAGTTGCAAAAGGAAAAATGGGAGAATTATCAATAAATATTAGTCCACTTTTTAAAGTTGATTTGAGTGAAGATAAAATTTCTGTTCTACCTAAAAACGATAAAGATAAAAAAAATCCAATTTGGGGCACAACTAGAGCTCATGTGGCCAATCTTATTAAAGGTGTAAGTGAAGGTTTTTCAAAAACTTTAGAGATGAATGGAACAGGATATAGAGCATCAATATCAGGTACAAAGTTAAAGCTTCAACTAGGTTATAGCCATGACATTGACTACGAAATTCCTAAAGAGATTAAAGTAGAAGTCAGTAAACAAAATACTATAAAATTGTCTGGTTCAAATAAAGAAAAATTAGGAGCAGTTGCAGCAAATATAAGATCATTTAGAAAACCCGAGCCATTTAAAGGAAAGGGGATAAAGTATGAGAATGAATTCATTTTTAGAAAAGAAGGTAAGAAGAAATAATTATGGCTAATAGCGTAAGACAAAATAGAACCAGATTTAAACTAAAAAAAGTTACCAATAGAAAAAGGCTAACGGTATTTAGATCAAATAATCATATTTATGCTCAAATTATTAATGATGATAAAGGCATAACTTTAGCTAGTGCATCATCTGTAGAAAAAATTTTTAGAGAAAATAATCATTCAAAAAAAGAATTGGCTGAAAAAATTGGTACAGAAATTGCTAAAAGATCTATAAAAAATGGAATTAAAGAAGTTGCTTTTGATAAAGGTAAATATAGATATCATGGTTTAATAAAAATTTTAGCAGAAGCAGCTAGGGAAGCTGGTTTAAACTTTTAGAGGAAATATGTTTGATAGTGAAAATAAAGAATTTAGTGAACATTTAGTAACAATTAATAGAGTTGCAAAAGTTGTTAAAGGCGGAAGACGTTTTGGATTTGCTGCAATAATGATTGTAGGAGATAATAAAGGTAAAGTCGGATATGGAACAGGAAAAGCAAAAGAAGTTCCTGAAGCAGTAAGAAAAGCAACAGAAAATGCAAAAACAAGAATGATAAAAGTGCATTTAAAAGATAATAGAACTCTTCATCACGATATCGTTGGGAGATTTGGAGCTGGAAAAGTTATTCTTAGATCTGCTGCTCCTGGAACAGGTATAATTGCTGGAGGTCCGATGAGAGCGCTTTTTGAGTCATTAGGCATAAAAGATGTAGTTGCTAAATCAACTGGTAGTTCCAATCCTCACAATATGATTAAAGCAACATTTGATGCTTTTAAAAAGTCTGAATCCCCTAAAAGTGTAGCAGCAAAAAGAACAATCAAAATATCTAAAGTTAATTCAAATAAAACGGCATCATAATATGAAAATTAATGAACTTAAATCTAATTTAACATCTAGAAAAAAACGTAAAAGAGTTGGAAGAGGTTCTGGCTCTGGAACAGGAAAAACAGCGGGAAGAGGCGTAAAAGGACAAAAATCCAGATCTGGTGTTGCAATTAAAGGATTTGAAGGAGGTCAAAATCCTTTATATATGAGATTGCCAAAAAGAGGATTTAACAATCCGTTTCAAAAAAAAATACAATCAATTAATTTTCATCATATTGATCTTATTCTTAATAAATACAAGATTAAACCTGATGAAATTAAAGAATCAATTTTATTTGAGAAAAAAATTTTTAATAAATCTAAAGGTTTACTAAAGCTATTGGATGTTGGAGATTTAAAATCTTCAATTAAAATTGAGGTTTCATATGCTTCTAAAAATGCAATAGCTAAAGTAGAAAAAAATGGAGGAAAGGTAAATCTTATAAAGATTTAATAAAGATATATGGCTACAGCTGCAGAAAAAATGGCAAATAATTTAAACTTTGGAGCTATAGGTAAAGCTACTGAACTTAGAAATAGACTTTTATTTACTCTTGGAGCATTAATAGTTTTTCGTTTAGGAACTTTTTTGCCCATACCTGGTATTAATCCTATAGCACTTCAACAATTTTTTGAGCAACAGTCATCAGGAATACTAGGTATTTTTGATACTTTTTCTGGAGGCGCTCTAGGGAGAATGGGAATTTTTGCTCTTGGAGTTATGCCTTATATTTCTGCTTCTATAATTATGACTTTAATGCAATCAAGCATACCTCATTTAAAAACGTTAAGGGAGCAAGGCTCTAAAGGAAGAAGAAAAATTATTCAGTACTCTAGATATTTAACTGTTATTATTGCTGCTTTGCAAGGTTACGGAGTCGCTATAGGTTTAGAATCAATGCAAACTGCATATGGTAATATTGTAATTGACCCAGGGATATTTTTTAAAGTTACTACTATTATTACCTTAGTTGGCGGAACTGTTTTTTTGATGTGGCTTGGAGAACAAATTTCTTCACGAGGTGTAGGAAACGGTATTTCTTTAATTATAACTGCAGGAATTGTAGCTAATCTTCCGCAGGCTTTAGTTAGTACATTACAGTTAGGCAGAACAGGTGAATTAAGTATGGCATTTATTTTAGCTATTTTAATTTTAGTCTTAGCTTTAATAATTTTTATAGTATTTGTAGAAAAAGCTCAAAGAAGACTATTAGTTCAGTATCCCAAAAGACAAGTTGGAAATAAAGTATATGGAGGTCAAAGTTCACATTTACCTTTAAAAATAAATACTGCCGGCGTTATTCCAGTAATTTTTGCTTCTTCTATTTTACTTTTACCAAATACAATGTCAGGTTTTGGAGCAGGTTCATCAAGCGAGATTTTTTTAATTATATCAAGCTATCTTGGTAGAGGTCAGCCACTTTATCTTGCTCTTTTTGCTTTTATGATAATATTTTTTGCTTTTTTCTATACTGGAATTGTATTTAATCCTGATGAGCAAGCAGAAAATTTAAGAAAATATGGAGGTTTTATTCCAGGTATTAGACCTGGTGAAAATACTTCAATATATATAGATTATGTTCTTACTAGATTAACAACAGTTGGTTCAATTTATTTAACATTAGTAGCACTTCTGCCAGAATTTTTAATTTCTAAAACTTCTATTCCTTTTTATTTAGGAGGAACTAGCCTTCTGATTGTTGTAGTTGTTATGATTGACTTCATTACTCAAGTTCAGTCTCATCTATTTCAGCATCAATACGAAGGATTATTAAAAAAAACAAAGTTAAGAGGTCGAAGATAGAATAATGATCTTTTTATTCTTTGGTCCTCCAGGAGCAGGAAAAGGTACTCAAGCAGCAATACTATCAAAACAATTTAATATACCTCATTTGTCAACTGGTGAAATTTTAAGAAATAATTTACTCGGCACTAGTACTCATTCAAAAAAAATAAAAAAAATAATAGAAAAGGGTGATTTAGTATCAGATGAAATACTAAATGAAATAATTAAACAAAAATTAGATTCATATGAATGTAAAAATGGTTATATTTTAGATGGTTATCCTAGAACTCTCATTCAAAATAATTGGCTTCAAAATTATTTGGACTCTAAAAATTTAGAAATAACAAAAATTTTTGATATAAATTTAAAAAGAGATATTATTGTTGAAAGAATTAAAAATAGAGCAATATTAGAAAAAAGAGAAGATGATACTGAAGAAGTAATAAAAAATCGAGTTAATAAATATATTGAAGAAACTAAACCTCTTTCAAAATATTACTTTGAGAAAAATCCTAACAATTATCATTTGATTGATGGAAATCAAGAAATTGAAATGATAAAGAATGATATCCTAAAAATAGTTAAAAAATGAGGTTTTTCGTCAAAAAATTGCTGTTTCTTGGCTTGACTTTTGTGCTATTTATCATGTATTCACCCTCATTCATTAAAATTATTAAATAAAGGCAGTTTCATAGGATGGCTCGTATATCAGGTGTTAATATTCCAACGAATAAAAGAATACGTGTAGCTTTAACATATATTTTTGGCATAGGACCCAAAATAGCTAATGATATCTGCAGTGAAGCTTCAGTGGATATGAAAATGAGAGTTAGCCAACTGAAAGATGAAGAATTAAATAAAATTAGAGAAATAATTGATGCAAAACATTCTGTAGAGGGAGATCTTAGACGTAAAGTTTCTATGGATATTAAACGTTTAACTGATCTTGGATGTTATAGAGGATTAAGACATAGAAAAAAGTTACCAGTAAGAGGGCAAAGAACTCATACTAATGCTAGAACTAGGAAGGGAAAAGCAGTAGCTATTGCCGGAAAGAAAAAAGTGACTAAAGGTTAGTTTATGAATGAAAAGAAAAAAACTAAAACTAAAACTAAAACAAAAGCAAAAAGAAAAGTTACAAATGGTGTAGCTCATGTTGTTTCATCTTTTAATAATACCATAATTTCTATTTCAGATGAGAATGGCAATGTTTTAGCATGGTCATCAGCAGGTCATAAGGGTTTTAAAGGTTCTCGTAAATCTACTCCATTTGCAGCTCAAATTGCAGCGGAAGATGTAGGTAACAAAGCAAAAGAATATGGGCTTAAAACTTTAAGAGTTGAAGTTTCTGGACCAGGATCAGGAAGAGAATCTGCCTTAAGATCTCTTCAGTCAGTTGGATACATAATAACTTCAATTAAAGATGTAACCCCTATTCCTCATAATGGTTGCAGACCAAGAAAAAGAAGAAGAGTTTAACTATAAAATAAGGAGCATTAAGTGTTACAAAAAAATTGGATGGATTTAATTAAACCAAGTAAAATGGATGTTAATGTTCAAGAAAATGATGGCAAACATGGTGTTTTGATTGCAGAACCTTTAGAAAGAGGTTTTGGTTTGACTCTTGGAAACTCATTAAGAAGAATCTTACTATCATCACTTCAAGGAGCTGCGATTACTTCAGTTAAACTTAAAGGAGTTGTTCATGAATTTTCTACTATTCCTGGTGTGAAAGAAGATTTAACAGATATATTGCTTAATTTAAAAGCAGTTTGTTTGAAGGTTCATTCTCCTGGTTTAAAAAAAATGTATATTAGAACAAAAGGTCCTGGTGAAATCAGAGCAGGTAATTTTGAAACTGATTCTGAAACTGAAATTATGAATCCTGATCAAATTATTATGACACTAGATAGCAATGCTGATATTGAGCTAGAGGCAAATATTAATACTGGAAAAGGATATCTTTCTGCCGAAGTAGCTGAAGATGAAGAAAAGATTATTGGAGAAATTAAGCTTGATGCAATGTTTAGTCCAGTAAAGAGAGCTTCTTATAAAGTAGAAAATAGTCGTGTGGGACAAGTAACTGATTATGATAAATTAATTTTAGACATAGAAACAAACGGAGCTGTTTCACCTGATGATGCAATTGCTTTAGCAGCAAGAATTTTACAAGATCAGCTTCAACCATTTATTAATTTTGATGAACCAGAAGTTCAAATGGAAACCTCTTCTCATGAAAAGTTATCTTTTAATCCTAATTTACTTAAAAAAGTTGAAGAGTTAGAACTGTCTGTTCGTTCTGCTAATTGTCTTAAAAATGATAATATAATTTATATTGGTGATTTAGTTCAAAAGACAGAATCTGAAATGTTGAGAACTCCCAATTTTGGAAGAAAATCTTTAAATGAAATTAAAGAAGTTCTTCAGCAAATGGAACTTGGTTTAGGCATCTCTGTTCCTGATTGGCCGCCTGAAAATATTGAAGAATTAGCAAAAAAATTTGAAGATCCATTTAATAAATAATTATGAAACACAATATAACTCAAAGAAAATTAAATAGAACAACATCTCACAGAAAAGCGTTGTTAATGAATTTATCTAATTCACTTATTAAGCATGAACAAATAACAACTACATTATCTAAAGCAAAAGAGTTACGACCTTTTGTTGAAAAAATTATTACTTTAGGAAAAAAAGGTGATTTAGTATCAAGAAGAAAAACTATTTCAATACTACAAGATCAAAAAAATACTAAAAAAATTTTTGATGTTATTTCTGAAAGATATAAAGAAAGATCTGGCGGTTATACTCGTATAATAAAAGTTGGTAATCGTTTTGGAGATAATGCTCCAACTGCAATTATAGAATTAGTAGACAGAGATGAAAATGCGAAAGGTCTTGATAGCGGCCCTGTACCTGAAAAAAAACCTTCTGAAGAAGAAGAAGAAAATAAATAAAAAATAAATTTGTATAATTTGGTTTTAGTTGCATGCGGAGGAGCATTAGGAGCAACTTTAAGATATTTAAGCACAAATATCTTTAAATTTCTTTATCCAAATTTTCCACTATCTACATTATTTGTAAATATTATTGGCTCTTTGCTTATAGGAGTATTAATGAGTTTTTTGCAAAATAATGAAACATCTCAAAATTTTATAAAATATTTTATTATTATTGGATTATTAGGTTCTTTTACTACATTCTCTACTTTTTCTTATGAAATAATTGAATTATTTAATAATAAAAAAATTATTTTACCAACTTTCTATATTTGTATTTCTGTTTCAACTTGTATATTTTTTTGCTTTATAGGATACAATATAAATAAAATTTAGTTTTGAAAAAATTTTATATAAATTCTTCTGATTACCAAAATTTACGAGTTGATAAATGGTTAAAAAGAAATTTTTCAACTTTGAAACAAAGTTTTATTGAAAAAAATATACGAAAAGGAAATATAAAGATTAATAAAAAAAAGACATCTTCAAATTATAGATTAAAATTAAATGACATTATTGAAATATTTAATTACTCAACTGATACTTATAAAAATATTGATAAATTTATATATAAAAAAGAAATACCTTCTAAGTATAAAAAAATTTTTATGTCATCAATATTATTTGAAAATAGTGATTTTATTATATTAGATAAGTGGGCAGGTATTGCTACTCAAGGAGGAAGTAAAATTAATATATCTATTGATGATATAATAAAAAATATATCATCAAAATATAATTTGGTTCATAGATTAGATAGAGAAACTTCAGGTTTATTAATAATAGCAAAAAATTTGCAAACGACTAAAATTTTTGGAAAACTTTTTAAGCAACAATTAATATCAAAAATATATTTTGCAATTTGCCAAGGTACTCCACACAATAAAGAATCTGAAGTAAAACTTCTTATTGAGAATAAAAAAAATTTAAACAAAAGTTCAAATTCATTAACTAGGTATAAAGTTTATCAAACTAATAAAAATTTTAGTACTTTATTATTTGCGCCACGCACTGGTAAGACCCACCAAATCAGACTTGTGGCAAAACACTTAGGGACCCCTATTGTAGGCGATACAAAATATAACAAAATGATTAAAAACAATACTGAAACATTAAAATTAAATGCTTGCTCATTAAAATTTGAAATAAATAATAAAAATTATGAATTTTCTACTAATTTACCAGATCATTTTAAAAAATTTATGCAAAAAAATAGTTTGAAAAAAATTGAAAAAAATTATCAATTTTAAATTACAATGTTTGAAGTTCTCTTAAAAAAAGTTTTAGAAAAAGTTCATCAAATTCTTTTGTATCAATATTTACTTTTAGTTCTTTTAGTGAAGTAGTTGAAAATTCTTTTAATCCACAAGCGTCAATTTTATCAAAATTTTTTAAATTAGGATTTATATTAAAACTTAATCCATGGTAAGTTATCCATTTTTTTAATCGCAATCCAATAGCTCCTATTTTTTTTTCTTTTTTTAATTGATTTTGATTAAATTTTGTAACCCATATTCCTATTTTTTCAGGATAACTTCTTGCTTCTATATTATATTCTTTCAATAAATTAATTGTAGAATTTTCAATTATACTAACAAATTTTCTTATATCTTTTTTTCTCTTTTTTAAATCAATTAAAAAATATACAACTCTTTGTCCAGGTCCATGATATGTTATCTTACCTCCCCGATTTGTTTTAATCACTGGATACGTAATTTTTTCTCTAATCTCTTTTTCACTTCCGCTTGTTCCAATAGTATAAATATGATCATGATATAAAAACCAAATTAATTCTTTTTTATTATTTAAGTTGATATCAACAACTCTTTTTTCCATGATTTTAAGAGATTCTGTATAATCTACTAGATCGTTTGAAATTTGTATTTCTATATTATTTATATTATACATTTTTGCTTTATTGATACTTATTATCCTATCTGTTAATTAAAGACCATAAATTCTGCGGCCGTGGCGGAACTGGTATACGCGCAACGTTGAGGTCGTTGTGGGATTTATCCCGTGGAAGTTCAACTCTTCTCGGCCGCACCAAGGTGGTAATGATGAGTAATAATGAAGACATTAAAGAAAAAACCTCATTAGAATATAATTTAGCTCTAATTAATGAATTTATTGATAGTTCAAATATTGGTAAATTAGAAAGTCTTGTTAAAAATTTACATAATGCAGATATTGCTGAAATCATTCAAAATTTGAATGATGAGTCTAGATTAAAATTTATTTTAAAAGTAAAAAATTACTTTGACCCAGAAATATTAACGTATTTAAATGAAAGTATAAGAGATGAAATAATTGAGCAATTAGATATAAAGCAATTAGCCTCAAATGCTAGTGCATTAGATGTAGATGATGCAGTAGAAGTCATAGAAGATTTAGAAGAGTCTGATAAAGAAGTTTTTTTAGATAATATTTCAGAATCGGAAAGAGAGTTAATTAAGGAGGGGCTTAACTATCCTGAAGATAGTGCTGGCAGACTTATGCAAAGGGAGTTTGTTGCTATAGATTTAGATTGGAATGTAGGAGATGCTATAGATTTTTTAAGAAAAAATAAAGATGATCTTCCAGAAGATTTTTATGAAATATATTTACTAAATAAAAGTAAAAAAATTTCCGGAATAGTTCCTCTTGGTAGGTTAATGGGATCTAAAAGATCAACTTCTCTAGAAACAATAAAAAATAAAATAACAAGAACTATTAATGTTCTAACAGATCAAGAAGAGGTTGCTTTTCAATTTAATAAATACGCTATGGTAAGTGCTCCAGTTATAAATAATA
This sequence comes from uncultured Alphaproteobacteria bacterium, assembly GCA_902577425.1. Classification (GTDB taxonomy): domain Bacteria; phylum Pseudomonadota; class Alphaproteobacteria; order HIMB59; genus MarineAlpha5-Bin3. Next base: position 56,220 of record CACGZD010000001.1, on the reverse strand, counting down.
ATGAAGAAGTTATAGGATCAATTACAGTTGATGATGTTGTAGATGTTATTGAAGAAGAGAGGGAGGAGGATATATTAAAGTTAGGTGGAGTAGGGCAAGCTGATATTTATGATGCAGTAATAGATACAACAAAATCAAGGTTTTCATGGCTTCTGGTAAATTTACTTACTGCAATAATTGCTTCTATTGTTATAGGGTTTTTTCAAGCTTCAATAGAAAAAGCAGTTGCACTTGCTGTATTAATGCCAATTGTTGCTTCTATGGGAGGTAACGCTGGCACGCAAACTTTAACTGTTTCTGTTAGAGCTTTAGCAATGAAAGAATTAACAACTTCTAATGCATTTAAAATTATAGTGAAAGAAACATTAGTTGGAGGAATTAATGGTATAATTTTTGCATTAATTATTGGCTTACTTTCTTCATACTGGTTTGAAGATTTTTTATTGGGAATTGTTATTGCTATGGCTATGATAATAAACTTATTAATAGCAGGTATGGCAGGAATATTAATACCTATAACATTAAATAAATTTAAAGTTGACCCAGCTCTAGCTTCAGGAGTCATTTTGACTACTATAACAGATGTTTTTGGATTTCTTTCTTTTTTAGGTTTGGCTTCAATTCTTTTGTTATAATAATTTTTTTAAGTGATACTTGAAGCTCAAAATAATTTAGTTTATGATATATTTAAACCATGCAAAATTTATTAATTAATAATATTGTTTTTTTAAATAGATTTGATTCTATTTTAAAAAATCTTTTAATTGTATTGATAGGCTCTATTCTCTATGCTTTATCTGCTAGAATAGCAATACCAATTCCTCCAGTACCGGTTACATTGCAGACCCTTGTTCTTTTAACTTTCTCAATGGCTGTGGGTTCTAGATTAGCTTTTCTAACTTTTGCACTTTATATTTTTGAAGGTATAATAGGCATACCTGTTTTTGCAAAACCACCATTTAGTGGTTTTTATTATTTAATAGGTCCTTCTGGAGGTTATTTATTGGGAATGCTGATAGCAAGCTATTTTGTGGGCTATTTAGCTGAAAAAAATTATGATAAAAATTTTATTAAATCTTTAATTACAATTTTTATTGGCACAATAATTATTTTTATTCCTGGTTTAATTTGGTTGGGTTTTTGGTTTGATCAGTACCATCCTGAATTATCACAACAAATTAACTTAAGTGAAGGCTATAAATATGCTTTTAAATATGGTCTTTTAGTTTTTAAATTTACCGAACCAGTTAAAATCGCACTAGCTGCATGCATCACTCCACTAATTTGGCATTTTGTTAAAAAAAAATAATAAAAATTTGTGAAAATAGGAATTGATTTAGGCGGAACAAAAACCGAGGGCATTTTAATAGACAGCTCTGGTAATGAATTGACTCGTAAAAGAATAAATACAGAAAAAAATTATGATGGAACTATCAATGGAATAATTTCTTTGATTAAAGAGTTTGAAAATGATTTTGGAGATGTTGAGTCTATTGGAATAGGAATGCCGGGATGTGTATCTCATGATTCAAGTTTAGTTAAAAATGCAAACTCAGTATGGCTAAATGGCAAACCATTAAAAATAGATTTGGAAGATACTCTTAAAAGAAAAGTAATTCTTGAAAATGATGCAAATTGTTTTGCTTTATCTGAGGCTGTAGATGGGGCAGGTAAAGGAAAAAGTATAGTTTTTGGAGTTATTATAGGTACTGGTACTGGTGGAGGTATAGTAATTAACCAAAAGGTCATTCAAGGTAGAAATAATATTGCTGGTGAGTGGGGACATATAACATTGCCTAATAGGACTGCAGAAGAAAAGAAATTTAATAAAAAATGTTATTGTGAAAGAGATGGATGTATAGAAACCTATTTATCTGGTCCTGGTTTTTCTAATTGTTATAATCTTCGAAATGGAACAAATTTAAATTCTCATGATATTATTAAAGATTATCCTAATAATGAAAAATCAAAATTTGCTCTAGAACAATATGTGGATCATTTAGCAAGAGGATTATCAATAGTTGTTAATGTTTTAGATCCCGATATAATTGTTTTAGGAGGAGGAATGTCTAATATTAATTATATTTATGAAACAATAAATGATAGACTAAAAGACTATGTCTTTACTGATGTTTGCCATACAAAAGTTGTAAAAAATATTCATGGTGATTCCGGCGGTGTAAGGGGTGCTGCTTGGTTGTCTTAAATTCCTGCCATAGAAATATATTTAATTTCTAAATAATCTTCTAATCCATATTTAGAACCTTCTCTACCTAAGCCTGATTCTTTTACACCTCCAAATGGAATTTCTGCTTTTGTTGGCAAACCAGTATTTACACTTACAATTCCGTATTCTAAAGCCTCTGCAACTTTCCAAATTCTTCCAATATCTCGAGCATAGAAATAAGAAGCTAAACCATAAGGTGTGTCATTAGCTAAATTTATTACTTCTTCATCTGATGAAAATTTATATATTGGAGCAACAGGTCCAAAGGTTTCTTCATAAGTTATCTTAGCCTTATTAGTTACATTTGATAAAACTGTAGGTTGATAAAAATTACCACCTAATTTATGAACTTCACCACCTATAGCTATTTCTGCCCCTGTTTTTACTGCATCTTCAACATGATCTTTCACTTTTTCAAGAGAGTATTTGTCTATTAAAGGCCCTGAATTAGTAGATTCTTCTAATCCATTGCCAACTTTTATATCAGCAACTTTTTTTACAAATTTTTCTAAAAATTCTTCATAAATTTTTTCATGTACAAATAATCTATTAGCACATATGCAAGTTTGACCTGAGTTTCTAAATTTACTCATTATAGCTCCAGAAACTGCTTCATCAATATCCGCATCATCAAATACTATAAAAGGAGCATGCCCTCCTAATTCCATTGATACTTTTTTCACAGTTGAGGCACTTTGTTTAAGCAAAATCTTTCCAACCTCTGTAGAACCAGTAAATGATATTTTTTTAACTATAGGATTTTCAGTTAATTCTTTACCAATTTCAGAAGCAGAGCCAGTTAAAACATTAAAAACACCAGGTGGAAAACCTGCCTCTTCAGCTAATACAGCTAAAGCTAAAGCTGAAAAAGGTGTTTGACTAGCAGGTTTAATTACTACAGGACAACCTACTCCTAAAGCAGGAGCACATTTTCTAGTAATCATAGTGCTAGGAAAATTCCAAGGTGTAATAGCTCCAACTACTCCTACAGGTTGTTTAATTACAATAATCCTTCTATCAGGAAGTGGATCTGGTATTATATCTCCATAAACTCTTTTTACTTCCTCAGCATAAAATTCTATATAAGAAGCACCCATTAAAATTTCACCTTTTGATTCAGCAAGAGGCTTCCCTTGTTCAACGGTCATAATATGTGCTAAATCATCAACATTTTTTATTATAAGGTCTTGCCATTTTTTTAATATAATTGATCTTTCTTTAGCAGTTTTATTTTTCCAATTTAAAAACGCATCATTAGCTAATTGAATAGCATTCTCAGTTTCTTTTTTTCCACATTTAGGTACACTACCTATTGATTGAAGAGTTGCAGGGTTGTCTACTTGTATTATCTCTCCATTCAAGCTTTTCTGCCATTTCCCCCCAATATAACATTCCTGTCTGAATAAAGATTTATTTTTTAATTCCATGTATATTTTTGTATAAATTTAAATTATTAGATTTTTAAATAATAATTTAATGAAGATAAAATGACAATAGTAAACTCTTGGAATGAATGGGATCAGTTAAGACACGTAATAGTTGGAATAGCAGATAAAGCTAATATACCACCTATGGAACCTGCTTTAGAACCTAAAATAAGTGAAGACAGTGGAATGAAAGGTTCTCACGGTCCTAGAACACAAGATTCTATCGATAAAGCGAATGAACAGCTAAATAATTTTGTAAAGATACTAGAGTCATTTGAAATTAAAGTAGATAGACCAACTGCAATAGATTTTAGTAAATCAATATCTACTCCTGATTGGAAAAATAATGGCATGTTTGATTGTATGCCTCCAAGAGATGTCATATTAACTGTTGGAAATGAAATGCTAGAAGCTCCAATGTCATATCGTTGTAGATGGTTTGAATATCTAGCTTACAGACCGCTTTTAGAAAAATATTATAGTGAAGATCCTAATATGCGTTGGGAAGCAGCTCCAAAGCCCAGACTATCAGAAAAAACTTATAAAAAAAATTATTTACCAGAAGGCATTTCAACAGATGAAAGGTATAAAAAAATTGAAGATGGAGATTTTATTTTAACTGAAGAGGAGCCTCTATTTGATGCTGCTGAAGTTTTAAGATTTGGAAAAGATTTATTTTATCATAATAATTTTACTTCAAACCTCAAAGGATTGAATTGGTTAAGAAGGCATTTTCCAGATCATAGAATTCATCAAATTAATTTACCAGGAGACTTAATTCCTACTCATATTGATGCTTGTTTTACACCAATAAAACCTGGTGTGATGTTAATCAATCCTAACAGAAAGCTATCAAATGATCAGAGAAATATTTTTGAAAATAATAAATGGAAGATAGTTGAAGCTGAACCGTCAATTCATAACTCTCCACCACCAATGTGTTATTCTTCTATTTGGCTGTCAATGAATGTATTAATTTTAAATCCAAAAACTATTTGTGTTGAAGCAAGTGAAACAAAAATGATCAAACAGATGGAAAGTTTAGAAATGACAGTTGTTCCAGTTCCTTTTAGAGATGCTTATGCTTTTGGAGGTAGTTTACATTGTGCAACAACAGATGTTTATCGTGAAGGAGAATGTGAAGATTATTTTCCAAATCAATAATGAATAATTTTAAACAAATAGATATTAAACCTGAATTAGATTCAGTAACCAATCCTAGAATAGGATTAATTGCACTTTCAACAGATTTTACAATAGAACAAGATTATAGACGAATTTGTCACAATCTACCCTTAGATATATTTGTTAATCGAATACCATTTAATAATCCCCTTAATCATGAAAATTATCTTAAAATGTCAGATTATCTTCCGAATATAGCAAAAAATATTTTACCTGATCAAGAGTTAAACACTGTTGCTTATGGATGTACCTCTGGTACGGTGGCAATGGGTGAGAGTGTTATTGCTAATCAAATAAAAAAATCAAAACCAAACACCTATGTTACTACGCCCATCACAGCAGCACTAAAAGCCTTTACAAAACTTAATATAAAAAAAATTTCTATTTTGACGCCATATCCAAAGCCTGTAAATGAAACTGTTTTTAATTATTTTTTAAAAAACAATATTGAAGTATTAAATTTTAGTTCTTTCAATTTGAATTATGATTCTGAAATAGCTATGGTTAAGCCTAGTCATATAGTTGAAACCATACGTGAAATGAATCATAAAGGATCGGATGCAATATTTGTTTCATGTACTGCTTTAAGAATAGTAGAAGTTTTGCAAAAAGCAGAAGACGAAATTAAAAAAACAATTATATCTAGCAACCAATCAATTATTTGGGACTCAATTCGTTCGATAAATATAAATGATAAGATTACAAATTTTGGAAAATTATTATTGAATTAGCTAAAGGTGAAATATGTTAAATTTAAATGATTTCAAAAAAGCTCACAAATCTATATCTCCTTACATAAAGTACACACCATTAATACATTCTTTAGAGCTTTCTCAAAATTTAGATGTTTATTTAAAACTTGAATGCTTGCAAGTCACAGGTTCTTTTAAGCTTAGAGGTGCAACCAATAAATTATTGAATCTTACAAATGAACAAAAAAACAAAGGAGTAATAGCTGTTTCTACTGGTAACCACGGAAAAGGAGTGGCGCATGCAGCAAAACAAATTGGAATTAAATCAACAATATTTATGTCAAATATGGTTCCTGAACATAGAAAAAAAGCTATAGAATCTTTGGGTGCTAAAGTTGAAATTATTGGAAATAACAGTGATGAAGCTGATTTGTATGCTAGAGAATTTGCGAAGAAGAATAATATAACTCTTGTTCATCCATTTGATGATTTAGATGTTATAGCTGGTCAAGGTACAGTTGGTTTAGAAATGCTAGAAGCTATGCCAAATATTGACTCTGTGATAATTCCAACGTCAGGAGGAGGGCTTATAGGCGGTATAGCTCTTGCTATTAAATTACAAAAACCTAATGTTAAAGTTATTGCAACTTCAATGAAAAGAGGACCTTCAATGTATGAAAGCTTAAAGGCAGGAAAACCAGTTGATGTGAAGGAAGAAGAAACTCTTGCAGATTGCCTTGGAGGAAGTATCGGTCTAGAAAATCAATATACTTTTGGAATTTGCAAAGATGTCATTGATGATTTTATTCTAATAGATGAACCTAAAATTGCTGAAGGAATAAAATTTAATTTTGAGAAGCACAAATTAGTAACTGAAGGTGCAGCAGCCACTAGTATTATGGCAGTAAAAGATCAGTTATCTTCTCATTTTGGTAAAAATACAATTTGTTTACTATGTGGAGGCAATATAGACTCAGAATTATTTGGAAAAATTATTTCATGACAATTTTATTAAATTCAGAAGAAATAAAGAAATGTGTTGAGCTTAATGAACAACTTATACCTATTATAGAAGATGCATTTAAAAATTTAGCTTTAGGAAAAACTACAATGCCTCCAATCTTGCGTCTTGATATTGAGAAATATCATGGTGAGTCAGATGTTAAGGCCGCATATATTGATGGTTTAGATAGTTATGCTATAAAAATTGCTTCAGGATTTTTTAATAACCCTAAACTCGGACTTCCTTCAAGTAATGGACTGATGATTCTATTAGACTCAGAAACTGGTGTTTTAAAATCAATTTTATTAGATAAAGGATATTTAACTGATGTTCGTACAGCTATTGCAGGTGCTATAGCAGCAAAATATTTATCAAATCCTCAATCAACTAAAGCAGGTATTATAGGTGCAGGAATTCAAGCAAAGTTACAACTTCAAGCTTTAAGTTTGGTTAGAGATATTGAAACAGCATTTATATGGGCTAGAGATCAAGAAAAGATAAATAAATTTATCAATGAACTTAAAAATTTAAATATTAATATTCAATCTTGTTCTTCTGCAGAAGAAGTTGTTAATCAATCAGAAATACTTGTTACCACTACCCCTAGCAAATCTCCTTTAATAAAAAATGAATGGTTAAAGAAAGGATTGCATATAACTGCTATGGGCTCTGATGCTGAATCAAAAAATGAATTAGATCCGATAATCATTAAAGAATGCGATCTTTATATTCCAGATAGTTTGCCTCAAACAAAAATTTTAGGTGAATTACATCACGCCATAGAAAATAATTTAATTTCGTCAAATGAAAAATATTATGAACTTGGAAATATTATACTTGATCCTAGTTTAGGTAGAAAAAGTAAAGAAGATATAACAGTATGTGATTTGACTGGAACTGGTGTCCAAGACACAGCTATTGCTAGACAGACATATGAAATAGCTATGAATTTAAAATTAGGTACTAAAATAGAATAAGATATGAATAATACAATTATTACTAAAACCTCTGAGTATTTTAAAAAAAGAAATATAATTTTGCCTACAATTTCAGAACTTGCTAATCCTCATTCTATTGACGTATCTATTATGAAAAATCTTAAAAATCTTGATAAAAATGCAATAGATCCCCTAAATTTATTTAGAGTACATTGGTTTAATAATAGAGATCATTCTGGTTTTTCTAAAGTACCTGAGCACATAGTTCTTCCTAGTGAATTTACAGGAGTAGAAGCAAAAATAATTGTTAATATTGGAAGATTATTTCCTCTGATTACAGCTCATAAAGTTCTAGCTGCATATGGATGTTTACTCCCAAGAATTTTAAACGGCACTTTTGACTTTGAAAATAATAAAGCTGTATGGCCTTCAACAGGAAATTATTGTAGAGGAGGAGTCGCAATATCAAGAATACTTGGCTTAAAAAGTATAGCTATTTTACCTGAAGGAATGAGCAAAGAAAGATTTTCTTGGCTAGAAGAGTGGGTAGAAGATAAAAATGATATCATCAAAACAACTGGTACTGAAAGTAATGTGAAAGAAATATATGATGCATGTAATGAATTAAAAAAAGATAGTAAAAATGATATTATTAATCAGTTTGATGAGTATTATAATTATGCAATTCATCGAGCTGTTACAGGACCATCTTTTGAAAAATCTTTTTTAGAAGTAAAAGGTGACTCAGACTTACAAGCAAAGTTTTATGTTAGTGCTTCTGGATCAAGTGGTACATTAGCAGCAGGTGATTACTTAAAAGAACATTTGAATTCAAAAATTGCAGTTGTTGAAGCAACAGAATGCCCAACTTTACTGAATAATGGATATGGAGAACATAATATTCAAGGAATAGGAGATAAGCATGTTCCTTTAATACACAATGTAATGAATACAGATTTTGTTGTTGGTATTTCTGAAAAAGCTACAAATAATCTTAATATGGTGTTTAATACTGAAATAGGTCAAAAATATTTAATTAATAAAAAGGGTTTTGAAAAAAACTTTATTAATAGATTACCTGAATTTGGATTTTCAACTATTGCTAACATCCTTGCATCAATTAAAATTGCAAAATATATGAACTTAGGTTCGAATGATGCAATTATTACTGTTGCCACAGATGGAGCAGATTTATATCTTTCAGAATTAAATAAAACAAAAGAAGAATTTATTGGAATTTATGATGAATCTTCTTGTGCTGAAATTATTGGACAATACCTTAAAGGTGCAACAACGGACAATACACTCGAACTTAATCAAAGAGAAAAAGAGAGAATTTTTAACTTAGGATACTATACTTGGGTAGAGCAGCAAGGAATTACTATAGAAGAATTTGAAAAAAGAAAAAATCAAAACTTTTGGAATAATCATTTTCAATATATGCTTTCTCTTGATAATCAGATTAAAGAATTTAATAGTATTTGATTAATATGAAAACTAAAAGCTTACATAATCAACTTGTTGATTGGAGACATGACTTACATATGAATCCACAAACAAGTTTTGAAGAAGTATATGCTTCTAATAAAGTAGCAAATTTATTAAATGAATTTGGAATAGAAGTTCATCAAGGTATAGCAAAAACAGGTGTTGTTGGCGTATTAAAAAAAGGAACAAGTAATAAAAGCATAGGAATTAGAGCAGATATGGATGCTCTGCCTATTAATGAAATAAATACGTTTTCCTATAAATCTAAAATAGAGAACAGAATGCATGCCTGCGGGCATGATGGTCATACAACAATGTTGTTAGGTGCAGCGAAATATCTAGCAGAACATGGAAACTTTGATGGTACTATTTATTTTATTTTCCAACCTGATGAAGAAAATACATTTGGTGCTAAAACTATGATTGAGGAGGGGTTATTCACGAAGTTTTCTATAGATGAAGTATATGCTATGCATAATATACCTGGTATGGAAGTTGGTTCTTTTGGTACAAGAAAAGGAGCAATAACAGCAAGTGAAAATTTATTTGAAATTAATATTGAAGCTAAAGGGGGTCACGCAGCACTACCTCATATGGGTGTAGATGCTATAACTGTAGGTTCTCAAGTTGCTGTAGCTTTACAATCTATAGTGTCAAGAAAATTAAATCCTGCAGATAACGGTATTATTTCAATTACTGAATTTATAACAGATGGTAAAAAAAATGTTTTACCTGGAAAAGTTAAAATGACAGGAGATGCGAGAGCTTTATCAAAACAAACAAATGAATTGATTGAAAAAAATATGAAAAAAATCACAAAAGGTATTTGTGATGCTCATGGTGTTTCTTGTGACATTAGTTATATAACTACTTGTCCTGTAACTTTTAATGAATCAGCACAAGTAGACTATGCAACAAAAGCAGCTAAATCTTTGTTAGGTGATAAAAAAAGTAATGGAGATATTGAACCCAGATTATTTTCTGAAGACTTTTCAATAATGTCTAGTGATAAACCTGGTTGTTTTGTTTTGATGGGAAATGGAATAGAAGGCTCGAATGGAAGACCTTTACATGCAGCTGATTATGATTTTAATGATGAATTATTAGTTATTGGTTCATCTTATTGGGTAGAGTTGGCAGAGCAACAATTAAAATAATTTTATTTGAAGAGGAGTTTAGATGTTCAAAAATAATTTAGATAAACTTAGAAGCAAAATGAATGAAAATGATATTGAATTGGCTGTTATTACAGATGATGATAATCTTTATTATTTTACTGGGTATCATGATTTTCTTCACATGGATTTTAATCGACCAACTATCCTTCTTGTTCCAAAAGATGAACAAAGTATATTAATTACACCATTACTTGACGTTCTATTAGTTCCAAAAGATACACCTGTTGATAAAGTAGAAACTTGGAATGATGGTATTGGAGAAGAATGGAGAGAAAGTTTGCCAAAAATAATAGGCAGGTATAAAAAAATATTTTTTGAAAGATATAAAATTAATGCAACAGTAAGTAATTATTTAGCTGAAATAATAAGTGGAAAGATAATGGGAAATATTACTCCAATTATTGATAGTATACGTATGATTAAATCGGATGAAGAATTACAAATAGCTAGACATGCAGGTGAAGTGGCCATGGCCATGATGGATGGTGCTAAGTCAGTTATTGCTCCCAATGTTCCAGAATTTGAAATTGCCCTTGCTCAATCAGAAGCTGGTACAAGAAAGGCAGCTGAATTATTGAATTCTCATTATCCAAATAGTCCAAATATGTCTCCTAACATTCATTTTTTAGCAGCTATTTCTTCTGGAAAAGATTTGCCAAAAACTCATCATCGCGCTTCTACAAAATTAGTTAAAAAAGGAGATCCTATTTTTTGTTGTTATTGTGGCTCTACTAATTTTCACAGATTTAAACTTGGATTTGATAGGGTTTTTTGGGTTGAAGAAATTCAACAAAAAGAACAAATTAAAGCATTTGAGGTTGCGGTAAAATCACAAAAAGCAGCTTTAGATGTACTTGGCCCAGGGGTTACTGCTGAGGAAGTTCATGCAGCTTATGCTGATACTGTGCAGTCAGAAGGTTATCCGTACCCAACTTTTCGTTGTGGCCGTGGTACAGGTTTTAGTTTTTTAGAAGAACCACAACTTGTTGTTGGTAACAAAACAGTCCTTCAACCAGGTATGGTATTTGCAGTTGATGGTGGAGCTAGTGCTAAAGATTTTAGATCTCAAGTGGGAGATAGTTTTATTATTACTGAAGATGGACATGAGCAAATAACTCACCATTCTAAAGCTATAGAAGATTTAATTATTAATTAATGCAGAAAATAAAACTCTACAATGCTCACTGTTGTGGTGAAATTGGTGATGTGGTTGTTGGCTTAGAAAAAATAAATTATAATTCACCTAAAGAAGCATCTATAGCATTATTTAAAGATAAAAAATGGAGAAATTTTTTTTTAAATGAACCACGAGGAGGTGTATTTAAGCATTGTAACATAATTGTAAAGCCATCTAACCTTAAAGCAGATGCTGGATTTGTTATAATGGAACCTGAAGATAATCCTCCAATGAGTGGCTCTAATTCAATTTGTGTTTCAACAGTATTGTTAGAAAAAAATTTTTTAAAAATGAATTATCCTTTAACTCAATTAAGTCTCGAAGCACCTGGAGGGATAATTAAGGTTATAGCTGAATGTGAAGATAATAAAGTAAAAAGTGTTTCTGTTTCAAATTTACCATCATTTATTGATAAATTAGAAGTAGAACTTACAACTAAAAATTATGGAAAAATAATTGTAAGTACGGCGTATGGAGGAGATAGTTTTTTATTATGTAATGCTAAAGATTTTAATTTAAAGATAATTCCAGAAAATGCTAAATTATTCGTAAATATAGCCCAAGAAATATTAAAAGAAGCAAATGATCAAATAGGTTTTCAACATCCTTCAATTCCGAATTTAAATTATATTTCTTTTTGCCAATTTATGGAACCTATTCATGTAAATTCAAAAGGTGAAAAAATTGCTAAAAATACTGTTGTTATACGACCTGGTAAATTAGACAGATCACCTTGTGGAACTGGTACTTCTGCAAGATTAGCATTATTAAGAAAAAAAAATCAAATAAACATTAAAGAAAAAATTATTTCTCAATCAATAATCAATTCAACTTTTGAGTGTTTTATTGAAGGTGAGATAGAAGAAAATTCAAAAAAAATGATATTACCAAATATTAAAGGCAGTGCATTTATAACTGGGGAGCAGATTTTGTATTTAGATGATAAAGATCCATTTCCTCAAGGATATCGATTAAATGATACTTGGCCTTTATAAAAAATAAATATAGAAGGTTTTTTTAATGACTAAATTTAATGCTTGGAATGTTTTTAAAAATGGTTTGAATGGTCAAACTGGATGGAGCAGGCAATGGCGAGATCCTGAACCTCAATCAAGCTATAATGTTATTATTATTGGTGGGGGACTTCATGGTCTTGCAACAGCATATTATCTAGCGAAAAACCACAACGTCAAAAAGATAGCCGTTTTAGAAAAAGGTTGGATTGGGGGTGGCAATGCTGGCCGTAACACAACAATTATTAGATCTAATTATATGATGCCAGGTAGTCATGAGTTTTATGAGCATTCTTTAAAATTATGGGAAAATTTAAGTCATGAATTAAATTATAATGTTATGTTTAGTCAACGTGCCCACGTTAGTCTTTTTCATAGTCCTGGCGCTAAAGATGCAAATGCAAGACGATATAACACAATGCGACTTCATGGAACTGACGGCGAATTATGGGATCTCAATACCTTAAAAAAAAATATTCCTCATTTAAACTATGATGATGCTCGTTTTCCTATCATAGGAGCAGCTGTTCAACGTCGAGCAGGAAATGCTAGACATGATTCTGCAGTGTGGGGCTATGCTAGAGCAGCAGATTCTCTTGGAGTTGATATAATACAAAACTGCGAAGTTACTGGCATCACTCGAAAAAATGGAAATATTGAAAGTTTGCAAACTTCTAGAGGAGTAATGAAAGGAAATAAAATAGGTTTTGCAGTTGCAGGAAATACTTCTCTTTTATGGCAAATGGCTGAATTAGGTAATTTACCTATTGAATCACATAAACTTCAAGCATTTGTTACTGAAGCTGTTAAACCGTTTTTAGATCATGTGGTAGTTTATGGTGTAGGTGGAGCACATTTCTATATTTCTCAATCTGACAAAGGAAGTTTAGTATTTGGAGGTGACTTAGATTGGTATAAGTCTTATGCACAAAGAGGTAACTTACCTATGGTGCAAGATGTTGCTGAAGCAGCTATGGCAATACTACCTTCTATAGGTAGACTTCGTCTACTTAGACATTGGGCAGGGGTAATGGATATGTCTATGGATGGTACTTTTTTTATATGTAAAACTCCAATTTCAAATTTATACTTAAATGCTGGATGGAATTATGGAGGTTTTAAAGCTAGCCCTGCTTCAGGTTGGTATTTTGCTGATTTAATAGCTAATGAGCAACCTCATAAATACATACAGCATCATCATTTAAAGAGATTTGAGCAAGGCATTAATTTAGATGAACGTGGTGCTGGCCCAGATCCAAAGTTACACGGTTAATATGATAAGAATTAAATGTCCTTATTGTGGTGAAAGAGATCATAGTGAATTCACATATGGAGGAGATGCATCAATAAAATATCCTTCTTTAGATGCATCTGAATCAGAATGGACAGACGCAATTTTTTTTCGAAAAAATATCAAAGGATTTCAAAAAGAAACTTGGCATCACCTTAATGGATGTAGAATGTGGTTAGAAGTAGAAAGATCAACAATCACTCATGAAATTAAAAGTGTTAAACCTTGCCATCCTGACTTGCAAAAATTAATGGAGTTGAAAAAATGAGCTCTAAAAGAATAGATAATTTTGGAAAAATAAATCGAGATAAAATTATATCTTTTAGTTGGGAAAAGAAAAATTATTTTGGATATGAAGGAGACACTTTAGCATCTGCTTTATTAGCAAATAATATTAAAATAGTTGGCAGAAGTTTTAAATATCATAGGCCTAGAGGTATCATGTCTTGCGGTGTAGAAGAATCAGGTGCTCTTGTTACAATAGGTTCTTTTGAGAAAAGAGATCCAAATGTAAGAGCAACATCCCAAGAACTTTATCAAGGCTTAGAAGCATCAGGTCAAAATGCATTTCCAAATGTCAATTTTGATTTTGGAGAAATAAATAATTATCTAAGCAGATTTTTTGCAGCTGGTTTTTATTATAAAACTTTTATGGGTTTACCACCTTTTGAGTGGGGAAGTGGAACATCAATATGGATGTTTTTTGAAAAAATTATTCGAAAAGCTGCTGGAATGGGTAAATTATCTCGCTTGGCTGATCCTGATAGTTATGAACATGCGCATGATTTTTGTGATATCTTAATTGTAGGTTCTGGTCCTGCAGGTATTGCTGCAGCAAAAGAGGCCGCAGATAAGAAACTTGATGTAATACTTGTAGAACAAGACTCTCTTCTTGGAGGTGATCAGATTGCTGAAAAAGAATTTGATACAAACAAAACTCTTGATGAGCTTAAAAATTTGGGTGTTAGAGTTATGAACAGAACCACTGCCTTTGGTTTATATGATAACTGTGTCATTGGTCTTATAGAAAGAATAACTGATCATATATATTATGATAAAAAAGAAATACCTCGACAACGATTTTGGACGATAAGAGCAAAACATATAATTGTTGGTTCTGGTTCTTTAGAACGTCATATTGCATTTAATAATAATGATATTCCTGGAGTAATGACTGTAAATGCTGCTAAACATTATTTAAATAGATATGGTGTTTTAACGGGAAAAGATATTGTAATAGCTACAAATAATGACTCTGTTTATAATACTGCAGATTTATTATCTCAAGCTGGAGCCAATGTTATTATTTTAGACTCTAGAAAAGAAATTAAATTAGATAATTTTAATAATAATATTCAAGTTAAATTTGAAACAGTCCCATATAGCATTAATGGTTCAAGAAAAATAAAAAGTATAGATATTGCTGATGCTAAACATCAACCATACACAAAAATAGATTCAATATCATGTGATCAAGTTTTAATTTCAGGTGGGTGGTCTCCAGCAGTCCATTTATTATCCCATAGAGGGGTAAAGGCAAAATGGAACGCAGAAAATTTATGTTTTCTTCCAGGAGATACAAAAGAAAATATTACAATGGTAGGCTCTGCAAGAGGAATATGGAATAAAAGTGATTGCATAAAATCAGGTATAGCTGGAGCTTTAGATGCAATGAATCATATGGGTTTATCTAAAACAAATTACTTTTTTCCAAAAGAAGGTGGGTGGTCAAATCCAATACAACCTCTTTATGAAGTTAAATATAATAAATCTCGTTCAAAAAGTTTTGTAGATTATCAACATGATGTAACTGCTGATGATGTTCGTTTAGCTCATAGAGAAGGTTTTATTTCAGTAGAACATTTAAAGCGATATACAACTTTGGGAATGGCAAATGATCAAGGAAAAATGGGAAATATTATTGGTTTATCTTTGATGGCTGATCTTTTAGATAAGGATATACCGGAAGTAGGCACTACTGTATTTCGTCCACCTTATACCCCAATTTCAATTGGAGCTTTGGCTGGAAGAAATGTAGGTAAACATTTTCGACCACTACGTGTTACTCCTATGCATCAATGGAATTTAGATAATGGAGCTATAATGATCGATGTAGGCCTCTATCAAAGACCATGGTATTTCCCAAAAAATAATGAAACTTTAAGTGAAGCTTACATTAGAGAAACAACAACTGTTAGAAAATCTGTAGGCGTTTGTGATGTAACTTCATTAGGAAAAATTGCAATTCAAGGTCCTGATGCAACAGAATTTATTAATAGAGTATATTCGAATGCTTTTGCCAAACTTCCTATTGGCAAAACTAGATACGGTATTATGTTGAGAGATGATGGAATTGTTATGGATGATGGAACTTCATGGAGGTTATCTGAAAATGAATATCTGATGACAACTTCTACTGCGCAAGCAGGGAAAGTAATGTCATGGTTGGAAGAGCTATTACAAACACGCTGGACTGACTTAAAAGTAAATGTAACAAGTGTGTCAGAGCAATGGGCTGCAGCTGCTATTTCAGGTCCTAGATCGCGAGAAGTAATAAAAAATTGTTTAGAAAATCCTTCTTTGATTGAAAATAGCAATTTACCTTTTATGGGTTTTATTTCGGCAAATTTAAAAGATGGGACTCCTTGCAGAATAGTAAGAATAAGTTTTTCAGGTGAGCTTGGATATGAAATTTATATTGGTTCAGATTATGCTAATTCAATGATGGATTTAATTTGGAAAGAAGTTCAAAATTATCATGGATGTTTGTATGGTTTAGAAGCCCTAGGAGCACTTCGTGTTGAAAAAGGACATGTTACAGGGGCAGAACTTGATGGTCGAGTTACTATAGATGATGCAGGATTAGGGAAAATGGCTTCAACGAAAAAATCTTATATTGGAAGTGCAATGAGAAGCAGAGGTACTTTAATTGCTAATAAAGATAGAGAACAACTTGTAGGATTTTTCCCAGTAGACAAAAAAGAAACATTTGATGCTGGAACAATTGTTTGTGAAAAAAATAATATTAAAGGCTCTGGTATTGGACGAATAACTTCTGTTACACATTCTCCAGAATTAGATCATTGGATTGGTATTGGTTTTGTTCAAGGTGGTAAAGAAAAATGGAATAACAAAACTTTGATAGGAAGTGATCCTGTAAGAAATAAACAAATGGAATTAGAAGTAGTTTCTCCGCATATGATTGATCCTGAAGGAAAAAGAATGCATGCCTAGTAGATACTCAGCATTAGATTCAAATTATTTTCCTGGAAATTATCCATTTGATAATAAGATTAAAATTAGTTTTAAAGAATATAATAACATAAATATAAAACAAATTTCATGTTGGCCTGATGCTTTGGAGAAAGCTGAGAGTTTTTTGAAAAAAGAATTAAAATTATCTTATATTCCTCAATTTAATCAAGGCATAATCGAAAAGGAATTCTCTTTATGGAGAATAGAACCCTTAAAGTGGTGGGCATTAGATAAAGAAATTAATTTTTCTGAAGAATTAGGAACAACTCTTGAAATTTCTCATTCTTTTACTTGTATTTCTATTTCAGGAGAATGTGCAACTCTTTTGCTCAATAGACATTTGCCAATAGATTTAAGAAGTGTTAGTTTTTCTGAATGTTCTTCTGCAAGCTCAGCTATTCATCATGTTAGTATCAAATTACTAAAATATTCTGATAATAATTACTATCTTTTTATTCCCAGAGGATTTGGATTATCAATTTGGGAGATTTTATTAGAAACTGCTAAACAGTTTGGCTATGAAATTTTAGAAAGATAATTAGTTCATAGACAATTTTTTTAAAATGAATAGATAGAGCATATGAATTTTACAAGAGAAGAATATTCCTTAAGATTTGAAAAAGTAAGAAAGAAAATGTCTGAAAAGGATTTAGATATTTTAATAATTTCTGATCCTTCAAATATGAACTATTTAACTGGATATGATGGATGGTCTTTTTATGTTCCACAGGGCGTAATAATAGCATTAGATAAAGATGAACCTATTTGGTTTGGAAGAAAACAAGATTCTAATGGAGCAAGAATTACAACATTTCTTAAAGAAGAAAATATTTTGGGCTATCCTGAGAACTTGATACAATCCCCCCCATCTCATCCCTACGATTACGTTGCAAACTTCATTCATGAAAACAAATGGGAGAGTAAAAATATAGGTGTTGAAATGGATAGTTATTATTATACTGCGGAAAATCATAATCGTTTATTGTCAAAATGTCCAAATGCAAATTTTAAAAATGGACACCTTATAGTTAATTGGATTAGATATATTAAATCTGATGCCGAAATTGCATTTATGCAAGAAGGAGCTAAACTAGTTCAAGCTGGTATGCAAACTGCTTACAATGAAATTAAGCCAGGCGTTAAACAAAGTTATGTTGCTGGTAAGATCCAACAAACTCTTTTAGCTGGAAATGATCAAACTCAAATAGGTGGAGAATACTCAGGGTTAAATATAATTTTAGCTAGTGGTAAATCTGCTTCTGCTTCTCATTTAACTCCAACTGATAAAATATTTAAAGAAAATGAGGGCACTATCATAGAGTTAGGAGGAGTGAAGCACAGGTATCATTGTGCTTTATCAAGAACTGTATACATAGGCAAACCAGATAATAAAATTGATGAAACTCTAAAAATTACAAATGAAGGTGTTGAAAAAGCAATAGAAAGCACGAAACCTGGAAATACCTGCCATGATGTTGCGGTTGCTTTTTGGAGCGTTCTAGAAAAATATGGTTTAGAAAAAGAATCAAGATGTGGCTATTCTATTGGACTTGGGTATCCTCCAGATTGGGGAGAACATACTTTGAGCATTCGAAAAAATGAAAAAACTCTTTTATATCCAAACGTGACTTATCATTTGATGGCAGGTATGTGGATGGATACTTGGGGATTAGAAATTAGTGAGTCAATTAGAGTTACAGAAAACGGATGTGAACTATTTTGTAATTTTCCAAGAAGCTTACATTTAGTTTAAAATAATGAAAAAATTTTCTATTTCCAAATCTAGAAGAATAAGAAGTACGCCTTACACTTCTAGAATTGAAAAACAGGGTGTGTCTTCATATACTGTATACAATCATATGCTACTTCCAACAGCTTTTAGCGAAACTTTAGAAGAAGCGTATTACCATTTAAAAAAATATGTACAGGTCTGGGATGTCGCGGGCGAAAGGCAGGTTCAAATTACTGGTAAAGATTCAGCAAAACTTGTGCAATTAATGACATGTAGAGATTTATCTAAATCAAAAGATGGAAGATGTTATTATTGTCCAGTTGTTGATGACAAAGGAGGCCTTATTAATGATCCAGTAGTTTTAAGACATAACAAAGATAAGTGGTGGTTATCAATTGCTGATAGTGATGTGATTTTATATGCAAAAGGATTAGCAATTGGAAATGATTTTCAGGTTCAAATTATTGAACCTAATGTTGATATCATGGCTATTCAAGGGCCTCAATCATATCCTTTAATGGAAAAAATTTTTGGAAATCAAATTAAAAAACTTAAGTTTTTTGATTTTGCTTATTTTGACTTTAGAGGCACTAAACATTTAATAGCTCGCTCAGGATGGTCAAAGCAAGGAGGCTATGAGATATATGTTGAAAATACAAGTTCTGGATTAGAATTATATGATCATTTATTTGAAGTTGGAAAAGATTATAATATAAAACCTGGTTACCCTAACCTTATTGAAAGAATAGAAAGCGCATTATTATCTTGTGGCAATGATTTTGATAATAATGACAATCCTCTTGAATGTGGTTTCGATAAATATGTTAATTTAGATAATGATGTAGAGTTTATTGGAAAAGATGAATTAATTAAAATTAAGTCAGATGGTATTAATAAAAAACTAATGGGCATAACAATTGATTCTAAGTTTATAAATGTTAGCAGTTCTATCAATGTTTATGATTACAATAATGATATAATAGGAGATTTAAGATCTGGTATTTTTTCTCCACATTTTAAAAAAGTTATTGGAATAATTATGGTGAAAAAATCTTATTGGAATTATTCAGAAGTTTGTAAAATTGAAATTGAAGGAAAATTTTATAATGGCTTTCTATGCGAATTACCTTTTCTTTAATTTATTTTTTTATTTAATCATTTGCATCACCTCCACCAGCTCCTTTATTTCTAGACTCTTCAGATTCTGGTACAAATGTTTTGTTAGCTATTTTGCTAACCTTATTCCATGGATGCTCTTCAGGCTCTAAGGATCGCGATAAATTTTTCTGAATTTCTTTTTCAGAAATTATTTTATAATTATTAGCATTATTAAATTTTTTATTATTTTGCATTACAATAATCACTTCATTATTTTTTAATAAATTATTATTTATTTCATTTTTAATTATTATTTTTTTATTTATTAATTCATATGTGTTTAATTTATTATTTGAGTCACAAAATGATAATCTAAGATAATTTATTTTTTTTGAAATTTTATATAAAAGAGGTAAGAATAAAATTCCATTCTCACAATTTTCTATTTTTACTGAAATCTTTTTTTTATTTGTTATTTTAGACAACATAAAATCTACTAATCCAGTTCCTTTCATTAAAATAGATCTTTTTCTAAAATTTATTGCTTTATTTAAATCTTCAATGTTTAGTATTCCTTGATACTTTTGATCTAATTTACTGATTGAATTGGCCAGTAAAGAAACACCTCTAAAATTATTTAATTCTAGCCAGGATATTATAAAAGCGGCATCCTCATCTGATCCATGCGGAAAACCCATAGCAGAAAATGCCCTTTGAGTAGTTATATATACTTCGTAGAAAGAATAGCCCACAACTATTGGTAAGAATTCATAGTAGCAAAACCCCAACTATCAACATTTTGTTTAGATAATTCTTTATAAAATGGAGCTCCAGTAAAAAAACTTACTCTTAACCATTTTTCAGATTTAGGATCATAACGTGATGCTCCAAAAAAAGATAATTTAAATCTCAACATATCAACTGGCATAGTATTTTTTGCCAATATATTATCTTTAATTTCACCAAGTTTATAATCTGATAAAGTTTGTATTCTTCTTATTATTCCCCTAAACTCTGGATAACTAAGCAAAAATTTTCCTACCGTTTCATTTAATATCTCTTCGTGACTTTCTAAAAAACAGTATAAATTATTAACCATTCTGCCTATACCTAATGGCTGTTCCAATTCTGATCCATTTTCATTAAATCTTTCACCTAACCGTGGTTCTAACTTTTCTGCAGATATGTACCAAAATAAATGTAAGTTTTCTTTCTTATTGAAATTTATTTTTAAAGCCCAATTATAATTTTTTTCAATAAATTTTTTTAAAGATGAAATTTTCTGATTAACTTTTAAGTACATTTCATCAGAGTTTGACATATCATTACTTAAATTGTCAGCTACGCCAGGATACAATTCTATAATTTGAACTTTGATTATTTCTTGTGCGTCATAAGATAGATTTTTATGTGCAAAGTTTAAAATGTTTTTCCATTTATTTTTCTTTATTTTAGAATTAATTTTATTACAAAAGTTAATTATTTTTTTAATATCTTTCAAAGCCTCTTTATTTTTTTCTATTTGATAATTATCAGTAGTTTTAACTTCATTTAAATAATCTTTTGCTTTATTTATTAATGCAACAAATTTATTTAGTTTATTTTTTGTTAGAGTTTTAGTGGAGACAATTTTCTCTATTGCGAGATTATACTGACTCATCCATTTATGAACAAGCTTAGGATGCTTTATTATAAATGGAGCCATACCAAGGCCTGTTGAATTGCCAATGCCTAAATGTTGTTTTAATTTATTATCTAGCTTTACAGCTTTTTTTGGATTTAAATGATAAGCTATATGTTCCACTAGATCTACGCTAAATTCTCTAATGATATAAACTGCAAGCATTTCAGCTCTAAATGGTTGATCAAATGAAGTGACTTCTTTTGTTCTTATAAAATCAGACAACCCAAATTTACCACTTCCATATACCGCTGTAGTTCGCATTAAATAACCTACATCATTAATTTCATTTATTTTAGGCTGAACACCCTTAGAAAGACATTCAACGACTCTTTTAAATAGTCTTACACTTTTATTCGCACGACTTAGAACCAATTCATTTGGTGAGTTTCTTCCTGACTCTTGAAGTGGAACATTTTTTTTTAATCTATCTAAATCTTTTTCATTTATTTTACCTATGTGAAGAGTATAAGCAGTATCCCATTTGTCAGCTATTACTCTATCACTCCTATCTTCATCTTTTAAAAATCGAGAAAAACATACTAAGGAATAAATCTCCTTTTTAGTGGTAATTTGATAAATGGCTGTTCCAAAACCATTTTTATCTAAATCAAATTTTGATTTTTTAATTTTCCAATTTTCTTTCACTAAAGTTCTCAACATACTTCGAGAAAAGCTTAATCTTGATGGATATCTTGACCCCATTTCTTTCAATTTCATTTGAGATGGATTGGTATATTTTAGAATTTTTTGAGTCATTATTAAAAATATATATAGTGAATTATAACAAATAATTAAGTATTGATATGAAATAAATTATGACAAATTTACCAAAAAATCAAATTATAATAGATGGTTTAGAATATTGTAATTGGAATAGAGAAATATTAGAAGATTTATGGAATGGTGGAGTAACAGCTGTTCATACTACTTTAGTGTATTGGGAAGATACTCAAGAGTCTTTCAATAAAATATCAGAATTTGAGAATTTAATAAAAGAGAATAGTGATATTATTTGTCATGCCAAAAAAACCCAAGATATTTTAGATGCTAAAAAGAATAACAAAGTTGCTTTTATATTTGGATTTCAAAATTCAGCACCAATTGCTAACAATATTTTTTTGATTGAAAAATTTTTTAATAGAGGTCTACGTTTTATGCAATTAACCTATAATAACCAAACTCCTTTAGCGGGGGGTTGTTTTGAAGAAAAAGATTCTGGAGTTAGCAGATTTGGGAAAGCAGTTATAGAAGAAATGAATAATTTAGGCATGATTGTAGATCTTAGTCATGCAGGAAAAGTTACTTGTTTAGATGCAATTAAATTTTCTAAAAAACCTGTAGCGATATCACATGCAAATCCATCTTTCTTTCATCAATCACTGCGCAATATTGATAATGATGTTTTATTAGCACTTGTAAACAAAGATGGTTTTATAGGATTAAGTTTATATCCTTATCATTTAAAAGATAATGGTAATTGTAAGATTGAAGATTTTTGTTCAATGATAAAAGAATTAATTAACTTAATTGGAACAGACAATATAGGTATTGGATCAGACTTGTGTTTAAATTGGCCTGATGAAGTAGTAATGTGGATGCGCAATGGTAAGTGGACAAAAGAAATAGATTACGGGGAATCGAAAGACAAAAATATCAAGTGGCCTAAGCAACCGCATTGGTATCAAAAACCAAGTGATATCACAAATCTTTTTGAGGCTATGTGTAAAAATGGAATTAAAGAACAGATTGCACTAAAAATTATAGGCACAAATTGGTTTTACTTTATGAAAACTCATTTTTAATTTTTTTTAGTCAAATAGGTCGCCAAAGCTAAACTAGATAATACTAAAACAGCTCCAAATAATTGATAATAATTTAAAGTTTCTTTTAATAAAATTACAGCACCTATTATAGCTACTATTGGCTCTAAATATAAAAATAAAGCTGTATTAGATTGACCAATTTTAGGAATAGCTAAAAGTTGTAAAAATAATGCAATTGCATAACTTAGTGATGGAATTAAAATTATAAAAAATGTTATTGTAGGAATATTATAATTAATTGAAAAAAATAAAGATAAAATACAAAAGAAAAAAATTAAATTAAAAATATTAATAAAAATATTAATTTGTATAGGAGTAATCAATTTATTTGACATTTTTTGATTGATCACAATCATTGTTGTTGCTCCTATTGATGCGATAAAAGCTGAAAAGACTCCAATAATATTTAAATTTATAAAAGATGGACCTAAAACAAAAAAAAGTCCTATGAAAGTTAATAAGAATAAACTTTTAATACCATTAGTTATTTTTTCTTTATCAAAAAAAATAGCATAGCACAAAACTAAAATAGGATAAGTACAAAAAATTAATATTGCTAAGCTTACTTCAATATATTTAACTGAGATTAATAAACCAGAAGTTAAAAAAATTGAACCAAATGTTATGGTTATAAAATCAGGGAGATTATTTTTGTAAATATTAATTAAGTTTTTTTGAAAGGGTATTAAGGGTACAATTAATAAAGATGCTACAAAATATCTCAATATTATCGCTAAACCGATACCGGCACCTAAATTATAGGAAATCTTTGTTGTAGGTGCTAATATTCCAAAAAATAAACCTGCTCCAAGAGCAAAAAAAATACCTATTAACTTCATTTTATGTTAATTTTTTTTTGACTATTATGCTTATGACAGGTATTTCGTTTATCACAACTAAATAATAGAGGAGAGTATAGTGGAATCTCAAACTAATGATTTTGTAGTATTTGAAAAAATTGACAAAAGTTATGATGGAGAAGTTTTAGTAGTTAAAAATCTTAATCTAAATATCTCAAAAGGAGAATTTGTAACTATGTTGGGTCCATCAGGTTCAGGTAAAACTACAACTTTAATGATGTTAGCTGGATTTGAAACTCCTACTAATGGTGAAATATACCTACAAAATAAACCAATAAGCAAAATACCACCTTATGAAAGAGAAATAGGAATGGTATTTCAAAATTATGCATTATTTCCTCATATGACAGTTCAAGAAAATTTATCCTTTCCTTTAGAGGTTAGAAAAATGAATAAATCTGAAGTCGAAGAAAAAGTTAAAAAAGCTCTTGATATGGTTGAGTTAGGCGAATTTGGAACTCGTTTTCCTGCACAACTTTCAGGAGGTCAGCAGCAAAGAGTTGCACTAGCTAGGGCATTAGTTTTTGAACCACGTTTGGTATTAATGGATGAACCGCTGGGAGCTTTAGATAAAAATTTGAGAGAACAAATGCAATATGAAATAAAACATATTCATGAAAGAATTGGCATTACTGTTGTTTATGTAACACATGATCAAAGTGAAGCTTTGACTATGTCTAATCGTATTGCAGTTTTTAATGATGGAGTAGTCCAGCAGTTATCTACTCCTGATATTCTATATGAAAAACCTGAAAACTCTTTTGTTGCAGAATTTATTGGTGAAAATAATACAATGTTAGGAACTGTAAAAAAATTAAATGGTGAATATTGTGAAGTTGATCTTGATAGTGGTGGCACCGTTAAAGCACTTAAAATTAATGTTGGTTCTATTGGCGATAAAACAAAACTGTCTGTTAGGCCAGAAAGAGTAGTTATTAATTCTTCTAACTCAAATGTAAATAAATTTGAGGGTGAAGTTGAAGAGTTGATTTATCTAGGGGATCATATTCGAGCAAGATTAAATGCCTGTGGCAGTAATGAATTTATTGTTAAGATACCAAATGAAGGACAAATTAATTTAAAAGAAAAATCAAAGATACAGGTATCTTGGGAGCCATCTGATATTAGAGCTCTTGATTATAATTAATTAAGGTATTATTTTTTAATTTCCTAGTTTTCTGGGGTATTTTAATCTTTTTTTTAGTCTTTAGTCATGTTAAGACGATTGGCATATTAAGACATAAAGATCTAAAAATTAATAGTTAACTAAAAAAGGAGGAAACTTATGTCAAAATTTTTTAAAGCTTTCCTTTTGGCTTTTTTAGCATTTCCATTTGCAGCAAACGCAGTAACAGTTGCTTCTTGGGGTGGTGCTTATACAGAGAGTCAAATCAAAGCATACAAAGATACTTATAGCAATCCTGATATCATTCAGTTTGAGAACTATAATGGTGGTTTAGGAGAAGTAAGAGCACAAGTTGAGAGCGGTAATGTAGCATGGGATCTTGTTGATGTACTTCCTGACCAAGCAATTACAGGTTGTGATGAAGGTCTATTTGAAGATATTTCTGGTTTATACGGAGATTTCATAGCTGCTGATAACGGTGATGGTTTGATTGCAGATATGGAAGCAAATGGTGTAACTAATTTATCTGACTGTTGTGGACCACAAATCTTTTGGACTTATGTAGTATTCTTTGATCCAGATGCATTTCCAGGAAATAAACCTTCTAGAATTGCAGACTTTTTCGATGTTGAAAATTTCCCTGGCAAAAGAGGAGTTCATACTTGGGCAAATGGATTTATCCAAATGGCTTTAGTTGCAGATGGAGTTAAACCTTCAGCTGTTTACACAGTTCTAAAAGATCAAACAGGTGCTGTTGATAGAGCATTTGCAAAAATGGATACAATTAAAGATCATATTGTTCATTGGTCTGCAGGAGCAAAACCACTTGAGCTAGTTAAAAGCGGAGAAGTTTCAATGTCTATTGCTTATAATGGACGTGTTGGAGCTGCTGTTTTAAGTGAAGGTGAAAACTTTGAATATATTTGGGAAGGACAATTACTTGAGCAAGAATATCTTTGTTTAATGACTGGTGCTCCAGATAGAGAAAATGCAATTGATTTCTTAATTCATTCAACTTCACCAGCTTCTCAAGCTGAGCAAGCAAAATATATTACTTATGGTCCAATGAGAGCATCTGGTATTGATATTATCAAAGCTGGAGAGCCATGGTTCCACACTGGAATTGATGTTATGCCTCATATGCCTAATACACCAGAAAGATTAAAAGTTTCTGTAATGGGAGATCCAGAATGGTGGGCAGACAATGGAGCTGAAATCGATGAGCGTTATGCTGCATGGATGGGTAACTAAGCTTGATATAAAAGAGAATATGTTTTAGAAATAGGGCGAGTTTAACTCGCCCTTTTTAATTGGAGGTTTTTATTTCTACTACAGAACAAATTTTAACAACAGATGGATTACCCTTAAAGGTAAGTTTAAAAAAAGCTGAAAGAAAAAATAAGATCAGAGCTTTTCTTTTAGTTTTTCCTTTGTTGTTGTTTATTCTTGTAACTTTTGTTGTTCCAATTGGAGACATGTTGCTTAGAAGTGTAGATGATTCTCATATTAATACTGTTTTTCCAAATACTTTTGAAGAATACAGAAAATGGGATCGAAATGATTTACCTCCTGAAGAAGTTTATGAGGCTATTTTTTTTGAACTTGCAACTGGAGAAGGAATTCAAGTTGGTAAAGCTTTAACAAGAATGAATTATTCAAAATCTGGTTGGAAAAGTTTAATTAAAAAAACAAGAAGACAAATTAAAAAGATATATAAATCAGGAGAATTACCAACTAGTTACAAAGATACATTAATTGATATTCACGAGGGTTGGGGGGATACTCTTTTTTGGATATCAATGGCTCAAATGACTGAAGAACGAACATTAATTTATTATTGGAATGCAATTGATAGAACGTACGATATTGATGGCAATGTTGTTATGCAAGATGAAAAAAGACGTATGTATGTTAAAACTTGGATTAGAACACTTAAAGTTAGTGTTTATGTAACTTTCTTTTGTTTAATATTAGGTTTTCCAGTCGCACATTTGTTAGCAAATCTTCCACTTAGATACAGTAATTTATTAATGATATTTGTACTACTCCCTTTTTGGACTTCGTTATTAGTAAGAACAACTGCCTGGATAGTAATGTTGCAACAAAAAGGAGTAATTAATGGAGTTTTAGTTTGGTTAGGTATTATTGATGACGATCAACGGATTCAAATGGTCTACAATATGACTGGTACAATTATAGCTATGACTCAAATACTTTTACCATTTATGATTCTGCCTCTTTATAGTGTTATGAAAGTTATTCCTAAAAGTCATATGCGAGCTGCTCAAAATTTAGGCGCAAAACCTGTCAGAGCTTTTATACGAGTTTATTTACCTCAAACTGTTCCAGGAATGAGTGCTGGAGGTCTTTTAGTTTTTGTTTTAGCAATAGGTTATTTTATTACTCCTGAATTAGTCGGAGGTAAAGATGGTCAGCTAATTGGTCATTGGATAGCTTATCACTTAAAGACTACTTTAAATTGGGGATTATGTGCTGCAATAGGATCAATACTTCTAGCAGTAATGCTAGTTTTATATTGGCTTTACAATAAAATTGTAGGAATAGATAATATAAAGTTAGGATAAAATATGGCATTACCAAGTTACGCAACACCAATTCAAAGAACTTATTACTATTTATATCTTGTAGCTTGTGGAATTGTTTTCTTTTTTTTAATTGCTCCATTAGTAGCGATAATTCCAATATCATTTAGTCAATCGCCATTTATGGTTTTTACTGAGGGTATGTTAGCTTGGCCACCAGATCCTGAAGCATGGTCTTTAAGGTGGTATCGTTACATGGTTGGAATATGTACAGATAAAAATTTAACTACTCCTTGTAGTAATAAATGGATGATAGGAACAGTAAATAGTTTTTTTGTAGGATTTGTCTCTACTTTTTTTGCCACAGCTTTAGGGACGTTGGCTGCATTAGGATTAAGCAGACCACATATGCCTTATAAGGGTCTTATTATGTCGATTTTAATTTCGCCAATGATTGTTCCTTTAATTATTACTGCTGCAGGAATGTTTTTTTTCTATGCAAAAATTAACCTAGTATATACATTTACAGGAATCATATTAGCTCATATAGCTTTATCAACTCCATTCGTTGTTATTACAGTTACAGCAACCCTTGTCGGTTTTGATATGAATATGGTTAGAGCTTCTCAAAGTTTAGGAGCTAGGCCTATTAGAACATTTTTTAAAGTAATAATGCCCTTAATATTGCCAGGTGTTATATCTGGAGCATTATTTGCTTTTATTACTTCTTTTGATGAAGTTGTAATTGTAATGTTTATGGCTAGTTTAGATCAGTTAACCATACCAAAACAAATGTGGGCAGGTATTCGCCAAGAAATAAGCCCAGTAATATTATGTATGGCAACATGTTTAGTTGCTTTATCAATTTTTTTATTAACAACAGTGGAGTTACTTCGTCGCCGATCAGAAAAAATGCGTGGCATTTCTAGACAATAATTTGTGAAGAAAGTAGTAGTTGTTGGAGCTGGTATAGTTGGCATATGTACTGCATATTTTTTACAAAAATCTGGCTTTAGAGTTACTGTTATTGATAAAGAAGATCCTGGTACAATGACTAGTTATGGTCATGCTTGTACTTTTGCAGATTATGCAAGTGTTCCAGTAAACTCTCCTTCTTTATTTAAACAGATACCCTCTATGTTGTTTAAAAAAGATAGCCCTTTAGCTGTAGATTTTTTTTATGTTATAAAAAATCTACCTTGGGCTCTAAAATTTCTAAATAATTGCCGTAAGGATAAAGTTGAAGAAATATCAAAATCTTTAGCAAATTTTTTAAGGCATTCTCAATTATCATATGATGAGATTTTTGAAGAAGTTAAAGTATCTGAGCATATTAAAAATGAAGAAAACATTTATCTTTTTGACTCTAAAAAATCTTATGATGATTATAAATATGCAACACTTTTGAGAAAAAAAAATAATGTTGAAGTACTCGAATTAAATAAAAAGGAAATTCATGATCTAGAACCAAACTTAGCACCAGTTTATTATTCTGGCCAACTTTTTGTAGGTTCTAGGCATACAACTAATCCTTTGGCTATTAGTAAAAAAATATTTGATATTTTTTTATCTAATGGAGGAAAGTATATAAAAGAAAATGTCAAAAATGTTTTACAAAAAGAAAATTGTGTAGAGGTTTTTTTAGAAAATAAACAAGTTGAATTTGATGAAATGATTTTATGTGCTGGAGCTTGGTCTAATAATATTGCAAATATGGTAGGTGAAAATTTTCCTTTAGATACTGAAAGAGGGTATCACGTATTATTTGAAACAGAGCAACAATTAATAAATAGACCAATAGCTTGGTCTGAATCTGGTTTTTATTTAATACAAATAGATGATGGAGTGCGGGCTGCCGGAACTGTGGAAATTGCAGGATTAACCAAACCTCCTAATAAGAAAAGAACTCAAATGATTGAAAATCAATCTAGAAAATTGTTGCCTCAATTAGGAAAAGTAAAATCAACTTGGATGGGTCGAAGGCCTACTCTTCCAGACGCAAAACCTATTATAGGGAGATCAATTAATAATAAAAATATTTTTTACGCATTTGGCCATCAACACATAGGCTGGACTTTGGCAGCAGTGACTGGAAAAGTTATAGATAGTTTAGTAAAAGAATCTACTACTAATATAGATATTAGTTCTTTCCATCCCTCACGATTTAGATAATAGTTTTACTATAAATTATTTTATTTATAGGAGAAAAATATGCCAATTATAAGAGTAGAGATGTTTGAAGGAAGAACGATTGATCAAAAAAAAGAATTAGTTAAAGAACTAACTAATTCATTTGTTAAAACATGTGGAGGCACAAGTGAAGGTCTACATATTGTAATTGATGAAATTAATAAAGAAAATTGGGGTGTCAGCGGGGTTTTAAGTTCAGAAAAAAATTAAAATAAATGATCAGATAATTAAAAGTAAATTTAATATATACTATGGATGCAGAAAAATTTTATTCTCCTCAAGAACTTGAAAGACAATATAATGTTAGGGATAGTAGGGCTGATTATGAAACAAAAATTGTGCCAGATTGGATTAAACGAAGTGCTATAACAAGAACAAATCTAAAATCTGCTATTGATATATCTTATGGAAAATCTGAAAAACAAAAATTAGATTTTTTTTCATCACCAGATATAAATTCTCCTACAGTAATTTTTTTTCATGGAGGTTATTGGCAAAGAGGTGATAAATCAGTTTATAGTTTTCTTGCTAATTCTTTTGTAAATAATAATATAAATTTTTTAGCAGTAGGATATGATTTATGTCCAAAGATTTCAATAACGCAAATAGTTTCACAAGCTCAAGAAGCAATAGTATGGATTTGGCAAAATGCAAATAAACTAGAAATAAATAAAGACAAATTTATTGTCTCAGGACATTCTGCAGGTGGACATATCACTGGAATGATGATGGGAACTGAGTGGAATAAAATATCCTCTGACTTACCAAACAATTTAATTTTAGCAGGTATCCCTATATCAGCTTTAAACTTATTAGAACCAATTAGACATACAACACTTAATGATGCTTTAAAAATGGATAAAGAAGAAGCTAAAAGTCAAAGTCCTATTTATTTACCTCCAAAAACAAATGCTCAACAATTAATTGTATATGGAGCTAATGAAACAGATGAATTTCATAGACAATCAAATATTTATTATGAAAAATTTAAATCTAAAGAAAGAAAAATAGAAAGGTTCATTGTACAAGATGCTGATCACTTTGATGAAATGAATGATTTATCTAATGAAAGTAGTAAATTTTTTAAAAAAATGAAAGAATTTATAGAACTATTATGATTTTAAATTTATTTAATTTAAACTTATTCCTACATTTTTAACTTGAAGATAAGATTTGAGGCCATCAACGCCTTTTTCACGGCTATATCCTGATTGTTTATATCCTCCAAAAGGAGTGGCATGACTTCCGGTAAACCATTTATTTACATAAACCTGACCTGCTTGAAGTTTACTTGCTGTCCAAGAAGCTTTGTTTAAATCTTTAGTAAAAACACCGCCACCTAATCCATATTCAGTATCATTTGCTATTGCTATAGCTTCTTCTGTATCTTGATATTCTAGAACAGATAAAACAGGACCAAAAATTTCTTCTCTTGCAACAGACATATCTTGAGTTACGTTATTTAAAACAGTTGCTTCCATAAAATAGCCTTCTCTATCTGCTCTTTTGCCGCCATGAACAGCTTCAGCTCCTTGCTGAATTCCTGATCTAGCATATCCCTCAACTTTATCTAACTGATTACTAGAAATTACAGGAGTAAGTTCAGAACCTTCTTCGTAACCAGGGCCTACTTTTAGAGATTTACTCAAATCTACTAATTTTTCAATAAGTTCATCTTTAACAGATTTGTGAACAACTAGTCTTGACATAGCTGTACATATTTGACCTGCAACTCCAAAAATAGCATGCTTCGCACTATCTACTACATCATTTAAGTCTGCATCTGGATAAACAATACCAGCAGATTTTCCTCCAAGTTCAACAATAGCTGGAATTGCTTTATCAGCACAAGAATGTAGAATTTTTTTCCCAGTAGCAACAGAGCCCGTAAAAACAACATGATTTACATCTGGGTGAGATACTAAATAAGAACCAGCTTCATTTCCATATCCACAAATTATATTAATTAAACCTGCTGGAACTTCAGCATTTTGTAAAGCTTTTGCAAAAATTGTAGCTGAAAGAGGTGTTAGTTCAGCTGTTTTAATTACAGTGGAATTACCTGTTGCAAAAGAACATGCAAGAGATCTACCAATCATAGATAGTGGGTAATTCCAAGGTACAATATGAGCGGAAACTCCAAAAGGTTCCAATACAGTATAATCAAAAACATTATGAGAAACTGGAATTGTTTTTCCTTCAAGCTTATCTGTTAATCCTGCATAATAATCAAACATATCAGCAACATCATTGAATTCTTTAATAGCAGCTGCAAGATTTTTACCATTTTCATAACATAATAATTTTCCTCCTTCTTCAGCCACTTTTCGAGTTTCATCAGCAATACGATGCATTAATTTTGCTCTTTGAAGTAGAGGCATATCAACTAAAATACGTTTATTAAAAGATTCTTTTGCAGCTGAAACAGCTAGGTCAACTTCAGAATTTTTAGCACACGCTATTTCACCAATAACTTTAGCAGTAGCAGGATCTTCTACTTTAATAATCTCCTTTGCTTCACTATCTATCCACTGGCCGTTAATAAAATTATTATATTTTTCCATGATTAAAATTTAAATTATTTGTTTAATGTATAAAAATTGATAAGAACAGAAAAAACATATCAAAATATGAATAAATATGATTTGTCCAAAACTTTTATACAAAGATACTAAAAAATTGGTAAGTATTAAATATGCTTAAAACTGTTACACCGATAGATAATACTATTTATGTTGAGCGAGAGTTTGCTTCTACAAAAACTATAAACGAAACTTTAGATAAATCTAAGAAAGCTTTAATAGAATGGAAATCTACATCTTTAGAAACTAGAAAAAAAATTCTTATCAGTTTTGTAGAAAATTTTTTAAAAAATAATTTAGAAATTGAAGAAGAGTTATGTAAACAGATGGGCAGACCTATAAGTCAGTGTGGTGGTGAAATGAATGGCTTTGAAGAAAGAGCACATTATATGATAGAAAATTCTAATATTGCTCTTGAAAATGTAATTTCAAAAAAAAATAATGAATTTAATAATTTTATTACAAAAGAACCTTTAGGAACTATTTTTATTATTGCACCTTGGAATTATCCTTATAATACTTCTGTCAATTCTATCATTCCATCTCTTTTATCTGGAAATACAGTTATATTAAAACACTCTTCTCAAACACCTTTATGTGCAGAACAACTTTTTAAAGCAGCACAAAAATCTAATCTTCCTCAAGGTGTATTTCAATTTATGCACCTAGATCATGAGTCAACAAGCAAGATTATAGCTGATAATAGAATTGATCATGTTCTTTTTACAGGCTCTGTAAGTGGAGGCAAACAAGTGAAAAGAGCAATTGGAGAAAGATTTATAAATGCAGGACTTGAATTAGGCGGCAAAGATCCAGCCTACGTGAGAAAAGATTGCAATCTTCAACATGCAATAGAAAATTTAGCGGATGGTTCTTTTTATAACTCAGGTCAATCGTGCTGTGGTATTGAAAGAATTTATGTTGATAGTGAAATATATGATGATTTTGTAGATGGTATAAAAAATTTTACAGAAAAATATATTTTAGATGATCCTTTAAAAAAGGATACAAATCTTGGACCTGTAGTAAAACTTTCATCTGCTAATTTTATACGCAACCAAATCAAACAAGCTATTTCTGAAGGTGCAACTGATATTATCAGTAAAGAAAATTTTAAGATATCAGATAATAATAACTGTTATGTTAGCCCTTCTGTTCTCACTAATGTTGATCATTCAATGAAATTTATGATGGAAGAAACTTTTGGTCCTTGTGTAGGAATAATGAAAGTTTCAAATGAAAATGATGCAATAAAATTAATGAATGATAGTCCTTATGGCTTAACAGCTTGTATTTGGACAGAAGATAAAGAATTTGCTTATAATTTTGGAACAAAGATAAATACTGGAACTTTTTTTATGAATCGATGTGATTATTTAGATCCAGGATTAGCTTGGACAGGTGTTAAAGATACAGGGACTGGAGTAACTTTATCAGTTTTAGGTTTTGATCACCTAACAAGGGCCAAAAGTTATCATCTTAGAACTATTAAAGAGGGTTAATATGGAAAATATGAATTGGAATTATCCTACGCCTATATGGTTTGGTTTAGACAGAGTAAAAGAAGTACAAATTGCATGTGACAACCTAAATATCAAGAATCCTTTAATAGTTACTGATCCAGGAATACTTCAAACAGATATTATTGATAAAGTTATGAGTGGATTGAATACAAAAACAAATATTTACAGTAATGTTAAAGGAAATCCCACTGGCAAAAATGTAATGGATGGAGTTAGTGATTTTAAACTTGGAAATCATGATGGCGTTATAGCTGTTGGTGGTGGCTCAGGAATGGACACTGGTAAAGGTATAGCGTTTATGGCTGGTCAAGAGAGACCTTTATGGGATTTTGAAGACATATCTGATTATTGGACAAGAGCAAATACAAAAAATATTTTTCCAATAATTGCAGTACCAACGACAGCTGGAACAGGTTCGGAGACTGGAAGAGCGGGCGTTTTTACAAATGAAGAAACAAAAGAAAAAAAAATTATTTTTCATCCAAAAATGATGCCTTCAATAGTTATATTGGATCCAAATTTAACTATTGCTTTACCACCAAATTTAACTGCCTTTACAGGTATGGATGTTTTGGCACATTGTTTAGAGGCCTATTGCTCACCTTTTTTTCATCCTTTATCTCAAGGAATAGCTTTGGAGGGTATTTCAATTGTTAAAGAATATTTAGTAAAAGCTTTTAATAATCCAAATGATATAGAGTCTAGATCAAATATGCTTGTTGGTTCAGCAATGGGTTCTACTGCATTTCAAAAGGGTTTAGGAGCAATACATTCATTAAGCCATCCTGTCGGAGCAATTTACAATACTCACCACGGTTTAACAAATGCTGTTTTTATGCCTTATGTTTTGGTTAAGAATAAAAATGATATTGAAGATAAAATTATTGCAATAAGTAGATATATAAATTTGAGACAGTATACTTTCGATAGTTTTCTAGAATGGATAATAAAATTGCGCAAAGATTTACTTATTCCTCATACTCTTAAAGAATTAATAGAAGATGATAGTAAATTTAATACAATGAGTAAAATGGCTTTAGATGATCCTTCTACTGGTGGCAATCCTACCAAACTATCACAAAAAGATTTTGAAATTCTTTATCAAAATGCATATGATGGAAAATTATGATTTAATTTCATTTTTTACAATGATATGTTAATATAAAAATATGCAAAATTATAATCACAAAAAACTTGAAGAATTTGTTTCCAGCATTTTTGTTCATTCCGGTTCAAATGAACAAGAATCTAAAATAGTGGGAGATCATTTAGTTGACTCTAATCTTGTAGGTCATGACTCTCATGGTGTTATAAGAGTTTCAAAATATATTGAATGGTTAAATCAAGGTAATATTAAATTAAATCAGTCTATAAATATTTTAAAAGAAGAGGATCATTTTTTACACATAGATGGAAACTTTGGTTATGGTCAAAGTATAGCTAAATATTCTTTTGATATAGGAATAAAAAAAGCCAAAGAAAAAGGACATTGTATTTTAGCTATGAAAAATCTTGGCCATATTGGTAGATTGGGAGCATGGTCAGAATTAGCTGCTGTAAATGATTGTGTTTCTATAATGTTTGTTAACACATCAGGATTTGGAATTTTAATGGCTCCTCATGGAGGAACAGATAGAAGACTATCCGCCAATCCAATAGCAATTGGAATTCCTATGGAAAATAAAGATTATTTAGTTTTGGATATGGCTACATCTGTTGTTGCAGAGGGTAAAATAATGGTAGCAAGAAACAAGAAAGTTAAATTAGCTGATGGTTTAATTTTAGATGGTCATGGTAACCCAACAAACGATCCAGAGGTTTTTTATTCTAAACCTGTTGGTTCAATTTTACCTTTTGGAGGTCATAAAGGTTTTGGGTTAGCATTTATGATAGATATTTTGTCAGGAACTTTAACAGGTGGTAATAGTAGTCATCCAGATAACCCTAATTCACATACAGTTATAAATAATACTTTTGCTATTATTGTCGATACTAAAAAAACTGTTTCTGATTCTTATTTTCAAAATGATATTAATAGATTAATAAATTGGGTTAAAGCTTCACCTAAAGCTAAAGATGTAGAAGAGATTTTGTTACCTGGAGAAGTAGAAAAAAATATTAAAAAAGAAAGAATATCTAAAGGCATTCCTCTTGATGATCTCACAATTAAAGGACTTATAGAAACAGCTAATTTAGTTGGAATGAAAGATATAAATGAAGACTATATTAAAAAATTATTAGCTTAAATAATTTTTTTAATGCATTTTTTTTGTTTTATATAAAATATTAATTAATTTATTAGTAGAGAATTTTTTAGATTTACATAATTCTAAAATAGGTTTTTCAAAACTCAATATGTCATTAATTTTAAATAAAATTTCTGATAGATATTTCTTATTAATTATAACTGCACCATGACAATCAGCATGAACAATATCATCATGAGAAAAGGTCTGACCTAATACATTTATTTTTTTTCCCAAAGATATATGTTTTATAAATGCATGACTAGGAAGCACACATCCAGCTAGCATTTGAAAATTAGAAGCCATAGCATCTAAATCTCTTATTGCTCCATTGGTTACAACTCCTTCAAATCCCATGCTTTTGTGAATATTTGACATAACTTCTCCCCAATAACATCCTGCAGGTTTCTTATTAATATCTTCAATGATACATATTTTTGGCAAATCTCCTTTATCCATATATTCAAAATATTTAGTGAATTGGTCTTTAGTAATTTTAGATTTTTTAACTGAAGAAACGATAGTTGCTGTTCTTGCATAACCCACAATAGGAGATAGTGATTTATTTAGAGTTACATGAGGTAATTTTGTAAAGCCTTTGCCTTGTAGTTTTGGGTCTATTAGTTCAAGAGCATTACATATAGTTGGAGTATCAAACTTTTTTAGTTTTTTGAATGTACTAATAATTTGTTTTTTATTTTCTTTCATATTTTTTTATTTAGTTATAACATACAAGGTTACTATATTGTTTTTTTTATATACAATATTTTTATATATATAAATTTATATGAACTATTTAGATAAAAGAAAATTAATAAAATCTGATTATAAACTTCCTATCTTAGGCATTGGAGCAGCACCTTTTATGCTCTCTAACAATAATGTAAATAATAATTCTTCGGCAAAGACTATAAATTCAGCTTTAAATATGGGAATAAATTATTTTGATACAGCGCCATGGTATGGTTTAGGAAGAAGTGAACTTAGAATTGGAAATATTTTAAGAGAAATCGATAGAGATAAATTTATTCTTTCAACTAAGGTTGGAAGGATATTAAAAAAAACAAAACCACTTGAAAAATCTAATGTTGATTATGCTTTATGGGAAAATGAAATAAGTAGTTACGATAAAAGTTTAAAATTTTATGTCCATTTTGATTATAGCTATGATGGTATTTTAAGATCATATGAAGACAGTATGCAAAGATTAGGTTTTTCAAAAATTGATATGTTAGTAATTCATGATTTGGATTTTTATTATCATAAAACTGAGGAAAAATTAAACTTCTATTTAAATCAACTTGATAAAGGTGGAGGATGGAAGGCATTAGAAGAACTTAGAAGTTCTGAAGAAATATCTGCAATAGGAGTTGGTATAAACGGTGATGGTTTAATACCTTATTTTATACCTCGTTTCGATATAGATTTTTTTCTAGTAGCTATGCGTTATACATTACTAAAACAAAATGTTTTATCTAACGATTTTCCTTTATGTAAAAAATACAATGTTAATGTAGTTATTGGCTCACCTTATCAATCAGGAATACTTGCCACAGGCTTAAAGGGTAATGATCAATTTGAGTTTGGAGAAGGACCCACATATAATTATAAAAAACCAAGACAAGAAATTATAGAAAAAATAAAAGTTATTCAGAATATTTGCGATGATTTTAAAGTTAATATAGGAGCAGTTTCTTTACAATTTCCTTTATTACACCCTTCAGTTGTCTCAGTTATTCCAGGCGTTATAAATGAGCAACAAATTAAATCAAATGTTGAAAATTTGTCTGTTCCTATTCCAAAAGATTTATGGAAACAGCTAGTTAAGCATTCAATAATTAGAGAAGATTCTCCTATAGAATATCTTTAAATATATTTTTGTATTTTTTGGAAACTAATATATGATCTGGTAATGAAATTTATAGATGCACATCATCATACATGGGATCTTTCTGTTTTTCCATATACTTGGATGGATGACCCTCATCCCATTGGAGATATTTCTGCTTTAAAAAATAACTATGTAATAAAAGATTTGTTAGAAGATTCTAAAAATTTAGAATTGTTTAAATCTGTACATGTTCAATGTGGAGGAGGCAAAGATAGTGCTGTTGAAGAAACTGAGTGGCTTCAATCGCTTGCAGATAAAAATGAATTTCCTCATGCTTTTGTCGTGTATTCAGATTTATTAAATGAAAATATTGAATCTGAAATTGAACAACATTGTTCTTTTAAGAATACGAGAGGTTTAAGATATTTATTAAATTATGACTCGAAAGATCCTACTCATTGTTTTGCACCTAGTGAAGTTTTGCTAAATAACACATGGAAAAATAATTATTCTCTATTAGAAAAATACAATCTGTCTTTTGATTTACACTTGTATTGGAATCAATATCAATATGCTTTTGATTTAATTAAGTTACATCCTAATATATTGAATATAATTGACCATGCAGGTACACCAAGACAAAGAGACTCTGAATATTTAGATCATTGGCGAAATGGTTTAAAACTTCTAGCTTCATTAGATAATATAGTAATGAAAATATCGGGTTTAGGTATGTTTGATCAACAATGGACAACTGAGAGTATCAGGCCATTAGTGTTGGATTGTATTGATATTTTTGGAGTGGATAGATGTATTTTTGCTTCTAATTTTCCTGTTGATAGATTGTTTAGTAGTTATGAAAAAGTCTGGACATCCTATTTTGAAATAACTAATGATTTTTCAACAGATGAAAAGGAAAAACTTTTTTATAAAAATTCAGAAAAGTTTTACCGTATATAATTTATTAATAAATGATAAGATCTCATACTCATTCAGGAGTAATATTTATGCTCCTATCTGTTTTTTTCTTTTCAACTCAAGATGTGCAAGTTAAATATCTTAGCTCCTATTATAACATTTTTTTTATTATTTGGATTAAAAGTATAACTCAATTATTAGTAGTGTTTGCTTTTCTGCATATAAAAAGTAAAAAAAATTATTTTAAATCTGATAATTATCCTGTACAAATTTTTAGAGGATGTTGTTATTCTACAGCAACAATTCTATATTTTTTTGGTTTAAAAAACTTAGAAATGAGTGTAGCGGCTTCCTTAAGTTTTGTTTCCCCATTTATTGTAGCAATTTTTGGTTTTTTATTATTGAAAGAAAAAGTTTCAATTAAAAGATGGTTAGTTATTGTTCTTGGCTTCTCTGGTGTTTTGGTAATAACAAGGCCTGGAATTATTGAATTTAATTTTGCATTTTTATTTGTTCTATTTGCAGCAATTTTTTGGTCATTATTTCAAATTTTATCAAGATTTCTTAGAAATGATGGTGCTTTTAATATGCTGATGATTTCTTCTTTAGTATGTTTTATTTTTTCTTCTTGTTTTATTCCTTTTTATTTTGATAGTATTATTAATATAAATTTATTTATTATGCTTTCTTTGCTAGGAATTTTTGCAGCCCTAGCAGAGTATTTTATGATCAAAGCTTTTTCTGCAACTAAAGCTTCAGTCATTGCCCCTTTCTTTTATTTGCAGATGATATGGTACACTTTGTATGGATATATTTTTTTCAGTGAAATTCCTGATAAATTTACTTTATTAGGGTGTTTAATCTTGGTTATTTTTGGAATAATTAATTTAAAATTGTATGAGAGAGAAGCTAGTTAATATTACTGTGATTTCCCGCCAGTTTCAGAAGCAGCTTTAATATTTTTTTCAGATATGGTGTTTGGACCATCAGCCATAGGCTCATAAGTTAGAAGTTCAGGTATTATTTGATAGGCTAAAAATATTCCGATAATAATAATCCATGTATATTTATTTTTTATAATTTTCCCTAAATTCATTAAAATTATTATAAATTAAATTCTTAAATAAAACTATATATAAATTATATAAAATATTTAAGGATATTTTCTTATATAATATAAACTCATATATTGTTGATTTTAATTTTTATATCATGTTAACTTTCACCTATAATATAAATTTATCTGTAGGAGGTAAAATTTATTTTTAGGAGGAAACTATGAAAAAATTATTGATTACTTTTCTTTTAACGGTTTTCTGTTTTGCTGGTATAGCAAATGCAAAACCTGAGCCAAGACCAACTTTTGATGGTGTTACTGTAACAGCAGCACTTCATTCTGGTCCATTTGTTAATGCTTGGGGACCTCATGTTAAAAGAATTAAAGAATTATATGGTATCAATTTAGAGTTAGTTGGTATTCCAGTTAACGAATTGTATGACAAATCAATTTTGGAATTATCAATGGGAACTGGAGCTTATGATATAGTTCAATACAATCCAGGATGGGTTGGAGATTATATTGATTTCATGAGACCATTAGATGATTACATGGATAGATGGGATCCGGGTTGGATGGATATTCATGAAGGATTTAGAGAATGGGAAAATACCTATGGAGGCCAAAGAGTTTCTTTGACGATGGACGGTGACGTCATGATTTTCTACTATAATAAAAATATGTTTGAAGATCCAAAAGAAATGGCTGACTTTAAATCTACTTATGGATATGATTTAGCACCGCCTGCAAATTATGATCAAGTTCTTGATATTCAAAAGCATTTCCAAAGAGATACGGATGGAGATGGTACAATAGATCAAGCTGGTTATAGTGATCCAATCATCAAAAGAGGTAGAGGTCAATATCCTTACTTGATGAGATTATTTGCTTATCAAAAAGAAGCGGGTATTACACCTAATTATTTTGATCCAGATACAATGGAGCCATTAATTAATACTCCTGAAGGAGTAAAAGCACTTCAAAATTATGTTGATACTGTTGCTAATGGTGTTCCAGGGATGTTGCAATGGGAATGGAGTGAGGCTCATACTTGCTTTATGACTGGAAAATGTGCATCTTTGATTCACTGGCCAGATGAAGGTCTAATGACTGCTGCATTCACAGCAAACACTGGTTCAGCAATGGGTTTTGCAGATGTTCCTTCAAAAGCTAATATGACTTGTGGAGGCTGGGTAGCAGGTGTTACTGCAGATTCTGCAAATCCAGAAGCTGCATATATGGTTCTTGATTATATTTTAGGACCAGATGTTAGTACTCATGTAGCTTTGTATCCAGGTGGTGGAACTGATTTATTCAGACAATCTCATTTTGATTCAGCAGTTGTAAAAATGATTGCTCCTCAAGAGTATTTAGATGCTTTTGATTCAGCAATTGGAGATATAGTTGGTGAATTAAGAATTCCTGGGGGCTTTGAATATTATGATAGTTTAGATATTCAAGTACAAAAAGCTCTTGCTGGTGAAATTAGTGCTCAAGAAGCATTAGACCAAGCAGCAGAAAATTGGAAAAAAATTACTAAGAGTCTTGGAGCTGATAAGCAAAAAGAAATGTACGCTAAAGCGATGGGTTATTAGTAAGTCAATTTATTTAAAAGCACCAACTATAAAGTTGGTGCTTTTATAAACTCTTAAATAGTTTAATAATTAGCTTTTATGAATTGGATTAGAAAAAATATATTTGGTTTAGGCCTATTAGCCCCATCTATTATTATATTATTTGTTGTTTCTATTTTTCCAATGATTTACACTTTTTATATCAGTTTCTTTAATTATTATCTTCCAAGACCTAATCGGGCGTATTTTATTGGTTTTGAAAACTATATAGAAATTTTGAAAGATGGTATGTTTTGGCTTGCCATGAAAAATACGGCAATATTTATGATAAGCTCAATTGGTTTACAATTCATTTTCGGTTTAGGATTAGCTATTTTATTTTATGATGAATTTAGAGGTAGAAGCGCAAAAGCTTTTTATTTACCATTAATTCTTTTACCTATGATGGTTGCGCCAGTTGTTGTAGGTTATGTATTTCGATTATTATATTTAACAGAGTGGGGGCCATTAAATTATTTATTAGGTTTTGTGGGCTTAGGACCTTATTCTTGGACAGCCAGTGCCTCAACATCTTTATTATCTTTAGTGATTGCTGATGTATGGCAGTGGACTCCATTTGTTACATTAGTTTTGCTAACTGGTATTCTATCTATATCTTCAGAATTATTTGAAGCAGCTGATTTAGATGGTGCAAACTTATGGCAAAAAGTAAGATATATTATTTTACCTTTGATAACTCGGGTTATAGCTGTTGTTGTTTTAATCAGAATGTTAGATAGTTTACGAGAACTTGATAAGGTCTATATATTAACTCAAGGAGGACCTGGTACATCCACCACACTTGTTACTTTTTGGTCGTATTTAAATGGATTTAAATATTTTAAAGTAGGCTATGCTGCAGCAATGTCGATAATACTTTTAATAGTCACAGTTATTCTGGCAACTGGAATGGCAAAAGTTTTACATAAGGAAGAAAAATAAATGAGCAAGACTTTAACTTCTTATATAAAGTATTTTATTATTTTTATAGCTGTTCTTTTTTTTCTATTTCCAATTTATTGGATGTTTATAACTACTATGAAGCCTCAATTAGAGGTCATGTATTATCCTCCACTTTTTATACCACCTGAATTTACAATCAAATATTATATTGAAGCTTTTTATTGGCTTGGTGGTGAGGCTTTTAAAAATAGTTTAATTATAACCACTTGCACAACAATCATAGCAACTGTTCTTGGATGTATGGCAGGCTATAGTTTTGCACGCTACAAAATTGGAGGCTTTCACTTACCTTTTTGGGTTTTATCAATTAGAATGATGCCGCCAGTAGCTGCTATTGTTCCTTTATTTATTTTAATGTTTAAATTAAAGTTAATTGAT
Organism: uncultured Alphaproteobacteria bacterium; assembly: GCA_902577425.1. Lineage (GTDB taxonomy): Bacteria > Pseudomonadota > Alphaproteobacteria > HIMB59 > MarineAlpha5-Bin3. The sequence goes on along the minus strand of CACGZD010000001.1, from coordinate 13,179 downwards.
ACTCATCTAGCTATTATTGTTACTCATTTATTAGTCACTTTACCTTTTGCTATATGGATGATGAGAGGTTTTTTTATTGATCTTCCTCTAGAAATAGAAGAGGCAGCAAGGGTAGATGGCTGTAGTAAATGGCAAGTACTTTGGAGAATTGCTTTACCCTTAGCAGCTCCAGGTATTGCTGTAACTGCTCTTTTCTGTTTTATTTTTTCTTGGAATGAATTTGTTTTTGCTTTAGTTCTAAGTCGTAAAGAAGCCATTACTTTGCCTGTTGTAATTGCTGGAACAAGAACTCAATTTGGAATTCACTGGCCAATTATGACTGCTATGTCAGCAATGTCTTGCTTACCTGTTTTTTTCTTAGCTCTAGTTGCTCAAAAATATTTGGTAAGAGGAATGACTTTAGGCGCAGTTAAATAATATGTTTAAAGTAGCTTTAAGTGGTGATTTTTTAAAAGATGATGGAACTTTTGCTTATCCTGATATTGATTTGAATTTATTGAATCATAAAAATATTGAGTGGAAAATTATTGATACCAGCCCAGAAATTAAATCTGAAGAACTTGAAGGCTATGATGCATTAATTCTTTTAGGACATCGATTTACAAAAAATTCAGCTCCCAAAGATAACAAATTATCAGTTATTGCTAGGTTTGGAGTAGGGTATGATAGTGTTGATTTGGATGCTTGTAATGATAATTCTATAGCTCTGGTTATAACTCCTGATGGTATTAGAAGACCTGTTGCTGTTTCAGTTATGGCTTTTATATTATCTTTGACTGGAAATATGTTCATAAAAGATAAAATTACAAGGAATGGCGAATGGGACTCTAGATCAGAATACATGGGAAAAGGAATAGTTGATAAAACTCTTGGATTTATAGGATTTGGAAATATAGGAGCTGAAATAGTTAAATTAGCCAAAGTTTTTGATATGAATTTCATTGCTTATGATCCTTATGCAGATAAAAAAAAATTAGAAGATTTAGGTGTTAAAGTTTGTGAAATAAATGAAGTATTTAAAAACTCAGATATACTTTCTATAAATTGTGCTCTAACAGAAGAAACTAGACATATAGTAAATGAAGAGAGATTATCTCTTATGAAAAAAACTTCATATTTGATTAATACATCAAGAGGTCCTGTTGTTGATCAAAATGCTTTATATAATATTTTAAGTGAAAACAAAATAGCAGGAGCAGGACTAGATGTGTTTGAAACAGAGCCCCTTGAAATGGATGATAAAATTTTAAAGTTAGATAATACAATTTTAGCGCCTCACTCTTTATGCTGGACTGACCAAATGTTTTATCAGTGTGGAAAAGACGATGTAGATGCTGCTAAAGATGTTATGGAAGGAAAAATTCCTAAAAATATAGTTAATAAAGAAATTTTAAAAAATGAAAATTGGATAGCAAAATTGAAAAGTTATGAAAAAAAATATTCTAATAGCTGATGATCTTATAAAAGATTTTACTCATATATATTCAAAACATTTCAAAATTGATACTCTATGGAATATTAAAGGAAAAAAACTTAATTTTTCTAAGTACGATGCACTTGTTGCAAGTGGTTTATTTAAAGTTACTCCTGTAATGATGAAAAATCTGACAAATATTAAAATTATTTCTCTTTTTGCAGTTGGATACGATAATGTTGATTTAGTAGAGTGTAAAAAAAGAAAAATTACTGTTTCCAACACCCCTGGAGTTTTAACAAGAGATGTCGCTGATTTAGCCTTAACTTTATTACTCTCTATTTCAAGAAATATAGTTAATGGACAAAGTTATATAAAATCCAACTTATGGCAAAAGAAGGGACCAATGCAATTAACTGACAGTATTTTTAGTAAGAAAATAGGTATTGTTGGTTTAGGTAAAATTGGTAAAGAATTTGCAAAAAAAGCTGAGTCTTTATTTATGGAAATTAATTATTTTGGCCCAAGGAAAAAAAAATCCAAATATAAATATTTTAAAAATTTAAATCAAATGGCAAAATATGTTGATTATTTAGTTATCACTTGCGCTGGTGGAGAAAAAACTAAAAAATTAATTAGTAAATCTGTAATTTCATCTATGAAAAAATCATCCTATTTAATTAATGTATCTAGAGGAACAGTTATTGATGAAAAAGCATTAATCAACTCATTAAAGAATAACAAAATAAAAGGTGCTGCTTTAGATGTTTTTTATAATGAACCAAAAATTAACCAAATTTTTAAAAAGTTAAATAATGTTATTATCCACCCTCATCATGGAAGTGGCACTGTAGAGACAAGAAATGCTATGGCTCAATTGAGCTGTCAAAATCTTATAAATTTCTTTAAAAAAGGGAAACCTCTCCATAAAGTTATTTAATTGCTCCTAAAGTCATTCCTCTAACAAGATATTTATTAATTAGTATTGAAAATAACAATATTGGAATTACAGATGCTAAAGCAAGAGAGTAATTACTTCCTCCACTAAGAGCAACTGTTATAGGAATAACATCTTTTCTTGACAAAACTAAACCAAAAATAAATTCATTCCATGAAAATATAAAACAGAATAATCCAGTTACAACTATTCCTGGGGCAACTAAGGGTAAGGATATTTTATAAAATGCTTCCCATTGATTACATCCATCCATATAAGCAGCTTGTTCTATCTCATGTGGTAAGTCTTTAAAAAAAGCTCTCATCATCCAAATTGAATAAGGTAAACAAATAATTAAATGAGAAAAAATAATAGATAAGTAAGAGTCAATTAAATTTAATTTTTTTGAAAAAAGAAATAACGGAATTATAAATGCTACAATTGGCAACATACGAATTGATAAAATTGAAAAAGGCAAAATAAATCCTCCAATTTTATATTTTGCAAAGCTATACCCAGCTGCAATTCCTAGGCATAATGAAATCAAAGTTACAGAAAAACTAATAATTAAACTATTTAAATAAGGTTTTTGAAAAAAAGCTAAAAAAATTGAGTTTATTTTTGAGCTACTTGGAATAAAAATAGGTTTTAATGAATATCTAAATTCAGCAAAAGTTAAACTAGAAATTACTAATAAATAATAAATAGGAAAAATAGAAATAATTAAAAATATAAAAATAAAAAAATATACTATTATTTTTTTAAAATTTATTTTCATGTTTTATATTTTTAGTTCAAATGTATACCAGTTTTTTTTATTAGAAAATTTACGATAGTAGTTTATAGCTATTTCATTCTCAATATCACAATGCCATCTAATAATATCCCATTTTTTTCTTTTACCTATTTTTTTTAAATGATTTATCATTTTTTTAGCTATTCCAAGATTTCTGTATTTAGGAATAATAAAAATATCATCAAGAAAACCTATATCTTTTCCTCTTACTGGGTTTGGAGAAATTTTATAATGAATATGACCTAGAATTTCTTTTTTATTATTTATGGCAATAATTAAGCTAGAAGCATGATCTTTGTCATTGAGCCACTTCCATAAATTTTTAAGATTTTTTTCTTTAATTATGTTTTTATTAAATTTTAAATATTTTATATAATGTAATTTCCAATTTTTATATTCAATATATTCAATTTTATCTATAATTTTAATTAACATTATCTTATTTGTGATTGATGACTATTAAATAATTTTCTTGAAGAAAATTCAACAAAATGTTTCCATAATTTTGATAATACACATAGAATATTTACATAAAAATTATTATAATTTTTATTTCAATATATTAATATAATTATTATTAAATGAAGAAAAAAATATTAAATTGGGGATTATTAAGTACTGCAAGAATTAATGAAAGATTAATTTCTCCTATTAGAAAATCGTCAAGAAGTAAACTTTTAGCTGTAGCAAGTAGAGATTTAAAAAGTGCTAAACGTTTTGCAAAAAAATTTGATATACCTAATGCATATGGTTCGTATGAAGAATTATTAAACGATAAATCAATTGATATCATTTATATTCCTCTTCCAAATCATTTACATTGTGAATGGACTATTAAGGCCGCAAAAGCAAAAAAACATATTTTATGTGAAAAGCCTTTAGCTCCATCTATTAGTGAAATTAATCAGATGATAGCCATTTCAAAAAAAAATAAAGTTATGATTCAAGAAGCCACGATGATGAGATTTCATCCTCAAACCCAATATGTAAAAAAAATGATAAAGGATAAAAAAATTGGTAATGTTCATTATATTTCTGCAATTTTTTCGATAACTAATTTAAATTATAATGATATCCGCTATACTTATTCTAAAGGGGGAGGAGCATTATACGATTTAGGAAGTTATTGTACGAGTTTTGCTCGAGGAGTTTTAGGAAAAGAGCCCATTAAAGTATTTGCCAATCAAGGCATAACAAAAGGGAAAGGAAAAGTAGATCAAATATTTTCTGGTTTTTTAGAGTTTAAAAATAACATTGAAATGCAATTTCATTGCAGTATGAGATCTTTTCCTCATGAAAATGTAACTATAATAGGAGATAAAGGAGTTTTATCACTTGATCTACCTTATTGTAATTTACCTGGAGAAACAGGTAAAGTAGATTTTATTAGTGAATCAAAAATCAAAAAAATAGACAAAACTGCATTTGGTGATTCCATGAGAAAAAATTTTTCTAATATTAGTTTCAATGAAGATGCATATGATTACCAAGTAGAATCTGTTGTATCTACAATAATAGATAATAAAAAACAAAATCTTTCATTAGAAGATAGTAAAAAAAATATAAAAACTATATTAGCTTTGATTAAATCTTCAAAAACTAATAGAATTGTTAAATTATAGACTGTATGAAAAATTTTTTAGTAGAAATAAAAATCAATGACTAAAGAAAAAAAAGTTGTTTTTGGCCGTTTAGGTTTAATGAGGAATGATTCACTTCCAAAAAACAAAAAAATAAAAATAGGTTTTGTTGGCGGAGGCCCAAGTTCTTTTATCGGGTATACACATAGGTTGGCTGCTAGATTTGATAACCGATTTGAATTTGTTGCAGGAGTTTTTTCACGAGATAAAAAAAAATCAATAGATTTTGGTTCATCTTTAGGCCTTAATCCTTCACGTTGTTATGCAAATTATAGTGAAATGGCAAAAAAAGAATCAAAGAGATCTGATGGTATTGAAGCTCTAGGAATTATGACTCCTTCGGGAGATCATTATAAAATAGCAAAATTATTTATTGAAAATAAAATACATATTATTTGTGATAAACCTCTGACAGCGACAGTAGAGGATGCCATTAAGCTTCAAAAATTAGTAAAGAAACATAAAATAGTATTTGCTTTGACACATAATTATTCTGCCTATCCAATGCTAAGAGAAGCTAAAAATTTAGTTGAAAAAGGAAAGTTGGGTAAAGTATTATTGATTAATGTTGAATATCCTCAAGGTTATACTGTTGGTATTAAAAAGAAAGATGAAAAATCTACATTAAAATGGAGATTGGACAAAAAAATGTGCGGACCTTCAATGATTTTAGCTGAAATTGGAACCCACTCCTATCATTTACTTAGATATGTTACCAATTTAGAAGTTAAAGAAATTAGTGCTGAAGTTAATTCATTATCTCCAGAAATATCTGTAGATGACAATGCCTTTTTAATTTTAAGAATGAACAATAAAGCTAGAGCTTCTATATGGGTATCTTCAGCTGCAACTGGTGGAGAGAACGGATTAAAAATAAGAGTTTATGGAAATAAAGGTGCGGTTGAATGGTTTCAAGACGAACCTAATCATTTAAAATTTACAGAACTTAATAAATCAACTAAAATTATTACTAGAGCTAGCAACGATGTTTCTGATTTCTCTTTAAAATCGTCTCGATTAGCAGCCGGCCATCCTGAAGGTTTTTTTGAAGCTTTTTCAAATATTTATACTGAGTTTGCAGATTGTATTCTTTCTAATAAAAAAACTAATCATACATTTCCTAATATTGAAGACGGAGTAAAAGGTATTAAATTTATTTTTGCTGCAAAAAAATCTTCAAATAATAACTCTAAATGGGAAAAAATTTAAACGTGATTATTTTGAAGTTAATAATATTTATACAAAGGAGTTTTTATGTTTAATTTTTCTTTAATGGGAGCTGGACGAATAGGAAAAATGCATGCTGAAATTATTAATTCTCATCCAGAGTGTTCTTTAAAATATATCTTTGATATAAACAAACAGTTTGCTAATGAACTTGCAGATAAATATAATGCAAGTGTTGCTTCAACTGCTGAAGAGGCATTAGAAAACAATGATATCCAAGCAGTTTTTATTGCTTCTGCTACTCCTACGCATACTGAATTTATTATTAAAGCAGCAAAAGCTGGTAAGGCAATTTTTTGTGAAAAACCAATCGATCTAGATATCAATAGAGTAAATCAATGCTGGGATGAAATTAAAAATTTAAAAGCTCCTATTCAAATTGGTTTTAATAGACGTTTTGATACTAGTCACAACCAAGTACAAAAAATTGCCCACTCAGGAAAAATTGGACAACTTGAAATGGTTGTAATAACGAGTCGAGACCCGGCTCCTCCTAGTTTAGATTATTTAAAAGACTCAGGAGGTATATTTAGAGATTGCACAATACATGATTTTGATCTTGCTAGATTTATTTTAGGAGATGATCCAGTTGTAGAAGTTTCTGCATTTGGAAGTCAAATGGTCAATGATGATATTAAAAAAATTAATGATCATGATACTACAATGTGCATACTAAAATCAAAAAAAGGAGTATTAGTTCATATTAATAATTCAAGAAGAGCTGTTTATGGATATGATCAAAGAGTGGAAGTATTTGGCAGTAAAGGTATGTCAATTTCAAATAATCAAACTCCCAGTTCAGTCGAGTATTTTAGTGAGTCTGAAACTTTTTCAAAAGAACCAATTTTAAACTTTTTTATTGAAAGATATTCTCAAGCATACAAAGATCAATTTAAAGATTTTGTTCAAAGTATCAAATTGAATAAAGATACAAATGTTACATTTCAAGATGGGAGAAATGCATTAATATTAGCTAATGCAGCTAATGAATCACTTAACAAAGGTCAAAATATTAAGATTAATTATGACTAATGTCTTTTATAGTAAAATTAATATAGCTCATTAAGGAGGAGAAAAATGGATTATGAAAAACAAATTCAAAATGATGCTGATGAAATAATTAATGGAAAGGGTTATGTTGTTATACCTAATCTCTTTAGTAAAGAAGAAATTAAAGAAGCAAAAGATTTGATTGACCAAAATATGGAAAAATTATTAAAAGAAGCAGGTAGAGATTCAGCTGTACAAGGTGAATATGATGATAAGAAAGATGGTGCAAATTTAGTTCAAGGAAAAATAATTGTTTGGAGCCTTATATATAAAGGAAAAATTTTTGAAAAAATGGCTCAAAAGAAAAGAATTGTTGATGTTTTTAAAAAAATATTAGGTAGCAGTGTTGTACTTGGATCGTTTGCAGCAAGAACAGTAAATCCTGGAGACAAACCTCAACTCCCACATGTTGATTATCCATATTTTGATATGCATTCGATGGATAAATATCCTCATAACATGAATTTTAGTTTTTTGATGAACTGTCAGTCTACAATTATGATAGATGACTTTACTGAAGATAACGGTGCAACAGCACTTGTTCCTGGTTCTCAGAAATGGGGAATATATCCTAAAGATACAAAAAAATATTTTGACGAATGCATAAATGTTACTGGAGAATCTGGTTCAGCATTTTTGATGACAGGTGCATGTTGGCATGGTTCTTATGAGAGCAAAAAAAATTCAGGAGATAGAAGAGCTATACTAGGTCAATATTTACCAGGTTTTGTGAAGCCAATGGAAGATTGGGAAAAAAGTTCAAAATTTCCAGGTGGAGAGGATATCAAAAATAATTTTTCAGAAGATTTAAAAAAATTATTATTTGGCTATGATTATCCAAGAGTAATGCAAGAAGCAGACTAAAGAAGGTGTATAAAATAAATAATATGTTATTTTAATTAAAGGAAATTTTATGGATAAAAAATATGTTAATGATTTAAGTTGCCAATTTAAAGACAAAGTAATTGTTGTTACTGGTAGTACTCAGGGAAGTGGTGCTGAGACAGCAAAACTTCTTGCAGCAAGAGGAGCAAAGGCAATAACTATTTGTGGTCGACAAGAAGAAAAAGGTCAAAATGTTAAAAAGGAAATAGAGTCATTAGGAGCAGAATGTATTTATGTTAAGGCTGATCTTTCAAAAGTAGATGATTGTAAAAAAATAATTTCTGAAACAGATAAAAATTTTGGAACTATACACTCTCTTATCAATATTGCTGGATATACTCAACGAGGAACTATTTTAAGTGCTACTTTAGAAAATTATGAAAGTAATTATAATGTCAATACAAGAGCCCCATTTATTTTGATGCAAGAAACTATTAAAATAATGATAAGGGATAAAATTAAGGGAACAATAGTAAATCTTTTATCTATGGCCATGTATAGTGGTATGCCATTTATTGTTGCTTATAGTGGCTCAAAAGCAGCTTTGGCGGCAATGACAAAAAATATTGCAAATTCAGTTTCTGGTCATCAAATAAGAGTTAATGCTTTGAACATTGGATGGACTGATACTCCTGCAGAACATGATATTCAGACAAAAGTTCACAAAGGAGGAGAGGATTGGCTAGAAAAAGCAGAAAAAAAAGTTCCCTTTAAAAGATTAACAAAACCAATAGATGTAGCAAGAGCTATAGCTTTTATGAGCTCAGAAGACTCAGGACTTATGACAGGAAGTGTAATTGATCTAGATCAAACTGTTCATGGTTGGCATTCATATAGTGCTTATGATACAAATATTTTAGATGATAGTTTATTGGGAGAATAATTAACTTATTCCTAATAATTTTTTTCTTTCATCAGTCCAAGTTCGAATTAAGTTATCTACTGCTAAGCATATAAATGATACAAATATCCCTAATGTAAAACCTATCCCAGCACCGCCAGGCCTAGATAGACTGCCCATAATTATTTGACCTAAATCTTCTGTTCCAATTAATGCTCCCAAAACAATCATCATTAATGCAAAAATAACTGTTTGATTTAATCCCAGCATAATATGAGGCAAGGCAAGAGGAAACTCTATCGAGATCCATCTTTGTAGATTTGATACTCCTGACATAGATCCTGCATCATGCAAAGAAGGTGGCACACTTCTTAGTCCTTCTACAGTATATCTTGTTGCAGGCACGGAAGCATAAGCTATTGCAGCAATCATTACTGATGTATCTGTAATTCCAAAAAGTAGAATAACAGGGATAAGATAAATAAAGGATGGGAAAGTTTGAAAAAAATCACAAATAGAAAGTATAATTTTGGTTGAGATTTCATTACGAGCGCATAATGAGCCTACAATAATTCCATTTATTGCAGAAATTCCAACAGCAAAAGTTGCCATATAAGCGGTAATTAATGCTCTGTTCCAATATTCAGATAAAGCAATAAAAAGAATTAGACCTCCAACAATTAGACAAGATCTAATACCTCCTATGATATAGCCAGCTCCCATAATTAAGAAGAAAGTTGATACTACTGGCATTCCTAAATATGCATCTCTCATTACAAAAAGAACATAAGTAATTAAAAATTTGTTAAAAATATTTAAATAATAGAAAAATGTTTCCCAGATCCAATCTACTCCAGCATCTAATAAAGGCGCAATTGTTAATCCTTTACCAAAAGGTATTAAATATAGAAAATTTATTCCTTCTTCAAAATAGGACGCACTAAAGTAAGCAATTATTCCTAGTATTAATGTTAGAAATAAAAAATATACAAATGCCTTGTTTCTCTGAAAAAAACTTAAGTTTGCAAAATAATCTTTTTGTTTGTTTGCCCAAGCTAAAGATAACTTGTCTAAAACAACAGCAATAATAACAACACAAATACCTATTTCTGCTGCTTTACCAATTTTAAGACCGTTTAAAGCAACTTTTAAATTAAAACCTAATCCTTTAGCACCAATAAAAGCAGCTATTGTTGTCATTGCAAGACATTGCATGATTACTTGATTTACTCCTATTAAAATATCTCTTCTTGCAGTTGGTATTAATACTCTAAATAATAATTGAAATCTATTGCAGCCACTCATCAATCCTGATTCAACAATTTCTGGTGAAATTTTTCTTAGTCCTAAAATTGTTAGTCGTATCATAGGGGGTGTTGCAAAAATAATCGTTGCTACTGCTCCTGCATGATCTCCAACTCCAAAAAATACAATAATAGGGACTAAATACGAAAAGTGAGGCATTGTTTGAGCTACGTTTAAAATTGGTTGGAGAGTAGTTTCTACTTTTTTACTCAAATAGCCTAAAATTCCAAAAAACAATCCCAAAATAAAACAAATAGGTGCAGTTACTAGAACTAAAGATAGCGTTTCCATTGTAGGTTCCCATTGACCAAAAACAGAAACATAAAAAAAACCTAAGCTTGCTATTAAAGCTAAACTTAAACCTTGTAGTTTATAGCCCAGAATAAATAATCCCATGATTACAGCTGTCCATGGAATTGCTGGTAGGTAAGCCAATTTAAGTCCTTTTAACGAGTCTCCAGTTAGCGAACTAATTGTTTGCATTCCTCCAAGAAAAAACTCTCTTATAAATATGATCAAAAATAAAAGAAAATCAGAAATTGATCTTGTTATTAATCTAACAATAGCTTGATCTTCATACATACCCCAATCAGGATCGTATACTGGAATAGTAAGCCAATTAAACATTAAATTATCTAATAAGTAATTTATAAATGCTGGAATATCCTTTAGCAAAGGTGGCAATCTCCAAAGTAAACTATTTTCATCTTCAGGAACAATAAAGTATAAAAAAAGAAATATTAAAATTAAAAAACTAAATTGCTGTGGTTTTGATTTTTTAAAATTGTTTAACATTGAACATTTTGTAATTATTTTCCAAATAAAACTTTTATTACTTTTGCAGGATCAAGCGATCCGACTATTTCATTATTTTTGTTAGCATCAACTACTTTCAATATTTCTTTACTATTAAGTATTGACTCCGCCAATGTTTCAATAATAGCATCTTTAGATATCTCAATATTGCTTGATGCATTAGAATCAATAGGATCCATAATTGATTCAATTTTAAGAACTTTTTCTCTAGGAACATCTTCGGTAAATTTTTTAACATATTCAGTAGCTGGATTTAGAACAATATTATCAGGTGTATCTAGTTGCTCAATAATTCCATCTTTCATTATTGCTATTCGATCAGCCAATCTTAGAGCTTCATCAAAATCATGAGTAACAAACATTATTGTTTTTTTAAGAACTCCTTGAAGTCTTAAGAACTCATCTTGCATTTCTTTCCTAATTAAAGGATCAAGAGCTGAAAAAGGTTCATCTAAAAACCAAATATCTGGTTCCACAGCAAGTGATCTTGCTATACCAACTCTTTGTTGTTGACCACCGCTTAATTCTCTTGGAAAATAATTTTCTCTACCCTTTAAACCTACTAATTCAACCATTTCCATTGCTTTAGCAATACTCTCGTTAGTATTAGTGCCTTTAATTTGAAGAGGAAAAGCTATATTTTCTAATACAGTTTTATGTGGTAATAATGCAAAGTTTTGAAAAACCATTCCCATTTTATTTCTTCTCAATTCAATTAATTCTTTATTATTCATTGTAAGTAAATCATCTCCGTCTATAAATATTTTTCCTGAAGTTGCTTCGGTTAATCTTGAAATACAGCGAAGCAAAGTTGATTTACCAGAGCCAGATAAACCCATTACAACTAACATTTCACCTTTTTTTACATCGAATGAAGCATTATTTACTCCTACGATACATCCTGCATCTTGAAAAGTTTTTGCGTCAACATTTCCACTAGAGTTTTCTAAAAGTCTTTTAGCATTGTTGCCAAAAATTTTAAAAACTGATTCACATTTTATTACAGAAGGTTGGTTATTATCTGACATTATTACCTACTTTATTATTTTATAAATAATGAAACTATTACAATTTATATTTAAATAAAACAAAAAAAATCCTCCCTTTAAGGGAGGATTTTTAATTAAAATACTAAAAGAATTAATTTTTCCAAAGATCAATAAGATCTCTATGTTGCTTAATAAATTCTGTCGCAGCTGCAGCATGATCCATGCCTTGGCTATCAACTAAATCTGCCATTAAGCCAATTTGTGGAGCTGTAAATGACATTTTTGTATAGAATTTATAAGCAGATGGATGAGTAAGAGGGAATTTGATATGAGCAGCTTTTTTAAGCCATCCTTTAGGAGAACCACATCCAGTAGTTTCTAAAGTCCCACCATTTTCCAATCTACATCCTTCAAAATAAGGTGGAAAATCAATGAATGTAAATCCTGCAGCATCAGTAAAGTTTGGAGACCAATTGAAGATAACTGTTCCACGACCTTCTGCTTTTGCAGCTTTTAATTCAGCCCATAATGCATCTGCACTACCAGCAAATTTAACTGTCCATAAATCATCAATTCCTAATCCTTTAAGTCTATTAGGCATAACTTCAGTATGCCATTCATAAGGACCTTCTAACCAACGACCTTTTCCATCTGAGTCTGCAGTAGCAAAGTTTGCTGCACATGCAGGATCTTTAAGAGCTTCCCAATTAGGCAGACCAGGACAAAGCCCTTCTTCAATTACCCAGTTTGGCACACCCATTTCTTCAAAAGTAATTAGATTGTGGCTTCCTGCATCAATCAATCCACCTTTGTCCATTGCTTCGTAGAATGGAAGAGCCATAGTTGACTCCCAAGTTTCATGAGCAACATGTAGGTCTCCAATTCTTACTGCTTCATATCTTGAAGCAGATTCTGCAGGAACCAACTCTGCTGTATATCCCATTTCTTCAAACACTTGAGCCATAACATTTGCCATAACAATTTGGCTCGACCAGTTTAAAACTGGAATTCTAATAGGGTCAGCTGCTTTTGAAATACTACTAAATAATAGTACTGAAAAAACTGCTGCGACCTTTATTAAAGTCTTAAACATAATTCCTCCTATAGGTTCGTTAAGATTTAAATCTAATAAAACGGTAATTAATAATGAAAATAAAGCAACTAATTTGTTGCATATTATGAAATAACTTTTATCTTTTAATATTATAATTTTTAGGGAATAATTGGTAATTTAATATATTGAGGTAAGAAAAATGACAAAAGTAGCCATTATAGGATC